>JAKJER010000013.1 GCA_022705325.1 Planctomycetota bacterium | reverse complement strand
GGCGACGACGGCGACGTGGACCTTCAGCGGTCTTGAAGCGGGCGTCTACCGGGTGATGGGAACCTGGCGGGGCGTTTCGACCAATGCCACCAACGCGCCGTTCACGGTTCTGGACGGTACGACGGTGTTGGGGACGGTTCTGATGAACCAGACCACGTGGCCGGACGACCTGACGGACGCGGGGGGCGTGTGGGAGACCATCGGCGAGTTCACCATCAGCGGCGGCACTCTGGCGGTGCGGTTGAGCAACGACGCCAACTCGGCGGTGTCGGCCGACGCGATCCGGATCGAGAAGGTCGGCTAGTCGGGTCCGGCAGCGGGGACCTGCTACTTCTCGCAGAACAGCAGTATGGCGGGCCTGTCGGCCAGCTTCCAGCAGTTGCTTCGATCCACAACCGCCAGGTAGCCCCACCTGTGGGCGAAGTCGATATAGGGTTTTTGGGGCGCCGCCGGGGCGGGGACTTCTTTGCCTAGTCCGACGAGAATCGTCACGGCATAGGTATCGCTGTTGGTGGTCAGGCAGTTGACAACGGCATTGAACGTCGCGTCGCGCAGCTTGAGATAATCGGGCGCCGTCTTGTCCGTGATCTTGGATGCCCAGTACTGGGCCAGGGGCACGCCGATTTCACCCGGAGTGAGGAAGCCGGCGATGTCGGTGGTTCCGGCGTTCTTTCGCAGGTCGGTCACCGCCATGGCGACTCCCCGTTTGGACTGGCCGGTCCCGCTGGTGTCCAGCCCGATCAACTCGTCGCGGTATCGGAGGATGGCCATGACCATCTCATTGATCTGCGTCTCGGTGAGTGTCGAAGGCCAAGGCAGGCGGCGCAGCACGACGGCATTGGCGGTGTTGATATTGATGCGGCCGTAGACGCGGGTGATCTGGGGGTCATCGGTGGCACGGGTATCGTCGCCCGGTGCCAGGTCGAACCATTCCGCGAGGAACGCGGCCAACGGCAGGTCGCCGCACCAGTTGGCGGAGGCGGTGTTGACTTCTCCCAGGAAGTTCGGCTTTCCGCGGTCTTCCTTGTCGGCGCGCGCCCGCAGGCCTTGGGTGACCGGCTCTCCCTTGCTGTTAGGCCCGTACATGTAGATATCCAGAAGGTGGGCCATCGTGGGCTGGGTGGGGATGGTCGCCGCGAGGTTCTGCGAGATGCGAGCGTCAAAGCCCTTGTTGACCGTGATGTTCAGGTCGCCCGAGGTGTTGACCAGGCCCAGGGTATGGACGCCGCTCTTATTGTAGGCGGCGACGAGGCATCGCTGGTTGGCGGCATTGTCGTCGCGGCTGCAGTCCTTCTTCTCTTCCACCGGGGGCTGCCCGTCGGCGGGAGGGGGCGGGGGAACGGTGGCGATCTGGAGGTCCAGGTCGGTGGTTTCGACGTAGTCGACGGGGATCGCGTGGTTGCCGTTGTCGGTGACGCGTCGCTCCAGGACGATCTTCTTGGTGCCGACGAAGGTCAATTCACCCCCGGTGACGGGGATCCAGTCCGCCGTTGGCGCGACGCCGAACACGTCCTGAGGCGTCGGCGTCGTCCCGCCGCCGACGCTGTAGTACACCCGTCGCGTGTTGGGGGCCAGCGTTCCGATGAGATTCATCTCCCCCGGGGTGCCACCGAGGCCCTTGAGCCAGTACCGGGCCAGGTTGATGGTCTGGGTGGTGGGGTTGAAGATCTCGACAGCCATGCCCCATCGCCAGTCGGTGGCGCCGGCGGCGGTGGGGCCCTTGACAACGGCGTAGGCCTCGGAGATCACCGGCTGATTGATCAGCCCGTAAACCGTACCGGAGTCGCACGTGACGGCGAAGGCCTTTGCCTCTGCCTCGGCGTGGGGGTAGAGGGCGGCCCAGAGGTTGGCGAGGTAGTGGGCGGCGCAGTCGGAGGGGGCGACGTCATTCCCGGAATCATTGATGGCCTCGATTCGGATGGCGTCGGCAATGACAGCCCCGTCGACCGAGGAATGCCGCAATCGCACTGTGAGAGTTCCGCTGTTGATCTCGTACTCGCCTAGCGACTTCCAACTGGTGCCGTTGTCGGGGAAGTCGGCAGGCGCGATCTTCTGGTTGACGCGGACCTCGGTGAAGGCGGTGGCTCCGTCGTAGACCTGGAAGGGAGAATTGCTCGCATTGCCGCTGCTGGTGGCGGGGTTGTACGGCCAGGTGACCGCGACCTTGTAACGTCCGGCCGGCACGGAGGCGTCCCAGCGGGAGACCGCGGTGGGGCTCGTAGAGTAGCGGCAGTCTCCCTGGAACCCCGGCGTGGACGCGACGCCCCAGGTCAGGTAATAGCTCCACCCGGCGTCACCGTCGTCCACGTAGGTGATGGTTCCGGCGGAAGCGGCGCCCACGGCGCCCGCAGCGCCCGCACCGTTCTCGGAGGCCGGCGCCACTCGCTTCAGTTCGTCATAGAGAACCTGCCGCAAGGCCGTGTTCTCCAGAAGGGTCTTGTCGGCCAGCGAAAGCCGCTTTCGCACCTGTGCGTTGGGGTGTCGCACCAGCTTGCGGGAGCAGTTCCATACCGTGAGGCTGCGGCGGGTGTTTGCGGTCACGGTGTTGTCGGCCAGTGCATTGACGATGGTGGCCATCCGTCCGAAGCTGGAGGGGGAGTCGCGGCGATGATCGCGCAGGCAGATTTCGTCGGCGATGCAGTAAGGCAGCCCGCTGACAGGGGAGAACAGGCGTCGGCCTGCATTGGTGTAGTAGGTGGCCAGGCTGGCCGACCCGCGAGCGGTGGTGATGGAGGGATAGAGCGAATTGATGCTCTCGTGCAGGCGGGCATCGGGCGCTCCCGTCCCGGACCGCTGAAGGTTGACCTCGTACAGCCGCCCGTAGTTCGTCCCGTCCGGTTGTCCGGCGACGTTCGCGTTCAGCTTGCCGGAGAGGTCGGCCACAGAAACCGCAATCCAGTAATTCATCCCGGAAACCGGGTCCACGGCCCCCTTCTGGTAGTATGCGTCGGGCTGGCCGTCGAAGTCCGTATCGGCGAAGAAGTAGACGGGAGAGCCATTGATCTGGACGGAAGTCCCTAGATACTCGGGAATGAAGGTCCCTCCGAGGTCCTTGGTGTAAGGGTCGCCGTCAAGGGGATTGTGGTAATACAGGTAGGGGGCGGTGCTTACGGGATGGTCGATGTAAGGCCTGAGGGTGGACAACCCGGTTCCCTGGCTGAAAGGCCCGTACGTCGCGCCTTCGATAGCCAGGCGGGTCTGGAGCGTGTTCATCAACAGGCTCAGGGCGCTGGTAGCCATCCCGTCGGCGATCTGCTTGACCGCAGTGTTCTCGACGGCGCTGGCATGCGAGCGGGCGATAACGAGGAACGTCCCGCCGAGCATCGCTATGATCGTCAGCAGCCCCACAACCAGCAGGAGAACCGAGCCTCTGCGCCGTTTGGTATTCATCAGCGGACCCTTTCTGCAAGACAACTCCCGCGACAAGACGCCCCTGTCGCAGGGCTGACGATGGATTATACAAGCTGTCGCGACGGCCTTCCAGAGGTTTTGGGCAGGCGCAGGATGACATGAGGAAACCCCAACAAGACCAAACATTAGCGATTTCCTGCCCTATTGTCTTTCTGAAAACCAGGATTGACTGGACACTTGGTAATCAGGACACGATCGGCGGACAGAAGAAACAGAAGTGTATCCCTCTCAAAGCCTGGCCCCTATACGAAGCAGTCGATTGATATACCTCATGCGGCGAGTGAAGAGGCGCGATCTGGCGAGGGTTCGCCGCGGCAGCTCCAGCCCCGACTCGAAACAGGGGGTACTCCGCCCGACGCTTGGCCACAGCTTGCCGGACTGCCTGGCGATGGCCCAGCAACTGGATACCACCTGCGCCCGTCCGAACTGAAAGGCTGTCTTCCACAAATGAGTGCGTTTCTTCGGCGGGCGGATACCCTCTGCCGCCGCGATCTTCATGCGCAAGGTAAGGTAGGGACGCTTGCCGGCAATTGCACCGAGCTGGCTGCGAATCACGTCGGCGATTGGCAATGGACGCAGGGCCAGCTCCCCCGAGGGCGCGGATGAGAGCAGATCAGCCATGCAGGGCTGACGGATGAGCGCGAGGTTGTGTCCTCGTGAGTCCGGGACATATGCCGGGAGCCAGGCGTCCATGAAGACGGCATCGGCACATTCGGCGAACACGTCGTCACAGAAGTCGCACGCCAGAGGCGTGAACGCTCGGTCGGCCCACATCCATTCAATGCCCTCCGTCCAGAACACTGTCCCCTCCTCGGGGAGGGACCCGTGGGTGCAGGTGAATGTCATGCCGAAGTCGCTGGCGGGCCTGTCCGGGGCTTTTACTCGGCAGACCAGGCTGGAAAGTCGCGCAGGATCACCCCCTCCCAACGCACAAACCGCCTCGGCGAAGAAGGCGCTCTTGCCCTGCCCGCAGACCAATCCCAGCACGTAGCGGACTCGCTCGCGCAGGACGGGGAGCTTGTGCATGGCCAGGCGGATGGCCTTGCAGACGCAGGGAAGCGCGATGACGGCATAGCGCCCGGGGGACTTGAGGATCTGGCGGACGACGTTGCCCACATGGACGGGGTAATACGCGGACCGGGAGCAGGCCCGCACCTCCTCCCCGGTCCGGCAGAGCTTGAACTCGAACAGGGGGTGTCCGTCTTCCCGCGGGGCGACGCAGGCGACGGCATCCACCTCGCCCCGTTCAAGCAGCGTCTGGAGGGTCCAGGTGGCCAGCCCGCCGGAGGCCCCCCTCTCGCGGTGGGCGAGGGAGTAGCCGACCATCGCCCCAAGATAGTAGCCGGTAATCGGATGGCGGGCGATACCGGGCACGCCGGCGAATAGCTCCTGGGCAAGGGCGTCCTCGTCGGGCAGGTCGTCGCTGAACGGGCAGACCTGGCGGCAGAGCCGGCAGGACTTGCCGCAGCGGTCATCCAGGCGGAAGGGCTTGAGTTCGCCCGCCTCGTCGAACCGCATCTCCAGGACCCCGCGTGGGCAGACGGCGGCGCAGAGGCCGCAACCGCAGCAGAACTGCCCGCAATTGCAGGCCGGCGCACTTGTATCGGGGGTGGTCACCACTGGCAAGTATACTGCACGGCGAGGCCGTGGAGGAAGGCGAAGGCGGCGGGCAACGGGGATTATTTGTGGCAGGGATCATCCTCGTGCGCCGGCTGTCGCGGGGGTTCACCACTTGTCCAGCGGTGTGACGGTCGGGGCGGCCTTGGGCGGGCCGTCGGGCCAGACGGGAGTGAGCAGAACGGCGATGCGCACGTTGCCCTGGGCGTTGGTCAGGCGGCAGAGCAGGCGGCGGACGCCCGCGTTGCGTTTCTGCGGGGGTTTCTGCTCGGCGGACTCCACTTCGAAGGTCGCGCCGGCCGGTTCCAGGATGCGGGCGTGCAGTTGCTTGCCTTGCAGGCTGAGCACGGCCGAGGCGCCGTCGGTGCGGATGTCGGCGTCGGTGGTCATGGCCCAGGTGACCTCGACGGGCTTGGGCAGGGTCAATTCATCCTGCACGAGGGCGGCGCGGCGGTCCTGCACGAGGGCCAGTCCGCGGCGGGCCCTGGTGGCGGCCGGGTAGGCGGAGCTGAAGTCCACCACGGCGGCCGGCTGGGGCGAACCGGAGCGGAAGACGGTCATGCGGCTCCTGCCGTCGGCCCGCTGGTGGCGGCCGTCCAGCAGGGGCACGCTGTGGGAGAGGCTGCCCAGGCGGTAGTAGGACCACCGCTGGCCGCCCTCGCGGCTGTTCCAGTAGCCGGGCATGTTGTAGTCGTCGCTGCCCAGGTCGCGCGTCCAGCGCCGGCCCAGGGCGTCCAGTTCGAACGTGCCCAGGTCCAGGTGCGAGTGGTTGACCTGGTTGTAGCCGGCCTTGATGGCCGCGAAGAGGGCGTCGGCGTCCCACGAGTTGCGAAACAGCGCGATCTCGACGGGCCCCGCGAACTTCCTGTCCAGTTCCAGTTCCCCCGGGCGGGTCGTGGGCCGGGGAACGTACCACACCAGGTGCAGCGGGCTGGCCTCTCCCTCGCGGGCGATGAGCTCATGCTCGTCCCAGGCCGCCTGCGGCAGGCGATACTTGCCCGCCAGGTAGAACATCCACGCCATGGGCCGGCGGTGGTTGCGCTCGCCGCTGTCGGCGTAGTTGAAGTACAGTCCGGTCGGCCCGGCGGCGTACAGCGGGAACAGCGCGGTCGTGTCCAGTCCTTTCATCCTGCCCAGGCCGAAGTCGCTCCCCAGGGCGGACTCCAAGGCCGCGAAGCCGTAGCAGGTATAGGCCGTCGCGTAGCCCCAGTATCCCGGGCCCTCGGGCCAGGCGCCGTCGGGGGCGTAGGTGGCCAGGGCCAGCGGCAGCGACTTCAGGGCTGCCGGCAGCACCTGGCGGGCGTATTGCGGGTCGCTGTCGGCCAGGGCCAGCGCCGCCACGATCATCCCCCCGTTGCACACCTGGTTCCAGTTGTGGTAGCTCTTGGACCACCACCCGCCGGTGCGGTAGACCTTCAGGCCCGGCTCGATCCCCAGGCGGATCAGGGCGGCGCGGATGGTCTGGCGGTCCTTCTCGCTCAGCCGCCCGTACAGCCAGTCGTAGCCGACGCCCACCGCGTGGGACATTTCGGCGGTGTCCAGGAAGTGGCTGGGGTTCCAGTCGGGGAAGCTGCACACGGTCAGCATGTCCTGGACGCAGCGGTCGGCGTAGGCGTCCTTGCCGGTCATCCGCCAGGCCAGGGCCAGCGCGTAGACGCGGCGGAGGCAGTCGCGGCTGACGTGCAGCAACCGCGGGCCGACCAGCTTGTGCACCAGCTTGGGGCGGTCCAGGCACCGGTCGGCGTCATGCAGCACCTCCCGATAGATCCGCCCGGCCCGCTCGTCGCCGGCGACCAGCTTCTTCAGCTCGGCCAGGCGGTCGTCGTGCAGCATGAGCCGCGGGTGCCCCGCCCGCAACGTCTTGAGGATGTTGCCGTCGGAGGGCAGGTCGGCCGGTTCGGGCTTCTTCTCCCTTGCCGCGGCCAGGCCGAGGCCGGCCGCCGCGACCAGCGCGAACAGGGCGAGACACGACGCGATTCGAGTTCGGTGAGTCATGGCACTCCTCGATTGTGCAGGTCCGCCTGCCAAACGCACGAGCGACGAGCGGATGGCAGGCTCGCAGGTTCCATCACCAAGTCCACGAAGACCACAAAGACCACCAGGAAGAAGACTGAGATCACAAAGGCAAGACTCTGTGGTCTCTGTTTCTCTTCTCTGTGACCTTGGTGATTGGCAGCCCGCTCACCGTCCCGCCAGGTAGCGGGCCAGCAGGGTGATGTTTCGGATGAACGTGGTGCTCTCGATGACGCGGCGGGTGTCGTCGTCCGCGCCGTGGTAGCGGAGCTTGCCTTCCTCCACCCACGCCCCGCGCTCGTCCATCGCCGCGATCGCCTTGCGGACCTGGGCCTCCGGGGCCTTGGCCTGGGGGCGGTCGGCGGAGGGGCGGCGCAGTTGGGCCAACTGCTCCGGCGACATCGCCGCCAGCTTGTCGCACTGGCGCGAAAGCCCGTCCAGCCCGCTGGAGACCTTGAACGAGTAGTGCGTGGGCACGTCGGAGTCGTCGTAGGTGAGCTCGTACTTGCGGGTGAAGTAGAGCGGCTTGTTGGTTCGCAGTTCGTAGAAGCGGGCCAGCCGCCCGTCGCCCAGCAGCGAGCGGCGGAAGTACGCGATGGCGGGCGGCACAGCCGCCAGAAACTTGCGATCGCCCGTCTCGACGTACAGGCGCATGAGCGTCCGAAGCAGCCCCTGCGACTCGGCGCCCGAGATCGCGGGCGGCTCGAACTTGCGGGCCCAGACCGGGCGCATGTCGTAGTCGTACTGCTGGGCCCAGGCGGGCTGGGGGTCCGGCATCTGGGCCAGCAGGATGAACTCGCCCGCCTTCAGCGCGGCTTGGCGGTAGCGTCGCTCGCCGTACACCTGCGACGCCAGCAGCAGCGTCTCGATCGTGTCAGCCACCGCGTTGTCGTTGAACGTGTAGTAGAGCCAGTACCTCCCGCCGGGATAGGTTCGCGGCCAGCTCTGGGGGTAGCCGGCCCGCTTGACGGGATACTTGGCCGGGTCGGGAAACTCCTCCCAGCCCTGTCCCCACGCGCCATTGGGATACTGGGCCTTGAGCACCGACTCCAGGGCGAAGGTGACGGCCTCATGCACGCGCTCGTCCTTGAAGGCGAGCGTCTGGTCCAGGCGGACCAGGAAGCGGATGGCCGACTGCGACTTGTCGTCGTCGAACGTGGAGACGTTTCGCTGCTTCTTCCCGCCCGGTTTGGGGGGCGTGTCGACGCGGTAGGCGTGTCCGGCCCGCGTCTTGGGCGCGAACTCGATCGATCCCGCCCATCCTCCGCTGCGGAGCTGCCCGCGGACCAGGCACTCGCCCGCCGCCCGGGCGGCTTCCAGAAGGGCGGCGCGGGCCTCGGCTGCGCCCGGCCCGGCCGCTTCTTTCAATCGTTCGTACGCCTCCACGTACGCCATCCCCACCGCCGGCGTGCCCGGAGGCTCGACCCACACCGTGTCCAGCCCCACCTTGCCTTCGCCCTCCCGCTTGGCCAGGTCGCTGCTGTAGCGATACACGTATCCCCCGTGGGCGGCCACCTTGTGGCGGTAGAACGTCACCGCCCGGCCCAGCGCCTTGGCGGCCTGGTCCTTCAGCGGCGCCTCCTCGGCCGGGGCCGAGAACGCAGCCGCGTACAGTAGAACCGCAACACACGTGAGTTTCGTTCGATATGTCATAAGCACACCCTGCGCCGTTGAAAATACCAGAAGAGAAGTCTCAACAGTGGAACGCTCAATTCTCAATGGCCAAGTGAAGGCTCAAGTGTGAAGTTCAAACGAATCTCCGCGATGATCATTGATCATTGGCACTTCTACTTGATTCTTGACCATTGGAAGTTCCGCTGTTGGAGCTTCTCTTCTTACCTGGCCTTGATTTCATAGCACGCGAGTTTCTCGTGATGGCGCAGGTACAGCCGCCCGTCGAGGATCACCGGGTGGGCCCAGACGTCGTTGCGCTTGCGGTCGTCGCCGCCGGGAAAGGGGAACCGGCTGACGATGCGAAAGTCCTTCGACTCGGTGTCGATCAGGGCCATCTCGCCCCGCTGGGCGAGGTAGTAGAGGCGCCCGTCGGCCCAGATCATCGAACCCATCGAGAGTTCCTTGGTCTGGTGGAGGGTCTTGCCGGTGGTCGCGTCCAGGCAGCCGAAGGCCCCCTGCCCGCCGTACCACGAGCCGAACAGCACGTCGCCGACGGCGACGATGCCGCCGTGGCAGGCGTCCATGTCGGTCCGCCAGGGGACTTCCGTGCCCACCCGGTCGGCCTGGACCTTCAGGCGGATGAGCATTCCGTCCTGCCCGTGCGGCGCGGTGACGAAGATGCCGTCCTTGTAGAGCACGGGCGTGTTGGAGACCACCTCCCAGCGGGTGGGCATGGGCAGATGCCAGAGCAGCTTGCCCGTGTCGGCGTCGGCGCCGAAGACGTGACGCGTGGAGCAGTTGACAAGGTGGCGGCGCCCGCCCAGCTCGAAGAGGATCGGCGAGGCGTAGCTCGGGCCGTCGGCCTCGCGGAGCGGCTTGTCCAGGGCCTGGCCCCCGAACTTCTCGGTCCGCTCGAACAGAAGCGGCTCGCTGGCCCAGACGGTCTGTCCGGTGGTCTTATCCAGGGCGGCGAGCATCGCCTTCTTGCCGCCCGGCGTGACGATCACCCGCGAGCCGTCCACCAGCGGGTGGTGCGCGATCGCCCAGGTGATGTTCCGCCCCTCGAATCGCTCCATCAGGTCGACCGCCCACAATTCCTTGCCGCTGCCCGCGTCCAGGCAGACGATGCGATTGTGTGCGTTGATGTGGTAGATCCGCCCCTCGCTGTACGTGCACGACCCGCGGGCGCCCGGGTAGGAGCGTTTCCACGACCGCCCGTTGACCGCCTGCCATTTGACCTTGCCCGCGAGGTCCAGGGCGAAGATGTGCAGTTCCTCGCCCACGTCGCCGGTGACGTAGAGGGTATCGTTGACGACGATGGGCGACGACCACCCGCGCCCCAGGCCGCCCGCGCTCCACAGCAGCCTGGGCCCGCCCTCGGGCCAGGCCCGCAGCAGGCCCTTCTCGTCGCAGATGCCGTCGCGCCGAGCCCCGCGCCACTGCGGCCAGCCGGGCTCCTTCGAGGCGGCCAGCCGCCCCGACTCGCCCCCCGCCGCCACGCCCGCCAGTATCGCCAGGGCCACCGTACAGGATGTCCAGGATCGCTTCATCGCAGCCGCTCCTTACAACGTGTCCCGTGTCCTCCCATCATGGCGGCTGCCGCCCCGGCCTGTCAATGGAATCGACCGCGCCGCCGGGTTCTGAACCTGCCCTGCCTCCGGCCGGCAGGTGCCCGCGTCAGCCTTTCGCCTCCGGCAGGGGCGGGCAGATGATCTTGGTGTCCGGGCGGATGGGCTCGCGGAGGGTCGAATTGGCGTCGATCAGCAGTTTGGTCGCCTCGTCCAATCGCTCATGGCCGTACACCTTCCGGGCCACCCAGTGGAACTGGCTGTCGCCCAGGTCGGCGTGGTAGATCCAGCCGCCTTCGTCGCGCGGGGTCTTTTTGCCGCGGCGGGCGGCCACCTCGGGCGGGACCTGCCAGGAGTTGCCCGTCACCTTCACGTCCTTGAGCACGAGCATGGTCGGCTCGTTGGTCAGGGCGTGGGCGGCGTTGTCGCGGATCTCGCCGCCCTGCATGGTCATCCGGTGGGTCGGGTCGGTCAGGTTGGTCTTGAACAGCGGCGACTTCAGCCCGCCCAGCACGTTGTCGTGGATACGGCAATTGACCAGAGAAACGTGCGTGCAGTCGGTCAGGTCCAGGCCGTGGAACTGCACGTTGCGACGAAAGACGCAGTCCACCATCACCAGCCGCTCGCACTCGCTGGCGCTCAGGATGCCGTAGGTGCAGTCCTCGATGACGGAGCGAACCATCTCCAGGTGCTTGACCCGCTCCAATTGCAGGCCCTCGGTGCCGCATCCGTACAGGACGCAGTCGGCCAGGCGCAGGCTCGTGCAGTCCCTGGCGGCGACCACCCCGCCGATGCAGTAGCCGCTGCGGGCGTGGCCCAGCTTCAACTGCTCCAGCGTCACCTCCGAGCACTGCTCGAAGCTCAGCACGAACGTGTACGGCGTCTGGACGACGATCTCGGCGGTTGGAGCGGGTACGCCAATGGCGGATGCGGTGGCCGCCGGGCCGCGAAGCGTCAGCCCCTCCAGCTTCCGCACGATCAGGGCGTACTGGCCGTCGTGGGCCTCCTCCCATCGCACGTGCGGCAGGAGCGTCCGCTGCAGGGGCGTGAGGTCGTAGCGGCCGGCCGCCAGCTCGATCACCCGCCGCGGGCCGATCGCCTTGAGCAGCTCCTGGGCGGTCGCCACGCGGACGACCGGCCGGCCGTCCGCGGGCGCCTCCGCCGGCTTCTGCGCCGCCTCCTGGCCGCAGGCACAAGACAGACCCCATCCGAGAACCGTCAGCGCGAACGCCGAGAATGTTGCCGTGCGCATACTCCGTGCTCCTTCACGACCCACAGGCTACGCTTGCGCCGCGGACGGATCAAGCCCCGGCGTCTTGACTCATCTCCAGTTTCAAGAGGCGCTACCTGCGCAGGGCGGTCCCGCCCGACATGTTCTGTGGGTCCGCATATTCTCAATGCCCCACATCTTCATTCCCTCCGCCGTACAGGCCCAACGGGCCGGCGTAGGATAGCCCTGGCCGAAGCGCAGCGCAGGCCAGGGTGGCGGTGGCGCGATCCCCGAGCCCTGCAAGGGCGATGTAACGGTTCGCGCGTGATCATCGTTGCCGTGTCGGTGTTCCACGGCTTACCCCGCCCCGTTGGGGCTGCGCGGGTGGGGGACCTGGCACCCAGGCCTTCGCTGCGCTACGGCCTGCCTGCCGTAGGCAGGCCTGGGCTACTTTCTTACGGGCCTTCGGCCCTGCCTGCCGGCAGGCAGGCTGCCGGAGGTACAGCCTGGCCGGGCGGCAGCCACGAGAAAGGCGGCGACAAACTGGGGATGAGTCAGCCGGCGCCTTGAAGTAATCTGTGGAATCCGCCGTTAATCCGTGTAGTCTGTGAGCAGAAAGGGCCCATCATGAACGGCAATCGGATGACCAGGCGGAGCGTGTTGGCGGCGGGGAGCGGAGCGGTGGCGGCATTCACGATCGTGCCGGCCCACGTGCTGGGGCTGCCCAAGTACAAGGCGCCCAGCGAGAAGCTCAACATCGCGGGCATCGGCGTGGGGGGCATGGGGGCGGGCAACCTGAACGCGGTGGCCGGCAGCGAGAACATCGTGGCCCTGTGCGACGTGGACCCCGGCAACGCGGCCCGGACGGTGAAGAGGTACCCGGCGGCCAAGTTCTGGACGGACTACCGCAAGATGCTGGAGGGCCAGAAGGACATCGACGCGGTGATCATCGCCACGCCGGACCACACGCACGCGACGATCTCGATGGCGGCGATGCAGGCGGGCAAGCATGTCTACACGCAGAAGCCGCTCACGCACGACGTGTGGGAGTCGCGGATGCTGGCCCAGGCGGCGGCCAAGTACAAGGTGGCCACGCAGATGGGCATCCAGGGTCACAGCATGGAGGGGCACCGCCTGATCCGCGAGTGGATCGAGGGCGGCGTGATCGGCGAGGTCCGCGAGGTGGACGCGTGGTGCAGCCTGACGTACTACCCGTGGGGCCACGCGGGATGGAGTTCGAGATGGGGCGAGCGCCCCAAGGAGAAGATGCCGACGCCCGACGGGATGGACTGGGACCTGTGGATCGGCCCGGCGCCCATGCGGGAGTTTCACCGGGCGTATCACCCGGCCACGTGGCGGTGCTGGTGGGACTTCGGCTGCGGGATGATGGGCGACCGCGGCGCGCACACGCTGGACGCGGTGTTCGCGGCGCTGAAGCTGTGCCCGCCGACGAGCGTCGAGGCGACCTCGTGCGGGAACACGCCGGACGTGCACCCGCTGTCGGCGATCGTGACGTTCCGCTTCCCGGCCCGCGAGGGCCTGCCCCCGCTGAAGCTGACGTGGTACGAGGGCACCCGCCCGCCGCGTCCCGAGCAGCTCGAAGACGGGCGGCAGATGGGCAATCGCGAGGGCGGGGCCCTGTTCAAGGGCAGCAAGGGCATGCTCGCCGCCGGGGTGTACGGCGAGAGCCCGCGGCTGATCCCCGAGCAATTGATGAAAGAGGCCAAGCTGCCGCCCAAGACGCTGGAGCGGATCAAGGGCAGCCACGAGATGAACTGGGTGGCCGCGTGCAAGGGCGGGCCGGCGGCCGGGGCGGACTTCGCCTACTCCGGGCCTCTGACCGAAGTGTGCCTGCTGGGCAACGTGGCCAAGCGCCTGGACGCGCGGATCGAGTGGGACCCGGTGAACATGAAGTCGCCGAACCTGCCGGCTGCCGACGAATGGATCCGCCGCCCGCGCCGCAAGGGGTGGGAGCTGTAGCGGTCAAAGACAGCAGACAACCACAGAGGACACAGAGATCACGGAGAAAGCAGAAAGCCCACGGGCCTGCCTGCCGGAGGCAGGAAGCTCCCGTGGGCTTTGCCGTTGGTGGGCAGGCCGGCGGGCCGGTATAATCGCCTCATGGCCCAACGCCCGCTGTACATCCTCCTGCTCGCGTGCACAGCCCTGCTGGCGGGTTGTCCGCTCCCGCCGCACCCGGGCACGCCGGTCAGCTATCTCAAGAAGACCGAGCCCCTTACCGACACCACGTACTACCTGTACGTGCCGAGCTACTACTCAGCCGACCGCGACTGGCCGCTGGTGGTCACGCTGCACGGCACGTACGGGTGGGACGGCGCCTGGGCCCAGGTGATGGAGTGGAAGCACGTAGCCGAGACGCACGGGTTCCTGGTGGCGGCCCCGCGGCTGGGCAGCGTGCAGGGGGTCCTGCCGGTGACGAGCCTCCTGCGGTCGCAGTGGATGAAGGACCTGGCCGACGACGACCGGGCGATATTGGCGGTCGTGGACGACGTGCGGGCCAAGTACCGCGTGGACGGGGGCGACGCGAAGACGGGGCGTCGCCCGGCCGTCCTGCTGACGGGCTTCTCGGCGGGGGGCTACCCGCTGTACTACACGGGCCTGCGGCACCCGGAGAAGTTCAACATGCTCATCGCCCGGGCGTGCAACAGCCACCTGAGCCTGATGGAACCGGTCAAGGTGACCGAGGCGCTCCGCAAGACGCCGATCATGATCTTCTGGGGCAAGGACGACCTGAAGGCGATCGACGACCAGTCGTGGCAGGCGTTCGGGTGGCTGCGGACGCACCGCTGCTTCGAGACCAAGGCCAAGAAGCTCCAGGGCGGGCACCTCCGTCGGCCCGAGACCGCCTACCAGTTCTGGATGCCGTACCTGCCGGTCGGGATGCGACAGTAGCAACCCGGTTGTTCGTTGTCAGTTGTGTTCGTTGTCGGTCTGGCAGCATCTGCTCCCGGGGGACCCCGCTGTTGGCGTCATGACCGAAGCGGATGGGACGCGACTGCGACGGGATCGCCAGCCAAGCCAGGTTCACCACCACCGGATGCCGCCAGCCGCCCACGCGCATCACGCCGCCGGTGTGGGCGACCATGGTGAAGCGGGGCAACGCCGGCTGTCCATCGCCGCCGTCCGCCCCAGCCTGGATCTCCAGCACGCTCGTCAGGGAGAGGTTCTTCGGCTCGGTCATCCATGACTCCTTGCCACCCCGCCGGGCGGGCCAAAAGAGAAGGCCGCGCGGGTGTTCGGCCCCGAACGGCCTTGTTTCTTTTGGCATACGCAGCGGGGATCACTCGGCGCGTCGAGCGTTATGGTTGTCTATACCAGTTCTACCAACGAATCAGACTCGATCAAGGGGGTTGGCAAGAAGACCGGCAGATTGTCACACCGGTAGAACCTGCTGCCGTAGACTCTCCGATAAACTGAATCGGATAGTGCTCTAAATCTCAATCTGAGGCGTAATACCCACCTGTGTCGCAACGGACGTGTATAAGTCAATGTCAGTCCTTGGCGTTTCCAACGTGACAATCAGACTGTACCGTGCCTCACGGTTCCACCGCTCCAAGTGATGGCGCTCTCGCCACCAACCGGTGACGGGAAAGACACCAATGCAGCCACATGCCGCCAACTCGCTGGCCGATCCTACCCACCAGTCCGAATGGATGGAGCCACGTGCGCGAAGCTTCTGGCCAAGCGCCCAAGGCTGATTGCCCGCCTGTGGTGCCGGGACCGATTCTTCCGCTTGCTCGTTCTCTTCATCTTCCGCCTGCACTTCGCTGCTTAGCCGATTGCGGAAGTCATCAAGAGACTCGGTAGGGCGTTTGACATCAAATCGCAGGCCGTACGACGCATACCGGTGCTTCCGCGTCCAGCCTTGCCGCCCGGGGCTTGGCTCGATGAAATAGGACAGCGTTACGCGCATTCGAACTGATTCGGCCGGAAACTGTTGGAGCACATCTGCTGGCCAGGGAAGTGCGTGAACGTGCATGTCCTTCGTCTTGACCTTCCCGTCCGTCTTGTCGTAGGGTTGGAGTTGTCCCTCGTAGATTAACGTTACGGCGTTTTCGGCACTCCAAATTGCTCTCTCCAACTGCGGAATCCCCCAGCCGTAGCACCTGAGACGATCTCTCCTTTGGGCGTATGGAAACTCGGCCAGCATCTCTGGGGTCCACTCAGCCGAATGCACCATCAAACCACGGACAGTCTCAGGCCAGAAGCCCGGATACCTGCTCTGGATGATAGCGCCCATGCGGGCCGCGAGTGCCGTGGCGGCGCTTGTATCGCCGAAAGTTGTCAGCAGACGGCCAGCAATTGGCCTAGCCGTGGTCAGAAGCGATAGATCATCTGCGGCATCGATTCGACCTAACCCGTCAATAGCGTAGTTCCCCCCCTCCATTACAATATCGGGCTTGATGGGCCACTCATGGCCCCAGAGCATCGAGGTCGTGCTCGCTGGGCAAAGGCGACCTTTAAGGGCAATGGGATTCCATCCCTGACGGTCTGCCGCGTGGATGCGCACCAAGTCTGTGCAAGCACCTACGGTGACGGCATTCCACGACTGCGCAGGGTCTTGGATTCCTTCGGCGTAATTCGTATGCGGGTATCGGTAGCCCGAATCAGCCTCCATTAGGTCCCGCACGTTTCCCGCGGAAACAAACATCAGTCTTCTTTTGTCGTCAAGTTCGCCTGAGCAATACTGGTCAATCGCCGCCGACCACAGCGTCGGGAAACCCTGATCTCGACCATCCGCCGTTACTGCCAGACATACAGATCGGTCCCGAGTAGGAAAGGCTGTCTCTACCCGTGCAATGGCCTCTTGTGTGATGGCCCCATAATTCTTGGGATCGTTTAGACCTTGCGACGGGAGAATCTTGACAGACTCAATGCAATGTGCCAAAGCGACACGGGCGGTGGTGGGGAATAGGTTCGTCAGGCAGCCATAGAGACAAAGCCCCGCTACTTCGGTGCCGTGGCCGTTGTGATCATTGGGCAGCCAGTTGGGATTAACCGCGAACGCAGACGCCTGCTGCATGCCGGCAGCCAACAGTGGATGGCCCCAATCCACGCCAGTGTCCAAGACGCAGACCGCTGGCGCTTCGCCTGGCGGAGGCGTAACGCGCGAGAGAAGTTCTTGGACGAAAGCAGCCTGATCTGCTGGTGTCATCGCTACATAAGGGCCGGCAGGTTCCTTCGCCTTGCGCAACTCGGCCAGACGGTCCATCAGATTCGGATTATCGGCCCAGTCTTGTGGCATACACCAAGCCAAGAGGACCGCTCGCTCCTCGAACCTGACCACGCGGTCGTCCAATGTAATCGCCTGCGCGGCTTCCTGTTTGAACGCCTCGATAATCGGATCGCCACGCGCCCCACGAGGACACCGAAGCCACACCTCCCACCAGATCGCTTGGCCGTTTTGAGGGAACAAGGTCGTTTCGTCGGTCCAGAACGACCTTGTCGCAGCCAGCCTTATTCCAGCAATACTCTCCACCAAATCCTTGTTCTTCGCTTCACCGGATCTCTTGTCGTTTTCGAGGGCGTACTTGTCGATTCTTCTCAGGAAAAACGACATCTTTCCTGGCGGAATATACACTGTGGCGAACCATGTGCCGTTGTTTTCCCGGACATTGGCCAACTCAATACCGCTTCTGAGGTACTCAAGGCTATCGACCTTGAGTAGATAGTTGGGATCGCTATGGAACTCTACCGGCAGGCCATAAGAATCTGCCGGTTGTTCCGGATGCAAATCTACCGCCGCCGCTGTCAGTTGCTGAATCTGTTGCTTCAGATTATGAGCATGAATTGCGCGATCGCGCGGCGGGCATTTGAACTGGGCAGAAATCACTTTCCGTGGATAGGTGTAAACTCCGGTGGATGGTTGCTGCTCAATCTGAATATGGCGGAGATTGGACATTCTGCATTGTTCCCCCGGCACCTATTCTCTGTGAAGCCTTTGAGCCAATGAGGCCGCGAGACTCTCTGTTGTTATGGTTGACAGTTCCGCGAGCACCGCGTCCTTGGCGGCATCAGCACAGGCGCGTGTGATTTCAGCGTGGCTCAATCCGTGGGTAGCGGGCAGCAGAGATTCCCAGGCTAATTCCGCAATATCGAAAGCCGCAAGGTGGTTCCGAATTAGCGATTTCGCCAGTTCTTCTGAGGGCAGGCCGTACCGAACCACGTCGTCGAACCGGCGAAAAAGTGCGTCATCGAGCGTCTCAACCAGATTCGTGGCTGCAATGATGATGCTGTCGGAGCCGTCACGTTCCAGGAATTGAAGGAATGAGTTCAGGATGCGTCGAATCTCTCCGACATCATTTGCGGTGACGCGCCTTCCACCGATGGCGTCAAATTCATCAAAGAGATACACGCCCCTGGTGCGCGACATGGCATCGAAGACGAGATGGAGCTTGGCCGCGGTTTCGCCCATGAACCGCGAGATCAGGGCATGGAGTTGCACGGCCAAAAGAGGCAGGCTCAACTCACCAGCCAGGGCGGAGGCGGTCATCGTCTTGCCCGATCCGGGGGGGCCAATTAACAACAGCTTGCGCCTTGGGGGCAGGCCGTGTGCCAAGAGTCGGTCGGCCTCCCTGTACTCAAGCACTACACGATCCAGGCGGCTTCGCGTAACCGGGGCCAAAACCATGTCTGCGAGGCGAGTCTTGGGAAAAGTAGCCGTCACCAATCCCGCTAGGTCGCTACCGGTACGGACGAAAGGAACTGAACGGGGACGAACTTCAAGCGGTCTATGCTTCTTGGCCCCATCGACGAGAGCCTGAAGTTCCTGGGCCAGCTTCTCTTTACCAGTGCGGGCTGCATGAGCCGCAATCTGCATGGCAACGGCCAGAAAACGATCATTGTCGCCTTCCGTATAGCTTCGCACTAATGCTTTAAGTTGTTCTGCCGTAGCCACAACGCGCTCCTACGGCCGGAAGGATGGCCGCGCCCTTGGTATTCTAGTTGATCGGCCGCAATGCCCGCAATACTTTGCTCAATCTGCCAGGGGATCATCGTCCCGCTGATGCTTGCTCCCACGTCGTCTTTCGTCTACTGCAGTGCCTACGCTCTCGCCGTCGCATTATCCGACCACGCCAGGAAAACCGAGTATACACTACTCGCAAATGCCTGCATCCACAATGCGGACACTCCAAACCACGTCGGTACTGGTCGGATATGGGTGTCTTGCATTTGGTACTGATAGTCTCCATGTAGTCATGTTCTCCGTAAGTCATTTTTCGAGTATCGTTTACATTGTCGGTGCGGGGTGCCTTCGCCGGGCGTGCGGATACCGGGCGGCTGCCCGCTACGGTGCAGCCGACCAAGCAGTCTAGCCAGTGGTTGTCTGGCTTGCCGGGCTTGGGGGACCATTCGCGGACCGTGCGGCCGCGGGCCTGAACGTCGGTCCACTGCTCGGACTCGGCCACGTGGGGGGCGAACAGCTCGTGGTCGGATGGCTTGCCGAAGAGCGTCAGGTTGCCGCGGTCGCCGGGGGCCGTGGCCAGGGCGGTGTGGACGAACGTCTTCCAGTAGTTCACGTCCGCCGCTAGGTGCGGGAACCTGCCTGCGGCAGGCAGGCTCGGCTGTCCGGTTCACGTTGGGCACGTACCAGAAGTGGCCGTGCGTCTCGCCGGGGCGGCGCTTCCAGGTGGACATGGGCTGGCGGCTGGCCCGGATGCCCAGGCCCTTGGACAGCATCATGTTCGAGCCCCCCACCTTGTGCTTGACGGCGGCGACGATCCCGGGCTTGTAGCCCACGTCCACCAGGAGCCGATCGATCCGCATCAGTCCCCCGCCGCGGTGGAAGTCCCGCCACAGGTACGTGCTGACCAACTTCTCCAGGGCGGGCACCTCCGTCGGCCCGAGACCGCCTACCAGTTCTGGATGCCCTACCTGCCGGTCGGAATGCGACAATAGCAACTGGTTGTTCGTTGTCGATCCGGCCACATCTGCTCCCGGGGGCGCAGCACCTGCACCGGCCCGCTCGCGGCCGACAAGCAGTCCCCAATAACCCATTCCAGCCCTCGTTCTTTCTATGGGGCCGGTTGCCCCGTACTTGCCCGAGGTCATGGCCATGAAGAAATGTGTTATCGCGTTGGCGTTGGCGAGCCTGCTGGTTGGCGTTGCGTCGGCGGCCAAGTTCAAGACTCCCAAGCCGTTCCCCGGCGAGGACGAGTTCTTCGTCCTCAAGCCCACGTGGGTGGAAACGCTGCTGGCCTCGCGCGAGGCGCTGGCGCGCGTGGAGGCTCAGCACGACAAGCAGATGGAGGAACTCCGCCTCGGCGACCCGGTGCTGAAGAGCTTTCGGCCGGTGCGGATGGAGGTCACCGAGACGTCCGCGCCGGCGGAACTGAAGCTCCGCGTGGCCGGGCTGAGGGACGTGCACCTGGGGGTCAAGGGCGAGACGTACGTGGTCCTGGGCGACCTGCGGGTGGTGGACCGCGACGGGAAGGTGAATCCTGTCGCCTACGACCAACCCAAACGGTACATCCACGGAACGCGCCAGAACTGGGAGCATGACGACCGCGGGCAGAAGGGCCCGTTCAAGCTGGGCGACCGCTCGTTCGCCCGCTGGTTCAAGACCCGCGAGGGCGAGATGAGCCTGCGGCTGGACGAGGGCTCGGAGTTTCTGCTGGCCACCGTCGGGACCGACCCGCGCAAGGACCGCAAGCCCAGCGTGCTGTACGTGGACCATCGCTCGAAGCAGGAGCGGGAGCAGAAGCCGAAGGAGGCCCGCGAGGCCGTCTGGCGGCGAACGATGGAGAGCTTCACCGGCCCCAACGTGCTGCGCCAGATCCACCTGGAAGAATCCATCTGGAAGGACGACTGGAAGGACCTGGCCGAGCTGGCGGGGCGGTACGCGCGCGAGTGCGAGGGCGAGACCCGCAAGACGGCTGAGCAGCGGGCAGGCGCCTGCAAGAGCATCGCGGACCTGCTGGCCGTGCGGGACCTGTTCTACGTCAAGCCCATCCAGGCCCGCCTGGAGCTGGGGCGCCGGACGCTGGAGTTCGTGCAGCGGTCCGCGGCCCGGCCCGAGCTGGCAGCCGAACTGGACAAGCTGGACCGGCGCTACGCCGAGCTGCGCCAGGGGCGCGGCTCGGGCGAGGAACTGTACCAGGCCGCCTGCGAGCTGCGCAGGCGGATCATCCTGTCGCACCCACAGCTCGGCTTCGACCGGCTGCTGATCAACAAGCGGACGGGCTTCCTGCCGGAGCACATGTGCGACCAGTATCTCGGCCGCCACAGCCAGCAGGGCGAGGGCCTGGTCATCCTGGACGACTGGAAGACGACGCCCCGCGAGACGCCCCTGTTGAGCGACGTGCTGCCCAAGGCGGGCGTGCTCCACCCGGACCTGTCGTACGACGGCAAGCGGGTGCTGTTCGCGGCTGTCGACCACTCGCTGGAGCGCGGGCGAAACCGGAACCTCAAGGGCTACTTCGTCTACGAGCTGGACCTCCAGACGCGCAAGCTCCGCCAGATCACCGGCACGAGCGCCGACCCGATGGAAGGCCGCGACGGGCGCCAGACCGTGCTCATCGAGGACATGGACCCGTGCTATCTGCCTGACGGGGGGATCGCGTTCATCTCCACCCGCAGCCAGCAGTACGGGCGCTGCCACGGCGGGCGGTACGTGCCCAGCTACACGCTGTATCGCTGCGAACCGGACGGCACGCACATCCGCGCCCTGTCCTTCAACGAGTCCAACGAGTGGGGCCCGGCCGTCCTGCACGACGGCTCGATCGTGTACACCCGCTGGGACTACGTCAATCGCCACGACGTGAAGTTCCAGAGCCTGTGGCTGATCCATCCCGACGGCACGCAGACCGCCCACTACTACGGCAACAACTCGCCCGCCCCGTGCCTGATCGGCGAAACGCAGCCCATCCCCGGCTGCGCGAAGTCGGTGGCCACCGCGGCCGCCCATCACGGGCAGACGCTGGGCACGATCATCGTGATCGACCCGGACGCGGGGCAGGATCACGGCCGCCCGCTGAAGTGGGTCACGCCCGAGCTGGGCTTCCCGGAGTCGGGCGTGCCGGACGGGATTGTCCGCGCGACCGAGCCGCTCCCCGAGGACCGTGCCGGCCGGGGGCGGGCGGCCACGCCCTGGCCCATCAACGAGGACCTGTTCCTCTGCACCTACCAGCACGGCAAGCAGTACGCCATCTATCTCGTCGACACGCTGGGCGGGCGCGAACTGATCCACTCCGCGCGGAACATCTCGTGCTTCGACCCGATCCCGCTGCGGCCTCGCCCCTGCCCGCCGGCGCTGGTTTCGTCCATCGCCGGGCGCGAGAGCGAGAAGACCGGCGTGTTCGTCATCGAAGACGTCTACCAGTCCCAGCAGCCCATCCCCCGCGGCAGCGTCAAGGAGATGCGGATCAACCAGATCCTGCCCCAGCCGACCTCCTCCGCCCCGGTACGCAGCGCCGCCGACAACGAGATCGTCAAGAAGATCCTGGGCACCGTGCCGGTCGAGCCGGACGGGTCGGTGGCCTTCGAGGCCCCGGCCGGCAGGCCCTTCCAGCTCCAGCTCCTGGACGCCAACGGGATGGCCCTCATGACCATGCGGAGCCTGGTGTACCTCCAGCCGGGCGAACAGGCCTCGTGCGTGGGCTGCCACGAGCCGCGAAACTCCACCCCGCCCAGCCGTCCGCCCGTGGACCCGAAGATCCGCCAGATCACCCCGCCGATCGCCCAGGATTACGCGGGCGGCTTCAGCTTCGCCCGGACCGTCCAGCCCGTGCTGGACCGCTACTGCGTCGGCTGCCACAGCGGCGACAAGGCGCCGAGGAACATCAGCCTGGTCGGCGACTACCGCGACACGGAGCTGTGGACCAAGCGAGGGAAGAACCGCAAACGAAGCTGGACGCTGTCGTACGAGTCGCTGCTGGCCGCCGGCGTGCTGAGGGTGGCCCCGCGAAACGGCGAGAGCTACCCCAGCAAGCCCATGGACTACTTCGCCCACGCGGGCAAGCTGGCGAAGATGCTCCTGGCCGGACACCCGGACAAGGAAGGCAAGAAGCGCGTCGAGCTGGACCGCGCCAGCCTCCGGCGGATCATCGACTGGCTCGACGTGAACGCCCAGTTCTACGGCGACTACTCGTTCAACCGCGTCAGCGATCTGCCGCCCGTCCAGGCGGGCGTGGAGGCCCTGCGAAAGGCCGTCCGCGAGCGCTTCGGCGACGAGCTGGCCGACCAGCCGCTGGCCCTGCTGGTCAACGTGGTCAACGCCGACGAGAGCCGCATCCTCATGGCCCCGCTGCCGGCCAAGGCGGGCGGCTGGGGGCAGGTCCAGCGCGGCGCCTACAAGGACCGCAACGACCCCGCCTACGCCCAGATGCGCAAGCTCGTCGAGGGCGTTATCCCGCAACCCCAGGCCCACGAGATCGCGGGCACCTGCGGGCGAGACAACGGCTGCCGCTGCGGCACCTGCTGGGTCCGCAAGGAAGGCGCCGCCCGGCCCATCCCGCCGGCGGAGCCCGCCAAGACCGTGGCGGGGAAGTGAACAAGACCGCCACAGAGAACACAGAGGAAGACAGAGATACACCTTTCATGCGGCTCTCCATTCACAGTCGTGTCTCTGCTGGCGTGTTTCTCTGCGTCCTTGCCGCAGGCATCCCCGCGGGGCTGCGCCGGTCCTTGGCCGACGGGCCGAAATCCTTCCCGATCTGGGACGAGCGGGCAGCGTTTCCGGCGGCGAAGGACCTGACGTTCGTGGACGGCGCGGCGGACGTGGTGGTGCATCGCGGCGACAGCGAGTGGAGCTTCCTGCACGACAACGCCGTGGTCTGGCACGGCGGGGAGTTGCTGGCGGCCTGGTACAACTGCCCGAGTCGCGAGATGGTGGGCGCGTCGGCGATCCGCGGGCGGCGGTCGAAGGACGCGGGCAGGACCTGGGGGCCGGTGGAGGTGATCGCAGCCGACCGCGACAGGAAGGGCATCCTCTACGTGCCGGTCTCGCTGCTGTCGCACGGGGGCGTGCTGCACGCGTTCGTGAGCAACATGACCGGGCCGGACCTGGTGACGCGGTGCGAGGCGTTCGTGCACGACCCGCGGGCCGGCGCGTGGGTCTCGCGGGGGTTCATCGCCGGGCCCTTCCTGCCCAACTGCGCCCCGCTGAAGATGGACGACGGCAACTTCATCATGGCCGGGCGGGTGTCGGACCGGCCGGGCGCCAAGCCCGAGACGCCCGCGGTGGCCATCAGCGAGGGCGCCAAGCTGACCTCGCCGTGGACGGTCATCCGTCTGGGCGACCGCAAGCTGCCCCCGTTCCCCGAGACGACGCTTTGGGCACAGGGCCGGTCGCTAACGGCGATCGCGCGCGGGGGGCACGTTTTTGCCAGCGACGACTTCGGCAGGACGTGGACGGGGCCGGCCAGGGCGAACCTGCCCATGGAGTCGAGCAAGCTCTACGCCGGCACGCTCAGTACGCACCAGCGATACCTGATCTGGAACGTGCCCGGACAATCCGCCCCCCGCCGCAGCCTGCTGGTGATCGCGGTCAGCCGCCCGGGCGAGCGGACGCTGTCGGCGGCGTGGAAGATCCGCGACGGACATAGCGACAAGCTCGACGCCGGGCCCGAGTGGTCCTACCCCTGCGCCGTCGAGCACGAGGGCAGGCTGTACGTCATCTACACCTCGCAGAAGCGCAACAGCGTCATGACCGTCCTGCCGGTGAAGAGCCTGGCGCAACGGGCGGCTCCTTGACGATGCCGGTCTCTTCTCGATCCCTCCGTTCCCTCTGTGCCCTCCGTGGTTAGACCTCGCCGTTCAGGTAGCGCCGGCGCAGCGGCTCGGGAAAGCGTTCGATGGCGTAGCGGAGCATGGTGCGGGGGAGTTGGCGGCAGTAGCGGCGGAGGAAGGTTTCCTCCGCCTGCCGGTCGCGTTTGCCCACCTCGCGGAGCAGCCAGCCGACGGCCTTGTGCATGAGGTCGTGCTCGTCGCTTCGCAGCAGTTCAGCCAGGGCGAGCGTGTCGTCAAACTCGCCCCGGCGGACGAAGTGGAAGGTGGCCAGGACGGCGATGCGTCGCTCCCAGAGGCACCGCGAGCGGGCCAGGCGGTAGAGCGGGCGGCGGCTTCGGGTGTAGAGCCACCCGCCGACAACGTGCTCGGCGCTAAGATCGACGAGGTCCCAGTTGTTGATCCTGCCGGTGGAGGCCAGGTAGGCGGTGTAGATCTCGCGGCGGGTCCTCTGGTCGCCCTTGCGGAACTGGTGGACCCACAGCAGCAGCCCACAGAGACGTTCCTCGTGCCAGGGGGAGCGGAGGAGTTCGCCCGCGTCGGCGGGCGTGGCGGCCGGGGCGGTCTCCTTCATCACGGCCCGGACCTGCGGCACGCGGAGGCCCAGGAAGCGGTCGCCCTCGCCGTACTCGCCGGGGCCGGTTTTGAAGAATCGGGCCAGGACGGCGGCTTGGCCGGCGCTGGCCTGTCGGCGCAGCAGGACCTGAATCCTGCGGACCTCGGGACGGCGCGAGAGAGACGACTGCATGTCCATGCGCGGGTCCTTTTGCCAGGCTGGGGAAGCTGCGTGCCCTGCGGCGTCGCTGGCGGTGCGGCGGTCTACTGTCCGCCCCAGCAGACTACGCTGCCGTCCTGGAGCGAGACGAACAGCCTTCCGGCGGCCGCGGCCAGACCATCCCAGATGGGCAGCGCCTGGAGCTTGTACTGGGCGAGCTTCTTGCCGTCGTCGGCGGAGACGACCCATAGCAGGGCGCCCCTCCCACCGCGCCAGGCGTCTTCCTGGGCCTGGAGCGAGCGATTGACCTCGTCGTCGGCCCCGGGCAGGAAACCGAGCATCTTGGACTCGTCGGCGACGTCGGGCGGTCCGGCCACGATCAGGTTCTCGCCGGCCAGGGCCATCGCGTTGACCAGCAGCGGGGGCGACTCGATCTGCCAGCACACCTTGTGCTTGCCCGCGATGGCGCCGCCGTCGATGCGGTTGGTCTTGGGGGCCTTCTTCTTGCCCTCGCCCTTGCGGGCGGCCTTGCGCCCGTCCTTGGTCGCGGCGCCTTGCCCGCCGCCTTCTGTTTGGGCGTCTTCCTGCTCGCCGAGTTCGGCTGCATACAGGCGGTATCGCGGCGTGGGCAGCAGGGTGTTGCCCAGTCCGTCGGCCCGGTAGCCGTACGCCCGCGACTTCCCAATAGCCATGATCCGCCCGCTGGGCGCCCGCTTCTGGGCGATGTTGTACTCCGCCCAGCCCTCGGGGAAATTCACCCCGTACGTCCAGTAGGTGCGGTGAAACCACAGGTCGTCCAGGAAGCCGGTGGGGCAGAACAAGTGCTCGCTGTCGCTGGGAGGCGTGGCCGACTTGGCCGATATCGAGGCGATCTCCAGGCGCTTGCCCTCCAGGTTGAACCGCTGGGCGCCCATGTACACCCGCTTGCCGTCGCAGGAGAGGATGTCCGGGTTGGCCACCGGCATGGACTTGTGGACGATCAGCGTCTGGAGGTTCTTGCCCGTGTTGGGGTCCAGCTCGTTCAGCACCGTCTGCGAGAGCATGCGCCCGGTGGCCGCCTCGATCCTGACCAGCCGCATCCCGCCGTCGAAGAACATGTTCCGCCCGGCCAGGGCGTACACGGCGCCCTTGTGCACCAGCACGCTGCCGTGGAGAGGCCAGAGCGACTCGACCTGCTGCATGGCGACGATCTGGCGGTCCTGCGGAGCGACCAGGCGGCGCCAGGCCAGGCTCCCGTCCTCGGCGGCCAGGCAGTAGACCCACCCGTCGGCCGAGCCGAAGATCAGCGTCTGTCCGGTGACGGTGGGGGGCGAGTCGATGCGCCCGCCGGCGAGGAAGTTCCAGATCGGCTTGCCGGTTGCGGCGTCCAGGGCGTACAACGTGTGGGCGTCGATGGCGGCCACGTAGACCCGCCCGCCCGCGACGACCGGCTGGGTCAGCCGCCCGCCCAACTCGGCCCGCCAGGCCTGCTTCAACTTGGCCGGCACGCCGGTGGCGCAGGCTCCGCTGCGGGAGTTGTCGCAGCGGTACATGGGCCAGTCGCCGGCGGCGGCCGGCTCGGGCGCCCCGGCGGCGCGGACGTAGGCGGGGCCTTTCTCCAGGCGCTGCTCGTCGGAAGGCGGCGGCTCGGCGGGGGCCTCGTCCGCCGGCGCCAGCGCACAGAAGTACTCCAGCTTCGACATGTAGTAGCAGGCGCACGAGTCAGGCGGCTTGTAGAGCAGCCCGTTGCAGGGCATCACGCCGTAAATGCAACTGCCCCGCACCACATGATTGATGTCCACCGTTCGCGACCCGGGGGCGTAGAACTCGGTGCCCATGCCGGCGGTCATGATGAACCGCTCGGTCGCCCGGCTGGGGTAGCAGCGGGGGTGCATGGGGAAGGCGGGGAGGTTCTCGGCCACCAGGTCCTGCTTGGCCTCCCCGGTGTGCAGGTCCAGGCCGACAAAGTGCGTGCCTTGCTTTTGGGGCACGCCGGTGTGTGCCGACCAGACCAGGTTGTCGATGACGAACAGGTCGTTGGGGCAGTGATGACCGGAGGGCAGCGTTCGCCCCTGCCACAGCAGCTTGCCGTCCTTGGCCGAGAAGGCTGCGGTCTGGGTGCTGTGGCAGATGACCAGCACGTCGTCGCGGCAGACCACGCGGGCGGCGGCGCCGGTGGCGGGACGGATAATGACCTTGCCGGGACTGTCGGATGCCCACCGCCGCTGGCCGGACGAGCGGTCCAGGGCGATCATCCGCTCGCCGTCGAAGAAGAATACCCGGTCCGCCCCGACCGTCAGCGTCAGCGGGGCGACGTGGTCCTTGTGCTGCCAGAGGGTCTTGCCGCTCCGGGCGTCGACGGCCAGCACGGTCCGCTCGGGCTTCTGGCGGCTCCACCCCCAGCCGGAGTTGGCCCGGCCGATCTCGCCGTAGGAGGCTCCCTGGGCGCGGTACTCGACGGGCGGCTTGTCAGGCTCGACCGCCAGGTAGAGCGCGCCGTCGCTGAAGAGAATCTCGTCGGTGGAGCGGGTCTGGTCGTACGTGCGGACGGTCTGCCCGGTGACGGCGTCCAGGGCGGTAACGGGCTGGCGGTAGCCCAGGGTGACGAAGACGCGATCGCCGACGGCCACCAGACGCCGGGGCATGTCGCCAGGCCCGCTCTTGAGGGGCCAGTTGGTCGGGTGCCAGTCCTTCAGCGGACGCTTCCAGAGGATCGTGCCGTTGAACGCGTCACGGGCGATCAGCGTCCAGCGGGCGGGCAGGAAGACATGGGCCCGCAGGCCCTCGTCGATGATGTAGAAGATCCGCCCGCCCGAGGAGACCATGGCGTTCATGCTGGACATGAAATCGTGGTTGCGAAGCCACTTGGGCCCGCCCATCCACTGGATGCGGCGCGGCGGGCCGACCACCTTATCCCGTCCGACCATGGTCCCCTGCGGGTCGTGCTGGTAATGGGTCCACTCATCCAGGGTGTCGGGTCGCGGCTTGGCCCGTGTGTTCCACTTCTGGCCCTGGCGGGTGCACAGGACGCCGCCCGGGCACAGGACGCGCAGCATTTCCTCAGCCGGGACGGCGAACGGGTCGTCGGCCACCAGGACGTTGACGGTGTTGTCCACGAAGGGCAGGCGGCGCCCGTCGAAGGCGCGGGCGGTGACCGCGCCGCAGGCGCCGATCGAGGCGATGTGGCGCCGAGCGGCCGCGACCTTCTGGGCGGACGTGTCCAGGGCCTGAACCAGGAACGCCTCTCCGCCTCGCAGGGCGACCGCGGACCGTCCGTCCCCGCAGCCGAGCAGGACGACCAGCCCGCCCTTCACGCCCGAGGCCGCCAGGGCCGGGTGGGTCGCAACGTCTTCGGCGGCCGGGGCAGGCAGGCACAGCGAAAGGAGCAGAGCGATCGGGGCGAAACGAGTGATCAGTGACGTCGTGTTCATGGACGACTCCTTGTCGGAGAAGATGCCCATACTGTACCGTTTCGGGCCGGTCCCGCAATTGCCCATCTGTCAGCGATCCGGCGACCCGGCGTGCGGGCAGTTGGTGAGCTTCCTACTTCTTCGCGTCGCGCCGCTCCTCTTGCTTGCGCTTCTGGGCCCGCTCGGCCTCGATGCGGTTGTAGGCCTCGATTACGTGTTTGGGCCAGCGGAAGGTCGGCGCGCCGGCGGGGTCGTATCCGCGGAGGTGGTCCCGGCCGACGCGGTCGCGCACGGGCACGTAGACCCACGGGTTACGGGCGAACGACTCGTCGAGCAGTTGGGCCAGGGCGGGCAGGTGCTCCTTCAGGGCCTGCCGCGTGTCGATGTCGCGGTAGCGGTTGCCGTCGGCGGCGAGGACCTCCAAGCCGCCGCGCCGGTTGCAGTGGAACCACGACTGCACGCCCTCGGCCCAGAACTCGCCGGGGTTGCCCATGCCGTACCCGCGGAACCGCCCGGTCTGCCGGGCGTCCTGGTGCAGGGCCTTGAGGCGCTCGTTGAACTTCGCGTCCAGCCGGCCCAGCGCGCCGTGGATGCCGTGGGCGAACTCGTGGATGAAGATGTTCTCGCCGCGGTACGGGTCGCCCTTGTAGTCGAGTTGGTTTTCCTCGCCGCAACTGACGGGCCGGCCGCCCAGGCCGCGGGCCCGCTTGGCCCACCACAGCGACATCTTGCGGCACTCGGGCAGGTCGGTCTGCATCTCACCGCAGGCCATCACGCACACGTACATCTGCTTTCGGATCAGCTCCTGGAGCGCGTCGGGGCGGTTGGCCAGCATCCGCTGGACCAGGTAGGCAACCTCGCGCAGGGCGTAGGGCGAGACCTTTTCGGAGGCGACGATCAGCAGGCCGCCGGCAGAGACGTGCTGCTTGTAGAACGGGTCGAGCGTCTTGAGCAGGTCGGCGGCCGGGGGCGGCAGCGGGTCCTTTGCGGGCTGCGCGTCGGCCAGGGCGAGCGACGCCGCCAGCAAGGCGGCCATCGATGGGGCCAGGCAGCAGGGGACTGCTCTGAAGAGGTTGAACATCGCGGTGTCCTTGTTGTGCCTCACCGGTTGATCGTCACCGGTCCGATCAGGCCGGACTCGAAGACGGGCCACCTGGACGCGTCGAAGCCCTTGTAGCCGATGTTGACCAGGTTGATGTCGTGGAAGATCCGCCAGGCGACCTTGCGGCGGTCGAGGTCGCGGATGCGGTTGGCAGCCAGGTTGGTGACTTCGATCTCCAGCGTGTTGCCGCGCGGCTGGAGCTGGTCGATCGCGAGACGGTAGGGGGGCATGAAGACGACGCCCAGGTCCCGCCCGTTGAGGCGGACGCGGGCGGAATGGCAGACCTTGCCCAGGTCCAGCACGAGTGGCGCGGCGGTGTCCGCGCCGGCGGGGGCGTCGAAGGTGGTGCGGTAGCGGGCGGTCCCGCCGAACGCCTCGGCCGCCCCGTCGCCGCGGGCGGTCCAGCTTTCCAGTTTGTCGGCCCGGTACGGCTTGGGCAGCGTCGGTCCGCCGGCGATGAACTCGACCTGCCACGGGCCGGGCAGGCCGGCGATCCTCCGGCCGGGGCGGACGAACGCGAAGGGCGGCAGGTTCACTTCCTGGTTCTCGAACGTCCGCAGAATGATGGAGTGGCCGGGTTCAAGGTAGAGATCGACGCCGGTTCCGCCTTTGGCGGCGCCGATGCGCCCGGTGACGGGATCGAGGATGGCGATGCCCTTGGCGGCGCAGGCGAGCGGGACGGGGCCGTCGATCGGCTTGGCGGACTGATTGATGATGAGGTAGTAGCGTCCGTCGTCGAGGCGGCGGCGGATGACCATCACCCCGGCCTGGTCGACCAGGCTCTCGCGGGCGATGCCCGCGCGGGCGATCAGTTCCTCAGCCTTGCCGGCCTGGAGCTTGCCCTTGGCCCGCTCCAGCAGCTTGTTCAACTCGGCGCGTCGCTCGATCAGCCGGCCCAGGCCGGGCACGTCGGAGGGCAGTCGCCGGTCGCACAGGATCGGCGTGCCCGCCTCGGCCAGCTCGACGAGCTTCTTGATCGTCGCGACGGGGATGTGCGTCGTCGCGGGCAGGACGACGGCGCGATACCGCAGGCCGCCCACGCTGAGGCCGTCCTTGTCGCCCGTCGCGCCGGCCAGCAGGCGGTCGCTGACGTAATCGAAACTGATGCCCGCGTCCCACAGCCTCCCGGCCAGCTCGCCGACCGGCTGGCGCTTGAACCACGGCGCGCCGTGGACGGAGCAGTTGATGTTCATCCCGCCGGCGTCGTGCCACAGGTCGTGGATGGGCCAGTAGAGCAGCACGTCGTTGTCCGGCCTGCCCGCCTGGAGCACGCTCTGGCAGCGGGCGATGCAGGCGTTCAGGGCGGGCGCGTCGCGCCAGATCGGGTTGCGGGGGTTCATCTGCGTGGAGGCGTAGAACAGCCAGCCCGGCCAGGCGGCGTCGTCGGGCGAGTAGACCGTGCCGTGGTAGTACACGTGGTTGATGCCGGCCGCGAACATCAGGTCCACGAAGCACTTGGTCTCTTCGAGGGTCTCGCAGAAGTGCTCGGCCATCCAGGTGCAGGTCTCGGACGAGACCAGCGGCTTGCCCGCGACGTGGGCGGCGCTGGAGGCGAACTTGGAGACGAGGATGTTGCGGTCGCCCTCGGTGAAACGGGCCGGGTCGAACCGGCTGGCGAGCGGGTCGCGGGCGCCTCGCCCGAACATCTCGGTCTCGGGGATGTCGGCCAGGGCGTAGAGGTCCAGGAGGTTGCCCGGCGAGCCGTGGGCCTGGTTGCGGGTGAGGATGCCTCGCTGGCGGCACCAGGCGGTCCAGAGGGGGAAGGACTTCTCGATCATCAGGTCGCTGAGGGTCTCGCGGTAGTCGCCCTTGACGCGGGCGACGGTGTCGGCGTCGCCCAGTCCGGCCAGGGCGTCCAGGCGGCTGCGGAGGTCATAGCCGCGGCGGGCGGGGAACTCGTCGAACAGTTCGTCGCTCCAGTTGCCGGAGTACTCGAACGAATCGTGGTACATCGCGCGGGGCTTGGGGGCTGTGTCGGCGTCGAAGGCGGCGGCGAACGGTTTGAGGTAGGCCTGCACGACGGCTGGGCTGAACGGGTTGAGCATGGGCCCGCCCCCGCCGGGGGCGGAGCGTTTGACGGCCTGGCCGGTCAGCCGCTGCGAGAGGAGCACGAGCTTGTCCCCGGCAGCCGGCTTGTAGTCGATGCGCCCGTTCTGGATCTTCGCGGTGATGTCCGTGGGCTTGCCATCGGACCCGACGACGGCGGCGTAGAGCACTTCGCCTCCGGCGGCCCTGGCGTCGAGCTTGCCGCCGCGGGGAAACGGCAGGGTCTTGGCGGCGATCTGCCGGCAGCCCTGGTCGCGGGCGACGTGGGGCCCGCCGAAGCACCAGCCCGTGCCGGTGGTCATGTCCACGCCCAGGTCGAGGCGCTCGCCCTCGGCGATCGCGTGGGCGAGCATCTCCATCCACTTGGGGCCGAGGTAGGGGATGTACCGGTCCTCGGCGCCCTTGGCCCCGTAGATGGGCACGACGTGGACGCCGCCCAGCCCGCCCTGGCGGTATCGCTCCAGCTCGCGCGTCAGGTTGGCCTTGTCCACCGCGCTGCCCATCCACCAGTTGTAGGCCCACGGGCGACACTGGCGGCTCTGCGCGGGCCAGGCGACCTCGCCCGGCCCGGCTGGCAGGGCTGGGGCGGCACAGGCCAGCAGGAGGGCAGCGAGGGCGGCGGAGCGTGCGACTGTTTTCGATATCATGGCGAGCCCTTTCTCCAGGACAAACGTCGCCCGCGCCGCCCGCAATGCCGGAAAGACCCGCCCACAGGGCAAGACGCGGTTGAAGAGACCTCTGATCTCCGCCCGTGCGGCCCCAGTGCACTGTTTGAGAAGTATTGCGCTGTTTGAGCGATAGTGCGCGAAGCTTGAATATGGAATAGTGCAGAGCGATTCGCGGCTTGCGGAGTCAAACGCACGTGTCGCAGACGTGGCTGCTTCCCTCGTCGTCGCTCCGTTGTCAGCACCATGCCAGGCACGCCTGGGTCACTGAAGTGACCAGGCCGCCGCCCGTTCCCCATTCCCATTACCCGGTCCTTCATCCCTGGCCCCTGTTCCCTGACCCTATTCCCTCGTCCCTGTTCCCTATTCCCTATTCCCTCGTCCCCAATCCCTGTTCCCCGGTCCCTATCCGAACTTGTAGTGTTTCTTGACCGGCCTGGCGACTTCCCAGACGCAGTCCATCCCCTCGGGGAAGACGACCAGGTCGCCCTCGCCGAAGGTGACCTCCCGGCCTTCGGCGCGGACGGTGACCTGTCCGGCCAGGAGGTAGCAGGTCTCCTTCTGGTCGTAGTGCCAGGGGAAGGTGGAGCTTTCGCAGGTCCAGATGGGCCAGGTCCGGACTCCCAGTTCGGCCAGCACGTGCTCGGAGGGCCTGGTCACCGTGATGGGTCGGGTCGTCAGGTTCATGATCGTCTCCGAAATGGCGCAGACAAACACCCTTCGAGGCCGCTTGCCTGTCAAGGGGCCCGAGGTGTCTTCACGCGGTGATGCGGCTTTCGCTAGATCTTGACGGCCGCGGCGTAGCGCTGGGCGGCGAAGTCCCAGTTGGCCAGCTTCATGAAGGCCGCCACCCACTGGCCGCGGTTGTTGGCGTACTGAGTGTAGTAGGCATGTTCCCAGACGTCGCAGACCAGCAGGGGGACGACGCCCCAGATGGCCAGGTCCTGGTGCCTTTCGGCCTGGAGAACCAGGAGCTTCTTGCCGACCGGTTCGTAAGCCAGGACGCCCCATCCGCTGGCCTCCACCTTGGTGGTGGCGGCGGCGAACTGGGCCTGCATGGCCTCGACCGTGCCGAAGTCGGCCTCGACGGCCTTGGCGAACGAGGCGGGCATGGGCTTGCCGCCCGGGGTCATCGAGTGCCACAGCAGGCAGTGGAGCATGTGCCCGCTGCCGTGGAAGGCCAGGTTGCGCGACAGGGCCTGGACGGAGGCGTAGTCGCCGGTCTTGCGGACCTCCTGGAGCTTCTCCAGCGTCTGATTGAGCCCGGTGACGTAGCCGGCGTGGTGCTTGGTGTGATGGATCTTCAGCGGCTGGGCGTCGTACTCCGGCTGGAGGGCGTCGTAGTCGTAGGGCAGCTTGGGCAGGGTGTAGAGTCCATCCTTGAACGCCCCGTCCAGGGCCAGCGAAGGGGCCGGTTGAGTGGTGGCTGCGCCCTCCTGGGCCCACGTCGCGCCCGCCATCGCCGCCATCGCCGCCGCTCCCATCGCCGCCGCTTCCCGTCGAGTCACTCGCCTGCTCACCGCCGACTCCTTTCTCAAGATCGCTCGCTCGAGCGATCCGGATGTCCGCCAGCTCCGGCCCGCGGGCCCGGCCGCCAGGGGAGGCCTTGCAGGGGCCCCGCGTCCGCAAGAGCTTCGCCGAATTATAGCCCCACTCCGCGCGGCGACAACGGCAATTCCCGCCCGTTTTCCGAATCGGTCCCGTCCGCCGGCGGCGGCAAGGGGTCAGTTACAGGGAGAGAACTGTGGGGCCCGGGCAGGATCGGCCCGTTCGTAGTGCCTGCCTGCCGAAGGCAGGTGCCCGTGAGGGCATGGTAGAGGCAACGCCTCACGGCGTCACTACAAACGCCCCCTGTACCTGACCCCTTACTGCCCAATGACAAGACACGTCGCGGCGGGCGGGCTGCGGGGGTATAATCGGCGGCTGCCAGCCGGGAGCGTTCGCGGCTGGGGAATCGAGCGCGTGCGGGAGCGCGCGAGGGGTTTGATCCTCTCGGCGAGTGGTCTGATCCGCCGGCCAATCGGAAAGGAGCCTGTCATGTCGGTGAGTTTCGTGGGCCTGTTGTTGTTGACCATTTCCGGCGGGCAATACAACGATCTGCTGGACCTGCTGCAGACCCAGGCGTACTGGGCGAACCAGGGCGTCACCCTGTCAGCCCAGTCCATGGAGGCGGAGCTGGCGCCTGGCAAAGAGCCCGCCACCAAGCCCCGCTCGGGGCCCAAGGCGGCGGCCGTCCGCCGCCTGATGGCCATCCGGGCGCTGGGCGAACTCAAGTCCGCCACTTCGCTGCCCGCGCTGCGGGCCCTGGCGGGTTCCAAGGCGCTCTTCGAGGCCGACTACGCCGCCGCGGCCATCGCCGCGATCGAGGGCAAGCCCTACACCCGTCCCAAGGGCGCGGCCAAGGAACTCCAAAAGGACGTCTGGATGTTGCCGGCCGAATGCGCTATGGTCGCCCAGATCAAGCTGCTGCCGGGCCGGCCGGTGGACTACGACGCCATCCTGAAGGAATACGCGGCCATGACCGGCGGCGAACTGCCCGCAAAGGCCTTGGAGCAGTTGACCGCTCAGTTGGTGATGGCGGCTGAGTACGTGGGCAACATCCGCATCGAGGGATTGACGATCGGCCTGCCGGGCGAGATCGGGCCCAACAGCGGCTACGTGGCGATGATCGCCCGAGGGAAGTACGACTCCGCGCACGTCAAGAAGATGGTCCTGGAAGCCGGAGGCCCCCGGGCCCAGGTCAAGACGGTGGACGGGGTTGAGGTTGTCGGCCTGGGCCCCGACGCGGCCGTGATCCTCCCGTCCGACGACTGCCTGGTGCTCCTGGCGGGCCCGCGCAGCGAGACGCTGCCGGTATCCGCGATGGCGGCGGCGGTGAAGGCGGGTCGGGGCACGCTCGCGCCCGAGAGCGAGATGGGCAAGCTGATCGGCTCGCTGGACGCCTCGGCCGCGCTGTGGGCGGCGGTGAAGGTGAGCGAGGGCTACCGCAAGGCGCCGCAGTTGGCGCCGTTCGACACGATGACGCTCGTCGGGACGTACGACAAGGACGTGCTGGCGGCCAAGCTCGTCGCCAAGGGCCCCGACGCCGCGAAGATCGCCTCGACGATCTCCGAGTTCAATATCCAGCTTCAGGACGCACGGGAGGCGGTCAAGCAGCAAGGCCAGCAGATCCCCAAGGCGATCGTGGACTTCCTGGGTTCCGTGACCGTCACCAGCGAGGCGAACACCGCCACCGTGACCGCCAGGCTGAAGGGCGGATCCGTCGCAATGGCGCTGCTGCCCTGGTTCGCGATGCGGGGGTCGCCACGCCCCGCCCCGCCCCCCGGCGAATCCCCCGGCGGGCCCGCGCCGGGTCCGGACAACTTCTAGCCGCCCGTCGAAAGGGCTGCTTCCGCCCCGGCCCCGGCGGCGGACTCGGGACGGATGTTGCGCTCGACACGTGCGCCGCGTCGATGACTTCACCGCGCAGCGGGGTGTTTCTCCTGCGGCTGGAGGGTCAGGCGGATGCGGATGGGCGTGCCGGCGGGTCCGGCGTGGCCGAAGGTGACCGTGTGCTCGCCGGGGGGCAGGACGAGCGCCTCGGCCGGGCCGGTAGACAGTTCCTCCGGCCCGCCCAGGCCGGGCGAATCCGCGGGCGTGGGGCGGTTGCGGCGCGGCCGCTCGCCGGGCCAGGCGGTGAGGTACTCGCCCGGCTGGAGGGTCGTCTTCCACGTCGCCCGCTTGCCGCCCACCTCGATCCACGGGTCGACGATCCGCGCTGCCGGCGGCGGCTTGGCGCCGCCCTTGGGCAGGCGGGCGTGGAGCTGCAGGCCGACGCGGAGCGGACGCGCATCCCCGCCCGCGCCGGCGGGGACACGGATGGTGAGTTTGCCCGTCTTGTCGCCGCCGACCTCGGCTGTCTCGTGCCAGTTCCACGGCTCGTAGTGCACCCGCTGGAAGATAAGCCCCTCGGGCGCATCCAGCAGGCGGAACTCGCGCCGGTGGTGCAGGAGCTTGGCCCGCTCGGCCTGCTCCTTCTTGCCGCCCAGCTCCTTGTCGATCCGCAGACGCGTGCGCGTTTCGGGCGGCACCTTGCCGCCCAGCCGCAGCTCGTCGTAGCGACGGATCAGGTCGAGGATCTCGCCGGTGAACGGGTGGGCCCGCGCGGCGTCCACCGAAACCTGGAACGAGATCGGGCAGTCGTAGCCGATCGACGTGGCCAGCACGTACTCGAACATGTCGGGCGTGGCCTCCGCGTCGTAGCCGTAGTACCAGCCGATCTCCAGCGGCATGCCGTTGGCGCGGAACGAGTCCAGCCAGGCCGACCGCTCGTCGAGGTAGCCCTTGATGTCGCCGTGCCCGTCGGCCGACGCGGAGCGGCTCAGCAGGTGCCACGAATAGTGGCTGAAGCTGCTGGCCTGGAGCTGGAGGTCCTTGAACGCCAGGCGGTCGTAGAACGTCTTGATCAGCAGCGGATTGTAGTACCAGTGGTCGCCTTGGAGCCGCTCGGCCCCGTCGAAGTAGATCATCTCCACCTTCAGCTCGTTGGCCACGCGGGCGAAGCGGTCGGCCACCTCGTTCAGCAGCGTCGTGTCCATGTCGAACAGGAAGTACCCGTAGCTCTTGAGCACGTGGGCCACGCGGTCGCCCTTGCGGTGCGGGGCCTTGGTCGTGCCCAGGTAGCCGCGGACGCACCCGGCGAAACCGTGCGGCGGGCCGGCGGAGCGCGTCTTGTACCAGATCAACTCGTCGCCGATCTGGAGCACGCTGCCCTTGCCCATGTACCCGCCGTCCTCGGCGGGGAAGTCCGCGAGGTCGGCGGCGACGGGGATGGCCGTCGCCTTCTCGTCCACGTCCGCCGCCAGCTCCGCGAAGGCGTCCTTGACCAGCCGCGAGTCCGGCACGGGCGTGAGGTAGGCGTCGGGCGGGTAGATCGACGCGCCCAGGAAGTGCAGGCCCACGCGGACGCCCGCGTCGCGGAACTTCCCGAAGGCCCGCTTGAGCGCCTCCAGGCCGCCGGGGAAGCGGCTGGGGCTGATCTCGTAGTGCCCGGTCGATCGGCACCACGACTCCTGCCCCAGCAGGACCAGGTGGAAGCCCCCGCGCCGGGCCATCGCGACGCCCTGCTCGACCTGCGCCTCGCCCAGGCGGGTCAGGAAGAGGTACGACCTGTTCGTCCAGGGCGAGGTCTTGTTCCACGCCCCGCCCGGACGGGGGACGCGGAGGCCCGCGGCCTGCTGCATCTGTTCGAGCGTCTCCATGAGCTTGGGCTCTTCGCAGGCCACCACCGCCAGCCGCAGCGGCTGGACGCCGTGCCGGCTGTACGTCCGCACCTCGATCGGCCGGGCCGCCGAGGCGAAGACCGCGCAGGCGGGCGAGTCGAAATCCTCCAGCAGGACGGCCTGCTCCCGGCCGTCGCGCGCGACGATCGCCTCGACGCGGTCGATGACGCACGAGACCTTCTGGCCCGGCGGCAGGGAGTTGTAGTAGTAGTTCAGGTTCTCCACGTGGTCGTAGCGGAGACTGTCCAGCGGGGCCTTGTCGATCGTCACGTGCTTCCAGCCCTTGAAGTCGATGGTGACGTAGTTGTCTCGGTAGCCGCCCCGCCCGTCATAGAGCTGGAACTTGAGCGACTGGCCCCCGCCGTCGCCGCACACCCACGCGCGGATGGCCTTGCAGCCGGTCAGGTCCAGCGGGCGGAGCAGGCGCGTGCCGCGATAGCTCCAGCCGCCCGCTTTGGCGTCGGCGGTCGCGGTGAAGCGGGCGGCGTAGCGCCCGGACCTGGCGTCCTCGACCCGCTCGAAGACGTGCGAGCAGCCCGGGCGGTCGGAGTCCTGCACCTGCTGGTTGCCGATCGTCGCGTGGACGTTCACCTCCAGGCCCATCACCGCCAGCGCCCGCCCCTGGAAGAACGCGGCGTTGAGCGTGCCTGAGTGGCGCTCGGTCTGCGGGGGCGAGGGCAGGCTCATCGCCGTCAGCTCCTCGACCGGCCGGGGGGCGGTCAGCGAGGCCAGCTCCAGCAGGCAGAAGCCCTTGTGCTCGGACACCGAGAAGATGGCCAGCGCGGCATTGTCGAACTCGACCTGGAGCTGGCCCTCGATGGACTTGGCCGCCGTGCAGGCGTGGACGCCCTGGTCGTCGGTCAGCGAGAACGCCGGCCCGCCGGGCCCCACTGTCGGCCCGGAGGCGTACTCGACCCGCGCCCGCCCCGCCTCGTCCAGCACGAGCTTCGCGCCCTGGAGGTCGAAGGCGATCTCCGCCCCCCAGGCCGGGCACGCCATGATCGCCAGGAGCAGGCACAGGAGGAACTGCGGACGGCGGGACGCGGCCCGAACGACAGGCCCCGATGCTGCGGTTGGCGGATTCGTGAACATGTTCGTCCACCTCGTTGAATGAATGACTTTTTTTTGGATGCGCAAATCGTGACATTGCGACTGGCACGTCCATGGTCGGATGATATACTTGGTTCTGTTCGACAATCAAATTCCTTGCGAAAGGAGCGCGACCATGTCAGACGCACCTCCCAATCGTTTCCAAGCCCGCTGCTGCCCGTGCACGTCCTGCCCGGCCGGGGCGCTGAGCCGTCGCTCGCTCCTGAAGGCGGGCTCGCTGACCATCGGCGGGATGGCCATCGGCTCGGTGGCGTGGTCGGCCCTGGCTGCCGCCGAGGGCGGCGAGGCCGAGCCCGTCGCCCCGCCGCGGGCCGCCCTGAAGATCAAGCCCGTCCTGACCTACGACGTGCCCAAGCGCCGGCCGGCCACGAGCTGGCGAAGCTGGGGCGGCATCGAGACCGAAGAACAGGCCAAGGAAGAGGTCGCCCGGATCACCGGCGAGTTGGAGAAGATCAAGGCCGCCGCCGACTTCCCGCTCGAACTCATGCCCGTCTCGGCCGTCCGTGGAGCCATGCCCAAAGAGGTCCACGCGGAGATGGAGAAGGCGGACGCGGTGATCGTGTACCCGGCCGGGGGGGGCATGGGCGCCGCGGACGCCGCCCTGAAGCTGGGCAAGCCGGTCATCGCGTTCATGCGCCACCGCAGCGGGCCGGTCTACCTGTACTACGAGATCATCAGCCCCCGCTACCTGCACCGCCACAGCGACAAGCTGAGCACGCCGGGCATGGACAACACCGACGTCGTGGTCGACTCGTTGGACGAGCTGACCTGGCGCCTGCGGTCGCTGTGCGGGCTCAAGAACACGATGGGCGCCAAGGTCGTCTGCATCGGCGGGCCCGACGCGTGGGCCCAGCCCAAGGACGTCGTGCCCAACCTCGTCCGCACCAAGTGGAAGATGGACCTCCAGACGGTCAGCTACCCGGAGCTGGGCAAGCTGATCCAGGCCGCGATGGCCGATCCGGCCGCCGTCGCGCTGGCCAAGAAGCGGGCGGCCGCCTACCTGAACATCCCCGGCACGAAGCTGGAGACCGAGTTGCCCTTCGTCGAGAACGCCTTCCTGCTGGAGCAGGTCTTCCGCAATCTGATGACGGCCGCCGGCACGCGGTACATCACGATCAACCACTGCATGGGCGCGATCATGCCCATCGGCAAGACGACCGCCTGCCTGACGCTCTCGCTGCTCAACGACGAGGGCTACCAGGCCTACTGCGAGAGCGACTTCGTGGTCATCCCGTCGGGCATCCTGGCGGTGAACATCTCCAACCGTCCCAACTTCCTGAACGACCCGACCTACCCGCACGACCACCTGATTACGCTGGCCCACTGCACCGCCCCGCGGCGGATGGACGGCAAGAACCTCGAGGACGCCCGCATCCTGACGCACTTCGAGAGCGACTACGGGGCCTCGCCCAAGGTCGAAATGAAGAAGGGCACCAAGGTCACCAACATCATCCCCGACTTCGCCTCGGCCAAGTGGATCGGCCTGGCCGGCGAGGTGGCCGACGCCCCGTTCCTGCCCATCTGCCGCTCGCAGATCGAGATGGCCTACCAGGTCGACGACCTCAAGGTCGCCCAGAACATGCCCGGCTTCCACTGGATGACCATCTACGGCGACTACCTCCGCGAGGTCGGCTACGCCCTCAAACGCGTGCCGATCGCGTGGGAAGTGCTGTGAGCCGAAAGCGTGGGAGTTATGGGAGCTATGTGACTTATGGGAAGTATAATGTCCCATGAGTCCCATAACTCCCATAGCTCCCAGCCCATGATCGACCCCGACCGCATCCAGATTCTGCACGACGGCCCGGCCCGAGGAGTCCGGATTGCAGCCCGCAGCGCCGTCCCCGAAGATACGGAATGCAGACTGGCCGGACGCAGTGACGCAGAGAGACAAAATGCAGCCTCGCCGCCTTCTGTTTTCGCTGGTACAATGGGGCGTGAGGTGATCTATGGGCTGGAGAGAACGAATCAAGGTTGATCCCATGGTCTGCCACGGCAAAGCATGTATTGCCGGCAGCAGGGTCATGGTCTCGGTGGTCCTGGACAACCTGGCCGCTGGAGAGACCCCGGAGACGATTGCCGCCGAGTACCATATCGGTCTCGAAGATATTCAGGCGGTCCTGGAGTATGCAGCCGAACTGGCAAAGGAGCGGGTTCTTCCTCTCTCGTCCGGGGCCGCTTGATGCATATCAAACTCGATCAGAACCTCCCGGAAGGGCTGTCACGAGCACTCGCGGAAAGGGGGCATGATGTTCTCTCGGTTTGGGATCAGAACCTGACCGGAGCACAAGATCCCACGCTGCGCGAGGTCTGTCAGGCCGAAGATCGTGTGCTGATCACGCTCGACCTGGACTTCGCCGACATTCTCGTCTATCCTCCGTCTGAAGCCCCGGGAATCATCGTTTTGCGCTGCCCGGTTCAGAGCCGCAGACAAGTGACGAATCTCGCGCTCTTTGCTGTGGATGCCCTAAAGAATGAGGATATCCGTGGCAAGATCTGCGTGGCGGAGCCGGGGCGCACTCGCATACGCGGCGGGTGATTGCCCATGATCGACCCCGACCGCATCCAGGTTTTGCACGACGGCCCGGCCCGAAAGGGCCGCTACGTCCTCTACTGGATGCAGGCCTCCCAGCGGGCGGACGGCAACCACGCCCTGGAGTACGCCGTCGAGCGGGCCAACGAACTCAATCAGCCGGTGCTGGCAGGCTTCGGCCTGACCGACGACTTCCCCGACGCCAACCTGCGACACTACGCCTTCATGCTCGCCGGCCTGGCGCGGACGCGCGACGACCTCCAGCGGCGCGGGGTGAAGCTGATCGTGCGACTGGGCCGACCCGACGAGGTCGCGCTGGACCTGGCCGGCGACGCCAGCCTGCTGGTCTGCGACTGCGGCTATCTCCGCGTTCAGCGGGAGTGGCGCGAGACGGCCGCGGTGCGGGCCGACTGCCCGGTCCACCAGGTCGAAAGCGACGTGATCGTGCCCGTCGAGACCGCCAGCGACCACGAGGAGTACTCCGCCGCCACGCTGCGCCGCAAGGTCCACAAGCACCTCGACCGCTTTCTCCAGCCGCTGCCGCCCGTGCCCGCCCGTCGAGACTCGCTCCACCTGCGCGTCGGCGGCGAGGACCTCTCCGACGTGGACGCCCTGCTGCGAAAGCTGAAGATCGACCCGAGCGTCAAACCCGTGAGAGAGTTCCCCGGCGGGATCAACCACGCCCGCGAGCGCCTGCGAGAGTTCCTGGCCCGCAAGCTCGACGACTACGCCGACCGCCGCAACGACCCCTCGCTGGACCTCCAGTCGCACCTCAGCCCCTACCTGCACTTCGGCCAGATCTCGCCGCTGGAGATCGCCCTGGCTGTGCGGTCCGCCCGCACGGCGCCGCCGCAGGCCGTCGAGGCGTTCCTGGAACAGCTCATCGTCCGCCGCGAACTGGGCATGAACTTCTGCCACTTCAACCCGCGCTACGACCGCTACGAGTCGGCCGTCCCCGACTGGGCCCGCCGGAGCCTCGCCCGCTGCGCCCGCGACCGCCGGCCGGCGATCTACAGCGGCGAGCAGCTCGAGCGGGCCGAGACCGCCGACGAATACTGGAACGCCGCCCAGCGCGAGATGCTCACCACCGGCAAGATGCACAACTACATGCGGATGTACTGGGGCAAGAAGATCCTCGAATGGACGGCGAGCCCCGAGGAGGCCTTCCGCGTCGCGCTGCACCTCAACAACAAGTACGAACTGGACGGGCGCGACCCCAACTCCTTCGCCGGCGTGGCCTGGTGCTTCGGCAAACACGACCGCCCGTGGACCAGACGCAAGGTCTTCGGCACGATCCGCTACATGAACGCCGCCGGGCTCGTGCGGAAGTTCGACATGGACGCCTATGTCGAGGGAATAGGGACGAGGGAATAGGGATTAGGGAACAGGGACGAGGGAATAGGGATTGGGGAGCAGGGATTAGGGACCAGGGGTCGGAGAGTAGGGACTGGCCGGCTACTGGCTACCGGCTACCGGCTACAATCTTCCGCTCCAGCAGAAAGCGCCACCCCCACTGCCCCTCCCACTGGCGGGTGTGGGTGCGGTCCGGGTTGCGGGTGACCTTCATGTTCTCCTTGCAGCGGTAGCCCGCCCGCAGCGTGTCGCCCTTGATCTGGATGATGAAGAATCCCGCCGTCGTGTTGCCGTCGTTGATGCACGTCCACTTCTTCGCCTCCCCTTCAGGCGCCCAGTCGCGCAGGCCGGTGCCCGTGTGCCCGTACAGGCAGAGGACGACGTTGTACGGCCTGGCCGCGTCGTACAGGGCCTTCCAGTCGTCCTCGTGCCACCAGTTGGTGTCGAAGCCGGCGTGGCTCATCAGCACGACCGGCCGCCCGCTGTCGCCCACGTGTCTGGCCAGGTCGTCCTTCAGGAACGTCAGCGCCCCCTGCGGGTTGTGCCACTTGGGGCTGTAGCGGATCTTCTCGTGCTGCGCGTCGGCCGGGTAGATGCCCAGGCTGACCAGGTGCACGTCGTCCCAGTCCCACGAGTAGTGCAAGCCGTTTTCGGACAGGTTGGTCAGCCAGCCCTTCTCCTTGCGCAGCGCGTTGCGTTTCTTCATCTCGGCCTGGAAGCTGACGCGGCTGCGCATCTTCTCGGTCGTCGGCGGGCCGTCGTGGTTGCCCCACGTCTCGTACACGCGGAACTTCAGCAGCCCGTCCGTGCCGTCGAGCCCCATCTGGGCCAGGAACGCCTTGAACTGCTCGGCTGTGTAGTCCTTGTCGCCCGCCACCTTGTCGCCGTCGTCGATGCAGTCGCCCAGCAGCACCACGCCGCGAGGGGTGTCGATCGCGCCCCCGCCGAGCTTCTCGGGCCACTGCCGGGCGGCGATGCGGTTGATCTCCTCGATCGTCTCGCGGTTGTACTCGTTCCAGGCCGCCGACTCGAAGGCCTTGTAGTGGCTGTCGGAGGTGGAGACGAACGTGACGTTGCGGCCCTGGAGCGGTTTGGCTTCCTGTCCGCACCCGCAAGCAGTTCCGGCAAACCAGCACAGGCCCAGGACCAGCAGACGGCTGATGCTCTTCATTCTTCATCTCCTCGGCGATGGGCGGAGGTCCGCGGCGCGCGATCCGGCGCGGGCACGATGATCCACAACCGCCAGACTGTACCAACGCAGGTGCGCCCGGGGGTGCTGTTGATTTTGCGCAGCAGGCGGCAAATCTTGCGCAGGCCCGCCCGCGACCGCGCCTCCCGGGGGCCGGACCGGTCGCGGCGGTCACTGGCCCGCGGACGCCGTAGCGGATATGATGCTTGCCCGCACGAGGAGCATGACATGGACACTGCCGCCCTGTTCGGCCGGATCTTCCTGAGGTACTTCTTTCTGCTGGGCCCGTTTGCGGTCGTCTCGGCCTTTTTGACGCTGACGCGCGAGCTGGGCCAGCGGGAGCGGCGCCGCACCGCCGTGCGCTCGACGCTGGCGATCGTCGTCATCTGTTTCGCGTTGTGGCTGATCGGCAACCAGTTGTTCGCCGTGCTGGGGATCACGCTGGACGCGTTCCGGATCGGGGCTGGGGCGCTGCTGTTCCTCTCCGGGGCGCAGCTCGTCCAGGGGCGCGACCGCCACGATGCCCTGCCGGCCGACGGCCAGGACGTCGCGGTCGTCCCGCTGGCCATCCCCATCGTGGTGGGTCCGGCCACCACGGGCGCCCTGCTGGTGATGGGGGCGGAGCTGCACGGCTGGACGCAGCAGGTCGCGGGCGCCGCGGCCCTGCTGGCAGCCATCCTGGTGGTCGGGGCGGTCTTCCTGCTGGGCTCGCGGATCGAGCGGGCCCTGGGCCCGCGCGGGCTGGCCATCCTGACCAAGCTGACGGGCCTGTTCCTGGCCTCGCTGGCCGCCCAGATGATCTTCACCGGCATCCGCAACTTCCTGTCGCTGCCTACGCCGGCGCGAGGCTAGATGGGCGCAAGAGAAAAGCCGACCCAGGGATTCGAACCCTGAACCTCGGCTTTACGAAAGCCGTGCTCTACCGTTGAGCTAGGTCGGCGAGATCGGGCCAAGGCCCGAACGTCTCTATGTACCAATTTCGGCCAATTCAAGCAAGAGCTTTTGGAAGACGCGTAAGGGGTCAGGTGCAGGGGGCGTTTGTAGTGACGCCGTGAGGCGTTGCCTCTACCATGCCCTCACGGGCACCTGCCTTCGGCAGGCAGGCACTACGAACGGGCCGATCCTGCCCGGGCCCCACAGTTCTCTCCCTGTAACTGACCCCTTACAGTGGGCAGGCCACCGACCGGCCGATTCTCTGCACCGCCCCGAAGGGGCATTGGAGGGTAGCCGGGGGTGAGGCCCTTTGGGCCGAGCCCCCGGTAGGCGGGTCAAGGTGCGCAGAGCCCCGGCAGGGGCGTCGGAAATAGGACACAGGCGCGCACGCCCCGGTATTCTCCGACACCCCGTTGGACAGGCGGGACGCCTGTCGTACCGCAAACCTCCAGCCCTTCAGGCTTGCGGTTTGAACGGTGCCGCCGCGCGTGTCTGTGTTTGGGGTGGCCATCCGGCGCGAGTGCGGGCGGTGGCCACCCCGACGCAAGTCGCTGGTTCGTGCCATCCCTCAAGGCGTGCCCGGCCCGTAGGAACGGGCATGCCTTGGGGGTGCGGCTGATGCTGGGCCTTCTGCCGGCCACACTTGTTCGCAGGGGCGGATGGTCGAGCCGTCTTGCATTAACCTGACTCTATCCACTTCCGCAAGCGACGAGAAGCACCGCTTGGGTTGTGTCGGGCATCTCGCTGGCCGGGCACGCCCAAGCCTGCGTCCCCAAGGGACTACGGCTTGAGCGTGGCACGAGTGACTCCACTTCTCTTGGGGGGGCCACGGCCCTTAGACGCGCTCGGGCGTCCCTACACGTTCTGCTGTTCTCTGCTGCTCTGCGTCTCTGCGTCGTGGGGGGCGGCGATCGGGGTGATGCGGGCGGGGAGCCTGCCCGAAAGCAGGTACTCATGCTGGCAAAAGCTCAATGTCCCATTTGGGGGTCCGATGTCACAGAGTATTACGAGTATTCAGGATTAGCCTATTCTGCGTAGGATTTGTAACCACTTGCCATGCATGTTGTTGTGTGCGAATCTCGCATTGCGAGCAGGCGGGAAATTTCCGAAAAAATGGGACGTATGAATTCGGAGCCGGCGGGGGCGTCGGCGTCAGGGGACCAAGTGTCGTCGGACTCGTCGGCCGAGGCGGCAGGTGAGTTCGTAGGGGATGGTGCCGGCCTGGCGGGCGAGGGTCTCGACGCTGTTGGGCGCGGCGGGGTCGTTGGAGAAGATCTCCACCTCGTCGCCGACCTGGGCGTCGGGCGCGTCGGTGAGGTCGATGATGATCTGGTCCATGGAGACCCTGCCGCGGACGGGGGCGCAGCGGCCTCGCACGCGCATGACGGCCTGGTTGGACAGGCAGCGGAAGTAGCCGTCGCCGTACCCGACGGGCACCAGGCCCAGGCGGGCAGGGCGGTCGAAGGTGTGCGAGAGCCCGTATCCGCAGGGGCTGCCCGCGGGCACGGTCTTGGTCTGCATCAGTCGCCCGGTCAGTCGCAGGGCGGGTCGCAGGGGCAGGCGGCGCATGAGCTGGTCGGACGGCTGATAGCCGTAGAGCGCGATGCCGGGGCGGACCATGTCCAGGTGGTACTGGGGCAGGTCGATGGTGGCGGCGGAGTTGGCGGCGTGGAGGGTGAGTCCGGCCGGCCCGCCGCAGGAGGCGACGGCGGCCTGGAAGCGGGCGAACTGTTCGTGGACGTAGGTCTTGTCGGCTTCGTCGGCGGTGGCGAAGTGGGTGTAGAGGCCTTCGAGCTTGACGTGGGGGGTGGCGCGGAGGCGGGCGACGAGTTCGCCGGCCCCCTCGGCTGGGACGCCGCTGCGGTTCATGCCCGAGTCGATCTTGACGTGGACGTGTGCGGCGGCGCCGAGGCGGCGGGCGGAGTCGGCGACGACGTCCACCTCGGCCTGGTTGACCACCGTCAGCGTCACGCCGCGTGCGACGAGTTCGTCGAGGGCGTCGCGGAGTTCCTGCCCGTCGGCGTAGGCGCAGGCGGAGAAGAACTGAAGGATCGGCCTCTGGTAGCCCAGGTCGCGGAGTCGGATGGCCTCTTCGGGCGTGGCGACGGCCAGCACGTCCGACAGCTCCTCCAGCAGGCCCAGCAGGGTGGACAGGCCGTGCCCGTAGCAGTCGGCCTTGACGACGCTGCAGAGCTTGCAGCCGGGGGCGAGCAGCCCGCGGAGCAGGCGAAGATTGGCCCGGATGGCCGACTCGGAGATTTCGGCGTTGAGGTAACTTTCCATGGCAGATCCGTCCGCCGGTCCGTCGCGGGCGGGCAGCCCGGCCGGCGGACGATGGTCCATCCTCTACCCATTCGGCAAAAGGGTCCGGCCCGGTTGAGTCCATTTTGTCGTCCGCGGCCGAGCCCCCTGTAATCTACCAGATAACCATGGGGAGGCGGACATGTTTCAATTCGAGAAGCAGGAGGATCAGTCCATCCTGAGGCGCGGGTCGGCCAGGTCCAGGCGGTACATGATCTGGTTGTAGTCGTAGCGGGGCGTGGGGTGCTCGTTGCCGGAGAACGTGGCCGTGTAGGTGCCGTCGAAGTAGATGATCCGCCCTCCCTCCTCGTCGAAGTAGGGGTGGTGGCAGGGGTGGTAGAACGAGTACTTGTCGTGCGTGACGATCTTGCGGGCCGTGGTCCACGGCCCGGCGGGGGAGTCGGCCTGGGCGAACCAGACCTCGCCCAGCATCGAGCTGCCCCAGACTTGCAGGCCGACCATGATCCACTTCTTTCGGCAGGCGTTGGGGTGGAAGGTCCCGCCCTGGAGCTTGATGGTCTTGCCGCCCTCGATGTCGCGGAGCTGGAAGCGGGCCTCGTCCGGCTTGATCTTGCGGGCCTTGATCAGATCGGCCTCCTGCTCCTGGGTGATCGGGTCGGTGTTCGCCTTCCAGGCCCAGACGAGCTTGCCGGCCTGGTCGCGGTGCAGCGGGGGGTCTGACTTGTCGAAGCGGCTGCCGGGCTTGAGGCAGGTGAAGGCCTCGTAGGCGGACATGTCCTTGAGGGCGTCGAGCGTGGCCGGCGCCCGGACGACCGGATAGGGGGCGGGGAACACGTAGTAGTCCTTGCCGCCGTCGGTCCACCTGACGGGCCGGCCCTGGGGGTGGCGCCACTTCTCGGCCTGGGGCAGCTCGAGCACCTTCTCGAAGATCTCCTTCCGGTCGTTGTAGAGCATGAGCCCGTGTTCGAGCACGTGGCCCAGGCCCTTGAGCTGGGCGTAGTGGGCGGCCATGCGCTGTTGCCCGGCGGCGTCGGGCACGACGACGAAGCCGTCGAGCCAGACGAGGACGGCCTGGCCTGGGCGGGTCATGGGGGCCATCTTGCGGCTGAAGCCTTCGGCGTCGACGAAGTAGTCGAGGTTGACGCCTTGGCTGGGCGGCAGGCCGCCCTTGCCCGGCAGGAGCGAGGTGGCGCCGGACATCTGGAAGTGTCCCAGCGGGTAGCGGACGCGGTTGGTGTCGCCCCAGAACCAGTAGAGCTTGTCGCGGTAGATCGCGGTCATGACGGAGTCTTGTCCGGTGACCTCGGCGTTGAGCGTCGGCTGGCGGATGGGCGCGGGCAGGCCCAGCAGGACCGAGTCGCGGTAGATGCCCTGCCCGGTGACTCGGTAGAGGCGCTCGGCGACGTTGAGTCGCTTGATGCGGAGGACGGCGGCGCCGCCGGGCTTGACGTCCAGCGCCCGCCCGGCCATGCCGAAGCCGTCCTTGGGGAACTGGTAGCCGTGGCTGGTGACGGTGAAGAAGACCTTGCGGTTCATCAGGCCCGGTTCGTTGAAGGCGACATAGCCGGCAGAGTCGGTGTACCAGCGGTCCTGGTTGGTGGTCTTGAGTTCGACCAGGGGCACGCCGCGCGCGGTCTGGTCGTCGACGACCTGGATCTTGAACGGCTGGATCGGCGTCGTCGCCGGGGCGGGCGCCTCCGCGGCGGGCGAGGCGGCGGCGATCAAGGCGGTCACCAGGGACAAGGCAACAACACGCATGGCGGGCTCCCAAAAGAGAAGGCCTGGGGCGACAGGGATTGTGGTCCAACGGTTCCCACAGCCGATCGCCGCCTAGTATAATGCGCGACATGAGCCAAACGCTACACGTCGGCGCCGAGAAGCTGTATCGCGGAGCGGTGCTGGAGCTTCGGCGGGTGAGCTTTCGCGGGCGCGACGGCGGGACGATCACCAAGGACATGATCCACCATCGCGGGGCGGCGGTGATCCTGCCGGTGCTGGGCGACGGGCGGATGGTGCTGATCCGCTGCTACCGCTACGCGATGGACGATTTCCTGTACGAGTTGCCCGCGGGCACGCTGGAGGAAGGCGAAGACCCCGCCCGCTGCGCCGCGCGGGAGCTGGCCGAGGAGACGGGCTACCAGGCCCGGCGGCTGGAGCTGCTGGGTCGGCTGGCGGCCTCGCCGGGCACCAGCGACGAAGTGCTCCACACGTACCTGGCCGACGACCTGACCGCGGGCCCTCAGGACCTGGAGCGCGACGAGGACATCCGCGTCGAGCCGCTGACCCAGGAGCAGGTTCGACAGATGCTGCTGGACGGGACGATCCGCGACGCGAAGACCGCGGCGGCGATCGGGCTATACTGGCTCAGGAAGGGCGTTCACTGACATGGGGCTGCACAACCGGCCATACTGGAGAGACCGAGACCCCGAGAGCGGGAGCGACACCTGGCAGGGCGGGCCCTTGCGCCTGTATCTGCCCAAGCCCGGCCCAGTGGTGCTGGTCCTCATGGGCGTCTGCTTTGCCGTGTTCCTGGTGAACACATTCATGGAACCCCAGACGCGAATAAAAGTCTTCCTGACGCTGGGGTTGGTGTTTCCCGACGCGGCCGAGGTGTGGCGATTCCTGACCTTCCAGTTCCTTCACGGCCACGCGCGGCACATCATGTGGAATCTGGTGGGGCTGTACTTCTTCGGCCCGCCCCTGGAGAAGCAGTGGGGAAGGCGGCGTTTCCTGGCCTTCTACCTGGTGTGCGGGGCATTCGCGGGGGCGTGCTATCTGCTGATGTGCATCATCTGGCCGCAATTCGAGGACGTCCCGCTGGTCGGAGCATCCGGCGGGGTTCTCGCCTGCCTGATGGCCTGCGCGATCCTGTTTCCGAGCATGAGGGTCATCGTGATCCCGATCCGGTGGGTGGCCTTCTTCTACGCGGTCCTGTATCTCCTGAGCATCGCCCACGACCGCAACCTGGCCGACGGCGCCCACCTGGGCGGGATGCTCGCCGCCGCCCTGTGGATCTGGCTGTTCCCCAAAGTCGCCAGGGCCGGCGCCCAGGCTCACGGCCGCCTGCAGAAGGGCGCCTGGGACAAGAAGATGAAGGCCCAGGCCCGGGAACGGGCCGAGGTCGACCGCATCCTCCAGAAGATTCACGACGAAGGCATCAACAGCCTCACCCGCCGCGAGAAGAAGCTCCTCCAGGACGCCACCCGCCAGCAGCAGAAGGAAGAGCGGGAAATCTACCGGGCGTGAGGGAATTGCGGACCTGCCTGCCGGCAGGCAGGTTGCGGAATGCGGATTTGAACGCGACGATCGCGCAAGTGCACATCCGCGTTCCGCAATCGTCAGACTAGCAGCGTCGAGAGGGGCTGGCGCCCGCGGTTGGTGCCGTGAGCCTCGTGCCAGTAGCTGACCTTCTGCTCGCCCGCCTGCCAGCAGAGCTGGACTTCCTTGCCGTCGATGATGCTGGGGAAGTCGACGATGCCCACCGACCAGTCCCGCAGGCTGACGCCCACGTCGTCGAGCTCCTCGAGATACACGCGCAGGCGCTCGGCGGTCTGGCCCAGGCGTTCGCGGGCGGTGTCGGCGCGGGCGAAGTCGTGGCCGGCTTCGGCGGCGTCGACCGCCTCCTGGAGATCCAACAGGGCGTGGTATTCACGGACGATGTCGCCCACGACCCGCTTGACCAGCACCAGGGCGCGGTCGGCCTCCTGGATGGTGAAGTACCGCTTGGCTTGCCGCGGGGGCGGAGCATGTTCCATCGAATGGTCCATAAGTCAACTCACGCGTTTCTCATTGCCCGGTCGCCCGGGCGGGGACGCACTAGTCGTTATCGGCCGGTCGGGCGTTCCAACATGAGCCCGACTCGCCGCCACACATCGTAGGCGCGACGTTGCCAGCCGTTGCGCCCGGGCGGTTGTCTCTGGCATTACAGCCGCCATCCGTTATGCTGGTGGTTGACGGAAAGGAGCCGATTACATGGCCGCGAAAAAGATCCTGATGCTGGTGGGCGACTATGTGGAAGACTACGAGGTCATGGTGCCCTTCCAGGCCCTGCGGATGGTCGGGCACGCGGTGGACGTGGCCTGCCCGGGCAAGAAGGCGGGCCAGACGGTTCGGACGGCCGTTCACGACTTCGAGGGCGACCAGACCTACAGCGAGAAGCCGGGGCACAACTTCGCCCTGACCGCGACGTTTGAGGAGGTGTCGGCCGAGCGGTACGACGCCCTGGTCCTGCCCGGAGGGCGCGCCTGCGAGTATATCCGCCTCAACGAGGACGTGCTCAAGATCGTCCGCCACTTCATGCACGCCCGCAAACCGGTGGCCGCCGTCTGCCACGCCGCGCAGATCCTGGTGGCGGCCGGCGTGCTCGAGGGGCGCTCCTGCTCGTGCTACCCGGCTGTCGCGCCCGACGTGAGGCGCTGCGGCGGGCGGTGGGTCGATTTGCCCATGGACCAGGCGACGGTGGACGGCAACCTCGTCTCCGCCCCCGCCTGGCCCGCCCACCCGGACTGGCTGGCCAAGTTCCTCAAGGTCCTGGGCACCCGGATCGAGCCGTAGGCCAAGGGACACAACGGACGGAAGGGACGGAACGGACGAGGGTCGAAGCTTCTCTGTCGTTTTTGTCCTTCGGGTCCCTCCCGTCCTTTGGGGACCGCCACTGGAATGAGCCATGAAGAAGACCAGGCCCGACATCGAGTATCCCTGCCGGTGGGAATACACCATCATCGGGCGAAGTCACCCGCAGGTCCGCGGCGCGGCCGAGGCGGCGGCGGGCGGCGTTGAGTTCGAGCTGCTGGAATCGCACGTCAGCCGGGGGGGCAAGTACTGCTCGATGACCCTGCACGTCGTGGTCGAGGACGAGGCACAGCGCGACCGGATCTTCCTGGCCCTGCGCGAGCACCCCGACGTGGTGATGGTGATCTGATCGGCGTTTGCGTCGAGCGGGCCGGGCGGCTATCATACAAGCGAAGTCGCGGGCGGCGGAGCCGGCTCGGCGCCGTGCGCCCGCGAGCGAGGAAAAGGAAACGACGATGACGGACTTTCCGGTACGGCGGATGCGGCGGCTGAGGGCGACGGCGACCCTGCGCCGCATGCTGGCGGAGGTAAGCCTCACGAGCGATCACCTGATCGCCCCGCTGTTCGTCCGCGAGGGACAGGGCGTCCGCCAGGAAATCGCCTCCATGCCGGGCCAGTACCAGCTCTCGGTGGACACCGCGCTGGAGACGGCGGCCCGCTGGGCGGGCAAGGGCATCCGGGCGGTGCTGCTGTTCGGCATCCCGGAGGCCAAGGACGAGATCGGCAGCGAGGCGTGGAACGATCAGGCCGCCGTCCAGCGACTCTGCCGCCGGATCAAGCAGGACCATCCGGAGTTGCTGGTGATCACCGACGTCTGCCTCTGCGAATACACCAGCCACGGGCACTGCGGCACGCTGTGCGAGCGGGCGGACGGGCAGACGGACGTGGACAACGACCTCACGCTGGCGTCGCTGGCCAAGACGGCCGTCTCGCACGCCCGCGCGGGGGCGGACATCGTGGCCCCGTCCTCCATGATGGACGGGCAGGTGGCGGCCATCCGCAAGGCCCTGGACGCCGCCGGCCTGACCGGCACGGCCATTTTGTCCTACGCGGTGAAATTCGCGTCGGCCCTGTACGGGCCGTTCCGCGACGCCGCCGAGAGCGCCCCGCAGTTCGGCGACCGGCGGACCTACCAGATGGACTATCGCTCGCCCCGCCAGGCCCCGCTGGAGGCGGCGACCGACGCCGCCGAGGGCGCCGACCTGCTCATGGTCAAGCCCGCGGCCGCCTACCTCGACGTCATCGCGGACGTTCGCCGGCGCTTCGACCTGCCCCTGGCCGCCTACCACGTCAGCGGGGAGTACTCGATGATCAAGGCGGCGGCCGCCAACGGCTGGCTCGACGAGCGCGGGGCCGCCATCGAGATCACCACCGCCCTGCGGCGGGCCGGGGCGGACCTCGTCATCACCTACTTCGCCGAACAACTGGCCGACTGGCTGAGGGAGGGCTGACACCTCAGATGGCGCACGATCCCTCAAACAGCGCGGGCGGCAGCCGGGATTGCGGGGCGTTCTTCCTCGACGTGGTCGGGTGCTATGCCCGCCAGCACGTTCATATCGACTGGACGGACCAGCCCCGCCCCACCAACCCCCAGATCGAGCAGATCATCGAGGAGACCTGGGCCAGTCAGACCCAGCACGCCGACCAGACCAAGCGCCTGCTGTACAACGGGCGGCTGTGCCGCCTCATCGAGTACGCCGCCGACAACGATCGGATGACCCTGAAAATCGGGCCGGTCTCGTTCAAGGAGTTCCTGGGCACCAACGGGACGCACGCCCACCTGCGCTATCTGCACGGGCCGGAGGTGCTGGCCGACCCGCTGGGGGTGTCGGCGGCGATCGTGACGCGCGACCAGTTCATCCTGCTGGGCCGCCGCAGCCGCCACGTGGCGCTCTACGCGGGACGGATCCACCCGATCGGGGGCATCGTCGAGCCGCCCGCCGCCAACGGGTCGGTCGATCCGTTCCGCACGTTGATCGACGAGATTAGCGAGGAGACGGGGATCTCCGTCGAAGACACTTCTCCCCCCTGCTGTCTGGGGCTCATCCGCGACAAGCACACCGTTCAGCCGGAACTGATCTTCGAGCTGGAGGTCCATCGCGACATGCCCTCGATCCGGGCCGAGTCCGTCAGCGCCCGCGACGCGGAGGAGCACACCGAATGGGTGCCTGTCCGTAATCACCCCGCTGCCGTGGTGACCTTCATCGAGCACCATTTCGGCGACCTGACCCCGGTGGCGCTGGCCACCTTGCTGCTGCACGGGCTCTACCGTTGGGGCAGCGGCTGGTTCGCCGCCGCCCGCGGCTACCTGCGGAGCGTGATCTAGAGAGGCTGGGTCTTGGTGAATTGCCCCCCGAACGCTGCTGTTGCTCTTGCCGGACACTTTGGCCGATGTATAATATAAGCAGCCGGGACGGGACGCACGCCGGCTCCACCGCCGATACAGGACCTGCCTTGTATGTGGGACGTAACCTCCAACCTCGGGAGACCTGCCATGAGTGCCAAAACCCTGTCTGTCGTTGTGTGTGCGCTGTTCGTGTTGGCCTGCACGCTGGGGATCGCTCTGGCTGCACCCTCAAAGGATGCCGCCACGGCCATGCGGGTCAAGGTGGCCTCCGCCCGCCTGGGGCCTGACCTCGGGCAGGCCCTGAGCCAGCTGGAAAAGCTGTCGGGCACCGCCTTCTACCCCGACTGGCTGGTCCTGGGCGACCTGGGGCTGGGCAAGGACACAGCCGTCTCGGTCGAGGGCACCGAGGCCGCCGTGGGGCAACTGTTGGACGCCGTGCTGCACAAGGTCGCCCCCAAGGGTCAGATGCTGGCCTGGTTCATCGACCGCGACCGCGTCCACATCACCACCCAGGCGCGGGCCCTGGCGGCCACCCGAAGCCGGGAACAAGCCTCCTCCGCAGCCGCCAGGCCCGGCGGGCGGCGGGTGCCGAGCAGCACGACCCTCACTTTCGACGAGACCCCCCTGGGCGACGCCGTCAACTTCTTCCGCTCGTGCAGCGGGCTGAACATCCACGCCAACTGGAAGGCCCTGGAACTCTCGGGCATCACCAAGGACACGCCCATCTCCCTCAAGGTCAACAACATCTCCCTGGGCAAGGCCCTCACGCTGACCATCGAGCAGCTCAACGCGGGCAAGGCCCGCGAGGACAGCATCTACTGGGTGGTCGACGATGGCGTGGTGCTGATCTCCACCGGGACGGCCCTGAACCAGAAGACCAAGATCAAGACCTACGACGTGGGCGACCTGCTGACCTTCGCCCCGGAATTCAAGGGGCCCCGGTTCAACTTCGACATGATCGGGAACAACAGCGGCAGCAGCACCGGCGTGAACGGCAGCGGGATGGGCGTCGGAGGCGACCGCAAAGGGCTGTTCGACGAGGAAACCACCCGCGAGGACCGCGAGGATCGCGACAGCCGGGCCGTCCAGCGCAAGGAAATCCGCGACACCCTCATCAAGACCATCAAGGAAGCCATCGGTGAGGACATGTGGACCCCGACCGGCAAGGGCTCGATCAAGATGATCGGCAACCGCCTGGTGATCTCGCAGACCCTGCTGGGCTTCAAGCTGCTGGAGGAGTCCGGCACGCTGCATTGATCGCTCTCGCCGCCGACAATCCAACCTGAAGACCAAGGCCCACCCCTTAGGGGTGGGCTTTTTTCTGGAGGGACTCTTCTTTGCTGCGCGATCCCCCCCAAAAAAACACGGGACCCTCACGACCCATACGATCCACAGGTCCTGTGTGAGGGGCTCAAGCGCGAATGCCGGCCGCTACGACGGGAAATACTCTTGCAGGGGGCGGACGGTCCAGGCCTCGTTGGCGTCGCCGCTTTCCGCCCCGGCCCGCAGGGCGGCGATGGCCGCCGTGGCCGCCTCCGCGCCGGTCATCGTCGTCACCAGCGGAATGTTGTGGATGGTGGCCAGGGCGCGGATCTTGCCTTCGTCGGTGGCCGGGCCGCGGGAGGTCGGCGTGTTGATCAGCAGGTCCACCTGGCGGTTGGTGATGAGGTCGGCGATGTTGGGCCGGCCCTCGGTCAGCTTGAAGATGCGCTTGCACCGCACGCCCGCCCGGTGGAGCATCTCGTAGGTGCCGCCCGTGGCGACCAGGTGGAACCCCATGGCCGCGAGCTGCTGGCCGATGGGCACCACGTGGGCCTTGTCGGCCTTGTTGACCGACAGGAACACCGTGCCGCTGGCGGGCAGCTTGACGCCCGCGGCGAACTGGCTCTTGGCGTAGGCCAGGCCGAAGCTCATGTCCACGCCCATCACCTCGCCCGTCGAGCGCATCTCCGGGCCCAGGATCACGTCCACGCCGGGGAACTTGGTGAAGGGGAATACGCTCTCCTTGACCGACGTCTGGGCCGGGCGGGGGGCCTCGGTGACGCCCAGCTCCTCCAGGCTCCTGCCGGCCATCACCTTGGCGGCCAGCTTGGCCCAGGGCACGCCGGTGGCCTTGGAGACGAACGGCACGGTCCGGCTGGCCCGGGGGTTGACCTCCAGGATGTACACCTGCGAGTCCTTGATGGCGAACTGGATGTTCATCAGCCCGCGGACGTTGAGCCGCCTGGCCAACAGGCGAGCCTGTCGCTCGATCTCCGCGACCACGCCCTCGCTGAGGCTGAAGGGAGGCAGGGAGCAGGCCGAGTCGCCGCTGTGGATGCCGGCCTCCTCGATGTGCTCCATCACGCCGCAGACCACCGCCCGGGGGTTGGCCTCCTGCGTGCCGTCGCGCCGCGGGCCGAAGTCCGCGATGCAGTCCACGTCCACTTCCGTCGCGTTGCCCAGGAACTTGTCCACCAGGATGGGGTGGTCGCGCCCGACCGTCGAGGCGTCGACGGCCTTGGCCATGTAGATGTCGAGCTGCTGCTCGTCGCTGACGATCTCCATCGCCCGTCCGCCCAACACGTAGCTGGGCCGCACCAGCACCGGGTAGCCGATCCGCTTGGCCACGCTGCGGGCCTGCTCCACGCTGAAGGCCGTCCCGCCGGGGGGGCACATCAGCTTCAATTCGTCCAGCACCTCGGCGAATCGCTTGCGGTCCTCGGCCAGGTCGATCGAGTCCGGGCTGGTGCCGATGATCGGCACGCCGGCCTCCTCCAGCCCGCGGGCCAGGTTCAGCGGCGTCTGCCCGCCGAACTGCACGATCACGCCGTAGAGGTAGCCCTTCTGGCCCAGCGGCTGGCCGTTGAGCTTCTCGCAGATGTTCAGCACGTCCTCGAGCGTGAGCGGCTCGAAGAAGAGCAGGTCGCTGGTGTCGTAATCGGTGGAGACGGTCTCGGGGTTCGAGTTGACCATGACCGACTCGAAGCCCAGTTCGTCAGCCGCGAAGGCGGCGTGGACGCAGCAGTAGTCGAACTCGATGCCCTGCCCGATGCGGTTGGGCCCGCCGCCCAGGATGACGATCTTGGGCTTCTCGCTGACGCGGGCCTCGTCGTCCACGAACGTCCGCACGTCCGTGTCGCACTGGGTGCTGTCGCCGCAGCAGGCACCCTGGGCGGTGGGGCAGCCCAGCGCCGCGGCCGCCGTCACGCGGCGGATCGGCACCTCGTACGACGAGTAGTAGTACGGCGTGTACGCCTCGAACTCCGCGGCGCAGGTGTCCACCAGCTTGTAGACCGGCTCGACGCCGGCGGCCTGGCGGAACGAGCGCATCTGCCTCTCGTCCACGTGCCAGATGGTCGCCAACTGCACGTCGCTGTAGCCCCATTGCTTGGCCTGGCGCAACAGGCCGACCACGCGCTCCATCCGCGGGTCGTCCAGGCGCTGGCCGACGATGAGGGCGGCGACGTCGGTCACTTCCTGGGCCAGGCCATGCAACTCGCTCTCGAAATCCACCAGTTGCTTCATCTGGGTGAGGAACCAGGGGTCGATCTTCGTCAGCTCGAAGACGTCGTCGACGCTCCAGCCCATCTTGAAGGCGTAGCGGACGTAGTAGATCCGCCCCTGGGAGGGGATGGCGAGCTTGCGGCGCAGCTTGGACTTCTCGATGGGGTACTCGGTGTTCTCGCCCGAGCGGTCGATCGCCGCCGCGCCGTCCGGCGCGGGACGGAGCGACTTGAGCCACTTGTCGTTGCGGTCCAGGCCCAGGCCGAACCGCTTGACCTCCATCGAGCGGATGCCCTTCTGGAGCGATTCCTTGAACGTTCGCCCGATGGACATGGCCTCGCCCACGCTTTTCATCTGCGTGGTGAGGGTTTCGTCGGCGTCGGGGAACTTCTCGAACGTCCAGCGGGGGATCTTCGTCACGACGTAGTCGATGGTCGGCTCGAAGCAGGCGGGCGTCTCGCGCGTGATGTCGTTGCGGACCTCGTCCAGCGTGTAGCCGACCGCGAGCTTGGCCGCGATCTTCGCGATGGGGAAGCCCGTGGCCTTGGAGGCCAGCGCGGAGGACCGGCTGACGCGGGGGTTCATCTCGACCACGATCATGCGCCCGTTGGCCGGATCGACGGCGAACTGGATGTTCGACCCGCCGGTCTCCACGCCGATCGCCCGGATGATGGCGATCGAGGCGTCGCGCATGAGCTGGTATTCCTTGTCGGTCAGCGTCTGGGCCGGCGCGACGGTGATCGAGTCGCCCGTGTGCACGCCCATGGGGTCGAAGTTCTCGATCGAGCAGACGATGACCACGTTGTCCGCCTTGTCGCGCATCACCTCCAGCTCGTACTCCTTCCAGCCCAGGACGGACTCCTCGATGAGGATCTCGCTGATGGGGGAGTACTCCAGGCCGCGGGCGGCGATGGTCTCGAACTCCTGGACGTTGAACGCGAACCCGCCGCCCGTGCCGCCCAGCGTGTAGGCCGGGCGGATGCAGACCGGCAGGCCGACCTCGTTGACGATCGCCCGGGCCTCGTCCATGGTGTGCGCGATGCCGCTGCGGGGGACGTCCAGGCCGATCTCCTGGCAGATCCGCTTGAAGGCGGTGCGGTTCTCCGCCCGCTCGATGGCCTCGCGGGTGGCGCCGATCATCTCCACGCCGTACTTGGCCAGCACCCCGCGGTCATACACCGCCACCGCGGTGTTCAGCCCCGTCTGCCCGCCCAGCGTCGGCAGCAGGGCGTCGGGCCGCTCTTTCTCGATGATCTTCGCCACCGCCTCCGGCGTGATCGGCTCGATGTACGTCCGGTCGGCGAACTCCGGGTCGGTCATGATGGTGGCCGGGTTGGAGTTGATCAGGACGATCTGGTAGCCCTCCTCGCGGAGGGCCTTGCACGCCTGCGTGCCGGAGTAATCAAACTCGCAGCCCTGCCCGATGACGATCGGGCCCGAGCCGATGATCATGATCTTGTGAAGGTCGTCTCGTCGTGGCATCTTGCCTGAAATCCTCTGTCCGTTCGTAGTGCCGCCGTGAGGCGGTGCTGTTCCAACAACATGCGGGCCCCAATAAATGCCCTCACGGGCACACTACGAACGCCCGCGATGCGCGCAGACTTCAACCGCCCGCGCAAAAACTACGGAAACATACCAATTCGCCCCCATTCTAGCAAGGACCCTTTTAGAACTGCTTAAAACTATTAGCCCAGCTTTAAGCCCGAGCGCGGAAGGCCGTAGGCGGCTGCCACCAGCTTGATCGGATGGAACGTCTTCTTGCCGGTGGCGAACTCCATCTGCATCTTGCACGTGCCGCACTCGCTCATGCCGTACGGCGAGTCCAGTTCCTTCAGGGCGTCCAGCATGGGCGCGCCGGCCTTGAGCGAGAGTTCGAAGTTGCGCTTCTGGAAGCCAAACGTGCCCGCGATCCCGCAGCAGCCGCGCTGGATCACCGTCACCTTCACGCCCGGGATCAGGCGGACCAGCTCCACCCCCGTCAGCCCGCCCCGCAGGGCCTTCATGTGGCAGGGGGCGTGGTAGCCCAGCTTTATCTCCAGCGGGGCGAAGTCGGTCTTCAACTGGCCCGCCCTGTGCAGGCCGACCAGGTAGCCCGTCAGTTCGCGCGTAGCCGCCGCCAGCTCGCGGGCCTCGTCGGACGGCTCGATCTCCAGCCACTCTTGGCTCAGGCACAGGGCGGCCGTCGGCTCCGAGACGACGATCTTGTACCCTTGGCGCACGTAGGGCAGGAGCATGCGGATGTTCTCGCGGATGACAGGGCGGGCGGCGGCCAGGTCGCCGTAGTCGATGGGCGGCATGGCGGCTGAGAGCTGGTCGGGCAGCGCGACCTCGACGTTGTTGTGGTGCAGCACGTCCACGACGGCCCGGCCCAGGGCGTGATCGTTCCATCGGGCCAGCAGGTCCACGAAGTAGACGACGCGGTCGACCGGCTGGGCGACCGGACCCAGGCGCTTGAGGTGGCGGCGGAGCTTCTTGAGCCCGTCGCCCCAGGCGAAGGGCGGCATGGGCCGGCGCCGGTCCACGCCGGTGAGCTTCTCCATGATCCACCGCACGGGCGCCAGGCGGGTGGCCGCCGTCGCGACGGGTCCGAAATGCGAGCCCAGGCGGCTCATCCCCTCGCCGCCGGCCAGCACCTTCTCGACCTTCTGGAGCCCCACGTCGCGGGCGTAGCGGGCCTTGAGTTCGTTCATCAGCTTGGGCACGTTCACGCCGCTGGGGCACTCCAGCACGCACGACTTGCAATTGATGCAGAAGTCGGCGATGCGGCGCAGCTCCGGGCGGCGCCGGTACGACTCGTCCAGCAGCCCGGTCACCAGGTGCCGCATCAGGTTGGCCTTGGCCCGCGGGCTGGACTCCTCGCTCAGCAGGGCGCGGAACATGGGGCACATGGCCTGCGTCTTGACCATCCCGCGGCAGACGCCGCAGCCGTTGCAGGCCTCCATCTCGGCTTCCAACTCGCCCTTCTCCCAGTGCAGCAGCGTGCCGGCGGTCATCTCGGGGCGGTTGGCGGCATCGTAGCGGAGGTCGCTGAGGACCAGGTCCTCGCCGCTGCGGTCGGTGACGATCTTGCCCGGGTTGAGCACGCCCTTGGGGTCGAAGGTGGCTTTGACCTGGCGCATCAGCTCGTACAGTTCGCCGTACTGGTCGGCCAGGAAGCCGCTGCGGACCAGCCCGCAGCCGTGCTCCCCGCTGATCGACCCGCCCAGCTCCCACGCCAGCTCGAAGGCCGAGCGCATCAGTCGCGGCAGCTTGGCGCGGTCCTCGCTCTTGTGGAGGTTCAGGAACGGGCGGATGTGCAGCTCGCCGTGGCCGGCGTGAGCATAGTGGACGAGTTGCACGCCCTCGCGCCGGGCCAGTTCGTGCAGGCGGCGGATGTACGTCGGCATGCCGTCGGCTCCGACGGCGACGTCCTCGATGCCCGGCACGGCCTGGAGGCCCGTCCGCCCGCGGAACAGCAGCGGCACGGCCTTCTCCCGAATCCGCGTGACCTCGAGTTGCTCGTCGCGGTTGCGCAGGACGGCCGGCTGGCCCTCCAGCCCCGCTTGGGCCGCCAGTGTCGCCAGCACGGACTGCACGACCCGCTCGGCCGACTCCTCATCGTTCTCCTCCACGCCGATCAGCAGCGTCGCCGCCGTCTTGGGCAGCAGGGCGGCCTGCTCGGGATAGGCCTGGCGGGCCAGGTCCAGCAGCGTGGCGTCCATGAGTTCGCAGGTGGCGATGCCCGAGCGCGACAGGGCCGGCAGGGCGTCGGCGCAGGCCTCCATCGAGGCGAAGCACGCCTGCACCATGTACCGCACCCGCGGCACGCTCACGAGGCGAAGCTGGGCGGCTACGGACACCGCCAGCGTGCCCTCCGACCCCGCCAGCAGGGCCGGCCAGTTCACCTTGCCGCCCTCGCAGATCCCCTGGAGACGGTAGCCGGCCCGGTTGCGGTCGGCCTTGGGCCACTGGAGGTCGATCTTCTTCTGCCACTCGCTCAGCAGGCGGGGCACCTGGGTGACGATCTTCTGCAACAGGTGGCTGGGACTTCCCGAGGCGGGCTCGGCCCGGCCGTCCGCGCAGAAGCGCACCAGCTCTCCGTCGGCCAACACCGCGTCGATCCAGTCGATGTGGTCGCCGGTGTGCCCGTATCGCATGGAGTGGGCGCCGGTGGCGTTGTTGGCGATCATCCCGCCCAGGGTGGCGCGGTTGCCGCTGGCGGGGTCCGGCCCGAACTGCCAGCCCTTGCCCGCCAGCTCGTCGTTGAGCACCTGGAAGACGCAGCCCGCCTCCACCACCGCGGTGGCGCAGGACTTGTCCTGGCCTTCGGGGATGTTCACCGCCAGCAGGCGGTTCATGTGTCGCGTGAAGTCCAGGACGATGCCGCGCGTGAGCGACTCGCCCGCCAGTCCGCTGCCGGCGCCGCGCGGGGCGATCGGCACGCCGCGCCGCGCCGCGATGCGCACCGTGGCCGTCACGTCCTCCGCGCCGGCCGGCACGACCGCCAGCAGCGGACGCACCTGGTGAACGCTGGCGTCGGTGGAGTAGAAGGCACGGTTCAGCGGGTCCGCGAGCACCTCGCCCGCCAGGGCTGCCCGCAGCTCTTCAGCCAGCTCCACGTTGTCCTCGTCACCCCCCGCAACAGACGACACGGATTGAGTTTCTTCAGTCACGGTGATACCTCGTGCCAACCACTATACCCGTTCGCGCTCACGCCCGCCACAGCAGGCGGGCTGGTCACTTCAGTGATCCAGGCGCCAGGCCCCCGAACGCTCCAATCTCGTGCAGGTGTGGGAGGCGTGGTCCGCTCCCCATGTGGTGGTTTGCTTGCCGTCCACCGCCGCGCGGGATATGCTGAACCCGTGACCGGGGAGACGGTAGTGGCCAGACGCAGGAGACAATCGGGCAAGGGCAGTTCGAAGACGGGCCCTTCACGAAAGGCCGAGGCGCTGTGGGCGCTGCTTGGCCTGTGCGCGTTCGCCTCGATTGGGGGGGTCTTCTGGATGGTTCAGGCCTGGGGGTGGCGCGGATTTCTGAACCGGGTGCTCACGGTGCTGGGGATCGCCCTGGCCCTTGGGCTGGGGTGGAAGTTCAGGCGGGGCCTGTGGGCGTTGACCAAGGCTGGGCTGCGGGCGGGATTCATCGCGATCGGGCGACTTGTGAGGGGCAAGAAGCCCCCGCCCGAGCATCCGCTGGCGCCCAGGCTCCGCACGCTCGTGCCCGAATGCACCGATCCCCAGGGGCGGACCCTGATTCCTCTCTCTCGCCTGGCTGAACTGCTGGAGTACGGGCCTCGGGAGCGGCTCACGCCGACCCAGAGCGTCCGGCTGTGCGAGACGATCGAGCAGGCCGGCTACTGCGTCGAGCCGGACGCCCGCCTGACGGGCAAGTCCTACCGGGGCGACGAGACGGTGACGGCCTTTGCGAAGAGGGGCGATGAGCAGACCTCGCCCCAGCGGTACAAGTCGGCCTCGTTGTTCCTGCGGATGGGGGTGGCGGTGGCGGCCGCTGACGGGCAGGCCGACGAGCGCGAGCTGGCAACGATCATGGAGCAGGTGGAAACCCTGTTCAATCTGAACGAGCACGAGCGCCGCCGCGTGGGCGCTCTGGCCATGCTGCTGGTGACGTCCGGAAACGACACCGCCGGCCTGGCCCGCCTGGTGCGGGGCCTGGACGCCGACAGGAAACAGGCCGTGGCGAAGCTGCTGCTGGCGGTGGCGGCGGCCGACGGCGTGGTGACGAAGGAAGAAATACGGGCCCTGCGAAAGCTGCACAAGACGCTGGGCTTCGACAAGGGCGAGATCGACCGGGCGCTGGAGTCGTTGCGGCACCTGGGGGAGGCACCGGTGACGGTGCAGCCGGCGACGGCGGCGCCCGAGGGCGAGATCATTCCCGCCGCGCCGGACGAGGCGGAGGCGGAACAGGAGTTTCGGCTGGATCGCTCGGCCATCGCGGCGATCATGGCCGACACGCGCGAGGTGGCGCGGATGTTGGCCGACGCGATGGCGGCAGACGAGGAGCCCGTTGCGGGCCCCGAGTGGCAGACCCGCTGGGCGGGTCCGGCCGTGCTGGAGGCGCAAACCCCCGCCGCGCAGTCCGCGCTCGCCGCGTCCGAAGAGTCCCCGGCGGCGAACGAGCCGCCGGTCGCGCCGCCCTCGGCCCTGGTCGCGCCCGCGCCGGTCGCGGCGCCCGCGCCGGACACCCCGCCCGCTCGCGGCGGACTGCCGCCTGTTCCCCCGCGCTACGCCGCGCTGTACCATCTGCTGGTGGCCCGCAAGCAGTGGCCCACTCGCGAGGCAGCCGACCTGGCCCGCGAGCAGGGCCTGATGCTCAACGCCGCCCTGGACGCCCTCAACGAGTGGGCCGCCGACGCCTGCGGCGGGCAGCTCTTCTACGAAGAAGACGAGTGCATCATGATCGAGCAGGAATATCTGAATTGAGGACATCTTCATGCCGCCGCTGAAAATCACGGAACGGGAGAAAAGCGCGATCCTGAGTTCGCTGGCCGCCGGCGTCGTGCCGCGGATCGGCTTGCAGCACATCCAGGTGGACCGCAAGGAGGAGGTGGCCGCCCTGCTGGAGGACCTGGGGCGGATCGAGTCGGGGGCGGCCTCGGTGCGGTTCATCGTGGGGCGGTTCGGCACGGGCAAGAGCTTCCTGTTGAACGTGATCCGGACGGTGGCCCTGGAGCGGAAGTTCGTGGTGGCCCAGGCGGATATCACCACCCAGCGGCGTCTCCACGCCAGCGGGGGCGAGGCCCGCTCGCTGTACGGCGAGTTGATGAAGAACCTCTGCACCCGCGGGCGGGCCGACGGCGGTGCGCTGCCCAGCCTGGTCGAGCGGTGGGTCAGCGGGGTGGCCCAGGAGGTCACCGCCGCCGGGGGCGGCGAGCAGGACGTCACCCAGCGCCTGCACGAGCTGTGCAAGCCGCTTCAGGACCTGGTGAGCGGTTTCGACTTCGCGGCCGTGATCTCCCGCTACTACGAGGGCTACCTTCAGCAGAACGAGCCGCTCCAGACCGCGGCCCTTCGCTGGCTGCGGGCGGAGTACTCCACCAAGACCGAGGCCCGCCACGACCTGGGCGTGCGGAGCATCATCGACGACGCGTCGATCTACGACTACCTCAAGCTCTTCGCCGCCTTCGTGCGGATCGCGGGCTACGCGGGGCTGCTGGTGTGCCTGGACGAGCTGGTGGTGCTGTCGCACCGCCTGAACAACAAGACCGCCCGCAACAACAACTACGAGGCCATCCTCCGCATCGTCAACGACTGCCTCCAGGGGGCAGTCAGCGGGCTGGGCTTCCTGTTCGCCGCCACCGACGAGTGCGTCAAGGACAAACGTCGCGGACTGTTCAGCTACGAGGCCCTGGCCACTCGCCTGGCCGAGAACCGCTTCGCCTCGGACGAACTGGTGGACCTGACCGGGCCCGTGCTGAACCTGCGGCCGCTGTCGCCCGAGGACTGCTACGTCCTGCTGCACAACATCCGCCACGTCCATGCCGGGGGCGACGCCGAGAAGTACATCGTGCCGGACCAGGCTATCGAGGCCTACCTGAAGAGCTGCGACCAGCGGATGGGCAGCGCGTATTTCCAGACGCCCCGCGAGACCATCAAGGACTGGGTCGGCCTGCTCAACGTCGTCCAGGCCAACCCGTCGGCTGACTGGCAGGCGCTGATCGGCGAGATTTCCACCAGCCAGGTCGAGAGCGTCGATCCGTCGGTGGCGGCGGCGAAGGACGAAGGCGACGACCTGGCGAGTTTCAAACTCTGACCATGAGCGACGCACAGCCGGACAAGCAGGAGGGCGACGCCCGCGGCCACGAGGCCGTTGGGGCGGCATTCGACCTGCTGCATCCGGGCGTGCAGAAGCAGTTGTGGCGGATGGGGTGGAAGAGCCTCCGCCCGCTCCAGGTGCGGGCGATCCACGCCATCCTGGAGGGCCGGGGACACGCGATCTTCTCGGCTGCCACAGCCTCGGGCAAGACGGAGGCGGCCTTCCTGCCGATCCTCTCGCGGATCGCGGACGCCGGCGACGGCTCGGTGCGGGCGGTGTACGTCGGGCCGCTCAAGGCCCTCATCAACGACCAGTTCCGCCGCGTGGAGGACCTCTGCGGCTACCTGGACGTGCCGGTGCACCGCTGGCACGGCGACGTGGGGGCCTCGCACAAATCGCGACTGCTCGCCCAGCCCGCCGGCGTGCTGCTGATCACGCCCGAGTCGCTGGAGTCGTTGTTCGTGAACCGCTCCGCGAACCTGGGCGGGCTGTTCGGCGCCCTGGCCTTCGTGGTGATCGACGAACTGCACTCGTTCCTGGACAACGAGCGCGGCCTGCACCTGCGGAGCCTGCTGTCGCGGCTGGCCCGCCTGAGCGGCGACGAGGTCCGCCAACAGGGCGGGCTGCGGATCGTGGGCCTGTCAGCCACCATTGGCGAGCCGGAGCTAGCCAGGCAGTTCGTGGATTCGGACCGGCCTGGCGAGGTCCGATGGATCGAGGAGAAGTCCGACGGCAAGGAGATCAAGTACCGCATCCACGGCTACCGCGTCGCGCCAGCCCCGGCGGACGAGGACGATCCGGAGGGCGGGGCCCAGCGGGCCGAGATCGCCCGCCAGATCGTCAGCCACTGCAAGGGCCAGGCGAACCTGATCTTCGCCAACTCCAAGGCCGACGTGGAGGAGTACGCCGACCTGGCCCGCCGCTCGGCCGAGGAGCAGCACCTGGGCGACGTGTTCCTGGTGCATCACGGCTCGCTGTCGGTCGAGATCCGCGAAGACGCCGAGGCGACGATGAAATCCGCGCGGACGGCGACGGCGTTCTGCTCGTCGACGCTGGAGATGGGCATCGACATCGGCAGCGTGCGGATGGTGGGGCAGATCGGCCCGCCGGGATCGGTCTCGTCGACGTTGCAGCGGATGGGTCGCAGCGGGCGCCACGGGGGCGAGCCCCGCATCATGCGGGTGTACGTCGAGTGCGACGAGCCGTCGGCCGACGCGTCGATTTTCCATCGCCTCCACCTGCCGCTGGTGCAGGCGGCGGCGGTGAGCGAGCTGATGCTGGAACACTGGATGGAGCCCTGCCAGCCGCCCGCGTGCGACCTGAGCACGCTGAGCCACCAGGTGATGAGCGTGATCGCCGAGACGGCCGGCGCCCCGGCGAGCGAAATCCACCTGCGGCTGTGCGGGAAGGGCGCCTTCGGCGACGTGGACGCGAAACTCTTTGCCGCGCTGCTGCGACGGCTGGGCCAGGCAGACGTGATCGAGCAGATGCCCGGCGGCGACCTGGTGCTGGGGCTGCTGGGCGAGCGGCTGCGGCGCGACCGCGGCTTCTACGCGGTGTTTCCGACGGCCCGGGAGTACACGATCCTGCATGCCGGGCAGCCGCTGGGGACGTTGGAGGTGGCCCCGCAGCAGGGCGACTGCCTGCTGTTTGCGGGCAAGCGGTGGCGGGTGGAGCGGGTGGACGACGAGCGGCGGGAGATTCACGTCGCCCCGGCCCGCGGGTACAAGCGCCCGAGCTTCGCTGGCGGACTGGGCGACGTGCACCCCATGATCCGCCGCAAGATGCGCCAGGTGCTGACGGAGGACAAGGCGTACGCCTACCTGGACGAGCAGGCGGCCTCGCTGCTGGCCGACGCCCGCGCCGCCGCCCGCTCCGCCGACATCTGCCGCCAAGGCGTGGTCGCGCTGGGTCCGCGGAAGACGGCGGTCTTCACCTGGACCGGCACGCGGGTCCAGGCCACGCTCCAGGCGATGCTGGCCGGTTGCGGCGTCGCGTCGCAGGACGAAGGTATCGCACTCGTACTGGGCGTGTCAGAGGACGAGGCTCGCAGCCGGATTAAGGAGATCGCCCGCCAGGAGCACAACCCGCTGGAGGTGGCACAGATGGTCCAGCCGAAGGAGCGGCGCAAGTACGACTGGCTGCTGGGCGAGGACCTGCTCAACATCTCCCTCGCCCGCGGCTGGCTGGACCTCGACGGCGCCGCCGCCGTGCTGGCGGAGTTGACAGGCAGGAAGGCGAACCCGCAGACGTAACCTCCCCGACGGAAGACCGACAGCCTCGCGCCTATATCGCCGCGTTGCGGCTCCTGGTCTTGGGGGCTCCTACCCAGGCCTCCGCTTCGCTCCGGCCTGGGCTTGATTATGCCGGCCCTTCGGGCCTGAAGAAGCGACAACCCATAACCAAGAACCAACAACCAAGAACCAACAACGAACAACGAACAACACGAAGCTCTGTGCCCTCTGTGCCTCTGTGGCTGGCTGTTTCGCCGGTTACTCCACGATCTCCCCGACCAGCATGATCCCGCCGACTCGCATGGCCGTTCCGTCGAACCGCTTGGGGTCGAAGCCCTTCTTGTCCTTCTCGCGATTGACCACGCTGGAGCGGTCGGGCTGGTCCTTCTGGATCTCCACGCAGACGGTGTGTTCACCGTCGGGGAGGTTGTCGGCGATGGAAAGCGTCGCGATGCGGTGGTAGGTGCAGTAGTGGTCGAAGCGCGGGCGCGGCTTGCCCGCCTTGCCGTCTACCGTGCAGACCACGTTGGCCCCGTCGGGGCCCAGCAGGTCGTACAGACGTACCGTCGTGCCGCGGAACTTGAACTCGATCTTCTCGCCCGGCTTGGTCGCTTCCCACAGATCGCCCATGCGGTGGCCGAACGCCCGGCCCAGGCCCTTGTCGGTGGGCAGCTTGGTCCATCCAGCCGATAGCATGGACGGCTTGAGCGGGACGATGGTCGCTCTCTCCAGGTTGTCGGCCACGAAGGGCGCCTTCAACTCGTGCGGGGCGGGCCGGCCGAGCTTCTCGATCTTCTCCATTCCGGCGCCGATCACGTCGCGGTAGACCTCGTGCCCGGCGTCCAGCGGGTGGCAGTCGTCGTTGGCGAAGACGATCTTGCCGGGGGTCGGAACGGTCTTGCCGTCGGCGTCCTTCTCGGGCTTGTAGAGCAGCTTGCCTTCCTGGGCGAGCTGGACGATGCGCAAGGCCATGTTCATCGACGGGATGCCGTAGTAGTCGGCCAGCAGTTCCATCGCGGAGGCCGAGCGGGGACACATGCCTTTCTCGTAGTCGCCCTTCATGCCGGTGTGGAGGGTGTAGACGAAGCACACGTCGGTGTTGGGATTGGCCCGCCAGGTCTGGCGGACGATGCCCTCCATGCCGCGCCAGATGGCCTCGGGCGAGGCCCCGCCGTCGTTGACGGCGAACTCGACGAACAGCATGTCGGGCTTGTGGCGCAGCACGTCCTGGCCGACGCGAAAGACGCCCAGGTCGCTGCCCGTGCCGCCGATGGCGGCGTTGATCTCGCTGAACTTCGCCTTGGGGTAGCGGTCCTGGAACCACTTGAGGGTCTTGGGCCGCCAGCCGTTCTGGGCGGTGATCGAGCCGCCCAGGTAGCCGATGCGGATCTCCCCGCCCGCGGCGCACTTGGCGAAGAAGTTGGGCAGCCCTCCGCGGCTGCGACACAGCTCGGCCTTGACCTGCTTGTACTCGGGCTTGGCGTTCTGGGCGGCGGCGGGGGACAGCGCGGCGGCGACGGCCAGCAGGGAGACGATCGTGCGGCGGGTCATAGCAGCTCCTTCGTGGGGCGTATAGGTCTCATAGGTCCCATAACCCATAAGACCTGTCAGAGCATACTGTGCAGCCACGCTGGAGTCCACGGCTTTGAGCCGCCTTGCCCTTTCAGGCAACTCCCAGTAAAATGCCCTTTTCGGCAAGGCCGGACGGAGCACGAATGTTAGCCAAGCGGATCATCCCCTGCCTGGACGTGGACAAGGGCCGGGTCGTGAAGGGCGTGAATTTCCTGAACCTGCGCGACGCGGGCGACCCGGTGGAGGTCGCGCGCCGCTACGAGGCCGAGGGCGCCGACGAACTGGTGTTCCTGGATATCACCGCCAGCCACGAGAGCCGCAACACCATCGTGGACGTGGTGCGTCACACCGCCGAGCAGGTCTTCATGCCGCTGACGGTGGGCGGGGGCATCCGCACCATCGAGGACTTCCGCACCATGCTCAACGCCGGGGCGGACAAGGTGTCGATCAACTCCGCCGCGGTGAAGACCCCGGACCTGATCACGGCGGCCTCCAGGCGGTTCGGGGCCCAGTGCGTGGTGGTGGCGATCGACCCCAAGCGGGTTCCCCGTCCGGACGGGGGCGAGTTCTGGGACGTCCACATCAACGGCGGGCGGATCCCGACGGGCCTGGAGGCGGTAGCCTGGGCGCGCGAGGTCGAGCGCCGCGGGGCGGGGGAAATCCTGCTGACGGTCATGGACGCCGACGGCACGTGCGAGGGCTACGACATCGAGATCACGCGGGCGGTGGCCGAGGCCGTCACCATCCCCGTCATCGCCTCGGGCGGGGCGGGCGAGCCCGAGCACCTGTACCAGGCGCTGACGGCCGGCAAGGCCGACGCCGCCCTGGCGGCCAGCATCTTCCACTACGGCACGCACCCCATCCGCGACGTGAAGAAGTACCTGCTCGAACGGGGCGTGCCGGTGAGACTGTAGAAACTTTCGATTTTCGATTGTCGATTTTCGATTGGTGGAGGCGCGGCTCACCCCCGCCCCCGTGGCGGGGGAAGCCATGACTGGTCGGCTAGGAAGAGCCGACGGCGGTTCCCCAGCAGAAAGGACATGACGGATGAGTGAACAGGGCATTCCGGAGCCCCAGCCGATCAACGGCGGGGACGCGACCAAGGCTGTGCAGGCGGGCCCTCCGCGGCTGGAGCGATTCTTCAAGGCCCTGACCAAGCTGGGGGCCAGCGACCTGCACCTCAAGCCCGGCGCCCCGGCCCACGTGCGGACCAAGACCGTCATCGTGCCCACCCAGGGCGAGGCCCTCTCCAGCGACGACATCTGGGCCATGTGCAAGGAGCTGCTGTCGCAGGCCCAGCAGGAGTACTTCATCCTGCACGGCAACATCGACGTGGCCTACGAGATCGACGGGGGCGACCGCTTCCGCATGAACATCTTCCGTCAGCGCGGGCACGTGGCTGCCGCGGTGCGGCGGGTGACGCGGAAGATACCGGACTTTCAGAGCCTCAACCTGCCGCCCATCGTGCAGAAGATCTCCGAGGAGCACCAGGGCCTGGTGCTGCTGTCCGGCCCGACCGGCAGCGGCAAGAGCACGACCATCGCGTCGATGCTGGAATACATCAACAAGACCCGCCCCTGCCACATCGTGACCATCGAGGACCCCATCGAGTACCTCTACGAGAGCAAGAAGGCCCTGGTCAGCCAGCGGGAAATCGGCATCGACGTAGCCGGCTTCGACGAGGCCCTCAAGGCCCTGATGCGCGAGGACCCGGACGTGGTGCTCATCGGCGAGATGCGCGACCGCGAAACCTTCCACGCCGCCCTCCAGGCCAGCGAGACCGGGCACCTGGTGTTCGGCACGGTCCACGCCAGCGGGGCCCCTCAGACCATCGGACGCATCCTGGAACTGTTCCCCACCGAGGCCCGCGAGTCGGTCCGCCAGTCCATGTCGTTCAACCTGCGGGCCATCATGTGCCAGAAGCTCCTGCCCAGCATCAAGAGCGGCCTGGAGCGCGTGCCCGCCGTCGAGATCATGCTGGGCAACGCCATCATCCGCCAGATGATCAACGAAGGCCGCGACGCCGAACTGGGCGACGCCATCCGCTCCCACGAGCGCGACGGCATGCAGAGCTTCACCGCCGCCCTGTATCAGTTGATCGAGAGCGAGTTCATCGATCCCAAGGTCGGCTACGACGCCGCCCCCAACGTCGACGAGCTGAAGATGCTTCTCAAGGGCATCTCCGCCAGCCGGGCGGGGCTGAGACGGTAGTCATCGGCCATTGCCCATTGACCAGTGAAGGATGCGGCAGGAGCGCGGACTGCCAGGCCGCAGCATCCAGTAAGACGCGGGTCATTCACCGCCACGCGGCGGGGGCGCGGTGGAGATCAAGTCGTGCGGGTGGACGACCTTCTTGGTCGGCACGGTCTGGTCTGCCCATAGTTCCCCGCCAGCAGACCACGGAACGACAAGTCCTCGTCCAGGTCCGGCCAATGCAGTCCGAAAGGCGACACTTCGATGTGGTTAAGCTGCTCGGCTGTGCCGCCCGAAAGTCGCGGATTGCCGGAAATGGGAAAGCGGATCTCCACGCCGCTTTCCATGCTTACGACTATGTATCCGTCGCGATACTCGGCGGACTTGACCTTGTCAACCAAGGTGCTCATGCCATTTCTCCAAGATCAACTGCCGGTTCTCCTCGGCAAGCTGCTGCCCCTTGGAAAGCTCGCTGACCTTCATGTTCTGCGATTCCCGAAGCGTCACCGACTCTTCCACGTCGAACACTGCCTCGCCATCCCCATGTCGAACGTGAACGTGAATGGGACGGTGCTCGTTGCTATAGAAGAAGAACGTATAGCCGTCTTTCTCGAATACCTTGGGCATCACGAATCCTCTGCCTGGCGCGGCACTACCGCCAGCTTGCCTGAGGCCCACGCAGGATAGCTTACCCCGCCAACTGCGGACCGGTCAAGCCGTTGACCGGCCCGCGGCAGACTCTCTCGTTGTCTCCACCGCCCTGACCACGATCGCCGACTCCTCCAGCAGCTTCTTCTGCACGACATTGACGACGTGGCAGCGGGTCTGGCAGAGCCCGCAACCCACGCAGCGGTCGGCCCGGACGAGCGGGGCGTAAAACCCGCTGTCCTCAACGGGGTTGCCCGCGGCGTCGGTGCGGGTGCCCACGCGGATGAACTCGATCGCCCGGTAGCCCGCGGCGTCGCATTCCTCCTTGCACAGGCGGCAGTGCCCGCTCTGGGCGTGGGGCAGACAGGTCGAGCCGTTCACCACCGCCAGGCCGATCGCCAGGCGGCGCTTGCGGTCCAGGTCCAGGGGGCGGATCGCGCCGGTGGGGCAGACCCGGCCGCAGTTGGAGCAGCTCGGCTCGCAGCCGGACCACTCCGGGCGAAGCTGCGGCGTCCAAAGGGCCCGGGCCCCGTCCGACGGGGGCATGGGCTGGATGGCGTCGTTGGGGCACGCGCGGAAGCACTGTCCGCAGCGGACGCACAGGCGAAGAAACTGCTCCTCCTCCACGCTGCCGGGCGGGCGCACGGGAGCAGGTTCCGCCGACCCAGCCGCCGCCTGGTCCGTGCGAAGCGCCCAGCCCAGGCCGACCCCGCCCAGGGCGGAGAGCGACAGCCCAGCCGAGGCAGCCAGCACCTCGCGGCGCTGCAGTCGCGGCCTCTCGCCTCGCTGATCGGCCGACAGGGTCTCGGATGGTTCATCCGCCGCCCGGCCCGCGTGCGGAACGAAGCGGATCGCCCCCGCCTTGCAGACGCCTCCGCAGGCGCGGCAGGTGATGCATCGGCCGGGGCGGGTCGAGAAGTCGTCGGCGATCGCGTCCATGGTGCAGGCGGACCGGCAACGGGTGCAGGCGGTGCAGGCCCGCGTGACGCGCCGGCGGAACAGGCCGACTCGCCCCGACAGCGACAGCACCGCCCCGCTGGGACACAGGCAGCGGCACCACAGCCGCCGGCCGAACAGGCCCAGCGCCAGCACGCCCAGCAGAACGGCCAGGCCGGCGAGTTGGGCGGCGTCCAGGGGCGGGACGTTGTGCCAGCCCCGCACCAGGCCGTCATGCACGGGTTTGACCACAAAGACCAGCCCGCGAGTGACCAGCGGGATGGCGGCGACGAACCCCGCGAGCATCGTACCGGTGGCGGCGGCGGCGAGCACAACCGCCAGGACGCCCCAGCGCAGCGTCTGCAACGACGTCGTAAGGCGTTTCCCGGTCCGCCGGACGCCTGGGTCTTGCGACGCCCCTATGGGGGCACCACGAGCGCGGCGCCTTCGCGTGGGCGAGAGCCTCCCGACGGTCGAGTCGAACAGGTCGATCAGCGTCCCCAGCGGGCAAAGGTAGCCGCAGAACGCCCGCGGGGCGAGCAGGCCCAGCAGCAGAATCGCCCCGCAACCCGCCAGGGCCCAGGTCCAAGCCCGCCCGGCCAGTGCAGCCGCCGGGCCCACCAGGGGGTCCAGCAGGAGGAACGTCTCCGCCGGCAGGGCCTCCTTGGCGGCGATGTCGTCGGCGTAGTGCGAGGGCCAGGTCCCCGGGGCCAACTCGCGCAGGGCCCACGGGCCCAGGCTGAAGGCCAGCTTCTCGATCGCCGCCGGCGCCAGCGCCGTCGCGGGCCTCAGTTGCATCCGCCGCCCCTGCACCCCATCCACCATCACGCGGGCCAGGACGGCCGGCTCGCCTTCGATGTCCCGCTCGCCCGGGTCCACCAGCGTCAGTGTCGCCCCGGCCGGCGGCGGTTCATCCAGGTGGTCGGCCTCCACCGTGGCCGCCCCCGTCGCCGGTTCCACCTCAAGCGGCGTCAGGCCGGTCCACGTGCGGGCCGGACGGGCTGAGTAGGGCCAGCTCACGTAGAACACCAGGGCGGCGAACAGGCCCAGGCTCAGCACTTGGACGGTGCGGCGAGTCATGGTGTCACTTCATCGCCCCGTGCAGGGCCTTGGCCGTGGCGTTGACGATGGCGTCGCAGGTGATGGTGGCGCTGGTGACGGCGTCGATGCCCTTGACGGATTGCTTGCGGATGATCTGGTTGGGCGTCTCGACCATGGCGGAGTAGTACTGCTTCTCGCGGTGGTGGGTGACCTTGAGCGACTCGATCCGCCCGGAGCGGACGACGACCTCGACGGTGACCGGGGCCTCGTAACCCATGCTGGAAGCGCTGTACGTGCCGTCCGGTACCTTGGAGATGTCCAGGGTGTCGAAGAGCTGGATGGCTTCGAGATTGGCCCGCGCCCGGTTCTTGGATCGCTGGTTATGCTTCTGGTTGGGCATGTCCAGGACCTTCTGGTAGAGCGCGACGGCCTCCTTGTAGCGCCCGACGGTGCGGCAGGCGTCGCCGGCGGCGAGCACGGCTTCGTCCGCGCCGGGGTGGTTGGCGAACAAGCCGGCCAGCTTGATCGCCTGATCGGTCTGGCCCATCTCGCCCAGCAGCTTGATGTCGCTGACGGAGATCGTCTGCAGGCGATCGAGGATCTCCATGGCCATCGCCTTGGACCCGAGCTTCCAGTAGCACTCAGCCAGGGCGGTCTCGTTGCGTCGCTGGGGGCTGACCTGCCGCCACCACCAGGCGGCGCGGGCGTAGTCGCGGTGGAGTTTCTGGTACATGCTTGCCAGGCTGGCCCACGCCCGGTCGCGACGGTTGGGGTCGCCCTTGTGCAGATCAGCCAGGTGGAGCATGAACTTGACGCCCTCTTTCCACCGGCTGGGGTTGGGGTTGATCACATCCCAGACGTACTGTCCGACGTTGCGCTGGTTGTTCCAGCCGCCGGGGGGACGGTCAGGCCAGGAGAGGTCCAGCGTCTTGGGGTAGCTCAGCGGGGTGGCCTCCAGCCAGTCGGGCGGGGTGCGCCCGGCCTGGGCGATCAGGGCGTCGATCTCCTGGCGGCTCTTGCTCGCGGGGGCGGGGTCGTTGCCCGCGGCCCCGCCGGCGCCGAGGACTTCCCTCTTGCCGTCGATGGTCAGGGCCTTGATCATGTGCAGAGGGTAGCGTCGATTCAGCGTCCGCCCGCCCGCCTGGACCTCGATGACCACCGACATCGCGTCGCGGGAGACGATCTTCCCTTCGACGACACTGCCGGAGGTGGACTCGATCGTGTCGCCCGTGACGATGCCCGTCCCCCCCAGCGCCGCCGCCAGCACGAGTGCCGCGGGCCACCACGTTCGTACATCGCCGCCAGACCGCCTGACCATGCTTTTGCTCCAGAATCGGGGGATCGAACCGATCACCTTGTGGTACACCGCAAAACGCGGAGGGGCAGGGGCGGATTGCGGAGGACTACTCCCGCACTCGTATCCGGTGCGGTCCTACCCGGAAAAGCTTGCCGCGGAAGTGCTCCATGTCTGGATGTACGTTCTGGTAGTCGATCAGGGTCGATGTCAGCCGGGGAACCGTGACAGGCTGGTTCCGCAGTTCGAGCGAGAGGATTCCCCCACACTTGCCCGGGGGGTAGGTAAGCACATCTGCGAAATCCCCATTCAGCGACAGCAGGATGCAACTCAACTCTTGGGCCTATGCCAGAACCTGAGCATCTTCAGAGTCCGATGGCATGTTCTCCCGAAGCAGAAGGACCTCGTGCCCCGCTTCCCGCAAGGCATGGCAGACAGCGTTGGGTACACAGTGATCGGCGAAGAGGCGCAGGCTCATCAGGCGGTGACCTCTTCGGAGAGGTAGCGAGCGTAGTCCAGGCACGCGGCGATCTGATCTCCGGTCAAGTCCGGAAACTCGGAAATGATCTGCTCTGCGCTCATACCCGCCGCCAGGTATCCCAGAATCAGGCTTACGGGAATTCGCGTCCCCTTGACCCTCGCCTTGCCTCGAAGCACTGCGGGGGTGCTGACAATATGTTCGCGCCAGTCTATTGGCATTTGCAGCTCCACTTTGGACGGCGGTGATCCGGACGCTTAGATTATAATCCCCCCCGAAGGTGACGCCATGAATAATCGTATCACGGTCAATCCGAACATCATGTACGGCAAGCCCTGCATTCGCGGAATGCGAGTGCCGGTCGTCCGCATTGTTGGGGGACTGGCAGGGGCGATGTCGCATCAAGAGGTGATCGAGGCCTACGACGTTACGGAGGAAGACATTCTGGCTTGCCTGGAGTTCGCTGCCGAGTTGATCGAGGCCAAGGGGGCCCGTTTCCTGTCCAAGAGAATGCCATGAAGCAGTCCGTCCCCGCGATTCAACGGGCGTTGCTGGCCTGGTGGGACGCCTCGTCGCGCGAGATGCCCTGGCGCGGCGTGGAGGACCCCTACGCCGTCTGGGTCAGTGAGATCATGCTCCAGCAGACGCGAGTCGAGACCGTCGCTCCGTACTATCGGCGGTTCATGAGGCTGTTCCCGACGGTGCGGCGACTGGCGGGCGCCCCGCTGGAGCGGGTGCTCAAGGCCTGGGAGGGGCTGGGATACTACTCGCGGGCGAGGAACCTGCACGCAGCAGCCAGGAAGGTGATGGCTGATTTCGCGGGCCGGCTGCCCGGCCACGTCGAACACCTTCGCTCGCTGCCGGGCATCGGGCCGTACACAGCCGGGGCGATCGCGTCAATCGCCTTCGGTCTGGACGAGCCCGTGCTGGACGGCAACGTCTCTCGGGTGCTGTGCCGTCTGGTCGCGGTGGAGGACGACCCCGCCCGTCCGGCGACACGAGAGAGGCTGTGGGAGTTGGCCAGGCGGCTTGTGCCCTCGGGACGCGCGGGCCTGTTCAACCAGGCGATGATGGACCTGGGGGCCACGCTCTGCGGGCCGCGCAGACCGCGGTGCGCGGACTGCCCCCTGAGAGGGCACTGCCGGGCCCGCGAGCGCGGGCTTCAGGACCGCCTGCCGGTCCGCCGGGCCAAGCCGCCCGTGCCGCACTACGATATCGCAGCCGGCGTGGTCCGCCACGCCGGGCGAATCCTCATCGCCCGGCGCCGCGACGACGCGATGCTGGGCGGCCTGTGGGAACTGCCCGGGGGCAAGGTCGAGCCGGGCGAGACGCCCGCCCAGGCCGCTGCTCGCGAGATCCGCGAGGAGGTCGGCGTCGAGGCGGCCGTCGGCGAGCTTGTCGCCACCGTCAAGCACGCGTACTCCCACTTCCGCATCACGCTGCACGTTTTCGCCTGCCGCCTGACGAAGGGCCGCGCCAGGCCCATCGGCTGTGCAGCCGTCCGCTGGGTCCGCCCCGACGAACTGGACAGCTATGCTTTCCCGCGGGCCAACCGGCGGGTGATCGAACTGCTCGCAGACAAGACGAAGCCGACGCGGAGAGTCAGGGGGCAGACCAGAAAGAATTGACCGTGGGTGACAGGGTGGCGTACCATGAAACTCGAGGTGTCGTATGAAGCGGGAGTACAGCGTCATCATTGAGCGCGATGAAGATGGGTGGTACGTGGCGAGCGTTCCCCAGCTTCGGGGATGCCACACTCAAGCCCGCACGCTGGATGAGTTGATGGAGCGGATGCGCGAGGCGATTCTGGTGTGTCTGGACGCGGGGGGCGATACGCAGGAAGTATCGGAATTCGTGGGTGTCCAACGGATCACGGTGGGGGAATGATACGTCTGCCTGCCATCCGCGGCGGCGAACTGGTCAGAGCGCTGGGGCGCGCCGGGTTTCAGGTCGTTCGGGTTCGCGGAAGCCACCATTTCCTGCGACACGCCGATGGGAGGGCCACTGTGGTTCCCGTTCACGCTGGTGAAGACATCGGACGAGGACTGTTGCGTTCCATACTGCGAGATTGTGACATGACCGTAGAGGATATTCAGACGTTTCTGTGATCCAACTAGAGGACCGAGAATGAAGAGCCCCCTTGTCCCCTGCGTACTTTCTTGCCTGTTTCTGTCGATGTCTTCGTCTTCGGCTTTCGCCGACTTCCCCGGCCCGGCCAAGGACTACCGCGGTTTCGCCCGTCACGACTTCGTCGTCGACGGCTGCAAGACGACGGTGGTGGCGCCCAAGGAGGCGGCGCCGGGCAAGCCGTGGCTGTGGCGCGCGGAGTTCTTCGATCATCGCCCGGAGATCGACGTCGCCCTGCTGGGCAAGGGCTTCCACCTGGTGTACATCCAGGTGGGCAACACGTTCGGCTGCCCCGACGCGATGAAGCATTGGGACGTGCTGTACGCCGAACTGACGGGCAAGTACGGGCTGTCGAAGAAGCCGGTCCTGCTGGGCCTCAGTCGCGGCGGACTGTACGTCTACAACTGGGGCTCGGCCAACCCCGACAAGGTTTCGTGCATCATCGGCGACAACCCCGTCTGCGACTTCAAGAGCTGGCCCGGAGGCAAAGGCAAGGGCAAGGGCAGCAAGGGCGACTGGGCCAAGCTCATCAAGGACTACCACTTCAAGGACGAGGCCGAGGCGCTGGCCTACACGAAGAACCCCGTGGACAACCTCAAGCCGCTGGCCGAGGCGAAGGTGCCGCTGTTGCACCTGGCGGGCGACGCCGACGAGGTCGTGCCGTACGAAGAGAACACCGTCGTCATCCAGCGCCGCTACAAGGAACTGGGCGGGTCGTTCACGCTGATCCTGAAGAAGGGCTTCAAACACCATCCCCACGGGCTGGACGACCCCACGCCGGTCGTGAAGTTTGTGCTGGAGCACACGCAGAGAACCGGCGCATAGGCCCCGCAAGCACGGAAGAGAAGAGAAACCGGGCTGACCGAGGGACGCTGTCCAGGCCGCCTGCTGGCCGCTGCCGAGCGCGGCCAAGTGTCCGGTGCAATGCGGTACTGAGGGGAAATGCCTATTTTGAGCGTCTGCGCGGTTGCGCATGCTGCTGCGCGAGCGGGGGTTGCTGCGGGCGGGCCGGCGTGGCCGATGCGGATGCTCTGGGCCTCCACATCAGCGGGGCCTACAATTCAGCAGTTGGACCGGCAGATGTACCATATCTACCTGTCGGCGAATACACAGGTCGAAAGGCATCGTCTAGCATTTTGCGCCAGCGATATTTGGGCGGCGTGCCTCCGGCGATCCCGCTGGGGCGGTCGTCCACAAAGAGGAGAGGGCACCAACGGGAGGCAGGCTTGTCCTGTATAAGGGACCGGCGGGCAAGGGGAGAGCGCCCCTGTCCGCCGGTCCCGGCGGTTGGCCCACGTCTCACACCACCAGGGGCATGCCTATCGAGAGCAACCGGGGCAATACCGCCGCCCGTCGTGCGTATTCCCTAGGTAGGCCATGCCGCCTTTGTCGAACACAGACTGCCCATCCAAGGAGACACGAATGACCAGTTGGCTCAAGACGACCCGCCGTGGATTCCTCTCGCAGGCGGCCACCGCGGTGGCAGCCCCTTACGTGCTGACCTCGACCGCCCTGGGCGTCGCAGACAAACCGGCCGCCAGCGAACGCCTGACCATTGGGCACATCGGCACCGGCGGGCGGGGCTCGCACCTGATGGGCAACTTCCTCCAGGTCGACGCCTGCCAGTCGGTCGCCGTCGCCGACGTCGACCGCGGCCACGGCGAACGGGCCAAGAACGCCATCGAGAAGAAGTACGCCCAGGCCAAGCGCGACGGCAAGTACGAGGGCTGCGAGGTCTACGGCGACTTTCGCAAGCTGGTCGCCCGCGACGATATCGACGTGGTGGTCATCGCCACCCCCGACCACTGGCACGGGCTGATCTCCGTCGCCGCCGCCAAGTCCGGCAAGGACATCTACTGCGAGAAACCCGCCACCCGCACCATCGCCGAGGGGCGGGCTGTCTGCGAGGCGGTCAAGAAGTACGGGCGGATCTTCCAGACCGGCAGCCACGAGCGGTCCAACCGCAACAGCCGCTACGCCTGCGAACTGGTCCGCAACGGCCGCATCGGCAAGCTGCACACCGTCGAGGTGAGCCTGCCGGTGGATCACGGGCATTGCCCGATGCCCAAGGCCCCCTCGCCGGTGCCCGACGGCTTCGACTACGACTTCTGGCTGGGCCCGGCCCCCATGGCGCCGTACTATCCCCAGCGCTGCCACTTCTCGTTCCGCTACATCCGCGACTACGCCATGGGCGAGTTCAGCGACCGCGGCGCCCACGTGCTGGACATCGGCCACTGGGGCATGGGCTGCGACGACACCGGGCCGGTCGAAATCTCCGGCACGGGCGAGGCGCCGAAGGACGAACTGTACAACACCTTCCGCACGTTCAAGGCGGAGTTGAAGTACGCCAACGGCGTCAAGCTGATGGTGGAATCCAAGGGCCCGCGCGGCGTGAAGTTCATCGGCGACAAGGGCTGGATCAACGTCGCCATCCACGGCGCCCACCTGTCGGCGAGCGATCCGGAACTGCTGAAATCCAAGATCGGCCCCGACGAGATCCACCTGCACGAGAGCCCTGGCAGCCACCGGGACGACTTCCTCAAGGCCGTCGCGACCCGCGGCGAAACGGTGTGCCCCGCCGAGGTCGGGCACCGCACCAATTCCGCCCTCTGCCTGTGCGAGATCGCCATCCTGCGGGGCCGTCCGCTCAAGTGGGACCCCAAGGCCGAGAAGTTCCTCAACGACGCCGAGGCCGACCGCATGATCGGCAGGACCATGCGAGCGCCCTGGCGGCTGTAACGGGGACCTGATCGTTGGTGACGCGACGGGGACGCCGGTTATCTGCCGGCGTTCCCGTCGTGTCTATGCCTCCGGCCGCAGCACCGCCCACTTGGCAATCCTCGGTTCCCGCCAGCGTTGGCCTTACAGCGGACCGCGGCGCGAAGGCTGTTTCGCCGCCGCGGGGAATGTGATATGGTGACTGCCCGTTGTGCAGCAGGACTTTTGCGAGAACCAAGGAGCAGAAGAATGAAGAAGGCATTGGTGCTGGCGTGTGTGATCGCGATGAGCGGCTCGGTGATGTGGGCGGACGACAAGCCCTGCATGGACGGGGCGGAGAAACTGGGCTGGAAGCTGGCCGTCCAGGCCTGGAGCTTCCATCGGGGCACTTTCTTTGAGGCCGTCGACAAGACCGCGGCGGCCGGCATCTCCTACATCGAGGCCTTCCCCGGGCAGAAGATCGACAAGGACATCGACGGCAAGATGGGCCCGGGCATGTCCGCCGACCAGATCAAGGCCGTCAAGGACAAGCTGGCGGCCTCCAAGGTCAAGGTCGTCGCTTTCGGCGTGTGCGGGCTGAGCAAGGACGAAGCCGCCAGCCGCAAGACCTTCGAGTGGTGCAAGGAAATGGGCATCGAGGTCATTAACACCGAGGCCAAAGAAGACGCGTTCCCCGCGCTGGCCAAGCTGGCCAAGGAATTCGACATCAAGGTCGGCCTGCACAACCATCCCAAGCCTTCCTACTACTGGAACCCCGACAAGGTCCTGGAGGCGTTGAAGGGCGTCGACCCGATGATCGGCTCCAACGCGGACACCGGGCACTGGGTTCGTTCCAAACTCAACCCCCTGGAGTGCCTCAAGAAGCTCGAGGGCAGGATCGTTTCCTCGCACTTCAAAGACCTCAAGGGCGGGCACGACGTGGTCTGGGGCACCGGCGACAGCGACGCCAAGGCGCTGCTGGCCGAGTTGAAGCGCCAGGGCTTCAAAGGCGTGATCTCGGCCGAGTACGAGCACAACTGGGAGAAGAACCACGAGGACATCGCCCAGTGCGCGAAGGCCTTCGCGGCCATCACAATGGAACTGGCTAAGTAGTCCGCCTGCTGCGAGGCAGGTTCACAATACCCGCCCGCCGCCGGGCTTGTCCTGTCCGGACGGGCCTGGCGGCGGGTTGTGTTTGAACGGTCCATGACGAAAGGAAAAGGTCCTATGAAACGCACCTCTGTTGCCGCCTGTGTCGCGGCGGGGATGGTCCTGGCAGCGGCGTTCTCGGCCGAGGCGGCGCCGCTGGCCAGGTTGACGGTATCGGCAGGCAAGAGCGACCGGATCGAGAGCGTTGTCTGCGCGTCGCTTGACGGCATCGTGCTGCCCGCTTCCGTGCGGCTGGAGGAAGTGACAGCCGACGGCCGAAACGCCGTGCCCTGCCAGGTCGAAGCGTGCAAGCCGGCCAGGCTGTGGTTCGTCCTGTCGGGCAAGACGCCGGCCGGGGCCAAGCGCACCTTCGAGCTGGCCGCCGGCGAGGGCGCCAAGGCCGGGGGCGGCGTCGAAGTGAAGAAGGACGACGCCGTGCTGGACATTCTCTGCGCGGGCAAGAAGGTGATGCAGTACCACCACGCCCCCGTCGCCCCGCCCGAGGGCGTGGACAAGTCGTATACCCGCTCGGCCTACATTCACCCGTTGTGGTCGCCCGGCGGCATCCTGATGACCGAGGACTTCCCCAAGGATCACTACCACCACAAGGGCATCTGGAACCCCTGGACGCACACGCGATTCGAGGGCGTGGACGTGGACTTCTGGAACCTGCGGGCCCAGCAGGGCACCGTGCGGTTCGTGGACTTCGTTTCCACCACCAGCGGGGCGGTCTTCGGCGGGTTCGTCGCGCGACACGATCACGTGGTGCTGCCCGGGGCGTTCAAGCCCAAGCCGGCCAAGAAGGGCCAGAAGGCCCCGCCCGCCCCGCCGGAGCCTGCCGGCGGATACAAGGAAAAGGTCGCCCTCAACGAGACCTGGGACGTTCGCGTGTGGAACGTCGGGCAGGCGGGCAAGGAGTTGTGGCTGTTCGACATCGTCTCCACGCAGAAGGCTGCCTCTTCCAGCCCGCTCGAGCTGCTGAAGTACCACTACGGCGGGATGGGCTATCGCGGGGCGGCTGAGTGGAAGGGCAAGGACGCGTCGGTGCTGACCAGCGAGGGCGCCGCCCGGGGCAAGACCAACGCGACCCGCGTCCGCTGGTGCGACTCGGCCGGGGCGACCGACGGGAAGTGGTCGGGCCTGGTCATGATGAGCCACCCCTCCAACTTCCGCTTCCCCGAGCCCATCCGCACCTGGGACGGCGCCAACCAGAACCTCTTCTGCTGCTTCGCCCCCGAGCAACTGGGCGATTTCGCCATCGAGCCCGGCAAGGACTACGTCTTCCGCTACCGCTTCTACGCCCACGAGGGCAAAGTGGATCCGGCCGTCGCGGACCGGTTGTGGAACGACTTCGCCGATCCGCCGGCGGTGGAGGTAAGCAAGTAGTCCTGCGGACATCGCGCAACAAAGAAGCCCACCCCTTAGGGGTGGGCTTTCTTGTGGGGGGCTTCAGAAGTCTCTCACGCCGTCTGGTCGAGGTCCTTCTGGGGCGGCTTGGGGGCGGCGTCCGGGGCCTTGGGCGCGTCGGAGATCCCGCGGGCGTGCTCGCGGCTGAGCAGGTCGTCCATGGTGGGCTTGGCCAGTCGCTGCCCGCCGATGATCAGGTTAACCTCGTCGGCCGACAGCGTCTCGTACCTCAGCAGGGCCTCGGCCAGCGCCTCGAGCTTGTCGCGATTGTCCTGCATGATCTGGACGGCGTCGCGGTAGGCCTCGTCGATGAGGGCCTTGATTTCCTCGTCGATCATCTGGGCGGTGTTGTCGGAGTATTCCTTGCCGGCGATCTCGCCCAGCATGATCCGTCCGTCCTCGCTGGCGTAGCGCATGAGCCCGAGCTTCTCGCTCATGCCCCAGTCGGCGACCATCTTGCGGGCGATCTCGGTGGCCTGGGCGATATCATTGCTGGCCCCGCTGGAGACGTCGCCGCAGAAGATCTGCTCGGCCACCCGTCCGGCCAGGCACACGCGGAGCAGGGCCAGGCAGTAGGAGCGGGTATAGAGGTAACGGTCCTTCTCGGGCAGACTGAAGGTCGCCCCGCCCATCGACCCGCGGGGGATGATGGAGACCTTGTGCAGCGGGTCGGCCTCGGGGGTGAGCACCTGGACGAGGGCGTGCCCGGCCTCGTGGTAGGCGGTGATCTTCTTTTCCTTCTCGTCGATGACGCGGCTCTTGCGGGCCCGCCCCCAGCGGACCTTGTCGCGGGCCTCTTCCAGGTCGTCCTGTTCGATGAACTCCTTGTTGGCCATGGTGGCAGCCAGGGCCGCCTCGTTGACCAGGGCGGCCAGGTCCGCGCCGCTGAACATGGGCGTGCCCCGGGCCAGGCGGTTGAGGTCGACGTCGGGCCCGCACTTGACCTTGCTGATATAGATCTTGAGGATCTGGTATCGCCCGTTCAGGTCGGGCAGGGGGACGTTGATCTGGCGGTCGAAGCGCCCCGGCCGGGTCAGGGCCGGGTCCAGCACGTCCATGCGGTTGGTGGCCGCGATGACGATGACCTGGTCGCTGGAGTCGAAGCCGTCCATCTCGACCAGGATGGCGTTGAGGGTCTGCTCGCGCTCGTCGTGCCCGCCGCCGTTGAAACCCATGCCGCGCCGGCGCCCGACGGCGTCGATCTCGTCCAGGAACACGATGCAGGGCGAGCGGTCCTTGGCCTGCTTGAACAGGTCGCGGACCCTGCTGGCGCCCACGCCGACGAACATCTCGACGAAGTCGCTGCCGGAAATGGAGAAGAAGGGCACGTCGGCCTCGCCCGCGATGGCCTTGGCCAGCAGGGTCTTGCCGCATCCCGGCTCGCCCACCAGCAGCACTCCGCGCGGGATCCGCCCGCCCAGGCGTTGGAACTTCCGCGGGTTGCGGAGGAACTCGATGATCTCGGCCACCTCGTCCTTGGCCTCGTCGATGCCGGCCACGTCGTTGAAGGTGACCTTGGTCCGGTCCGGCGTGGACACCCGATGCCGGGAGCGCCCGAAGTTGCCGAGGAACCCCGCCCCGCCTCCCCCGGCCGCCATCCGCCGGAAGACCAGGAACCAGATCAGCAGCGAAATCAGGATCACCAGCATGAGCTGGGGCAGGACGCTCTCCCACCAGCCTTCAAGCTGGATATAGGGCCTGGCCGCCGGCGGGTTGTGCTGGTTGAGCCTGGTCAGCAGGCGCTCCATGAAGCTCTCATCGGCGCGGTAGCTGTAGGTGACGTAGAAGCCGTCGGGCTCGTCCTTCTTGTGCAGGGGCGAATTGGGGTCGATCTGCCCCTCGATCTTCCGCTCCCGGATGATGATCTTGCCCACGAGCTGGTTGTTCTCGACCAGCTTCCAGAACTCGTAGATGGAGATCTCGCGTCGACCTTCCCACCCGCGGTTGGTGATGAAGCTCATCATCAGCAGGAGCAAGCCCCCGATGACGACCCACCCGATGAGCGAGCGGCTCATGCGGCTGGGCCCCTGCGGGGGCTGTGGCGTCGGCGGCTTCTCTGGCGTCTGGTTATCCATTCCCTCTATCCCTGGGCGGCGCGACGGTCCGCCCGGTTCATTCCAGGCAAAACACTATTGTATTCTATCGGCCGGGCGGAAGGAAATGTCGTCTCGCGTGGAAACACCGCCCGGTCATCCGATGACATGGGAGGCGATTCGTGCGGCGCATGGCCCGCCGGGTGGGCGGCATCGACCTACCATTCCGCTTCCAACTCTTCTACGATTCGTCGGGCCAGCCGGTTGATGGTGTCTTCGTAGCCCTGGAACTGGTCCTGGTCCAGCGGAGCGCTGGGCAGGAAGGTGCCCGTCTCGCGGAACCGTTTCCGGCGCACCAGCTCCTTGCCCGAGCGGAGGTCCTGCCAGACGAACGAGACGGTGATGGTGATCATCTTCTCGCGGGGCCGGCCCGTGTCGGTGTTGAAACTGGTCACTTGCTGCTGGACCTGGTCGATGGTCCCGTTCAGGCGGGTGTCCGCCCGGGCCGGCTCGGTCACCTTGTACGGGGTCAGCAACTCGATGTGTTTGACGATCGCCTCGGTCAGGCGCATCTCCAGGTTGCGGGTGTAGACCAGCGCCCCGCGGTTCCACATGGGCACCGCCACCGTCTTGACCGTGCTGGGGTAGGGCGACTGGAACGTGTAGCCGGCGTGGGGATCGCTGGAGCAGCCGCCCACGTGAACCAGGACCGCCGCCAGCACCACAGCCAGAGATAGCCGATGTCTCATGGATGACCTCATGGTTCGCTCCGTCCACTGGAGGGCGGCGTTGCTGCGGGGCGGAAGATGTCGCGCATGTCGCCGCCGGAAGGCTGGGTTGTCGCCGGCGGCGCCTGGGCCGGCTGCGACACCGGCTCGTCGACCATCAGGCCCAGCACCCGCCGGGCCTCGTCCGCAGCCGGCGTGGTCGGATAGCGGTCCATCACCAGGCGGAAGTAGAACGCCGCCGCCCGGGGGTGATTGGTCCGCATGTAGAACCGGGCCGTGTCCAGCGTCATGGCCGCCCGCGTGTCGGTGATGTTGCCCAGAATGTCGTCGACGTTGTTGCGTTGGGCGGCCCGGGGGAAGTACTGCCCGAACGTGCCGAATCGCTGCTGGGCCTCCAGCAGCGGCGTTTCGTCGTAGGGGATGCCCTTGAATTGCCCGTGAGTCGCCCGGGCCGCCTGGAGGCGGGCATACGGGGCGCTGTTCGACTTGCCGAACAACTCCAGGTACTCGTCGTATGCCTGCACCGCCTCGCCCCAGTCGCCGCGATTGTAGTAGTAGTCAGCCACCCGCAGCAGGGAGCGCTCGGCAATGTCCGAGCCGGGGGCCTGCTCGGCGATCCGCTGGAGCATCTCCACGCCCTCCCCGCGGGCGGTCACCCAGAACAGGCCCAGCACCAGGCGCTTCTTGCCCTCCAGGAAGGCGTCGCCGATCTGGTACTCGCGGTGGAGGGCCCGCTCGGCGTACACCCCGCCCGGGAAGTTGTCCACCTGCTGCTTGAACCACTCGTAGGCCAGCCAGTAGCGGCCGCGATCGAACTGGGCCTGTCCGGCCAGCATCATGGCCTCTTCGCGTCCGGCATGGTCAGGATGCTGCTCCAGGAACGCCTGGACGCCTTTCACGGCGGCCTTGTACTGCTGGGTGTCGACCAGGCGGCGGAGGATGGCCAACTCGCCTTCCGGCGTGCCTGGCTTGGGCTCGGCCAGGCGGACCCACTTGCCGCCCCTGAACTCGTACTCCGCCTCTGCCGCGGCCGACAACATCGGCAAGGCCAGCAGCGCGCCGACCGTCATCGCCCAGAAACATGTCCTCATAGGATGATCCCGTCAGGTTCTCTCGCAGCAGAATCGCTCGAACATTTGCAGCAGGCGGATATTATACGGACCCCGCCGGCGACTGCAAGCGGGGAAAGAAAGAACCAAAGCGACAAGAGACCCACCCGCCGCTCGCGATCCGCTCGGCATTCTACTTGCCTTTGCCTGGCGGGCCGGTACAATCACCGCCCAACGGAATCCATCCAAGGAGTACACAACGATGACCAGCATGAATCGCCGCCGTTTCCTCGCCCGCACCGGCGCCGCCCTGGCTGTTGCGGCAGCCTCCCCCGTCATCCGCGCCGCCGACCAGAAGAAGGTCGTCGTGGTCTGGTCCGAGGGCACCGCGCCCAAGAACGTCTTTCCCGACGACATCAACGGCGCCGTCGTCGACGGCCTCAAGAAGGACCTCCCGGGCTGGGAGGTGATCAAGGCCGGCATCGAGGACCCCGACCAGGGCCTGCCGGATGATCTGCTCAACCGCTGCGACGTGCTGGTGTGGTGGGGACACAAGCGCCACGGTCAGGTCAAGAACGAGTTGGCCGACAAGATCGTCAAGCGGGTCAAGGAAGACGGCATGGGCTTCATCGCCCTCCACAGCGCCCATTTCGCCAAGCCCAACATCAAGCTCATGGAGCAGATGCCGACCGACCCGGCCCTGCTCAAGAAGGTCCGTCCGGCCAACCGCGTCGCCGCCTGGGGCGCCTACGTCTGCGACTCCATCGACCTTACCGTCACCGTGACCGACCCGTCGCATCCCATCGCCGCCGGCGTCAGCGAGTTCACCGTCAAGCACGACGAGCGATACAGCGACCCCTACGCCGTTCCCGAGGCCAAGGTCATTTTCGAGGGCTCGGCCACCCTCAAGAAGGGCGGGGTGGACAAGTCCAAGCAGGGCTTCGTCTGGCAGATCGGCAAGGGCAAGATGTTCTACTTCCAGCCCGGGCACGAGACCAACCCCATCTTCATGGACTCCAACGTCCGCAAGATCATGGCCAATGCCGTCAAATGGGCGGCGAAGTAGACCGAACGCCTCGTCCGCCGGATCGCCCGATGACCGGGGCCACGGGACGCGGTTTCCCCGTGCCTTCCGTGCCGCGGGGTAAGCCCGCCAAGGGCCTGCCGCGGGCTTGTGCGCGCTGGCCCGCCGGGGATCGGTCCCGTCCGCCCCGCGCGGACTGCGGCCGCCCTATGGAGACGGTCTCTTCCCGTCCCGGACACCCTCGGGGAATTCTGACCGATTTCCCTGATTCCCCTTCCTTTCCCTGCCGATACCTACGGTAAGCCGTGTTTCTACCGGTAGGAGCTTCCACTATGCCAACATCGCATGTGTTTGTCGGTCTGCCCGTCCTGGAAGGACTGGAGAATCGCCTGTTCCTCGACGCCGCACCGACCCTCGTGACGGACCTGAACGACACGTATGTACTTAGCGCCAACGGCCCTCTGACTATCGGCGTCGACGCCACCGACGCCGACGGCGATGCGGTGACGATCTCCGCCGTCAGCACCGATCCCGGCCTGGTCGCCGAAGTCCGCCAGGGCCAGCCCTATGCCCTGTTGCACTTCACCGAGGCCGACGGCACGCCCATGGGCGACATCCTCATCCAACTCTTCGGCGACAGCTACCAGGCCGCCATCGACCAGTTCATCACGCTGGCCACGAGGCACGTCGCCGCCGACGGCACGACGTCCGAGCCGACGGTGGACGATCCGGCCTTCTGGACCGATGTGCCGGTCCACCGCATCTATCCGGACTTCGTCGTCCAGACCGGCGACGCGGTCAACGGCGACGGCACGGGCGACAGCCCGCTGACCGGCGTTCCCGACTACGCCGACCCGGACCTCAGCTATGCCGCCGGGGGCGTGGTAGGCTTCGCCAACGCCGGGGCGGGCACCAGCAATTGCCAGTTCTTCATCACCGCCGGTCCCACCCCGCATCTGAACGGCGGCTACATTATCCTGGGCCAGGTCATCTCCGGCTGGGACACGTACGACGCACTGATGGCCAGCGAACTGGTCGACGGCACCGACGACGTGCCCGTCAACCCGCCCGTCATGACCAGCGTGGATATCCTCCAGCCGGGCGAACACACCGAACAGGACGGCACGATCAGCTTCTACCCGGCTGACGGCTTCGTCGGGACGGCCCAGGTGACGGTCACGCTGACCGACTCCGAGGGCCTGACGACCGACCGCGTGATCGACGTGACTGTCGCGGGCATCGCCCCCGTCGACGACATCCAGGCCATCCCCGGCCAGGACATCGCCTTCACGCCGACCATCGTCTCCGACGGCGCGGGCGGGCCGACGGCTGTCACCGCCCTGACCAGCCTCGGCTCGGCCCTGACGGCCAGCGTCGACCCCGGCACCTACGAGGTCACGTTCAGCATCCCCGCCGACTACACCGGCACGTTCCAGGTGCTCCTGTCGGCTGAGTTCGACGATCTGGCGAGGGCCGAGGTCATCTTCTCGGTCACTTCCGACGCCTTCCCCGCCGACTTCGCCGACAGCTACCTGCTGGGCACGCACGACCCGCTGACGGTCCAGGTGGACGCCCAGACGGCCGGCGGGGGAGAGGTGACGATGGAGGTGGAAACGGCCACGACCAATCTCCAGGCCGAGGTCGTCGACAACCAGGTCACCTTCACCGCGCTCAACGGGTGGGCGGGCACGACTCAAGCCGCCTTTACTCTCACCGACGCCAACGGACTCGACCAGACCAAGATCGTCGACGTGACGGTGGCGGGCATCGTGCAGCCCGCGGCGGTGTACGTGGCCCCGGGCCAGTCAACCAGCTTTACCCCGACGATCGTCTCCGACGGCGCTGGCGGGCCCACCGACTTCACCGCCACTACCGCCCAGGCCGGCGCCTCCGTGAGCGTCGACCCGGACACCCACCAGGTCACCGTGACCTCGCCGGCCGGGTTCCTCGGCACGTTCGACGTCGAGTTGACTGCCACCTACGACGCCCTGGCGCCCTCGACTCGGACAGTCCAGGTGAACTCGAGCGTGTTCGGCGCCGCGTTGGCCGACGAATATGTCCTGAGCACCGATGGTCCGCTGACCGTCGGCGTCGACGGCGCGGGCAGCGGCGCGGTCACCATCGAGGTCGTCAGTTCCGAGAACAACCTGATCGCCCAGGTCCGCCAGAACGAGACCTACGCCCGCCTGAACTTCACCGACGCGGGCGGGACCGCCGTGGGCAGCATTCTGATCCAGCTCTTCGACTCAGCCGCCCCGGCGGCCGTCGAACGGTTCATCACGCTGGCGACCAAGCACGTGGCCGACGACGGCACGATCAGCGATCCGACGGTGGACGACCCGGCCTTCTGGACCGATGTGCCGGTCCACCGGATTTCTCCGGGCTTCGTCATCCAGACCGGCGATGCCGCCAACGGCGACGGGACGGGCGACAGCCCCCTGGGCGACCTGGTTGACAACTACGCCATCAATCTCAGCTTCGCCGGGGGCGGCGTGCTGGCCTACGCCAACGCCGGCAGCAACACCAGCAACTGCCAGTTCTTCATTACCGCCGACGGCACGCCGAACCTGGACGGCGGATACATGATCTTCGGGCAGATCGTCTCGGGCTGGGACACCTACGCATCGCTGATGGCTACCCCGCTCAACACGGGCACCGAGACGCCCACCAACGCCCCCATCCTCACCGGCGTGGACATCCTGGAACCGGGCCAGTACGTCAGCCAGGACGGCACGATCACCTTCTACGCCGTCAACGGCTGGGCGGGTCAGGCCGAAGTCACCGTGGCGCTGACCGACTCCCAGGGAGCCACGCAGACCAAGGTCATCAACGTCACCGTGGCCGGCATCGTCGCCCCGGACGACATCCAGACCACGCCGGGGCAAACCGCCACCTTCACGCCCACGATTATCCCCAATGGCGAGGCGGCCCCCACGTCCGTAACCGCCGCCGCCGACCTGACCGGGGCGACTGCCACGTATGACGCCGGCACCGGAACGGTCACCGTCACCGTCCCCACGACCTTCAGCGGCGTCTTCACCGTGACGCTCACGGCCAACTTCGACGGACTGGCCCCCTCCACGCGCCAGGTGGCGGTCTTCGTGCAGGGCATCTACGACCCGACGGCCGAGGCCCGCATTGCCATGGGCCTCGACGGCAGCGCCGACTTCATCCTCGTCGCGGGCAACCTCCTGTTCGTGGCGGCGGGCAACCGCGGGCTGGAGATCTACGACATGGAGGGCACGTTCCTGGGCGGCTACGACACCCAGGGGTACGCCCGGGACGTGGTCGTGTCGGGCACCACGGCGTTTGTAGCCGACACCTGGGGCGGGCTGCTCAGCCTGGACGTCAGCGATCCGGCCCACATCACCGGCAACGACGCCCGGGACGTGGGCAGCCCGGTGGTGGCCCTGGCGATCAGCGGCGACACGCTGTTCGTCACCGCCTACGACCTGGGCCTGCTGACGTACGATATCAGCGATCCGGCCCAACTGGTCGCCTGCGACGCGCTCAAGCAGGACGCCAGGCGGACCATCCAGTACGCCATGGACGTGGTGGTCCAACCGTACGGGGCCTACACCTTCGCCATCGTCAGCGACTCCGACGGCGGGGCCTGGGTGATCAACGCCACCGACCCGTGCGCCCTGAGCTTCGTCTCGGGCATCGGCACGGGTGGTTCGCCCTGGGGCATGCAGTTGAAGGGCAACCTGCTGTACATCGCCGATCAGGATAGCGGCCTGCTGGTGGTCAACATGGCCAACCCCGCGCGGCCGTATCTGCTGAATCAACTGGCGGTGGGCGGTTCGCCCTGGCAGGTGAGCCTCCAGAGCGGGAACGGCGGGACCACCGCCATCCTCAGCACCACCAACGGGCTGGTCTTCGTGGACGTGACCGACTACCGCTACCTCTACGTCGATCACGTCTACTCCCTCAATGGTCAGGCGGCGGGCAACGTCCTGATCGCGGGCAACGCCATGATGGCCGCCATCGGCCAGTACGGCGTGGCGACCTTCGACGCTCCGAACCTGCTGGGGCGGGTGACGGTCTTCGGCGCCAGGAGTTTCGTTGTCGACGGTGTCGTCCACAGCGTCTCCGTCGGCGGCGGGGCGATCGCGCGGGTCTATCCGACCGACGCCAACTTCACGGCCCTTCAACGCCTGGAAGTCACCGCCATCCCCACGTGGATGGAGACGCGCTACGGCTCGTTCTACTGGGCGACCGGATCGGTGATGGTTGTCAACCGGGGCGGGCAGTGGGCCATCGGCAACATCTACGTGGACGGCATGCTCAACGTCTTCAACGGCTCGACGGTCAACCTGGCCGGGGCCTTCACCAGCACCGGGCCCGTCCTGAACCTGTACCTCAACAACCTGGTTTCCGGCAGCAACACCATCACCACCAACACCGCCGGCCTGCCGTTCTGGCAATACAGCAAGATGAACCTGTTCCTGGGCCAGGTGGCCGACACCACCCTGAACACCAACGGCGTGCCGATCAACATGCTCCGCGCCGTGGAGTGGCTGGACACCGGGACGGCCAACAGCATCACCGCCCCGTCTATCCGGATGCTCCAGACCCTGGGGCGGGTCGCCGCCGGGGGCAACCCAGCCCTTGCGGGCGACTTCCAGAGCAACATGACCGTGCCGGAGATCTACTACGGCCTGATCCGCGGCAGCGCTTCGGGTGCCTGGACCGCGACCACGGGCGTAACCTTCCTTAACGTCATGGGCAACTTCCGGGCCAGCCTCACCACCCCGCAAGTGCGGACCATGATCGTGGGCGGCAACATGGACGCCGCCACCCTTTCGCTCACCGGCGCGGTCGCCCAGGGCAGATACAACCTGTACTCGTTGTCGGTCACCGGCTGGATCACCGGTTCGACCATCACCTCCAGCGGAAACCTCTACTACATCCGCGCCGGCGGGATGGCCAACAGCAAGGTCTTCGCGGGCGTGGCCACCACCACGCTGCCCACCCAGTGGAGCGACTTCTCCACCGCCGCCAGACTCGTCGTGCTGGCCCTGACGGGCATGAGGGTCGACGGCGACTGGGTCGACAGCTTCGTCAACAGCAACATCGCCGCCTGGACCATCACCAGTCTCAGCCTGAGCCTGCCCAACCTGGACAATGACGGGACGCTCTTCGGCGTCTCGGGCGACAGCATCGCTCGATTGTCCATCCGCGAGGCCAATACCGTTCGAGGCTGGAGCGCCCTGACCGACTGGTCGCAGACCATCCGTCTGGGCGACCTGATCGTGAGGCTGGTGTGATCCGAGTCCTTCGCTGATCCCAACTGGCAGAGTCGAGCGGAAGCCCGCGGGAGACCCCCGCGGGCTTCTGGTTTGTCTGGCTCGCGGGGGACGCTGCCCCCTTACGTTGCCGGCGGTTGCTTGCTCTCCGCGGCTTGCCGGGGCTGGGGGTTCCGCCCGGGCCGGGAGCAACTCGGTCACCGGCTGCAGGAGGGGGCGCCGGACCCGCCTTCCGTGAGGTTTTCCCCATGAGGTTTTCCCCGTAGACAGCCTGCGCCACTGACCTTACAATGAGAGTATCCTGCGGGTTTCCGCGGGCACGTCTGCATGGAGCTGAGTGACGGCCCTCATCGGCCGGCGGAACATCTGAGCTAGAGGAGACGGAAATGGACACAAAGCGCATGTCAATCGTGGCGCTGGTGGCGCCGGTTGTGCTGGCCCTGGCCTCGGCCCGGGCGGACTTGATCGACGCCAACGGGCAGGTCTGGTCGCTGAATGCAACCCTTCCGGCCGCGCACTATTACGCCGTGCCAAGGGCCAGCGACGGCGACGGGAACACCACCTGGGTGACGTCGAACCCGGCGGCGGACTACTTCTCCATTCCCGGGATCCAGCCGGTGCTGCTGATGGACCTGGGGGCCGACGTGACGATCAATTCGGCCGCCTTCTGGAACTATTCGACCAGCAACGCCAACAATGCCTCGCAATTCACGCTGCGGTTCGCGACGGCGGCCGAGGGGCCCATGGGCGTCGGGCACAGCATCGCCTACGCCCCGACCTTTGCCCCCGCCTACGGCGGGCCCACCATCCGCGAGGATCTGGCCTTCGCGACGCCCGTCACGGCCCGCTGGGTGGAGATGACCATCACCGACAATTACCGGGGCATGCCTCCCAACGTCCCCGGCGGCGACCGCGTGGGCTTCGGCGACATCCAGTTCGACGTGACGTCGCTGCCGACCTCGCAGGCGACGATCAGCCGCCTTCGCCCGACCGCGACGCCCAGCGAGGGCAACCCTTCGTCGATCATCGACGGCAGCGCCGGCACGCAGTGGTACTCCCCGGCCAAGGGGGGCGACTACTTCGGCAACGGCGGCACGCCGCCGGTGCTGGTGATCGACCTGGGCCAAGAGCAGTCTATCGACCGTTTCGACTTCACCAACTACTCCATCGCGGGCAACCGGACCAAGGGCTTCTCGCTGCGTTTCGCCACCGAGGCTGAGGGTCCGGCGGGCTTTGGCGGGTCCATCGCCCTGGCGCCCAGCTACACCGCCGCCAACGACGGCGGCATCCAGCCCTTCTCCCTGGGCCAGTTCATCAAGGCGCGGTACGTGGAGATGACCATCACCAGCAACTACGTCGGCGGCGGCCCGGGCGGCGACCGCGTGGGCTTCGCCGAGATCGACTTCTACAAGCCCCAGGACCGCCCCATCGAGGCCTTCCTGGTCCGCCCCACGGGCGTCACCAGCAGCACGGCCAACAGCGACTACTTCCCGGCCGCCAACCTCATCGACGGCGACTCCGGCACGACGTGGGTCAGTGCCAACGAGGGCACGTTCTTCAACACGCGTCACGCCCCGATTCTGACCTTCGATCTGGGCAAGGACATGATGCTGGCCGGGCTGCAACTCCAGAACTATCCCGTCTGGGGCAACGGTCTGAAGGACTTCGTGCTGGCCTTCGCCACCGAGGCTGAGGGGCCCGCCGGCATGGGCGCGTCGATCGACTACTCGCCCATCTTCACCGCGCTGGCCGACAACACCCTGACGCAGGAGTTCCTGTTCGACCATGCGCTGTCCGCCCGCTACGTCTCGCTGCTGACGCTGGACAACTACGCCGGCTGGGGCTTCAACGGCGGTGACCGCGTCGGGTTCACCGACGTGAACTTCCTGGCCGTTCCCGAGCCGGCCACCCTGTCCCTGGCCCTGCTGATGGCCGGTGGGCTGGGCGGATACCTCCGCCGCCGTCGCTGAGGTCGGTCCGCAGTTCCAGGCCGGGCCCAGCCCCTGCCTGACAATCAGGGTCTGCTCCCTGTCCCGCCGATGCGCCTGCGCGCTGACGCTTCCGGCTGGTCCGTTCGGCAATTGCACTCCTCCCGCCGTCGTTTATAATGCCTGTGCGACTCTGGGGCGGACCATGTTTGTGCTCGTGTTGGCAATGCTGCGGATGGGAGCTTGGCGTCGGCGGTGCTGATCTTGTCAGACGCGTAGAGCGTCCTGATAACCTTCACGGCGGTGGTCAGCCATCATCAAGGAGTGTGGACCGTGAGGAAGCTGCTATTGCTGTTGATCGTCTGCCCCGTGCTGCTGTCGGGGTGTCCACAGCGAGCCGGCCTTCCTGTGCTGCCCAACGGGCTCTACGACGGCCGGCGCCTGGATGTCCAGTTGAGTATCCAGCCGCGAGGCTTCCCCGGGCTCGTCGTCGCCATCAGCCCCGACGGCAAACGCGTCGCCTACCGCTATGCGCAGAACGACACGTTGCGGGTGATGATCAAGGACGAGGACCAACCGCCCGTGGCCGCCGGACCGCCCATCTCCTTGCGACCGCACTCGGCAGACGCCAGCCTGCTGCCCGTACTTTCTTACCTGTTCAGCCCCGACTCCCGCCGTTTCGCCTACGCCGAGTACGTACCCATGACCGGGACCTACCGGGCGGTCGTGGACGGCCAGCCCGGGCCGCAGTTCACCCTTGTCACCCACCTGACCTTCAGTCCGGACTCCCGGCACCTGGCCTACTGCGCCAGGGGCGCGGGGAACAGCAGGGACGCCATGGGTTACGTGATGCTGGACGGCCAGGAGCTCTGCTGCGGAGTGGGGTTAATGGTCTTCAGGCAGCACGGGGGGCCCAGCCCGCTGGTCTTCAGTCCCGACAGCCGGCACCTCGCCTTTCCCGGCAAGCAGACCGTGATGTTCCCACGCCTGTACGTGGACGGCCGGCCCATCGGCACGCAATATGTCCTCCAGACGCCCGTCTGGAGCGGCGACAGCAAGCACGTCGCCACCGTTACCGCCTCCAACGAGAACGGCAAGGTGCGCCACCGCGCCTTCATCGACGACCAGCCGCAGAAGCTCTGCCAGGAGATCATCCCCTCCTCGCTGCACTTCAGCCCGGACTCTCGGCGCCTGGCCTACGTCGCTTGGCAGGGCGACAAGATGCTCGCCGTGGCTGACGGCGTCGACGGCCCGCCCCGTGACCTGATCCTGCCCCAGTCGCTGACCTGGCTGGACGACGGCAGGCTCGCCTACGTCGCCGGCGCGAGCGACTCCGGCGGACCCAAGGGCAGGCAGATGACCTTCACCGCCTTCAACGGCCAAAGACGCGAGATTCCCTTCTGCCGCTACCTCGTCGTGACGGGCGATCAGGAAGACGGCGACCGGGTCCAGGTGGAGCGGATGCTGCTGGCCCGCGGCGAGGCCTCGCCCTTCCTGGTCGAGGCGATGGCGGAGGCCCAGAAGAACATGCCCGTGGACGCCCACCTGAGTGTTCACTGCGAAACGGACGGACGACCGTTCCTCCTCAGTCCCGACAAGCGCCACGGAGTCGCCGTCATCAACGTCCGCGACAACAAGGGCCCGGTCATGCTGGTGATCGACGGGACCGCCATGCGACTTGCCATTCCGGGCCGGGTGCAGCAGGTCGTGTTCGAGTCGCCCGACACGCTGCTGATGCTGACGGGGGACCATCGCGTTCGGGCCAGGCTGGTGGCCAAGGAACTCCCAGCGGCGCAGTCCCCAGCTCCCGCTCCTCCCGTCGCGGTCAATAGTGGCGGCGGCCTGGTGACCATCTACTTCGGCAAACTCGACCAGGTCCTGGCCGCCTCCAGCAGGATGACCCTGCCCCGCGCCGCGACCCCTTCGCCCGTGTCGCTGGCCCAAATGAGGCAGCGGCTTACCGCGCGCGTCGACGAGTTGAAATGGCAAGTGGCGGCGATCCTGGGCGATCGAGAGACGGCGATCCGCCTGCGCCGCCCTGCCGGGCCCCAGGACCTGCTGGAGGTGCTGGCCATCGTCCAACTGGCCCATAACGACAGGCCCAGTCGAGCCCGCTTGGCCGCCGAGATGCGCCACGTCGCACAAGATATCCAGGGCGTGACCAACGACGAGCGATGGACCGCCCTCTGCCGCGTCGCACGGGCGTGCTGCCTGGCCGGCGAATTGGACCAGGCCGACCAGGTCCTGGCCCGTCTGAACGACAAGGAGAAAGACAGGCAGGTCTTCTGGACCTCGCGCGCCTGGGCCTGCCTGGCCCAGGGCAACCACGAGGACGCCCTGGTTTCGGCGGCACGCCTGCCGGCCTTGCGGCGGGTGGACCTCCTGTTGGAACTCGCCTCCGCCCTGCTGGACAGGGGCCAGATCCAGCAGGCCGGCCAGGTCGTCCTGGAGGCGTTGAAGCTCCGCCCGGAGGTTGTCCACGCTGCCGACGATTCGTCCCTCGAGGACGCCGCCTTCCCGTACCTGGTCCGCTGCGGGCGATTCTCCGAGGCCCTCGCCCATGCCGCCTCGCTGCCCCAGCCGCTGCGTCACAGGCTCATGACGCCCCTGCTCCTGTGCCAGGTGTACCTCGGGCGGCGGGAGGAGGCGATGAAGACCGCGGAGGCGAACCACGTCCCGCTGCTGGCCGCCACGTTGCAGATCGAGGCCGCTCAGAAAGAAGCCGCCGCCGCCAACCTGCGCCGCGTGCTGAACGTAGTGACGCCCCTGGGCGAGTCCAGCCCGCGGACTCAGAGGAGCAGACTGCTGGCCGAAGTCGCTCGTCTGCAATACCACTGCGACCAGGCCGCCGCCTCCTCCACCCTGGCCCGGGCTCGCCAACTGCTCTCGTCGGACAACCCCGTCACGGCCGAGGAACTCGCCATCGTCGAGATCGAATCGCTGGGCCAGCCCATCTCCGCGGACAAGGAGCCTGCGGCCCGGGTGATGCTGGCTCGCTTGGCCACGCAGGGGTACAAGCGGGCCCATGGCGTCCTGCTGGCCCGCCTGGTCGCGACCAAGCCGCCGGGATACGCACCCCGTGAGGAGGTCGAGCAGTTCTTTGACGCAGCCAGGTCCGATCCGCTGGTATGCTTGGAGGCCGTGCGGGCCCGCGCCCGCACGGGGGACATTCCGGCCGCCCTGCGCTTGGCCGAGCAACTGAAGTTGACCCTCGACCAGGAGATGCTGGTCATGACCGAGCTGGTCCGCCTGGGCAAGGGGCCCGAGTTGATCCAGGCCCGCCGCGCCGTCGGGGCGGCCAGGCGGCTCGGGCTGGAGGCTGGACTGCTTGTCCTGGGGCAGGAAGAGGACTTCCGGACCGCTTTTCAGAGGATTCCTGCTGGGTGCTCAAAGGAGGACAGGCTCTCCAGGATGGGCAAGCTGACGCTGATGGCCGCCCGGCGGGGGATGGGCAAGCTGGTTATCCAGAGCTACGTCACTCCCCTGGAAGTCGGCGTGCTGGACAGGGTCTGCCAGGCCCTGACTGCCGCGGGCCAGGGCGAGCAGATCGACGCCCTGCTGGAGGCTGACCTGGCTCGACTCGGCGCATTGGACAGCGCCCCGTCCAGAAAGGTGACCCGCAGGGCGGCCGTCCTGGAGATGCTCTGCCGCCACGGCCGGGCCGACCACCTGCATTGGCTGGTGGTTCGGATGGGAAGCTCCCCCATCGGTTACCTGGAGTCCTGGACCCCACAGTTGGGCCCCTCGCCGGGAGCGACCTTCGCCCGGATGTTCGTCCGCATTGGAGACCTCCATGGCGTGCTGCAGTGGGCCCCGCGGGCATTCGAGGCCGACGCGGTCCTGGCGGCGGTCGCGGAGGCCGTCTGCGAGCCGGTCCTTGCCCCCCTAGCCAAGGCGGAACTGCCTCCCTGGGCCGCTGCTTTCCCGGCCCGCGCCGGAGACGATCCGCCCCATGAACTCGATCTGGTCTACCGCGCCGCCAAGTGCGGCGAGATGGAGATACCCGAGACCCGCTTCTGAGCCCAATCCGCCTGCCGGACCGCACCATGTTCTGGGGCTCCCTTCTACGCCCTTGCGGGCATGCCACCAAACGGGCAATTGCACCGCTCCCGGCGTCGTTTATAATGCCTGTGCGACTCTGGGGCGGACCATGTTTGTGCTCGTGTTGGTGATGCTTGCTGGAGAGGAAACAGGAACGCATGATGAAACGCGTGTTCGCAGCCGTTGCGGCGATGGCCCTTTGTCAGTCGGTTGTCCAGGCCAAGGCGGTCGGTTTTGACGGCTCGCAGTGGATCTGGACCTGGCCCGACGCGGGCTCCAACGACACCCTCAACCACGACATGGGCCTGGTCTACTTCCGCACCGCCCTGGACCTGCCCGCCGACGTCAAGCCGGCCCAGGCCGAGGTGTTCCTGACCGCCGACAACCTCTTCGCCCTGTACGTCAACGGGCAGTACGTGGGGCGAAGCGAAGCCGACCCCAACAAGTGGAACGCCCCCAAGCGATTCGACGTGACCGGCCTGGTGAAGGCGGGGCCGAACCTGGTGGCCATCGAGGCGGCCAACACCGCCCCGGGCCCGGCGGGGTTGCTGCTGAAGATGGTCGTCCGCCTGGGCGACGGGCGTGAGATCGTGCTGGCCAGCGACGACGCCTGGCGCTGCAGCGAGCAGGCGGGCAAGAACTGGCAGGCGGCGGCCTTCGACGACAAGCCGTGGCGCAAGGCCTACGTGGTCGGGCGGTACGGCGCCAGCCCCTGGGGCAACTTCACCAAGGACCTGTCGGTCCTGCCCACAGCCAAGCCCAGCACCAAGCCTCCCCAGCCGCTCACGTGGGCCCGGCCGGCCCAGGGCGGGCGGGGCCGCCCCGCGCCGGTGGTCAAGGAGGTCCCCGCGCCTGACGACTTCGCCTGGCCCGAGGGCGTCGTCTTTCTCGGCGACGATTGCAGCCTCTATCGCGACCTGGGCCACACCAACACGTCCTGGGATTCCCTCGGCGTGACCATCTTCAACGCCCGCAACTCCCGCTCCTATCCCGAGCACGACCTGCCCGCGCCCATGAAGATGGGTCGCAAGCTGCTGGCCCTCCGTCCGGCCCGGCCCGGCGTCAAGCCGATGGTCCTGCTGGACGCCGGCAAGGGGACCATCGGCTCGCCCAGCGTCTCGTTCGACGGCAAGAGCGTGTACGTCTCGATGGCGGCCGAGGGCGACGCCTTCTTCCACATCTACCGCGTGCCGGCCGACGGGGGCAAGCCCGTCCAGCTCACCCGCGGGCCCTTCCACGACATCGACCCGGTCGAGTTGGCCGACGGGCGGATCGCTTTCACCTCCACGCGGATCGGCTCGTTCGAGGAGTACCACAACCCGCCCTCGCGCTCGCTGTTCGCGATGAACGTCGACGGCGGCGAGATCCGGGCCATCACCACCACCTTCATCTTCGACAATGAGCCCGAGGTCATGCGCGACGGGCGAATCCTGTTCGTCCGGTCGGACAACTTCTTCGATCGCGGCAAAGTCGAGACCCTCCTGCACGCCGTTCACCCCGACGGCACCGAGGGCTACACCGAGTTCGGCCTGGACATGGGCCCCGAGTACGGGGGGCGGCTGCGGGCCTTCTACTGCGGCAGCCCGGCGCCCATGAACGACGGGCGGGTCGCCTTCCTGACCAACCAGGGCGTCACCGTGGCCCATCCCGGCGTCCCACAGCATGACCAGATGCACATGCGCATCGACGCGGGCGACGTGGCCGCCACGCCCGACAACCGCCTGCTGGTCACCACCGCGCGCGTCAAGAAGGTGGAACTGACGCACCGGGGCAAGCCGCGAACCGTCAACCGCTTCAACTACGAGAAGATCGCCATCCTCGACCCCGACAGCCGAGACGGCGCCGTCGTTGTCCTGCACGACGCCCAGGATGGCATCCACTCGCCCGTCTTCCTGGGTCCTCGCGCCCGCCCGCCTCTCCTGGCCAGCAAGGTCGATCGCTCCCAGGTGGATCAACCTGGCGCCACCGGCTTCCTGTTCTGCCAGAACGCCCGCTACACCAAGCAGACTACAGCCGGCTGGCCCCACGTGCGGGCCATGCGCGTCCTGGCGGGCAAGGGTCTGACCGCGCGCTCCTCCCACGCGTACATCGTCCACGCCGGCAGCGAGGTCATCGAACTGGGCACCGTGCCCCTGGCGCCGGACGGCTCCTTCTTCGTCGAGGTGCCCGCCGACACGGCCATCGCCTTCCAAGCCGTCGACGCCGAAGGGCGAAGCGAACTCAACGAGATGTCGTGGATCTTTGTGCGTCCCGGCGAGCATCGCGGCTGCCTCGGCTGCCACCAGACCCGCCATGCCGCGCCGCCCCTGCCCAACGGGCCGGTCCAGGCCATGACCGTTCCGCCCGTTCGCCTGCTGGGCAAGGGCAGGCCCCACCGCTTCCGGGGCAACAACGCCGCCGTCACCGGGCTGATGGAAATGCAGTGGGACCGCTATCGGGAGGTCGCCTCCATCAACCGCCACAGCCAGACCGTCCAGTCGCTGGCCACCGGACGCGATGAGGTCAACCAACTCGTCGCCGAACTCAAGCACAAGGACCCGGCCATCCGCCTGTCCGCCTGTCAGCGCCTGGCCATCTTCCGCGAGCGCCTGGCTGCCCCCGCCCTCGCGCCCGTCCTGAAAGACGACGACCGCGAGGTCCGCCTCCACGCCGCCTTCGCCCTGGCCGCCTGCGGCACGCGCGAATCGCTGCCGCCTCTGCTGGCCGCCCTCAACGACAGCGACCCGCTGGTCGCACAGGCGGCTGCGACGGCCGTCGAGAACCTTACCGGTTCAAGCCAGCCCTTCGACACCTTCGCCCCGGCCGAGCGACGCAAGGCCCAGGCCGACGCGTGGGCGGCCACCATCGCCTCCGCCGGCTGGGACAAGATCGAGCAACAACTCGTCGCCCGCCTGGCCGACACCGATCGCGACGTCGTTCGTCGCGCCGCCGTCGCGCTCGGGCACGTCGGCGCCGACGCCGCCCGGAAGGCCCTCCGCGACTACGTCGCACGCGAGCGGGCCAACAACCCCTACCCCGAATGGCGAAAAGGCCATCGCGGCGACGGGGCACGGTTCAACTCCCTCTCGCCCGCCAACCCTCGCACCCTCCAGGCCGCCGTCCGCTCACTGGGCTACCTCGCCGACGCCCAGGCCGTGCCCATGCTCGGCGAAACTATCGCCGCCAACAGCGACAACGACAAGGGCAACCTCTTCCTGGCCGAGGCCTGTGCCGAGGCCCTCGGGCGAATCCACACGCCCCAGGCCGAGGACGCCCTGATCCAGTCCCTGACCGGCCTGAAGGACTACTTCTACTACGTCGGCTGGTACGGCGACCACGGGGCGCTGTTCGCCTGCCACGCCTCGCCCGTGCACTACTTCATCGCCGAGAGCCTCGACCTCCTCGCCTCGACCCGGGCCCGGTCCATTGTGCCACACCTGATCCGGTCCATGCCCACCGACCCCGACCGCGCCCTGCTGCTGGTCAGCGATGACTGCGAGACCATCGTCGGGCGGGTCATCCGTCGCTGCGGCGCGGAGGCGGCCGTCGTCGACACCTGCCTGGCCCTGCTGGGCGACGCCGGCGCCAAGAGCACCCAGGACATCGAGGACGCCGTCCGCAAGACCTACGCCGCCTGGGCCGGTCATCCGGGCCCCGAGATCCGCGCCGCGCAGGTCCTGTCTGCCGTCTGCCGCGACCGCTCCTATGAGCCCCGCATCCGCGCCGCCCTCGACCGCTACAACGCCCAGCCGCCCACCGACCTGGTCCGGGCGTTCGGCGGCGGCGGGCTGCCCCGTCAACTCCCCACCCGCAACTGGGTCTGCTTCTTCCTGGCCCGCACGCTGGGCACGCTCGGCGAGGTCGCCTCGGTGGACTCGCTGCTGGCCGTCCTGACGCGCAACGGGCCCGAGTTGTCCAACGGCAGCCCCGAGCCCGACAGCCCGGCGGTCCTGTTCCTCCACAACGAACTGACGCCCTGCTACCGCGCCTCGGCTGCCTACGCCCTGGGCCGCATCGGCGACCGTCGGGCCGTGGGCGTCCTGCTGCGAGTCGTGGGCGATCTCCAGAACGCCTTGGACACCCGCTTCGCCGCGGCCCAGGCCCTGGTTGCCATCGCCGATCCAGCCTGCGTGGCGGAGGTTCGCAAGCTGGCTGAGGGCTATCCGGAAGTCTCCACCCGGCGGATGCTGCTTCGGCTGTGCTCCGGCCAGGAATGACCGCCGGGTGCGGCGCGTTTGCCGCGGGCGAGACGAGAGCGCCAGTGGCGCTCTCAGAGACGAAGGCCTCCCGCCCCGGCGGCGGGGGGGGCGTGCGTTTTTTCACGGCGGCCGATCTTGACTTTGAGCGGCTGTAGCAGTACGATATTTCTCTTTATTGCCATGCTGGCACGGCAGGCGATCCCAACAGGCGCAGGGCGGCCATGAGAGAGTTGAACCGACAGGAGTATCTGCGGTACAGCACTGTCGGACTGGAATATGCCGTGACCTTTGGCGCGGGGCTTGCGGCGGGCTACGCCGCGGACCTGCTGGCGGGGACGGCGCCGGGGTTCATGGTGATCGGGGGCGTGATTGGCTTTCTGGTAGGCACGCGGCGACTGGCCCGCCAGGGCAAGGCGCTGAGTAAGTACCAGATGGAGCAGGAGTTGGAAGAGGCCCGCCGTCGCAGCCAGACGCAGCAGAGCGACCAGGGGCTGGACGAACTCCGCGAGCTAATGTACCGGGAAAGGGAAGGTCGACAGGACCCTGCCCGCCCATCTGCGCAGGATGCGGGAGAGCCCATTGAGCCGACAACGACCGATGGAGATTAGCTACCTGGCCCTGCTGGGCTGGACGATGCCGCTTGGGCTGGTGAGCTTCGCGGTGGGCATCTGGCCGACTTGGCGGGCGGGCGGCGCACTGGCTGTCTGGTCGCAGGTGGCCGCCGGCGCGGTGGTCCTGGCGACGGTGATGGGCAGCGGCGTGATCGTCTGCCGCATGGCCCGGCGAGGACCGGCCCGGGCGGCGGTCGGGTTCATCTTCAGTTGCATGGGCCGGATCCTGCTGGCCGTGGCCTTGATGCTGACGGCCTGGCGGCTGCTGGAACTGCATCTGATGGCCCTGGCGATCTGGCTGGTGATCTACTACCTGGCCCTGCTGATCGGCGAATCGATCTGGCTGAGCCGGGCCTTGAGGCGAGACGCCTTCCTCGAGGCCCTGGGCGAGTTCGACGACCGCCCTAAGATGAACGAGTGACGCGTCGCAGACGCGCAAGACCGGTGCGATGAACATGATGCTGGCAAGCGTGCTGGAGCATATTTCCGACACCCCCTGGCCGGGCGGACAGGTGGAGGTGTTTGGCCTCCGCGTGACCCTCATGTCCAGCAGCATCGCCTCGATCATCCTGGTGGGTGTGCTGCTGGCGGTCTTGGTGCCCCGCCTGGCCCGGCGGGTCGGGGACATTCCGCACGGGGGCAGGAACGTATTGGAGATCCTGGTCATCTTCGTCCGCGACATGATCGCCAAGCCCGCCCTGCACGAGAAGGCCTATGATTTCCTGCCCATGCTGCTCACACTGTTCCTGTTCGTGCTGACCATGAACCTGGTCGGGATCCTGCCGCTGGAGCCCCTCACCCGCCTGATGGGGCACTACGTGCCCTGGATGAAGGGCCGGCTCATCGGCGCCACGCCCACCAGCGTCTTCAGCGTGTGCGCGGGCCTGGCCTCGCTGTCGTTCCTGACGATCCTGGTCTCCGCCTTCGCGCGGGCGGCGGACCACGCCCACCACGAGCACCATTGGCCCCGCTGGTTGTGCCTGGCCCTCTCGCCTGCCCTGTGGGTGCGGAAGATGGCCCCGCCCATCAGCGGAATGGCGGGCATCATCCTGGTGGTGCCCCTGACGGCGATGGAGATCGCAGGCGTCGTGGTCAAGTGCGGTGCCCTGCTGATTCGTCTGCTGGCCAACATGGTCGCGGGGCACGCCCTGCTGGCGGTGATCATGATGCTCCTGCTTCAGGCGGCCGCCTTCGCCCTCAAAGAGAACATCACCGCCCTGGGCGTCAGTGTCGTCTGCATCCTGGCCAGCGTCCTGCTGGACGTGCTGGAGGTGATGGTGGCCGGGCTTCAGGCCTATATTTTCACGTACCTGACGGCCATCTTCCTGGGCCTGTACGTGGAGCCCGGGCACGGATGAGCGAGCGGCCGACGGGCCGAGAGTTGCGATGCGAGCATTGGGACGCGAGGATTGTCCTCGGCGTCTGAACCGAAACGTGCGGCGGCGGAGCCTGCTCCGCCAGGCAGAACAAACCGGCCGGCCTGTTGCCGGCAGAGATGAGACTGAGGAGAACGTAGATGTCCAAGATTCGTAACGTGGTGTTGGTGGCTTTGGTCCTGGCGGCCTTCCCGGTCGCGGCGGCGATGGCGGCCGACGGACCGGAGGCGGCGGGCGCCCCCGCGGCCAAGGCTGACATGTCGATGGCTCGCGGCCTGGCCATCATCGGCGCCTGCTGGGGCGCGGGCTTTGCCGCGGTCGCCGGCGGGATCGGCATCGGGCGCATCGGCGGCAGCTGCATCGAGGCCATCGCCCGCCAGCCTGAGGCTGCCGGAGCCCTGTTCGCCCCGATGATCATTTCGGCGGCCATGGTCGAGGGCGGCATGCTCTTCGCCATCGTGGTCTGCCTGATGGGCATCTTGGCATAGCGTGCAAGCGCGTCCGGCCCGCGGAGGACTTACCGCGGGCCTGGGCCAACTCCGCAGGAGTGCTGATTGTGTCTGCGCACTGGACAACCCGCGCCGCCTGGGCCCTCGCCCTGCCGGTAACGGCCGCCGCCCCCGCCCTCGGCGCCGAAGGCGGCGTTTACCTGGGAGATTTCGGGCAGGCCATTGCCGCCCTGTTGATCTTCCTGGCGCTGCTGGGCATCCTGGGCAAGTGGGCCTGGAAGCCCCTGGTCGCCCAGCTCCGCCGGCGCGAGGAGGCCATCGCCAACACCATCGAGCAGGCCCAGAAGCGCGAGAGCGAGTCCCGCGAACTGCTGGACCACTACCGCCACAAGCTCGAAGCGGTGAAGTCCGAGGCCGACGCCATCCTCGTTCAGGCCCGCCAGGAGGCCGCCCAGGCGCGCGAGACCGTGCTGGTCGCCGCCCAGGAAGAAAGCCGGCGCTCCATCCAGGCCGCCCGGGAGGAAATCGAGCACGCCAAACGCTCCGCCTTGCAGGAGCTGAGACAGGTTACCGCGGAAATGGCCGTCGATCTCACCGCGCGATTGCTGGACAAGACCCTGACCCCCGAGGAGCAGAACCGGCTGCTCGAGCAGTCGCTGGACGAGATCGGCCGGCAAGGCCGAACGAGACCCTGACATGCAACAGCTTCCCCGATCTTCCCGCGAACACGTGATGGACCCCAGCCGACTGTCGCTGGCGGACGTCTACGTGGAGGGGCTGATCAGCCAGCTCGACGCGGACGAGATCGATCAGCTCGACCGGGAACTGGACGAGCTGGAAACTCTGCTGGAGCACATCGAGGGCTTCGAGGAGTTGGTCGCCGTGTCGCTGATCAGCGCCCGCGAGCGACGGGAACTGGTCGAGCGGGTCTTCCAGGGCCGCTGCAGCCTCACCTTGTTGGCCCTGCTGCGCATCCTGGCCCGCCACAACCGCCTGGTCCTGCTGCGGACGATTTGCAGGCGATTCCACAAGTTCCACGAGCGCACCCACGGGCGGGTCGACGTGTTCGTGACCAGTCCCGTGGAGATGTCTCCGCCCGAGCAGGAGGCCCTGGCCCGCAAGCTGGGCCAGAGCCTGCAACTCGATCCGGTTCTGACGGTGAAGGTGGACCCGGCCCTGCTGGGCGGGCTGATCGTCCGCGTGGGCGACCGCCTCTTCGACGCCTCGCTGGCCACCCAGCTTCGCCGCCTGCGCCGGCGCATCGCCAGCCGGGTCAGCGATCAGCAGCCCTAAGCCGCCGCCCGCCGCACCGCGACGGATACCAGACAGCAAGCGAGAACCAGATGAAGTTCAAAGCCGATGAAATCACCAGCGTCATCCGCGAGGAGATCTCCCGCTATCGTAAGCAACTGGACGTCTCCCAGGTCGGACGCGTGCTGGAGGTGGGCGACGGCATCGCCACCATCTTCGGCCTGGCCAGCGCGATGGCGGGCGAGATGCTCCAGTTCGAGTGCGGCGCCGTCGGGCAGGTCTTCAACCTGGAAGACAACTCCATCGGCGCGGTCATCTACTCCGGCATCGACAAGGTCCACGAAGGCGACGCCGTCCGCGGCACCGGCAAGCTCATGGAAGTCCCCGCCGGGCGCTCCATGCTCGGGCGGGTCATCGACGCCGCCGGCGTCCCCCTGGACGGCCTGGGGCCCATCCAGGCCGAGGCCACCCGTCCGGTCGAGATCATCGCCCCCGGCATCGCCGCCCGCCAGCCCGTCACCGAGCCCCTCCAGACCGGCATCAAGGCCATCGACTCCATGACCCCCATCGGGCGCGGGCAACGCGAACTCATCATCGGCGACCGAAAAACCGGCAAGACCGCCATTGCCATCGACACCATCATCAACCAGAAGGACACCGGCGTTATCTGCATCTACGTCGCCATCGGGCAGAAGGAGTCCACCGTCGCTTCCGTCGTGGACATCCTCCGCCAGAACGGCGCCATGGACCACACCATCGTCGTCAATGCCTCCAGCAGCGACCCCGCGCCCGCCCAGTACATCGCCCCCTACAGCGGCTGCGCCATCGCCGAGTACTTCATGTACGAGTTGGGCAAGCCCACACTCGTGGTCTACGACGACCTGAGCAAGCAGGCCGCCGCCTACCGCCAGATCTCCCTGCTGTTGCGCCGCCCGCCCGGACGCGAGGCCTATCCCGGAGACGTGTTCTACCTCCACAGCCGCCTGCTCGAACGGGCCTGCAAACTGGCTGAACGATACGTTATCGTCCCCGCCTCCACGCCCGAAGACGCCGAGAATGTCCAGGGCGTCAACCACAAGGTCTACGAGGGCGCCGTCGGCTACGCGAACGCCAAGAACGACCTCAAGGCCCAGCCCAACGCCGAGTCGCTCCGGCTCCATCGCCTGGGCGACACCGGCGGGTCCATGACGGCTCTGCCCATCTGCGAGACCCAGGAGGGCGAGGTTTCAGCCTACATCCCCACCAACCTGATCTCCATCACAGATGGACAGATCTATCTTGAACCGTCCCTCTTCTTCGCCGGCGTCCGCCCGGCGATCAACGTCGGTATCTCCGTCAGCCGCGTGGGGTACAAGGCCGCGGCGGCGGCCATGAAACAGGTGGCCAAGAGCCTCCGCCTGGACCTGGCGGCCTATCGAGAGCTGGAATCGTTCGCCCAGATGGGCATGGAACTTGATGCGGCCACCCAGCGCCAACTGGACCGCGGCATGCGGATGGTTCGCGTGCTCATCCAGCCCCAGTACCATCCCGAGCCGGTGGCCGATCAGGTCATCGAGATCTTCGCCGGCGCCCGCGGCTACCTGGACGACCTGGCCGTCGACGAGGTCGGCGATTTCGAGAACGGTCTGCTGGAGCACATCCGCAGCCAGCACGCCGACTTCTACACCGAACTCCAGACCAGCCAGACGCTCGACGCCAACCACGAGCGCCGCCTGCGATACCTGATCAACGAGTACAAGACCGGGCACTGGGAAGAACTCCGCCGCCAGAAGCGTCGCGCCGCCCACGCCGACGAGACCCCCAAAGCCCCCAGCGAGTAGCCGATGGCCAAGGCCAGGACAATCCTCAAACGGGCCAAGGCGGCCAAGTCCATCCGAACGGTCACCAAGACCATGGAGATGGTGGCCTCCTCCCGCTTCAAGAAGTGCCACGACATGGTCGTCGCCTCTCGCCCCTATACCTCCCGCCTGGGCGACCTGGTCGGCGACATGATTGACCGGTGCGACGCCAAGGCCCTGCACCACCCGCTTCTCCAGGAACGCGCCGAGGTCAAGCGAGACGTCCTGCTGGTCCTCACCTCCAATCGCGGACTGTGCGGCGGCTTCAACGGGTCCATCGTCCGGACCGCCACGGAGCGAAGCCGCCAGATGAATGAGGCGGGATACGACGTTCTCCTGCAGGTCCACGGCAAGCGAGGCATCCAGCAGTTCCGCTTCCTTCAGGCTGCCATCGACAAGGAGTACGTCCTCTTCGACGACGTTCCCAATTACAGGCCCGTCTCCCAACTGGCCGACGCCTTCATCGACGAGTATCTGGCCGGGCGGATCGGCGGAGTCGAGGTGGCCTATATGCAGTTCCTCTCCGCCAGCCGCCAGAAGCCCGCCATCGCCCAGATCCTGCCTCTGACCAACCTCCAGCCGCCGCGAAGGACCCACGGATACAAACCGGCCTACGAGTTCATGCCTTCGGCCGACGTGCTGCTGGAAGAGCTTTTGCCGGCCACCGTGCGCCTGAGGCTCTACCAGTGCTTTCTGGACTCGGCCGCCTCCGAGCAGGTCATCCGCATCGCGGCGATGCGATCGGCCACTGACAACGCCGACGATATGATCCAAAGCCTCACCGTCCGCTATAACCGCGTCCGCCAGGCCCAGATCACGACCGAACTGGCCGAGATCATGGGCGGGCGAATGGGACTGGAAGAGAAGTGAACATGATCGAAGCAACCGCACAAGGCAAGGTCGTCCAGGTGATCAGCTCGACGTTTGACGCCGAGTTCCCCGAGGAGAGCATCCCGCCCATCTACAACGCCCTGCGGGTGGATACGGATTTCAACGACATCAAGCTTCACCTGACCGGCGAGGTGCAGCAGCACCTGGGCGGCGGGCGGGTCCGCTGTGTGGCCCTGGGCTCCACCGACGGCCTCTACCGCGGCGCGCCTGTCAGCGACACCGGCGGGCCGGTCAAAATGCCTGTCGGCCCCGGCGTCCTGGGTCGCGTGCTCAACCTTCTGGGCGAGCCCATCGACAACCTCGGGGCCGTCCAGGCCGACGAGTACCGCTCCATCCACGCCGCGCCCCCCCCCTTCGACATGCTCACCCCCAAGAGCGAGCTGTTCGAGACGGGCATCAAGGTCATCGACCTGCTGGCCCCCTTCGTCCGCGGCGGAAAGACCGGGCTGTTCGGCGGGGCCGGGCTGGGAAAGACCGTTGTCATCCAGGAACTCATCGCGCGCGTGGCCACCAAGCACGGCGGCTACAGCGTCTTTGCCGGCGTCGGCGAGCGGACCCGGGAGGGCAACGACATCTGGCTGGAAATGCAGGACGCCGAAATCGGCTCCACGGGGCAGAAGCTCATCAACAAGACGGCCATGGTCTTCGGACAGATGAACGAGCCGCCCGGCGCCCGCCTCCGCGTGGCCCTGTCGGCACTGACGCTGGCCGAGTACTTCCGCGACACCGGCGCCGAGACGCTCCTGTTCGTGGACAACGTCTTCCGCTTCAGCCAGGCCGGCAGCGAGGTCTCCGCCCTGCTGGGGCGCATGCCGTCGGCCGTGGGCTACCAGCCCACCCTGGCCACGGAGATGGGCGAGCTCCAGGAACGGATCACCTCCACCACGAAGGGCGCCATTACGTCGGTGCAGGCGGTGTATGTCCCCGCCGACGACATGACCGACCCGGCCCCCGCGGCGGCGGTGACCCACCTGGATGCGTTCATCGTGCTCGAACGGTCGATCGTGGAGAAGGGGATCTACCCGGCCATCGACCCGCTGGCCAGCTCGTCGCGCATCCTCGACCCCCAGAACGTGGGCCAGGAACACTACGACACCGCCCGGCGTGTGCAGCAGATCCTCCAGCGATACCGCGACCTTCAGGACATCATCGCCATCCTCGGCGTCGACGAATTGAGCGAGGAAGACCGCTCTACCGTCGCCCGCGCCCGGCGGATCGAGCGGTTCCTCTCCCAGCCGTTCTTCGTGGCCGAGGTGTTCACCGGCAAGGCGGGCAACTTCACCCCGCTGGCCGAGACCATCCGCTCGTTCCGCGAGATCTGCGACGGCAAGTGGGACCACCTGCCCGAAGGCGCGTTCATGTACGTGGGCACGGTCGAAGAGGCCGCCGCCCAGGCCGCCCGCATGAGCCAGTCCTCCTCCGAAGCGGAGGTCAAGGCCTGAGCGTCTGTCGGCGGGGCCTGGGCTGCGTTCTGACAGCGCAGTCTGGTAAGGTGATGGCCCGGACTGTACAATGATACACCGTCGGCGGCGGACCGAATCTATCGTCCGCGCGGACAATACGCCGCCGACAGGCAAATCGCCTGTGCAGCACAAGGAGACGCAAGATGCAGATCGAGCCCATGGCAGTGATCGTGATCTTCTATCTGTACCTGCTGGCCCGCTGGCAATACGTGAAACGTCCCTTCTTCTACCTGATTGGCGCTGCGGGCATCCTCTTTGCGATGGCGGGCGACTTCTTCGGCCTGGGCCAGGCGACGATCAAGGTCAGGATGATCTTCCAGATCATCGGCCAACTGGTCGCCTTCGTCGGCGTCGTCGCCGCCTGCTTCGGCGCCAAGCTGCCCGGCGTCGAGGTCCCCCTCGAGGGCTACAAGCAGCAGGAGCAGTAGAGGCCCGCGATGGACGTCTACGACGCGATCCGCACCCGCTCCAGCGTCCGCGCGTACGAGCCGCGCGACATCGAGCAGGACAAGCTCCTGCGCATCCTGGACGCGGGACGGCTGGCCCCGTCCGCACGCAACGCGCAGCAGTGGCGTTTCGTGGTTGTCCGCGACGGCGGGCGACGCCAGGAACTGGCCCGGGCCGCCGACCAGCCGTTCCTGGCCGACGCGCCGGTTATCATCGCCGTCGTCAGCTTCGCCGGTGACCGCCTCATGCACTGCGGCATCCCAGCCGGGCCTGTCGATTGCGCCATCGCCATCGATCACATGGCTTTGGCCGCGACGGCCGAGGGGCTGGGAACCTGCTGGATCGGCCACTTCAACCAGCAGGTCTGCTGCCGCATCCTGAACGTCCCCGACGACGGCCGGCTCATCGAGATGCTGGTCCTCGGCTATCCAGCCGTCCCAGCCGGCACGAAGAAACGAAAACCACTGGACGAGATCGTCTCGTACGAACAGTTATGAGCGGCCGGAACCGCGAGGAACCCGTCGTCGCGCTTGTGGCGGCGGGGGCGTGGCGTGTCTTCCGGCAGACAGGTCGGCAGCTAGGTCGAAGATGGCATCGCAATACAACCGAAGTTTCAAGCTCGAACTGGTCACGCCCCACGGGCGCGTGGCCACCATGGACGTCTACAGCGTGGTCTTCCCCGCCTCTGACGGGCAAGTGGGCGTATTGGCCGGGCGCGCACCCGTGGCCGCCATCGTCGGAGCGGGAGGACTGGTCGCCGACACCATCGAGGGCAACCGCATCGAGTACTTCGTCGCCGGCGGGTTTGCGAATATGACCGGCGACCACTTGACCCTCCTGGCCGAGCAGTGCGTCCCCGTGGGGCAGGTCGACCGCGAGCAGGCATGGGACGACCTGGAAGCCGCCCGCAAGCTGCCTTACGGCCCGCGGCGCGAGGTTGCCGTCGAGATCGCCCGCGCTCGGTTCGACCTCGTCCAGCGCCACCTCAGCCGCACGGGGCAATTGACCGGCGAACGACACGACCTGGAGTGACCTGGGCGTTTCCGGGCCCGATCAGGAGGCACAGGAACGCAAGGCGCTCAGCCTGGCCTCTATCGCCGCCACGTGGTTCAACTCCTCCGCGATGATCGCGGCGAACGTCGCGCGATCCTGCCCGGGTTGCAGACATCCGCTGAGGTGTTGGAAGAAGACCGCTGTCGTCTGCTCGAACTCCAAGGCCATGCGCAGCAGTTCCTCTTCCGATTCATCGCCCCGGAACATCCGCAGGGAACCGGCTGGATCCTGACGCGCGGATGTTGCCGGAATCTGGTCGAGCCTGTGACGGAGATCGGCATCCATGCAGGGCATGGTCGTGGCTGTGCCTGACGTGCTCTCCCGCAGGTTGCAGAAGTACTTTTCGTGCTTGGCTTCTTCCTCTTCCAGTTCCCGGAACAGGGAGGCGGCCTTGGCATCGGCTGCCTTGCGAGCAAGCTCGCGAAAGGCCCCCTGTCCGATGATCTCGATCTCCTGGGCGAGCATGAGCAGTTGTCGGATGTCCGGGTAAGGGTTCATGGTTTCAGCTTCCTGCGTTCCAAATGGCCTCTTCGATCTTGCGCAGCGGGTAGTAGAGCGTCTCCAGCCAGCCACCCTTGCGATGTTCGTCCTGAGAAGAATCCTTCAACGCTTCCTTGACGTTTCGCAGGTCGCTGATGCGCGTGGTGGATTTCCGTAGGAACCTGAACATTGCAGTCAGCCGCCGACTTTCCTTTGCCTGCCGGCGAGCCGGACAGCTTCCGCTTGTCCGCAAATCCCACTCTCCGCGTGCACACATAGCCGGAACCCGCCGGCCCTTGGTCTCTGGCTGCGATTGTACAGCGGACCTGCCGGGATTACCTCTTGAACTTGTGACGCTCTTTGGAGATGATTTTCGAGCTTGGCGAAACGGGCTGTCGCAGATAAGATACGTGCTTGCTCAAGACACAGGCCGGAGTGGCGGAATTGGCAGACGCGCAGGATTCAAAATCGATTTTTTGAACCCTGCGCCATTTCGAGCAAACAAGAGCCATGTGCAGAAAAGGCCTGTAAACATTGGTTTTTCTGCATGTGGCTCTTGTGTCATCCGGAGACAACAAGAGTCAAATTGTGCGGTTGCTCTGCCGAACTGCTGCCAAAGTTTTTCCATGCATTTCAATTGAAAAGTATATCTCTACGTGATAACATCATGGTTGTGACTGAGGAGCCGACACTAGAGGAGCAGCTACGGGAAGCTATCCGAGGGGCTGGTTGTTCGCGATACGACCTGGCAAGAAGATCGGGTGTTTCCCAAGGCGTGATCTCCAACTTCATGAGCAGGAAGCGGACGATCACGCTGGCTACCGCAGGTCGCCTCGCGGCCGTTCTAGGAGTTCGACTACAGCAACAGCGGGCTCAGCGACCAGGGGACAACCGGGAGCAATGAATGTTGACAAGATGTAACAAAGAGAGGCGGATCACTCCCCGCCAGAAAGCCTTTGCCGAGGCCTACTGCTCGAACGGCTTCAATGCCGCCGCCGCAGCCAGGAGTGTTGGATATAGCTCAAAGGTCGCCCGGCAGGTGGGGCATCGCCTCGTGCGCGAGCGGCCGGTTCACGAGTTCATTCAGCAGGCACTCAGCGAGCGGGGCCTGACACGGGAACGTGTCTTGGATGAACTCGCGGCCGTTGCGTACGCCAACTTGGGGACCCTGGAGCCCTTGATCAGCGGTCGGATGACCCTTGCCGAAGCGCAGACAGCAGGCCTTCCGGTGACGGCCATCAAACGATTTCAAGCCAAGCGGCGTCGCACTGCCGACGGGGTGGAGTTCGACGACATAGTCCTGGAACTCCATCCCAAGACCGAGTCTCTCGACAAACTGGCGAAGGTGCTGGGCCTTTACGACGATCGGCCCAACGTCAACGTCTTCTCGGTGGAGGAGTTCTGGGGGGACCTCGCCATCTTGCAGCGGTGCATCGAGACGGGGGAAGACCCGCCCGAGGACGTTCTCCGACGGATCGAGAAGGGATAACGGGAAGGCACTGCAAGCGGAATTGGAGTCAGACCCCCAGGCCCTATCTCTGGGACACCTCCAACAGTCCTATAACAGACCGCTGTTGACGGTCGCCTAGATCAGGCCGCATTGGGGCGGACGTGCCAAGGGCTTTCTGGGGGGATTCGAGAGGTCTTTCGGGAGATTGTTCGTTGCCATGCAGGCGGGCGAGCCCGGCCGCCAGTATCATATGATGGCTCGCCGGCGCTGGTGCAGGTGAAGACGGTCTACCTTCGTCCGTGAACTCTTGACGCCAATGCTTGCTCCTCGATGAGGCCCCCTATACCTATACATCTGTGCGAGCGCGAGAATCGTGTCGCTGGCTATGGTGACCTGGATCAGGCAAGGATGTTCTCAAGAGCAGGATAGGCGCAATTCCAGGGGGCCACAATACGAACAATCGGCCTGATAGCCGGGTCACGCTGCTCGTCTGGGAAATCCCGGTTGATATCCTCAGCGGCCACCGTAGAATACAAGCCAACAGGGTCCGGTGCGATCATGGGCAGACACGTCATGACGGTTCTTTGTTTGGTACTGGCCGGACATTGCCTTTGCGGATGCGGGCAGGCCATGCCGTCTGCCGCCCCGCCAACCTACGAGGACAGCAGTTACCCTCCCGCCCCAGACGTGTCTGGAACCATAACGGAACGCTCAGGAATAACCGCCAAGATCGACATTGGTTCGGCCAGCGGTCTTGAGCCAGGAATGCGATTGCCAGTGAACAGGGGGGGAAAACGGATAGCCATCTTGCGCCTCGTGGAAGTGGCCGCTGACGAGGCGGCAGGTTACCTTCATGATGAGCGGGGTCGGGCCGAAGCCGGGGACGAGGTTGGCACCCGCAACTCGGCAGTTGCACGGTTTGTATCAATAACAGCCACCCCCCCTGCTGTTAAAGTGAAAGTGAAGCTCCTGCCAAAGGGTACGCTCGGAACATTGACCGGAGAGATTATCAGGGAGTACCCACCGGGCCTGATACCTCTTCCCACAACAGTTTCGAGCCAGCGCGTCTGCGTTGTGTGGGGTGACGGGGTAACAAGTGAATGGAAGGACGGGACAAGAGACGTCCATTTCCAGAGGACAGATGTTGGCGAAAAGAATGTCCGCCCAACTCAACTCGTCCCCGGTTCTCCAGTTGCGGCCAGATGGGCCGTGGTAATAGGCGTGGCCAAGTACAAAGCAGCCGGGGCCCAACTGGAAGCTCTGCGGTATGCAGACAGGGATGCGAGGGCCATCCGAGATTATCTGCTCAGCACCGCCGGCGGAAGCTTCGCCAAAGAGCACGTGCTGCTTCTGGCGAACGAAGCGGCCACAACAACAGGCGTCCGAAAAGCTCTCTTCAGCTTCCTGAAGTCGGCCATCAGGGAGGACCTTGTTATCGTCTACTTCTCCGGCCACGGCGCGGCAGATCCTGATCGGCCGAACAACCTGTACCTGCTGACGTACGACACCGACCCGAACGACATTTCGGGGACGGCGTTTCCTATGGATGATGTCAAGAAAGCGCTCGCCAACACCATCGAAGCCCAACGGGTCGTCGTGCTGGCGGATGCGTGCCACTCTGGCGGGGTCGCAAACGCCGCGGGGGCCAAAGGCGTCCGGGTCGGTGAACAGAACGAGGCCATGAACAAGTACTGGGCCGAGCTATCCAAGACCGCCCCGGGCCGGATCATCTTTACCAGCTCGGATCGTGGCGAGATCAGCCAGGAATCCGAAAAGTGGGGTGGTGGCCACGGGATATTCACGTGGGCCTTGCTTGAAGGGCTACGTGGCGCCGCCGACTCCGACAAGAACGGAGTCGTCACGGTCGGGGAGGCGATCCGCTACACTGATGAGCAGGTACGCCGTGAGACCAAGTCCGCCCAACATCCCTCCGTCGCGGGCGAACAGTATGACCCTAATCTTCCCATGGGGGTGCCAAGGTGAGCAGAGTGGCATCCGATTCACGAGTGTCATGGGGTTGGTATAGCCAAGTCCTTCTCTTCTTCCTTCTGGTATGTGCTCAAGCGGGATGCAGTCAACAGTTTGAACTTGCATCTGATCCACCGGGTGCCGCCGTTTATCATAAGACCTATGCTACCGGAGGACACTGGGTCAAATCTCCATCTGCGGGGCGATTCGTTAACCTCGGCCCTGTAGATTTCGATTTCAAGGCCATATGGTCCGATGGTGTCGAGAGCGAAGTGAAGCATGTTGCTGCATCCCAACACGGACGAATTCCGTTACTGTTCAGGCATCCATCGGTCCCGACACTTCAGGGCCAAGGACAGACCGCCGAAACGCAACTGGGTAAGGGGCAGACCCTGGTCGCTGATCGCCCGCTTCCTGTAGCGGACAACAATTCGATGGTGGGCAGCATTAAGCAGCGGTTTGCCGTGGTTGTGGGGATCGGCGAATACCAGCACCAAGGTCGATGGCAGCTCGAAAACCTGCGATTCGCGTCGGCCGACGGTTTGTCATTGGCAACCTATCTGAAAGGGGACAAAGGCGGAGGATTCGACCAAGTTGCATTGTTGATGGACAAAGAGGCAACCGCGGCCAATATCAAGATCGCCATACGCGAGAAGCTGCGTAGCGTTCAGCCGGAGGATTTCGTGCTGATCTTCTGGGCCGGGCATGGGTGCCCGGACCCGCATGAGCCGGATAAACTCTACTTGATCACGCACGACACGGACCCCGCGCACATGGCCGCCACGGCCTATGCCATGGACGAGTTCCGGCGGGACATCGCCAACATCAAGGCCAAGCGGGTGATTGTCATTGCAGACGCCTGCCACTCGGCCGGCATATCCGACCCCACACTCGGCATCCGGGGGCCGAAGGACAACAAGATCACTGACGGTTTGCGAGGCGTGTATGTCGATGACGACAAGGCCAAGGACGCCAAGGCGACCGAGGGCGGCCCAGTGCGGCTGATCTTCACCTCCTGTGAACAGGGCGAGGTTTCCCGTGAGAGCAGTAAGCTCGGCCACGGCATCTTCACATACCACCTGCTGGAGGCCTTGCGCGGGGAGGCCGACAATCCGGAGCACAAGACCGGCGGTAACGGTGATGGCAAGGTCACGCTGGGCGAGGTCATCGAGTACACCCGCGACCAAGTCCGCCGGACCAGCGAGAATCAGCAGCACCCGGCCACCGCGGGGCAATTCGATCGTACCTTGGTGGTTGGAGAGAAGCCGTGAATCCAAAGCGAAGTTGTTTGATTGGCGTGCCCTCAAGTATGGTATTGATGGTCCTGTGGTTCGGTGGATGTGCAAGCGGTGTGGTTGCTGTCCGCTCAGATCCACCAGGGGCTTCTGCATATGTTCAAGGAAACATGGGCAAAGGCCCTGTTACGGCTCCACAGAGGCTCGGTACTACACCCTGCACTGGCTTCTCTGCGAACGTGTTTAACTGTTGGGGAGGCGCGGAGGTATGGGTCGAATGGCCCGATGGGACTGTAAGCCAACGCCGTACGAGGGACATGTTCAGCCTCGCAAGTTTCAGTTTTGTTAAACCTGGATATGCCAAAGTTACTGGAGGCGGCCACCAGGGGATAGACCAGGCGAAGCAGTCTCAGGGGCTTGGTGATTTGGTGGAACGGGACAAACGCGAGAGGGATAGACTAGAGAGGGAGCTTGCTGTAGCTTTGCGAGAGAAGGCAGAGGCCCAAGCACAAGCAGAGAGAGACAGAGTACTAGCCGAAAGCCGCCTCCACGAGAAAGAGAGTCGGCGGATTCCTCCGCAACAGAACGCGGAGAATTCGCACAAATGGTGCGTGGTCATTGGCATCAATTCATATAAGGACGGGCGAATCCCAACTTTGGCGACAGCGGAAGCCGATGCCGAAGGGGTTGCCAAGGCGATCGGCCGCGGTGTCGCATTTCCACCAGAGAACGTTATGGTGCTCAAGGGTCAGGACGCAACTCAGCAGAAGATTCGTTCGACTCTTGGCACCTGGTTAGCGCGGAAAGCTGGGAAGAACGACTTAGTTGTCATATTCTTCGCTGGCCACGGGGCCCCTGAGACGGATCTTGCCAAGAAGTCACCTGATGGCTTGGTGAAGTACCTGGTGCCGTACGATGCGAGGGCAGACGACTTATTCGGTACGGGTATTCCCATGAGCGAGATTGCCATGATCTTTGACCGTATCGAAGCCCAGCGAATCATCTTTATCTCGGATGCTTGTTACAGCGGGGCAGCCGGCGGCCGGTCGTTCGCGCTGGGGAACTTCCGCGGCGTGCAAATCGGCGATCCGACTGCAGAACTGGCCAAGGGCAAAGGCCGAGTCATTCTGACTGCCGGCGATGCCAACGAGCCGGCCGTGGAGGACAAGACGCTTGGTCATGGGGTGTTCACGTACTTCCTGCTGGAGGGATTGGCGGGCAAGGCCGCCGATGGCGAGGGGAACGTGACCCTGAGCGGCCTGTACAAGTACGTCTGCGACAAGGTCACGCGCAAGAGCAAGGAACTGGGCGGCAATCAGCACCCGGTGATGAAGGGCGAGTTGCAGGGCGACATCATCCTTGTGCCCGCCCCGGCAAGAAGTCCATCCCTGGACAAATAGGATACTCAACATGCGAATCTTCGGCTGCCTGTTTTCGGCGCTGGTCGTGTCCTTGAGCGTGTGGGGCTGCGCGTCGAATACTGAGCCCGCACAGCCGGCTTCGCCCGAGAGGGTCCAACCGCCAACCCAGCCGGCGGCGCCCGCGAGCGGGGCTGAATGCATCACGGCCGCCTGCGAGTTGCTGGCTTCGCAGCTTGCGGCCAAGCTGCCGCCGGACAAGTCCATCGCGGTCCTGCCGCTTTTGGATGGCAACGGGGCCATTCGGGTTCTGGGGCAAGTTGTAGGCGAGGAGGTTCGGCGGCTGCTCCTGGAGAAGGGGCTGCGGCTGGTGGCACGCGAGAGCCTTGACGCAGTTCTGCGTGAGAGGACCATCCAGATGACTTTGGCAACATCCGACGCCGACACTCGCCAGCGGATTGGCGAGCTAGCTAAGGCGGACGTGCTCGTGGTGGGCTACGTTTTGCTGGCCGACAGCGAGGTGCTGGTCTCACAGGAGGCCGTGCAGGTGGACACCGGTCGGTCGGTGGCTATAACCCGCAAGGAAGTCTTGCCGGCGGCGAATATCGGCGGTTATCTCGCCTATATTCGCCGCCCCACTGCCGCCCAAGCCTCCGGCGAATTGCCACCCCTTGCTCTGCGGTATCAATTCGTTACCCCAAGTGGTTCCGACGAATCAGTTCTCGCGGACGGTTCGACTGTGAGCAGCGGGCAGAAGTTCAAGGTACGCGTCCAGACCAACAGCGACTGTCATCTGTATGTCCTGCTCTACGACAGCGCTGGTCAGGCAAGTATACTCTTTCCGCATGCCAAGATCGGCTTGGGCAACGAAATCAGCGGCGGTGCCAACTATGAGATTCCGGAGGGGACAAAGTGGTACTGGTTTGATGAGACCCCGGGCGTTGAGACCTTCTACTTGGTCGCCAGCTACGCTCCTCTGCCTGATTTGAACCAGATCCTGACGAAGATGCAGGAAGCAGGTGGCCAGAAGATCCAACTGGCGACGGCTGCTCGCGAGAAGATCGATGACGAGGTTACCCGTGGTATGGTTCGGCAGGCGGCCAAGGACTATAGCGTCAAAGGCTTCAAGATCCAGGAACGTGGGGTCGACGTTGTGGATACGCGCATCAGTACCGACCGAAGGCCCGATATAGGCGAGGTTGATAACGTTGTGAGGGGCTACGCCACGGTGGTCAAGAAGATCATGCTGAACCACCGGTGATGGGGTCGCCGCGAGCGTGGCCCGCGACGTGGATGCCAGCTTGGTGGCTATCTTACCAGCAGAAGATGACTTCGAACTAAACGTGGTCTACAACAATGCCTTGCAAGTGGTCTAGACAGCATGGGCATCTGCTCTGCGGTAGCGAAAGATGCCGGACAAGGCGTTCGTTTCCTACCCTCCTGTTACCCAGGAAGCCACTGGCGGTTTTCAGAGATTTAAAGGGGCGGGACAGGGCTGGCATGGTGGCGATTCGGACGGGTTTAATGAAGCGGAAGAGCGCACGATCTTATCTGCAAGCAGCGGAGGCTGGATTGTGGTCACTGTCGGCCGCACAGTTTGTTGGGGTGGTTGACGCTGGCGGCGTTCGCGGCGTCCTGCCCTCCGGTGGTCGGCGGGCAGGGGTGTGTTCCTCCGGGCTCGGCTTCGCCTCGCCCTGCGGAACACACCCGGAACGCTGGAAATCCTCTCATTCAGCATGGTACAGAAAACGGGGGAGGGTCACTATCCGAAAGGGTGTTTGCCCCAGCAACTGCGTTGCCAAAAAAGAGTTGCCTATACATGCCTGCGGCGGTAGTATTACCCGTCAGTCCATCGTCATTCGGCCACGCTTCGCCTTGTCCATTGGCCGCGAGGAGACGGAAAGGACGACCGATTTGGGCATTGGGGCGCCGTCATCAGGTGGTTGTGCTTTGCCCGCCGGGCACGCAGCCTGGATGGCATGCCCCTCCCTGCAGTGGGCAGATCGGTCAGTCCGCCGCCCGCCGCGGGGGCCTATACGACGGGTCGCCTCTAGACTGCGCTGGAAGTGTTCCTCGCCACCGCGCACGAAGCGAGGAAGATGAAGGCAGATTAAGTGAGTGCGGACCGACCACATATCTGCAAGAGGATGCTATTTGTCGGCGGCCTTGTCGCCGTCTGGCAGCTATTTGCTAGCTTGAATCTCTGCAACCAACTGCTGGTGCCCTCGCCGGCTCAGATTGGGGTGGCTCTTGTAGAACTCCTGAAGACGGACAGGCTAATTCTTGATGTCGTCGCCAGCGTCCAGCGAGTGCTGGTGGGCTTCGCCATCGCGACAGGACTAGGCATCGGTCTGGCTATCATGTTTGTTCTCGTAAGACCAATCGCAGGCTACATAGGTTTCCTTGTTGAGCTTTTAAGGCCTGTACCGCCGATTGCCTGGATTCCAATCGCTGTTCTCTGGTTCGGCATTGGTAACACGCCTGCGTTCTTCATTGTTTCGCTTGGGGCATTCTTTCCAATCTTTGTCAACTGCTTCGCTGGCATCCAACACGTCGATGCGAAGTTCCTGATGATCGCCCGAAGCTACAACGCGAGCAGGAAGCAGATACTAGCGCAGATCTATTTTCCGCTGGTTCTGCCGTACCTGGTTACTGGCATGCGCATCGGTCTTGGCGTTGGATGGATGAGCGTCATCACCGCCGAACTCGTTGGTGCTCAAAACGGACTAGGCTACATGATGCAGTTGAACCGAGTGCTGCTTCAGACTCAGAATGTTATGGTCGGCATGGTCATCGTGGGTCTCTTGGGATATGCGATGAACCGTATGATGCTCATGATCGAGCGAGCTGTGGCCCCGTGGCGACGCAGTGCTAACAACATGTGATGATAGCCCCGCAACTATGACGGCAGATCCAATATTGGCGGCACAGGATATCTCGGTGGTCTACGGGACACAAGAACCTGCTTCCCGGGGCATCGAAGCTCTCACCGACGTATCGATGCAAGTGCGCCGAGGCGAAATCGTGAGTATCCTCGGGCCAAATGGCTGTGGTAAGACTACGCTCCTGCTGACGCTCGCAGGGATTATCGCCCCCACGGCAGGCAGGATTGTGTTTTCGGGCGCCTCTCCAACAGAGGCTCCAACTCGCCGAGCGGTTGTGTTCCAGGACTTCGGCCTCTTCCACTGGATGACAGTGCGCGAGAACATAGCATTCGGCCTAGTCGCTCTTAATGTATCCAGGCGTGATCGGGACGAGACGGTTAGTAGGCTCCTGTCGCTTGTTGCGCTGACCGGCTTTCAAGATCGCTATCCCTTCGAGTTGTCCGGCGGCATGCAGCAGCGGGTCGCTCTAGCAAGGGCTCTCGCCATCGACCCTGACATCCTGTTCCTTGACGAGCCGTTCGCTTCACTCGATCTTCAGACTAGGGACTTGATGCAGGAGGAGTTTCATCGTCTGTGGCAAGATCGGCAAGTGACAACCGTCCTCGTGACTCACAGCGCTGAGGAGGCCATCTACCTAAGCCATAGGATACTGGTTCTTACACGCCGGCCTGGACGGATCAAGAAGGTGTTGGACGTGCCCTTGGACTTTCCTCGAAGCCCAGACCTTCGCGTCTCAGAGACCTTCTTGGAGATAAGATCGACCATCTGGCGGACCTTACGCGAAGAGATTGACGGGCAATCACCGTCGCATCCGTTGGCAAACGTCGACAACGGACAGACGCCATCGAACGGCGGGCACAACTCGGTCATAGGAGAACGGCCATGAAGAAGACTATAACAATCGGCATGATCGTGGCTGGCTGTTTTTGCTTGGGTCTGATCATCTTTCTGGCAGCACGTAATCACGGCATCGCACATGGCCCAACTCGAATCCGTGTCGGCTGGCAAACATCTTGGTCAACGCAAGCGCAGTTGGCGATGACGCTGAAACGGACAAATGTGCTGTCGCTCAATGGCCTCCGCGGCGAGTTCCAAGGTTTTCAGTATGGGGGGCCGTTGGCAGAGGCCGCACTCGCAGGCCACATTGATGTTCTCTTTGCGGCAGATCAGCCCGCGATAAATCTAATCGCACGTGGCGCAAAATGGAAGATTGTTAGTAAATGCGTCGGCTTCCGAGACGCGTTAATGGTGCCGCCACAGTCACCAATACGCAGTGCCGCGGATCTGCGTGGCAAGAAAATCGCAGTCCCATTCGGATCTGGTGCGCATAGGATTGTCATTGAACTCGTACGGGCTGCCAGTCTTGATCCGGCAAGAGATGTTACACTTATTAATCTCGATGCTGCTGAGATCAACGCCATCGTTCAAGGTGGGGTGACGAATCCGACGAGCCAAGAATGGCGCGGGGACATCGCATCAGTTGCGAGCTGGGATCCGAGTATTGCCCAATTCGAGGAACAGAATCTAGCCAAGGTCCTCATTGAAAAGCGGCTTTTTGGTGTTACCGCCATGTCAGAGGAGTTCATTGCTTCTCATCCAGTAGCCGCTCAGGCCTTCGTACAGTCCTTGCATGAAGCACTCTGGTACTATAGGCAGCACCCGGAGCAGGCCGATACGTGGTATGCGCAGGAGGTTAACATAGTATTGTCGCCGACCGTTGCACGCAAGTCGGCCTCCTTCGATAAAAACCTCTCTGCTGCAAGTTTTAACGACATCGACATCTCCCTGTCTGATGAAGATGTGTCAGTGTTGCAGGACAGTTCTGATTTTGCTTTTGGTGCAGGCCTGATAAAGAGCCATCCTGTCGCTGCACAGGTTGTCGATCGTGATCTATGCAGACGAGCACAACAATACCTGTTAAGCCGGGAACCCGCATTGAACCGAGTGCAGCCTGAGTCAAAGTAGCATTCACTTGATAGTCCAGTGGAGAACGTGACCCAATGCTTCCAACGAAAACCCGTGGTGGTGTAGCGGGCATCCTACAACTCCATGACCTTCTTCCTCGTGTGGAGAGGCATGTACAGCCGCTTCGTCTGAAGCACCCGCGACATACGCTCATCCCAAACACCATGATCGGCATAGCCAATCTTCCAGTGTATGGCTATGACACCGAGTGCGCCCGCATCCTCGAGGAATTGCGACGTGGCGTCGGCCTACGACGTGCCGACGCTGGTGAGGAATGGATGCGACTGCAGCGGCATGATCTTCCAGAGGCGTACCAGAGTTTCCGCGACGGGAGCGGTTGCGACAATGAGGTACTATGGTTCGGTTGGACATATTGGCATCCTACTGAAAGAGGCCGACGCAGGCGCTCAACTGGAAGTCTCACGACATCAGATCATCTCTCTTCTTTCCTTTGCTCGGACTGTGCCTCCATACAGTTGGGAGACATGCGACTCAGACCTCAGCAGTGTGATCCGGGTCTTGAGCGGGCTTCGACTGCAACCGCCCGGCTATCGCGATGGGGTGAGTGGGTGTGGAACGACTACTTCCATAGCCTCGGAGCCGTTGCCAGCACTGCGCATGGTGGACCATACGATACGTTGAATGACTATTTGCATGGGTTGTACGTTAAGACTCCGTCCGGGACAACTTCGCACGAGGACCTGCTGTTGAGCAGACCATTTGCGTTCATAGAGCCGCTACGCCGAACGGATGCCGGGGTTAACTCTGTTGCGACCGATCTTCAGTGCACCGATAACGAATTAGATGCACTGTGGTCATGGGCGATGAAGCCTTTTCGTGGTCAAACAATATGGAGGGAGTTCCTGCGGCCAGTGGTAACCGCTGGAATACAAAGGCTTAAGCGTGGTCGCCAGGAAAAGCCACCAGAAGCGGCGATCGGGGCAATCGAACGCACTGTAAAGGTGCTGGGCATACAAGTGCCGCACCGTCATGTCGCCGGATACGTTGTCCTTCAACACCTGGCCTATTATCGGGAGTTCATGCGATCGAAATGCCAGTACTCTCTCATTGTGCCATGTGGACGGTACCTTTGTACTATGATGATTGGCACGCGCCGTCCTCTCGCATCATTGGAAATCATAGCTTGGCGTGCTGTTGCCCTGCAGTTGTTCTCGGCATCGACCATCGAACACTTCGCGGCCGCTGAGGCGGACCGACGAGAGTGGGAAAGGGTCGGCCCGAAGATCCATCTGCTATCACATGGGTTCACGAAGGCCTTTGCGACTCCACTTCTCAATCTGTGTGACCGCCTCCAGCCGCCAACCCACACTCAGAATGGGCCGCAAGTGGACACACATGACATGGCATGCTTTCTGCGAGGTTTCTCTCGTACATGGGGGGGGGGTGCTGTCGCAGATCGGAACGCGTCCGGCGCACCCGTCTGGCGCAGAGGATTGTATGGAAGCGCACGTGGGAGATCGCGTTGTACGCATTTCGCGGCGTTTTGCCCTTACCGAACGAGTACTGCTGTCACAGATCACAGCGCCGTTGCGAACACACGCCTATGCTCGCTTTAAGTACCTGTCGCTCAACAACCTCTATGATGACTCACGGTACTACAAGCTTCGAGATGCGATAGAACGTGGCCTACTGGACGTCGCAGACCTAGTGGACATTGATGTACAGTTCCCCGACGCGGCTGTGTGGGCTGACGAGCCGACTCTGATCTCGCATATTGAGAATATTATAGACAACAGCCTTCTCGCCCTAGACTTCAACCGGGTACTGAAGTGTATCGCGAGGGGCCAGCCTCCGGCTGCGTGTCTTAGGCCGAGGGTGTCGGTGCGGTGCGTATATCCCGATCTCACCCCGGACACGGCTCCCAATCGGCGCTTTGCGTGTCTCTCGGTCGAAGACGATGGCACAGGCATTGATGGCGAATTGCTTACACGCTTTCGGCGAGAGGTGCTATTCCCTTGCAAGGGGGGGAGGTACGTGTTGACTGATCATGCAGTAAGAGCAAGGCTTGATCGGAAGCGCTACAGTACGCGCAGCGGCGCTGGTTTAGGCCAAGCGTGGCCGGCTTGCGCCTTTTACTGCTCACGACTATGCTTGGTCGACATCGAGGCACCCCGTGGTGACAGGGTTCTCGCTCGTGGCAGGATGGATATTCCGCGCCAGCAACCTCGCAAGGGTGCAAGAGTAGACCTGTGGCTTCCCGCCGTCTCGGATGCAAGTGGCGATGATTTTCGGATTGTGCCGCTTTACGAGGAGATATGCTCATGAAGACTCGCAATGCCCCGACACGTTTCCTAGTTGTCGAGGACGCCGCCGCAGATCGCTTGCGCATACGTCTTATTCTTGAGCGTCTTGGTGTTCCCGTCACAAAATGTGATTATGCGTGGCGGCTTACAGAAGATGGGCAAGGAGATGTTGCCTCCTGGTTTCTGGAACGCCCTTCAGATCCTGGAGTCAAGGGGAGGATTCATGTGCCGCGGTCTATAGTCTCCAGCAGAATGAGGTCATTATGTCGAGCAGTGCTTTCCACGGTGTGTGCTTATGACGTGGTCGTGCTTGATCTGGCTTGGTCGGTGAAGGCAGAACAGTGCGTGATGGACTTGATCTATGACAACCTTGATGTGTTACGAAAGCATAGGAGGAAGCTGGAGAACACGGTAGAAGGCTTTGCAATACTCCATACACTCTGTAAGCTCTCGGTGCAGCGGCAGCACAGGATCCCGGAGGTATGGGTGGCCTCGGCTTATGTACCTTACCACGGTATTGGCTTTCCGGTGTTGCTCTCAACGGACTACGGTGTTCTACCACATAAGATTTTCCATAAATGGCGTGATGAGGGACAATTTGCGGCGGCCGTGAGGCGGCTGCACTATCAAGGAGCCTGATCGCATGAAACTAATGCCCGACCCGGAGCTCCTGACGCCGGGAACTCACACTCACCCACTGTGCATTGGCCTGTGGCACGCGAGCAACTACAGGTCGTTTGCGTGGTTTGTGAAGCACAAGCCGCGGGATTGGGCCAGTGCTAAGTGGATTTCTATACCCGCTGTATCCCAGCCGACCGTGGCCGGTGGCAACAGCAGTCTAATCAGCGCGAGCAGGCTCGCCGAATTGCTGAATGCCTGTAAGAATCGGTATGTGATCGTGTATATCGATGGGGAGTGCGGTCGGAAACCTCGCGGTTGCACAACATGTCCGTTTCACAGTTGCCGATGCGTACCGTTGACGGTTCGCCATGGCATCGTCATTCCGTTTGTCACGACCATGCTGAACTGGGCCACGGATCATGGTCGTAGGCAGGGCTATTTTCTGGACATGACTCCGTGGCAATGGCATGGGGATGCCTCTCCCGCAGGCATTGAATATGGCATTACCCCGTTTACGCCCGGCCACTTTCCTGTCTGGCCTCAGAATCTATGGGGGCCAAGTCTGCCAATCAAGGGCGAGCCAAGAGGCCGTGTTCCAGAGACCGGGTTCTCACGGGAAGTGGTCGAGGCACTCTTGAAGGACTGCTACCGATTTACAGGTGCCGAGAGGCAGTTCACCTCGTACTCTGTCGAGTGGGATACGTCTACTCGCGGCAAGCGTCTCGCGCTCATTACGGGAGCAAGCACTGAGATTGGCGAGGCCGACGCGCAGCCGCGAACAGACTACGAGTACTTCAAAGTGGGTCCGCGTGGTGCCATCAAGGCCGAGCTCATCAACTGGGAGCGCGTGCAGGCTAGGCTGGTAAGAGTTCGGGCGCATATACTCTACGACGTCGTCAGCAGACCGTTGTCCGAGTCGCCTTCCGATTACGCTGCCGCAATGCGAACTCATTATCGAACTGTTGGAGACGACACGCCTGGGCAACTGATGTCCTGGAGACAGTTTGTGGTGCCCCCATCCGATCCGGAGATTCCCGATCTCCGGACGCTGGCTGATCGCCTTAACGCTTTACGCAAGCTTTTCAAAGCAAGGCTGGGTTCGGCACTAGGCCGTTTTCACGGACGACTGGCTGTTAGGCGCGATCCTGAGAAGCTCAGCAACGCTTACTGCCGCGTCTTGCCATACCAGCATTTTGCTGTTATGCCGGTAGAACAACTGGCGCGTGCGATGAATACTGCCCCTCCGCATTCGAGATGGAAGGTGTTCATGGTTGATCCCAAGACGATTCAGGGGTGCGACCAATATTCCGGGGCAAACATGCCAACTGGGACGGTGATCCTGCAGTCCGGTTCAAGGAGAGCCGATGCCCAGGTTCGTGTCACTGGCGATTTTCTTACCAGCCTCTGGGCAAACGGGATCATTGAAGACGCTGGGGTAGACATGAAGGCTCTCGGGCGATGTACCAAGCCGTACTCGTTGGTTGCCACGATGGCAAGTGAGTGCGCAGAGCAGCATGGGATAGCCGGGATTCCGGACAAGAGACTAGTTCTTGCTTGTGTTGATTGTCCGGATCTCTCATTTACGAATCCGCTGCGTTTGTTAGGGAAGCAGTGGGAGAGCAGGTTCCCTTGGGTGCAGCAGGCTATCGCGGAGGATATTCATGGTGACTGCCACCTCGGGAATATGATCTCCTGGTTCGAGGCGACAGTCCCAGTGGAAGCCATCGCGGAGCCGGTGCTTTTCATAGATGTTGCGGATACGAGCCAATCTTGTCCCGCAGCTATCGATTATGCGGCTCTTGAAATGAGCATCAAGATCGATGTTCTAGAGAAGCCACTTACGGCATGGTTTCAGAGCCGTATGGAACCAGCGAGGGCCGTTACTCTTCTGACGCGAGTATTTCTTGGAGTCGAACGCGCCTTGTGGGCTGGCTTGGACGAGGTACAAGGGCTCACGGGCCTCGATGCAGCGTCCCGACGCCTCATAAGGGTCGCCTATAAAGCTCTACGTGATCTTCGGCAGACATCCATCAAGGGTGTTCGGGACATACGTACCGGGCCTCGTCCAACCCAAGCACAGGGGAAAACGGATCTTGCGCAGGCACTGTTCTTTGTAGGACTCGGAACGCTCCGGTATGCCAAGAAGTCAGTTAGTCGGGCCTCCAAGAGAAACCATCCGCTCGCTGGGCTTGTTACGGCTGGCTGCGCAGCCGATGTTCTGTGCTGATAATGATGCGGCGTGGGCGTCCGAGAGCCATCCATCCGCTGACGATAGAGTGACTTACGCCAGCACGCGTCATTTGCTACTCAGGAAGGGTTTACCATCGGAGTAGTCCCAGTGCTGCTCTAGGGTCAACTCCTTTCCTCTGCTCATATGACGAGCAACATATCGCCCCTCGGCTCCCCCGGAAAATACATTGGAGCCAAGATGTCCCATCGGATAATCTGTGGCGTTGCGGTAGACAAAGACCCGTGAGTCAAGGACAGCTTCACGCGAGTAGGAGGCAATGGGCTTAAGAATAATGATTGGCCTTTCGGATCCAGGAACATCGATTATCTGAACCAGTTTGTACTCGATCCACGCAGCGGCCTCGCACAAGATCGGCACCTTGAGCATTCGCGAGTCTTGGAGCAACAGACCGCTGTCCCTCAGTTTGGCGTTGCCTGTCCGGTAGTTGCCATCCGATAGCAGATAGAGCCGCTCAACATATTCCTGCGTCGTGAGGAAGAAATTGGCTACGGCTTCCCCTGTGGCCACGATGTTCGCATAGCTCTTACGTGAGCGGGTAATTGCAATCGTGTGAACAGGCGGCCGCTTGCTCAGAAGTGTCAGAGTTGACATGGGCGCGGCGTCATAATCTGCCCGCCGATCATAGGAGAAGCCTTTCATATTCAGGAAGGCCTGTTCCGGCACCACATCGTCGCCATGACGCATCGTACTCAGAATGGCAACCGGCCTCGGTGCGATCAAGTTGAACGAAGCGGTCAGGGGTACATCTACAACGCCAGCATCGGGTTTTGGCTTGTTCGGGTCGTAAGCCATTATTCGTATCCTTTGCGTAGTCGAGGGCACCTTAGATGACGAGGAGGAACGGCTGCTTGGTGGCCTCTCTCCGAGCATGTTACACTTAACTTAACGGCACGGCAAGCGGCTGTGCGAGTCTCGCCGCGTCGACAAGAGCTCGTGAAGCATTACCAACAACGCCGTCAGCCACTAGGGCAGCATCGATCAAGCCTCCGTCACTCGATTCGCAAGTCCAGTAGCGGCAAGGGCCCGACATTTTGGACCACCGCCGTGTGGTTTCGGGTGGTCGTGGACCGCTCTAGGACCAGAAGACGCCGAGTGCCCAAAAGGCGATCTCGGCCATCTGGACGGGTCAGCGGCTGGTGAGGGAATGTCCAACCGCCACGACAACGCTATTCGGCGGCGATACACTTGAGCCAACATGAATAGGCAATTAGACTTGCGGCTTTAACAGTCTGGCTACCGTCTGACGGGTTATCCCGAGGGTCTCGGCGATGGCGGCCTGCGTCTTCCCCGCCGACCGCATCATGCGGATCGCCTCGATCTGCTCAGGGGAGAGCTTAGTCCAGCCCGGCTTGCTGCCGCCCCAACGCTTCCCCCTTTGTCTGGCCGCCTCTTGGCCCGCCTTGACCCGCTCTGCCCGGACTTCAGTCTCGAAGGCCGCTACGGAGGCTAGAACGCCCGCTACAAGCCTTCCGAAAGCGCTAGACAGGTCAAACCCCTCCGTAAGCGAGATCAGTTTCACATGGCGTTCGACCAGCTCGTCGAAGAGCTGATGCAGCCCGCTGGCCGTGCGGCCGAGCCGATCCAGCTTCCAGACTACCACGACCTGGGCCCGCCCCCGGCGGATCTCCGTCTCCAGCGTGCTCCAACCTGGTCGGCTCATCGTCTTGCCCGTGAAGCGGTCGCGGTGCCACTTCACCTCGTGCCCGTGGGCGTCCGCCCACCGCTTGATAGCCCTCACCTGGAGGGTCTCGTCCTGAGCCTGCGTGCTGACTCTGACGTATGCGTGAACTGTGCTCTTGGCCATGTCGGTTCTCCTTACCCTGCACCGCGTAATGTTCGTTGTCTATTATAGACGAGAGTATACATTCCGGCAACCACTCCTCTTGCGGAAAAGGCTGAAAACCGCCTCGAAACGGGGCGATACTGACTTTTAACATCCGTCTGCGGGGTTGGTCGGCCTGGACACCTTGGGAAATTCGACACTGGGCGGGGGATCACGTCCGGAGCCCCCCCCCCGGGGTGAGCCTTGGGGGAGATCGCCGATCCTACGGCATCCTGGCGCCTGCAGCGGGCTCCAGCGAAGGCTCGGTGAACGAGGGTCGGTCACCCGTGACACTAGCCTGCCTGTCGCCAGCGGGCGTCCAAGGTCGGCCCGTTTGGCAGGATCGTCGGTGACCAAGTGGGTTGGTGTCGTGGACGATCAGGCGCCGGGGGCACCCGCCAGGGGGCGGCGGTGATGCAGCTTTCCTCGGTCTGTATGGCGGCGGGCGGACCGGTTTCTTTCGTGCGCGGCGGCTAGGCTGGGGGGAGACGGTTTCGCGCGATCGGGGAGGCGGAGGAGAGCCAGGGGGGCGGGGGGACCCCCGAGTTCAGGAGTCCCATCTTCGGCACGTTGTTTTGCGGCCTTGGGGTATGTGGCCGATCGGCCAACGTTTCCGGTTGATCCCAAGGCATGTGACCTTCGCCCACCAGGCGAGAGGACGTTTCCCACGACCAAGACGGCCCCGTCAGGAACTTCTTCTCCCATAGCCCCCCGGCCTGAGTCGCAACGAATTGCATTAAAGTGGTTATGATCGCTGCTTTTTCTTGAAAAAGGCTTGCATGGATGCTATAGTTAATGTATATATTAACGATATGCCTTTCCCGGTCGATAGTAAGGGTAGGTTCATCGTTCACCGGGGCCCACGGGGCTCGGTGGTGTGTGCTGTCAAAGAGAACGGGAACTCGCCGGCGAAGGAGTTCATAGAGAAGCTAGAACGGACAGACATTGCGACACTCCAGAAGTTTGCACCGCTTTTCCAGAGAATCTGCCAAGACGGACGGATATCCAACAAGGAGCACTTTAGGCATGAAGAAGGCGACATATGGTCGTTTAAGAGACATCAGCATCGGCTGCCATGTTTCCGCGACGGAAATGACTTCGTTTTGACCCACGGCTTAGTAAAGAAGTCCAACAAGTGGCGCAAGTCGGATTTGCAGGTCGCGGTAGCCGTGATGGCGGATGACAGAAAACGTGTGAATAAGCTGAGATCGAAAGGACAAAAAGCATGACCTTGATTCAGAGACTCACCAGCACTCCGGACGGTCAGAGAGTGTTCGAGCAGGAACGAGCCATCTTCGAGGTCACGGAATTGATCAGCAGGCTCATGGAAGAGCAAGGTGTCTCCAAGGCCGATCTGGCTCGCAAGCTCAAAACGAGCAAGCCCAATGTTACGCAAATGCTGGATGGACGGAGAAACATGACTCTCCGCAGCATCGCTGACGTGATGTTCCACTTGGGTATGTCGCTTGTCGTGTCTTCGCGAAGCATAACCTCGGATGAGGAGTGGCACGACGTTACTTTTCGAGTGTGGCACCAGAAGCCTGAGTTGAACAGTTGGAATACGCGGCAAGCCCGAGGGCCCGAGGCAAAAGCCTTGGGCTTGCCGGATCGAACAAAGATGGCCGGGTGATACATGGCTACCAATAATAAACCAGAGCGGTCTAGGCTGATGTCACTCGTGACTGAAGTGGCAGCTACTGTGGAAATCGCCGAAGTGACTTTTCTCCAGTTCTCTGCTACCAGGGACGAGAGCTTTAGCCTGGAACCTACAACCGTTGAGTTCAAGTACCGGACTCGCGTCCGCGCTGAGACTGCGAACGAGCCCTGCATCGTTGTCTTGGCAGACTTCCTTATGGAAGCGCGACCGGAAGAGGGCGATGCACCCAAACCGTGTTGCGAGATCTGTGCGCAGTTATCCCTCACCTACAAGACGCCAAAAGCTGGCGAATTCAGCCAAGAACACTTGGACGCATTCGGCCGCATGAACGGGATCTACAACGCATGGCCGTATTGGCGGGAATTTGTGCAGAGCTCCAGCAATCGCATGGGATTGCCGGCACTGGTGGTTCCCTCTCTTAAGGTCGGTGCCAATGCGAACAACAAGCCGGACAACCAGGCCGTGGCGTCCAACCCGACATGATCGCATTCTCTAGTCGTTCTCTTGGGAGCTCGGCCAGGAAGGAGGATTGACACGGGCCAGGTAACATTGGCCGGTCTATCGGCAGCATCGCTTGGTACATACGGGGCGTTGTTGAACGCGGCGGCGGGCCGGTCGAAGGGCCTGTTGGCCAATATTCAGCTTCCCATTTTCGACCCGCCTCCAGTACTCCGGATCGCACGCTGAGCGCGCAGTTGATGCGGGCTACACAAGTTCTTCCGGACATGAATAGGGTTTACGGAAAGTTTTGCGCCAGTTTGAGCATTCGTCGCTTGCTGGGGCAACTCGATTACCCCCGGTACCAGGAGTCCCATCCCCGGCACGCTGTTTTTGGGCCTTGTGGTCTGTCCCCGTTTGACTAGCAACTCCAGCCTACCTTCCCCCCGACAGCTGTGCGCGAAGGAACGAGAGTTCGATGACCAATAGATCGTCTAGAAAGCAAGAGCAAGAGGAAGTTCCCATTGAGATCATCGCGGCAGCAAACAACGCCGGACAGGGCGCCCGTTTGCTACCCTCCTGTTAACCAGCAAGCCGGCGGCGGGGCCGAGAGTTCGAGATCGCTAGGAAGACGCGCTCAGCGACCGCTCTCCTGGTTAACAAAGCGAGGATGGCCTGTGGCAGGGCTCGGCCGGGGGGGGCATGCCGTAACGGGTTTCCATGACTTACGTTGCGAGCGATGGTTCGGAGAGCGGTTGGAGGCGGGCGTTTGCCCCAGCGAAATGGCCAAAGGTCTGTTTGCCTTTGGCCAGATCTCCCCGATTCGGTCGGGTTTCAAACGACAGCAAAAGGCGTAACATATTGTCGTCGAGTCAGTTACGGTTACGGTGTGCGTGCTGTTGTCGCGGATCAAGATCAGATTAGCGGCTAGCGGTGTAAAGCGCGTAAAACGTGACGCGGGACGGAAGACCCAATGCAAGCAGGCCAGAGTCGTCTCGGCGGATCATTCGGGTAGCAGCGATACCACGCTAGGTTTCTTCTGTCGCTCGGTGAAGTACAGTGCCCGATACTTCTCCATCTGTTTTATTCTGTCGATCAATGCTCGTTCCTGATCGGAAGTGGAGACGTTTCTTACAAGCACCTTGGCGTCTGCTTCCGTAACTCGCAGAACCAGATAGTTGGCTATTGCCGAATACAACGATGAGTGGAAGTCCCTTGCCTCCTGCGATGCCAGCACGAGGGAAATCCCGTACTTCCGGCACTCTTTCGCCATCGTGGGGATGAGCGTAAGGCGGGCGGCGCGATGGGCCTCATCAAAAATGACCCCATGCGTGATTCTCCCCTGCGTCCCCCGTCGGAACATGTCCTTATACAGTTTGTAGAATACCAGAGACGCGAACGCATTCTGAAGCACCTCGTTCTGGGTCTTGTGGATGCGGATGATGGTCGGCTGATCACTATCCCAGAGGCTCTCTTGGTGTTCCGTCGAATCGAAGAACCCGTAGTCGGCCAGCTCGCCAAGTCTCGCCAGCAGCGTCAGCAGCCCTCGATCTGGTTTGGGGTGTGCCTTCAGAATCTCGAAGAACCGCTTGAAGGAAGGCTCTCTTGTGATTTCACGCGTGTCGCCGTCAGCATCCCACCCGGCCTCCACGAAGCTCTGTTTGAGAGCGCTGCGTATCCGCTCTCCTTGAATATCGCCCAGTTCGGGGAAGATGGCTACAAAGATGTCTCGCAGGGTTCCTGCTACGTCCAAGTATCCAAGCCGGCTTTGCCGATCGATCACTTCCAGGGGATTGAAACCGAGTCCCTGGAAGTCAATAAAGCGTATACTGCCGACAGCCGAAGCAAGACGTTCGTCGATGTCCTCGTGGTACGAGAATACGATGGGGCGGATGCCTCCAGCCACCATCTGACGGACCATGTTGAGCAGGCATGTCGTCTTGCCCATGCCCGGAAGACCAGCTACAAGCAGGTGAGGGTTTCCCTTTATCGATATGGACCAGGAGACATCGCCGCCACTGAGCAGGTCCTTACCCAGAACGATGTCGACATCATGGTCTTCAGGCGCGATCACTTTCGCGGTTGTCGGGGATGTTCCTGTAGCAGCCTCCGGCAAATCGGCTGGTTTGAGAGGCGGCACGACTGAACTGGGGTCTGCCCCTGCATCACCTAGATGCGGTGGTATCGTGACCTGAGCCTGAGAAGATGGTTCGGCGGGGAGTTCGTTGGGCGGCTTCACAGGCGCCGGTCCGGGGTCTGGCTGCGCGAATGGATTCGGCCCGTCAGGCAGTGGGCGCGGACCAAAGAGGAAGATCCGGGCATCCCAGTCATTGTGAGCGATGTCCAACGGCTCCTGACCCGCGTATTCGGGACAGAATATCCATCCCAAGCCCTTGGCTTCTTCTGTTGCGAAGTCGTAATCCGATCCCTTTTCGACCATCCGGTCGATCTCGGAAAGGAGAGCCTGATGAGATTCGGCAGACAATCCTTGCGTATCATCTGCATGCCGCCTCGCCTTGTCGGTGTAGAATCTAAGGACCCGTGCCAACTTGGCGCGACGTGTAGCTCGGAAGGGAGGCGCGATGTCTTCGCCAGAATACCAGGCGTGCCATCGCTTGGTCAGCCCCCCGATCTGCTCGTCAACGCCGCGGACGAGCTCAGGGCTGCGGGCGTCGCGCAGGTGTCGCCGGTACTTGACCTCGATGAACTTGAATTCCAGCCCACCCCGCGGAACGAGCCGCACATACAACAGGTCGGGCCGAACGGCGCGTGCGGGCTCCTCTTCGGATTCGCCGTCTGGGACCTTAACTGGTGGCAGCAAGTCCTGAACGTCGTCCACGGGGATGATGAATCCGTCACGGAGCGACGGCCAGCATAGGCTGTCGCCTCTGGACTGGCTCGCATAAGCATGTGACAGCGCCAGCGCGATCAGCTCCGACGTTGGGGCCTTCTGGCCAGTCAGGCGGATTGCCAGGCGACCGCTGAGCGCCTTGAGGTGCCACATGAGGAACTCCGCGTTCCTCCGCGAATGGCTCAGACCCATCTGGTCCAGCGCAGCGTCGAGCAGCCTGCGCACTTCCTCGAGATTGCTGGTCGACGTGATCAACTGGAGGCATCCAAGGTCTTCACGCTCTGGCACACAATCGATCACGTACGCATCGTAGATGTCCCTGTTGTCGCGGGGGGAGTCGAAATACTCCATCCCCGCGTTGCGATCCAAGGTGATCACCCAATCGCACAACTTGTGCAGTTTCTGCAGGTCCAACGCCTTCTCCGGCGAGATTTCGGCCTTCAGAACCAGGCTGCCAGAAGCGCCGAGGTTTCTCGTGACGCACCCATGCGTGATCTGCAGGAGGCGAGCGAGGCGATCAGTGTGCGACCGGTCCGCCGGGTGTTTCTCCCCGTCCGATCCGTCCGGACAGCGATTATGCCATAGCGGCGACGGGGTGCTTGTGTACTGTCGGTCAAAGAAGGAAAGCAGCCCATAGACGTAGAAGGGGCGTTTGTGCTGCGAAGCGCCGTCGGGATCGGAGCAAACGCGAGAATTGAACGTATCAAACGCGACAGCCAGGTGCGCGGCGGAGGCCGGGTCCCCGTCTTTCCGGGCCCAGCGGAGCCGGGGAAGGCTGATACCACCAGGCAGGCTCACGGATTCAAGCATCCAACGGTCTTCTTCACCCAAAATGCCGGCACCCGTGCGACGCTTTTCCCGTGCCTCGGCTATGAACCTGCCGGCGACTACACGCTGCTCTTCGGACGGGTAGAGCTCGAGGACGAACGAGGTAGCTGGCTCCTGCGGATCGTCCGCCGCTGGAGGGTCATCCGCCTTCCGCAGGTTCCGCTGCACGTGTCCGAGGGAGCGGGCAACGGTAAGTCCGTCGCCGGCGCGCATGGCATGGATCTGCAAGAATCGGGACTCGTTGTGACACCGGATGTACTTGAGGATCTCCTCCCCAAGAATTTGTGAGCTCTGGCGGCCGACGGTAGGGGCAGACTCCGCGCCCTCTGCATCGCCCAGCGCCCTGGTCAGGATCGCCAGTGCCGCCTTGGGCTCCTTGTCGTTGTCTGCAACCATCCCCACTGCGTGGAATCCAAGTGTGTCAGCGAAGACGAAGGTGGAAGAGGAATCTAATCCGGGCAAGAAACCCGGGAACATCGCCCCATCGAGTACCGCGAACTCGTCGCGTATGTCTTTGGGGGGCAGGTCTGCCTCAAACGCCGAGTGTAGGACGAGATTATCGTATGCCACGTGCCATGCGACCCGGAGTGGGTGCGATGGCAGGACAATTAGGCCGATCGTGCGACCGGAAAGAGATTGCACTTCAACCGTGTTGGCCAGCGCCAGCTGCGGCGCGCCGGCCTCCAAGATTACCGCCCATGCCAGGAGGTACTCGCGGAATATCACCTCGAAGGCTTTGGAACTCTGGTCGTAGACCTGGCCGCACCCGCCCCTTGCCCCAAAGCGTTCCGACATCTTCCGTGATGCAGCACACGCTCTGTCCCAGCCAGTCGTTGAACCGCCAAGCGGTTTATCAAACGACACGAAGTCCACCGCACCCGCGCGAGCCCCAGAAGCGCGCACCTTGACCCGCCAGCGGCCGATGGCACCGCCATTGTCCGTCCAGCTCCGCTCAATTTCTCGAAGCAAGGGTGGCGAGAAGACGCGATAGGTCTTGCTCCTTTCGGGGGTGCGGAGCACCAAGTACCCCTTGTTGTCGACCGGCAACGGGTCCACAGAGACCGCCATCGCCGAAGCGGTTGCCGCATCATCAAGCTCGATAAGCCCTTCGCTGAACGTCCGCACCTTCCTACCCACACCGGCAGGCTCGCCTGGAGGCCGGGGGCCAAAGCGAATCTGAAACTCTTCGCTGGTCTGGGGCTCAACGTCTGCCGAGCCTACAACCGACACCACGACCTTGGCCGAAACTAAGGCGCCCTCGTTCAGCATTCCGAAATCGTCATTGCTGAAACGACACTTCTCATCCTTCTTGCCCGAGTGCGCCACCTCGCGGGAGGCCAGTTCCTCCTCCATGTCCGTGATGATGGTTGCGCGGTAGGTGACCGATCCTTTTTCGAGCTGATCGGGCAAAGCCCGCCAGCGGACTTCCAGCTTTGAGTAGCTCCCGTTCTTGTCTGCGTCCGGATCAAGCACCAGTTCGGGCGGAGCTTCGTCGTCCTCCTGTTCCAGAAGGCCAGACCATTTTGCCAGCTTGCCTTTGTTGTCGTACCAAGGCACCAGGTCAATTGCTCGAATGGTCAGCGACGCTTGTTCCAACCGCAGGGCGCCGATCCACAGATGGCGACGGTTCTCCAGCAGCTCAACGGCCGTTTGTAACGGCAGCGTCGCCGCGTCACGCAGTAACCTCTCCATGTCAGTGAGTTGCTCCTTTGTCGGCTCGCGGAGCTTCAGCGTGGCAATGCGCTGGCCGGGTGTCTGACCCGCGGATGCTGATCCAAGCAGCCGTTCGACAAACCGGCGCGACATCTCGATGACGTCGTCTACCGCTGCTCCTGTACCACCGCTGACTGGCCATAGTCCAAGGTGATAAAGGAGTTCCCCCGGGTATGCCCCAGCCCAGGCAACATTAACCAGGAAATCGAACTCCTTCCAGGGCGGCAATGCGCGTTGCTGGCCGCGACCGCGAGCTTTCTTGATTGCCAACTCGGCGAGGCGACGCTCGTCAGCGGACCGAGCCCTTGTGACTTCTCTGCCAGCAATGCTTATGGCTTCCTTAAACAGATCGCGCTCATGTAATTCCCGGGCAGCGCTGTAGATACCGTCCATGCCAGCACCCGCTGTACCGACGTCCACTAGCAGCAATACGGGGGCAGCTTTTGACTCTCGCAATTCAACAGCCTCGTCTGCAGTGATGGTGCGCAAGGCAGAGTCATTGACATCTGCAACCCGGTGAACGTTCCAGCCCTCAGGTGAGAAGAGGCTGTCCTTTGCCATCGCATCGACGACGTGTGGCGGCAGGCAGCGCACGAATGCCATCGTGCCCTTCTCTCCCGCACCCAGCAGACGCTCTATCGCACGGCAGAGTAATTTGGCATGCAGGTCAGTCCACACGGTTATGCTCCTCCTGTCCCTCGAACCGGGGCCGCAAGTACTTCATCGCTTCCGCATCGTTGACCCCGACTAGGAGGCCAAGATCACGCAGCCGCCGCTCAAGGGTTAGGCGATTAGTACGCAACTGCTCGTTCGATATGGCCTGCCCCGGCGGCGATTGATCTACATGGAAACCATACTTCTCCCGGAGCAGATGCAGAAAGTCTCGCAAGGCAATGGGGCGCGTCATGACCTGTTTGCCGTTGCGCAGGACGTGACGGTGGACAAGGTAGTCCAGAACCGCGTCGGTGAAGGTCAGCGAGCGGAGGTCACGCTTTTTGGCCGCTGCGCCAGAAGGTCCTTTGCGGATTACCGGACGCTTGGTTGCCAAGCCATTCGGTCGGCCAACCATCATTGCGCCGTCCACCATCTTAAGCGTGTTCGCTTGGGCATTCATACGCCCTTGCAGAAGAGTGAGCGCTTCCGCCAATCGCCACACGGGATTCGGCTGTGCCTCGCTGTTCTGCAGGATAGCGGCCGCCTCAGGGTACTCCTCCGCCAACCGATCAGCAAGTTCCTGCGCCTTGCGGCCTAGCCCTTTCAAGATGAGCCTCGACTCCTCATGCCGCCCGAGGAGGAGATCGCCCAACAAACAGACCCACTGGGTAGCGTACGGTCTCTTCGTTGGGTTGGCCTTCTTCAGCTCCGGATCGGTTCGAGCGGTGTAATCCAGCAATCGCAGTGCCATCAGGATGATGGGCACGGTTTCAACTCTGCGAAGGTAGTCATCCAATGACTGTTCTGCCAATCCGCGAAGCTGGGGATCTATCCCATTCGAGCAGTCCACAAACAGACCAGGTGCCCAACGGCCAGCATGTTCGTCCACATGGCCAGTTCCTGCCCAGCTAAAGAGGATCTCGAAGGTGCTCGTAATGATGGTCGTCAAGCCCACGGCCGTACAGGACTCCAGCAGCTCCACAAAAGCGTGGCGAGGAATGGCGCCTGCGTAGGCACGGACGAATTGCCGAATGTCTTCAGAAAACTCACGCGATGCGGCTTTAGCGATTGCCCTTTGGTTGGAGATCTTCTCACCTTCGGACCCGCGTAGTTTGTCGGGTGCGGCCCCAAGTTGCTGGGCCAGTCGAATCATCAATAACTGATCGAGGCCCACCTGCGCGCTCTCCTGAAATCGATCCGCGGTTCTGTCGCCGAACGGGCCATCCCGGACGACACCCTGATGGAACGCCCGAAGCAGCACGTTGTCTTCGAATCCCCGGCCCACAGCGAACCAAGTTCTGTCGCCGTCCTTATTCGGAACGACGTCCAGACCATCTTGGTCGGCCAAGAGAGCAACAATCATCTCTGGAACAAATCGAAGGTGTACGACTTTGTCAGGCAGATCCACCCAACTGGCCATGTAGTGCGCCGGCGCCACACGCTGAACCTGCTCAGTGCGTCCTAAGGCATGCCCTTTGTTCTCGAGGCAGAAACACAGGAGCAAGTCCCCCAGAATGGCCCGTGTCACGTCGCTATTGAAGCCCTGGAACGCGTTCGTGGTCGAAAGGACGGATGCTACACGCTCGACCGTAGCTTCCCGCTTCTGCTGACGGGTAGTCCCAGAGTTGCCCCCGAATGTCTCCACGAATTGCCCCTTGCCTCGTCTCACGCCAAACCGAAACATGTAGAACACAGCCGGCAGGATGGCGCCCATATCAAAGTCCTGCACCGACACCGGCAGAGCGTGCTCGTAATTGCTGGTCCACAGCTCACGCGTCATCGCGCGACCGAGCACTTCATCCACAACTGCCCTGGCCGCGGTTGGGCTGCTACTTTTGCTCATGGTCTTCCTCCCGCCGCAAGGGTGCAATCGTCAGATACTGCCGTGGCGAGCCGTCCGACTGTTCTCGGCTGGCCGAGACGTGGTAGATCATCTCGTCGGCCATGGGGTTCCACACAAGCAGCTCATTGGCATCTTCTTGAACCAGCCGTTGTACGAAGATTGACAGGTTGGCGAACGTGTCATCCGTCGAAACGTCGCCGAGTTGGTAACCATCCGCTAACTCCAGGAGCAAGTGGAACAGCTCCGCGCCCAACCGCAGCCTCTCCTCCTGACCGCTGCGATACTGATAAGTCAGTGCCGCTTGCCGGTGCAGCCGCTCAATGCCCTCCGTACGGTCAGGCAGCGTGGCTTCAAGCCGAAACGACTCAAGCGGCTTTTCAACCCAGAACGCCGTCTCGGTCGGCGTGCGAGGCGTGACGCGCAACGGGACCACGTTCTTTCGGTCGAATGCCTTCGGAGGAAGATCCTCCAGCTTTGATATTCCGCGGCACAATTCGCGGCAGATTGCCTGCCGTTTCGCCTCGTCGTACAAGGGCAGGTTGCGGAACTTCCTGAGGTGCCTGCCGCGCGCGACATCAAGCGCATCTGGGCTTCCGCCTATCTCCACTACATCTTCGTGTTTCCATTCGAAGTAGGCTCTCCGGCGCGCTGATTCGAGCGAGAGCGTTGGATACCGCGGTGCGCTGGGCGGCGCATCAGCGATTGGCTCTCCCATCAGGTGACGGTCGATCTGCGGGTGTGCTTCAAGGGCCGGATCGAATCGTACCAGTTCTCTCAGCAGGTCGCCTTGTCTTGCCGGCGAATCAGCGCAGAACACGCGATCCCAGTAGGGCAACGTCCGCATGACCTTGCCAGCATGGTAGTCGTCACAATAATTAACGCCAAACAGGATATACACCAGGGCCGCCCGCAGCTCACGGACTGTGATGTGAATCTCGCCACGCAAATGCACCGCTTGCAGCGACTCGGCAAGCCTCTGCCGCCCACGGCGGCGGGCATCCAGGGGTTCCTGCGACGGAAAGCCGTCGGGGGCAAATAGCCGACCGGCACGGAAGACCTCGCATCGTGATTGAGCGGAGCATGTCCGGCACACAGCCCAGGTCGACTCCGTCTGCGCCCCCCCGTACAGGTGGTCAAGCAGCCGGTCGAGGAATTCCGTTGTGATCTCCTGAGCATCCGCCGACACGTCGCCTACGAGCGTGCGCTGGTTGAGGGTTATGAACCTTATGTGGCCACTGCTCTGAGACGCCCCCTCTTGGAGCAGCGTCAACAAAGACCTCGTCAGCGGAGTGGCCTCATTCGCGTGCCGACCCTCGTATCCATCGATCCACTCCAGCAACCGTCCGTCATTGATGGCCAGCAAATGCACTATGTCTTCGGCCGGCTGTCCGTTCTGGAACGGATCGAGGAACTCATCGAGCAACTCATCGGCCGACCGTCTTTTCCATGCGGCCGAGCCATCCAGGTTCATCCGGACGGTAAGACCATCCTTGACTTTTCCCTGCAGGATCCGGTTGGCAGAGGGGTGTTTCCCCAGTCCCAGTTGCTGGGCAACGTGTTGCAGCAGCGCGGTTTTCCCATCGCCCGCGTTACCGCACAGGACAATCAGGCGCACCCGCCGCGCCTCCATGTCGCGCAGCAGGGTCCGCTCCAGCGTCGTCTCCACGTACGTCGAGGCCGCAAACCTGCTGTCCAAGCCGCGAGTTTCCTGATTGCCCCCTGGATAACCAGGATACGATCTCAACACGTCGCGCAGCCACGCCACGCATTCTTCGCGCAATTCCGCCACGGGAGCGACCGCAACAGGTCTGACCTCAGGCACCGTTGGGGCGATGGCTGTGACTGCCGGCGAAGAAACCGGTTCCGACTGCTTCTTGAAAAAGGCTTCCACATCGTCAACAGACTTGAATCGCCGCTCAGGGTCGCGGTGCGTTGCGCGCTTCAGAAATAGGTTGAGCAGCGGATGAACGGCTTCGTCGATACCCTCCCAGTTCAGGCCGGTTGCCTTCTCATAGTGGCAGGTACGCTTGAACGGTTCTCTCTCGTAAACCACATGGAAAAAGCTCGATGCAAGAGCGTAGATGTCGTCGCCAGGGCTGGCCAGCCTGGAATCACTCATGCTCGGCGCACAATACATTACGGTGCCCGTACCAGGCGATGCCTCGCCAACCTTTGCCACAAAATCGAAATCGGTCAGCACCAGGTCGCCGCCAGAAACGATCAGGTTGCGCGGGCTTACATCCCCGTGAATAAGGCCATTTCGGTGGAGGACGCCCAATGCGCGACAAGTGGACTTGATCCACCGGATCGCGAGATCACCGCTGTTGGCCTCCTGCAGGTCGTCCGCCAGCAGCGAAAACACGCCGACGAATTCGTCAAGTGGTGTGCCCTCCACCCACGTCATCAACGCGACAAACCCGTTCTCCTGCCACTCCTTGGCAACCTCGAAGATCGCGGACAGGCCCGGATGCCTTGCCACGTGCGATTTGGCCAGGGCATAGGCGCGCAGGGTCTGTCTCCCAAGGTTTTCATCACGCACGACCTTCGCTACGTACGTGCCAAGGTCTTCCTTTGTTGCCCGGTCAACTTCGACGACCTTAAAGATCGTCCCGAATCCTCCGCTGCCAAGCCTGTTTATGATGCGGTAGTCTCGGTAATGGAATTCGACAATCTGCCCTTCCGTCCAAAACCGCGCGGGGGGTGCAGCAGGTCTCGGGTGCGAAACTCCCAGCAGTTCGGCAAGTTGTCGCTGCAGGTCCTCCAGCTTGGCGCGATCCGATGGCGATTGGGTTGTACCCAAAGCCAGGATGTCGAGCGCTCGGCGACTGAGGTCGTCCTCGAACTGGAACAGCCCAGATAACGACGCGCAGAGCGAATAGATGTCGGAACGGTAATCAGCGGCAGCCAGTCCCGCCTTGATGACCTCCGGAGCGGTTGTGCCATGATCGGCGGCAGCGACGGCAAGGCCAGAGGCCACACTGACATCTGACGGTATTCGGGTGCGGTCAAAGCCCGTCAGAATTGGCGAGTTGTCGTGTTTAACCAGAATAGTCTTGAGCGTCAGGTTCCGATGTACCAGAACCTCGCCGCCGGGATGGACAGCATGGAACTCGGCCATCGCCTGAATGGCCTTGCGTGCGAATTCGATTCGGCTAGCAGCCGTCCAACTCGGGTCTTCCGACCGGCTCGCGATTGATGGCGCCGCCGGGTCGACCAAAGTAAAGAAGCATATTTCGCCTGGATACCCTGGCGCGTCCTGGAACGAATCGAGGATGCGGGGCGCCCACGCGTGCAACTGCACTCGGTGCAGCGTCTCAAACTCTCGCCCGGCCTTGGCGGCGGCATTCTTGTCGTCACTTGCGGAAAGGTCATAAAGATGAAGCACTACCCGGTCGCGGCGAGTGGGGTGGCTGCCCTTGTAGATGCGGTGGAAACGGTCGTCCTTTGATGATTGAAGCTCTAAACCGGGATTTCCCAGATAGCCCGCCCGACTCCGCCACCGGGCCAGCTTGTTTGTATTGTACCCCCCCCGAATTCTGTCAATCCACATTTTGCACATTCTCCTTC
>JAKJER010000043.1 GCA_022705325.1 Planctomycetota bacterium | reverse complement strand
GCGGTTTCCTAAACCGCAGGTCACAGGTTCGAGTCCTGTCGGGCGTAGTGAAGCAGACGCCCGCCGCGACACGCCCGAGAACCCAAACGACGCTCCCCGCCCCACCAGGATGAAATGGCCCCAAATGGCGTGCGTTTCCCCTTTGTCGGTTGGCGACCGCCCTTCGATGGCCGGCAATCGACAAGACCCCTTTTACAAGGAGCACGTCATGACACTTCGATTTTCCCTTGCGTCCCTGGCAGCTGCGGCGGTCCTTACGGTCCTGGGTCTGGCCACTCTGGTTCGCGGGGAGGCGGTCAAAGCCAACGGCAAGGTAAAGGTGTTCATCCTGGCGGGCCAGTCGAACATGGAAGGCAAGGGGACGATCCGCCTGGCCGAGTCGCAGCTCCAGGACCCGCGGTTCAAGGACTTCTACAAGCACCTGTACAAGGACGGCAAGTGGGTGGTCCGGCAGGATGTGTGGATCAACTTCCTGGAGCGCCGCGGCGAGCTGACGGTGGGGTTCGGTTCGAGAGATCGGATCGGCGTGGAGCTGGAGTTCGGCATGGCCCTGGGCGACTATTACGAGGACCCGGTGCTGCTGATCAAGACGGCCTGGGGCGGGCGGAGCCTGGGTCGGGACTTCCTGCCGCCCAGCGCCAAGCATCCCACGGAGGAGGAACTCAAGGAGATCCTCGCGAAGGAGAACGAGAACAACCGCAAGCGGAAGAGACCCGAAGTCACCTTGGAGCAGGTGCGCGAGCGGTACGGCAAGACGTATCGCGAGATGCTTCAGGAGGTCCGCACCACGCTGGACGAGTTGGGCGCGCGTTTTCCGCAATACAAGGGCCAGGGCTACGAGATCAAGGGGTTCGTCTGGTTCCAGGGGTGGAACGACCTGATCAACGCCCAGTACGCCGACGCCTACGCCGCCAATCTGGAGGCGCTCATCCGCGACGTGCGCAAGGACCTCAAGACGGCCAACCTGCCGGTGGTGATCGCCCAGAGCGGGCAGCACGGCTTCAAGCCCGCCGCGGGCGGCATGGCCAAGGTGAAGGAGGCCCAGGGGGCGATGGAGAAGGTCTCCGACTTCAAGGGCAACGTGAAGGCGGTGGACACGGCCAAGTTCTGGGACCCGGACGCCGACAAGCTCATCGACGGGTGGAAGAACCACATCGACGAATGGAAGAAGGTCGGCGACGACTTCGGCTACCACTACCTGGGCAGCGTGCGGACGTTCTGCTGGATCGGGCGGGCGCTCGGCAAATCCATGGTCGAGCTGCTCGACTCAGCCGGGCGCTGACCGGCAGCGTTCCGGCCTGCCGGGAACCGGACCTTCAGTTTCAAGATGTGTTTCTCGAACAGGTGCCAGCTCATCAGGGAGGCCGCCACGGTCCCCAGAGTGTATGCCGCCAGTCGCGCCGGCCAGCTTTCTCCGAACAGGCCGGCCCACGCATCCGAGCCGAACACGCATCGCCAGAGGAAGTGCAGGATGTACACGGCGTAGCTGATGCCGCCGAGGAACCGCAAAGGCCTCCAGGACAGGGCGATGTTCAGGCGATGGCTGGAGGGAAGGCAAACCGCGAGTCCCACGACGGCGCCGTAGAAGATCGCCAGGGCGGAGAACCCGCCCACCTGCATGACTGGCTCCATTTCGCTCAGGCTTCGTCGCCAGATCAGGATGGCCGCAAGACAGACCAGGGCGCCGCCGATGGCGGGAACGGCCCACTTGTGCACGACGCGCGCCCCGCCCGGACAGCGGATGGCGGCGGCGATGAGGGCCCCCATGGCCAGCGGGTCCAGTCGGCATGGGGTGGCGGTGTAGGCTGCCATGCGCCCGCCGCCCAGGGCCAGAAGCAGGGCCCGCAGGCACGGAGCGCCGAGGATCAGGCAGGCGCAAAGCACAAGAACCCGGCGCCGGCTCAGCAGATAGACCAGCAGCGGCCAGACAATGTAGAATTGCTCCTCGATGGCCAGCGACCACAGGTGAGTCGCGGGCCCCGACCAGCCGTTGTCGAGCGCGTACAGCCAGTTGGCTGCGTAGCTCCAGTACCAGGCCTGGGTCCGGCGCATCTCGTCGAACTCGCCCGAGGCCGGGGCGACCAGGAACATCATCACCGCGAGAAAGGCGTAGTACAGCGGAAAGATTCGCAGCGTGCGGCGGGCGTAGAAGTTCCGGAAGTAGTGCGGAGAGTCCCTGCTGTCGAGCAAGATGCCGGTGATGAGAAAGCCCGACAGCACGAAGAAGAGGTCGACGCCCGACCAGCCCGGACGGAACAGGACTCTCAAGCCCTCCGAGAGCCACTCCCGCCCGCGCCATTGCCCGCACACCTCGACCAGGTGAAAGCCCATCACCATGAGGATGGCCACCCCGCGCAGGCCGTCCAGCGGGGCGATCCGCGCCGGCGGACCGGCCGAATGCTCAAGGCCCGCCTGGGCTGGACTGTCCTGGATGGCGTGCGAGGGCTTCATCCCGTTGCCTTTCCCTACCCCAGCGCCGCGACGGCCCGCGCGATGGCGACGATGGTGACGACCTGCCCGACGCAGATGACCGCCGCCGCGGGTGCGAGCACTTTGACCGGCAGCTTCCGGCTTCCGACCAGCAAAACCAGCACGATCGCCCAGGACCAGTTGATCGAGTAGAGGAAGAACTCATTGCCCCACAGGTTATAGAAGAGCACGTTGAACAGGTACCACGCGGCCAGGGCGAAGCCGAACGCGCTGAGCTTCCGGTCGCGGAAGAACACGGTCAGGCACATCGCCAGCAACGCCGTCCACACCGCCGCCGCCAAGCCGCTGAACAGGCCGTACTGGTCCAGATGCCAGAGCGAGTACGACACCTTCGACCCTTCGCCCCACTCGAGCGTTTCGGGGCCAACAGCCGGATAGGTCAAGCCCATGAGCAGATGAAGGGCGGCGTGAGTCGGCTCCTTGACCAAGGTCAGGTTCCAGTGGCGGTTGAGGACAGTATCGCCTTCAGTCGCCCGTCGGAACAACGTCTTGCCCGTCACCGCCAGCGTCAGGACGACGGCCGCCAGGATGGCCAGCAGCGGCCGACTGTGCCGGCGGCACCACGCCCAGGTCAGGTACCCCTGGCGTCGCGTCTCGTACACCAGCAGCAGCATCGGCAGGATCCCGTTGGTCAACGTCGTTCCGGACGAGAGGAAGACGACCAGCAAGAGGAACCACAGCTTCCGGCTGCCGCTCCAGTCCAGGGCCATGGGCAGGACGGTCAGCGACAGGGTGAACATGGACAGCCCGTACACGTCGGGCAGGACAGCGATGGTGTTGGCGGTGAACAGCAGGCTCACCGGCAGCAGGACCAGCAGCCGCGACAGCGACGCGCCCAGGCGCCTGGCGACGTAGAAGAGTGCGCCCCAGGCGATGGCCATCGTCGCGGCCATGATGATCCTGCAACCGACCACCGCGGCCTGTCGGTCTTCCATGAACAGGCCCAACCCCCTCCTCAGCGTCCAGCCGATGACCGCCCACGCCGTGCCCATCAGCGGGTGAGTCGTGGAGAACGAGAACGTGGTCAGGCGGGTGGTCCGGCTGGACACGTCCAGGCTGAAGAGGGCGTCGTTGGAGCGGAGCAGGGGCGCGCCAGGGTGGGCGCCCAGGAAGGCAGAGAGGATCATCGACCAGATGAAGACAACCGCCCCTACCGCCAGCGCGAGCCGCAGGGCGACACGGGCCGGACAACCGTCCGGGCCGCCGTCCTCTAAGACGACAGGTCCGCCGGCGGTTGGCGCTTCAACGTTTGACTGCATGGTGGCCCCTCATCCCGATAGCCGTCCGATCGCCTCGTTGGCCCACTTGAAGTCCCGCTTGCCATCGGTCAGTTCGCCGAAGCCCACGAACGCCGTCAGGTCCACGCCGGCCTTCTGGTTGCCCAGCGAGTCGGAACAGTCCTCGAATCCCGAGCAGAACGGTACCTCGTGCGCGTACACGTCCGTTTGACGGTCGAGAACCGGCTGTCGTGCGACAAGAACTTCCATGCGTTCCTCCCGCAAGAGCGACTGCGGACAGACCTCGGCCCGGACCGGCCGGACGTATTCTTTATCGCCCGCCAGGGAGGAAACTTTAGCTGGAGTGGAGCGACCGCCCCGCCTTGGGCCCGCTACTTGATCTTCAGGGGAACGGGGGCGATCTTCTGGGGCACGTTCATGTTGTTGGGGTTGGGGACGGGACCGGAGGACTTGGACTGGTTGTTCTGCGGCTGGGGCTTGGCGTTGCCGGTGTTCCGGTCGCGATTGTTGTTGCGACGATTGCGGTTGTTCCGGTCGCGGTTGCGATTGTTGCGATTGTTGTGGTTGGCGTCCTTCTTGTCCTTGGCCTGGTCCTTGTCCTCGTCCTGGCCGTCGTCGAGGATCTCCAGGCTGCGGATCCAGTTCCAGTCCTTGTCGGTGTAGTAAGTCACCGCAACGGTGTAGCCCACGCGCAGGCGGGCGAGCTGGTCGAGCTTCTCGCGATCGACGCTCAGCCGCTTGGTGGTTGCATCCTCGATGAAGGGCACCAGCAGCTTGATGACCTCGTCGGTCCCCTCGGTCTTCAGCTCCAGGCCGGTGTACTCCCGCATCTCCACCACCTGGCGCTGGATGCCTCGGAGGACCACCCCTTGGACCTTCTTGTCGGTCGACTCCTGACCGGTCGAAGCGGCTGCCTGCTTGGCGGGCTTGGCCTTTTGTTCCTTCTTCTTCTGCTGCTCGGCCTTCTTGGGGGCTTTGGCCTCGGCCGCCCAGGCCGGAGCCACAAGCGCAATGGCTACCACAAGGGCCAACGCTGTTCGCAGGATGCTCATGGTGTCGTCTCCCGATATCATGGCCAAACGTCGTCTGCCGATCGACCACGCCCGAAAATGCTATCGCATATTATAACCGGTCCGGCTCCGTCCAGCACGTTTTTGCTCGCCCGCCGGGGAACAGGCGGTCGGCCGGCCCGGCCCGCATGCGCCCCGCGAGGCCTTGCATTCCCCGCCGCGTTTGCCGACAATGTTCTCTTATCGTTTTCGCCGCGCAGCGGCGGCAACTCCCTGAGTTGCGGAGCCCTTGCATGAACTGGAAACCGACCCCTCGCCGAGCGGCCTGGGTGCTCATCCTGGTCAACCTGGTCCTGTGGCTGATTCCCAGCAACGTGGCCCGCCAGATCGCCCGGGACCGTCAGACGGTCCTCGGCTGGTACAGCCTGGAGAAGTTCACCATTCAGGCCCTGGTCCTGCTGCTGAGCGTGCCCGCCCTGTACATCCTCCTGGGCCGACCCGAGGGACGCCGCCAGCGCATCTTCCGCGTCGCCGCCGTCTTCCTGGTCCTCCTGCCGGGCCTGGTGAGTATCGACATCATCGCCCGCGTGCTGCGCCCCCCGCGGTTCGTCCAGAGCGAGACCTCCTACCACCGCCCCGCGAACTGGAAGTACGAGTCCACGTTCCACGATCAGCCCAGGGCCCGGCGCACGTACCCCAACGCCCCGGCCGGGTACCCCCCCATCTCCTTCCACTTCACCTGCGACGCCAGGGGCTTCAGGAACCCCGCCCAGGTCGATTCGTGCGACATCCTCGCCGTGGGCGATTCCTTCGTCGAAGGCTCGGAGGTATCCGACGAGCAGCCCTGGACCCGCGTGCTGGGCGCGTCCACGGGCTCGAGCGTCTACAACCTCGGCATGGCCGGCGGCAACACCCACGACTACCTGCTCAACCTGAAGAACGTGGGCCTGGCCCTGAGCCCGCGAGTGGTCCTGGTGATGATCTACGAGGGCAACGACTTCCGCGGCACGACGATCCAGATCGACCGCGACGAGCGGGAGGACGACGTCGTGGACAACCAGGTCGCCCTGGTGTTCAAGCTCTCGCCGGTGGTGCTGGCCGTCCGACGGGCCATCGAGGAGCACCTCACGTCCCTCAACGCCACCGCCTGGGTCCCCAACGCCGAGGCCCTGGCCCTCATGCCCGTTCTGGTCGGGCCCCAGGCCAACCGCCACCCCTACGTCTTCGACCCCAAGGACCTGCTCTGGTTCGACTTCACCGCGGCGGAGTTCGCCGCTTCCAAGGGCTTTGTCGACACCTGCACCGCCGTGCGCGGGATGGCCGACGAATGCCGCGTCGCCGGCGCCCGCCTGGTCGTGCTCTACGCCCCCAACAAGCCGCACGTCCTGATGACGGACATCGCCGACCGGCCCGAGCAGGTGCGGGCGTTCGTCTCGCTGATCAAACGGAACCTGCCCCCCGCCGACCGGCTCATCCGGCAACTCCGCGAGGGCGTCCAGGCGCCCGAGCAGGCGATGGCCGACTTCTGCCGCCGCCAGGACATCGGTTTTCTCTCGCTCACGCCCGCCCTCCGCCGCGAGATGGAGGCCGGCAACCGCGTCTACTTCACCTACGACCAGCACTGGACGCCCGAGGGCCACGCCGTCGTCGCCCGGGCCGTCGAGGACTACCTGAAGGAACACAACCTGCCGGGCGGGGCGAGGCCGGCTTCGTCCCGGCCCTCCACCGCGCCCGCATCGGCGCCGAGCAAATGAAGGAGCCCCTCATGCGAATCCCGATCCTGCTTGCCCTGCCCGCCCTGCTGCTGATGCCCCGCGTCCTGGCCGCCCAGGACAGCGACTCCGCCGCGCCGGCCAGGATGGCGGTCATCCTCGACACCGACATCGGCGACGACATCGACGACACCTGGGCCCTGTTCCAGCTCGTCCGCCACGCCCGCGCCGACGTCAAGCTGGTCACCTCCACCTACGGCAAGCAGGAGTACAGGGGCAAGCTGCTGGCCAAGCTGCTGACGGCCGCCGGGAGGAGCGACATCCCCGTGGGCCTGGGGGCCGGCACGCAGAAGGGCACCGCCAAGCAGCAGGAGTTCATCAAGGACTACGACCTGTCCACCTACGCGGGCAAGGTCCACACCGACGGCGTGCAGGCGATGATCGACACCATCCACGCCTCCAGACAGCCGATCACGCTCATCGCCATCGGGCCGCTGAATACGGTGGCGGCAGCGCTGGAGAAGGACCCCGCCATCGCGGCCAAGACCCACTTCGTGGGCATGCACGGCAGCGTCCGCAAGGGCTACGGCGGCAAGGACAAGATCGACGCCGAGTGGAACGTCCGCGCCGCCCCCAAGGAGGCCCAGCGGGTGTTCTCGGCGCCGTGGAAGTCGATGACCATCACGCCGCTGGACACCTGCGGCCTGATCCGCCTGGACGGCGAGAACTTCGCCCGCCTCAAGGCCAGCCAGGACAAGATCGTCCAGACCCTCCTGGAGAACTACCGCATGTGGGCGGGCAAGAAGTCCGTCGACGAGTTGAAGGCCAGCAGCACCCTGTTCGACACGGTGGCCGTCTACCTCGCCCTGCATGACCGCTCGCTGGCGGTCATGGAGGACCTGAACATCGTCGCCGACGACAAGGGCTTTACCCGCATCGATCCCGCCGGGCGCAAGATCGCCGTCGCCGCGAGCTGGAAAGACCTGAAGGCCTACCATAATCTGTTGACCGGTGCAATTCAGGGGCAGTAGACGCGTATGATTGTCTGACACAACCTTATTGGAGCAACGGATCCTATGAACGAGCACATCAATCGACGAGACGTGTTGAAGGCGGGCGGGATCGGAATGGCCATGGCGGCGACGGCGGCTTCCACCGCCCAGGCAGCCGAGAAAGGAAAATTCGCCATTACCAACGAGCAGTTCTACAAGGACGGCAAGTTCGACGAGGACGCCGGCAAGGACGCCGTGATCGCCCTCATGAAGCACCACGGCTACCCCGTGTTCGATGGCGTCCGCGACAAGATCTGGGTGGCCGACTACGGTCGGGGCGAGTTCACCAAGCTGGGCCTGGCGGCCGTCATGTTCATGAACAACGAGAAAGACCGCTACATGCTGATGGACCTGTTCCTGATGCCCGGCCAGATGCTGCCCGAGCACTGGCACCTGTCCACCGACAAGAACCCGGCCAAGCGCGAGGGCTGGCTGGTTCGCTACGGGCTTTCGTACATCGTGGGCGAGGGCGAGCCCAACCTGACCGCCGATGTCGTCGTGCCCAAGTGCCACATGGACGGGCAGGTGACGGTCAAGCACATGGTGGCCGCCAAGCCGGGCATGTTCGTCCCGCTCAACCGCGAGGGCGCCCGCCACTGGCAGTTCGGCGGACCCGAAGGCGCCATCGTCACCGAGGTGGCCAACGTCCACGACAACGCCGGCGTCCGCCACAGCGACGTCGCCTGCAACGACTGGTTCCTCGCCCCGGCCAAGAAGTAGCCCGGCGCACAGCAACTCAAGAGCCCGGCTGGACGGCGCCGCAAGCGCCCCAGGCCGGGCTTCTTTTTGCCCAACTCCGTCCAGCCCGGACGACCGGGACGCACTGTCCCATTTTTCCGGAAAATTCCGGCACGCCAAATGACACATGATTTCGGCGTAAGCCTTTTCAATAAAATATGTTACGAGAGTACTCGCAAAACCTTAAAAACATGAAATATCCGACAAACCTGCGCAGAAAGGGGACAGTCGAGGCCCAAATGGGACATTGGCCGGGCGGGTCGCACGGGACTGGCGGATCCGCCCCGTGTAGCCTCCCCCGTCGCCCGGTCTGTCGGCGCCGCCCGGTCAGGGGGCGGGCGGTTCCTGGCCGGCTGTCCCGGCCAGCACCCGCTGGGTCACGTCGGTCAGGGTCAGGCCCATCCCCGAGTGGTAGGCCTTGTTCTCCAGGGAAGGCAGGTCCATTCCGAAGCAGCGCGAGAAGACCACGCGGAAGGTGTTGACCGAACTCATGGCCGGGTCGAGACTCGCGGGATCGACGCCGGGCAGGTAGATGGCATTGAGGACGCCCAGGCGGGCCGTCACGTCGCACTGGTTGGGATCGACCCGCAGCCCCAACGCCGAGCCATGATCGCCCTGGATGATGATGACCGGCGGGTGCTGCGAGCCGGCCAGGATGCCGTCGACCGCATCGAGCACCAGATGGTTCAGGCCCTCGATCTGCTCTGGATACGCCTCGCGGTACCAGTCCTCGTACCCGTCGACTTCGAGGGCTTCCTCCCACCACAGCAGGTTGCTGAAGCGGTCGTCGGCGGGGCGGTCGCTGCCGTCGGCATAGAAGACGAAGGGGCGGTGCGGACAGACCAGGTGCGCAACGACGAACTTGCGGCCTTCCTGGCGAGCCACCCGCGGCAGGTGGCTCAGGACGTACTTCACCCGGTCGCGGTGAAGGTCGTGCGGCGCCAGGTCGACGGACACCCGTTCCATGACCACTGCCAGGACGCTCTGGCGGAGCAACACCATCTCGAACTCCGTCAGCCCCGTCGAAAGCCACCCCGCTCGGGCGTTGAACCCGCGCGTGATGTTGTAAGCCGTGCCCAGCCCCACGGTCCGGTAGCCCCTGGCCTCCAGCTCGCGCCGGACGCGGCAATTGGTAATGGCCGGCTGGAAGAACTGCGAGGCCTGGCGCCAGCCCTCCTGAGACTCGCCCACCGGCCCCAGCCTCTTGAGGTATTCGTCCAGGTATTCCATGTTGAGCGTCGCCGACAGCGACAGGTGGGTGTGCATGTAGTTGGCGTGGCCGCGGTCGCCGACGAAGAAACCCCGCTCGCGAAGGGCGTTGACGAAGGGGGAGTTGTCGAAGCCGAAGCGGCTGGCCAGCACGTCCTGGCGGCTGTAGGCGTCCAGGATGATGTAGTACACGTCCGGAAGGGACGCCCCGGCCGGGACGGTCGTGGGCGCCAAGGCAGCCGTCGGCCCGCTCACAGCCGGCGGCGGCTGGAACAACTGCGGCGCCCGCATCAGCAGCGGCGCCAGCGCCACCCCAGCCGCCAGCAGGTTCAGCGCTCCGGTCAGGCCTGCCAGCGACCTGGTCGTCCGTCGCAGGCGGATAACGGCGAACACGTAGCCGCCGCCCCACAGCAGGCCCCATGCAGGCAGGAAGAACCGCATCCGAACAGACGGCATCAACGAAACCGCGGGCCCAAAGGCGAACACAAAACCCAGCGCGCACAGCGCCGGAAGGCCCGTCTTGCCCAGTTTCTTCACCAGCGGCCAGGTCGCCAGCATGGCCAGCGCCGCCAGCAGCAGCGCCGCCGCCAGCGGGCGAACCAGGTCGCCCGGAAGAAGCTCCTGCACGTTGTCGGCGTACAGCGCCAACACCGGCGCCGCCGCCAGGAAGAACGGGTACAGCACCAGCCGCTTCATGCGACCGTTCCCCCGGCGCCTCGAACCGTCATCAGGTACAGCAGCCGGGAGCTGCCCTCGATCGGCTCGGGCGGGCCAAACTCGAAGCGACGGGCGAACGCCGACTCGAAGCCCGCCTGATGATACTCGTCGAACACGTCCTCCCGGCTGGCCAACAGCTTGTCCACCTGCGAGTCGCCCTTGGGCACGAACTCGATGATCAGCCGGCGGCACGAGTCGCCCAGGAAGTCCGCGATGCGGTCCAGCGGCACGTTGTTGCCGATCGCCAGGTGGTGCACCAGCGCCAGCGCCAGGATCGTGTCAGCCGGCCCGCGCGCCAGCAGCGAGTCCCGCTCCTGGCTGGCCCAGCCCAGCGACGGGGTGGGGTTGGTCAGGTCCATCAGCAGCGGCAGGAGGTTGACTTCCCGAAGGCGAACGCTTTCGAGGTAGTTCTTCTCGACGGCGGCCGGGTCGACGTCAAAGGCCACCGTGTTCGCCCCCGCCTGGCTGGCCAGCCGGCTGAACGCGCCGGTGTTGGCCCCCAGGTCCCAGACCGTCTGCCCCTCGCAGGGGCCCAGGAGCCGGCCGACCAGTTCCGCCTTGTGCTGCATCGCCCGGTCGCTGTAGTTGGTGAAGCTGTAGTACTCGCCCCACTGCGTGCCGGCCGGCCTCCAGTGCAGACCGCGCACCGCGGCCTGGAGGCTCTCGATCAGCCCCAGGAACGCCAGGCGGCCGAACCGCCCGGTCCGCCCATCGGTGGGACGGTCCTCGTACTTCTTCTGGCTGCCGGCGTGCAGGCGGATGTGCAGCCACAGCCGCGGCGCCAGCCACAGCCGGCCCAGCAGCCGGCTGGCCAGGTCCAGCGGGATGCCGTCGATGAAGACGCGCAGGAGCCTGCGCAGGCGGACGTCGACGCGGGCCATCAGGGCCAGCGGGGCCAGGAAGTGCTGGCAGAACTGACGGTAGGCCACCCAGGGCGCGCCCTCGCGGTAGACCTCGAACGACAGCGTGTCGATCAGCGTGGGCCGGCCTCGGTGAAACTGGATGTTGTAGGCGCTGGCATCCTTGAGCGACAGCCCGAATTCCATCGCCTGGCGCTGGATCTCCAGCGTGGCCAGGGCGGCGTCCCGGAGTTGACTGAAACACCATTCGTACGGATACGAGATGAACGCCACCCGCTCGGGACGCAGGACCTTGCAGGCCCGCTCGTCGCAGGCCAGCAACAGGTCCGCCTCCTGGTGCGGGATCAGCAGTTCGCGCTCGATCAAACGGTCGTACAGGCCCGATCTCATCAACCGATCGTACGACTCGCGGCAAGGTTCGTTGACCTGGCGATACAGCGTGCCGTCGCGAAGGTACAGAAATCCCCCGGGGTCGCGGAACGACCCGCCCTGCCGTTGGTGCTCTGCGGAATTCGACATTGGCCCGTGCACGAGAAAAAAGACTCGGACGCCCCCCAAACGGGGAACTCCCGCCCCTTACGGCTGCTCCCGCCGCGAGACCAACCCGCGGACGAAACTCACGATCCGCCGCCAGAAGATCTTCAACGCCATCAGGCTGCCCAGGGCGGCGCCCACCAGGACCTGGAGGACGAAGCTGCCCGTGCCCGGATCAATGTATCCATAGGCGGCCCTGGGGGTTATGCACAGCAGGAACAGCAGTCCGTACAGAACGCCATAGCGGCAAATAGATGCAATAGACATAGGATCCTCGTGCGTATGAAAAACAAGGTCGAGATCCGTCTCCCTCACCGTCCTAACGGAGCGTTAGGACCGTCTTAGCAGATTCTACAGGCAACCGGCGGAACCGTCAACCGGCAAAAGGCCAGGCAGCCTGCACATCGTCTGTTCTACCCCGTCTCGGGCAAGGATATGGCCGTCAGCCGGTCCGCCCAGGGATTCAGGGCGCTCAGCGCCCTTTCGGCCCGGTCGCCCCGCGCCTGGGCCAGCAAGGTCGCCAGGATCCCCAACGCCGCCAGGCGCACGTGGGCCAGCGGGTAGACGTCGAAGATCGGCAGCAGGAACAACAGGAACCAGGCGACGGCGAACCAGAAGATGTCCCGCCCGCCGCGGAGGTGAGGCAGCAGGGGCAGGAAGGCGGGCAGCAGGAAGACCGGGTGATGGTCCCAGAAGTACGGGGAGGCGATGACCATGATCAGCAGCAGCGGCGGGGTCATGTTGAACAGGAGGGCCTCGCCGCCCGCCTGGTCCAGGAAGGGACGGCGCCGCACCACCCGCACCGTCAGCATCAGCAAGCCCGCCAGCGCCGCCAGCTTGACCGCCAGGGCCAGCCGCAGGGCGAGCTTCGCATCCATCCCGCCCAGACCGGCCCCGGTCAGGAACAGGTTGTCGATCGACACGTTGCGGTAGAACTCATTCGGTGGAAGGCAGGTGTGGATGTTGCGAATGTTGTGCAAGGCGTTGAGGTGATAGTCCCAGCCCGCCCCGGCCAGCATCGTCAGGCCCACCACCGCCAGGCCCGCAACCACGCAGGCGACCAGGCACTTGATCTGCCGGCCCAGCAGCAAAGGCAGCACGAAGACCGCCGGGCTCATCTTGATGTGCACCGCCAGCGCCAGCGCGCCCCCGCCGATCACCGGCCAACGACGCAGCGCCAGCATCAGGATCAGCACCAGGTCCATCACCAGGAGATTCACCTGGGCGTAGAAGAGCGTCCGTTGGACGGCCACGTTCACCAGCAAGGCGCCCGCGACGACCACGGCGGCCAGGTTGTGTGAGAATCCATAGCGCCGCAGCAGCGCCGCCAGCAGCCAGTAGAACCCCAGCAAGCTCAGCAGGCTCATCACCACGCACACGCCCACCACGCCCTTGGGCCCCAGCGCCGCGAACAGGCGAAGGAACGTCGCCCAGAACGGCGGGTAGACGTACCGCTCGAACAGCGGCTGGCCGTGGTAGATGTTGAAGGCGGCCTTGACGTAGTCCCACGCGTCGCCGTATTCGATCCGCTCCCGCAGCATCGCCACGTACAGCAGGGCCACCGCGTAGAACAGCAGGATGGTCAGCAGCCACTTGCCCCGCACCCACCCCCGCTCCAGAAGGACCAGGAAGCTGCCCGCCAGCAGCCACACCAGCGAGAGGGCGATCGACGTGACCCACCACTTGGAGAAAGGCCCCTCCGCCGCCCAGCCGGCGATCGCCTCCTCGGACCGACTGAACACCCACAGCAGATGCAGCCCGGCCGTCAGCGTGCACAGGGCGTACAGCAGCAGGCCCCTGCGGCCCCAACGACGCATGGCGGCATCTATGGGCATTCCCGCGGATCTCCTTCAGGCCCCCAGGGGGCTCATTGTCTTATCGACACAAACGACGGCAGGGATGACAAGAGCCTTCAGGCCCGACTGGACTGTCCGGCCCGTTCAGCCGACTATAAGACCATGGAAATACAACAGGCGACCGCAGAGCCCGTCGCAGCCGAAACGCTCGAACCGCCCTCGCCGGGCGCTCGCCGCCTGCCGGCGGTCCTGGCGACGGTGGTGCTGGCGGCGGTGGTGCTGGCCAGTCGCCTGCCCTTTCTGGGCCCGGGCCTGGGCTTGCACAGCGACGCCGGCGCCCTGCTGGCAGCCGCCCACGAGATCCATCACACCGGGGAGTATCATCCCTCGCGCTTCCCCGGCTACCCCGTCCACGAGTATGCCCTGTCATACCTGGTGGCCCTCGGGCCGACGGCGATCAACCTGGCTACCGCCTTGTGCAGCGTCGCCGCCGCCGTCTTCCTGGGCTTGACCCTCCGGACCCTCGCCCCAAAGGGGCACTGGGCACTGGGGGCACTGGCCTTTGCGATGGCCCCGGCGGTCTATGCCAGCAGCACCGTCATCTACGATTACGTGTGGGCTGCCGCCCTGGTGTTGGCGGGCCTGTACGCCGCCCTCCGCGGCTGGGACCTCGTCGCAGGGGGTCTCATCGGCCTGGCCACGGGTTGCCGACTCACCTCGGCCACGATGATCGCCCCCCTGTGGCTGATTGTCCTGGCCCGGCACAGCGGCGGGCGACGCACCCTCACAGGCTGCCTGGCCAGCGGCGCCACCATGGGCATCGTGGCCGGCGCCTGCTATAGCCCCCTGCTGGTCCGCTACGGCCTGGGTTTCATCCGCGCCTATCCCGACGCCATCTCCACCGCACCGACCCAGGTGCTCCGCTGGCTCACGATCGACCTGCTGGGCCCGGTCGGATTCGGCGCGGTCCTTCTGGGCCTGGCCGTCCAACTCGTCATCCGCCTCCGCTCGCGCCGCCGTCGCTCCTCCGGCGCCGCGCCGACGCCAACCTCGCCCCAGGCCGACCTCGCGCGGTCCGGCTGGATCACCGCCGCCTGGGCGCTGCCCGCCCTGGTCTACCTGGGCGTCTTTCTCGCCATGCCCCACAGGTTGGAGTACCTCATCCCGGTCGTCTTCCTGACGATCCTCCTGCTCGCCCGGCACCTGGAGCGAAGGCTCTTCGCGGGCGTCTGCCTGGCCCTGATCCTCTCGCCTTTCCTGTGGGTTCCCACCTGGCGCGCTCCCATCCGCTGGAACCACCTCCAGAGACAGCAGCAGGCGAAGTTCCTTCAGGACGTGCTCCAGAAGGCCGCCGACTCCGAGGGGCGGACACTCGTCCTCTCCGGCCGCTCCGACCTGCTGCTTCTGCACGCCGCCCAACTCTATCTCTGGCCCAACGCCGGCTGCGAGTATCATCCCCAGGTGGTCTGGCGGGACGGTTCGCCCGTGGTGCTCCAGATGGACCTCCGCCCACGCCGCAGCGGGGGGCTCGTCCGGATCGCCCATTTCCGCGACAGGCAGAGCATGAAGCAGGCCGGACAGGAAGGATTCAAGATGGCGTATCTGCCCACCGCGCGGGAATGGTATCTCAAGCTGGGCGGGTTCGACCTGGCCGATCTGGGCGCCCGGCCGTTCGTCGGAGAGTGACGCTCTTCAGGGGATGGACTCAGCCAGTTCGCCGGACAAGGCGTTTTGCCCCGACAGCCCCGGCTGGTAGGCGTCGAACAGCCTCCCCCACGGGCTGTTTCGGAGGTAGTCGCGGACCACCGGTTTGCCCTTGAGCGGGAACCAGATGCGGTCGTGGTAAAGCGCCGACGCCACGATGAACGCGTACACCACCGGGGTGTGGAACATCAGGCGTTGCAGCCATCGCAGGGGACCGAACCAGAAGAGCTTGCCCACGCTGGAGGCGGCGTTGTTGCCGATGTGGAAGTTCCAGTTCTCCCGCCCCACCTCCACGTCGCCGACGATCTCGATCTCGTCGATCCGCCCCACCCCCAGGCCCCGCTCGTGGGCCAGGCGGATGAAGGGCAGGTCCATCGGCTCGAAGCCCATCAGCTTGGCCGCCACCGCGTCGATGGCTACGCAGTCGGCGCCGGCCAGCATGACGTTCTTGGCCACCGGGATCATGGTCCGCGGCCCGGGCCCGTTGCCCGCCGTCGTCCCGTCCATCACGGCGTAGATGCCGGGATGGATCTCCTTCTGGATGGCCAGCAGGTCCACCAGCGTCTCGTGGATGCGGCTGTGGCAGTAGTGGCGATCGGTGGACAGGAGCCCGCCGAAGGCGTTCTTCATCGAGCCGGTGGTCTGGGTGTAGATGTGGCACTTGACCGTCGGCAGGTGCACCACGTTCTTGCCGTGGAAATAGTCGGGGATGCGGATGCCCTTGGGGTAGATCTTGTCCAGCACCAGCATGGGCGAGCGGGGCTGGTAGACCTGCCAGGTCATGTCCGCCGGGCGGAAGTTGTACTTGATCGGCACGTCGTGGTGCTCGCACACGCCGCGCTGCTTGTTGAGCGTCTCGCCCTTGCGGGCGTTGGTGACCACGGTGCGGTTCTCGACACAGACCAGGTCGTTCAGGCCCGCGTCTCTCAGCCCCAGGATCGTCCCCTCCAACTGCCAGGGCGTCGTGTTGGCCCCCGGGTACATCAGGTGCCACGACAGGTTGTTCTTCAAGATCGTCGTCGCGCCGGCTTTCAGGGCGTCGGACGCCGGCGCCAGCTTCATCAGCCGGCGGATGTCGTCCACGACCGTCTGCGGGGTCGTCCGTAACAGGGCTACCGTGCTCTTCATGAAAACAAAGCCTCGCGCCGGCACCCGACTGCAGGGACCCCGCAGCGCACGGCCCGGCTGTTTCCTCTTCGGCACATCCGCGCCCGAAGATAAACAGAATGACTCGTCTCGGGCAAGGCCCCAGGGCCTGCGGCGCCCGGGCGAAAGACCCGCCGGCCGGGCCTCTCAGCCCAGCAACACGCGCAGGGCGTCGTGGCAGAGCTGCCCGCCCGCCAGGGCCAGCAGCGCGTACACCACGCCCGCAAACGACTTCGGCCCGACCCGCCGGTTCAGAAACACGCCCAGCGCCACCCCCGCGCCGACGGCGGGCAAGAGCAGGGCGGAGGCCGCCAGCGTCGACAGGTCGATCATCCCCAGGCCGAAGTACGGCACGAGCTTGACCTGGTTGAGCATCCAGAAGAAGAGCGCCGTGGTGGCCACGTAGGGCCCTTTGGGCAACTGCTGGGGCAGCAGGTACACGGCCGCCACCGGCCCGGCCGCGTGGGCCAGCGTGCTGGTCGTGCCCGCCAGCGCCCCCACCAGAGGCGCGTGCCAGCCGGCCGGCTGATAGGCCCGCGTCCGCCGGCGCAACGCCCGCGCCGCCTGCATCGCCACGAACGCCAGGGCGATTACGCCCACCGCCAGCTTGAGCACGGCGTCGCCCTGGCGGCGCATGTCCGGTCCTTCCACCGTGCGGGCCGCCGCCAGCAGCGCCCCTCCCACGCCCACTCCCACCAGCATGCCCGGAATCAACGGAGCCAGGATCCGCCACCGCCACTGGCGCCACCAGGCCAGGATCGCGCCGTAGTCCGCCGCGATCAGCAGCGGCAGCAGGACCGCCGTCGCGGCGGCGGTGTCACCCCCGCAGGCGTAGATCATCAGCGGCACCGACAGCAGCCCCACGCTGCCGCCGAAGCCGCTCTTGGCCACGCCCTGCAACAGGATCGACAACAGGCCCAGGGCCAGGAACCAGCCTCGCCCGCTCCACTCGGTGGGAAAGTGCCAACTTGCCAGAAACAACAGGTCCATCTCGCCTCTCACGTGCGGGAGCCCAAAGCCTGCCTGCCGGCAGGCAAGCCGACGGAGCGCTTTCCGCGGGCTTTTGCGCCCACAAACGGTTTACGCGCCCTCGCGGACCGTGGTACACTACCACAGACAGCCCCGGGTCGGGAGTTTTTCGTTGTCGGCGGACCGGCTGACGGGAGCCGAGTGTGAGGGGCCGCCCGCCCCCGCTTCCGTGGAAGCGGCATCGGCGGGCCAGCCCGGCAGGAGACATCCATGTACGCCATACGTTGCCCTCACTGCACCAAACTGCTGCAACTGAACCGCCCGGTGGAGAACACCAAGATGAAATGCCGCAACTGCGGGGCGGTCTTCATCGGCACGACCACCGAGATCTCCGGCGACGCCCCGCCCCCGCCGACGGACCCCGCCGCGATACTGGCGGCATCGGCGGCCGCCCCACCCACCCCGCGCCGCCGCCCCGCGCAAGGGGGACCAAGGGCCGCGGGCGCCAAGTCCAAGACCGCCCGCCAAGGCGGCCAGGCCGGCGCCGAAGACGAGTACGAAGAGGAGATCCCGGCCTGGCGACGGCGAAAGCCCGCCTGGCAGCGATACCTCCCGGTCACCATCACGGGAATCCTCATCGTGCTGGTGGTGGTGATCGTGATCTTCTTCTTCCACATCCACAACCACCCCACGGTGAAGTTCGAGGTCGCCAAGGCCGACGTCGACCGCATCCGCCAGCAGTTGCCCACGCTGAGCGTGGTGGAGACGTACGGAAACACCGTCCTGCTCCAGGGCAAGGTCACCCGCGACCAGATGCCGTTGATCGAGAAGATCCGCAAGGACGGGCTGCCCGCCCCGGACCGCCCCGACCTGGCCCTGCCTCCCATCGCCTCCGCCCCGCCGCCCCCGCCGCCCGGCAGCGGCTCGGGCGACGCGACGGCGGAGCCCCTGCCCCCGGGCGACCCAAACGTCGACGTGATGATGACCGATCAGCCCCAGACCATCGACGACGCGCCCAACAGCGGCTATCTCGTGGGCAGGGTGCACAACAAGGGCGACTTCCCCATCGAGCAGGTCCAGGTGGACGTGTACACCCACAGCAGCGAAGGCGTCCGCCGCGCCCCGATCCCGGTCAAGCTGGCCTACATCCCGCCCGGCGGGTCGCTGCGGATCTGCACGACCTACACCGGGCTGAGCGCGGGCGAGGTGACGGCCATCCGCGCCGTGGCCCAGAAGCCGACCAGGCCCGCGCCGGGCACTCTCTGCTGGGCCCTGGAGGACCTCGACCGTACCTTCGCCGACGGCACGCTCACCGTCACCGGCGAGGTCGTCAACCCCGGCGACACGCCCCTCAAAAAGGTCCAGATCTTCGTGGAGGTCTTCGACCCCAAGGGCATCCAGACCCCCGGCCCGCAGGTGATCAAGGCGGCCTCGCTGGACGGCGGGGCGACCAGTCTGCCCGCCAGGGGCAAGGCCAAGTTCACCTTCACGATGAACCTGGCCGAGCTGGGCTTGAGCGTCCTGGCCAACCAGCTTGAAGTCGCCGCCCGGGTCTGGGCCTCGCCCTGACGACGAGACCTCACCGTGCCCCAGGACGCCGGACGAAAGCCTGCTATGATGGAACGTATGGTGATTGGGAGAGCCCAAGCCGACAGTCTCTCCGCCTTCGCGGGCGGGCCTTGGTTTCTCGTGCCCGGTTCTTGTTGCCTGGTCCCTAATCCCCATCCGCTGATCCGATGCTAATCCCGATCCGTACCGAATATCGCCTCTCTCGACCGCCGGCGGTCAATTACCTGCTGCTGGCGGCCAACATCCTCATCTACGTGCTGGGCTACAACGGCAATCACATTCTCAAGATCGACGCCTACCTGCTGCATCCGGACGCGCCCCAGCTCTACCAGTTCGTCACGAGCGTCTTTCTCCACGGCAGCCTGGTGCATCTGCTGGGCAACATGATCTTCCTGTGGGTGTTCGGCAACGCCATCAACGACAAGCTGGGCAACGTCGGTTACCTGGGCTTCTACCTGGCCGGAGGGGTGCTGTCCAACATCGGCTATCTCCTGCTGGCGGGCGACGCCCCGGTGCTGGGCGCCTCGGGCGCCATCTCGGCCGTCACCGGGGCCTACCTGGTCCTCTTCCCCCGCGTGCAGGTGACGCTGCTGGTGTTCTTCTACTTCATCACCACCTTCGAGGTCTCCAGCCTGGTCTTCCTGCTGTTCCAGTTCGTCTGGAACCTGTGGATGTCCACGGGCACCTTCGGCGGGCCCGGCGGCGGGGGCGTCGCCTACGCCGCCCACAGCACCGGCTACGTCTTCGGCATCCTCATCGCCGCCGGACTGCTGCTGTCGCGAACGGTCCCGCGAGACGTCTTCGACCTGCTCAACCTCTTCCGCTCCGCCCACCGCCGACGCCAGTACCGGCGCATGGTCGCCGAGGGCTTCAGCCCCATCCGCACCCGCGACGCGGGAGAAGAACTCCGCCGCCGCCCGCGCATGACGCCCGCCCCCGCCGCCCACGGCGAACTGCTCCAGCGCGAGCAGCACCTGCGACAACAGATCAGCGACGCTTGCGCCCGGGGCAGCCTGTCCGAGGCGGCCCACCAGTACCTCGAACTGGTCCAACTGGCCGACGAGATCGTCCTGTCCCGCCAGAACCAGCTCGACGTGGCCAACCAACTGATGGCCGAGGAACAGCACGCCGCCGCGGCCGACGCTTACGAGCGCTTCCTCAAATACTATGGCAATTACGAGCATATTGCCGATATCAATCTCATCCTGGGGCTGTTGTACGGACGGTACCTGCACCAGGACGATCGCGCCGCGGACCTGCTGACGCGGGCCCTGGAAGATCTCCACGACCCGCGCAAGCAGGAACTGGCCCGCCGCGGCTTGATGGAGATCCAGGAACGACAGTAGTCTCGGCCGGGGCACTTCAGTGATCCGGACCCGACTGCTGAGAGCTGGCCGCTCGCCGAGACAAGGATGTCGCCCATGCTGGAGAACATTCCGCCTCCCGCGTACCCCACCGAACTGACCGCGCAGGTCGCCTATCTGGCCGGCGGAGCGGCTGTGCTGGTCGGGCTGCTGCTGGTGCTGTGGGGGCGCAAGCTCGGGCGGGCGTTCATGGTGCTGGCCGGGGCGGGGGCGGGCTTCCTGCTGGCCCCGCTGCTGATCGCCCGCCTCAACGTGCCCGAGAACGCCGTCCGCTTCGTGGCCGTCTTCGCGCTGGCCATCCTGGCCCTGGTGGCGGCCCGCCTGGTCTGGGCCGCTCTGGCCGGCGCACTGGGCCTGCTGATCGGCATCGTGGGCGTATCCTTCCGCGCCGGCGAGCTGGTGCTCCAGAACCGCCCGGCGGAGTTCGCCCCCGCAGACACGTTCCTTGCGTGGCTGGACACCCTGGGCCGCTATCTGGGTCAGTGGGGGCAGGGCCTGGCGCAGGTCTTGCCTCCGGCCTTGTACGTCTTCATCGGCGCGTGCGCGGCAGTCCTGTTTCTGCTGGTCCTGGTCTGGCCCCGCATGGGCAGGGTGCTGATGACCGCCCTGACCGGCGCCGCCCTGGCCGTCGCGGGCGGGCTGCTCGTGGGCGGACGGTTCAACGCGAACGTGTGGGCGGGGGCCTGGACGGCCCCGCTCGTGCCCGCGGGCGTGCTGGGGGCGCTGGCCCTGGCGGGATGGATCGTCCAGGGACGCTCGGAGTTCAAGCAGGCCCGCGCCGCCAAGGCCAAAGAGGCCGAAGAGGACGAGCCGCCCGCTGACGCCGGTTCGGCGGAGCGGAGCAAGAAGAAGGCCTCCAAGACCGCGAGGACAAGCTCATGATCGCCCAGACAACCATGCCCAGCCTGTGGCAGAAGCTGTGGGAAGTCCCCTCGTTGGACAGCCTGGCCCGCTACCTCCAGCAGTCCGGGCCCGTGCCCATGGTGATCACGCTGGCTCTGGGGCTGGCGGTGCTGCTGCTGGGCTGGCGGTTCTTCAAACTGGTCGTGCTGATCAACGCCACGGTGATCGGGGCCTTGATCGGCGCCGAGCTGGGCGCCCGGATCCCCGGAGAGAACACCTACCTGCTGGGCACGATCGGCGGCGGGCTGCTGCTGGCGGCCCTGGCCGTGCCCCTGATGAAATACGCCGTCAGCTTCATGGGCGCCCTGGCGGGCTGGTGCCTGGGGGTGGCTGTCTGGCAGTATGCCGCGACGCTCCTGGAGCGACAGGGCGACCTGGGCGGCTATGCCTGGACCGGCGGACTGATCGGCACAATCACCCTGGCCCTGCTGGCGTTCGTCATCTTCAAGCTGGTGGTGATGGTCTTCACGTCCTTCCAGGGCGCCACGATGGCGATGGCGGCCCTGCTGGCCCTGCTGCTGCGGTTCGAGCCCACCGAGGCCACCATCGAGACCTGGCTGCGGAATCCCCACGTCCCGCCGCTGCTGGTGACCATTCCCGCGGTCATCGGGTTCGCCTGCCAGTACAACTGCGACAAGGCGACCAAGAAGAAGGAATAGCCCTTCCCGGAGAGTCCGGGTCTCTGAAGTGACCGGACGGGGGGAAAACTGCTAACGTACTCATATCCCTTGAACGATAAGAGAGATGACGGCGCCCGCAAATTGTTTACCACAAAAGGCGAAAGATGTGGGATAATGCGGGTTCAGGCAGGGACGCCTTCGACGCGAGGGATAAGCCGTCGACGAACATCTGGAGCCAAAACCACGAAGTTATCACAGCTTCGGCTGTTTTTATCCGACATGGAAACTATGCATCCGCTTCGTCACGGAGAATCGATTATGACAAAGGCCAGCGTGCGGTCAGGCATCCTGCTGGGGCTGCTGGGACTGCTCATCACGTCCGGTTGCTACAACGCCGGGGAGGTCAACGCCTTCTTGATGAGGCCGCGCTCGCCTGTGGCGGGCGTGGAGTACCGGGCCCTGCCGCCCGACGGCGTCTCCCTCAACTCGATGCACGTCCCGGAGATCAACGGCAGCTACACCGTCGGGCCCGACGGCAAGATCAACATGCCCCTGCTGGGCAAGATCTATGTCGCCAACATGACCGACAAGGAGATCGAGACCGTCCTGGTCGCCGCGGCCAAGGACTACTACGAGCAGGCCGACGCGACGGTCACCATCCAGTGCCGCTCGCAGAAGTACTATGTCTTCGGAGAGGTCGGCGGCGAGGGCCCGCAGCAGTACACCGGTCACAACACGCTGCTGGACGCGCTCTGCTCGGCCCGACCGACCGACCAGGCATGGGAGAAGCGGATCATCGTCCTGCGGGTCAGCCAGCCCGCCCACGGCGGCTACGCCAGCAAGAACACGATGTACTATCGCATCCATGGCGTGCATCCCATCCCGCAGGACAAGCCCCGCTACCGCATGCTGTTCAACCTCAAGGCCATGACCCGCAACGGCGACATGGCCAACAACATCCTGCTCAAGCCCGACGACATCATCTACGTCCCGCCGCACCCCATCGCCTGGTTCACCAAGAAACTCCGCCAGATCCTCAGCCCGGTCAGCCCGGTGCTGGAGGCGGTGCGGGCCCCGGGCGAAGTCCAGTACTACACCACGGACTACAGCTACCAGGACCGCTATGGAGATCGGCGCAACCGCTAAAGGCGGCTTTTGCTCCACCCGGATCATTAAAGCGAGATCATTATGGCTGACACTGTCAAGAAGCTGACGCCACGAGACATCCTGAGGATCGTCTTCCGCCGCTGGAGACTGTTCTTCGGCGGGGCCTTGCTGTTCGCGATCGGCGTGCTCATCGCCGGGCACTATCTGCCGGTCAAGTACACCGGGACCACCCGGTTCCAGCGACGCACCGATCCCTCCCAGATCGCCGGCCCCGGCGGCGGCAGCGGGCCCGAGAACTGGGACTCCCGAAAGGACACCCTGCGCTGGGACCTGTCCGGCCCCAACGCCCTGGAACAGGCCGCCGCCGACCTGGAACTCACCGTCGGCATGCCCCACGGCAGCGACGGGCAGCTCACCGACCAGGGGCAGGTCCTCAAGCAGGAACTGATCGGCCAACTCTCCCGTGCGGTCCGCGTCTCCTGGGATGTCCGCACGCCCGCCGTCGACCTCATCTCGGTCAGCGTCACTCACGAAGACCCGCGCCTGGCCCGCATGCTGCCCGACCAACTGGTCAAGAACTACATCAACCGCGTCGGCGAGCAGATTATCTCCTCCCTCCGCTCCAGCAAGGACTTCCTGGACATCCAGGTCAAGGGCGCCCAGGAACTCCTCCAGCAGTACGAAGAGAAGCGGATGAAGTTCGAGCGGGACAACCCCTACGCCATGCCCCAGGAGCCGGGGTTCTTCCTGCGGTCCATCGAGGACGCCAAGACTCAGGTCGAAGCCCTCCAGCGACAGCAGGAACTGGCCAAGATGAAGCTCCGGATGCTGGAAGGGGCGATCAACCCCCCGCCCACCACCCCGCCGCTACCGTCGAAGACATGCCCACCACCCAGCCCTCCCTGCTGGCCGGCGTGGCTGCGCCCGCAGCGGGCCAGCCCACCACCCAGCCCGCCAACCCGCTCGCAATGCCCGGGCTGGGCAAGCCCTCCCAGGTCAGCCTCAAGCCCAATCCCAATTTCCTGGCCCTGATCAACGAGCGGGACGGACTCAAGGAGAACCTCACCCGCAGCCTGCTGGTCATGAAGCCCGCCCACCCCAAGATCAAGGACCTCGAAACCCGCATCAAGCAGACCGAAGAGCGCATCCAGCGCATGGTCGAGAACAATGAGCAGTACGTCCCGGAGTACATCTATCCCACCGATGTCAACCCGGTCACCAAGCTCATGCTCGAACAGGAAATCTCCTATAACGACGCGCAGATCCAGCGCCTGGAGACCAAGCTGGGCAAGTTCCAGGCCGCCGAGCAGAATTACGAGACCATCAAGCAGGAGTACGAGCGGATCCTGAACCAGATCAAGGCCCAGGAGAACGAACTGAGCAGTTGGACCAAGCGCCTCGAGGACGTCCGCCTGGCCCTCCAGGGCGAAATCGCCAAGCGGCGCAACCACCTGGAGGCCATCCGCCTGGCCGAGCGACAGATCCGCCCCTCGGACCCCTCGTTGAGCAAGATCCTCATGGGCGCCCTGATCGGCGGGCTGGCTTTCGGCGCGGTGCTGGTCTTCCTGGCGCACCTGATGGACCGCTCGATCGGCACGCCCGAGGACGCCAAGCAGTTCGGCGTGCCCGTGCAGGGCATCATCGGCGAGATCATCACCCGCCAGCGGAGGCGCAACCTGCGACTGCGGCGCTGGCTGCTGGCCCCGGTGGTCATCCTGCTGGTGTTCGCCATCCTGGGCGGCTCGGTCTTCAGCATCACGCTCTGGCTGCGGGAGCCCGATGAGTACAATCGCTTCGCCGCCGCCCGCATCGAATACGTCCAGGACCAGGTGGTGTCCCGCGTGATGAGACTCATCGACCGATTCTAACGGAACCCGAATGTACTTGAGTTTCTACAGCCTGAAGGAATTCCCCTTCGCCACCACGTGCGACGAGCGGTTCTTCTACGAGAGCACCGTCCACGCCGAGGCCCTGGCCAACATGCTCTACACGGTCCAGCACCGCAAGGGCATGGTCCTGGTCACCGGCGAGGTCGGCGCGGGGAAGACCTTCGTCGGCGGCGTGCTCGCCGGGCGGCTCGCCCACAACGCCACCGTGGTCGCGCTCAAGAGCCCGCCCCAGTCGGGCAAGCAACTGCTGCGAAGCCTGGCCAACCGCCTGGGACTCAACGTAGCCCTGTCGGCCGACAAGCTCTGCCTGGTCGACCAGCTCGAACAGCATCTGCTTCGCCTCCACGCGCGGGGCAGGCTGGTGGCCCTGATCCTCGACGAGGCCCAGGACCTCTCCCCCACCTGCCTGGAAGAGATCCGCCTGCTGTGGAACTGGGAGCAGAACGCCCAACGCCTGGTGCAGATCGTCCTGACCGGGCAGCCCGAGCTGCGACAGAAGCTGCTCGAACCCCGCTGGGAACCGCTCCGCCAGCGGATCGTCCTGAGCTACCACCTGGCGCACCTCACGCCCGCCGACACGGCCGCCTACGTCCGCCACCGCCTCCGCGTGGCCGGACAGGGCCAGGCCCGCGTCGAGTTCACGCCGGAGGCCCTGGCGGACGTCGCCTTGGCCACCGACGGCACCCCCCGATTGATCAACGTACTGTGCGACAATGCCCTGCTGGTCGGATACGCCAAGGGCCTGCATCGCCTTGACCGCTCCGTCGTCGCCGAGGTCGTTCGCGACATGACCTGCTGGAGCCTCCGAACCTCTGTTGCCGGCCAGCCGGCACTGGCTTCAAGTCCAACATAGGAGTACCCCTGTGGCCAACGTATGGGACGCAATCAAAAAGCATCAGGCAGAGCAAGAGCAGCAGCGAGCCGCCGCTGACCAGGTCTCCGCTGAGACGGAGGCGGCCCCGCGCGAGGCCTGGCGCGTCACGCCCGCCGCCGACGCGGCGCCCGCGCCTGCACCTGCACCGGCCTCCCAGGACGCCAAAGCCCCCGCCCTCCAGGCGCCGCCCATCATCCAGTCCGTCGGCGCCGCAAAGGTCATCGGGCACAACGGGTCGTTCTCCGAGGTCCTCGTCACCCACCACGACCGCGGCGGGCGCATCACCGAGGAATACCGGAGCCTCCGAACCCACCTGCTGGCCCAGTACCCCGACGAACGCTTCTGCCTCCTGATCACCTCCGCGATGGCCGGCGAGGGCAAGACCGTCACCGCCGCCAACCTGGCCATGGTGATGGCCGAGCGCATCGACCGCAAGACCATCCTCGTCGACTGCGACCTCCGCAAGAAGAAGCTCACCGCCATGCTCGGCTGCAAGCAACAGGCGGGAATGGCCGAACTGCTCCAGGGCAAGGCCACCCTCCGCGACGTGGTCGTTCCCACGGTCTATCCCAACCTGTTCTTCCTGCCCCCCGGCAACGCCGCGGGCAACGTGGGCGAGCTGATGGGCCGGCCCGAACTGATGGAGATCGTGGGTGAGCTGCGACGCAAGTACGACTACGTGCTGTTCGACACGCCCCCGATCAACGTCGTCAGCGACGCGGGCATCCTGAGCAAGGCGGCCAACGAGGCCCTCCTGGTCGTCCGCATGCACCGTACGCACAGGGAATCGGTGGACAAGGCCCTCCGTCTGCTGCACGCCACCAACGCCAAGCTGGTCGGGCTGGTGCTGACGCATCGGCGGTTCATCATCCCCAGCTACCTGTACCGCTACTCGTAACCCGGGAGGTCAGGCGTACGTGCGGTGACGGGGTCAGAAGGACGGACAGTCGTGACAGAGTCAGGCGCGCCCAGAGCGAAGGACGAGCAGGCCCAAGCCGACGGGACGGCCCAGGTCGCCCCGCCTGGCTCGACGCGAGCCTGGCGGCGACTGCTGCCCCCGCTGGTCCTGGCGGCCCTGGCCCTGACCCTCACCCTGCCCGGCATCGGCCAGGGAGGATTCCGGCATAGCGACGCTTCCCGCCACGCCATGGACGGCGTCTTCGTCCACGATTTCGTCCAGGATCTGCCCCGCTCCGCGGCCAACCCCATGGACTACACCCTGGGCTACTACGCCCAGTACCCCGCCTTGGGCATCATCCTGTATTACCCGCCCTTCTTCGCCCTCGTCGAGGCGGTCTTTTTCGCCGTCTTCGGCATCAGCCCGTTCACCGCCCGCCTGACGGTGGTCTTCTTTGCCGCGGTCGCCGCGGTCGGCGGCTATCGCCTGCTCAAGAGCCTGTTCGATCCGCGCGTCGCCTTCGTCGCCGTCGCCTTGTTCCTGTCGCTGCCCCTCGTGGTCTTCTGGTCCCGCCAGACCATGCTGGAGATGCCCACCGCAGCCATGGTCCTGGCGTCGATCTGGTTCTTCCACCGCTACGTCGACCTGGACCGCCGGCGCAGCGCCCTGTGGACCGGCGTCTTCGTCGTCCTGGCGGTGATGACGAAACAGCCCGCCCTGTTCGTCCTGCCCGCTTTCGCCCTGTACGCCCTGGCCCGCCGCAAGTGGGGCATATTCCGCCACTGGCAACTGTACGCAGCCCTGGCGCTGATCGCGGCTGTCCTTGTGCCCTACTTCTTCCTGACCTTCCGGTACGCCCGCTACCTGACGGCCACCGTCTTCACCCCCGCCTCCGGCGCCGGAGGGGCCAAGGCCGCCAGCGAACTGCTGGGCCGGTTCGCCTCCGTAATCACGAGCTGGGAGCAGGCCCTGGGGCCATGGCTCCTGTGGCCGTGCCTGGCCTGCGGGCTGGTCTGCCTGGTCTGGGAGATCGTCCGCCCTCGCTGGAGCGGGACGCATCTGCTGGCCCTGCTGGTGGCGTGCTACCTGGTCCAGAGCGCCCTGCTGGGCGCGCGGGTCGGGCGATACGTCTTCATCATCCTGCCCGTGCTGGTGACGTTCCCGCCGCTGCTGCTGACCCGCCTGGACCTGCTGCGCCGGGCGCCGGTCCTGGCGGCGGCCTGCGCGGGCGTCGCCGTGGCGGCCGTCGTGTCCTTCCTCCAGCCCATCAATGTCATGACCGGACACCAGCAGGCCATCGCCGAACTGGTCCGCCGCAACGGCGGCAACAAGCTGGTCCTCTTCGAGGGCTACTGGGACGGCGACGCGGTCTTTTTCGCCCGCCAGGCCGACCCCAAGCGACACCTCTACGTGCTCCGCGGAAGCAAGCTGCTCTACAGCTACGCCAGTTTCCCGGGCAGCCACCAGGTGGTCCGCGTCCAGAGCCACCAGGACGTCCGCGACCTGATCCGCTCCTGCGGCATCCAGGCCGTCGCGGTCGAGAGCCGCGACGTTTATGCCGATAACAAGAACAGCGGCGACCCGCTGATCCAGGTCCGGCGGATGCTTCGCGAGGTCCTCCAGGACACCGAGCGGTTCGAGCTGATCGCCAGCAGCCGGATCCACACCCGCGCCGACCGCGGCGACGGGGCCGACCGGCTTGACGGCGCCGACGTCCTGGTCTACGCCGTCCGCGATCCGGTCCAGCCGCAGGCGGATGACCTGATCATCCCCATGACCGGGCTGCAACTGGCCATCCGCGTGCCGCTCAAGAACAACAGTCCGCCCACGTTGGTCAAGCTGCCGCTGAAGGACGGTCCATGAACCTGACGGTGATCATCCCGGCCCTGAACGAGGAGGCGACAATCGGCGACGTGATCGGCCGCCTGCCCCGACAGATCGCCGGCGTGGACCGCGTCGAGATCGTCGTCGTCGACGACGGCTCCAGCGACCGCACGGGCGAGATCGCGGCAGCCGCCGGCGCGCTTGTCGTCCGCCACCGCCACAACCGGGGCGTCGGCGCCGCCTTCCGCAGCGGACTGGCCGCCGCTCTCGACCGCCAGGCCGACATCGTGGTCAACATGGACGCCGACGGACAGTTCAACCCCGCCGACGTCCCCGCCCTCATCCAGCCCATCCTCGACGGACGGGCGGACATGACCACCTGCACCCGCTTCGCCAGGAAGGAACTCATCCCCGAGATGCCCGCGATCAAGAAGTGGGGCAACCGCATGATGTGCCGACTCATCAACCGCATCTGCTGGAACTCCCACTTCACCGACGTCTCCTGCGGGTTCAGGGCCTACAGCCGCCAGACGGCCATGCAACTGACCCTCTTCGGCGACTTCACCTACACGCAGGAGAGCTTCATCGACCTGGTGGCCAAGGGCGTCCAGATCGAGGAGGTCCCCCTCAAGGTCCGCGGCGTGCGGGAGATCGGCAAGAGCCGCGTCGCCTCCAACCTCTGGGCCTACGCCCGCCAGTCCGCGATGATCATCCTGCGGGCCGCTCGCGACATCAGGCCGCTGGCCTTCTTCGGCTCGATCGGCGCGATCCTGCTGGCGATGGGGGTCCTCTGCGGCGGGATCGTCTTCGGCTGGTGGCTGGCCACCGGGCAGACCAGCCCCATCAGGAGCCTGCTCATCGGCTCCGGCGCCTTTCTGACACTGGGCTTCCTGAGCATCATGCTCGCCCTGCTGGCGGACATGCTCGGGCGCCAGCGCAAGCTCGTCGAGCAACTCCTCGCGATGCACCGCGACCGGCGCCGTCAAGACGCGGACGGGCCCGATCGAGGTGGGGCATGAGGATTCTGGTCGACCTGGGCCACCCCGCCCACTTCCACCTGCTCAAGCACGCCATCGTCCATCTGCGCCGCGACAACGACGTCGTGGTCGTCGCCCGCCAGAAGGATTGCCTGCCGGACCTGCTGGCCCAGGAGAACATCCCCTTCCACCTCGTGCCGCGCCGCGGCCTGGGGCTGGCCGCCCTCGGGGGCGAGGCCCTGCGGGCCCTGGCACTGGGGCTGCGACTGGCCTGGCGGAAGCCCTTCGACCTGCTGATCGGAAACTCCATCGTCATCGGCCCGCTGGCCCGCATGACCGGCGGCATCTCCGTCGTGTTCAACGAGGACGACTGCAGGGCCGTCCCGCTCCAGGCGTTCCTGGCCTACCGCCCGGCCCATTACGTCGTCACGCCCCGCTGCCTGAAGTTCGAGAACTACGGGCTCAAGCACCTGACCTACGGCGGCTACGAGGAGATGGCCTACCTGCACCCCAACCGCTTTCGACCCGACCCGAGCGTCCGCGGCGAGCTGGGCCTGGGCGACGGCGAGCGGTTCTTCGTCGTCCGCCTGGTCGCCCTCATCGCCCACCACGACATCGGGCAGAAGGGCCTCAGCCACGCCCAGGCGCGCCAGATCGTCGACCGCCTGGCCCGCGAGGGCAAGGTCTTCCTCAGCGCCGAGTCCTGCGTCGACGACGACCTCCGCCCCTTCCTCCTGCCCACGCCGGCTTCGCGGTTCCCGCACGTGCTGGCGGCGGCCGACCTGGTCGTCGGCGACAGCCAGACCGTCACCGCCGAGGCCGCGGTCCTGGGCACGCCCGCCCTGCGATGCAACACGTTTGTCGGGCGGCTGGCGTACCTGGAAGAACTGGAGCACCGCTACGGCCTGACGAAGGGCTTCCTCCCCAACCAGTTCGACGCCCTGATGGCCCAGTTGGAGGCGTGGCTGAGCCAGCCGGACCTCAAGCCCGCCTGGCGGGCCAGACGAAAGAAGATGCTGGCCGACAGCGTCGACCTGACCGACTGGATCCTGGACCTGCTCCATCGCCTGGGCCTGCGGCAGGAAACGCACGGCGCCAGGCCCGGCTGGGCGCCGGTCGCTGCGCGGTAACGCCCGATACGCGAATTCGGCGGTGACGAAGTAGTTGGACCAATCGAGTGACACGCGATAGATCCATCGTGATGCTTCTGGGCATACCCGGCTTCCAGTCGATATCGACGGACGTCGTGTCGGGCAACCTTGTCTCGGCCCTTCGCGGCAGTGGAATGCGGGTCTCGGAAGTGCGGCTGTCCGCGCCGAGCGCACTGAAGTGGATCAGGCCGCGATTCGTGGCCGAGTTCATGCTGCGCTACCTGATGTACCCGGCCTGTGCCCGTCGGACCTATCGGCGATACGGCGATGCGCCCGTCTACTTCATCACCGATCACGCCAGCGCGTCGATCTCGCGGAGCATTCCCCCGCCGGCGAAAGTCATCGTGCTGGTTCATGACCTGGCGAGCATACTCCCCCCAAGCGAACTGAGGTATCGCCCGACGTGGAAGAACCGGCTCATTCATGTCCTGGGCGTGCTGTTCAAGAAGCCCGGGATCATGCGGGCGGACCACGTGTTCACGGTGTCGGCGGCAATTAAGGAGGACATCGTTCGCCGTCTGGGCTATCCAGCCGAGCAGATCACCGTCATCTACAACGGTGTGGACGCGGCGACATTCGCGACACGGGACAAGAGCGACGCCAGAACAGAACTGGGACTCGAGCAGGCGGGGCAGTATCTCATGACGGTCACCTCCCCGGCGGCGCGCAAGAACATGCCGTGCCTGATGCGAGCGATGCATCAACTGGCCGCGGACTTCCCGGGGCTGAAGCTCCTTGTCGTGGGCGGCCTGGACGCCGAAGCCCTGCACCTGATCGGGGAGTTGGGCCTGGGCGATCGGATCATCCGGTATCGCAATATCAGCGACGACCAGATCGCCGCCCTGTATGCCGCCGCCGATCTGTACGTCTTTCCGTCCTGGTATGAGGGATTCGGCCTGCCCGTCGTCGAAGCGATGGCCTGCGGGTGCCCGGTCATCGTCTCGGACGACCCCGCGCTGGTGGAAGTCGCCGGCCCGGCCGGCCTGTCCTTCCCCGCGAACGCTCCGGAGAAGCTGGCCGACGCGGTCCGCACCGTGCTGTCCGACCCGGCCCTGCGAGACTCGCTTGTGCAGGCCGGGAAGCGGCGGGCGGAGGAATTCACGTGGACCCGCACCGCCCAACGCGTGGAGGCCGCCCTGCGAGAGCGATTCGTCCCGCAGGCCGCCGCCGACCCCGGCGACGAGTCCCGGGCGGGGACCATTCGAAAACCGACGGCAGAATCAGAGCAATAGGAACAGCCGAGACATGGGAACGGCTCCCTCCAAACTCGTGTCCATCATCACGCCGGCCTACAACTCGGCCGCCTGCGTCGCCGAGACCATCGCCTGCGTCCTGGCCCAGACCTACGCCGACTGGGAGTGGATCGTCGTCGATGACGCTTCGAGCGACCAGACGCCCCAGCTCATCCAGGCCGCCGCGGACGCCGACAGCCGCATCCGGCTGATCCGCCTGGAACACAACACCGGGCGGGCCGCCTGCGGGCGCAATATCGGCATGGCCCAGGCTCGCGGGGAGTTCTTCGCCTTCCTGGACGCCGACGACCTCTGGGAGCCGTCCAAGCTCCAGGTCCAGGTCGACTACCTCCGCGACCACCCCGACGTCGACGGCGTGTGCACCTGGTATGACCTGTTCGGCTACGAGCCCGCCGTCCGCTCCACCCTGCGGATCATGAACCCCAATCCCCTGGTCACCCGCCGCGACTTCCTGGTCGGCCTGCCGATGCAGACCTCCACCGTGCTGTTCCGCCGCGCCTGCTACGACAAGGTCGGGCCCATGGACGAGGACCCCCGGCTGGTTATCGGCGAGGACCACGAGTTCTTCGCCCGGCTCATCATGAACGGAACCCTCCACCGCATCCGCGAGGTGCTCACCCACTACCGCCTCTCGCCCCCCCACGGCTCGCTCAGCGCCATCCACCTCCTGCCCACCGGCGTCAAGAGCCTCAACGTCATAGAGATCTTCCGCGAGCGCGGCTGGATCACCCCCGCCGAGATCCGTTTCATGCTCTCGCGGAACTACTACTCGCAGGCGGCCGACAACCTCATGATCCACCACGCCCCCTTCCGGCGCCTGCTGGCCCGCTCCATCCTGGCCGGCCGGCCGCCCGCCAAGGCCCTGATCATGTTCGCCCTGTGCTTCCTGCCCGCCTTCATTCTCCGCCCGCTGCTGGGCAGCCTCCAGCGCCTGCGCCGGCAGGCTACGCAGGCTAGCGAACGCGCCGGATGACCTCGCCCAGGAGTTGGATGACCCTGGCGGGGGCGAACAGGTCGAGCAGGGAGGCCGACTTGAATCGCGTGCTCAGCGTCCCGCGCTGCCAGCAGTCATAGAGCGTGTCGATGGCTTGCTCAACGGCTGTGCTGTCGCGGCAATCGACGGCCAATCCCCCGCCGTGCTCGTTCAGCAGGTCGTTCAGCGTGCCTGTCCGTGGGGAGACCGCCAGAATGGGCCGTCCGATCTGTGCGTAGTCGATTACCTTGGAAGGCAGGAAGATGCCCTCTTCCAACTCCGGCTCGATGACAGCCAGCACCGTCCTGCGGGCCAGGTGCTGCGGCATGTCCTCGTAGGGGCGGGGCGGCTGGACGTCCAGCAGGTGCTCCGCCCCGGCCTGGCGGGCGCACTGCCGCAGCAGGTCCTCATGGTCGACCATGAACCGCAGGAACGGCGCCGCCAGTCCGCGCCGCTCGGCGAATCGCCGAGCTCCCTCCAGCAGCACCCGCGCGTCGCGCGGCGGCTTGAGACTGCCGGCGTAGCAGATGGTGAACTCGCCGCCTTCCGGGGGCGTCGCCGACGGGCCCGCCATCGCCACGTGCGGAATGGTCGAACTCTTGCCCTCCATCGCCGGCCACTGCGCCGCCATGTACCGGCGCAGGCGCTCCGCCGGAAACGTGTGCCACGACGCCCGCCTGGCCACCGCCCGAAAGAACCGCCCGATCCCCGGAGCGAGGGGCGCATCAGGCCCGTTCCCGTACGGCACGGGGAACCGCACCATCGGGTCCGGATCGTTCCAGTTGGCGATCCACGGGAGGTGAGTCCGCTGGCAGACCCCCAGCGCCGCCAGGTGGGCGTCGGCTGGGTGCGAGCGGGACAGCACGACGTCGTAGTCCTTCCGACCCGCCAGCTCGATGGCCTTTCGCATAGCCGGCAGGGCCCAGCGAGCCCCGTAGATCTGACCCGTCCGAACGGCCGCTCGCGCGGTGGTCCATACCTTGTTCCACAGCGTGGGCGCCACCGTGGGCACCACGTGAATCCGCTCGGCCAGCTCACCCCACACCCCTGTCCGCTGCGGGTACCAGGAGACGATCTTCCCCTGCGCGGTCACCACGTCCACGTCCCACCCGCCCCGGACCATCGCCAACGCCAGCTTGGCGTTCACCATCGCTTCCGGATTGGTCGTCGGAAAGCACGCCGGGGCGATCATCAGACATCGATAACTGGTTGAATCCATTCCTCTACGCCCACTCTACGGAGTCTGCTGCTCTGCCCGAAGCCCGGCTATCCGTTCCCGCAACACTCCCGCGGACCGATAGGCGGACTCGCGCATGGCGGGGATGACGCGCGCCAGGTGAGCCCGCACCGCGGACGCCTGGGCCAGCAATGACTGGACCTTCTCCACAAACACGTCCGGCGCAGCCTGTTTCCAGGAAAGCACCCAGTCCAGGTTCCCGAAGATGTCACGGTTGATCCCGATGGCCTTCGCGCTGTACGACACCGACAGCGTCGGAACAAGCGAAGACAGACTGCCTATGGTAGCGTGCGTGCGCGCACCGGCAAAGGCGGCCAGCCGCGAGATAATGAACTTGAGTTCCCTGGCCGTGTAGGCCTTGTCAATCAGCGTGATCCGGCCGGAAGGGCCGCCCGTCCGTTCCAGGACGCGCCGGAGAAACAGCAGATCGTTGCAGTCCGGCGTAAACACGTGGGGGACCAGAACGACGGGCATGTCAACCGCCCGCGCGACCGCGCGAACGATCCCGGCCACCTGGTCCGTCCACGACTCGAGGTCTCCCTGATAGCGGGCGATCAACGACGAGAAGTTCAGGCCCACGCACGGCTGGCGGAGCACGGCCAGACCCTCCTCGTCCAGGTCCAGTTCCCGGCCCTCCAGGGCGAACGCGGGATCGGCGACCCGGCACACGTTCTCCCGCACGCCGAGGGAATCCAGGTATTCGACCGTCGCGCTCTCGCGGGCGCAGATGAGAGTGAAGCGCTTGAGCTGCTCGCCGGCAAACCGTTCAAACTGCGGCTCCTTCGAGAACGGCCCGATCGTCGCCCCCCACAGGACGAACGGCCGGCCCGCGTCCAGCACCGCCTGTGCGATGCTGAACTGCCGCGTCGGAAGCCCGTAGTCCAGCGTGAACAGGTCCCCTCCGCATTCCAGGACGACCGAGGCATCCGCCAGCAGCGAAAGCACCGGCTCCTGGCCCCGGCCAACGAGTTTGCGGAACTGGTAGGCGAACCAGCCCGGGGAGTACCGCCTGGTCAGGGCCCACGGAACGACCGGGAACCCTTCGATCGTGCGAGGTTCCTGCGATCTGGACAGCCCGTGCAGGTACGAGGCGTGGATGAGGCGGCAGAGCGGAAACTCTCTCTGGAGGATGCCCGTCGTGCCCACGGCGATGGCCTGGCACCCGCGGTTCAGGACCGTGCCGTTTCCGTGCAGCACGAAGAGTGGGGAGTCATCCATCTGTTCTTCTCCAGAAGAGGCACAGTCGCAGGGCCGAGCGGATCAACCGTTTCTCGTCGTCCCGCAGCGCGTTGAAGCGCCAGGCCGCCAAGGCCAGCAGCAGCGGGTACAGGCAGGCCGACGCGACCAGCCGGATCGGGATGGGCATGGGCGCCAGCGTCAGCACCCCCAGCGGGGCTGCCACGGCCAGCGACAGCGCCAGGCTCGCCGCCAGTTCCCGCCAAGCCAATACGGCCGACAAGGACACGTTCACCAGGCGGGCCATGCGGACGGTCAGGATGCAGACAAACAGGGCGTAGCCTGTCCAGACGCCGACGGCGGGGCCCACGAAGCCAATCCACGTGCCGCCGCCGGCCCAGGTCAGGAGGATCCCGACAACCGTGCTGACGACGGCCCCTATGCCGGTGGCGACGGCGATCTCGCGGGTGCGCCCCTTGGCCCGGAAGATCGAACCGAAGGCGGCCACCTGGAGCGGCAGCAGGGCCAGGTATACGCGGAAGACCCACGCGCTCTGCTCATAGGCCTGGCCGTACAGCAGGATGATGAAGTCGCGCCCGGCCACCAGGAAGAAGGCGAAGCAGGGAAAGACGACCAGGCTGCACTTGCGCATCCCTTCCTGCCACAAGGCCAGGGCCTCCGCGTCCTGCCCCTCGCTGACCATCTTGACCATCGGCGGCAACGTGGCCGAGGTCATGCTGTTGACCACCACCGGCACGACGGGAAGGCTCAACGCCCCCACCGCATACAAGGCGAAGGTGCCCGGGTCGCTGAACGCGGAGGCGATCAGCTTGTCAAACTGTAAGACAATCGTGTAGGCCATTCCGGTCAGGTACAGCGGATACGTGTACCGGAACGCCTCCGCGATCAGGCCGCGATCCAGGTGGAAGCGCCCCCCGCCCGAGAGGGCGAAGGCATGCACCAGGGCCGAGACCGCTACCGCCGCCACGAGGATCACGTGCCCGGTCAACACAGCCGCCAGGCTGCCCCCCGTCGCCACCACGCCCACCGTCACCGCCGCCTTGCCCACCGCGCCCAGCAGGCTGTACAGGGCCGACCACTGGGCCGCGTCCATCGCGATCATGTACACCTGCAGCATGGCCAGCACGCGGTCGAAGAAGGGAAGCAGCGCCAGGATGTGCAGCAGCGGGACCAGGTCCGGGTTGTTGAAGCGCTGCGCCGCCAGGTGGGCCCCGAGCGAGAGCATCAGGCACATCGCCCCGGCCACGAGCGTTTCAGCCAAGAGCGACTGGGCCAGCAGCGGGCGCCGCACGGCGGCGGGGTTCCTGGGGATCAGGTAGAGGAGGTACGTCTCCAGTTCGGCAGCCAGCAACGCCGCCAGGAACACGTAGAACGCGGTGGCCTGGCGGAACGTCCCGTACTCGGCGCGCGAGATGAGGCGCACAAGGATGATGCCTACCACCAAGGTGGTGGCCTGCGTCATCGCGTTGCTGAACATCAGGATCGCGGCTCGGTTTCGTAGTCGCATACGCTCAAATAGGAGGCTGGCGCCTGCCCCCCCTGCGCGGCCGTACCCTTTTGTTCTATCGGATATACGATCGGGCAACTTGGGCTCTCGTATGCCCGCGGGAGCGGGCCCCGCCCTCCGAACCCGTCGCGCAACAGCCCGCGCTCCCGCCAGGGGACAAGCTCCTCGTCTAAGGCCAGGACTCTGCCGCTGCGCCCTGGAAAACGCCGCAACGCAGGGCGCCAACGCCAGGCGCTATTTCTTCTTCGTCCTGGGTCTCTTCTGTTCGGTCTTGCCGAGCATGAACTCCGCAACCCGGGCGGGGTAGCCCTGCTTGAGCTGGGCCACCGCCTCCATGACCGGCTGGATGAGGGCGTCGTCGGCGTTGTCCAGGGCGTTGATGGCGGCCAGGCGGACCATCTCGTTCGGGTCGCTCAGGGAGGCCTTGAGGGTGTCGAGGGCGCCCTGGGGCTGTTTGAGCCCGCACAGCAGCGCGGTGGCCGCGGCGACCCGGACGCTGGGGTTGTCGTCCTTCAGGGCGGCGCGAAGTTCGCCGGCAGCCGGGGCGGCCTTTTCGCCCAGCGCCCACAGGCCCACCGCTCCCCAGTACCGCACGCCGCTGTCGGCGTCCTTGAGCAGGGCGACCAGCTTGGGCAGGTTGTCGGCCTTGCGCTGGCCGGCGAGATCGGATGCCTCCATCAGCCGTTCGAGGTTGGGCGCGTTCTTGGACCGCATCATCTCGAAGATGGTCGAGCCTTCCGCCCTTCGCATCATCTCCGCCTCGCTCAACAGGCAGGTGTCGCGGATGTCGAGCTGCCAGTCGCGCAGGGCCTTTCGCATGCGCTGGAGCGTGTCCTGGCAGGCGGGATCGGCGGCGAGGTTCTTCACCTCGTACGGGTCCGCTTGCAGGTCATACAGCTCTTCCTGGGCCCGTGGGAGGAAGAACGCGCTCTGGGCCGCGTTGCACTTGCCCGCGCGGAACTGGGCTTCCCAGTCCGGCATGGCCGGATTCTTCCACAGGTAATTGAGGTGCTGCCCGTAGGGCAGGTGGGGGTAGTAGTTGCGGATGTAGCGGTAGCGCTGGTCCCGGACGGCCCGGAAGGCGTCGGGGCGTTCGTCGGCGCGGTCGCGGAAGAGGTAGACGTACTGGCGGGGCGCCTTGGCCTGCGGGCCCATGAACGCCTCGCCCTGCATGTTGGCCGGGACGCTCACGCCCGCCAGGCTCAGCAGCGTGGGCGAGAGGTCCACGAAGCTGACCAGGCGGTCGCTCCGCGTGCCGGGAGCCGACGGGGCCAGGTGCTGGTACTTCTTCGGGAAGCGGACGATCAGCGGGATGTGAGTGCCTCGCTCGTGCAGGAAGCGCTTGGACCAGGGCATGACCCCGCCGTGATCGCTGTAGTAGAAGACGATCGTGTCGTCGGCCAGGCCGGCCTCTTCCAGCTCGCGCAGGCGCTGGCCCACCTGGGTGTCCAGTTTCTCGACGGCGTCGTAGTACAGGGCCCACTGGCGGCGCATGACGGGCGTGTCGACGTGGTGCGGGGGCAGGACGATCTTGTCCGGATCGGTCACCGTCGAGTCCGGCGTGCGGTGGGTCGAGGACTCGTGAGAGACCGTCAGGTTGAAGATGGCGAAGAACGGCTGGCCCGCCTTGCGGTTCTTGTAGTGGGCCTTGTTGCTGCATTCGTCCCAGGCGGACTTGGGGATTCTGGTGTTGTAGTCGGTCTTGGAGTTGTTGGTGCAGTAGTAGCCCGCCTCGCGGAGGTACTCGCTGTAGGCGCGGACGGTGTCGGGGATGGCGTTGCCCGACCGCATGGGCTGGGTGCCCAGCGAGCAGGCGTAACAGCCGGTGATGAGCGTCGAGCGGTTGGGGGCGCAGATGGGGGCGCTGGCGTAGGCGTGCTCGAAGACGATGCCTTGCTTGGCCATCGCGTCCATGTTGGGCGTGCGGGCCAGCTTGTCCCCGTAGCAACCCAGGAAGGGGCTGTTGTCTTCGCTGGTGATCCAGAGGATGTTGGGACGGTCGGCGACCTTGTCGGCAGCGCCGCCGCGGGCGGTCAGCGAGGCGACGGCCAATGCAGCCGCGGACTTCAGAAACTCTCGACGATCCTGTTGCATGATGACTTCTCCCGGAATAACTCGCCATAGAGGACACAGGGGCCACGGAAACCGACAATAGGAAGAACGACACGTTCACGCAAGCGCACAGGAGTTTTGGAAAGAACAAGGTCCGGCAGGCGGCCGCTCCGTGCCCCTACCCCTGCCGAGCCCTCTGAGGCGGGCTGCTCGCCGGAGGGCCCGGCGCGGGCGCCGGGGCCGCGTATGCGCAGGGCGTGCCTGCCGGTGAGCAGGCAGGCGCAGAACCGAGGGTCCGGCGCGGTCTTACGCGCGCTGCTCCCTCGGGTCCTGGGCCCGCTGTCCGCCGCCGCCCAGCAGGGTGTTCACGCGCTCCACCAGCGCGTCCAGGTCCACCGGCTTTTCCAGGAAGTCCGAGACCGGCAGCCAGTAGCTCTGGATGTCGTTGACGCTGAAACCCAGCGGGAATCGCTGGTTGATGGCGGTCAGCATCAGGATCCGCACGTCGCGGAAGGGGGAGTCCTCGCTGCGCATCCGCCTGGCCAGCCCGAAGCCCGCGGCGTCGTCATGGGGGAACATCACGTCCAGGACGACCAGGTCGGGGCGGCGCTTCTCCATGCTGGCCAGGGCCTGGTCGATGTCGGTGCGGACCTCCACCTCGTGCCCCGCGTGGGCGAGCACCTCCGCGGCGGCTTCGGCGAAGTCCGCGTCGTCGTCCACGATCATCAGGTAGGCCATCATGCGTCTCCTTGTGCTTGGGCTGCCCCGTCGGGGGGCGGGAACAGCAGTTCCACTCGCGTGCCCTCGCCCGGGCGGCTGGACAGGCGGACGCGGATGCCCCAGGCATGGGCCACCTCGCGCACGATCGCCAGCCCCAACCCGGACGATTGCTTGTTGTGCTCCACCGCCTGGGGCGTGCGGTAGTACTCCTCGAACACGCGTTCCAGGTGCTCGCGGCTGATGCCGATGCCGTCGTCCTCGATCCTCGCCCGAGCCCGCCCCCCATCGGTTCCGCACCACACCCGCACCGTCCCGCCCGGATGAGAGTAGACGACCGCGTTGGACAGCAGGTTCATCAGCAGCATCTTCACGTGGTCCTCGGGCGCGACGATCCACGCCTGGGCCAGGTCCTCGTCCACCCGCACCGACCGCTCGGAGCCCGCCTCGCGCACCTGTCGCACGCACGCGCCCAGCACGTCGGCCAGGTCCAGGCGGGCCACGTCCGGGCGCTGCGAGTCGTTGCGGAGGTTGGCCAGTTGCAGCATCTCCTGGACCTCCAGGCTGAGCGAGCGGCAGCGCCGGGCGATGCGCTGCACCACGTCGCGCCCGTGGGGCGTGAGCGGGCCCCCGTAGCCCTTGAGCAGGAGCTGGACGTTGGCGTGAATGGTCGCCAGCGGGCTCTTCAGCTCGTGCGCGGTCCGCAGCATGTGACGGGTCTTCTCCCGCTGGGCCTGCAACAGGCAGCGGTTCGTTCCGGCCAGCTCCGCGTCGCGCCGGCGGACCTTGTCGGAAAGGTGCATGGCCATGTACCACACGACCAGCCAGACGCTGATGGCCGACAGGGCGTTGCCCAGCAGCACGGCCGGGCGCCGGCGGATGTGCAGGCCCAGGTCCGCCTGGTAGAGGCTGCGCGGTTCGAGCAGGCCCTGGTCCTCGGCCGCCAGCAGCGACGCGTACAGCAGGCACGCCAGCAGCGTCACCAGCAGGCTCGACGGCATGGCGAAGAAGATGCACGCCAGGACGACGTGAAACAGGTAGGCGAAGGGAATGTACGTGGTCAGCGGCCCGGCGAAGTGCACGACGCCCGTCAGCACCAGCATGTCGCAGATGATCTGCAACCACAGGGCGGGCACGATCTGGTTGTAGTCCTCGCGCCGGCGAAGCCGGCGGGCGTGGGCCAGGAAGCCCACGTTAAGCACGGCCAGAATGCCCGCGCAGGCCAGGGCCCAGTCGGCCGGCTCGACCAGGCCCAGCCGGCCCAGCACGCCCTCGACGCGCCCGGCCAGACCGTAGGCCGCCAGGATGCCCGTCACGATCCACCGGCAGTGGCAAAGCCAGGCGAGATAACCGAGCTGCATCGGCTCGCTGAGCGCGAAGGTGCCCTCGCCTCGCAGCGGCCGGGGCGCCGCCTGAGGCTCGCCGGGCGACAACTCGACCCAGTCGTCGACGCCGGCAGTCGAGATATGGGGGGCCTGCGTCATGCTTCCGCGGTAATTATTGCCCTCCAGGCCCGACTTTTCTCGGCTTCTTTGCGCCCTGTCGTTCAGTTTCGGCGCGGGCCCTCGCCCCGGCCGAACTTCTTCCGATGACGTGGACGACAGAACAGTCCCCTTGACGGTTCGCCCGGCGGACGTGGGAACCGCCGTTCCCGTTCGCTCCCCCCGTGCGGGCGCGGGCTTCCTCCAAGACGTCTGCGGCGGCGCCCGTCACTGGGGAATAGCGATCTGCCTGCCGTCCTCCAGGCGGGCCTGTCGCATCTTCTTGAGCTGGAATTGCGGCACCCGCGTCTCCTGCCGTCCGTAGATGCCCAGCTCGCGGATGGCCGGCGACTGCCCGTAATAGTCGGTGATCTTCAACTCCAGGCTCTTGCACGCCGTCGGCGGCAGAGAGACCACCAGCACGTTGTCCGCATAGCGAGCATCGCGGACCGTCTTGATGATCTTGCCGTCAGCCAGAACCTCGAATTCCTTGGGAGCATAGCTGTGCTGCTGAAAACCCAGGATCGAAATCGCCGACACCGTCTGCCCGTCGGCGAACGTCACGACCAGGCGGTAGAGCTTCTTGCCGTCCTCTTCGTCCCAGTACGTCGCCGCCTGGCCGTCGATAGCCGCCTGGTCGCCGTGAGAGGCCCCGTCCTTCTCGATGTTGTCGGGGCTGGTGGCCTTGCCCAGCGGGGCCAGGTTGGCCGCCACGGCCACTCCCTTGGTGGCGTCCTCGACAAACTGGCGGGCCTTCTTCGCGATCTCGCCCTCGGTCGCGCCGGCCAGCTTGTCCATCGAGACCTTGACGGCGTTGGCGTCCACGGGGAACAGGGCCTCCGCCAGGCGGAAAGCCGCCGTCGCCGCCTCCTGCGTCAGGGCCTTCTCGCCCGCGCACGCCACCGCCAGCTCGAGCGTCCTGGGGTGCGGAAAGGTCGCCATCTGCGCCAGCACGAGCTTCTTGTCCTCGGCTCGGCGCCCCGCGGCCCAGGCCTCTTCGTACAGCTTGACCGTCTGCTCGGCCGAACGATCTGTCGGCAGGGCGATCACCCGCAGCAGCGCCCGCAAGGCCAGCACGCGGTAGACCTCCTTCTCGTGCTCGCGGGCTATCGCCAGCAGGTCGTTCGCGGCGGCGGCGTCCGCCCAGTCCGCCAACGCCCGCACCGCCGCGTCCTGGACGCCGGCGTCGGCGTCCTTCAGCGCCGCCCGCACCGCCGCCAGCGCTTTGTCGCCGCCCAGGCGAGCCAGCGACCGCAGCAGCGCCGCCTTGCCGGCCGCGTCGGCCTTGGCCAGGCCCGCCAGCAGCGGCGCGGTCCGCTGATCGCTGTCGGCGATCCGCAGCGCCACCGCCTCGACGGCCTTGGCCGCCGACTGGCGCACGGCGTCTTCCCTGGCCTCCACCAGCAGGCCCACCAGGGCCGGCAGGGCCTGAGGATCGCTCAGCTTGCCCAGCGCCGCCAGCGCCTCCGCCCGCACCGCCGCGTCCGGATGCTTCGTCTCGGCCAGAATGGCCGACGCCGCCTCGCCCGCGTTGCGGGCCACCAGCACCCGGATCAGCTCCACGCGGACCGCCGGCTGGGCGGACTTCATCGCCCCGACGATCGCTTCCGTCACCTTCGCCCCCGCCAGGTCCACCAGGCTCGAGCGGGCCGCCTGCGCCTGCTCGGCGTCAGCCGCTTGGATCGCTTTCAGCAGCACCCCGACCGCCGACTCGTCCCCCGCCCTGCCCAGCGCCTTCAGCGCCGCCAGGCGAACCGCCGCGTCCTCGCTCGATGCCGCCTGCGCCACCGCGCCGGCCGCCCGAATCTCTCCCCGCCGCGCCAGGATTTCCAGCATCGCCAGCGCCGCAGCCGACGTGGCCTTCGGCAACTGCTCGCCGATCACCGCCGAGGCCTGGCCAGCCGACAACTGCCCGAGAACCTCGACGGCCGAGCGCCGCTTGTCCGGCGAGTCGCTGGCCAGCCACGACGCCAGCGCCTGCCGCCCGCTCTGGCCCGCCGTTCGCACCAGGCCCGTCAGGGCCGCCGACTGCACCTGCCTCGCCTCTGCCGCCAGCAGCGCCTGGTAAATCGCCGCCGCCTGCTCCGCCTGGCCCCCGGCCGCCAGCCGGTCGGCCACCCGCAGCAGCGAGTCGCTCGCCTGGCCAGCCAGTTCCGCCTTCTTCACCGCCGCCAACAGCGCCTCGGGCCGCGCCTGGCACAGCTTGCCCGCCGCCGCCGTCGCCGCCTGCGCCACCGCCGCGTCGGCCGAAGCGATCAACGAGAGGATCTTGTCGAGCGATTCGCCGTCGCCCCGGGCAGCCAACGAACTGATCACCTCCGCCAGCTCCCTGCCCTTGAGCCTGTCCATCGCCGCCCGCAGGGCCGCCCCCGCCTGCGGGGCGGGGCAGGCCTCCAGCGCCTGGCGGGCATAGAAGTGAAATTCCGCCTGACCCAGGCCCGCTGCCAGCACGCCCACCTCGTCGGCCGTCCCCACCACGCCAAGCTGCTGCATCGCCCATTGCCGCGACTCGACCGTCGCCGACGCGGAACCCGCCAGCTCGGCCAGCGCTTTGCGCACCTCCGCCCGCTCGCCCTTGCCCGCCGAAGCCTGAATGGCGGTCTCGGCGTCCTTCAGGGGCTGGCGCGACTGGCCGAAGCGGTACTGCGCCACCGCCTTGAGCAGGTCCCGGAAGCCCGCCTCCCCTGCCGCCAGCGCCGCCGCGCTAGCGGCCGCCCCGTAAAAACCCACGGGGGGCCCTCCCTGGACTTTGGCGCCCGGCAGCGCCTTGTCCGCCGTCCAGTAGATCGCCTGATGCATCAGCCGGCGGAAGCTGGCGTCGGTGTACGCCTGCGGGCCGTGGCCCAATTGGATCGAGCAGACCCGGCTCTTGCGGTACTGGCGGGTCCACACCACCGGCTTGTCGCTGGTGGGGTCGTCGCAGGTCATCAGCACGTGATTGTCCGCCTCGAAGACCTGGCGGATGTAGGTCTCGTCGTGCAGCGTGAAGTCCTGGATCCCAGCCAGGATCGGATGCTTGGCGTCCTCCACGTGCACCTTCATCTGCACGTCGTGCTTGTAGCCGCTGCCGCCCTTGGTCGTGACGTACTTGACGCCCGCGATCTTCTGGTACTCGGGCCAGGCCTGGAAGGCGGCGAAGTTGTGATGGAACGGGATGACGCCCACGCCCTTGTCCAGCAGGGCCAGGAAGTTGGCCTGCTGCTTGGGCGTGATCTTCTGCGTCATGTTGTACAGCACGATCACGTCGTGTGCGAAGTTCGACACGTCGTCGAAGACGGTCGCGTCGGCCTTCAGGTTCACGTACGTGACCTCCAGGTCGGCAAAGTCGAAGAGCTTGGGGAACGTCTTGGTGTCGTAGGCGTGCCCGCCGGTCAGCACCAGGACCTTGAGCCTGGGCGGCGCGTCGGCAGCGGACAGGGACGGGCACAACAGGGCAAGCGTGGCCAGCAGGATCAACGTGCGTTTCATGTGGAAGTCCTTTCGACATGCGGTTTGCGCCTGGCGGCGGCCTTGGTGCCGCGCGTGCGTGCCGCACCCTGAGTAACGCATGATCCCGGCGTTCCTTGAGGCGTTTCCAGGCTGCCTGCCGACGAATCTTCTCGCGCCGCTTGTCTTGGACAGGCCAACCCGCTAGCCTATGACCGAAAGGAGATGCCCCATGCAGGTCTGGCGACTGAAGGTGATGGGTCTGGTAGGGGCGCTGCTGGCGCTTGCGCCGACGGGCGCCCGGGCCGCGGAACCGGGGGCGGCCTCGCAACCGCCCGACAAGCCTCGACTCGCCATCGCCGATTTTTCCATCACGGGCGACGTTGGCATCGCCCAGGCGGGCAAGGCCGTCTCCGAGCTGCTGGTGACCGAGGTTTCCCAGGCCCGCTATCGCGTGATGGAGCGCTCGCAGCTGGAGGCCCTGCTCAAGGAACATCAGGTGACGATGGCCGAGCTGGCTGCCGAGCCGGGCAAGCTCAAGGGCAAGCCTTTCAGCAACGTGCGGTACCTGCTGGTGGGCTCGGTGATCAAGCTGGGCACGCTTTCCGTCTCCGCCCGCGTGGTGGATATGCAAACCGGAGAGGTGACCGCCAAGGCCCGCGTGTCAGCCGAGGACGCTCGCGGACTGCAGAACGCCCTGACCGCCCTGGCCCGCGAGCTGGGAATCAGCGACGGGGCCGTTCCGGCCCCGTCGTCCGAAGCGCTGACCCTCGTGTTCTCGGCCAACGACCGCGGCATCGTTCGCCGCCCGGGACAGGAGCCCGCCTGGTCCGGATACCTCCCCGCCCGGCTGACGGGCCTGCGGAGCGGCCCGCTGGCTCTGGAGTTCATCCCGGACGTCGAGGTCAAGACGGGCGCCCGCGTCTGTCTGGTTCAGAAGTGGCAGGACCTACCTGCCTCCACCGTGGGAACGGTTACGGGCGAGTACGACAGAAAGGCCGAAGGCTACCCCGTGCGATGGGACGGTCAGACACAGTCCGTCCTGGTCAATCGCAGCGCCTTCAGCACGCTGGAGAAGGGCTCGCCCGTCGCGCTGCAGGTGGACTTGACCGGCAAGCAGGGGGTGGTGAACGCGACCTACCTGGCCAAACCGGTCGTGGAGAAGGGCCTGGCCGCCGAAGCCAGCGCACTGCCCACGCCCGCCCTGCGCAAGCAGTCTTCGCTGGTGACGGCCGCGATGGGTGCCACCGGCAGAGCCATGGAGCGGGCGACTCTCGGGGCGAGAACCGTCAAACTGGCCAAGGGAGCGTTTTCTTCCGAACTCTCCGCCCGGCAGCGGGGGTTGCGGGTGGGAACGTATTGCGTCATAAACGACTTCGTCACCTTTGTCGACCGAGTCCGGCTGACCCTGGACGACTCGCCGGCCGTCTCGCTGGACAGCCGCGAGTTCGTGTATGCCGGCGAGCGCCTGGACGAAAGCCTGGCCACGATCGAGGGCCTCAAGGCCCGCCTGGGCCGCCACGGCGTGGAACTGGTCAGCCACAGCTTCCACGACAACGAACCCATCGCCGAGGCCGTCGTCCGCCTGCCGGCCGGCGAGGTGATTTTCTGGGGCGGCAACGAAGACCAGGTGCCTCGCGTCCCGCTCCCCAGGCTGGGGGAAACCTGGATCCTGCACGACAAGACGTGCTTCGTGGTCGACTGCTCCGGCTCCATGCTCGATGCGTGGGTGCCCGCGGTCAAACTGCTGGAGCGTTCCATTGACGCCCTGCTGAGCGAACAGGAATTCGGCGTCCTTCTCTGGTCCAAGGACCAGCCGCGGGAATTGAACGCCGCCCTGCTCAAAGCCAACGACGTTAACAAGTCTAAGGCCAAGGCCTTTCTCAATTCCGTCCGCCCGAGAGGGACCACCGATCCCCTCCCCGCCCTCCAGCGGGCTGTGACCCTGCTCAAGGCCGCCGGCGCGAGCAGCGCGGGAATATGCCTGATCACCGACGGCCCGCTGGCCGAGGTGAAGAAGGCGATCGAACTCCTGACCCGTCTGGACCCCAAGAAGGAGATCGTCGTTCACACCTTCCTGCTGGGAACGGGCAGCGCACAAGGCCGCCGCGACCTGGAACGACTGGCGGAGACCTTCGGCGGGAGCTTCACGCAACTCAAGGTGGAGTAGCCTTACGGCTTCCACTCCAGCACGCCGGCCGGCTGGGGCTCGCTGTCCACCGGCGTCTCGCGGTCGCCCTGGCCGGACCGCTGGACGAAGACGTGGAACACCCCGTCGCGCCGCCACAACTCGCGGTCGTAGTTGGGCTCGCAGGCCCCCAGCGAGTGGTCGGTCAGGTCGCGGGCCTGCCACGTCCCGCCGGGCAGGTTGTCGCACCACAGGGCCCGCAGGCGCCCGCCGTGCTCGTTGTCGCGGGCCAGCAGAAAGACCCGCCCGTCGGCGCCGGCGGCGACGGCGGGACGGGAGACCTTCGTCCTCCGCGAGCCGGGCCCGGTGGTGAAGGGCGGCGGGCCATTCCGCGTGCCGGCCTGGTAGGTCTTCCACCCGCCCTCCTCCAGGCGGATCACCTGGAACTGCACCGTCGTGGACCCCTCCGGCTGCCAGTACGTCGCGATGACCGGGCGGTCCCGATCGTCGGTGGTCATGGTGGTCTGGTTGATCAGGTAGCTGTTCTGGGGCACGCCGACGGCGACCTCGGCCTGGTCCTCGGTGATGGGCAGGCGGTAGGCCGAGCCGTCCGAGCGGGTCCACGTCTTGCCCTGGTCGCCCGAGCGGGCGTAGCAGACGTCGTGGTTGGTGGCCACGTCGGGCGTCTCCCGCCAGCACCACGACAGGTGCCACGCGCCCCGCGAGTCGATCGCCAGGCGATTGGTGTAGGCGTTGTTCTTGCCGCGCCCATCGATCAGCGGGTGCTGCACCGCGCTCCACCGCCGCGTCTTGACGTCGAAGCGGTTGAGCATCGTCCGCCCGTTGCCCGACCCGCCGTCGCGGTACAGGAACATCAGGTCCCCGTTGGCCAGGCGGAAGAACTCCGGGTAGCACACGCGCTTCTCGTCCAGGCCGGTCATGGGCATCTTCTCGGTCAGCTCGAGCGAGCCGGCCTCGCGGGCCTGCACGTAGCGCAGCGGGTGGTTGTGGTGGTCCCAGGAGACGTGCAGCACGCCCGAGCCGTCCACGCCCAGGCTGATGGCGTTGTGAGCGTCGCGGACGTTGCCCGTCAGCTCCGTGCGGCGGACCTGCCACTTGTCCTGCCCGAGCGTCCGCTTGGCGAGCATCACCCGCGCCTCGCCGTCGTACCAGGCGGCGTACTGCGTCCGGCCCAGCGTCGTCACCGCCTCGGTGCGGAAGATCACCGTGTTCACCCCCGTCTTGGCGTAACCCAACCCCAGCGGGACGATCCGCGGCGGGGAACTGGGCGCGGTTGCGGGCGTGGGCGTCGGCGGCACGGGCAGCGCCAGGCGCACCACGATCGACCGCTCGAAGTCCGGCAGGGTCAGCTCACCCTTCTTGACGGCGGCGGCGCTCCAGCGGTTGGCCCACGGGTCGTACACGCGGGCCGACGTGACGCCGCCCGGCGCGTGCGGCGCCAGCGAGAGCGTCAGCCCGCTGCGACGCGGCGGGGCCTTGTCCTCAGCCAGCTCGCTCTTCCAGTCGTTGGCCTTGTCGCGACACCAGGCGATGAGCGTCCGCCGGCCCTTCAGCAGGTAGACGCGGAGATCCGGATGGTCGATCTGGATCGGCTGGAAGCCCTCCGCCGGGGGGTCGAGCCCGTCGACGGCGGCGGCGAAACGCCCGATCTGCCACCACAGGTCGTTGGCGTCGACGTAGCGGTCCCAGTGCCAGCAGTGCCCCGACCCCGCCGCCCCGGCGAAGAACGGGGCGAACAGCACGTCGTGCAGGATCGAGCCGGCCTTGTCCTTGGCGTAGAGCTTGAACGGGCCGGTGTGCCTGGGCTCGACCGCGCCGCTCTCGGCCAGCAGGACGGGCTTGCGCAGGCTCGGCGTTTCGTTCTGGACCGCGAGCAGCTCGCGGACCGCCTCCGCCGCCAGCACGTCCACCGGGCCGTGACAAACCTCCAGGCGGGCGCCCAGGTCCAGATAGCGATGCACCTGGGCGACGTCGTTGCCCTCCATGCTCGCCAGGCGGCGATAGCCGGCCCGGATGCCGTCGGTGTCGAAGCTGCCCAGGCTCTGCATGGCCAGGTGCCGGGGAAACAGGCGGCGCAGCTCGCCCAGCATGACCCGCGTCCAGTCCATGTAATCGCCCGGCCCGCGGATGGCGTTCATCTCGTTCCACAGCTCCCAGCCGAAGACAGCCGGCTCGCCCTGGTATCGCCTGGCCAGGAACTCGAGCTTGGTGACGAACTGGCGGCGGGCCTCCGCTGAGGCCAGCCACTCGCGCATGTCGCCCGCCAGCCCGCCGCGCGAGCGGTGGTGCAGGGCCTTGAGGGCCCACGCCTGGCGGGGGTTAGCCGGGTCGATCTCGCGGAAGTGCTCGATGCACATCTTCACGCGAATGCCGTGGCGCCGGGCCAGGGCGAGCATGGCGTCGATGTTGGCCAGGCGGGTCGTGTCGAACTGCCCGGCCCGCTCGTGGTCCACGTCGTAGAAGTCTCTGCTCAGCCAGACGCGAATGTAGTTTCCTCCGTTGGCGCCCAGCTTGCCCATCCATCGTTCCAGGCCCGCCAGGCGTTCGGCGTCGTTCCTGCCCGGCGGCGGGCCGATCAGGTTCAAGCCGATCGGAATGTAGCTCTTGCCGTCGGTCGTCTCGAAGTACCGTGCATCCCGCGGGCTGACCCGCACCAGCGCCGCAGCCTGCTCCGCCGTCGCCCGCCCCGCCGCCAGCGACACCAGAACCGTCAGGAGGATTCGCTTGATCTGCATACGTGGAAGAACGCGGTTGCCACCGATTTTGTTGAGGGTCCATGCCGAAGCCCCGGAGCGCCTTCGGCGGGCTTTTGTCCGGAAACCCGGCGCCCGCCCCCCGCCGACCGAATTGCCCCCCCGCCGCGCACTTCCTATAATAGCAGGTTCCCGGTCCCCCGATCGGCAGAGAGGCTCGAACCATGCGTGGACTTGCACGGACGATCGTTTGGACGCTGTCAGCGGCTGCGACGCTGTCGGCCGGCGTGGCGCTGGCCCAGCCGGCCCCGCCCGCGGGCAGTGCGGCCAGTCAACCCGCCCCGCCCCAGCCGCCCAAGCTGAAATTCCCCCTCGGCGACGACGCGGTGGTCCTGGAACTCGACCAGCGCTACGTCAACTCCGTCTGGGGCTTCTCCTTCCGCCCCCCGGTCAACACCCAGCGGGCCGTCGACCCCGACGTACCCTCTCGCGTGAACTGGTTCCGCGTGCAGGACAAGACCGGCGCCCTCATGTGGACCCTCAGCGTCAGCCGGGTCAGCCTCGAAAAGGCCCCCGACGACCAGGCCAAGCTGGCTGCCGCCCTGGCGGCTGAACTGGGCCGGCAGGAGAACTTCCGCGTCGACAAGCACCAGGTCGCCCGGGCTGCCGGCATGACCGTCATCCACCTTCGCGGGCGAAGCGGCGTCAGGTTTCAGCGCCAGAGCTGGCTGCAAACCGCCCCGAAGGAGTACCTGGCCTTCCGCCTCGGCGGGCCCGATGAAATCGCCGACAAGCTCGACAAGCTCATGGACCTGTGCCTGGAATCGGTCCAGCTCGGCGAGTCGGCCGGCGCCGCCCGAAAACAGACCCTGACCGCCGGGGCCAAGTTCCTCGACGGACTGACCGCCGACCGGGTGGCCCTGTCCATCCGCCCCGAGCCGCAGTGGTTCCTGCTGTCGTACCAGGGCAAGAAGGCCGGCTTCACGCGGGTGGTGGAGACCGCCAAGACCCTGCGGTCCATGGAAGGCTACGCCGTGCGAAGCTGGAGCCTGATCGAAATCCCCAAGACGCCCGTCCGCCTCAACCGGCGCGAGAGCTTCGTCTCCAACGACCGCAAGTACGAGCGGTGGCGCGACCAGTGGCAGACCGGGTCGGGCAAGACCGCCGACAACGGCGCCGAGGACGGCATGCTCCACGACGGCGTCCTCATCTGCGACGTCGACCCAGGCGGGGGACAGAAGGTCCTCACGTACGAGTACCGCCTCAAGGCCGAGGCGGAGTACTACCTGCCCCACGCCGTCGGCTGGCTTCTGCCCAGGATGCTGGACCTCTCCAAGAGCGGCTCCTGCGCCTTCTGCACCTACGCCGGCGCCCGGAACGTCTTCGAGATCCGCACCGTCACCGTGGTCGGCCCAGCCGACGTCACCGTCGGTTCAAACCAGGTCCGGGCCACCAAGGTGCTCGACTTGCCCTCCGACGACGCCAAGCCGTCCACCGCCTACTACTCCGCCAGGGGCGAGCTGCTCCGCCTGGAGTCGCCCGACGGGCTGGTGATGGAGGCCTCCGACGCGGCAGCCGTCCGCAAGGCCTACCCCAAGGCCGACGCCATCGTCAAGGCGCTCGGACTGTAGGGATTCTCGATTGCCGATTGCGTCCGGCCCTGCCGTCGACTAGAAAGTAGCCTTACCCGAAGGAAGGATGGATCGTGCCCGAGACTCAAGAATACGACCTGATCATCATCGGTTCCGGCCCGGCCGGCCTGGCCGCCGCCCTCTACGCCGCCCGCGACCGCTACAACACCCTGGTCCTGGAGAAGAACGCCCTGCCCGGCGGGCAGATCCTGTTCACCGAGCGGATCGAGAACTATCCCGGGCACGAACGGATCAGCGGGCCCGACCTGGTCGAGACCATGCGCCGCCAGGCCGAGACGTTCGGGGCAAAGCTCAAGATGCAGGCCGGCGCCACCGCGATCCGTCGCCTGGACGACGGGCGGCTGGAGGTGGAGGTGAACGCCGGCGAGTCGCTGCACCGCGCCAAGGCGATCATCCTGACCCCGGGCAGCGACTACCGCCGCCTGGGCGTCCCCGGCGAGGAAGAGATGCGCCAGGCGGGCAAGGTCAGCTTCTGCGCCACCTGCGACGGGGCGTTCTACCGCGGCAAGCACATCCTCACCGTCGGCGGGGGCAACACCGCCGTCGAGGACACCATCTACCTGGCCACCCGCTTCGCCGGCAAGGTCACCATGGTCCACCGCCGCACCGAGTTCCGCGCCCAGAAGGTGCTGGTCGAGGAGCTGAACCAGGCCGCCAAAGACAAGGGCATGGACATCAAGGTGCCCTACGTGCTGGAGGCCATCGTCCCCGCCGCCGACGCCCAGCAGATCGACCACGTCGTCCTGCGAAATCTCGACACGGACAAGACCGAGCAACTCCGCGTGGACGGCGTGTTCCTCTTCGTCGGCATGGTGCCCAACACCGGGTGGCTTCGCGGCGTGGTCGAGATGAACGAGCACGGCTACATCGCCTGCGACTGCACCACGCTCAAGACCTCCGCGCCGGGGATCTTCGTCGCCGGCGACTGCCGCCAGCAGGCCGCCATGCAGCTCGCCACCGCCTGCGGCGACGGCGTGGTCGCCTCCATGATGTTCAAGGAATACATCCGCAACCCCAAGACCTGGCGCAAGACCATGCCCGAGGAAGGGGCCGTCGAGGGCTGGTAGCTCCAGGACCGGCCCTCAATGTCCCGTTTTTCCGAAAAATCGACCCGCGGCGCCTCGACGCTCGAAACAGGCGTAAGCCGTTTTCCTGCAATTGGTTGCAGTCTTATCGCGTAATCGCGAATACTGGGAAATCTGCGAAAACCAGGCGCGCAAACGGGACATCTTCACCCGAAATGGGACATTCCAGCCGCCGATCCAATCACGCCGTGATAGTTGGCGGGGAGCCGGGCCCGCCGCGCTCGCGGCTGACACGCCTACTGCTTCGCCGGAAACGCCCCTGGCTCCCGGTTACAGCACCGCCACCTCGAAGTCGTCCTCGGCCGGCAGGGTGTCTGTCAGGCCGGCGACCACGTTGCGGGCGGTGCTCGGCGCCGCACCGTCGCGATACCGCGTCAGCATCGTGATCCCCGTGTCCGCGACCAGCCCGAACGCCGCGTCGCCGTTGTCCGTAGCCACCCCGCGGAGGATCACCGTCCCCATCGACGGACCCGCCACCACCGAGTTCGCGAACACCCCAGCCGCCCGCGAGATCATCAACATCCGGATCGCCGGCGTCTGGATCCCCGCCAGCGGTGCGGCGAAGTACTCCGCCGCCGTCGCGCCCGCGCCGGGCATCCCGGCTACGCCGTCCAGCACGCACGCGTACACGCCGCTGTCTCGCATCGAGCCGATCATCGCCGTTCCGATTCCCCCGCGAGTGCGAACCAGGCCGCCGTTCATCTCGCCCATCACGTAGAACACGTTGACGGACGAGCCGGCCCTGTTCTGGCCCGTCAGCGCCAGGTTCCCCGTGAAGTCGCCGCGGCTCATGAACATGCTCACGTTCTGTGCGGTGAACTGCCCCACCGCCCATGCCGGGGCGATGATCGACCCCGCCCCGCCCGCCAGCACGATCGAGGCCGAACTCACCGTCCCCGCCGACGACAGCAGGTTCAGCGAGTTGCCGGCCGCGTTCGCCCCCGTCAGGTTCACGTCCGCGCTGAACGCCCCGCGGGTGGTCAGCAA
>JAKJER010000004.1 GCA_022705325.1 Planctomycetota bacterium | reverse complement strand
TCCCGCGGGCGTCTCGCCCGCAGGGCAGGGCCGGGACGGCCCTGCGACACACGGCCAGGATGGCCGTGCCACGATCCTCAAACCGCTTCCCATCACATCTGCAATACGTGGCATGGGCGTCTCGCCCATGCGTCCCATGGGCGCCTCGCCCATGTGTCCCGCGGGCGTCTCGCCCGCAGGGCAGGGCCGGGACGGCCCTGCGACACACGGCCAGGATGGCCGTGCCACGGTCCGGATCAGATCTGCCACGGCTCGCGCATCGCGCGCGACAGGAAGCGGTTGGCCTGGTCGTCGCCGGGGAACTCCTCCTTCAGCGGGTCCCACTTGAGCGACCGGCCCAGCCGATACGCGATGTCCACCAGGTGCCCCAGCGACGCGGAGCGGTGGCCGATCTCCTGGTCGCAGCTCGGCACGTGCCGGGTGCGGATGCACTCCAGCCAGTTGGCGTGATGGTTGTTGTTGCCCGGGGTCACCTCGCGCGTCTCCAGGGCCAGCGACTCGAACATCTCCGCCGGGCCGCCCTCGACCAACCCCCCGGTGGTCATGGACGTCACCCAGCCGCGCTCGCCCACGAACACCCCCCCGAAGTTCCCCGCCAGCCGCGCGCCGGCGGGAACCGCCTTGTACACGTCGCGCACGACGCCCCAGTGCTCCACGTGGTGCAGCAGCGTCCCGTCGGCGTAGCGGCACGTCAGCGTCGGGTACTGCCCGCCGGACGGGTGGAAGATCTCCACCGGGCCGCTCCGCTCGGCGCCGATGGCGTACTGGATCACGTCGGCGGCGTGCGAGTGATAGCCCGTGATCGCCCCCGCGCCGAACGAGTCGCAGAACACCCACGGCACGACGCCGGGGATCGGGTTGCGGTGATAGGCATGATTGTACGGCCGCCACCGGCCCGGGCCGACCCACAGGTTCCAGTCCAGGCCCTCGGGCGTCGGCTCGGCCGGCAGCAAGGGGTCCCGCGGGTAGTACGACGGCGTGCCCGTCGGGATGTGGTACTTGCCCCAGAGTGTGAAGACCGACTTCACCTTGCCCAGCCCGCCGTCGCGGACGAACTGGCAGATCCGGCGGATGGTCGGGATGGACCGGTACTGCGTGCCCGTCTGGAACACGCACGCGTAGCGCCGCACCGTGTCGGCCATGCGGCGGCTCTCGTGGATCGTCAGCGAGACGGGCTTTTCGCAGTACACGTCCTTGCCCGCCCGCGCCGCCTCCGCCGACAGCAGCGAGTGCCAGTGGTCGGGTGTGACGACAACCACGGCGTCGATGTCCTGCCGCGCGAGCACCTCGCGGAAGTCGTTGACGGCAGCGCAGCCGCGATAGCCGCCCTTGCCCAGCCGGTCGGCGCAGGCCTCCTCGACGTAGGCCTTCGCGCGATCCCGCCGCAGGCGGTCCACGTCGCAGACCGCCAGCACCTGGACGCCCGGGTGGTTCGCCAGCAGGCGCATGTGGCCGCTGCCCATGCACCCGATGCCGATGAGACCCACGCCGATCCGCTCGCTCGGCGGCTCGGCCCGCAGCAACTGGGGCAGCACGTAAGGCCCGGCCAGCGCGGCCGCGCCCTTCAGGAATTGTCGTCGATGCATGGTGGAAGTCTGGTTTGCGGGCATCCTGTCGTACGGTGCGCGTGTGACCCGCGGTTTCGCGGGCCGCCCGCCCGACTCCGCCGCCGGGCCGGTTCGCATTGTACGCCGCGTGCACAACCGCGCCTACCCTCTTGGGCCGCGCGGCGGCGCGAACCCCGGCCGCCCGGAAGAGACGCTCGGCCAACCCCCGCCCGACGCGTTCTGCACCCCGGCTGACCCTGTTTGCACTGCGGCTGCCCCTGTTTGCACCCCGGCCGCGCGCGAAAAGCAGCGCCGAAACCCCCGGCTGCGCGCGAAAACCACCCGGCCGCGACCCCGTTTTCCGCCCGCCTTTGGTAGGACAATAGCCCTTTCCAAAGGACCGCGCTTATCCTACCCACCTTGCCCAGCCAGCGGCCACCCAAAGAAGTGGGAATGTGAACCGTAGCACTCTCAAGCAGCATGACCCGAAGGTTCAGCTTGTTCCGCGCAGTCTACTTCGCGTAGCGCACCGTCGCCCGGCCGTTGATGTCCACGTCGATCTCGTTGAGCACCAGCGCGGTCTGGTCGCGGGTCGCGGCGTAGTGGGCCAGCGCGCAGGCGGCCGACGCGGGGACCTTGCCGGTCCACGAGCGGCCCCAGAAGCGGAGCTTCACCGGCCGGTCGAGGTCGAGCATTCCCTGGAGCACGAAGACGCGGACCGAGGAGACGCCCGCAGCCTTGACGGTGATCGTGTTGGCGGCAGCGTCGATCTCGCCGTACATGCGGTACATCAGGCGGTCGGATTCCTTTCGGACCATCTTGTCGACGAGCTGCTCGGTGGGCTTCTCGCCCGGCGGCAGGCGGAAGCTCACGCCCCGCGCGAAGTCGATGGGCGGGTGGGCGAACTTCATGGCCTGGAGGTAGTAGCACCGCGCGTGGTGCGGCATGTGGAAGAGGTGCGCGGTCCGGGCCGGCGCGACGGTCCGCTTGTGGGTGGCCAGGTATGCCGCGAGCCTGCCCGGCGGGGGGAGGGCGTTGCCGTGGCCCACGCCCGGCAGCTCGGTGAAGGTGAAGTTCCGGTTGCCCAGTTCCTTGAGGCGGGCGGCGGCTTCCTGGCAGGAGTCGGCGATGCCGCGGGCCGGCGGGGCGACGCGGTCCTTCTCGCCCCAGATGGCCCACAGCGGCAGGTGGGCGAGGTTCTCGAAGTACGCGGTCGCCGTCGGCGGGCCGCCCTCGAACGCCGGCATGCCGGCCATCGGCACGGCCGCCGCGAAGACCTGCGGGAACAGCGTGCCCAGGTGCCAGGACATGTGCCCGCCGATGCTGTAGCCGGTGACGTAGATGCGGTCGTCGTCGACGTTCAGGCGGCGGCGCAGCCATGCCAGCGGGGCCAGGTACGCCTGCTCCTGGTACGAGCGCGAGTTGAACGCGTGCGGGCCCGGCATCGTCGGGCAGAGCAGCACGTACGAGTCGCAGGCCGGGCCGAGGAGGCTCTCGACGTGGCGCCCGAAGCCGCGGCCGTCACCGCCCGTGCCGTGGGCCGACAGCAGGACCGGAAGCGGCTTGCCGCCGTCATACCCCGGCGGGACGCGGAAGAAGAACTCGGCTGCGTAGGCGTCCCTGCCCTCGCCGATGTTCAGACTGGACTTCTGCCAGCCGCTCGGGAAACGCTCGTAGACGGTGTCGGCCTGGATGAGCGTGCGGAGGACCTCCACCCGCCCGCCGCAGGCAGCCAGCACCGCTTCCTGCGCGGCCTGCGCCGCTGCCGGGTCCTCCCGCGACATCAGGTCCTTCCACTTCTCGGCGGCCTGGGCGTCGGACTCGGCAGCCCGGAGCGGAGAGGGCCCGCCCCCGCACAGCGCACACAGGACGAGCGTCGTTAGCAGCTTGACGGCCTTCATGGAATGACTCCTGGCGCATAGGATAACGCGATCTCCGGTGGCTTGCGCGGTCTTTGCGATGCCGTCGGTCGCCTCGCGTTTATACTGCGCAACGCAACAGGTCCGCCCGGGTGACGGCCAACCGCGAGGAGACGTGACATGAGCAGCGTGAATCTGCGGATCGGCGCGATCGGCTTGGCGTTGACTCTGGCCGCCACGACGGCCTGGCCCGAAGACGCGAAGTTCACGGCCGGGCCGACCGTCACGAAAGAGGGAGGCCAGACGAAGATCTCCTTCAGCGTCTCGGCGGCCACCGACGTCGAGGTGGCGGTGCTCGACTCGCGGGGCGACGTGGCGCGTCATCTGGCCGCGGGGCTGCTGGGGCCCAACGCGCCCGAGCCGATGCGGAAGGAGTCGCTGGCCCAGGAGGTGTTCTGGGACGGCCGAGACGATGCGGGCAAGCCTGCGGCCGGGGGGCCGTTCAAGGTTCGCGTGCGACTGGGGCTGCAACCAAGACTGGCCAAGATCCTCGGCCGCAATGACAACACCCTGAGCGGCTCCATCTGCGCGCTGACCACCACCCCCCAGGGCGAGCTGTTCGTCCTGCTGGCCGACCCCTTCCGCGGGCGGGCGGAATTGCGAGTGCTCGACCGCCGAGGCCGGTATCTGCGCACCGTCATGCCTTACGCAGCCGACACCCCGGAGGCCCGCACCGAGCCGGTCGGGCACGTGAAGATCGACGGCCGGCGCCATCCGCTGGTCTTCAACGGGCAGGGCCACAACTTCTACCCGCTGGTCGCCGGGCTGCGCGGGCAGACGATGGCCTGGCACCCGGAGGGCTACCTTCTGGCGGCCAGCGCGGTCGGCTCGATGTGCAACCACGGTCCGCCGCGCCACCTGATCGCGTTTCATCCCGGGGGCGGCGCTCCGGAGAAGACCGGCTTCGTGGGTCCGCTGATCCGCAAGCCGCGGGGCTTCATGGGCGGATCGGGCGAGGGCGGCGCCATTGGCATGGACCGCCTGGCGGTCAGTCGCGACGGGCGATGGATCTACCTGGTCCAGGACTTCAAGCGCGGCTACTTGGAGAAGGGCGAGCGGCGCCACGGCGTCTACCGGCTGCGGTGGAGCGACAAGGAGCTGGGCGACGTGTGGCTCGGCGCGAAGGAACCGGGCGACGCAGACGCGCAGTTCAACGATCCCCAGGGCCTGGCCGTGGACTCGCAGGACCGGTTGTACGTCTGCGATCGCGGCAACGGGCGGGTCAAGGTTTACTCCGGCGAGGGCAGGCTGCTGGGCAAGTTCCCCGTCGGCGAGCCCGAGCAGATCGCCGTGGACCCAACCGGCGGCGAGATCTACGTGCTCTGCCGCAAGGCCCTGCGATCGTACGACATCATGGGCGCAGGCGGCGGCCCGGCCGTCCATTGCATCGTGAAGTTCGCGCCGTGGACGGGCGAAGCGCCGCGGGAGCTGGCCCGGCTGGAGTTCGACGTCAAGAAGCGCGTCGCCGAGTTCATGGCCTTGGACGCTTCCGCCGGCCCGCGCCGCCTGTGGGTGTCGTTCTACACCGGCTACAACCGCCCCAACGCCCTGGTCCCGATCGACGAGGAAGGCGCAGCCTTCAAGGAGGGCCAGCCCGCGGGCGAAAGCGGCGGGTTGCATTATCCCACCTTCCTCGCCGCCGACCCCAGGCGGAAGCGTCTCATCGTCGCCGAGTTCGCCTCCTCGCACTGCAACGTCGACCTGGGGAGCGGCGCGATGACTCCCATGCGGCTGCCCGGGAGCGACCTGACCTTCGACAGGGACGGCAACATCTACCTGATGGGCGGCTACAACTCCAACGCCCTGCTGCGCCTGGACGGCGAGGGCAAGCCGCTGCCCTTCCCGGCCACGGGCACAAACAAGCTGACGGTGAAATTCCGGGCCTACGGGCCGAACATGGGATTGCGCGGGCATTGCATCGCCCCAAACGGGGACCTGTATGTCCGGCGCTCGCCCGACCACGCCTGCGTTACCACGGTGGACGTCTGGGGCCCGGACGGCACGCCGAAGAAACCCGCCCTGATCAACGGGGCCGGCAGCGGTGATTCGGGCATCGGTGTGGACAACCGCGGCAATATCTACCTTGGCATGAATCTCAAGCCGGCCGACCAGCCCATCCCCGCCGATTTTGCCCGCGCCGTGCCCGGCCAGCCCTGGAAGTACTATCGCCAGGCGGACCGCAAGCCCCCGTGGAGCTACCTCTACGCCAATCCGTACCTCTTCCACATGGGCGCGATCTTCAAGTTCGCCCCCGAGGGCGGCCGGATCTACGGCAACTACAGTCCCAAGGCGCCGTTCATCGACGACGAACTCGCCTTGGCCAAGGCCCCGAGCGACGCGGCTGACTACAAGTCCGGCTACCTTCGCTGGGACGTGAAGGTGGTCGGTGCCAAGTGGCGATACGGCGGCATCGGGATCATCCCTCACTCCTTCGACGGCTTCACCGGCGACGACGGCTGCGAATGCCTCCAGTCGCAGTTGGATGTCGATCCCTACGGACGGGTATATGCCCCCAGCGCCTTCTATTCGTCGGTGGAGATGGTGGACTCGGCCGGCAACCGCCTGGCACGCATCGGGACGTACGGCAACGCCGACTCAGCCGGGCCGGGCAGCAGGATGCCCGAACCGGAGATCGCCTTCGCCTGGCCGGCCGAGTGCGACTATGCCGAGGCCGACGGACGGCTTTACGTCTCGGACAGCGTGAACCGCCGGGTGGTGGTCGTGAAGTTCGACGCCGCCGCGGTGAAGACGTGCGACGTTCCGTGACCACCCGCGTCGGCGTCGGCCTCCGCCGCGCTGCTGCGACACCGCCCCAGAAAGAAGAAGGGACAGCCGCCTGCTCCCGGCACGAGCGCGAGTCGAACGCGTGCGGGCCCGGCAGCGGTCTTTGCGATGCCGTCGGTCGCCTCGCGTTTATACTGCGCGGCCCAACAGCTCAACATGGGTGACGGCCCGCCCCGGGAACCAACCGCAACGGACACCCAGAACGCGGAGAAGAAATGACTGACGAACGTCCGCAAAGGTCTCTGCTCCTGGCTGTTTCGTGGGCGGTCGCGGTCTGTGCGTGGCCGGCCGCGTCGGCGGCCCCGGCGGCGCCGCCCGTCACCCCCAACGAGTTCGAGGGCAGCGACGTCGAGCGGATCAATCGGGCCATCGAGGTCGCCGCGGCCGCGGGCAGGCGGGTGGTCATCCCGCGCGTCAACGTCAGCGGCTCGCAGCGGCGGGAGATCTGGCTGCTCGATTCGGCGATCCTGCTGCGGAGCGACACGCTGCTGGAGTTGGAGAACTGCCGCATCAAGCTCTCCGACCGCTGCCGCGACAACTTCTTCCGCAGCGCCAACTGCGGCATGGGCATCGACGAGATCAAACCGATGCGGAACATCCACGTCCGCGGCGCCGGGCGGGCCGTGCTGGAAGGCGCCGACCACCCCCGCGCGACCGGCGACAGCGGCAAGACGCTCGGCAAGCACACCTTCGGCAGCGACGCCGGCGTCGCCGGGCAGAGCCAGACCGGCGACTGGCGGAACATCGGCATCCTGCTGGCGTTCGTCGAGGACTTCAGCATCCAGAACCTCGCCGTCAAGGACTCGCACGCGTGGGCCGTCTCGCTCGAGCGATGCGCCCACGGCACGCTGCGCGACCTGGATTTCGCCTCCGCCCAGGTCCGCGTCGTCGGCGGGCAACGCCAGACGATCCTCAACCAGGACGGCATCGACCTGCGCCTGGGCTGCCACGACATCCTGATCGAGAACGTCACCGGCTTCACCGGCGACGATCTCATCGCCCTGACCGCCATCCCCAGGCCCGGCAGCCTGGCCGGGCGGACCGGCTCGACCATGGTCAGCTCCTCGCAGGCCCGCGAGGGCGGCCTGGACGACATCCGCCACGTCGTCATCCGCAACGTGCGCGGCTATTGCCGGGGCGGGCATCACATCGTCCGCCTGCTCAACACGCCCGGCGCGAGCCTGTACGACGTCGTGCTGGACGGCCTGATCGACACCTCGCCCGCGGGCATGCGATGCAAAGCCGCCGTCAAGATCGGCGACCGCAACTACGGCGGGGGCATCGCCCCGCTGGGCGCCACCCGCCGGATCATCATCAACAACGTCATCACCCGCTCGCAGCACGGCGTCCTCATCGGCGGCTCGCTCTGCGACTCGATCATCAGCAACCTTGTGCGGCACGACTCCGGCGGCGAGGCGGTGACCGTGGCCTCCGGGCCGCAGTTCGTCCGCGACGTCACGATCACCAACGTCCGCACCGTGGCCGCCACCCAGCCGGCCGCACGAGCGCCGTGAGCCCCCCGCTTCCAGCCGCGCCTGCCGCCGCCACCGCGGGGCGAGCATGACGGCGATTGCGGGCGCCGGCGGGGAAAAAAACAGCCCCGCCCCTTCATTCGACGCTCTTCCTTGCGTTTAGCCCGGAGGCAAAGGTCCACCAAGCCCGTGTGAACCGGCCATCAGCAGTGACGAGGCTCGACAGCCTGATCGTCGCGCAGCCGTCGCCCCGGCGGCACCGCTCGTCACGCCCAACGAGTTCGCGGGCGGCAACGCCCGGCGAATCCGCTATCGGCCGGACTCCGCCACCATGATGAAGGAGTGCGATTCATGTGGAAGACTGTCTCTCGTCGTCATTTTCTCAAGGCGGCCGGTGCGGTTGCGGGCGCGGCGCTCGCGGGCGTCAGGCCCGCTGCCCGGGCCCAGGCCGCCGCACCGAAGAAACGCTGGTTCAAGGGCAATCTGCACATGCACAACCAGTGGTCGGACGGCAAGCCCCTTCCGGAATGGGCGGTGGACTGGTACAAGTCGAACGGCTATCACTTCATCTGCCCGTCCGACCACAACATCTTCCAGGCCGACGACCTGCGTTTCGACGGGTTCGGGTTCAAGAATCCGCCTTCGGACCCGGCTGCGTTCGAGAGCGAGACGTCTCTGTGGAAGGTGATCTCCCCGACGCCCGGCTGGCCGAAGCTGATGCAGGCCCACGTGGAGCAGGCGAAGGCGAAGTTCGGCAAGGACTCCGTCCGGACGATTACCGTCGGCGGCAGGACGTACGTCCGCATGAAGCCGTTCTCGGAGTTGGAGAAGCAGTTCGTCGAGCCGGGCAAGTTCCTGATGATCCCCGGATACGAGCAGACGGGCGGCTGTTCGAAGGACCAGCAGGTCCACGTCAACTTCATCAACGTCCGCACGGTGTTCCCGTACATCACCGCCAGGACGCCCAAGGAGATCCTGGAGCGGACGTACGCCAAGGGGCGAGAGGCCTACGGCGCCGGGGAGTATCTCTTCACGGCGAACCATCCGCTGTGGAGGTACTACGACTACTCCCCCGCCGACCTGATCGCGCTGCCGCAGATTCGCCTGTTCGAGTTGAACAACAACGACGTCGCAACCGGATACGACCAGCATCCGGAGGGCTGGAAGCCGGAGAGGTTCTGGGACGTCGTCAACGCCTATCGCGCCGCGCACGGCCAACCGCTGCTGCTCGGCATGGGAAGCGACGACCGCCATTCCTACGGCCCGCGGGCGAAGGCCTGGAGCGTCGTCCGGGCGGCCAGGCTCGCCACCGAGGACCTGCTGGGCGCGATCTCCGCCGGAGACTTCTACGCCTCCAACGGGCTGGACTTCGAGGACATCCAGTTCGACGGCAGGACGCTTTCGGTCAAGATCGACGCCCGGGAGGAAGGCCCCTTCCGCATCGTGTTCCTGGGCACGAAGAAGGACTACGACCCGTCCAGCCGGTCGGTCAACGTGGCCAAGGGTCTTCGCCGCCCGGCGCGAAAGATCGACGTTTACTCGGACACGATCGGCGCCACCCTGGCCACGGTCGAGGGCACGCAAGGCGCCTACACGCTCAAGGCCGACGACCTGTACGTCCGGGCGAAGATCGTCAAGGTGCCCGCGGACCTCAAGGACGACTGGCAGTCCCAACCCGCCGCCTGGACCCAGCCGTACACGCGCTCGACCAACGCCGGCTGACCGTCCGCGGGGCACGTCCCCGCGACTGCCCGTGTCAGCAGGCCGATCCGCAAGGAGCCCCCATGCATACCACAACGGTCGCCCCCCGCCCGACTCCCGCCCGCCGCGGGCCCGGGCCCCGGTTCTTCCTCATGGTCCTGGCAGCCGTCGGCGCCTCGGGCGTCGCGCCGGCGGCCGGGCAGGCCCCGGCCAAGGCCAAAGCCCCGGCCAGCAAGCCCGCACCCGCACCCGTGTGCATCACCCACGGCCCGTACCTCCAGAACCCCGCCGCCGACAGCGTCACGATCGTCTGGCTCACCGACAAGCCCTGCGTCTCCCGCGTGGAGTACGGTACGGGCGAGAAACTGGATCGGACAGCCGTCAGCGCGCATCACGGCCTGGTGGACGCATACAAGACGACCCACACGGTCACGCTGAGCGGGCTGGAGCCGGGCACGACGTATCGCTACCGCGTCTGCTCGAAGGAGATCGTCTCGTTCAAGCCCTACAAGGTGGTGTTCGCTCAGACGGCGTGCAGCGAGCCGGCCCGCTTCACCACGCTGGAGGCGGGCAAGCGGGAATTCTCGTTCGTGATGGTCAACGACGTCCACGGCAAGGCCGGGCCCCTGCGGGAGAAGCTCGACTCGGTGGATTGGTCGGGCGTGGACCTGGCGTTCCTCAACGGCGACTCGATCAGCCACGTCGAGACCGAGAAGGACGTGTTCGCCGGGTTCATCGACGCGTGCGTGGAGCGTTTCGCGACGAAGGTCCCGATGGTCTACGTGCGGGGCAATCACGAGACGCGGGGCCTGCTGGCCCGCAAGCTGAGCGAGTACCTGCCCCCGCGCGACGGGCGATACTACTACGCGTTCAGCCACGGCGGCGTGCGGTTTGTCGTGCTGGACAGCGGCGAGGACAAGGCGGACTCGGCCGAGGTCTACGCGGGGCTGGTCGCGTTCGACCCGTATCGCCGGGAACAGGCGCGGTGGCTGGCCGGCGAGGTCGCCTCGGACGCCTTCCGCCAGGCCGCCTGGCGCATCGTGGTGGTGCACATCCCGCCGTGGGGCGGCGAGGACTGGCACGGCGAACTGCACGCCCGCAAGGTCTGGGGGCCGATCCTGAACGGCGCCGGCGTGGACCTGATGCTCTGCGGACACATGCACAAGCACATCCACGTCAAACCCTCGCCCCAGGCCAACGCGATGCCCATCCTGATCAACTCCAACGAAGCGGTGCTGCGGGTGGACGTCGGCCCGGCCGGACTCAAGCTCCGCGTGACGGCCAAGCGCGACAAGACCGCCGCGACCCTGGACAAGGTGGTCGAGGCCTTCGACATCCCACCGCGGGCGAAGTAGCGCCGCCCGCTCGCAACAGGGGGCCTGGGCGTACTTTGGCCGCACGGGATCGGTCCGGAACCGCTTCGCGGACGCCCCTTGTGGGACGGCTCAGAATAAACCCGGATACGGGGCGTTACGCATAAAGTCGTTGGAATCTGTTCCCTATCGGGTGTTGACGTAATTGCGGTGGACCATTACCAGGAGACACGACGTGCGTCCCACACTTCTCCTATCGAGTTGCATGGCGGTTTTGATGTCTTGTTCGCTCGTCGCCTGGTCGCAGGCGGCGCCCCGTGAGGGGCCCCAAGGGCCGGCCAAGGGGCCCTCTAAAGGGGGGGCCGGCTCGCTCATCGAGGACCGGGCGGCGGCCAAGCTGCTGGAGGCCGGCCAGGCGCGCATCGAGGCCGACGAGCCGGCCAAGGCGGTCGAGATCTGGCAGTCGGTGATTGAGCGCTACCCCCGCAGCCGGGTCCGCTTTGCCGCCCACCTGCTGCTGGGCAAGCACTTCCTCAACCGCGAGCGCGCGTACGACCGGGCCCGCGTGCACTTCGAGACGGCCAGCACGGCCGACAACACCGACGACGAGCAGCGGGCCGAGGCCCTCATGCTCAGCGGGGCCTGCTACTACCACCTGCGCAACTACGGCAAGTGCTTCCAACTCATGCGCGACCTGATCGACACCTTCCCCGGCTCGGGGTTCATCAACGACGCCTACTACTACATCGGGCTGGGGCACTTCCAGCTCGGGCACTACAGCCGGGCCATCGCCGCCCTCGAAAACGTCGGCACGGCCATCACCGGCGACAAGGGCAAGGTCGAGAAGGTCGAGGCGGGCAAGAGGCTCTACGTCCGCCTGGAGGACGCCGACCTGGCCATCTTCGATCCGCACACGCCCATCGAGGTGGAGGCTGCCGCCTCCAGCGGCGACCGCGAGAAGGTCCCCTGCTTCCTGCTGGCCCGCCACGGGCGGATGGCCCTGGGCTCGATCGCCACCCGCCTGGGCAAGCCCAAGCCCGACAACGGGCGCCTGGAGGTCAAGGGCGACGACAAGGTCACGATCACCTACCTCGACCAGCACACCGCCGACCGCCAGATGGACCGCAAGGTGGCCATGACGGTCGAGGTGGCCGGCACGGCCGACGTGCGGGTCACCGACGGCGCTTTCAGCGAGTCGCTCATGGGCGTGGTGCTGGGCAAGGAGATCCACATCCAGATCAACGACGCCGACCGCGACCTGAGCGACAAGGCCGACACCATCCAGGCCCTCGTGATGGTGCTGCGTCCCAAGAGCCAAGAGGAACTGGAGGCCGAGGCCGCCAAGGCCGCCAGCGAGGCCAAGCCCAAGTCCGACGCCCCCGCCGAGACGCCCGTGACCACCGCGCCCGCGCAGGAAGCCCTCAAGGAGATCGCCCGGCGCGACATCGTGCTGACCGAGGTCCGCCTGCCCCGGCGGTCCGAGCGCCTGGACTACCTCAGGCTCCCGACCAGCCGCCCCGCCACCCGCCCGGCCACCAGGCCGGCCGGCGACGACAAAGGCGAGCCCCGCGACCCGCTGGCCCCTAAGGACGCCCCGCCGGGCGGGGACATGACGGCCGACGCCGGGCCCGCCACCCGTCCCGCCGACGGTGAAGAAGACAAGAAGGAGGCCCTCGCGGCCGCCCCGCAAACCCAGCCGGTGATGGAGCCTGAGGAGCCGGACGACGGCACGATCCACACGGGCGTATTCCGAACCTCGGTCCTGCTGTCCAAGGGCGAAAAGCCCGACAACGGTCTGGCCGCCCTGCCCGGCGACATCGTCCGCGTGGTCTATCTCGACAAGCGCCACCTGGGCGAGGGCACGCGCGAGGCCCTGGCCAACGCCCGCTGCCTGGAAGGCAACATCGGCGCCGTTCGCGTCAGCCACGCCCAGATCAGCGACCAGGAGCTGCGCATCCAGACCCAGCTCAAGACGGCCGGCGCCCTGACCAACATCGGCAACCGCTACAAGGAGTTCGGGCTCAAGTCCAACGCCGAGGAGAAGTACAAGCAGGCCCTGACGGTGTGCGAAGAGATCATGGCCGAGGCCAACAAGCTCGGCGGACGGGTGCTGGAGGAAACCTACGTCCAGCTCTGGCGGGTGTATTTCGAGATGGAGAGGCTGGACCTGGCGGCCGCCATGTGCACGCGGCTCCAGCAGCAGTTCCCCTCCAGCGGGTTCGTGGACGAGGCGCTGCTCCAGTTGGGCGGCGTGGCCCGCAAGCAGGGCGACCTGAACCGCGCCATCCGCACCTACTCCAGCGTGCTGGCGGTCCGCACCAGCCCCCTGCGGGGCGAGGCCCAGTTCGGGATCGCCGAGTGCTACGACCAGATGGCCAAGGCGGCCGCCGACGCCCCCCTGCCGCCCGGCGCGCGGGCCCCCAAGTCCGCCGACGCCGTCAACGCCCGCGTCACCGCCATGAAGGCCAAGGCCTTCGAGGAGTACAAGAAGGTCTACGACCAGTTCCCCGACAGCGGACGCGTCGGCGACGCCGTCGCCCGCATGGCCGACTATTACTACGAGCAGAAGGACTACGGCCGGGCCGTGGAGATCTTCGAGAACGTCTTCACCAACTATCCCGACGCCAAGTTCCTGGACGTGATCCTCTTCAATTACGGGCGATGCCTGTTCCGCATGGACCGACGCTCCCAGGCCCTGGCCCGATTCGAGCAACTGCTCACGGAGTTCCCCGACAGCCCCCTGTCGGCCGACGCCAAGAAGATCATCGACGCGATGCGGAAGGTCGGCAAGCAGGGCTGAACGCACTGACGATTGGCGATTGGCCCTCGTCCGGCGGATCGCCCTCGACCAACCTGCCTGCCGCAGAGAGGTCGAAGATCAAGAATCGAGAATCGAGAATCCAACGAGGTTACGCACATGAAACACTCCCGGCCGGTGACATTCGTAGCGGTGGCTGCCCTTGTGGGGGCGGCGGTTCTCAGCGGAATGGCCTGGACGCAAGACGCGTCCACCAGCCAGGTGGATCCCGCCGTGCAGCAGGCGGCCCGCCTGGAGGTCGAGTTGGCGGGCTACAAGGACACCTCGCCCGAGGCCGCCGACCTGCTGGCCAAAATCATGGACCTCTACTACTCCAGCGGGCACGTCTTCGGCGTGATCCGCACGGGGCAGAAGTTCACCGCGCGCCACAGCGGCGACAAACGCCACCAGGCCATGATGCTCAAGCTGCTGGACGGCCTGGAGGCCGTCTCCCGGAACGAGGAGATCATCACCACCTGCCGCCAGTTCCTGGACCGCTATCCTAACGATCCGGCCAGCGCGTCGGTCGAGGTCCGCCTGGCCCGCACGCTCGAGCGCGGCGACCGCCTGGCCGGCGCCGGCGCCTGGCAGGCTGTCTGGCGCCGCCAGGGCAACACCGCCGCCGGGCGGGAGGCCGGCGCCCGAGCCCTGGGCCTGTGCGAGTCCCTCCGCTCCGGCGAGGCCGTCAAGCTCGCCAACGAGATCGCCGGCGAGATGGTCGACAAGCTCCCCGCCACGGAACTGACCGGCGAGATCGGAATGAGAACGTTCAACCTGCTGGCCTCCGCCGGACAATACGCCGAGGCCAACAGCCTGGCCAACAAGATGCTCGCCAAGGGCCAGCCCGCCGACAAGGTCCTCCTTCGCGGACTCCACCGGAGAATGGCCTACAACTACCAGCAGGTCCGCCAGTACGCCAATGCCGCCGTCAGCCTCAAGAAGGCCCTGGCCATCGAGGGCGACGGCGATCTGCAGAGCCAGCTGGTTCTCCTGCTCCACCAGGCCCAGGCCCCGCCCGCGGATCTGGAAGCCGCCTACAACCAGTTCGCCCAGAAGTACCCCGACCACGAGGACCGATACGAGCGCCTGGCGTACGTGGCCCAGGCGTACGAGGCCGCCAAGAACCTCCCCGGCGGCCAGTCGGGACCCGCCAAGGCCCTGGAACTCTACAAGTCGATCCTCAACCACGCCCCGCAGGCCATGGAGGCCGCCCGGCGCGTGACAAACCTCGCCGGCGACAAACCCGAGCAGGTCGCCCAGAGCGAGAAGCTGCTGCTGGAGTCCATCCGCAGGTGCCCCCGCCAGGCTCACTACGTCACGTACATCCTGGCCACCGAGGTCTACGACCGCCGCATGAAGGACCGCGACAGGGCCCGCAAGGTCCTTCGCGACCGCCTGCTCAACGACAAGACCGAAAGCGCCTACGCCGCCCAGTGCGCCCAGTGGCTGCTCCAGACCGCCGAGGACCAGGACGAGTTCCGCCGCGACGTCGACGCCCTGGTCGAGCTGCGCCGCAAGCAGGCCCAGGCCGGCGGCGGACAGCACGACTACTTCACCGGTTTGAGCGAGTCCCTGCGAAACGACAAGAAGAAGAGGCCCTGGCTGAACTACCTGGAACAGGCGCGCTCCAAGATGCAGGCCGATCCCGTGCTGGGGGTGTGGCTGTCCCTGCGGGAAGGCACCGCAGGCGATCAGCGCGAGAACGTCCGCGTCCGCCTGATGCGCCCCGGCGCCTTCGAGAAGCTGCCCAGGCCCCTCCAGATCACCGTCGTCTCCGAGCAGGCCCGCTATGCCCGCCATCGCTCCTCGCGACGATCCCCCCAGCTCCTGGCCTACAGCCTCTGGGCCAAGGTCGAGCCGGACAACTTCGAGGCGGTCGCGGGGATGTTCTCGGTGGCGGCCGACGAGAACAAAGTCGCCCCCGCCAAGGAAGCCCTGGAGGCCCTGCTGAAGATCGACCCGCCTAAGGCGGCCCAGCCGTCCGAGGGCCTGTCGCCCTACCTGGCCCAGAAGATGCTGTCGCTGGCCGAGCGGGAGAAGAACGCCGACCTGGCCCGCAGGGCCTACGCGTGGATTCGCAAGGCCGCCGGAAAGGACCCCGTGGTCGACGTGCGGATCGGCGACTCGCTGCTGGCGCTCAAGCTCGAGAAGGAGGCCCTGGAGTACTGGACGTGGGCCCTCGGTGAACAGGTGGACAGCGCGCCCGCCGTCGAGTGCGCCGCCCGGATCCGCAAGCAGGCCCCCGGCGACCAGCGATCCAGGCTCGACAAGCAGTGGATGGACGCCTCCCGCCGATACCGCGCCGCCTACGGGACGTGGCTGGCCGACGACTACCTGGCCGCACGCGACCTGAACAACTTCGAGAAGCTCCTGCGCGACCTGATCGCCCGCGAACGGGAGCGGACCGCCCTGCCGCCCGCCGTGGACGTGAATCTCGCCGCCTCCTGGCTCGAACTCTGCCGCCTGCCCGTCCCCAAGGACGAGGACAAGAACGCCCTCTCCGAGGCCGACCGCAAGCGCGTGCTGGCCGTCGTGCGCGACCTGGGGGCCGGCAATGCGTCGGCCGTCGCCCACGTCGTCCTGCTGGCCATCGGCGAGGCCGACAAGATGAAGCCCATGGAGCGCCTGCTCGCCTACCAGTCGGCCACCCGACTGCTCAGCAACGACTGGTACGACTGGGCCCGCCTCCAGCCGCTGGCCCAGAAACTCGTCGAGGCCAAGCAGTACGCCCCGGCGTCGGTGCTGCTGACGGGCCTGCTGGCCAACGCGTCGCGAACCGAGGAGTCCCGGCGCGACGCCGCACGCGCCCTGGTGGCCCAGTGCTACGCCCAGATGGGACAGGTGGGCATGACCATCGACGACAAGAGCCCCCTCGCCCCCCTCATGCGGGCCACCCTCTACCTGCGACTGGGCGACCAGCGGCTGGCCCTGGAGGCCCTGACCGCTCACCGCAAGCTGCTCGCCGCACACCGCCAGGAACTGCCCGCCGACCTGCTCATCTTCGCCTGCCAGAACCTCATCTCCGCCGGCGGCGAGGAGAACCTCGGCGACGTCGAGAACTGGCTGCGCGAGTGGACCGTCCGAAACGCCGAGTCCAAGCAGATCACCGACGACGTCAAGGCCCAGGTGCAACTGCTCCTGGCCCAGGGCTACTTCAAGGCCCAGCGATTCGACGTCGCCCGCGCCGAGTTCACCACCGTCCTCAACCGCTTCCCCAGCACGCCCCAGGCCCTGGAGGCCCAGTTCGGCATCGGCGAGACCCATCTGGCCCAGAAGGTCTACGACCAGGCGCTGGCCATCTTCGACAAGCTCGCCCAGAGCCGCGACATCGACGTGGTCGTCCGGGCCGAATTCCTCCGCGGCGTGGTCGCCTTCCAGCGGGGCGAGGTCGACGAGGCCCGAAGCATCTTCCGCAGCGTCCTCGACCGCGTCCCCAACATCCAGGTCGCCGACAAGGCCCTCTTCCGCCTGTCGGAAATCTACGGCCTGGAGCAGCGATACCTCGAACAGTTGACCCTCCTGCGGACCGTCGGGCGGCTGGGGCGAACCTCCAAGCGCAGCCACACGCCGGGCCAGTCGCTGGCCATCGTCGTCTACGACAGCGACCTGGGCATCAGCCGCGGACACAATCGCATCCCGGTCACCGTGACCACCGAGCCGGGCGGCGACAAGGAAGTCATCTATCTCACCAGCGCCGGCGCCGGCAAGGGGCTCTTCCGCGCCGACCTCGACACCCGCCTGGGACAGGTCGCCCCCCACAACCGCATCCTCGAACTCAGCGGGCGAGACACCATCCACTGCGACTACCCCGAGGAATTCCGCGCCCAGTTCAAGCACGTCCCGCTGTCCAACGTCGAGATCACCGTCGCCGCCGACGGGAAGCTCCAGATGGCCTCGACCAAGGAGTTCGACGAGAAGAAGGTCTCCTTCAGCGAGCAACTTCAGAAGGAGGTCGAACAGCCCAAGGAAGATCAGGACCAGCGGGTCTCGCAGGCCCGACCGGTCAACCAGGTCAAGCCGGGCAATCTCATCTACGTCCGCGTGACCGACGTGGACCGCGACATGGGCGACCAGGCCGACCCGCTGATCGTCAAGGTCGCCGCCGACAGCGGCGACCAGGTCCAGGTCACCCTCCAGGAGACCGGCCCCCACACCGGCGTCTTCGAGGGCATGGTCCAGACCGGCGAACTGCCCGCCGGCGCCATCGCCACCGACGCCGCCCTGGACCAGCCGGCCGTTCTCGCCATCGACAACGACCCCAAGACCTTCTGGCAGAGCAAGCCTGACGGCAAGACCCCCAAGACCCTCACCGTCGACATGAAGGACCTCAAGTCCGTCTCCGGCGTCCGCATCACCGTGCCCGACCCCGCCAACCGCGCCCCCGTCCGCGCCGAGCTGCGCGGAAGCTACGACGGCGTCTTCTTCTTCCGGATCGGCGGCAACCCCGCCATCGAGAAGGGCGAGGGCGTCGCCGCCCAGTATGGCCGCATGACCCGCCGCGTCTACGACGGCGACTTCACCAAGCTGACCAAGTGGAACGACGTGGTCGAGCTGGCCAAGGCCAAACCCGTCGAGGAAGGCCAGGCCGACGACCTGATCTACCCGTCGGCCGCCCCCGGCGCCCCCAAGCCGCCCACCAAGGAAGGGGACGAGAAGAAGCCCCAGGCCGTCATCTTCCACGGCAAGCTCGTCCAGCACCGCACCGGCGCGGCGCGGATCCAGGTGGCCGGGGCGTGCACCGCGCTGATGGTGGACGGGCGGATCGAACTGCCCCCCGCCAAAGGCACGCAGAGCGTGGACCTCTGGCTCACCGCGGGCACCCACGACGTCACGGTCTTCGCCGCCGCCACCGACGTCGGCCAGACCGTCGGCGCCACCTGGGCCCGGGCCGACCTCAGTTCGGCCAGCGTGACCCTCAGGCCCTTCCTGACCACCGACTTCGACCTGCCTGACCGGCAGGCAGGCGTGACGCTGACCGAGGCCCAGAAGGCCGGCGCGCCGACCGTCGACGCCGAACTCAAGCGGGCCGACAACGTCTGGGACTTCCGATTCGCCCCAGCCGACCTGCGATACGTCTCGCTCGTGGTCCACGAGTACCTGGGCGACGCGGTCGCCATCGGCCTGGTGGAGGTCTTCGGGCCGCAGGAAGGCGAGCGCCACATCCCGCCCAACGTGGACCTGGTGGCCCTGGCCTCCAACCACGTGCTGGAGATCGCCGGCGGCGACACCGTCACCGCGACCTACGTGGACGAGGTGACCCCCGGCGACGGCGGACGCTCCCGCATCCTCACCGCCAGCCTGACCGCGACCTACTTCAACGCGGAACTCCAGCCGATCATCTACGCCTTCAGCCGCTCCGGCGGCGGGAGCGTCTCCACCAGCGCCCGGCGCGTCCTGCGAATCGAGCCCGGCGAGCGGTTCATCGTCCAGGTCCGCGACTACGACGAGGACCGCACCAACGACCGCGACACCGTGCCCTTCCAGATCGTCATCAACGACGACAAGCCCATCATCCTCACCGCCACCGAGACCGAGCCCAACACCGGCGTGTTCACCAAGGAAGTGGACACCGCCCCGTTGGCGGACAAGCCCAAAACCCAGCCGGCCACCCAGCCGGCCGGCAAAGAGAAGGTGTACATCAAGCCGGGCGACCGGATCTTCTGCCGCTACCTCGACCGCCAGAACACCTTCCCGGGCCATGGCGTCCACCGCGAGAACGTGGTGCTGATCAACCAGCCCACCGAGGGCAGGATGTGGGTGCTGGACACGCTGGTCGAAGCCCCCCCGCCGCCCCGCACCGGCGGCGAGAAGCCCGTCAAGGGCCAACCCAAGGGCCAACCCAAGGGCCAGCCCAAAGGCCAGCCCAAGGCGCAACCCAAGGCCCAGGCGGCCCGCCCGCTCAAGGTGGCTTACCGCCGGCCCGACGAGGGGCGCCAGATCAGCCAGGTGGCGCTGGCCGCCCCGCTGACGGTCGAGGTGATCGACCCCGACATGGCCAAGGACGCCGAGAGCTTCGTCATCGTCACGCTGCAAACCGACTGCGGGGCGCTGGCCGCAGGGCCGGCCACCAGGCCCGCCACGGCCCCCGCCACCGGAGCGATGGGCATGGCCGACACCCAGCCGGCCACCCAGCCCGCCAAGACCCTCCAGGTCCGCTGCATCCTGCCGCCTAACGCCCAGGGCGGATCGGGCAATGACGACGCCCTCATGGAAGGCCGGTTCGTCGGGCAGGTGTTCCTCCAGCTCGGCGGGCCCGCCAGCCCCGACACCATCCCCCTGGTCGCCGGCATGCCCCGGCTTACCGGCGGGCCGGTCTTCGAGGAGGAGGCCGACAAGGACAAGAAGGCCCAGACCAGCTCCACGCGCGTGCTCAACGTCGGCGGGCAGGACATGATCCAGGCCGCCTACGTCGACCAGCGCCGCCCGGACAAGAAGACGGCTGAGCTGCCCGGCCGGGCCCGCCTCATCGAGAACGGCACGGTCGCCTGCACCGACCCGGCCTACGACCTGCCCATCGATCAGTTGTACCTGGGCGAGCGCCTCTACGTCCGCGTGATCGACGGCGACCGCGACGTCAGCGAGCAGCGCGACACGCTGACGGTGAAGATCGTCTCCACTTCGGGCGAAGAGGAGATGGCCGAACTGGCCGAGACGCTCCCCCACAGCGGCGTGTTCACCGGCTCGTTCGTGCTGCGGGCCGCCCAGAAGCCCGTCAAGGGCAACCTGCTCGCGGCGCCCTCGTCGGGCGAGAAGGACAAGGCGGAATCGCCGACGACCCGGCCCGCTTCCGATGATGGCCTCGCGGGCGTGCCGCGAACGGGTGCGGGCACAGTGTCCGCCGAGCCGGCCATCGAGGCCTTCTTCGGCGACACCGTCACCGTCACCTACGTCGATCCGGTCGCCCTGACCGAGACGGGCAAGCTCGAGGCGCTGTTCGAGGCCCCGGTGGCCGTCGGCTCCGACGGCCTGGTGCGATCGTTCAGCAAGGCCTTCGCCGACGAGAAGTTGTCGGTGGAGACCCGCTTCACCATCGCCGAGTGCTACTTCGAGTTGTTCAAGAGCCACCGTCGCCTGGAGCGGCTGGATGACGCCCGGACGGCCCTGCGAGCCGGGCGGGCGGTTCTCCGCGAACTGGTGGAAGAGCAGCTCGAGCCCCGCTACGCTCCGCGGGTGGCCTATCTGCTGGGGCAGTTCGCCCAGGAGCTGGGCCAGTGGGACGAGGCCATCAACGCCTACCAGTCCATCCTCCGCCAGTACGGTGACCACCCGCTGGCCCCCGACGCCCAGTACAAGCTCGCCCAGACCTACGAGGAGATGGGCGACTTCGACCTGGCCCTGGAGGCCTACGTCGCCCTGGCGGCGACGTATCCCAAGTCGGCCCTGGTCTCCAGCGTGATGATCCGGGTGGCCGACTACTTCTACAAGAAGGAGCAGTTCGACGTGGCCGCCGAGGTGGGCGAGAAGTTCGTCGAGAAGTTCCAGACCCACCAGTACGCCCCGCAGATGGCCTTCCGCGTCGGGCAGTGCCGCTACAAGCAGGGCAAGTTCACCGACGCGGGCAAGGCCTTCGACCGCTTCGCTCGCGTCTTCGTCGAAGACAAGCTCTGCTCCGACGCCCTCTTCTGGGCCGGCGAGAGCTACCGCATGGGCCGAAACAACCGCCTCGCCTACCAGCGATACAACCGCTGCCGCTGGGATTTCCCCGCCAGCGAGGCCGCCAAGTACGCCCGAGGCCGACTGGCCCTGCCCGAGATGCTCAGCCAGTTCGAGGCCGACAGCAAGGAAGTGGAAAACCCCGATCAATAGAAGGGTTGTTGGTTGTTGGTTGTTGGTTGTTGGTTGTTGGTTGTTGGTTGTTGGTTGTTGATTGGTGATTGGTGATTGTTGATTGTTGATTGTTGATTGTTGGTGCCCGGGTAACCGGTAGTCGTTTTGGTGGTTTAGCGGCGGAGCTTGCTCCGCGTTTAGCGAGGCGGAGCCCTGCCTGCCGGCAGGCAGGTTGCTCCGCGTGAAACGAGGTCGTGCAATGACGCGAAGCGTGTGGATCTTCTTGTTGTTGAGCAGCGTGGCGATGGCCCAGCCTTCTGCCCCGCCCTCCATCGGCGGCACCCCGGGCGAAGCCAAGGCCAAGCCTGCCGACGTCAAGGGCGACGACAAGGCCAAACCCGGCGACGCGAAGGCCAAGCCCGCGGACGCCAAGGCCAAGCCTGACGCCAAGGCCAAGTCCAAGGCCCCCGAAGACGACGAGGCCATGCCCGAGCCGCCCAAGACCTCCGTGGTCACGGATATCCTCAACTCCGGGCTCATCGGCGAGCTGGTCCGCGGCGGGCTGTTCATGTGGCCCATCCTGCTGCTGGGCATCGTGGCCGCGGGCGTGATCCTGGAGCGGTGGCGCAGCCTCAAGATGGTCGCCACCGACAGTTCCGCCCTCCGCAACGAGGTCATGCAACTGCTTCAGGCCGATCGCGTCGAGGAGGCGGTGGCCAAGTGCGACGCCCAGCAGGGGCCCGTGCCGGCGGTGCTGGCGGTGGGCCTGCGGAAGTATCTCGTGCTGCGCCGGCTCAACCACGACCCCGCCCAGGTCGACGACCAGGTCGTCCGGACCATGGACGACTACGGCGTGCACATCGTCGCCTCGCTCGAGCGCCACCTGCCCATCCTGGCCACCATCTCCAGCGCCGCCCCCATGCTGGGCTTCCTGGGCACCGTCCAGGGCATGGTCGTCGCCTTCCGCGAGATCGTCGACCGCATGGGCGAGACCAACATCGTCGCCCTGGCTGCCGGAGGCATCAACATCGCCCTGCTCACCACCGCCTTCGGACTGCTCATCGGCATCCCCGCGTTCATCGCCTACAACTACTTCACCAGCGTGATCAACCGCTACGTGCTCCAGGTGGAAGAGTCGGCCACCGAGTTGATCGAGGCGGTGACGCTCAAGATGGCCCTGGCCCAGGGCGATACGAAAGCGGACGACCCGGCGGCGGCCGCCTCGGCTGCCTCCGCCTGACGCCAAGCAGACCTTTGGCGCAACTATGAGAGTGCGACGCTCGACCAACCTGATGACCGAACCCCCGGCCACCGCGACCGGGGACATCGCGTTCAACCTGATCGTGTTCTTTCTGGTCTGCGCGTCGGCCAGCCCCGACAGCGGGCGCCGACAGAACGTCCCCCGCAGCGAGCAGACGCCCGAGCAGCAGGCCAAGGCCCAGCACGTGGAGGTGAACCTGACGCGGACGACCATCGCGATCAACGGCGAGGCGACCCTGCCCCGGGACGTCGCCCCCCGCCTGCGAATGCTGCTGATGGACAAGACCCGACCCGAGGACCGCGTGGTCGTCGTCAAGAGCCGCCCCGAGGTCCCCTACCACCACTGGATCGCCACCACCGCCGCCATCGAGCAGGCCGGCGGGATCGTCACCATCCAGCGGGAAGAGGAGCGGGTGGTGCAGATTGGTTCCTAGCCCATGAAGATCAAGCGCAAGACATTCAAGGCCGACGTGCCGGCGATGGCGATGGGCGACATCGCCTTCAACCTGCTGATCTTCTTCGTGATCCTCGCCCAGGCCAACGACGACAGCTTCCTCAAGTGGCAGCCGGCGCGGGCGATGGAGGTGGAGCCGGCCGGATACGCCAGGGTCAGCGTCCTGATCGACGCCGAGGACAAGCTGTACCTCAACGGACGGCAGGTGGGCGTGGCCATGCTGGCGTCGCAGATTTCGAACCTGCTGGAAGACAGGCCGCCGGGCGAGCGGACGGTGCTGCTGAAGGTCCACCGCGAGGCCCAGGCGATGTACTACGAACCGGTCATCGAGGCCATCAGCGAGGCCGGCGGCGACCTGGTTCACGTGCTGGACAAGCTGAACGAGGAGTGACTATGAGCGAACGAACGACATCATCCGGCGGCGAGAGCGGCAAGGGCGTCTCGCGCGACCTGCGCAGGCTGAAGGCCAACGCCTCGGCCAGCCTGGGCGAGCTGCGCGAGTTCCTGACCCAGACTCGAGGGCGGAGCCCCCAGGAAGTGCTGGGCATGGTGGCCGGCAGCGCCCTGGTGCGGTGCATCGGCTGGGCCGTCGTGGGCACGGTGATCCTGCTGATTGTCGGGACGGTCGGACCGTACCTGATCTGGGGCCCGCCCAAGGCCCGCGCCGCCAAGCCGCGTCCGGCGGCTGCCGCTCCCGCCGTTGCGAAGGCCCAGCCCGCCGCGCCTGCCCAGGCCGCGGCGCCAGCCTCGGCCGCCGGCGCCGCCGACCAGCCCAGTCCCGAGGACGCCAAGAAGGCCATGAAGGTCATGGGCCTGGGAGAGACCAAGGCCGCCGATCCCAACACCAACCCCATGGACAAGAAGCTCGATAACTTGCTGGACAAACTCGAATAAGCGGGCGGCAGAAAGCCCACGGAAGGCCTTCCGTGGGCTTTGCCTGCAAAGGAGAATGTCCGGCACCAAGGTTCCCGTGAAGTGGCTGCGTACATGTATCTGAAGCTTCGCCTGAAAACTCTGGCCTCGATGAGCCCCATGCGACTCTGCGTGCTGGGCTCGCTGGCGTACGTCGTGCTGTACGGCGGGACGACCCTGCTGGCCCAACTCGCCGGCATCGTCATGCCGTGGCTGGCCACGTACGGCCTAGCCGGGCTGTACCTGATCGGCCTGTGCTGGTCGGTCTACGGCGTGGAGATGTTCAGCCAGCGCCGGCGCCTCGACCGCCTGGCCAACCCCCCGCCGCCGGGGCGGCGCATCACCAACCCGCTGGACGCCGAGGCGTGGTATTACGGCCGAGAGGGCCGGAAGCTCAAGCAGTCGATCGCCCTGCTGGTGGCCTACACGCTGGCGTTCTTCCTGCTGGTGGCCCTGATCGCGTGGCTGTGGCTCAGCCGGGACATCTACGAACTGCCCGCGGGCGGGGGCGAGGCCAAGGCCCTGGCCCAGACCGTCCAGGTGCAGAAGATCATCCGCACGAAGTACGTGGTCAACCCGTACAGCGCGATCCGCTTCGAGGTCCCGCCCATCGACGACGTGAAACTGCGCCTGGACGAGGCCACCGAGCATGCCTACCAGGTGGGTTATGGGCAGGGCACGGGCACGCCGGGCTTCGGGGCGGGCACGGCCAGGGGCAAGGTCCGCTTCATCCGCCTGCGTTACGAGGGGGGCAACTGGGACCAGAAGTTCGGCATCGGCGCCGACCTGAACATGCTGTTGGAGTACGGCATCCGCACCGGGCAGAAGGTGGCCGACAAGACCGAGTTCAAGTCGATCGCGGAGCTGCGGGGCTTCCCGAAGCTCAAGAGCCCGCCCCTGGTGTACCTGACCGGCGAGCGGAACATCGTGCTCACCAGGGGCGAGACCCGCGCCCTGCGCGAGTACCTGCTGGACCGCCACGGGATGATCTTCGGCGACAACGGGGGCAGCATGAATTTCCACCGGCAGTTCCTTTCGATGATGGCGGCCGTCCTGCCCGAGGTCCGCCCCGTGCCCGTGCCGCTGGACGACATGATCCACCGCGTGCCCTACCCCATTCCGTTCCTGCCCTACGTGGCCCCCCACGGGGGCAAAGTGGCGCTGGGATGGTGGGTGGAGGGGCGGTGGGTGTGCTATTATCATCCCGGCGACGTCGGCGACGCCTGGTGCGACGGACACGCCGGCGTCAAGAGCGAGATCTGGGAACTCTGCTACCAGTTGGGCACCAACGTGATCTTCTACGCGCACGCGGAGTATGCCAAATGGCTGGAGTCGCAAAAGGTCCATCAATGAAATTCGGGGACAGATCCCGTATTCCCAGCATCGCCCACACTCTCAGGAACGCTCTTCTTGGGGAATACGGGGTCTGTCCCCGAATTTCGAGCATTCTCCTGGCGATCTGCGTTTCCGCCGCCGCCGGACCGCTGGACGAGATGTCCCTCGAACGATGGGCCAAGCTCCGCGAGGTCGAGCGCTACCAGATGCAGACCGCCGAGAAGTTCTGCAAGCAGCAGAACTGGAAGGCCGCCGCCGCCGAGTACGAGAAGTACATCACCCTCTACGAGAAGAGCGAAGGGGCCTCCTACGCCCAGCTCCGCTGGGCCCTGTGCCAGGTCCATCTCCGCAAGGCCAACACCGCCATCAAGGACGGCTTCCAGACCGTCCTGGACTACTGGCCCGACTCCGCCGACGCCGCCAAGGCCCGCTACCACATCGGTCGCACCTACCTCGACATGGGCCGGCTGGACCAGGCCAAGAAGGCCTACCAGGCCCTGCTCAGCGACGCGCCCCTGGGCAAGAAACCCGCCGACGACGTCGACCGCCTGCGACACCTCTCCGCCGCCCACGCCTTGTCCGACCTCGCCGAGATCGCCGGCGTCCAGAAGGACGAGCAGGCCCAGGCGGAGTGCTGGAAGAAACTCACCTTCGACGTCGACCGCAGCGAAGCGACCGCCGAACTCTGCCGCCGGGCCGCCAAAAGCTACACCCAGTGGTGCTTCGCCCAGGAGGCCTTCGACGAGGGCGTGCGGGCCATGGAGACCGCCTACGTCAAGGGCGACCTCACTCTCCGCGTCGCCAACTACGTCTGCCAGATCGTCTCCCACCTCAGCCGCGACGAACAGACCCTCGCCAAGGCCCACCGCCTGGCCGACCGGGCCGCGGCGTGGCTCCGCAGGCAGGGCCCGCAAGACAACCAGCCGCAGAAGGACCAGGACAAGGAGGTCCTGCGCCGCGTGCTCCAGGCGGTGGCTGACGTGCACGCCTCCGCCCGCCAGGAACGCCAGACCGGCGAGGTCTACGACGAAATCATCCGCCGCTGCGGCGCCAGCGACGCCACGCTCGCCCGCCTGGCCGCCTGGCACGAGTCGCGGGACCGCTTCGACAAGGCCTGCTCCGTCTACCGCCAGTTCAAGGACAAGGCGGCCGGGCTGGCGCACGTAGCCGGCGGCTGCCGAAAGCGGAAGATGTACCCCGCCGCCATCGCCGCCTACCGCCAGATCCTCTCCCTCGAAGACGCCGACGAGGCCAAGTGGACCGCCGAGATCGCCGGCGTCCACCGCGAGGCCAGGCAGTACCCCGACGCGATCAAGGTCTACCGCGAACTGATGAAGATCGCCCCCGCCAAGACGCCCGAATGGCTGTGGGAGATCGGCACGACCCACCGCGACGCGGGCCAGTATCGCGAGGCCATCGGCGTGCTCCGCCAGTGCACCAACTTCCCCAGCAACCTCCAGGTGATGGCCTGGTGCCACCGTCGGCTCAAGGAGTACAACGAGGCCCTCCTCCTGTACAACCAGATCGCCAGCGACGACCGCTACGCCCCATGGGCCAACCTGGAGATCGGCATGACCTGGGAAGAGGCGGGCAAGAAGGAGAATGCCATCAAGGCCTTCCAGAGCGTGTGCAGGCGGTTCCCCAAGAGCTCGCACGCCAGCACCGCCCACTCCCGCCTCCAGTCGGTCTACAAAATCAACATGACCCTGGGCGGCTCGACCGACGAGTGAGCGGCGAGGAATCAGAGATTAGGGATTAGGGATTAGGGATTAGGGAATAGGGAATAGGGAATAGGGACGAGAGAACAGGAGACAAGAAGACACGCAATCCCTGATCCCAGATCCCTGCTTCTGAAAAGTATCACAATCTTCGCCGTCCGTTGCGTTAAACCTCCAGATAGGGTACTATATTGGCACAAGGTGTATAGATGGCCACGTCCGCGTTTTCCATGTTGGTCCTGGTGGGTGTGTTGGCGGGCCAGGCCCCGCCGGCCGGCGCGGGCGCGTTCGAGAGCACGATCGATCTGACGCCCCAGTGCAAGATCGACGAACTGGTTTTCGGGCGGCTCAAGGAGCTGAATATCCAGCCGTCGGGCGTATGCTCCGACGGCGTCTTCTTCCGGCGAGTCTACCTGGACGTGGTCGGCACCCTGCCGACGGCCAAGGAGGCCGCCGCCTTCCTCAACGACAAGGACCCCGCCAAGCGGGCCAAGCTCATCGACCGCCTCCTGGAACGCATCGAATACGCCGACTACTGGGCCTTGCGATGGTGCGACGCGCTGCGGGTCAAGGGCGAGTTCCCCATCAACCTCTGGCCCAACGGCGCCCAGGCCTACCACCGCTGGATCCGCACCTGCCTGGCCGACAACGTCCCCTACGACCAGTTCGTCCGCGAGATGCTCACCGCCAGCGGCAGCAACTTCCGCAGGGCCCCGGTGAACTTCTACCGGGCCAACCAGGACCGCGAGCCGGCCAATCTCGCCCGCTTGGTCGCCCTCACCTTCATGGGGCAGCGGGCGGACAAGTGGCCCAAGGACAAGCTCGACGGCATGGCCGTCTTCTTCTCCCAGGTGGGCTACAAGTCCACCCTGGAGTGGAAGGAGGAGATCGTCTTTCACGACCTCTCCAAGGCCGCCCAGGCCACCACCCGCCCGGCGCTGGCCCAGGCGGCGTTCCCCGACGGCACGAAGATCGCCCTCCCCGACGGCAAGGACCCGCGCGAGGTCTTCGCCGACTGGCTGCTGTCCGCACAGAACCCCTGCGCCTCCCGCGCCATCGTCAACCGCGTCTGGTTCTGGCTCCAGGGACGCGGCATCGTTCACGAGTGCGACGACATCCGCGACGACAACCCGCCCGCCAACCCGGCCTTGCTGGACTACCTGGCCCGGGAGCTGGTCTCGGCCAAGTGGGACGTCAAGCACGTCTGCCGCCTGATCCTCAACTCCAAGACCTACCAGCTTTCGTCCATCCCCCGCGTGCGGAGCGAGCGGGCCCTGGCCAACTTCGCCTATTACCCGGTCCGCCGACTGGAGGCCGAGGTGCTCATCGACGCCCTCTGCCAGATCACCGGGACCGGCGAGCGGTACATGAGCGAGACGCCCGAGCCCTTCAGCTACATCCCCGACAGCCAGCGAACGATCTACCTCGCCGACGGGAGCGTGACCAGCCCGTTCCTGGAGATGTTCGGGCGCCCGCCCCGAGACACCGGACTGGAGTCTGAGCGATCCAACCGTCCCACCCCTTCGCAGCGGCTGCACGTGCTCAACTCCAGCCACATCCTCAACAAGCTCAAGGCCGAGAAGTTCCAGTCCTTGATCTACGCCAACAAGTCCGACCGGGACGTGATCCGGGACATTTATCTGACGTTCCTGTCCCGGCTGCCCACGGATGACGAAATTAAGACAGTCGAGACGTACTCCAGGTCGAAGGTGGTCCAGGGCCGGCAGGGCCTGCTGGACCTGGCCTGGGCGCTGATGAACACCGACGAATTCCTCTACCGGCATTGAGAGCGGCTCGCCCGATGGCAAAGGAGAAAACGATGGCTACGAACGGCATGAACGGCGCGGATTGGTCTCGTCGTGAGGCGCTTCGCCTGGGTCTGGCCGGAGCGGCGGGAGTGTGGATGGGCGGCCGGGCGATGGCCAATCTGCCCACCAACCAGCCCGCCAAGACGGCGCCCAAGGCCAAAGCCAAGTCGGTCATCCAGGTCTGGCTGTGGGGCGGGCCCACGCAAAACGACACCTTCGACCCCAAGCCCGACGCCGGCAGCGACTACACCGGGCCCTTCACCAGCCCCATCGAGACCAACGTCAGCGGCATTCGCATCAACGAGCTGATGCCGCTGCTGGCCAAGCAGGCCCACCGCTACTCGCTCATCCGCACCATGACCCACGGCAACAACGGGCACGAGACGGCCGCCTACCTCGTCCAGACCGGACGCCCGCCCGGCGGCAAGCTGGTGTTCCCGTCGGCCGGCGCGATCGTCGCGCTGTTCAACGCCTACGAAGCGGGCTACAAGGGCCTGATCCCGCCCTACATCGTGCTGACCCGCCCGCAGGGGCGGTTCTCGGAGGCCGGCTTCCTGGGGCCCAAGTACAAGCCGTTCGCCACGGGCGGCAACCCGGCGGCCGCCCAGTTCGTCGTCGAGGGCATCGTGGCCGAGGGCGTCACCCGCGAGCGCCAGGAGGCCCGGCGCGACCTGCTGGGCAACCTCAACACCCTGAGCAACTCCATGAAGGACGACCCGACGCTGGCCCTGTCGAAGGACTGCGCCGAACGGGCCTACGACCTGATCCTCGGCGACGAGGGCAAGGTCTTCGACCTCAATCAGGAGAAGGACGAAGTCCGCCTGGCGTACGGGCGGAACACCTTCGGGCAGTCGTGCCTGCTGGCCCGGCGCCTGGTGGAGAAAGGCTTCCCCTACATCACCATCAACTACGGCGGGTGGGACACCCACAAGGGCAACTTCCAGGCCATGCGGAGCAAGCTGCCCCAACTCGACAGCGGCCTGGCCACGCTGCTGGAGGAACTGGCCCAGCGCGGGCTGCTGGAGTCCACCATCATCTGGTGCTGCGGCGAGTTCGGGCGCACGCCGAAGATCGACTGGCAGCCGCCGTGGGACGGCGGGCGCCACCACTACGGGGCGTGCTTCAGCGCCCTGGTCGCCGGCGGCGGCTTCAAGGGCGGGCACGTGGTCGGCGAGTCCGACAAGCGGGCCGAGCATCCCAAAGATCGCCCGGTCTACCCATACGACCTGCTGGCGAGCATGTACGAACTGCTCGGCATCGACCCCGAAGGCGCCCTGCCCCATCCCAGCGGCATGCGCGTGCCCATGAAGCCGTCCGAAGCCGACGGCGTCAAGACGGCCGGCAAGCTGAAGGAAATCATGTAAGCCCCGGTGGCGGCTGTCCCAGGCCCTATGCGTCTGATAGGTCCTGTGGGTCCCATAGGCCCTATGGTGTGGAGCTGGTTGTGGAGAAGCGCATGAATCGGGTCATCCCCGTTGTCGGTCTGGTACTGGCGTTTGCGTTGACGTCCACTCCCTCGCTCGCCCAGCAGAACGCCCGGATCGGCTATGTCTACCCGGCGGGCAGCCGCCAGGGCGCCGAGCTGGAGCTGGTGATCGGCGGGCGAAGCCTGGCGGGCATCGTCAGCGTGTACATCAGCGGGAAGGGCATCCAGACGTTCGCCTTCGGCTACGCCAAGCCGGAGAACGCCCCCACGCCCGCCATCGCCGAGACCGTCACCCTCCGCATGACCATCGCCCCCGACGCGCCTACCGGGCGGCGCGAGCTGCGCCTGGAGACGCCCTCGGGCCTGACCAACCCCCTGCCGTTCTGGGTGGGCCAGCTTCCCGAGTTCAAGGAGAAGCCCTCCCGCACGCCCGCGCCCAAGCCCAGCCTGATGGACGTGGCCCTGCCCGCCATCATCAACGGGCAGGTCCTCCCCGGCGAGATCGACCGCTACCGCTTTACCGCCAAGAAGGGACAGAAGCTCGTCTTCGCCGCCAGCGCCCGCGACCTGGTCCCGTACCTGCCCGACGCGGTGCCCGGCTGGTTCCAGGCCGTCATGGCCATCTACGACGCCGACGGCAAGGAACTGCTCTACGCCGACGACTTCCGCTTCCACCCCGACCCGGTGCTCTACTTCGAGCCCCCCGCGGACGGCACGTACGTCGTCGAGATCCGCGACGCCCTCTTCCGCGGACGCGAGGACTTCGTCTACCGCATCGCCGCCGGCGAGCTGCCCTACGTCAAGCAGATCTTCCCCCTCGGCGGACGGGCCGGCGCCGGAAACCGCGTCCAGCTCACCGGCTGGAACCTGCCCTCCGATGTTCTCTCGCTCAAGTTCCCCGAGCCGGGCGTCTTCCCCGTCTTCGTCCGAAAGCAGCACGCGGTGCTCTCCGAGCGCCGGCTGGACCTGCTCATCGACGCCGCCCTGGACCGCCGGGCCGAGTCGGTCTCCAGCACCGAGTCGTTCTCCAACCGCCTGCCCTTCGCCGTCGACGCGCTCCCCGAGTGCCTCGAGCGAGAGCCCAACGACGACGCCAAGACCGCCCAGGACATCGCGATGCCCATGATCGTCAACGGGCGGATCGACAAGAGCGGCGACTGGGACGTCTTCCGCATCCGCGGCAAGGCGGGACAGACCCTCATCGCCGACGTCCGCGCCCGCCGGCTCCAGTCGCCCCTGGATTCGGTCCTCCGCGTCACCGACGCCGCCGGAAAGCAGATCGCCCTCAACGACGACCACGAGGACAAGGGCGCCGGCCTGGTCACCCACCACGCCGACTCGCTGGTGCAGGTGAAGCTGCCGGCCGACGGGGACTACTACGTCCACCTGGGCGACACGCAGAAGGCCGGCGGGACCGAGTACGCCTACCGACTGCGCCTGAGCGAGCCGCAGATGGACTTCGACCTGCGGATCGTGCCCTCCAGCCTCAACGTCCGCGGCGGGGGAACCGTCGCCCTGGAGGTGTTCGCCCTGCGCAAGGACGGCTTCACCGGGCCCATCGACCTGTCGCTCAAGGACGCCCCGCCGGGATTCCGCCTGCACGCCGCCCGCGTCCCCGACGGCCAGGACCGCGTCCGCCTCACCCTGGCCGCCCCGCCCATCAACACCAAGGAGGCCATCAGCCTCTCCCTGGTGGGGCGATCCACCCTCGGAGGGCAGGAGGTCGTCCGAACCGTCGAGCCGGCCGAGGACATGCTCCAGGCCTTCATCTACCATCACGTCGTCCCCGTCAGCGAGTTCAAGGTGCTGGTCTCCGGGCGCGACCCCGGCAACACCACCGCCCGCTACCTCAGCGACCTGCCCGTGAAGATCCCCGCCGGCGGGACCGGCAAGCTCCGCGTCGCCGTCGTCTCGGACGTGTCGTTCGACCAGGTCCGCCTGCAACTGGACGAGCCCCCCGACGGGCTGAGCATCAAGGACCAGACGCCCCGGCGAAACGAGACCGAGGTGGTCTTCGAGTGCGACGCGGGCAAGCTCAAGCCCGGGCTCAAGGGCAACCTCATCCTCAACGCCTATGCGGGCAAGCAGGAAAGCTCGGCCAAGAAGAAGACCACCCTCCGCCAGACGCCCATGGGCATGCTCCCCGCCCTGCCGTTCGAGATCGTGGCTAAGTGACCCGCCGGAGCCGGTTGCAGCCGGCGCATCGTCCGACTCTCGTGCTGCGCTTCTCCCTTCTCTTTGCCGGGCGCGCATTTTGCAGGGCGGCCGCCCAGGCGGTAGAATCCTGGCGCGTCGCATGACCAGAAGGAGAACCCCATGGCCCATCGCCTGCTGATGTCTCTGACCGTACTCGCCGTTCTGGCTCTGTCCACCCCCGCTCCGTCCCAGGACGTCCCGCTGGTGTTGTGGTATCCCGCGCCGGCCAATCAGTGGATCGAGGCCCTGCCCATCGGCAACGGACGCCTGGCCGCCATGGTGTTCGGCAAGACCGCCGACGAGCGGATCCAGTTCAACGAGGATACGTTCTGGGCGGCCGGGCCGTACGACCCCAGCCACGCCGACGCACTGGCGGCCCTGCCGGAGGCCCGCAAGCTCATCTTCGAAGGCAAATACCGCGATGCGCACACCCTGATCAATCGGCGGATGATGGCCCGACCGATCCGCCAGATGCCCTACCAGCCCGTGGGCGACCTGAAGCTCAGCCTTCCCGGCCACGAGAAGGCAACAGCCTACCGCCGCGAGTTGAACCTCCGAACGGGCGTCACATCGGTGAGCTACCGGGTGGGCGATATCACCTTCCGGCGCCAGGTCTTCGCCAGCCCCGTCGACGAGGTGATCGTCGTCCGCCTGACCGCGGACAAGGGCGGCAAGCTCGACTTCGCCGCAACGATGACCAGCCCGCAGGCGGATTTCTCGCTGGGCGCCGAAGGCGACAACCAACTTGTCCTGTCGGCCAGCGGGCCCGACTGTCAGAAGGTCAAGGGCGTGCTTAAGGCCCAGGCTCGGCTCCGCGTGACCATCGATGGCGGCACGCTCCAGGCCGACAAGGACAAGCTCGTCGTCCGCGGGGCCGACTCGGCCACCCTCCTGCTGGCCGCCGCCACCAACTACGTCAACTGGAAGGACGTCTCCGCCGACCAGGCCGCCCGCGCCCGAAAGTGCATCTCCGACGTGGGCTCCAAGCCCTTCGCCCGCATCCTGGCCGACCACGTCGCCGCCCACCGCAAGCTCATGGACCGCGTCGAACTGGACCTGGGCTCCAGCCCCGCAGCCCTCGACACGCCCACCGACAAGCGGATCAAGGCCTTCAGCGAGGCCGACCCGCATCTGGCCGTCCTGTATTTCCAGTTCGGGCGATACCTGCTGATCTCCGGCAGCCGCCCGGGCAGCCAGCCCGCCAACCTCCAGGGCAAATGGAACGAGTCCACCCGTCCGCCCTGGGACAGCAAGTACACCATCAACATCAACACGGAGATGAACTACTGGCCGGCCGAGCCGACCAACCTGTCCGAGTGCCACGAGCCGCTGCTGCGGGCGGTGAGCGAACTGAGCGAGCCCGGGGCGAAGACCGCCCGCACCAACTGGGGCGCGGGCGGATGGGTCTGTCACCACAACTTCGACATCTGGCGGGCCACCGCTCCCATCGACGGGGCGACGTGGGGCTTCTGGCCCACAGGCGGCGCCTGGCTGTGCAGGCACCTGTGGGAGCATTACCTCTTCACCGGAGACGACGCCTTCCTGAAGAAGGCCTATCCCCTCATGAAGGGGGCGGCGGAGTTCTTCCTGGACAGCCTCGTCGAGCACCCGACGAAGAAGCTGCTGGTCACGTGCCCCTCGCTGTCGCCGGAAAACCAGCACCCCTTCAGGGCCAGTGTCTGCGCGGGGCCGGCGATGGACTCCCAGATCATCCGCGACCTGTTCGACGCGTGCATCGAGTCGGCGCCGATCGTCGCGGGCGGCGACGCGTCGTTCGTCGCGCGGGTCAAGGCCGCCCGCGACCGCCTCCAGCCCCACCAGGTGGGGCAGGCGGGCCAGCTCCAGGAATGGCTGGACGACTGGGACATGAAGGCCCCGGAGATCCACCACCGTCACGTCTCGCACCTGTACGCCCTGTTCCCCAGCAACCAGATCACGACGGCCACGCCCGACCTGCTGGCCGCCGCCCGCAAGTCGCTCCAGGTCCGCGGCGACGGCGGGACGGGCTGGTCCAAAGCCTGGAAGATCAACCTCTGGGCTCGCCTGGGCGAAGGCGACCACGCCTTCAAGATGTATCGCGAGCTGATCACGCAGAGCACGGGCCCGGACATGTTCGACCTGTGCCCGCCCTTCCAGATCGACGGGAACTTCGGCGGCTGCAGCGGAGTGACGGAGATGCTCCTGCAAAGCCACGCCGTCACCGTCCACCCGGTCCGCCAGGGCGAATTGCGGCTGCTGCCGGCCCTGCCCAAGGCCTGGCCCGCCGGCAGCGTCAAGGGCCTCCGCGGGCGCGGCGGGTTCGTCGTCGCGATGACCTGGAAGGACGGAAAGCTGACCGAGGCGGCCATCACCTCGCTGCTGGGCAAGCCCTGCAAGGTGCATTACGGCGACAAGACCGTGGAGTTGACGATCCCCAAGGGCCAGACAGTCACGCTCAATTCCTCGCTGGACAAGCGGTAGTCCGTCCGGGCCGTGAATCGGACACAAAGGAGCTTGATGTGAAGAGCCGTTTCGTTGCGACGTCGGCGTCTGTCGGGCGCAAGATCAGGCGAGCCCTTTTCGCCCGTTCGCTGGGCCTATGCGTCTGTGCGGCATTGGTGCTCTCGCTTGCGCCAGCCCTGTCGGCGGCCGAACCGGTCAAGCTCATCTTCGACACCGACATGGACAGCGACTGCGACGATGCCGCCGCCCTGGCCGTCGTGCACGCGCTGGCCGACGCGGGCGAGATCGAGATCCTCGCCACTCCGGTCTCGTCCAAGTACGAGTGGTCCGCCGTCTGCGTCGACGCGATCAACACGTACTTCGGCCGGGGCGACCTGCCCGTGGGCATCCCCAAACAGGGGCCCAAGTTCCCCCAGCAGCGGTCCCGCTACGCCAGGCAGATCGCCCAGGAGTTCCCCCACGACCTGCCCTACGGCGAGAAACTCCCCGACGCCACGCCCATCTATCGGCGCGTGCTGGCCGGCCAGAAGGACAACAGCGTAGTCATCGTCACCGTCGGCGACCTGACCAACCTCCGCTACCTGCTGGAGTCAAAGGGCGACGACATCAGCGATCTGGACGGTCCCGCCCTGGTCAAGCGGAAGGTCAAGCAGTGGGTCTGCATGGGCACGCGATATCCCCACGACCTGGACCCGGGACACTGGGGCAACTTCAAGGTCGACCCCGAGTCCACCGTCAAGGCCATCGCCGGCTGGCCCACCCTCATCACCTTCACCGGCGGGCAGGAGTTCGCCGAGAAGCTCGCCACCGGCAAGGCCCTGGCCGGCCTGCCCGCAACCAACCCCGTGCGCCGCGTCTACGAACTGTACTTCGGCGGGCAGGTCAAACCGCGACACAGCGCCGACCAGATCGCCGTCATGGTCGCCGCCCGCGGGCCCGGCAAGCCGTGGAAGCTCGTCACCGAGGGCTACAACCACGTCTTCCCAAACGGCACGCACCAGTGGCACGAGAAACCCAACAACCCCCTGCACCAGTACGTCTCCGCCCTGGCCGACGGCGTCGAGTACCGCGACGTGGCCGACACGATGGAAAAGCTGATGCTGCACCAGCCGGAGAAGAAGTAGCCCAGGCGTTCGGGCCTGCGACCCGGCCGACGCCCTGGCGAAGGCCGCTCGGGGGTTCTCACTACTTGATGTTCTCGTTCTCCAACTGCGAGGGCGGGGCCTTGAGCCCCGCGTCCTGCTCGCCGGCCAGCTTGATCAGGCGCTCGACGACGTCGGGGTGCTGGGAGGCGACGTTCCACTTCTCGCCCGGGTCCACGCCCAGGTGGAACAGCAGCGGCGGGTCGTGCTTGACGGGCTTGTCCGGCCCGTAGGCGGAGCGGGTGGTGAAGTGGGCCTTGTAGGGCCCCTGGCGGACGGCGTAGATCGCCTCGTCGCGATAGTAGAAGAACCGGTCGCGCGGGCTCTTGTCGGTCTTGCCCGTGATGAAGGCCGTAAGGTCGTACCCGTCGAGCGTGCGGTCTGTCGGCGGCTTGGCCCCGGCCAGGGCGGCCGCGGTCGGCAGGAAGTCCAGCGTCGAGGCCAGTTCGGAGGTGATCCGCCCGGCGGGGATGCGCCCCGGCCCCCACGCGATGCCGGGCACCCGCTGGCCGCCTTCCCACGAGCAGCCCTTGCCCTCGAACAGCGGGCCTGCCGACCCGCCGTGATCGTTGAAGATCAGCCACGGGCCGTTGTCGCTGGTGAACCAGACGACCGTGTCCTTCTCCAGGCCCTGTTCGCGGATCGCCTCCAGCACCTGCCCCACCGACCAGTCGATCTCCTCGATCACGTCGCCGTAGAGTCCGCGGAGGCTGCGCCCCTCGAACTCCTTGTGGCGGAACAGCGGCACGTGGGGCAGGTTGTGGGCCAGGTAGATGAAGAACGGGCGGTCCTTGTCCTGCTTGATGAACTTGACGGCCTCTTCGGTGTAGCGGCGGGTGATGGTGGTCTGCTCGGCCGGCCGCTCGACCACTTCCGTGCCGCGCATCAGCGGGCAGTTCCAGTACTCCACCCTGGGCTCCAGGAACGCCGCCCTGCCCTTGGGGCCCTTGGCGGCCAGCCGGTCCATGTCGTTGGAGTACGGGATGCCGAAGTACGTGTCGAACCCGTGGGACGTGGGCAGGTACTGGGGCAGATGCCCCAGGTGCCACTTGCCGATGGCGTGAGTGGCGTATCCCTGCTTCTTCAGGATCTCGGCGATGGTGACCTCGTCGGCCTGGAGCCCGCCCTTGGAGGTGGGGAACAGGACGCGGCGCTTGTCGCTGGCCATCCCGCAGCGCGGGGCGTAGCGCCCGGTCATCAGCGCCGCCCGGCTGGGCGTGCACACGCTGGCGCCGCAGTAGAAGTCGGTGAACCGCATCCCCTGGGAGGCCATCCGGTCCAGGTTCGGCGTGCGGATCGACGGGTGCCCGTAGCACCCCAGGTCGCCGTAGCCCATGTCGTCGGCGAAGATGATGACGATGTTCGGCGGCCGATCGGCCGCCGAGGCGACGGCGGCGAAAGATGCCGCGACTGTCAGCAGGACGATGGATTTTCGCATGGTGACTGCCTCTTCGCTGGTTGTCACGACTCTACTTCTTCTCTTCCACCGGCTTGATGTAAATGTTCTTCCAGCGGACGCTGAAGGGCCCCTTGTCGCCCACGCCGTGGACCTGCAGGCCGATCACGCCCTCGGGATTGTCGTTGTAGAGCTTCTCGTCGTAGGTGAGGTCGGCGACCGCCTGGCCGTTGATCCAGGTCTGGATCTTCCGTCCGACGGCCAGCACGCGGTACTGGTTCCATTGGCCGTTCTTGAAGTAGTCGTGCCGGTTGACCTTGGGGTCCTTGCTCTTGGGCTCGGGCGACTGCCACCCCCCGGCCGCCTCGCCGTAAATGTAGCCCGACTGACCCGGGCCGTTCTCGATCTCCACCTGCGGGCCGTACACCCGCCCGCCGAACTTGTCGCCCTTGAGCTTCGAGCGGATCTGCACGCCGCTGTTGAGCTGGGGGCTGTCCAGCTTGACCTCGAAGGTCAGCTCGAAGTCGCGGAAGGTCTCGTCGGTCACCAGGAACGTGTTCGGGCTGCCCGGCGTGGTCGTGCCCAGGATCGAGCCCTCGTCCACCTTGTAGGTGGCCGTCCCGCTCTTGACCGACCAGCCCTTCAGCGTCTTGCCGTCAAAGAGGCTCTTCCAGCCCTGGGCCTTCTGCTCGGCCGTCAGGCAGTTGTCCTCGGCCACCAAGGCCCCGCTCAAGAGTCCCAGCGCACACAACACGGTCATTGTCATTCGCAGCATCTTGTGTCCCTTTCTCCTGCCGAGGTAAAGCCCAAGGACCTGTCCGTGGGCTTTCGTTCATCTATTCAATCTCCACCACTCGCCCCTCGAGCCGCGCCTGCTCGGCCGCGAAGACCGCCAGGTGCGTCGCCAGCGTCTCTTCGGCGTCGGTGACGATCCGGGCGGGGTCGTTGTTGGCCACCGCGCCGAGGAACGCCTCCAACAGGGCCTGGTCGCCGCCGGCGTGCTGCTGGCTGCCCTCCAGCCCGGCCACCTCGTACGTCGTCACCTTCTCGGTCACGAAGTCGTACACCTCCACCCGCTTGCCGTCGGTGAAGATCTCGCCTCGCGTGCCGAAGATCCGCGTCTGGCGGAACATGTTCGCCCGCGAGAAGGCGGTCATGGTGAACACGCCCGTCTGGGCGCCGTCGAACTCGATGTTGACCACCTGGTGGTCCACCACGTCGTTGTCGCAGCGGTAGGCGCACTGGCCGTACGGCGTCTCGCGGAGCGCCCGCTCCAGGCCCGCGGGCGTCAGGTCGGTGGTCAGCACGTCCAGCGGCCAGCCCTTCACGCCTCGCTCGAGCATGGCGAAGTAGACCCGCTTGGCCGAGTACGGGCAGGCGGCCTCGACGTCGGCGGGGCAGTCGAGGCATCGCTGGGCCGAGCCGGCCGGGGCGTTGTCCGCCTTGAAATGCGAGAGCGTCCCGAACGAACTGACCCGCCGCGGGTGCGAGCCGACCACGTAGGCCAGCCAGTCCAGGTCGTGGCAGCTCTTGGACAGCAGCATGAACGACGACCGCGACTGGTTGCCCCAGTTGCCGCGGACGAACGAATGGGCCTGGTGCCAGTAGCCCACCGGTTCGAGGTGCTGCACGTCCAGCACCTGCCCGATCGCCCCTGCCCGCAGCACTTCGATGAGCTTGCGGGTGTACGGCGCGTAGCGGAGCACGTGCCCGATGCAACTCATCACGCCCGCCTTGCGGACGGCGGCGGCGACCTGGCGGCAGCCCTCCGCCGTCGGGGCCATGGGCTTTTCCAGGATCATGTGGTAGCCGCGCTCGGCGTACGCGCAGGCCGGCTCGACGTGCAGGTGGTCGGGCGTGGTGATGATGACCGCGTCGGCGATCTTGCCCGCCCGCTCCAGCGGGGCGTCCCAGCGGTCGAACACGTTCTCCGCGGCCAGGCCATGCTGGCGCGCCAGCAACTCGCGCCGCTCCGCCCGCGGCTCGGCCACCCCGACGACCTTGGCCGGCACGCAGACCTTGTCCATCCAGTCGGCGTAGATGGACCCGCGAGAACCCGCCCCCACGATCAGAACGGTCACCGGTTTGGACATTGGCGTTCTCCTTGAGCGACAAGGATACACGCCGGGCCAAGCGCGGGGAAGATGTATTGTCGATTTGCAGCCGGCCGGCCGCGGGCAGGTCGAAAGCCCTCAGAAACCGTATCTCAGCGCCGTGTAGACGTTGCTGTCGCGCTCGAACTGGCCGAAGAGCGTATAGTTCTCGCGCCCGACGAACACGTTCCCGCCGACCTCGACCGACCACTGGTCGTCGATCTTGTAATGGACCTTCGGGCGGAAGTACGCGTCGCCGTCGCTGGGACTGTAAAAGACGAACAACCCCACCGTGAGGTTCTGGTTGAGCAGCTTCTTGGTCACCCGCCACGTCAGCACGTGGCGCAGCTCGTCCGGCTCGGGCGCGCCGGGCGGCAGGGCCCGCACCAGCCGCGAGTGATGGGCCGTCACGTCCAGCTCGTATTGCATGCTCACCGTCAGGTCGGTGGCGATCTGGGGCAGGTCCTGCTCGTAGCCGCCCAGGATGCGGAACTGGCTGTTGTTGATGAACGGGTTGTTCCCGTGGCGGTCGTTGCGGCTGTCGTAGTAGCCCAGCTCGACGTTGCCGATGCCCTTGAGCAGCGGGCCGCGGGCCGAGCCGCCGTATACGTTCAGCCGCGGGAAGATCGCCTCGCCGCGGAACGGGTTGACGCCCCCCGGGCTCTTCCAATAGCCCCAGTAGCCGTACGCGGCCAGCTCGTAGCCCTCGATCGTTTTGTAGAGGCGGGCGGCCCACTCGTCGTTCTGGAACCAGCGGGCGGGGATCTCGCTGCTGAGCGTCTGCTCGCGCCCGACCACCCGGCCGGCCAGCGGGTTGAAGAAGCTCAGCCGCCGCCCCGAGATGAACCGGTCCGGATCGAACCGCGGCGTGTAGACCACGTCCAGGTTGGCCAGGTCGCTGTACGCGCTGAGCTTGATCGCGTCGGAGGGGACCTTGAGGTACTCCTCGTCGCGGCCCAGGAAGAACGAGACGAAGTCCTTGGGGAACAGGTCGTTGATGAACAGCAGGTCGCCCGTGCCCCAGGTCAGGATCTGCCTGCCCGCCCGCACGTCCAGCCACTTGAGCGGGCGGAAGGAGACGTTGGCCTGGCGCAGGTCGAGCCAGCCCCGCCCTCGCTCCAGGTCCACCGTGTGATGCTCGTCGACCGCGTCGTAGAGAAAGTCGGCCACCACGTGCGCCGTCCAATCGCCCTTGAAGTGCTTCTCCCAGTCGAGCTGGAAGCGCGTCTCGCCCAGGGACGCCTGCCTCTGCCCGGCCGGATGCTGCGTGCGGACGCCGCCGCGGGTCTCCCAGAAGCCGGTGAGGCCCATGTCCTTGACGCTCTGAAGGAACGTCTTGGCCGGCTGGGTGGCCGGTCGCGTCGCGGGCTGGCTGGCCGCCAGACCGCCCGGCAGGGCCGGCTGGTCCCCGCCCGGCAGACCGCCCGGCAGCGAGGGCTGGTCGCCCCCCGGCAGGCCCCCGGGCAGCGCGGGCTGGTCGCCGGGCGGGCCCAGCCCCTCGGGCAGGGCGGGCCCGGACGGCTGGGTCGCGGGCTGGCTGGCCGGAGGGGGCGTGGCCGGGGGCAGGCCTTCGGGCAGCGAGGGCTGAGCGGAGGACGACCCGCACGCCCACAGCAGAAGCAGCAAGGCGACGATTCCTGCGATGCTTCGTTCCTGCACGAAAAGGTCTCCTCTTTACACCCGGCGGGCAACTCGCCGCCGCTCCGCGGCGGATCGGCGAGCAAGCTCGCCCGCCATTATAAGGCGAGCAAGCTCGCCCGCTAAACGGTGGACTGAGAACTGACTACTGACTACTTCAGGTGCTGCATCGGCGCCTGGCGCAGGTAGCGCTCGGTGAAGATATCATCCGGCAGGCCCACGTTGTAGTCCACGCTGTCATATTCCAGCACGGTATGCCCGCCGTCGCGGAGGTCGTGCATCTCGCTCTTGACGACCGTCCAGAAGCCCTCGATCTGCTTGACGCCCGACGCCTTGTACCGCCGGTACTCCTTGTCCTGGGCGTCGTAGTAGCTGGTCTGCACGACCAGGAACGTGGTCTTGTGGATCCACATCTTGTAGTACGCGAACTCCACGCTCTTGGCGTCCTTGGGCGTATTCTTCAGGACGTAGTAGTCCTTGGTCGTCTCGGCCAGCTCGTGCGTGTCGGCGTCCACGTTCCGCCCGCTGACGTCCTCGTAGTAGAAGTGCGACCCGACGAAGCTGGTCCGCTTGTCGCTGGAGGCGATCCGCTTGACCAGGTCCAGCGCGGGCAGGTACAGCCAGCGATCGTCATCCTTGTCCATATGCTTGTGGACCAGAAAGGCCATCTTGTTCACGTCGGCCGGCTCGTGGAAGTAGACGTAGAACTTCTGCTCGCCTGTGAACTTGGGGTCGGGGGTGTCCTTGTCGGCCAGGTCGCGCCGCAGGATGGAGAAGCGGCGGTTCTGTTTCGAGCCGCCCTTGGCCATGATGCTCATGCGGACGTCGGCCTTTCCGTCGGCGCCCTGGTAGTAGGCGACGTAGTTGGCCTTCTGGACGATCTCGTCGACCGTCGGGGCGTCGGCGGCCAGGGCGACGCCGACCGACAGGGTCAGCCAGGCGGCTGCGGCGAACACGGCGACAGACAGTGTGATGCGGTTCATGGTTTCACCTCGGGATTGTTGGCGTTCTCTTGGGGGACTTCGGCGGCCTGCTGGGCCTGTTGGAGCTGGCAGGCGCGTCGGCGCGACATCATGCCGCAACCGACCGCCAGCACGGGTATGGCCACCAGGCTCAGGATGGTCAGCGTGGCCAGGGGAATGCGGAAGAACTGGTACAAGTTGACCGCCAGCACCAGCACCAGGACGACCGCGGAGGCCAGGCAGGTCCCGCAATTGCACGGCACGGAGGCCACCTTGGCCGGAGGCTTGAACAGCCAGCGTTCCAGCACGCGGATCAGCGCGGGCAGGAGGATCAGGGTGGCCACCCCGCTGACCAGCAGGATGGTGGCCAGCAGCACGCCGACGGTCTTGTAGGGCACCAGCGGGGCCAGCAGCAGGGGCAGGAAGCCCGCCGCGATCACGATGATGTTGCGGGCAATGGCCCGCGCGGGCTCGCCGAACACCGCCGGGGCCCCATCCTTCCACGAGCCGAAGCGGCGGTGCAGCTCGCGGCTGCGGGCCAGGAAGTGGATTGCGAAGTCCACCGCCAGGCCCAGCGTCAGGCTGCTCAGGACGGCCACCGGCATGTCGTAGTCCACGCCCAGCAGCCCGATCGCGCCATAGATGGCCGCGATGGTCACCGTCAGCGGGATCATGCTCAGCAGCCCCCACAGGGCCGATCGGAACATGATGATCATCATCAGCAGCACGACCAGGAAGCTGCCCGCGAAGCTTTCCATCATGCCGATGACCATCCGCTCCTGCCAGACGACGTTGATGTAGGTCAGGCCGAACCATTCGACCTTCAGGTCCGCCGGCGGAGGCGTCCGCCCGGTGAAGGCGTCGACGGCGGCGACCACCTTGGACATGTCGCGGTTGTCGCCGCTGCGAAGCTGCATCCAGATGGAGCTGGCCGAGCGGTAGTCCGGCGTGACGAAGTGCCACAGGTCGTCCTTGCGGTGGCTGGACTGGTATTGGATGAGCATCTGGGCGACGGCGTCGTTCCGCTCGGGCACGACGTAGTGCTGCGGGTCGCCGCCGCGGAAGTCGCGATGGACGGTCTTGACGATGTCCGACAGCGAGTTGCTCTTGCCCACGATGCCGCTGGAGGCGGCCGCCTCCTGGAGCTGGTCCATGTAGCGCAGCACCTCGGGGCGTTTGAAGATCTCGCCCTTCTGCCTCTCGCTCCAGATCAGGTCGGCGGCGGCGTCCCAGGCGCGCCGGCGCTGGGCGGCGGACTCGTCGGCCGCCGGCGCCGTTGCGGGCTGGCCCAGGCCGGGAGGCAACGCCACGTCGCCGCCGGGCAGACCGGCGGGCGGCGCGGGGGAATCCGCGGCGCCGGGCAGCCCGGCCGGTGGGGCAACGTCGGCGCCGCCCAGCCCTTCCGGCAGGCCGGCCGGGGCGGCTGGACCTTCGCTCGGGGCAGGCGCCGGCGTCGACGGGGCGGACTGGTTCGAGCGGGCCCGGTCCACGCGATCCATCAGGATCTGGAAGTAGCGGTCGCGCACGGGGAAGGTCCGATGCCCGCCGGACAGTTCGAGGGCCTGCTGGGCCCCCTTGGGGGCCAGCTCCGCCAGTTCGTTGAACACCGCGGCCGCGGCGGGGTTGTCGGCGCCCAATTCGGCCCCGCGGCTCCGCAGCATCTGCGCGAACTGACCGGCGTGGGCCTTGGCGTCGAATTCTTTCTGCGGCGACAGGGCCAGGTAGGCCATGTACGTCCCGCCGAAATGCCGGTTGAGAACCTCGTCGGCCACCCGGATGGGGTGCGATCGGGTGAACCACTTGATGGGGTTGTCGTTGACCTGGATCTGCGTGACGCCGTAGAACGCCACCGCCGCCAGGACGGCCGTGACGGCCAGGATCCCCTTGGCCCGGCGGTAGGTGGCCCCGCCGACGCCGCGAAGGAACCGCCCCAGCCAGGTGCGGCCCTCCGCCTCGCCGTCCACGTGACGGGCGCCGAAGTTCTCCAGGCGCCGCGGCGCGATGAACATCACCGAGGCGGGCACGAAGGTGACGGTGAGGATCCAGGCGATCATCACCCCGCTGGCCACAAAGGCGCCGAACACCTGCACCGGCGGGATGGGGGTGAGGGCCAGGCTGGCAAAGCCCGCCGCCGAGGTCAGCGAGGTGTAGAGCATCGGCGACCACAACTCGTCCATGACATGGATGATCGTCGTGCGCCGGTCGCGGGTCGCCTGGTATCGCTCGAAGAACTCGCTGATGATGTGGATGCTGTCCAGCACGGCGATGGGCATGATGAAGATCGGGATCATGCTGGACATGATGTGGATCGGGAACCCGCTGATCACCAGCAGGCCCATCGTCAGCACCACCGAGACCAGGGCCACCACCATCGGCGCGATGACGACCACCAGCTTGCGGAAGAACAGGAGCATGAGCACCAGGATGACGGCCATGGCGGCCGGGGCGGAGATGGCCATCTGGATGAACATCTCGACGCCGAAAGTGTCCTCGGCCACCGGCAGTCCCGTGATGTGAAACTCCTCGGGCCCGCCCAGCCGGTCGATCTCCTCCTGGAGCCGCTGCGAGATCTTGTAGCTGAGGTCTTTGCGGCTGATGGGAACATACAGGGCCAGCGCCTTGCCGTCGTGGCTGACCAGCGTGTCGTGAAGGAAGGGGATGCGCATGGCCTGGCGGCGGATCTCATCGGCCTGGGCCTGGGTGGCGGGCGGCTCGCGCATGAGCCAACTGAAACTCACCCCGGCCGACGTGGGCTCGATCGTGTCCACCGTCCCGGGGGCGATCAGGTCCTTGCGGATGACGCCCACGCCGTCGGCCTCGCCGATCTGCGACCCGTGCAGCGTCTCGGCGAAGCGGGTCAGCGCCTGCACCTTGGCCAGCGACTGCGGGTTGAACACGCCGGCCGGGTGAGATTCGTTCACCACCCCCACCACGATCATGTCGTGCAGGGCCAGCCGCTTCTTCATCTCGTCGTGAAACACCCGGACCGGCTCGTCGGGCGAGAGCATGTTCTCCGGGTCGGTGTCGACCTCGATCCGGTTCAGGAAACCCAGTTTCCCGGGCAGCACGGAAGGCAAGACCGCGAGGCCGGCGACCGCCAGCGTGATGGCGATCATGCCGACGGTGAGGGCCGTGTGACGATCCACTGATCTTGAAGGAAGGCTCATGCGCGGCTCCTTTGCCTGGCGGTCCACGTTCGGCCGCACTGGCGGCTGAACCACCCGCCCGGGCGGGCTCTCCGCCCGATCCTGTTGTTCAGCTTCTTGACGGTACAGTCCATGTATCGGCCTCTCGTTTCTATCGTATACCCGACTAAAAAGCAACAATCGTGCCAGAACGCTACCCCGGAACAGTAAGAACCGTAACCAATTGTAGAAGGCGCAGTTGCCAAGACATCGGAATTCCCTGCGGTCCTGCCTGTGCCCCGGCTTCTCTGTACTAGTTTGCGCAATCTGTCAACCGCGTAAGTTTGCAGTTATCGCCTGGCAGACGGAGAGAACCCGGGGACGAGGGAGGCCAGACCGCTTATAATGGAACATGACACGGTTGCCGATCCAGACCGAGCAGCGTTACAAGGCCCCAACCGCCGTGCAGTTCAGCATCTTCCTGGCCAACCGTGTCGGGCAACTCAAGGAAATGCTGGATTTCATGGTCAGCCAGGACGTGGCGATCGTCGGACTGTCGATCGTGGACTCCACCGACTGGGCGGTGATCCGCCTGGTCTTCCAGGTCAGCGAGAAGGGCAAGGCCGCCCTCCGGAAGCACAACACGCCGTTCACCGAAAGCGAAGTCCTGCTGGTTCGGCTGTCGGGGCAGGACTCGATGGCGGCCATCTGCGGCCTTCTGCTGCGGGCGGAGATCAATGTCCACTTCGCCTATCCGCTGATCGTGCAGCACCAGGGCCTGCCGATCATGGTCTTCCACGTGGACGACCTGGTGGCCTCCCGCGAGGTGTTGCTGCGTCACCACATCACGCTGCTGGGGGAAGAGGACCTCTCGCCCGGGCTGACCGGCTAGCCGGTGCGCGACGCCCTGCCGGCCCCGGAGCCACGCAGATTAGACGCTTGCTACTGGACCGGCGCAAGGGTACTGTATCGCGACATGACCCGGATCCACGACATTGCCGTCCTGGGCTCAAACCCGGCGGCGTACGCAGCCGCTTATTTTCTGGCACGCAAGAAGTGCAATGTCGTGGTGGTCGCCGCGCCCTCGGCCCCGGTCGAGTGCCCCCTGATCGACTGGATCCCCAAGGAGCTTCTTCGACTTCCCCAACTGCCCAAAGGCCTGATCACCAAGGCCAAGACCACCGCCTTCAAGACCGTCGTCTACCACAGCAACAAGCTGGACAAGCGGGCCGACATGGTCTCGCGGGGGGTAGCCGGGTACTTTGTCCGCGCGGCCGACCTGGCGCAGGCCCTTCGCCGCGAGGCCCACAAGGCCGGCGCGTCCAGCGTGATCCTGAAGGAACGCCCCAGCCTGGAACTTGCGGAAGATCACGTCACCGTGGTGAACGCCCCGGTCGCCGCCAGGCTCCTGATCAACGTCAACAGCAATCCCACCGACGCCCTGGCCGCCCTCTCTCAGCCCGGACGCACCGCGCCCCAGTCGTCGTTGACGGTGGTCGCCCTGGACGTGCCCGTCGGCAGAAAGGGCGGCGGCCCGCTCAAGCCCGGAGTCATGCACGTGGTCGAGCAGCCCGAGCGGAGCGAACTGGGCATGTTCTACCAGGCAGGCACGACCGTTCACATGCGAATCATCTCCACGTCCAAGGCCTCGGGGAACCGGGCGATCGAGCTGTCCACGATGGTCCGCTCTCTCCAGGCCGCCGGACTGATCAACGCCCTTGCGCTGAACAAGGCCAAGGGCGCCGTCTGGTATCCGCCGGCCGGTGCAGCCCTGGAGATGGAAACGCACGTGGCGAAACGATGCCTGCTGGCGGGCACAGCCGGCGGATTCGCCGACAGCATCACCGGGCAGACTCTCGCACCGACGATCCAGTCCGCCCTGCTGGCCTGCCAGGCCGCCCTGGACGCCCTGAAGACCCCCAAGACTCAGGAGGCCCTGATGCACTTCAAGACCTCCTGGCGCCAACATCTGGCCAATAGCCTCCGCCCCCCCAGCACCTCCCTCCAGATGCTCCTGCCCCTGCTGTTCGTCAACAAACGCATCCTGCCCAAGTTCACCCGAACGCTGCTGCGCGGCGAAAGCATCTGACGTCAGAGATCAGGGAAAAGGGACGAGAGAACAGGGATCAGGCACTGGGGACTGGGAGCTGGCAAGTCCGCCCCCCCCCCCCCCCCCCCCCCGCAGCCCGTCTTCCTGCATGTCCACTGCCTGCCGGAGGTTTCGGCGGGTCTTCTCGTCCGGCCCGGCGGCGATCACGCAGTCCAGTCTGACCGTCGAGCTGGCAAGTCGGCGACCGTTCTTCTTCTGGTGGGCGCGATGCCCCCGGCTGCCGGGGCGCTGCGACCCGCACAGGCGCCGTCTTACGAGCGCGCCGGTCCGCGATCAGTTCCGCCGCCTCCGCCGTACGTACCCGCCGATGCTTCCCGCGCCGGCCAGCAGGGCCAGCAGCGTGACCGGCTCGGGCACGGCCGTCAGCACCACGTCGTTGCCGTCGCCGCCCAGGTAGGTGATAAAGAGCGGGTAGGCCGATCCGGGCCTGTAGAAGATGCTGCCTTCTTCAAGCCCTTCCCACTCGGGCGTGGGCAGGCTGCCCTGGTTGGACAGGATCAGCCACTGGTCCATCTCCCGCACGTCGTACCCGAACAGCAGGGCCAGCTCTCCGTTCAGGGTCAACTCCCCGTCGACGATCAGCAGATCGTTGCCGCCCGCGACGCCGGGCCCGGCCGTGCCGTCGATCTCGATCTCCAGCAGGCCGGCGTTCTGGTTGTAGTCGCCCAGGATGCGAGTCGTCCCGATCGAGCGGCCCGGCGCGAGCGTCCCGCCGTCCTGATCGAGGGTGAAGCCGAAGCTGTCCACGTGCAGAATGCCGGCGGTGAAGTTCACGTCGGCGGTGCCGGCGCCCTTGGTGATGGACCCAGCCGACAGCGTCCCGCCGGCCAGGTTGATCGTGCCTGTGGTGTTGGCCGGGTTCGAACTGGTGCCGGTCGCCCCAGGCCTGGCCAGGAGGATGCTGTTGGCGTTGAACGTGCCGTCGGTCAACGTGAGCGTGCCCTGCCCCGCGCCGGCGCCTTTGTCATGGTGCCCGATCACCACCTGGTCCACCCAGGCGTTGATCGTCCCGTCCGTGCCGTTCAGCAGGCCCTGGTTCACGGAGCCCGTGTCGACGTTGTTGTAACCAATCCGGAGATTGTCGATCGGGTCGGCCTGCGAGCCCAGCGTCAGCACCCCGCCGGCTGCGGCGAACTTGACCTCGGCCGCGCTCTTGCGCCCGGCGATGGTGAACGTGCCGGCATTGATCGTGTTGTCGGCGCCGAGCCGCAGGATGGTCGGATCGCTGGTGTTGACGGCCTGCGTGGAGTCGCCCAGCATCAGGCTGGCGGCGGTGATGGTGTTGGGCCCGCTGGTCGACAGCGTGACCTCCGCCCAGGCCTGCTGCCCGCCGCCGGACGTAATCGTGCCCAGGTTCAGGTTGGTCACATTGACGTTGACTGAGGGGGCCGCGCTGAAGTCCAGAACGGCCTTGGAATCGCTGTCGCCCGAGTCGCGCCGGCCCCAGTAGAGCGTCTGGCTGCCGGTGCCGATGCTGACGGCGCCATTCACGTCGACCGTCCCTGTTCGTCCGTTGAAGCCGACGTTGAGGGCGTCGATCGTCAGGCTCCCGCCGACGTTCATCGTCCCGCCGTAGACGTTGACCGTGCTGGACCCGCCGCCGTCGGCGACGCTTCCGCTGACGGTGAACGTCCCGCCGCGCTGATTGATCACGCCGATGCCCTTGCTGCCGATGCCCATGCTCACGCTGTTGGCCGTGACCGTGCCCGCGTCGAAGCTCAGCGTTCCGGTTGCGCTGCCCCCGCCGCCGTTCTGCTTGCCCATGCGAAGCACGTCAATGGTGGCGTTGAACGTCCCGCCGCCAAGGTTCATGTTCCCCGTGCCGGCCGTCCCGGTCCCGTCTACGCTCATGGCCAGGTCCAGGTCCGCCGCCGCACCGCTCTTGCCCGTGAGCGTCAGCGTCCCGCCGGAAGCGATGGTCACCTCGCCGGCACCCTTGCGCCCGCCCAGGGTGAACGTGTCGGTCGCGATCGTGTTGGAACCCGAGCCGAGGCGGATGGCGCTCAGCGCGATGTTGCCCCGGTCGGACGAATCGCTTACCAGAATGCTCCCGGCCGTGATGCTGTTGGTCCCGCTGGTAGAGAGCTTCAGTTCGCCTTTGACGGTGCTGTCCCCGCTGGGGGCGCCATCGATGGTGCCCAACCGCAGTTGACTGACGTCAATCGTGACGCCCGAGGAAGCGGAGAAATCCGCCGTTGCCGCGTGCGACTTGCCCGAAGCCATGTTGAGGGTGGGGCGCCGCCCGACGTCCATGGTCTCGCCGCCGGTCCCGACCGAAACCGCCCCGCCCTGGACGGTCAGGGCGGATGTGCCGTTATCGGTATCCATCAGGCCCACGCGGAGGGTATCCACGCTGAGCCCCCCGCCGTTGATCGTCATCGTCCCTTCGTCGACCTGCAGCGTGCTCGTCCCGCCGCCGTCGAACACCCCGTCGGCGACGGTCGCCGTCCCGGCCGTCATGCGGTACGTGCCGGAGGCCCCGCCTTCGCCCAGCACGATCCGGTCGGCCACCGCGAGGCTCCCGCCCGTCTGGTTCAGCACGCCGTTGCCCGGCGAGACAGCCTGGTTATGCCCGATGATCACGTCGTAGGCCTGCTCGCCCGAGGCGGTCAGGGCCACAGTCCGGCCCCCGCCGATCAGGGCGATGGCGGCGGTGGTCGGCTCGCCGTTGTCCCAGTTGCCCGTGGTGGACCAGTCCGTGTCCGCCCCGCCGCCGGTGAAGTTGGTGACGACGGTGGCCGAGTTGGCCTTGGCGTCCAGGGCCGACCCGCTGAGGTTGGTGACCGGGCTGAAGGCCAGGCGGTCCATCGTGAAGCCGCTCTCGCGGTTTCCGATGTTGAACGTCAGCACCGCGCCGACCTGGGCGGGCGTGACGGTGTAGTTGCCTCCCGTGTTGTGCCAGCCGAAGACGCCTTCCACGTTGGTCGTGGAGAAGCCTGTGACGATGTTCGACGTCCCGCAGGCGACGTTGAAATCGTTGGGACGGAAGAACGAGTCCTCGTTGCCATAGCCCGCGGCGCCGCCGTCCTCGAACATGCTGCAGCGGACGTATAGGCGATACGTGCCGGCCTGGGCGAACTGAAGCTTGTAGGTCATGGTGCTCTGGTTGTCGGTAATGCCGAAGTCCGTCAGCATCGCCACCCCGCCCGAGGCGTTGGTCGTTCCCGGCAGGATGGGGTTGCCAACCGGGGAGGTCGCCGTCGGCGTTGCGTCCACGGGGACCCAGAACTTGGCGCCGGCGCTGGTGACGCTGTCTGCATTCTCGGCCTCCACCGTGAGAGCGGAGCCGGCGCCCTGATAGATCGTGCCGGCCTGGCAGGGCAAGGCCGTCAGGACCGCGACAAACAGCACCAGTACGGCAAGAAGAGAATAGGGACGAACCATGACCATCTCCTTCGTTTGATCCAAAGGATCCTCACTTTGCGCGAAAACAAGAAGGACGGCGCGGCCCCACGGGCGAGCCGTCACAGTTGTGCGATTATACGCCCACGCCCCAAAAGCGCCTAGCCCCCTTCCGGGCGAAATTCCCAGGTTTCCCCCGGCGCACCAGCCGCCGCTCGGGGCACAGGCGCCCCGAAACGCCTGGAGCGGCTGGGGCACCGGCCCAGGCCGGCGGCCTGGCCCTTGCGACCGGCCGGGATCCTGCCCGCGAACCGCTCCTGGGGGGGCAGCGCAGGCAACCTGCGGAAATACCGCTTGACGCAGCCGGGGAAAGTGGATAGTCTCTTCGACCTTGTCCGCAGGCGGCCTGGCAGGCCCCTACAATGGCTGCGGACGACAGGCTGACACGTTGCCGGGGGCGCATCATCGGGATGCGCCTGGTCGCAGCGTGGCCTGAATATCTAGCGCAGGACCCTCTCATGCCCGACCAGACGCAAGACTCCCAGGACGCCCCCAAGCCCCAGCAGGAATCGCCCCAAGCCGAGGAAGCCCTCCAGCCTGAACAGGTCGTACAGGGCGAGGAAGCCGTTACGGCCGAGGAAGCCACCCATATTGAAGAGGCCGGCGAGATCGAAGAAGCCGGCGACGGCCTGCCGGAATACGGCATCCAGACCGAGGACGTGGGCGTGCTCAAGAAGAAGGTCACCGTCACCGTCCCCCGCGACCGCATCGAGGCCAAGCGGGACGAGATGTTCGGCGAGTTGGCCAAGACCGCCCTCGTGCCGGGCTTCCGCATCGGACACGCCCCGCGCCGCCTCATCGAGAAGCGATTCGGCAAGGACGTCTCGCAGGACGTCCGCAACTCGCTGGTCGGCGAGAGCCTGACCTCCGTCATCGAGAAGGCCAAGCTCAACACCGTCGGCGAGCCCGACCTGGACCTGGACGCCATCCAGTTGCCCGAGGACGGCGACATGCAGTACTCCTTCGAGGTCGAGGTCGCGCCGGAGTTCGAACTGCCCGAGACCACGGGCATCCCGCTCAAACGCCCCAAGGTCGAAATCACCGACGAGCGGATCGACCAGGTGCTCAACGAGTTCCGCCAGCAGTACTCGACCTACGAGCCGTCGGAGGGCCCGGCCGGTCGCAACGACATGGTCACCGCCGACGCGAAGATCAGCGGCGAGGGGATCGATCCGCTCGAGGAGAAGGACCTGAACCTCCGCGTGGCCCCGGGCCAGGTCGAGGGCCTGCCCCTGGTGGACCTGGGCAACCAGCTCGAGGGCAAGAAGCCCGGCGATTCCGCCCAGCTCGCCGTCAAGGTGCCGCTGGCCCACCCCAGGGAGACCTGGCGCGAGAAGGAACTGACCGTGGAGCTGACCGTCAAGTCCATCCAGGCCCGCAAGCTGCCCGAGCTGAACGACCAGTTCGCCCAACAGATGGGCGTGGACGGCATCGACGAACTCCGCTCCGCGGTGCGGGGGAACATGCAGGCCCGTCTGGACTCCGAGATCCAACAGGCCCTCCGGGACCAGACCGTGCAGTACCTCCTGGACAACGTCAAGATCGACGTGCCCGCCGGAGCGGCGGAGCGCCAGACGGCCCGGCTGGTCCAGCGCCGCTACATGGACCTGCTCTACCGCGGCGTGCCCCGCGAGCAGATCGACGAGCGCCTGACCGAGCTGCAGGCCGCCGCCAGCGAAGAAGCCGTCCGCGAACTCAAGGTCTCCTTCATCCTGGGCCAGATCGCCCAGAACGAGAAGATCGAGATCGGCGACGAGGAGATCAACGCCCGCATCGCGGCCATGGCCCATCAGGCCAGCCCCCCCGACGGTCGGGTCGTGCGCCCGGAGCGGCTCAAGCAGGACATGCAGGCCGACGGATCGCTGGCGTCGCTGGCCGGCGCCATCGCCGAGCAGAAGGCCCTGGACATCCTGATCGAGCGGGCCACTATCACCGAGCAGGAAGAGGCCCCCGCCCAGGGCGAGCAGGAGCAGGCGGCAGAGCCCGCCGCCGAGCCGGGCGAGGCCGAGAGCCAGGCCGACGAGAAGCCGGCCGAGTAATCGCCCCGGCCTCCTGTTGGCCCTGCCGGCGCGACCCGCCCGAAAGGGCGGCCCGCCGGAAGGCGCGATAGAATACGATGCGGACGGGCCGGCGAGGCCCGCCGCAGGATGTGGGACGCCGCGGTCCGGGGCGACGGACGCCCGAGTGCCGCCGCGGCCTCCCGGCTGCCAGAGAAGAGGACCAGACCATGAGCCGAGCCGATCACGGAACCCGGGCCTATCGGGAGTACGAATCCAGGCGGGAGATGACGCTCGAAGAGCGGCTGCACGAGGAGCGGATCGTCTTCCTGTGGGGCGAGATCAACCCCGCCTCCGCCGGCGGGCTGATCATGCGGCTGCTGGAGCTCCAGGCCAAGAGCCGCGAGCGCGACGTCAACCTGTACATCAACTCCCCCGGAGGCAGCGTCGACGACACGCTGGCCATCTACGACACCATGCAGTTCATGACCTGCGACGTGGCCACCTACTGCGTGGGCCAGGCCGCCAGCGGGGCCGCCATGGTGCTGGCCGCCGGCGCCAAGGGCAAACGGTTCGCCCTGCCCCACTCCAAGATTATGGTCCACCAGCCCTGGGGCGGGGTGAGCGGGCAGGCCGCCGACATCGCCATCCAGGCCGAGGAGATCCTCAAGGCCAAGCGGCTGCTCAACGAGTTGCTGGCCAAGCACACCGGGCGATCGGTGGAGATGATCGAGCAGGAGACCGAGCGAGACCGCTATCTCTCGCCCGCCGAGGCCAAGGAGTACGGCATCGTCGACGAGATCGTCCAGTTCGCCCGCGAGGCCGAGAAGAAATAAGGACCAGCCATGGCACACAACCAGTACCAGATCCCCATCGTGATCGAGAAGAGCGGGCGAGGCGAACGGGCCTACGACATCTACAGCCGGCTGCTCAAGGACCGCATCATCTTCATCGGCGGGGGCATCGACGACGACGTGGCCAATCTCGTGGTCGCCCAGCTCCTGTTCCTGTCCAACGAGGACGCCAAGGCCGACATCAGCATCTACATCAACTCGCCCGGCGGCAGCGTGACGGCCGGACTGGCCATCTACGACACCATGCAGTTCGTCCGCCCGGACGTGGCCACCTACTGCTGCGGAATGGCCGCCTCCATGGGCGCCATCCTGCTGGCCGGCGGGACCATGGGCAAACGCTTCACCCTGCCCAACAGCCGCGTGCTCATCCACCAGCCGCTGATCTCCGGCGTGGTGACCGGCCCGGCCACCGAGCTGGACATCGCCGCCCGCGAGATCATCCGCCTACGCAAGAGGCTCTACGAAATCCTCGCCGGTCACACCAAGCAGTCCTACGAGCAGGTCGAGCGAGACTGCGACCGCAACAAGTGGCTGGACGCGGAGGAGGCGGTCAAGTACGGCTGCGTCGACCAGGTCCTCCAGCACATGCCCGAATCCTTGCGTCAACCCTCGGAGGGCGGCGGACTCGAACCATGATGCCGATCTCATTGCGAACCGCGCTGCTGGCCGCCACCATGGGCGCCCTGCTGCTGGCCGCCCCCGGCTGCTCGCTTTTCCGCAGCGACGACAAGCTCCAGCAACAACTCCAGGACTGCCAGGGCGAACTCCAGAAGGTCCAGCGACAGCGCGACGAGTTGCAGGAGATGAGCCTCGACCAGCAGAAGCAGATCCGCTCGCTCCAGGGCCTGGGCCCCAAGCGGCTGGAAAAACTCTACCACGTCAAGTCGATCGAGATCGGCCGCTATACCGCCGGCGTGGACAACGACACCAAGCCGGGCGACGACGCGGTCAAGGTCTTCGTCCGCCCGCTGGACCAGAACGGCGACGTGATCAAGGCCGCCGGCGACATGACCATCCAGCTCTTCGACCTGAGCCTGGCCCCCAAGAACACGTTGATCGGGCAGTGCCACCACGGCGTGGACGAGTTGACCAAGTACTGGGCCAGCGGCTTTCTCACCTACCAGTACACCTTCGAGTGCAGTTGGAAGACCCCGCCCAAGGGCGCCGAGGTGACCGTCCGGGCCGAGTTCGTGGACTACCTGACGGGCAAGCACCACGTGGTCCAGACGGTGGCAAAAGTGAAGCCTCCCCCGGCCGCCGCGACCCAGCCGGCCAAGTGAGGAATCTGCGATTGACAATTCTCGATTGTCGATTTGTCGAACACCGCCCGAACGAAAATCGCAGATCGTCAATCGAAAATCGAACATCCCCTAATGCCCCAGCGCCGCCGCGGGGATCTCGCGTCTGGGCTGGTTGGGGCACTCCCAGAACGCCTTCAGCGACGGCTTGTCGCCCGTGCTGAAATAGACGATCGTGATCGGATGCCACCCGGCCTTGAGGTGCGAATGCCCCCGGGCGGTCCGCTGGCCCGTGCCGTCGTTCTCCACGGCCAGGTCGCTGCCCACGTACAGGCGGCTGCCGTCGTTGGAGTCCAGGCGGAAGGTGTGGACGCCGTCGCTGTCGGCGTGGATGAAGCCCTTCAGCCGCAGGGCGAAGCCGCCCTTCCGGCCGAACTCGCCCACGCCCACGCTTGCCGCCGTTCCGGTCGAGGCGGGCTTGAGCGCGTCCAGGTCGGGCAGCTTCTTCCAGTCGCCCGCGTATTGCTGAACCGTCAGGCCCGACTGGAGTTTCGGCTCGGGCGTCTCGGGCGCTCGCCCGGACAGCCACCGCGGCCTGAACGCCAGCTCGACCTTCTTGCCCGCTCGCCGCACGGTCACGGCAACGTCCTGGCCGGTCTTCATCCTGCTCAGTTCAATCGCCGCATCGATCCCGCCGGCGAGCGGCTTGCCCCCGATGGCCACCAGAACGTCGCCGCCGCGAAAGCCCGCCTTTTCGGCGGCGGAGCCCTTGGAGACACCCGTGATCTTCGCCTCGTCCGGCCCCAGCTCCAACTGCAGGTCCGGCAGGATGCCCGTCCGCCCGTCCAGCAGCAGCTCCGGCAGGCGCCGCCAGGCGTGATCGACCGGCACGGCGAAGCCGAGATTGTCGCCCTCGGTCTTGCGGCTGGTGATGATGCCGATCAGTTCCCCGCGCACGTTCAGCAGCGGCCCGCCCGAGGTGCCGGGGTTGGCGGCCGCCTCGGTCATAATCATGCCCGAGAGCTTGGCGTAGTCGGTGTTGGTGTTGCGGTTCAGGGCGCTGATGATCCCCAGCGACAGCGTCAGCCCCATGCCGAAGGGGTTGCCCATGGTCACCACCGGCTCGCCCACCATGAGGTCGTGGCTCCGGCCCACGCGGATGGGCGTGAACGGTCCGCCGTCGACGATCCGGGCCAGGGCCAGATCGTGCTCGGGGTCGTCGGCGACGATGACGACGTCCCGCTTCTGCCCGTCGTGACAGGTCGCGCGCCGCCGCCCGTCGTGGCGGAAGCAGTGGCTGTTGGTCAGCAGATAGCCGTCGCGGTGGATGATCACGCCGCTGCCCCAGTGCGTGGTCTTCTTGCCCTTGGGGGCGGAGGGTTCCGACTGCGGGCGGCTGGCCGGACGGCTGGCGGGCCGGCTGGGCGAGCCCCGGTATTCCACCGTCTCCAGCATCACCACGGACGGGCGGCATCGCTCGTACAGGTCCACCACCCAGGTCCGTCTGGGCGGCGGGGGATCGGCCGGCTGACTCGCGGGCGGGGCCGGCGCTGCCACAACCGTGAGCGCCAGAAGGGTTGCCAGGCAAGCCGCCGCAAGGCGACCTCGCGCCACTTTCAAGATCGTCGGTTCGTTCATTGACGGGATTGTACAACGTTCGCAAGGCTATTCCCATTCCGTCAATCCCGTACCCGCCCCCGATTTCGCGCTCCCTGTCCTCGGCCCCCGCTTTCCTCATGACAGCGTGAAGGCGGTTTCCTAGAATGGTAAACGAGAACGAGGTGCCACACATGGATGATTCCCTCAGCAGCGAACTGGACAAGTTGACCGACGCCGTGTTGGCCAGCTACGACACCGATCCGCGGACGCGGCGCATCGACGACGCGTTCCTGCCCTCCCACGGGCGGATCGTGAAGTTGGTGGACCTGCTTCGCCAGCTTCTCTTCCCGGGCTACTTCACGGCCAAGGTGCTTACCCGGCACAATGTCCGCTTTCACGTGGGGACCCTGTTGGAGGAGATCCAGACGGTCTTGACCGACCAGGTCGCCCATTGCATCTGCTCCGACGACCATCCATCCTGCGACGCCTGCTCGGCAGCCGGGCCCTGCCACCACAAGGCCCAGCGCATCGCCCAGCAGTTCCTGGATCGAATCCCGTCGATCCGCGACGCACTGGCCCTGGACGCCCAGGCCGCCTACGACGGCGACCCCGCGGCCAAGAACATCGCCGAGGTCATCTACTGCTATCCCGGGTTCTACGCGGTGACCATCTACCGCATCGCCCACGAGTTGTGGAACCTCGGCGTGCCGCTGATGGCGCGGATCATGTCCGAGCACGCCCACAGCGTCACAGGCTGCGACATCCATCCCGCCGCCCGGATCGGCAGGAGTTTCTTCATCGACCACGCCACGGGCGTGGTGATCGGCGAGACCAGCCGGATCGGCGACAACGTGAAGATCTACCAGGGCGTGACCCTGGGGGCCAAGAGCTTCCCCAAGGACGAGCGGGGGCGGGTCATCAAGGGCCTCCAGCGACACCCGACCATCGAAAACCGCGTCACGATCTACGCCAACGCGACCATCCTGGGCGGCCAGACCGTCGTCGGGCAGGGGGCGACGGTGGCGGGCAACACCTTCATCACCGAGTCCGTCACCGCCGACAGCGTGGCCGAGATCACCCCGCCCGAAGTCAAGGTGCGGGCGAAGAAGGCCCGGCGGGTCGAGAGCTGACGGCGACGAGCCGCCCGTCTGGTGGACTGCCCTCATGGCCGACGCACACGAACTCACGGCGAAGGTCAAGGCGATGTCCCGCGAGGCGGGTTTCGCCGCCGTCGGGGTCGCGCGGGCCGGGCCGCTGCCCCACATCGCCGACGAGCGCCTGGACCTCTGGCTGGACCGCGGCTTCGTCGGGCCGCTGGCCTACATGCGCCGCCATCGCGAGCTGCGTTCCAACCCTGCCGCCCTGCTCGACGGCGCTCGAAGCGTCATCTGCCTGGCCTGGGCCTACGCCCAGGGCCCGTCCGGCGCCGACAACGGCGACGCCACACCGCGCCTGGCCGCCCCGATCGCACGCTACGCTGCCGGCCGCGACTACCACAAGACTCTCAAGGCCCGCTGCCACCAACTCATGGACCGCCTGCGCGAGGTGGCGGGCGACTTCACGGGCCGGGCCTGCGTGGATTCCGTACCGCTGGGCGAGCGGGCGCTGGCCGTGTCGGCCGGGCTGGGCTGGATCGGCCGAAACGGCTGCCTCATCGTCCCCGGTCTGGGCAGTCATGTCCTGCTGTGCGAGATCGTCTGCACGCTGGACCTCGTGCCGGACGCCCCGGCCGACGGGGCCTGCGAAGGCTGCGGACGATGCGTTGAGGCCTGCCCCACCGGCGCCCTGAAGGGCGACGGCCTGGTGGACTGCCGCCTGTGCCTCAGTTCGCTGACGATCGAGCAGGAGGCGCCGATCTCCCCGTCGCTTTGGCCGAAGATGCACGGGTGTCTGTTCGGCTGCGACGCCTGCCAGGACGCCTGCCCTCACAATCGTCCCGCCTCCTGCCCGCCGACGCTCGACCTGCTGGACGTGCTGGGCTGGGACGAATCCTCCTGGGACGCCGCCACGCGCGGGCGGGCCCTGCGCCGGGCCGGACTGGACATGTTCCTCCGCAACGCGATCCTCGCCTGCGGCAGTCCGCCGGTCCGGGAGCGTCGCGCGCAGCGAGACGAGTTGCGGGGCGCCTTGCAGCGAACGGCCCGGGCGCACCCGCCCTTGCACGCCGAGATCGACTGGGCGATGGAGCAGTTGGAGGCGGGTTGAGGTTTCGGCCGGTCTCCGCCGCCGGTGCAATGTGTTCGCTTTTCTTACCCTGTTGTCGGACAATACCGTAGAATATGGACTCCCCCCCCGAAAGGATCAGATGAAGGTTCGCGGGCTTGCGCTGGTGGTAGTGGCGGTGGCGGCGGCGACGATGCCGGCGGCCGACGCTCCGCCTGCGCCCGCTCCAAGCCCCGTTCTGCTGACCCACGCGGGTGTGAGCCTGGTCTTGCCCGACGGCTTCGCCATCTGCTGCCCGACCGGACGGCATGAGGTCTTCCGGGCCGTCCAGGTCGTCGCGGGCCAGCCCCGCAGGACGCTGAGCCTGTCGGTGGTGCCGGTGAACGGAAAAGTCGCGGCGCCGCAGGTGGCCGAACAGGCCGCCGTTCAGATGGGTCAGCACGCCCAGGCGGAGGTCCTCAAAAAGACGCCCATGGCGGTCGCGGGCATCGAGGGCGCCGCCCACCTGCTGCGATACCGCCGCGACGAGCAGCCGCAGATGGCTGCCCGCGTCTTCTTCCTCCGCGAGATCCAGGAGAGCAAGCGCAAGGTCTGCTACGTGCTGGAGGTCGAAGCCCAGGCCGACCGCGAGGCCGACATCCTGCCCGTGCTGGGGCAGGTGATCAAGTCGCTCAAGCTCATCCCGCTTCAGCATCCCGCCGCACCGGGCGCGGACGACCTCTCGGACAACACCTGCCGCGACGAAGCCGGCGGCTATGCCCTTCGCCCGCCGCGGCTGTGGCGGCTGACCCGTCCCCACAGCGACTCGCGCCAAGCCCACGCCGGCGTCCAACTCGGCCTGGTGGACCTCCTGGAAAACGGGGCGGAGATCTACTCCGCCAGCGTCATGCTCGCCGACGTGCCCGACAAGGTGGACGCCGAAGCCTACGCCCGAAATGCCATCCAGGCGGTAGGCAAGGCGGCCGCCGCCGACCAGGCCACCGCACGCCTGCTCTCGCAGGGCGCCGCCGAGCTGGGCGGCGCGCAGGGCTACCAGTTCATGGTCGAACGACGGGCGAAGGATGCACCCGCCGACGCCCCGGCCGTCCTGATCGCCCAGCGGAGCGTCTGCGCCCCCGGCCCGGGCGTCAAGCGGCGATGCTACACCCTCATCCTGGTCTGCCAGGGTCAGACCCCCAAGGCCGCCGCCCAGACCATGGACACGCTGGCGGCGGGGTTCTCGCTGCTGGCTCCCCCCGCGGCGACCACCGCGCCGGCGACCGCACCCGCCACCGCCCCAAGCACCGCCCCCGCCAGCCAGCCCGCCAGCCGGCCCGCCACCAGACCCTCCACCAGGCCCGCATGAGGCCGAGTTGCCCAGAGCGCAGCTCACCGCGAGAAGATATCGCAGCCGGATCCAACAGAGTTGGGAGAAGACGACGATGAGACATCTGGTCGCCATCTTGTGCCTGGTGGCGTCCCTGGCCAAGGCCGAGACGGTGGAATTCGTGCGGGACCTGGATGGCCGTGGACAGTACATCTGCCTGCAGGGACGGAACCTGTTCCTGCTGACCGGCGCGGATGCAAAGCCGCCGCGGCCGGGGTGCTGGTTCGAGATCGAAAAGGATCCGGCGGCGCCGACCCTGGTCTCGCGAACACTGCCTGGCGGATGGGACATCGCATTGGCCGGGCAATACGCCGTGCTCTGCGATTACACGCGCGACTTGAAGATCTGCGACACGCGCGACCGCGGCTGGAAGGAAGTGGGGCGCGCGAAGATGCCGTCGCTGACGGAGAACGTCATCGTGCGCAACGGACTGGCGTTCGTCGCCACGCACACGGGCGGGTTGACCATCGTGAACATCGCCGAGGCGGCAAAGCCCGCCATTGTCGGCAGACTCAATCCGAAGATCGACTGCGACGCCATAGCCCTGGCCGGCGAGACGGCGATTCTCTACGCCCACTGGGAGAGCCGGTTGGTGATGGTGGACGTGAAAGACCCGGCCAATCCGACCCGGATCGGCGCCTACCAGCACGACGGCGGCTTCAACCAGGGCGAGATGGACTACGCGGACGGGTTTGCGTTCTGCACCGGCAAGACCCTCGTGATCGTAGACGTGAGAGACCCGGCCAGGGCGAAGCTCGCGGCGTCAGTGGACTTCAAAGGGGTGGTCCATGACGTGGTGGTCAAGGACGGCTACGCGTTCGTCGCGGTCGGAGGACAGGGCATTCACGTGCTGAACGTCAAGGACCCGACACGCCCGGTTGAACTGGGCGCCTATCGATCGCCCGACCTGCACGCGCTGCAACTGGCGGTGTCGCACAACGCCGCATTTCACATCTACGTCGCCAACGGCAAGGGCCCGGCCAAGGTGTTGCGCTTCGGCGAGAAAAAGGCGTACCAGCCGTCGAAGTAGGCTTGGCGCCTGGCGCATCCAAAGGGGCGCCATGAACGAACAGGGCCAGCCGCCGTGATGGTGACTGCCCCTGTCTGCCCGCCGCCGGTGCGCCCGGCTTACTTGTCGCCGGCGGGTTTGACCGTGTCGGGGGCGGGCGACGGCTTGGCGGGCGTGGGGACGTTCACCGTCGCCGGGCCCTGGAGGAAGCCCGCCGAGGCCAGGAACTCGTCGGTCTTGCGGAGGGTGTCGTAGTACTCGTCGCCCCGCCCATAGTTGAAGAACCCGTGTGCCTTTCCCGGGTAGGCCGCCAGTTCGCAACGGTTGCCCGCCTTCTTGGCGGCCTCGACAAACACTCGTATGGAGGCAATGGGCACGGTGCTGTCGGCCTCGCCGTGGAAGATGATCGTCGGCGGCTGGCCGGCCCGGACGTGGTTGTACGGCGAGATGTCGCGGGGGTCTTTGTCTCCGAAGCGGCCTTGGAGGCGGCGGATGAACTCCTCATCGATGCCGCGCTTGCGGAACAGTTCCGGGTCCAGCGTGAGCACGGGATTGAACAGGACCATCGCGTCGGGCACGGAGGAGACCTTCGCGTCTTCGGAAGTGTCGTCCAGGCCGGGAATGGTCCCGGTACAGGCGGCGATGTGTCCGCCGGCCGACCCGCCGCCAGCCGCGATGCGCTTGGGGTCCACGCCCAGTTCGCCGGCGTGTGCCCGCACGTAGCGGACGGCCGACTTGGCGTCGGTGACGCACTCGAAGGGTGTGACGCCCTGGCGGCTTTTGACGCGGTAGTCGGCACAGAAGGCGACCATGCCCCTGGACGCCAGGTAGGCCGCGTGAGGGTAGAACTGCCCCGGCGTCCCGGAGGCCCACCCCCCGCCGAAGAAGAAGACGATGGCCGGGCGATGATCGCTCGCCTTGTGGCCGGCGGGCTCGAAGATGAACATCTGAAGCTTGGTCTGGCCAACGGTCTTGTAGATGATCGTCCGCGTGGGCTGGACGCTTGGCGCCCGGCGGGCGCCGCCCGTGCGTGGGGCGGCCCAGACGGGCGCTGCCAGGAGGCACGAGAGCACCAACGACAGGGGCAACGCGATGCGCTTCATCGACTGGTCCTTTCCGACCCCCCGGCTCCCGCCGTGCTGTGAGCCCGGTTCATCAGTCCAGCATCGCCACGATCTCCCTGGCCAACTCCTCTTTCGGCCTGTGCCCCCAGGGCAGGACGATTCCGCCGGACGACAGGATGCACGCCTCGCTCGACTCGGCCAACTCACGCAGATTTCCTGACTTGACCATGCGGTCAGTCATTGCCGTACTCCGCGTGATTGTAGTAGTATTTCCATGATCGTGCACTCTTTTCGCCAATGATTGACCGAAGTCTTTGGGCCACCTCAGAATGCTGCGGGTCGATTATTGCCAGTTCCCACAAAGGTTTTTTTCGGGAGCGAAAGACACCGCGCATGAGCCAGGCAAAATGATGGTCTGTGGTTGGACAGGAAAAACCCCATAGGACTAGCCTGTCTGCCTCGGCCATGGCGTGTTGGGCAATCCTCCAGATGAGGGCTAGCTTGGGGTATTTCTCGAGCGCTTTATACATGGTGGGGGCTACAAGTACCGGCTCCAGGTCCGCCCCGCAACTCGGACAGAGGAAGTCGCCTGGACCGCGAACGAATATGTTGGCCCTACTCGGACAGGCTGTACAGTCACACTTGAGATAGTTCAAAGAGCCGTGGAGTTTGAGCAGTATCAAGGGTTCATCGTCGGGCGCTTTCTTTCCGATCAAAGGAGCGCATTGCTGCGAGAACAGCATCTCCGCCAGATGAGTCATGCGAAACTGCTGCAGGTAACGGGCCCTCTTCTGTGGGAGGCAAGAATATGTCTCCACGCCAAGGTCATAGTTGAACGTTATGATTCGGTCAGTATGGTTAAAGCCATCAAAAACCTGGTCATAGCCGGTATAGTCAGGAGTCTTCCCTTCTGTCGACAGTCTCTTCCGAATTGCTTTCAGCACACAATACCGAAGACGCTCGGCTTCTATGCGTTCGCTGTTACCGTCCCCATACCATAACGAGCCTAACCCTGCTAGCGTGTTATCCAAATGGGTCACTACGTCTTCCAGATTGCGTGCATTCCTAGCTCCGAAATAGGATTTGAGGAACCTCTCTAAGACGTCGCCATCTTCCGATTCTGGCTCGGCCTCGAAGAATCTGTCCATCGTCGGGAACTGCCAAACCGCCTTGCTGGCCCCAGCCCCCAATATAAACACAGTGTTCATCACTTACTCCCCAGAAAGCCAATGATCTCTCTCGCCAGCTCCTCTTTCGGCCTGTGCCCCCAGGGCAGGACGATCCCGCCGGGCGACAGGATGCACGCCTCGCTCGCCTCGGCCGCCATCGCCTCCGGGCGGTTGACCACCACGTAATCGGCGCCCTTGGAGCGAAGCTCGTCGTGGGCCTTGGCCTCCACCTGGTCCCGCGGGCCGTCCTCCACGGCGAAGGCGATGATCCGCTGCCCCTCGCGCCGCCCGGCCGCCACGCCGGCCAGCAGGTCTTCCGTGGGCACCAGGCGGAGCGTGATCGGCCCGCCGCGACGGGGGATCTTCTGCGGGGAGTAGTCTTCGACCTGGAAGTCCCCCACCGCCGCCGCCATCACCAGCGCGTCGCACTCCGCGAACCGCTCGTGCAGCAGTCTCTTGAGGTCGGCCACCGACACGAAAGCCGCCCTCTCCACGTCCTCGCCCGCCCCGCGAACGTCCATGCCGGCGGCATGCAGGAGCGTGACCTGGTGCCCCGCCCCGGCCGCAGCCGCCGCCACGGCCAGGCCCATCCGCCCGCTGGAGGCGTTGGTGATGAACCGCACGGGGTCGATGTGCTCACGCGTGGGCCCGGCTGTGATGAGGATTCGCATTCGGCAATCCGCAATTTGCCTGCCCGCGGGACAGGTCCGAGGGCCGGCCCCCTGTGACCGGCCCTTCGGGCCGCAATCAGTTCTGCCCGCTGGTGGACAGGAAGTTGTTGTGGCCCTCGCCGAGGCGGAATTCGGGCATGCCTTCGGGCCAGATGGTCACGAGGACCGCACAGTCCTGCTCCACCTGGTCCCACTGCCAGGTCAGGGCCACGTACCATCGCGAGAACTTGCGGGTCAGCGTGACGGTGGTCATCTCGTTCTGGCGCCCGTGGAAGTCCAGGTCGTACAGCTCGAAGACGCTCAGCGCGTATCGCCGGTCGATCTGGTACGTGAAGCCCGCGGTCACGGCGGTGGAGTCCATGTCCTTGATCGACCGCAGGCCGACCATGTACTGCAGGCGGGGCGTCCGCGAGACGGCGAGTTGCGTCCCCCACCGTCCGAGAATGTCGCGCTCCAGGTCGTAATTGCCGTACGCGCTGAGGCGGGTGCTGTTGGAGATCTGCCAGTCGTAGTCGGCGTTGAGATGGTTGCGCCCGATGCTGTACTCCGGGCGGTACAGGTAGAACCGCCCGTCGCTGAGCTGGTGGCCGGAATAGTTGTTGTAGAAGCCCAGCGACAGCCGCAACCGCATCCAGTCCACCGTCTGGTCGCGGTTGGCCCCGCGCTTGGTCTGCAACCGCTGCGTCAGGCCCACCTCCACGCCGTCCATCCCGTCCAGGTGGCGCTCGATCCCGCCGTCCATGAAGCCCTCGTTGTCCGGGTCCACCAGCAGGCCGCGTCGCCGGGCCAGACTGAACGGGTCCAGGTCGCCGCGGGTGATGTTGTGCGCGTCGGAAGCGAAGGCGGTGACCTCGGGCGTGATCACGTGCTTGAGACGGTGGACGTCGAGCAGGCGGTTGTCCACGTTGTCGTAGATTCGCCAGAAGCTGGTGGCCGAGCGGACGCCCAGGTTTCCGTAGGGCCGGCAGATCGAGTCGTCGCCGTCGTAGGGCAATTGGACCCCCGCGGGGGTGAACTGATCGTCGGCGGGCGAGCGGCTCCACCAGGTGGCCCGCCCGGTCGCGAAGGGCACGACCTGCACGGGCCCGAAGCGCAGGGGCAGGTCCAGCTCGTTGCGGGTGTCGGTGCGGACGAGGCACCCGTTGTCGTCCAGCTTGCTGAAGTTCGGCGGGCGATAGCGCAACAGCCCGGCGTGCGACTCGTTGAAGTACGTGAAGGTGTCGTCCAGCAGCGGCTGGCCCACCAGGTAGAAGCCCAGGTCCGGCAGCGACTCTGTCTGGTTCTGGAAGCGGTTGATCCTGTACTTCAGGAGGGCGTCGAAGGCCCAGTTGTCCCGCTGCTTCTTGGCGTACAGCAACGTCTCCTGCTCCTTGCCCGCGTGGAACTCCGCCGAGTTGTATTGTTCGAGGTAGTTGCGGTCGCAGATGTAGCTGAGCTCGAACTGGAGCTGCCAGTCGTCCTGGAGGAACTGCTTGTGGCGCAGCAGCACCCGCCCGCGCTCCTCGGGCGCCTGCAGGTTGCGGCGCAGGTCGCCGAAGTCGTCCTCCTGCTCGCGGTCGATCACCCCGCCGATCTGGGCGTAGCCGCTGTAGTCGTCGCGGACGTAGCGGAGTCTGGCGCTGGCGGCGGTGCGGCGCTGATAGACGGACAGCCCGAGCGTGCCGGTGTAGCCCGCCGGCTTGACCAGCCCCAGCAGGCGGAAGAGGTGCCACTCGCTGTCGACGCCGGGCCCGAACTCGCCGTCCCGCCCGATCGTGAGGCGCTTGAGCGGCGAGGTCAGGTCCTGCACCTCGGTGTTGGTGTAGGGCCAGTAGAAGATCGGAACGTCGTGGATCGCCAGGGTGCTGTCGTACAGCTTGGCCTGCATGCTCGGCTCGTCCAGGGCCACGCCCTTCTCGTCATAGGGCGTGGTGTCGGTGATGTAGACCTTGCGGGCGCCCACGTGGTACGACGGCGAGTAGAAGTCGCTGGTCGAAATCTTGGCGTGGTGGAAGTACGTCTGGCGGGCCGACAGCACCCGCGCCTCGCGGGCCCGGATGTAGATCGGGATGTTCCGCTGCTCCTGGATCGTCCGGAAGACCGGCTCGACGACCATCGCCCGGTCCACCGTGAAGTCGTAATAGGCGGCCTGGCCCCGCATGAACCGCTCCCCGCGGGAGAGGATCACGTCGTCTTCGAGATAGACGCCCAGCAGGGACTCGCCGCTGGCCGCCGACGCGCCCGCGATGGGCACCCCCGCGCCCGCGCCCGCCGACGGCACGTCCGCGCCGCGCTCGCTCCCGCTGCGCCCCGCGCGGGGGCTGAACGGGCTGCGGGTGTCCTTGGGGGCTGGGCGATCCTTGGCATCCTGCGGGATGGTGAACACGACGGCCGACTGGCTGCGCATCTCCAGGAACAGCTTGCCGTCGGGATCGCCCTGGGAGAGGTACACGTTGCCCTTGGCCACCCAGATGCGGATGTCGCCCTCCCGGTGCGAGGTGAAGTGGTCGGCGTAGAAGCTGACCGGCTGGGGCGTCGGGGGCGGAGGAACGGGCTTGGCGCCCGGACGGCTGGCCGGGCTCTCGCCGGGCCCCGCCGCCACCGCCGGCCCCTCGCCCGTTCCCGGCTTGGTTGCCGGCGCCGGGGGCTTCTCGCCGGGACGCTTGACCACCAGCACCGGGCTCGGATGCCAGGGAATGGCCATGTCGTGGGCCGGCTGGGTCGACGGCGGAACCACGGGCACGTCGCGGGCGACCCTGGCCCGCTGGTACAGGGGCAGGTCCGTGAGCGGGCGCTGGCCGAGGACGGGCCTGGCCGAGCGGATCCGCCCCTGCACGTGCAGATGGACGAGCATGGTCTTGTCGCCGCTGACCGTCCCGCCCGGCTCGCTGACGCGCGCGTCGCCTTCCACGTAGACCACGATATCGTGACGTTCGGCCCCGCCGATGTCCTGGGAGCGGATCCACAGCACCGCGTCGCGCCCAGTGATGGTCCGCCCGCCGACGACCAGCTTGAAGCTCCCCAGCACCACCGACACGTTCCGCTGATCGTCGGTGAAGCCGTGAATCTCCTGACCGGTCACGCGGACGTCTTCGTGGATGTACTCGACAGGTGCGGCCTGGGCAGCCGCCGCCAGTGCCAGCAACAGGACTGCCGCGCACCGTCGCATCGCATTGCCGCTGCGTTCGCTCATGTCCTTCTCGTCGACTGCAGAGGATGGTCCTTTAGGGAAGCGACTCTCGCCAGACGCGCGGCTGATTATAAACGGCACGCGGCGCAAGTCAATTGTTGTTCGCGGTCCACGTCGGGTGATCGGCGGGTTATCGCGTGGCGATTTCCCGCAGAGCGGCGGCGGCGTGGCGGACGTGGGCTTCGTTCGTGAAGGGACCGAAGCTCAGGCGGCAGGTGCCGCCCGGCATCGTGCCGATGGTCCGGTGGGCCAGCGGGGCACAGTGAATGCCGGGCCGCGTCAGCACGCCGTAGTCGCCCTCCAGGCGGTCGGCCAGGTCGCCCGCCTCCAGGTGCTCGACGGCCACGCTGAAGACGCCCGCACGCTGGCGCAGGTCTCGCGGGCCGTACACCGTGAGGCCCCGGACCGAGTCGGTGATCTCCAGGAACAGGCGGCAGAGGTGCTCGTCGTGGCGGCGGATCGAAGCCACCCCTCGCTCCAGCAGCCAGGCGACCCCCTCGCTCAGCCCGGCCAGCCCGATCGCGTTGTGCGAGCCGATCTCGTACTTGTCGGGCATGGTGGACGGCTGGCGGGGGTCCTCGCTGACGGTGCCCGTGCCGCCCTCCTTCATCGTGGGCAGGATCTCTTCGATCCCGGGCCGGACGTACAGCACGCCGGTGCCCAGCGGTCCCAGCAGCCCCTTGTGCCCGGGAAAGGCCACCAGGTCCGCCCCCAACGCCCGCACGTCCAGCGGGACGTGCCCGGCCGACTGGGCGGCGTCGATGAGACTGACGATCCCCGCCTGCCGGGCGACGGAAATCACCTCCGCGATCGGCTGGAGCGTCCCCGTCACGTTCGACACGTGCACGCACGCGATCAGCCGGGTGCTCGGGCGGATGGCCTTGCGGATGTCTTCCGGGTCCACCAGGCCCGTCGACCCGTCGCAGGCGACGAACTCCGGCTCCAGGCCCGCCTGGTCGGCCAGGGCGTTCAGCGGGCGCAGCACGCTGTTGTGCTCCATGGCCGTCGCGATCGCGTGAGTGCCCGCCGCCGCGGTATTCAGCAGCCCGCGGATGGCCAGGCACAGGGCCTCGGAGCAGTTGTGGGCGAAGACGATCCGCTCCGGGCCTTCGGCGTTGATGAGCTGGGCGATGCGCGAGCGGCACAGGGCGATCATGTCCTGGCAGGCGCGGGCCTCGGCGTAGGCCCCCCGGCCGGCCGACGCGCCGCATTCGCGGGCGAACGTCGCCATCGCCTCCGTCACGGAGTCGGGCTTGGGAAAGCTGGTAGCCGAGTTGTCGAAGTAATAGCGATCCATCGCACGGCTTTCAGGGCCTTCGCGTCGGTCCGCACGGGTCCCGGGGACCCGCGGGGAAGACTACTGACCTTTCAGGACGGCGGTCAGGATGTCCAGGCCTTGGCTGAGTTCCTCGTCCGTTATCGTCAATGCCGGCGCCAGACGCAGGACGGTCTCCTGGGTGCAGTTGATCAGCAGGCCGCGATCCAGGCAGGCGGCGAAGATGTCCTTGCCCGGCTTGTCCAGCTCGATGCCCAGCATCAGGCCGAATCCGCGGATCTCCCGGATGCAGGAGATGTTCGCGCCCTTCAGGCAGTCGACGATCCGCTGGCCTTTGACGTTGGCCTGTTCGAGCAGGTTCTCTTTCTCCACCAGCTTGTAGGTCGCCAGGGCCGCGGCCGCACACAGCGGATTGCCGCCCATCGTGCACCCGTGCGTGCCGGGGACGAGCACGTCCTGGACCTTCCGTCCGGCCACCATCGCCGCCAGCGGCGCCCCCCCGCCGGTCGCCTTGCCCAGCGTCATCACGTCGGGCTTGATGTCGTAATGCTGGTAGCCGTACCACTTGCCCGTGCGGGCCGGGGCCGTCCACACCTCGTCGCACACCAGCGTGAGGGCGTAGCGGTCGCACAGTTTCCGCAGGCCTTGCATGAACTCCCGGGTGGGCATGTTCAGCCCCCCCTCGCCCTGGATGGGCTCGACGAAGATGCCCGCCGTGTCTACGTCGATGGCGGCGGCCACCGCCTCCAGGTCGTTGTAGGGCACCTTCACGCTCCCGGGGAGCATGGGCTCGAAGCCCTTCTGGAACTTCTCGGGCGTCAGCGACAGCCCGCCCATGGTCCGCCCGTGGAAGCAGTTGTGAAAGCTGATGATCTTGTAGCGCCCGCCGTAGGGGTTGTCGACGGTCCGCCCGGCCGCCTGGTCCGCCTTGCGGGCGGCCAGCCGCACCAGCTTCAGGGCGGCCTCGTTGGCCTCGGCGCCGCTGTGGCAGTAGAAGACCTTCCCGCCGAATCCGGTCTTGGTGATCTTCTGGGCCAGTTTCACCTGCATCTCGTGCGTGAACAGGTTGCCGCAGGCCGTCAGCTTGCCCGCCTGGCGGCGGATGGCCCGCACGACGGCGGGGTGGCAGTGCCCGGCGATCCCGCCGGCGCCGAAGCCGGAGAAGAAATCGACATATTCCCTGCCGTCGGCGTCGGTGATCCGCGAGGAGCGACCGGACGCCATCGCCACGGGCAGGCGCCCGTAGTTGGCGATCAGATACTTGTTGGTCCCTTCGACGATCCGAGCCTGCTTGGACTTCGCCATCGTGTTCTCCAAACCTTGTCCTTCCGCCCGGGCACCCGCCCCGGCGCGGAAGAGGCTCTTTTACGGCTTGGGGCCGGGGGAGTCAATACCACTTTCGGCTGACTCATCCCCAGCTTGGCACCGCCTTCCTGGTAGACGCCGCCAGGGCAGGCCGTACCTAAGGGAGGCAGGCCGTACCTTCGGCAGGGCCGTCCTTACGCAGGCAGGGCCGAAGGCCCGTTGGAAGGTAGCCCAGGCCGAAGCGCAGCGAAGGCCTGGGTGCCAGGCCCGCAACCCGCGCAGCCCCAACGGGGCGGGGTAAGCCGTGGAACACCAACACGGCAACGATGATCACGCGCGAACCGTTACACCGCCCTTGCAGGGCTCGGGCATCCCGTCGGCGCCACCCTGGCCTGCGCTGCGCTTCGGCCAGGGCTATCCTACGCCGGCCCGTTGGGCCTGTGCGGCGGAGGGAATGAAGCTGTGGACCATTGAGAGTGTGCGGGCTCCAAAGACATGTCGGGCGGGACCGCCCTGCGCAGGTAGCGCCTCTTGAAACTGGGGATGAGTCAGCACTTTCGGGCGGACGCGGGCGGGCTTCGCGGACAAATCGACGCCGCCAATCGGCAATCGCACGTTGCTTTTCCCGTTTCGCTCTTCGTGACGGCATGTCTTTTTCCTTTCGAGGTGCGAGATGAAACGAACCAGCGGCGCGGTAAGCCGGCGTGACCTTCTCAAGACGGCCTCGGCGGCGGGCGTGTTCAGCATCGTCCCGCGGAACGTCCTGGGCGGACCCGGACAGGACGCCCCCAGCGAGACGCTGGCGGTCGGCCTGATCGGCTGCGGGGGCCAGGGCGGCGAGGACGTCAACACCTACATCAAGAACGCCGGCGGTCAGTATCGCATGTTGGCCGCCTGCGACGTGGACAAGGGCCGGCTCGCCAACGCCAAGAAGAAATGGGGCGAGCAGGTCGAGCTCTACAGCGACTGGCGCCGCCTCATGGAGCGCAAGGACCTCGACGTGGTCTCCATCGCCACGCCGCCCCACTGGCACGCGCTGCTGTGCATCGCGGCCGCCCAGGCGGGCAAAGACATCCTCTGCGAGAAGCCCATGACCCGCTTCATCGCCGAGGGGCGCGAGGTCGTCAAGGCCGTCCAGCGATACGGACGGGTCTTCCAGATCGGCACGAGCGGACGCTTCGGCGCCTACAACAGCCAGGCCGGGCGGACCATCCACAAGATCGTCCGCAGCGGGCTGCTCAAGCCCAACCCCGGCGTGCACATCCACACAGGCGGCTTCCCCGTCAAGCGATACTGCGGGCGGGTGAACCTCCAGCCGGAGACCGTGCCCGGCCATCTCGACTGGGACATGTACTGCGGTCCCGCGCCGCTTCGCCCGCACAACGGACACCGCTTCGGCTGGAGCCACCGCTATTACTGGGACTACGAGGGGGGCAGCCTGGCCGACTTCGCCCAGCACTACATGGACCCCTTCCAGTGGACCTGGGGCAAGGACGACACCAGCCCGGTGGAGGTCGAGGCGATGGCCGCCCCCGCCCACAGCGAAGCGTGCGGGTTGTGGGCCTGGGTCGAACTCAAGTACGCCGACGGGCTCACGCTCGTGCTGGACGGCAAGGAATGGGGCCCACGCTACGACCGCCAGAAGCCGCGGATCATCCGGCGCGAGGACCTCTCCGCCGAAGATCAGAAGAAGCTCGACGCCCTCCCGGACCCGCCCAAGCCCATGACCTTCGTCGAGGCGGTCAAGACCCGCGGGCAGTCGGCCGGCCACGCCGAGGCCGCCCACCGGGCCGTCACCATCGCGCACCTGTCCAACATCGCCATCCGCACCGGGCGGAAGATCAAATACGACCCTGTCAAGGAAGAGATCATCGGCGACGAGTTTGCCAACCGGCTGGTCTACCAGCCCATGCGGGAGCCGTGGATCATCTGACCTGCCTGCCGGCAGGCAGGTTGTCGATTCTCGATTGTCGATTTTCGATTGAACGGCAACGGCGGGGCGCAGAGGCGAAGAGACACCAAGAGACAAAGAGAGAGAAGAGATGACACCCGAACAAGTCAAAGCCCTGGTGGAACAGATCCCCGACCCGGACAAGAACGGCACCTACGTGAATCTCGACGAGGCCAAGGTCCAGCAGATCGAGAAGGTCGCAGCCGACCTGGCCGCCGGGGGCAAGGCGGCGGCCGAGGCGCTGGTGGATCTGCAACTGGCCCCCGGGGCGGGAGACGACATCAAGGCCCATTACGCCCTGCATCGGCTGGCCGTCCGCCACAGCAACGGACAGGACGACAAGGCCCGCAGCGAGTTCTGCCAGGTGCTGGCCGGCCGGCTGGCCGGCGACAAGCCCAAGGGCGTCAAGCAGTACCTCGTCCAGGAGCTTCAGGTGTGCGGGCGGGATGAGTGCATCCCGGCCCTGTCGACCTGCCTGCTGGACGACGACCTGTGCGACTGGGCCGGGCGGACTCTCGCGTCCATCGGGCGCGGGCAGGCGGCTGGGCAGGCCGTCCGAGAGCAGTTCCTCGCCGCCCTGCCCAAGGCCAGGGGCAAGGCGCGCCTGGTCATCCTCAACAAACTCGCCGTCCTCCAGGACCCCAAGGCCGCCGACGCGCTCAAACGGGCCCTGGCCGACGCCGAAGCCGACGCCCGAGTCGCCGCCGGCTGGGCCCTGGCCCGAATGGGCGACGCCTCCGCCGCCGCCCCCCTGCTTCAGGCCGCCGACAAGGCCGCCGGCTACGAACGAAACCACCTCACCGACGCCTGTCTCGCCCTGGCGGAGAACCTGCTCCGCTCCGACAAGAAGGCTCAGGCCGCCCAACTCCTCGACCACATTCGCAAGACCCGTACCGCCAAGAGCGAGGCCCACTTCGCCCAGGCCGCCCAGCGCGTCATGACCGAGGCGAAGCTGCCGGCCGTGCCGAGTTGACCCGACGGTCGACCGGTGAACCGCCGCTGACTCGGTTGCCCCTACTTGCCGTACGCGGATATCTCCGTGAGGGTCTGGAGAATCTCCCGGCGCAGGCGCTCGGGCTGCGGCGGCCCTGCTAGCGGGCGGTCGTCGGCGGTGGCGTACTGGGTTAGGGCCCTCAGCCCGTCCACGGGAAGGATGGCCTTGAACTCCGGGTCGATCAGCGCGATGTGCGACCAGTCGCCCGCGACGCAGTACTTGCGGTCGTAGGCGGGGCTCAGCAGGTCCTGCCCGCAGCAGTAGTCGGCGGGCGGGTTGGCCACCCCCAGCAGCGACAGCACCGTCGCGGGCAGGTCCAGGTGGCTGGTCATCCGGGCAAACCGCCCCGGCGGGCGGCCGGGCACGTGCAGGACCAGCGGGACGCGAAGCTGCTCCTCGCTGAATGCGCTGTTGTGCCCGAGCCGCCCCTTCTCCATGAACTCCTCCCCGTGATCGCCGGTCAGGATCACGATCGTAGACTCCAGCAGCCCGCGCCGCGACAAGGCGTCGAGGACCTTGCCCCACTGCGTGTCCAGGTGGTTGCAGGCGTTGATGTAGCGGTTCTTCAGGAGCGGCGCGTCCCGCGCCGGGTCCAGCAGCGCGTAGTTGACCGTTTCGCAATACGGCTTGCGGATGGCGCACTCGGGCGGGAAGTTGTAGCTGGCGTGCGGGGACTCGTAGAACATGAACGTCATGAAGGGCCTGCCGGGCTCACGCGAGTCCAGGAAGCGGATCAACTCGTCGCTCCACCGGCGGTCCGACTTCCAGCCGATCCGCCCGTCGTTCTCGTGCAGGCGGTCGGACGGCACGGCCGCGAATACCGTCCGGTCGAACTCCGGATAGGTGAAGCAGGCGCTGGTGAACATCTGCATCTGGTAGCCGTCGTTCATCAGCACGTCCATCAGCACCGGCCCGCGGCGGGCGTTGAGGAACCAGAACCAGGCCGGCCCGTGGAGCCCGTAGAACATCGAGAAGATCGCGTTGCGCGTGCCGTTGCCCCCGCTGTAGTGCCGCAGAAACGTCTGGTTGGCGGCGGCGAACTCCGCCGTCCGAGGCATGATCGTCGCATCCAGCATGTCGGCCCGCAGCGACTCCGCCACCAGCCACACGATGTTGTACGGCTTGCGGTCGTCGCGCCGGACCAGCGGATGCAGCGGGTAGTGCAGGGTCGCTCGTCCCCGGGGCATCTTCATCGCCTGCTCGCGAGCCACGGCCAGGCCCAGCGCCTTGCCCAGCTTGCGCATGCTGACCGGGACATACAGCGGCACGGCATCGCTGGCTGCCAGGATCGGGCCGTACGCCCGAATCGTGCTCAGGCCGTACGCGCCCGTCTGGACCAGCATCAGGACCGCCAGGCCGACCAGGCCCGCCCGGCGCACCCGCCCGGTGAATCCGCGAGACAGGAACCGCCGAACCCTCCCCCACTCCACGGTCGCCAACCACAGCCCGGTCTGCACGACCGCCAGGCCCAGCACCAGCAACGCGAAACCCGCGTGGGCGGAACTGTCCAGCCCCATCGATTCCATCCCCCCGGGCGTGACGATCAGGTTCCAGACGAAGCCGTTCAGGTGGAACGCGTAGAGCCGGTAGATGAACGTGTCGGCGAACAGGACGACCTGGGTCAGCGACGTCCAGCCGATCGCCGCCACCGCCAGCAGCACCCCGGGCGCCCGCGACGCCTCGCCAAACACGCGACCCGCCAGACGCGGGTGCAGGACCCAACGCGTCAGTTGCGTCAGCAGGATCGCCGGCACGAGGTACAGCAGGCCGTAGGATCCGAAGGCGGCGACCAGGAACAACTGCGCCGCCCACCCCTCCGCCTGAGCCTGGAAATAGTCCGGGCCGATGTTCATCAGCACCGCCACGTAGCTCGCCGCGAAGAACGGCCACAACGACGGCCCGACGCGGGCGCCCGACGGCTGCGAACGGGCAATCTCCGCGGCCGCAGCGCCGCAATCTGGTTTGGCGTTCATAACTGTCTCCCTTGGTTGGAGTCTCGGCGGAATATACCTTCGGGAGAATGAACTGAACCTGAAACCCCGTTTCAGCCTGCCTTAACCCCTCGCCGCCACAATGATGTCCATGTTCGGATACAGCAGCCCCAGAAGAAAACGCCGATCGATCCCCGGGCCGATTGCCCTGGCGCTTGTGGCCGGGGCGGTGGCGGCAGCCGTAGCGCTTGTGCCCGCCTGGCGGTCGGCGCCCCATTTGCGCGTGGTCCGGGTCGGACACCTGCTGGCCAGCGGGCAGCCCACGATCCAGCAGTTGTCCGACATCGTGCGCCGCTACGGCCCCCGATGCGTGATCAATCTGCGAGAGGAAATCTCACAGGAGTCGCTCCGCCAGGAGCGCGACTGGTGCGATCGCCACCACGTGCGGTTCGTGCATCTGCCCGTTTCCTACACCCGTCTCGACCCGCAGGAATGGACGAACCTGGCGAGCGTCTTGAGCGACCCCACCTGCCAGCCGGTCCTGGTGCATTGCCGTTCGGGACTCCATCGCACGGGGATGGTGATTGCCTGCTATCGCATGGCCGTGGAACGTTGGTCGCTGCGACAAGCCCGCTCCGAAATGCAGCGAGAGGGCGGACGCGAGGCGTGCGAACGATGCGCCGACTTCCTGCGCGAGTGGGCCAGCGCCTGGGCCGGACGGCCCGGCCGGGGGCCGGTCTCCGACGACAGGCGCCTCTCCGCCGTTTCGGGCCGACCGGCGGCGCCTTACGTCACGCCGGACCGCCTCAGATAGCCCAGCGAAGCTGAAGCGCCGTGCCAACCGCGTCTTTCTGATTGGCGACGTTGCCCAGGAACAGCACGCCCAGGTTGAGGCTCAGGTCTTCGGTGATCAGCCACCCCACGCCAAAGGCATGCCAGTTCTCCTCGCCCAGGAGCATGCCTCCCACGGGCATTCGGCTGAACTGTCTCTCGCGGCGCCGGAACTCGTAGGAGAGGAAGACCTGGTCGATCGGAAAGACCTGCACGCCCAGTTCGAGCGTATTCACGCGATGGTCGCCGAAGCCCAGGAAGCCCATGTCCGACGCGTCGCTGTTGCGCACCCCCACCGTAACCACCGTGCGGGGCAGGGGCTTGAAGTCCAGGGTCTTCGTCGCGAACAGGGTGAAGTCCACGCCGCTGCTCCGCTCATAGCCGATCACGTCCAACGGAACCAGCAGCCGGTCGTTGATGTCCTCGATGGTCGAGTTGTACTTGAAGTGCACCCCGCCGGTAATCGCCGGCATGGGAATGCCGAAGCTGTCCTCTTCGATCAGCAGGCCGCGGATGTTCCAGTTGTGCAAGAGCACGTTGCGATCTTCAATGCTGTTGGCGATGACCTTGCGGACCACGTGGGCCAGGTTGCCCGTGTCGAAGCGGTTGAAGGCGTAGCTCAGTTCGATCCGCTCCAGGATCGTCTCGCTGACGGCGAAGGTCAGCAGGTTCTTCCGCCCGCACCGCCCCCAGAACGAGGCCGACACCGTCGGGTTGCCGAAGATCTTGAAGTGCACCGGCTTGGGATTGGTCAGATACGCGGTGGGGACGATCTGCCCCCCGCCGAGGCCCTCGATGGTGTGCATGCCCCACCAGGCTCGCTCGGGCGGGCCAGCCTTCTCGGGCTGCGGCGCCGCCGGTCCGACGGCGGCCTTGTCCTTCTCCGCGTCTTGAGCGGCAGCCAGCCAGGTCTGCCCGGGCTCGCCCGCTCCCGCCGGTCCGCCCGCCCACGTTGCAGCCAATACCATAACCACTGCCAATAGCGCGCATGTTCGTCTTGCTTTCATGTGTCTTCTCCCATGACGAAACGTTAATGGTGAAGTGGTGCCCTATGCCTGATAAGTTCTATCGGGGAAAATGAGTCTTTTCGCCAACTTTCTTTCTCTTTTTTGCGGCCTCCCCGCACCCGCGGACCCGTGCGGCCGTACGAGTGGCCGCTCCTCGCTCTGTGCCCGCGTACCTGGGCGGGGCGGGTACGATTTTACCCCTGGGCTGCACGTGCTCTTGACTTGCCCCCGCCTTTCCCGGACCATCCTGGGCTTATGTCTTTGGAACTGACGGCAGACTGGTTTGTCCGTGCGCTGATCCGCTTGCGGTGGGTCATCGTCGCGGCATGGCTGCTGGTGGCCGCGGTGCTGATCGTGGGCGTGCCCCAGGCAGACCCGCTGACCAGCGAGCGCCCGTCGTTTCTGCCGGATTGGGTCCCCTCGCGCCAGGCGACAGCCGCCCTGGCCAGGCACTTTCCCAGCCGCGGAGGGCTCAGCGAGGCGGTCGTGGTCTTCGAGCGGCGGGATCGCGAGCTGGGCAGCGCGGACTGGCGGGCCATCGAGGAGATCGCCCTGCGTCTGTCGCACGCCACCCACCCGCTTCGCCAGGAGGAACTGCACGACGTTCTCGTCCGCTCTCCCACTTCCCTGCCGCTGCCCAAGACCCCGCTGATCAGCGAAGACCGCCACGCCGCCCTGGTCGTGGTGGGCATCTCCGCCAACTTCATCACGCTGCGTTCGGCCCGCATCGTCGAGCACGTCCAGCGGGTGGTTCAGGGCTACGACCTGCCCGAGGGTCTGGCGGCCGCCATCACCGGCTCCAGCGGCTTCGGGCGCGACTACGCCCTGGCCGCCCGCAAGAGCAGCGACCAGACTTTCTACGTCACGGTGGCCGCGGTGATCTTCATCCTGTTGCTGGTCTACCGCGCGCCCGTGGCGGCGTTCATCCCGCTGGCGGCGATTTCCCTGGCCGCCGTCGTCGCCCTCAAGGTGCTGGACCTGGGCGGGCATTTCGGCCTGCACGTGGGGACGGCCGAGCGAATCTTCGTCGTCGTGCTGCTGTTCGGCGCGGGCACCGACTACGCCCTGCTGCTGATGAGCCGCTGCCACGAGTTCCTTGACGCCTCGTTCTCGCCGCGGGCCTCCGCGGCGGCCGGGCTGCAAGGCACGCTGGGCGCGATCCTGGCCTCGGCGGGGACGGACATGGCCGGGTTGCTCATGCTCGTCTTCGCGCAGTACGGCATCTTCCGCACGACAGGCCCGGCGGTGGCGGTGGCGCTGCTGGTGGCGATGTTGGCCAGCATCACCCTGGTGCCCTCGGCGATGGCCATCGCGGGCGGGGTGCTGTTCTGGCCGGGCAAGCGGATGGGCAGCTTCGGGCAGAAACGCCTGTGGCCCGCCGTGGGGCGCCTTGTGACGCGCCGCCCCCTGTGGGTGCTGGCGGCGACGCTGGTGCTGCTGGCCGGGCCCGCCCTTCAGGGCCTTCACATCCGCTGGGTCTACGACACGCTGGCCTACCTCAGCGACGACTACCAGGCCGCCCGCGGGCTGAACATGGCCATGCGCCACTGGCCGGTGGGCGAGGTGGCCCCGCTGTCGGTGCTGATCGAGACCCCTGAGGGGATGTCCGGCGAGCGGTGGAACCGACTGGCCCGTCAAGTCACGCGCCGCCTGGCGCGCGTGGACGGCGTCCGCGACATCCGCAGCCTCAGCCAGCCGGTCGGCTCGCTGGTGGGAGAAGTGGAGACCCGTGCGCCCGCCACGGCCACCGCACCCGCGCCGCCCGGCTCGCGCCTGCCCGGCTTGTCGTCCCTGCCCCGCATGGGGCGGCGCAGCCTGCTGGACAACCTGGGCATCGGCGAGGTCGTCCAGCGACTCAAGGAGATCGGGCGGGAGAAGATCGAGGAGGAGTACGTCAGCCCCGATCGCCGGGCCACCCGCATGGTCGTTGTCCTCGGCCGCCCCTCGCTCACGCTGGAGGCCATGGCCTCGGTCGACGACATCCGCCAGGCCGCCCAGGCCGCCCTGCACGAGGCGGGCGTCGACGCGCGCATTCACGTCGCGGGCATCACCGCCGAGATCATGGACACCCGCTCGATCACCCGACGTGACTTCTACCTGGTCGCCGGCCTGGTCCTCGGCGTGATCCTCCTGATGGTCATCGTTCTGTTGAGAGACTGGCTGCTCTCCCTGTTCATGATCGCCTCCACGCTGGTCAGCTACCTGGCCACGCTGGGGCTGACCTACTGGTTCTTCGCCGCCGTCTTCGGCTCGCCCGGGCTGGACTGGAAGGTCGAGGTCTTCCTGTTCGTGGTGATGGTGGCCGTCGGGCAGGACTACAACATCTTCCTGGCCGCCCGCCTGGCCCAGGAGGCCCGCCGGCACGACGCCAGGGAGGCCACCCGGCTGGCCGTCATCCACACCGGACCGGTCATCTCCTCCTGCGGCGTCATCATGGCGGCCACCCTGGGCAGCCTGGCTGCCGGCGATCTGGTCTTGCTGATCCAGCTCGGTTTTTCGCTCGCCCTGGGAATGCTCATCGATACGTTCATCGTCCGCCCCCTGCTGCTGCCCGCCTTTGTCGCGCTGACCGGCAGGACCGGCAAGACGCTCTGACAATCGGCTACAGCCCGCCGTTGACCCGGTGGGCAAAACATGCTGTAATACGACTATGCTTGGACGAGTCAGGCGAACGACGAGACTGGACGTGGGGCTGGCCCTGGCCTGCGCGGGGCTGGCGTATCTGGTTTGGGCCCTGGTGGCCGGCATCAGCCGAGAAGTCATGCAGGAGCTGATTCGTTCCGCCTTCGCCCATCCCGGAAAGATGCCTGACCTGACGCGGGTCGTCAAGATCTTCTTCGTCGACGCCGGGATCGCCATCGACCTGGTGGGCCTGGGCTGGATGGCTGCCTCCCTGGTCCTGGTCGCCCTGTCCAGCCGCCAGAGGATCTCCATCTCGTGGGCCTGGACGTGCGCGATCGTACAGGCGTTCCTGGCTGCGCTGGGCTCGGTGCTGGTGAGCTACTCGGCCTATCTGCCCTTCTTCATGCCCGCCGCGGGCGCCAGCGACGCCACCGTGATGGAAAAGGTCTCCGCCCTGTCCCTGCCGGTGACGCTGGCCCTGGCGGTGCTGGTGTGGTTGGCGTTCCTGCTGTTCCTGCTGGCCGAACGGGCCAAGGTGAACCGCCGCGGCCCGACGATGCGCGACGGACTCAAGACCATGTACCGCTGACGGGACGGACAGGCCACGGACCCCGGCCGACCCACGCCAAGCCCTCAGGGACTTTGTGCTTCAGGTCCTCTCTGGACGATTGACCCCGCCTCGGCCGGGGGTACACTACGGTCATGCGACGACGCCTCTTTCCTCTATCCAGGAGAACGGACATGGCACATCGGATTGACCGACGCGGCTTTTTGAAGGCAGGCGGCGCGGCCGGCGCCGCGGTTTCGCTGGGACTGCTGGGCGGGCCGACGGCCTGGGCGGCCGAGGCCAAGGAAGCCGCCCCCAGCACCGCCAGGCTCGGCTGGCAGCTCTCGTGCGCCCAGTACACCTTCCGGCGGTTCACGCTCTTCGAAACGCTGGACATGCTGGACGAACTGGGCATCCGCCTGGTCGAGCCCGCGTTCTTCCTCCGACTGGACAAGGCCCGCCCCAAGCTTCAGGTCAACGAATCGCTCTCGCCGGAACTCCGCAAGGAGGTCAAGGCCCGCCTGGCCGACAAGGGCATCCGCATGGCCAGCTTCTACAGCAACCTCGGCGCGGACCAGGCAGCCGCGAAGAAGATCTTCGACTTCGCCGCCGAGATGGGCGTCCAGGTGATCGTGGCGGAGCCGCCCCCGCCCGCCTTCGGCATGATCGACAAGCTCTGCAACGAGTACAAGATCAGCCTGGGCATCCACAACCACCCCAAGAAAGCCAACTACTCGTTCTGGGACCCGGCCAACGTGGCCGCCGCTTGCAAGGACCACTCGCCTCGCATCGGCGCCTGCTGCGACACGGGGCACTGGGTGCGGTCCGGCCTGGATCCGCTCGAGTGCCTCAAGAAGATGCAAGGCCGCATCACCAGCTTCCATCTCAAGGATGTCCTGGAGTGGGACAAGCCCGCCGCCCGCGACGTGATCCTGGGCACGGGCAAGGCGAATTACCCGGCCGTGCTGGGCGAACTCAAGCGCCAGGGCTTCAAGGGAATCCTGGCCATCGAGTACGAGCACGACACCAGCGAGCTGAACAAGGACGTCGCCCAGTGCGCCGCTTTCGTGGAGAAGGCCTGCAAGGACCTGGCGGGTTGACCCCGTTCTCGTCGCGCCGTGACGGAATCGAGCGGCGGACGGTTGGATGAAAGGGCATGAAATGAGACTGACATTCTCTCTGATCGCGTTGCTGACGGCCGCAGCCCTGGCCCCGCAGTTCGCTGCGGCCGCCGGACGTCTCAACGTGCTGTTCATCGCGGTCGACGACATGCGCCCGCAGCTCGGATGCTACGGCGATCCGCTGGCCTGCACCCCGAGCATGGACAAGTTGGCCTCGGGCGGACTGCTGTTCAATCGGGCGTACTGCCAGCAGGCCTTGTGCAGCCCGTCGCGGATCTCGCTGCTGAGCGGGCGATACCCGTCCACCACGCGGATCTTCCAGATCGGCCCGCCGCTGCGATCGACCATGCCCGACGTCGTCACGCTCCCGCAGCATTTCAAGGACAACGGCTACTTCACCCGCAGCCTGGGCAAGGTGTACCACGTGGGCATCGACGACCCCGCCTCGTGGTCCGTCCCGTCGTGGCAATCCCGCAAGCCTCGCTACGGCCCGGAAGGCATGAAGATGGTCGCCGCCCGCAAGGCCGAGATGAAGCGCAAGGGCGAGAAGGAATCCACCAAGGGCCCCAACCGCTCCTTCTACGCGGGCCCGGCCTTCGAGGCGGTGGACTGCGGCGACCAGGACCTGCTCGACGGCGACACCGCACGCGAGGCCGTCGGCGTAATCAAGGAACTGGCGGGCAAACCCGATCAGCCGTTCTTCCTGGCGGTGGGCTTTTCCAACCCGCACGTGCCGTGGGTCTCCCCAAAGAAGTACTGGGAACTCTATGACCGCACGAAGATCCGACTGCCCGACAACCAGTTCACGCCGAAGAACGCCCCGGTCTTCGCCGCGCGAACCGGGCAAGACTTCCGCTGGTACGGCAACGTGCCCAAGGGCGAGATGAGCGACGACTTCAAGATCGACTGCATTCACGGCTACCTGGCCGCCATCAGCTACATCGATGCCCAGGTGGGCCGGCTGCTCGCCGCCCTGGACGACGCGGGCCTGGGCAAGAACACCATCGTCATCCTCTGGGGCGACCACGGCTACTACATGGGCGAGCATAGCTGGTGGGGCAGCAAGCACAACAACTACGAGGGCGCGACGAGGGCGCCCCTGATCCTCCGCGTGCCCGGACAGAAGGTCGCCGGCCAGAAGACCGACAGCCTCACCGAGTTCGTCGACATCGCACCCACCCTGGCCGAACTGTGCCGCCTGCCGAAGAGCGACGGCTTCGAGGGCCGCAGCTTCGCCGCCCTGCTGAGCGACCCCAGGGCGAAGCTGGAAGAGACCGCCCTGAGCTTCTACCCCATGGGCGGCTACATGGGCAACGCCATGCGCACCGATCGCTACCGCTACGTCGAGTGGTACGACAAGTCCGGCAAGCTGGCCGCCCGCGAACTCTACGACCACCAGAGCGACCCCAAGGAAAACGTCAACGTCGCCGACGACCCAGCCAACCAGGACACGATCGAAAAGCTCTCCAAGCAGCTCCGCGGCCTGGGGCGAATCGTCAAGCCGGGAAAGTAACATGCAGAATCATGCACGTGCGTCCGACGCCCTGACGGGCACACTACGAGCGCCGCGCTCCGCTGACGGGCGTTTGTAGTCCCGCCGTAAGGCGGTCTTCGTCGTTGCCATCGCAAAGGGTGCCAGGACGAAACGCCCTCACGGGTGCAGTACAAGCGATTGTCCTGCCAGCCTGGCGGGTCGATAATGGAATGGAGGATTGCCTGCACTGGTATTTGAGGAACGGAATGATGGATCAGGCCCGTAGAGAGCACGCACACCGAAGCCCGCACGCCCGTTTGAATCCGCTGTTGGTTCTGTCGCTTGTTCTGTCGCTGTTTGCGGGTGCGGCCTGGGGCGTCGAACAGAAAGGCCTGGTCCTCTGGCTGGACGCGACCGACGCGTCGACGATCACGCTGGACGAGTTCGGACGGGTGACAAGCTGGAGCGACAAGTCGCCCAGCCGCTGCCAGGCGGAGCAGACGGACGCGGCCGCCCGGCCCAAGGTGGCGGCCCGCAGCATCGGCCAAGAACCCGCCCTGCGATTCGAGGGCGGGCAGTGGCTCAACCTCGGCCGCTCGTGCCCGGCCCTGTCGCTCAAGAGCGGCCAGCCCTTCACGATAGTCGCCCTGTGCCGCGTGGCGGACGAGAACTCCGGCACGCTGATCGCCCAGGGCGGCGGGGCTGACGCGACACGGGCGTATCACTTCTACCTCGCGCCCGGACGCATCGGCGCGACCGTCCACGGCAGCCGGGCCGAGGGAAAATGCCCGCGCGGCCCGGGCCTGCTCGCCCTGGTCTGCGACGGCAAGAGGGCGACGGGATACTCCGACGGACTGAAGGTACTGAGCCTGAAGGTGAGCAAGGGCGGCTCGAACGCCGACGTCCTGGTCGGCGCGCGGCGCGAGACGGCTGACAACACGGGCGCCTCCTGGCCGTTGCAGGGCGACCTGGCGGAACTGATCGTCTACAGCCGTGCCCTGAACGCCAAGGAACTCCACGCCCTGACGGTGGAACTGGCGAAGAAGTACCGCCTGGCCGAGCCTCTGGACGCGGCGACGGCGCTGGCGGCGATGAAGACGCCGGCGGACTTCGCCCGACTGTCGCTGTATGCCGAAGAGCTGGCCGTCTTGCCTGAGGCGCCGGCGCGCCTGCGAGAAATCGTCGCCAAGCATCCAGCCGCCGCGACCGACGTTGCCGAGTTGCTCGTGCGGATTGCCGAGAAGAACCGCCTGGGCGACGAACTGGCGGAGTTGGCAGGCGAACTGCTGGTAAATGACGACGCTTTCGCCCGCGGCCTGGCCGAGTGGGCGATCGCGATGAAGGTCGGCGGGGAAAACAACGGACAAGAGGCCCGCTGGGGCGGCGCCGACCCGCCCGAGTGGTACCGCGCCTATGCCGCGTTGTCGCACGAGGCCCGCGTCGAGGCCGATCACGTCCGCCAGGCGGTCTCGCTGGGGATTCACCAGGACAGCGGCCGCCTGGCCGCGTCCCTGCGGACCATGCAGGCCCGCGCTGAACGCATGGCCGACGCCTTCGCCCACAGCGGCGCCAGCGCGGAAACGGTGAACAGTGTCAGGCGATGTGCGGCAGAGATCGACGCCCTTGAGGGCAAGCTGGATCGCCCCTCCGCGGACTTGTCCGCGGCGAGGGGGCTCTGGCTCCAGGCCCGCTCGCGGCTTCACGAAATTGTCCTCGACTCAGCCGCCCCGCACGCGAGGCAACTGGTGTTCCTCAAACAGTTCGCCCCGCACACGGTCCGCAACATCACGCGATCATACACGTGGAAGCACAAGCCCGGCGGCGACATCTGCGTCCTGGAGGATCTCCGCGGCGCCTCGCTCCGCCGCGTGCTGGACGGCCGGCTGGGGCCCGGCTACGTCTGGGGACTGGACCTGTGGTACAACGCCGACCGAGTCGTCTTCAGCTACGCCCGCCTGCCCAACTGGCCCCCGCCGGTAGACACCGCGGACTATGGCGTCGAGGGGCGAAACGTCCTGATGCTCCGGACGCTCTTCGAGCCGATCCACGTCTACGAGTGCGACCTGGCCGGCGGGCCCGTGCGCCAGCTCACGGGCGATCCGTACTGGAGCGACTTCGAGCCCACCTACTGCCCCAGCGGCGACGTCGTCTTCGCCAGCGACCGCTGCGGTCGGTCGGCCGAATGCGGCAACGACACGTACGACCACACCAACCCGAACCTCTACGTCCTCTCCCGCTCCGCTCCGGGCGCAGGGCAGGTCCGCAAGCTGACCGACAGCAAAGACATCGATCGCTACCCCCACGCCCTCGACGACGGCAGCATCGCCTACACGCACTGGGAGTACCAGGAGCGCCACTTCATGGAGACGCACGCGTTGTGGACGGTTCGCCCGGACGGGCGCGCCTCCGACGCGCTGTACAAGCACCACATGCGGGCCCCCCTCGCCTTGCGCGACGCGCGGAGCGTCAGCGGCACGGGCAAGGTCGTCGCCGTCGCCACCGGGCACCATACCTTCGCCTACGGACCCGTCGTGGTCATCGACCCTTCCCACGGGGCCAACGAGCTGGGCGGCCTGCGGGTGCTCACGCCCGGCATCCGCCCGCAGGAAGGACCCATGGTCGGCCAGCCGGTTGACGGCGGCGGAGTGATCGACGCCGGCGGGCTCTACCAGACGCCCTGGGCCCTGAACGAAACGACGTTCCTGGCCGCCTATGCCTATGCCCGGCCCAACTGTACGGGCACGGCCGGCGTGGACTCCAACGGCTTCGGCCTGTACGTGATCGACGTGTTCGGCAATCGCGAGTTGCTGGTCCGCGACCCGCTGCTGAGCTGCACCACGCCGATCCCGCTGCGCAAGCGCCCGCGCCCGCCGGTCCTGAACCCCAAAGAACCGCCCGCGACGGGCGGCGAGAAGCGGGCGGTCTGCTACGTCCCGGACGTCTACGAAGGGATGGACCCGTCGGTGGCCCGCGGGACGATCAAGCACATCCGCGTCGCCCAGCGGGTGCCCTGGCCGTTCGACCCCAAGCTCGGCCAGCACGATTACATCCCCGGCAACGCCGGGACAAAGCGGATCGACTTCCAGGACTGGGCCCCGGTCCGCGTGATCGGCACGGCCGACGTCGAGGCGGACGGGTCGGCCCACTTTACCGTGCCCGCCGATACCGCCCTGTACTTCCAGGCCCTGGACGAACGGGGGATGGAGGTCCTGCGGATGCGGTCGTTCGTGAGCCTCTCGCCCGGCGAGGTCCGCGGCTGTCGCGGCTGTCACGAATCGCAAACCGCGGCCCCTGCTCGCGGCGGCCCTCCGCTGGCCCTGCGCCGACCCGCCCGTGCGCCCGAGCCGCCCGCCTGGGGCGGCGACAAGCTCCTGGGTTACGAGTGGCTCGTTCAGCCCATCCTCGACCGCCGCTGCACGAGTTGCCACGGTCCCAAGGACCCCGACGGCGGGATCGACCTCAGCTCGACCCGCGCCGACGACGGACTGATGCAGTCGTACCGCACGATGTTCGGCCTGGGGCCCGGCCGGACGAAGCCGACGCTCAAGGTGCTGGTGGCCTGCAGCGACCGTTTCGACCACGCGGACGTGACGCGCCCCCGCCAGTTCGGCTCGCAAGTCAGCCCGCTGGTCCGCGTCCTGCTGGACGACAAGCTGCATCGCGAGAAGGCTAGGCTCACCCCCGCGGAGTGGACCGCCCTGGTGACGTGGGTGGACGCCAACGCCCCGTACTTCGACGCGTTCCTCAACAAGCGACCCGCGGACGGAGGCGAGCCCCGGCGCGAGATCCTCCCGCGACTGGAGCCTCTCCCGGTGGTCGCAAGATGAGAACACCACCAGGGACCCGGTAGCGGCGCCGCAGCCGGACAGGTATACTTGGTGCCGGTGCACAGCCGACGGCATGGGCCGGGCGATGCACCTGGAGAACAGGTATGCGTACCATCCTGGGTGCTGGTGTTCTGACAAGGGCAGCCTGCCTGACCTTCTTCCTGCTTGCCGTCGGTTGTCTGGTGGCGCCCGCGGCCCCGGGCAAGGGCGCCAAGGGCAATCCGGGCAAGGGCAAGGGGGCCAAGGCCAATCCGGGCAAGGACAAGAAGCCCAACGCCGAGAAGAAGCAAGGCAAGGGCGGTGGCGGCGAGAAAGGCAAAGGCGCCAAGGGCAAACAGGGCAAGGGCGGCGGGGGCAAGGCGAAAGGCAACGGCGGAGGAGGAGGCGGAGGGGGCGTCATTCGCCCGGACGTGCTGGCCTGGCTGCGGGCCCACAACCCGGGCCTGGGCGCGAACTTCCTGAAGAGCGACCCGCCGGGCCGGAAGATCAAGCTCCCCAACGGGCAGACGACGCCCATCTACAAGCTCAAGCAGTTCCTCGACGTGAACTTCCGCCTCACGTTCTTCGCCCGCAAACAGGCCAAGGGATCGGGCGTGGTGAAGCAGATGGAGGAGCGGCTGAGGAAGCTGATGGCCCTGCCGCAGTTCCACGAGGCGATCAAGAAGCACAAGCCGCAGTACCGCATCAGCCCCAAGGGCAAAGTCTCGGCCCAGCAGGCGTACCAGCACTTCCGGAACATCCACCGGAACCTGGGCGTGACGGCGGGCAAGAGGTACAAGGCCCCGGTCGGCGGGGGCGGGGGCATCGCCGCCCCCTCGTGGGCGGTCTGGAAGCAGATGAACCTCTTCTTCCACGAGGCCTGCCACTGCATCGGCATCGGGCACAACTCCGGCGGGCTCTCGGGCCCCATCGCCGGCAAGCTCCGCCAGTGGGACCGCAAGAAACTGTGGAACTACAAGACCGTCGACTTGAACGCGATGAAAGTCGCCGGTAAGTGAACGCCAGACGCCCCCAGAATTCCTTGAGAAGGCCGTCGGGATGAATCGTCCTCGCTTGTTCTGGGCACTCGGAGGATTCGCACTGGCCGCGCTGGTCGTGGTCTTGGTCGCACTGTCCCTGACGACGCGACAGCCCCGGCACGTGGACATGATCTGGAACGATGAACTGGAGGAACCGCTTACCGAGCCCGATCCGGGGCGCCGATGGGCCGTTCTTGAACATGAAGCGGAGGAGACCTTCAAGCACGTTCTGCTCCCCCAGTTCAAGGACGAGCCAGCCGTCCTGGCCAACTGCGAACTGGCGCGAGCCCGGATCCGTGACCGGGCCGCGGCTTTGCTCGGTCTGGGGGCGTATCAGTTTGAGCACAAGGGCCAACAGTGGCTTTCCGTCTTTGCACTCAATACCGCCCGCAACACCAATGCGATTCTGCTCTCGTGGACGTCGAGCGACGGCCAACCGCGACGGCACGCCTATCGGATTCCCATCACGATCCGGTTCTCCAGCTTCGTGTACAACAAGGCCATTCTGGTCAAACCGGTCCCGGATAAGGAGATCGTGACCGAGGAGACAATTTACCCTGACGAGTTGCCACTCCCCGCGGACCGGCCCCTGGCGGTCGCGTTTCGAGATCGCAACGCGAACGCCAGTAACTACGTACCGGTGTTGCCCGAGCCGGCCGAGCTCGCTGCTGAGCGGTTGTGGTCCAACGTCGTGAGGGTTTCCGATGTCGGAAAACAGCACTACTTCGACCTGCGGACGGGGCGGAGTATCCAGCCGCCCGGGGGATACGTGATCGAGAGCGAGTTCTACGAAGGTCTAGCCGTCGCGTCCAAGGCGGGCGACAAGCCGTACGGCTACATAGCCGCCACCGGCAAAACCGTCATTGCCTTCCAGTTCGACCGGGCCTGCCCCTTCAATCAGGGATGGGCGTGGGCGGAGGTCGGGGGCAAGGGTGGGCTGATCGACAAGACCGGCGCCTGGGTGATCAAGCCCGGGACGTACGATTCGATCGATACCTTCGTCGAAGAAGACCTATGCGCGTTCCTGCAGGGCGGGAAGTGGGGTTTCCTGGACCGCCAGGGAAAGGTGGCAATCCCGGCGACGTTCGTTTCCGACTGCTGCCCGCAGTTTTCCGAAGGCCTGTGCCTGATCCGGGAGATCGGGGGCCCGGCCAGCTACATCGACAAGACGGGCCAGGTCCGCATCTCCCTCCCGCAGGAGTACTGCTGGTGCGGACCTTTCCAGGCCGGGCGGGCCCGCGTCTCGACGGGGCGTCCCGCATTCGGCGGCAAGTGCGGGTACATCGACCGCAACGGGAAGCTGGTCATCCCGATGGAGTACACGTCAGGCGGCGACTTCTCCGAAGGCCTGGCCCCCGTGAGCCGAAAGAGCCAGGTCGTGTACTCCTCGCTCCGCCCACACCCGCAGGGCGACGGCTACGTCAACGCGACCGACGAGCCGTGGGGGTTCATCGACCCCGACAACAAGCTCGTGGTCCCCATGGTCTACCAGTACGTGTGGGACTTCAGCGAGGGGCTGGCGCCCGTTCGCCGCAACGGCCTGTGGGGCTACGTCGACAAAAAGGGGCGAGAGGTCATCCCCCCGAAGTACAGCCTGGCGCATCCTTTCGATCACGGTGCCGCGAAGGTCGTGCGCGAGGGCAAGATCCAGTTCATCGACCGCACGGGCAAGACGCTCGTCGAGACGGGAATCGACTACGTGGAGTTCTAGCAGACAGCGTTGAGTCCCTGCGGCCTGGCGTAGGTGAGCACGCCGTCATCGACGGCCCGCAGCCGCTCGACATTCCCTGATCGCGCACCAACGTGCTTGACCCGCAAACGACAAAGCGAGTGTAATGAGGCGATGAATAAGGCAATTTGTTTCGTGTTGGCGTTGGCGTCGTGGGCGGCTGCGGAGATGAAGCCCCTGCCGTCGGCCGGCGAGGCGTGGTTCGGCGATCCCGTCGCGTGGGCCTTTCGCCCCGAGGCTGTGCGGTGCCGGCTCGGCAGGCACAGCCTGGCGCTATATGAAGGGGCGCCGCGCTCGGCCCAGGCGAGCGTCGAGGCGACCTTCACGCCGCGCCAGGCGGGAGGCAAGGACTGGGACATCGCGGGCGTCGTCCTGATCGACGACGAGCGGAACTTCTGGCACCTGGCCCTGGTGCAAGCCCCGCCCGAGCACGGAAGCGCCCATTCGATGGAGCTGGCCGAGATGCGCGACGGGCGATGGCTGGCCCATCTGAACCTCAAGATCGAGACCGAACAGTACGCCGACGCGAAATGGGAGTTCGGCAAGGGCTGCCGGCTGCGGCTCAGCCTGGACGCCCAGGGCGTCGAGGGCACGGTGAGCGACGCGGACGGCCGGCGGCTGATGCACAAGCGACTGGCGTTTTCCGCCGACGCGGTGCGGCAGGGCCGGCCGGGCCTGCGGGCTGCGGGCATGACGGGCGAGTTCACCGACCTCCGCGCGGACTGGGGGCAAGCGATCGCCGAGCCCGCGTCGCCTGAAGCAGCCTGTCCGCCCTACGCGTCGGACAGCTTCGTCGAGGGCATCTCGGACAAAGCCACGGGGTTCTTTCGCGTCGTGCGGAAGCCCGACGGGCGGTGGTGGACGATCGACCCGCTGGGGCGCGGCATGGTGCTGCTGGGCGTGGATCACGTGACCTTCGGCGGGCACTGGTGCGAGAAGCTCGGCTACGCCCCGCACAAGCGCAAGAACGAGAAGCGATTCAAGGACCACGCCGAGTGGGAGGCCTGGGCCCTGGAGAAGCTCAAGGCCTGGGGCTTCAACATGCTCGGGGCCGGCTGCGACCGCCGCCTCAACCACCGCGGACTGGTGCACACGGTCTTTCTGAACATGGGCAGTCACTTCGGGACGCGGGGCGAGGAGTTCTACATCGCGCCCTATGAGCACCGCCCGTGCTCGGTGTTCCCCAACGTCTTTCACCCCGACTTCGAGGCGTTCTGTCGCTACCGCGCCCGTCAGGCGTGCCGGCCCCACCGCAGCGACCCGTGGATGCTCGGCTACTTCATCGACAACGAGTTGGCCTGGTGGGGCCGGGGGCCCGGCGACACGGGCCTGGCCGACGCGGTCATGAAGATGGACGCGACCCACACGGCGAAGCTCGCGCTGCGCGACTTCCTGGCTGATCGGGCGGGTAAGAGCATCGAGCGATTCAACGCCCTGTGGGGCACGAAGCTCAAGGGCTTCGACGAGCTGCTCGCCCTGAGCGCCCTGCCCTCGGCCAATGACGCCCAGCGCGAGGCCAAGCGCGAGTTTCTCCGCCTGGCGGCGGAGCGGTACTTCACCGCCACCTCGCGGGCCATCCGGCGCGAAGACCCCAATCACATGGTGCTTGGGGCGCGGTTCGCGGGCACCGGCGGGGCCCACCCGGTCGTGTGGGAGGTCGCGGGCCAGCACTGCGAAATCGTCACCTTCAACTGCTATCCGTTCGCCGACCTCGACGAGGGCCGCGTCTACACCAGCCCGGGCAAAAAACGCGAACTGGCGGGCGAGCATTTCGAGACATACTACAATTACGTCAAGCGCCCGATGCTCGTGACGGAGTGGTCCTTCCCCGCCCTGGACGCGGGCGTCCCCAGCGTGCACGGGGCGGGGCAGCGCTTCCGCACGCAGCGCGAACGGACGGAGGCGACCAGCCTCTTCGCCCGCAGCATGCTCAGCCTGCCCTTCCTGCTCGGCTACGACTACTTCATGTGGGTGGACGAGCCCGCCCTGGGCATCAGCACGCCCTTCCCCGAGGACTCCAACTACGGCCTGATCAACGAAGACGGCCAGCCCTATGCCCTGCTGACCGAGATGTTCACTGCCCTTCACGCCCGGGCGGGCAAGCTCCGCTTCGAACCGCCCCCGCAGGCCAGGCCGCTGCCGCCGGCCAGGCCCATACCCACCGCCCTGGCCGTTGCCGCAAAGGCCGCCGGCGGCGCGGGCGGGGCCAAGGCGTTCTTTGTCCGCGAGGGCGATGCTTTCCGCGCGGGCAACGGCTGTCTTGAACTGCAAGGCCGCCTCGGCGAGGGTTACATGGTGCGGACCATTTCGCTCACCGGCCAGGACAAGCCCCTGGGCCAGTACGACGCCATGCTCCAGGTCCTGGACCAGGGCGGGCAGAACCGCTGGATGGGCGGGCAGATCGTCAAGGCCGTTGACGGCAAGCTGGTTGATGGACTCGCGGTAGTGGAGATCACCAGCACGGCTTCCGCCGGGTCGATGGCCTTCGAGCTTACGCACCGCCTGATTCTCCCGCCGGGCCGGCCGTGGTTCATCGCCCAGGCCGTCAGCGTGAAGAACACGGGCAAGCAGCCGCTGCGGCTGCGAGGCCTGTTCTTCCGCCTCTACAGCCCGATCCAGGACACGCCCAGGACGCCGCCGAACGTCTGGGGCATGCCGCCGGCCGGCTGCTGGCTGGACAAGGACGACGGGCGGTTCATCGGGGCGATCGCCCCGAGAGGCTCGGACCTGGCCATCCACTTCTGGATCGACAACACGTACAAGTCCGTCCATCCGGACGCCCACTTGGAGATGGAGCACACGCTGGCGCCCGGGGCGACCTGGACGCCGAGCGAGGCCGCCTACCTCTTCTGCACCGCCGGCATGGGCGGCACGGCGGCATGGATGGATCGCATCGATACGGTGAGCAAGCTGGCCGAGCCGTAGCTGCGGCTCGCCGGCGCGGAATGAGGAGAAGCAGATGCGTACCAGAGAGAGTTTTCGTGCGCGCTTCCGACGCCCGTTCGGGGCTGACAGGTTTCCGCCCTGCCTTCCGGGGGATCGTTTCGCTCGCCCCCGGCTGCCATCCGTCACCCCTTCGGGGCCGGTCATTGCAGCCGTGGTTTGCTTATTGGCTCTTGCGTCCATCCTGCCTGCCGAGGCCGGGCCTGGGCCCGTGGCGTCGGACCTGCTGACGACACGGGTGATCAGCCTGGACGGCACGTGGCGGCTGGCCCCCGATCCGCAGAACGCCGGGCGCGACCAGAAATGGTACCTGGCTCCGCGGGGCGAGGCGAAAGAGACGAAGGTGCCGTGGATCATCCAGGACGCCTTCGGCGACTACCACGGCGTGGCCTGGTACTGGCGGGAGTTCACCCCGCCGGCCAACCCGCACGCGGGCGGGCGGTGCCTCCTGCGGTTCTGGGCGGTGGACTACGCCGCCGAAGTCTGGCTCAACGGCGTCCGCGTCGGCCAGCACGAGGACGGCGAGGAACCGTTCTCCTTCGACGTCACCGACGCCGTCCGGGCAGACCGGCCCAACCTGCTGGCCGTGCGGGTGCTCAACCCCACCAACGAGCCCATCGACGGCATCACGTTGAACCACACGCCCCACGGGATCAAGGTCATGCCCTACCAGGCCGGGCGAAACTGGAACAAGGGCGGCATCTGCGACTCGGTGGAACTGCTCCTGGCCCCGCGCGCCCGCGTCGAGGACGTGTTCGTCCGGGGCGACTGGAAGAGCGGGCAGGTCCGCATCCAGGCCGACCTGCGAAACGACGCGGGCAAGGACGCGCCGGCCAAGTTGGACTTCGTCATCGCCCCGGCCCGTTCCGGCTCGACGGTCGCTTCCGCCCGCCTGGAGCGCACGCTGGCGCCGGGGGTGACGCGGGTCGAGACGACGCTTCGCGTCCCGGGCCATCGCCTGTGGGAACTGAACGATCCACAGCTCTACCGGCTGAGCCTGCGCGTCGCGGAAGACGGCTCGGCCTCCTGCGACGAGCGGTCGGTGCGGTTCGGCTTTCGCGATTTCCGCTTCGAGCGAGGCTGCTTCCGCCTGAACGGGCGGCGGATCTACCTCCGCTGTTCGCACACGACCAACTGCTGCCCGGTCGGCCTGGAGATGCCGCACGATCCGGACCTGCTTCGCCGCGACCTGCTCAACGTCAAGGTCATGGGCTTCAACGCCATCCGCTTCATCGACGGCGTGGCCAAGCGCTACCAGCTCGACCTCTGCGACGAGATCGGGCTGATGGTCTACGAGGAGTCGTACGCGGCCTGGCTGATGGAGAACTCGCCGCAGATGCCGCAGCGGTACGACCGCTCGGTGAGCAGCATGGTCCGCCGCGACCGCAACCACGCCTGCGTGACGATCTGGGGCCTGCTGAACGAGACGCACGAGGGGCCGGTGTTCCGCCAGGCGGTGGGCTTCCTGCCGCGGCTGCGCGAGCTGGACGACTCGCGGATGGTCCTGCTCAACAGCGGGCGGTGGGACGCAGCCGGCGGGGGCCGGCTCATGCGACAGCAGATCCCGTCGGTGGCCTTCTGGGCCTGGATGCACCAGAGCGAGCCGTGGGTCGGCCACAACCCCACCGCTGAAACGGTGCGGGCGCTGGGCATCACCTGGCCCGGCAAGACGCTCGCCCTGCACCCCGGACCCGCGGGCGAGTACAGCGTCGTGCGGTGGAAAGCGCCAGCCGACGGCAAGTGCGAGGTGACGGCTGAGTTCGCCACCATCGCCGAGCGGGCTACCACCGACGTCCACGTGCTGCACAAGGGCAGGAGCGTGTTCGCCGGCGGCATCAACATGGGCGACGGAGGCCCGCGGGCCCGTTTCGCCGGCGCCGTCGACGTGCGTGCGGGCGACACCGTCGACTTCGCCGTCGGGTACGGCAACGGCTCGTACGGGGCCGACAGCACGTCGCTGACGTTGACGATTCGCGGGCCCGGCGGCAAGGCGTACGATGCCGCCGCCGATTTCGACCCCGCCCGCAACGGGACCGGCTGCTGGAGCTATGGACAGTTCGACCCGGGCCCGACCCCGCGAAGCGACACCTTCCGCCCGTACACGCGCGACAAGGTCGAGGCGGTGGGCAGCCTGAGCAACCCCGGCTCGCGGGAGTGGCAGGACGTGCTGGACGACCGTCACCCCTACCAGCGCGTGCCGCACACAGCCGCGATCATCCAGTTCCTCCGCACGACCGGCGGGGGCGACAAGCCCCTGTTCCTGAGCGAATATGGCATCGGCAGCGCGGTGGACCTGGTCCGCGTGGTGAGACTCTACGAGCAGATCGGCAAAGGCCAGACGATGGACGCCCGCTTCTACCGCGATCGGCGCGACGAGTTCCTGGCCGACTGGAAACGGTGGCGGATGGACGAGGCCTTCGCCCGCCCGGAGGAGTTCTTCCGCCAGAGTCTCTCGCGGATGGCCGCTCAGCGGCTGCTCGGCATCAACGCCATCCGCTCCAACGCCGGCGTGGTCGGCCACAGCGTGACCGGCACGGTGGACCAGGTGATGTGCGGCGAGGGGCTGACGACGACCTTCCGCGAACTCAAGCCGGGCACGGTGGACGCGCTGGCCGACGCCTTCGCCCCGCTGCGGTGGTGCCTGTTCGTCGAGGGGCCCAACGTCTACCGCGGGGGCAAGGTGCACGTGGAGGCCGTCCTGGCCAACGAAGATGCCCTGGCGCCGGGCAACTACCCGGCCGTCTTCCGCGTGGCCGGCCCCGCGGCCCGCGTGTGGGAGCGGAGGGTGACGGTGGAGATCCCGCCGCGTTCCGCGAAGGACGAAGCGCCGCTGGCAACGCTGGTGCTCGCGGAGGACGTGCCGCTCGACGGCCCGCCCGGACGGTATCGGTTCCTGGGCAACTTCGAGCGCGGGGCGGCCGCCGGCGGCGGCGAGGCGGAGTTCTTCGTGTACGATCCACCCGCGCAGGCGGGCGGCCAGGTGACGCTGTGGGGGCAGGATGCCGAACTGGCGGCCTGGTTGACGAAGGTCGGCATCCGCACGCGAGTCGCCGATCAGGCCCAGGCGGGCGACCCTGCCGGGAACGAGGTCATCGTCGCCTGCGGCAAGGTGCCAGCGCCCGGGGGGGCCGAGGCGATGGCCCGCTTGACCCAGCGCGTCCGCCAGGGCGCGACGGCGATTTTCCTGACGCCGGCGGTCTTCTCTGACGGCAAGGACGCGACCGCCCTGCTGCCGCTGGAGCGCAAGGGCCGCCTGATGAACCTGCCATCCTGGCTGTATCACAAGGACGAGTGGGCCAAGGACCATCCCGTTTTCGCCGCGCTGCCAGCGGGCGGGCTGATGGACTACCTGGTTTATCGTGACATCATCCCGGACACGGTCTTCGCCGACCTGGACGCGCCGGCCGAAGCGGTCGCCGGGGCCAACAACGCCGCCGTCGGCTATTCCTCCGGTCTGCTTGTGGCGGTCTACCGGGTCGGACAGGGGCGGATCGTTCTGAACACGCTGCGAGTCCGCGAGAACCTGGGCGCCAATCCCGTAGCCGACCGGCTGCTGCTGAACATGATCCGCTACGCCCAGTCGCCCGGCCCGGCCACCCGACCGGCTCGGTAGGGGTCGAACCCGGTTCCGCGCGCCGCTGAGCGGCACGCGACCAGGAGCCTCAAATGGCTTTGTCGTTGCCCCACCGAGCGGGGCGATCTACAATGGCTTCATTGGTCGGAGCCGAAAATGTCCCGCCTGGTCAGGTCAACTCGGCAGCCGCAAAGCCCAGGTTTCACGCTGGTGGAACTGCTGGTGGTGGTGTCCATCATCGCCCTGCTGCTGGCCCTGCTGACACCCACCCTCAGCCGGGCCCGCGAGATGACCAAGTCCGTCGCCTGCCGCAGCAACCTGCACCAGATGGGCAACGGCCTGCAGACCTATCTGGCTACGTACAAGTACTATCCCGGCGGGCACACAGCCGGCGGGGTCGGCACGTACGTGGTCTGGGCGCCGCGAATTCGGATGTACTGCGGGTACAACTCTGAACTGTTCAACTGTCCGGTCGCCCCGGCCATTCAGCGGTGGAAGACGGTCATCGACCCCGCCCTGAACCTGCCCAAACGCTGGGGCTACCTGGCCAACGAAAGGCCCCTGTACTGGAACACGCCTTTCAGCTACGGCTACAACAACTGGGGGCAGGGCCAGGACTTCTCCCAGCCGCAATGGGGGCTGGGCGGCTACGCCGAATGGCGGATACAGGGCAACGCCGAGGACTGGGACGCCCTGGAGGCCAGCCGGGTCAGGGTGCCCGCCGACATGATCGCCGTCGGCGACAGCAAGTCCGAGGGCGTGTGGGACGCGTTCATCGACCCCCAGCCGGGCGAGGTCCGCGAGTGGCCAAACGACCCGCACCTGCAGAAGTCCAACATCCTCTTCTGCGACGCCCACGTCGAGACTCTGGCGATCGCCGAACTGGTGGACCCCTTCACCAACGACCACGGAAAGAGCCGCTGGAACAACGACAACCAGCGACATTGACCGGGGCAGGCTGGCGCGAGGGGCCATCGATTCCCGCCGCCGCGAAACCGGGCCCGCGGACCGTCCGGCCGTCCCCGCTCAATCCGGGTAGAACTCGCTCTGTCCCTCGCCGCGGGCGATGACCACCGCCCCGCACGAGTCGCTGAAGACGTTGACGGCGGTGCGGCACATGTCCAGTACGCGGTCGACCACGAGGATGACCGCCAGGCCCTCGATGGGCACGCCCACGGAAGTGAGGATGATCACGATGGCCACCAGCGACGCCTGGGGCACGCCGGCCACCCCGATCGACGTCAGCAGGGCCACCAGCACGATGAAGAACTGCTGTGCGAATGGGATGTGGATGCCGTAGGCCTGGGCGATGAACATGGCCGCCACGCACTCGTAGAGGGCGGTGCCGTCCATGTTGACCGTGGCCCCCAGGGGCAGGACGAACCCGCAGGTCTCGCGGGAGACGCCCGCCCGCTCCTCGGCGCACTCCATGGTCAGCGGCAGCGTGGCGGCGCTGCTGGCGGTGGAGAACGCCGTCATCAACGCCGGCGCCATCGCCTTGAAGTGCCGACCCGGACGCACCCGGCCCACCAGGCGCAGGATCAGCGGCAGGACCACCAGCACGTGAATCGCCAGCGCCGAAACCACCGTCACGAAGAACATCGCGATGATCCGGGCGAACTGGATCAACCGGTCGTCGCCGGCCAGCGAGGCGTAGCTGTCGGCGAACGTGCGGGCCAGCAGGGCCATCACCCCCAGCGGCGCGAAACGCAGGACCAGTTCGGTGATCATCAGCGTCACCTCGTACACGCCCTGCCAGAAGTCGTCCACCACCTGCCGCCGCGAGCCCGTCAGACGCGTGTTGAAGTAGCCGATCAACATTGACACCGTGATCAGGCCCAGCAGCCGGCCCTCCGCCGCGGCGGCGACGATGTTCGGCGGGACCATCTCCAGGAAGACGTTGAGAAAGTCCCGCCACTGGGCCCCGCCCGCCCGCTGCTTCAGGCCGGTAGTCTCCTGCGCGAACGCCTGGGTCGATTCCATGCTCAGCACCGGCTTGCCCGACTCCACCACGCCCGGCTGGATCAGGTTCACCAGGGCCAGCCCGATGAGGATCGCAATGGTGCTGGTGACGAGATAGTAGGCCATGGTGCGGCTGAGCAGCCGCCCGAAGCTGGCGTGCTGCCCGATGCCCCGCATCGCCACCACCAGCGACGAGGCCACCAGCGGCACGACGATGAGTTGCAGCCCGTTGAGGAACAACTGCCCCGCCAGCGAGTACAGGACGTAGTCCCAGCGACCGACCAGGATATCTCGCGCGACCGACGCCTTCGGCGCGGCCTGCAGGGCCAGCCGCCCGCTGAGCAGGCCCAGGCCCAGCCCCAGCACCAACCCCAGCAGGATCTGCCAGTGGAGCTTCCACCGCCACGGCGTCCAGAGGCGGCTGCGAACTCGGGCGACAGGTTTGGACTCATCCGTCATAGGCTTCCCTTACCGGCCGGCCGATCTTATCATCAATGGCGATTGGCGTAAACCGTTGCGTCCAGCCGGGCCTTGCTCGAAAGGAGTCCCCATGCGGCAGACTCATTCAACGCGGCAGATCGTGGCAGTCGCCCTGTGCCTGCTGGCCCTCTCCTCCGCGTGGCTGATATCCGCAGCCCAGGCCAAGCGGGTCGCGCCCGCCCGCGTCCAGCCGCTCACGCTCGACGGCGTGCGATATTCAGCCGGCGACGAGAAGACGCTCGACGCCAGCGGCAAGCCCATCGGCATGACCGCAAGCCTGACGGCCTCGGACGCCAAGACCGGCAGGGTGATGTGGAAACTGCCCGTCTACGAGGTGCGGTTCCGCCGAGACCTGGAGACGGACGTGCAGGAGGTACACATCTCAGCCGTCGAGGCCGACGGGCAACAGGTACTCGTCAAGACCGAGCGCGGGCTGGAGTTCCTGGTCGATCCCCGGGCGCGAAGCGTCCGCGGGCTGATCCGGCGTTAGGTTGCCCTCACCGGGCCAGGCTCTTGCCGTCCAGCGGGGGATTGAACTTCGAGCCGTCCAGGCCGAAGCGGTCGTAGATCGTCGGGGCCACGTCCACCCGCAGGCCGGCGGACTTGACCTTCGCGTCGTTGGTGGCCAGGAAGACGTACGGAGCGTTCTTGTGGTGCTTGGCGCCTTCGTCGAAGCCGTGGTCGGCCGTCACGTACACCAGCGTCTTGTCGTAGATGCCCAGTTCCTTGAGCTTGTCCAGGATCTTGCCTGTCCAGAGGTCGTTGGAGATCAGGGCGTCGTTATACGGCTTTGAGTTCTCGCCGCCTCGATGCCCGCTGTGGTCGACCTCGGCGAAGTGGACGAAGAAGAAGAACGGGCCGTCCTTGTGCTTCTCCAGCATCTCCATCGCCCGCGTGCCCACCACCTGGTCCTTCATCAGCCCGAACTGCCACAGGTCGCAGGCCGAGTGCATGTTGTAATAGGGCTTGCCCGGGATGACGCGGTACGTCTTGCCGCCCTCCTGAACGATCCGGCTGCCCGGCTCGGCCTTGCGGGGCTTCTTCGGAGCGTTTTCCTGATCGTCCTGCTTGTCGCGGGCGGCGCCGCCTTTGCCGGCCTTCTTCTTGCCCTCTTCGCCCGCGGCGGCGGCCTTCTTGCCCCGCTTGGGCGCGTCAGCCTGGCCGGGCTTGATCTCCACCTTCTTGGGCCCGTCGATCTCGCCGCAGTGGCCCTTCTTGCCGATCACCGCCACGGTGACGAACTTGTCCGGCCCGAAATGCTCCTCCAGCCGCTCGAAGATCGAGTAGCCCTTGGGCACGGGCTGATAGCGGCTGTTCGAGTACACGCCGGTCACCTGCGGGTTGTAACCGGTCAGGATCTGCGACCAGCCCGCCTTGGTATCGGTGGTGCCCTTGATGTCGATCTCGACCATGGTCCCCTCGGCTGCCAGGCGCTTGAGCGCCGGCAGTTCGCCGCGCTGGAGGCACTCGTTGACGTGGTTGCGCTGGGCCCCGTCCCATCCGATCAGGATGATGTTGCGGGGTTTCTCGACGATCGGCCTCTTGTCCTGGGCGACGCCGGCAGCGGAGCAGACGAGCAGGACGATAAGACAGAGACAAGTTTGCCTTCGCATGAGCATGTCCTTTCGGTTTAGAGATGTCCGTATCGTAGGGGATCGAAAATGAGAGGTGGATGAATCCATGCGCGTGTAGAATAGCCGCACGGAAGGGCAGCGGACGTGCACGTGTCTTGCTCCGCGTGTGCGGTTGCGTTCGTCACTGTCGCCGGCCAACCGTAGCGGGCACGGCCAGGTTCTGTCGGCGCCGACGCCAAGGGAGGCGAAGAAGCGATGAAGGTCACCTGTTCGAAATGCGGGCGCGAGTTTGACTGCCAGGGCGCGGACAGCCCGGTCGCGGTCATCGCCCAGGAGGTCATGGGCGACGAGTACATCGAGTCCTTTTTCTTCTGCCAGGCGTGCGGGGTCTACACGCAGGAGTCGTACCACGACCGTTTCCTGGGCGAAGATTCCGTCGCCATTCACGGCCCGATCGACAAGACCCGCGGCGACGAACTGGTCGAGTTGATCCGCCAGTGCCCCGATCCGACCAACAAGAAATGCAAGTGCCCCATCCATCAGAAGCACTTCTGACCGGCCGGCCGCAATCAAGAGTTGTCGTCTGCCGGGTCCTCTGACGCCTCGCCCCCGCCGAAAGCCTCGCCCAGTCCTTCCATCAACTTGTCCAGTCCCTCGGCCAGGCCTCTGCCCATTTGCTCGGCTGCACCCTTGAGCCCTTCCATGAGATCCCCGCCCAACATCCGCTCGATACTGGCGTTCATGTCCACCTTCCAGAGCCCGTCGACCTGTACCAGGATTAGGGGCATGACCTGCTCCTGCATCTCGGTCTCGCCCGGCGGCAGGGCCCGCAGGGTGGCGGGAACGACGGCCTTGTCGCCGTCGGCCTGTGCCTGGCCCAACTCGAAGCTGGCCTCGCCTTCGCCCATGGACGGGAAGCTGACCGTGCCGTCGTCCTCGCTCAGCAGGGCTCGGGCCGCCGGCTCGTCACCTCGCTGGATGGCCTGGAGGAACCGCTCGGCTGCCTCGCGGGCCTGGTCGAGGTCCCACTCGCCCAGCGGTCCAGGCGCCTCCTGATCGGGCCAGGGCGGCACCGTCGCGGGCAGCACGGTCTCCATGGCGAACGAGTCGAACATCCGATCGTACAGAGGGGCCAGCGAATCCCACACTACGGACGGGGCCATACCCATCAGCAGGTGGGCCCATCCCCCCTGCTCGAACAGGAGAACGCGTACGGTCATCACGCCGGCCTCGCTCTGCTGCGTGCCGAGCGCACCCACGCCCTGGATGCCCCCCGCCTGGGCCGGGCCGATGTCGTTGAACTCGATCCCTCCGGACGTCCCCATCCGGGCAAGCCACTGGGCCACCGTTCCTTCCTCGAATGCCGGGCGCACGGAGAACGTCAGGATCATGATCCCGTATCGGGCCGCGAAGACGCCCAGAGGCTGGAAATCATCGCCGGAGAAGTCCGGCTCCTCATTCGGCAGGTCCGCCTGGGCCCACTCCGCCGGAACATCCACGTGAAACGCGAAGCGGGGGTCCGCTTGCGTGACGGTTACGCTCCGAAACGTCGCGGTCTTGTCGTCCATCGCTTGCCTCATCTGCCCCCTGCGCCTGTCAGACTCACTACATACGACGCTCACACAGTGATCCTATCGCAGCACGCGAACGGCCATCGCTCAATCCGCAACCTGCCCTGGAGGGGCAGTCCGCGATCCCTACCGCTTCCCCCCCGCCGCCCACAGGCGATAGATGATGTTGTTCTTGAGGAAGATGGTGAACAGCGTCTCGTTGGGCCAGAGGAACTTGACCTCTTCGTCGTACATCCGCCCGTCCTCGATGCGGGCGCGGAAGTTCAGCAGGGGCAGGCGTCCCTGCTTGTAGGCGTGGTGCCATTCCGCCGTCTGGGGCGAGCCCAGCAGGACCAGCCCGATCTGGTATCGCCCGATGTTCTCGGCGTCGGTTTCGCCCTCGATGAACAGGTCATACTGGAAGCCGTCGAAGAACATGTCGTTGACCGCCCGTCCGTCGTCGAGGTACTCGGCGAAGGCGGTCATCTTCCGGTAGCGGTACTCGGCCAGGTTCAGGCCCGGGAAGATCCGCGTGATGAACAGCGGGGCGGCCCGCCCGCGGGTGATGCCGTCCACGGCGACGGTCTTGGCTGTGCCTCGCTGGCGGATGCGGAAACGGGCATCGAGCGAGCCGGCCAGCACCGCCTCCAGGTCCTTGAGCAGGCGCTCTTCGTGGTTGAAGCGGCCCAGGACGGTGTTGTTGGGAAAGCTCTTGGCGAGTTGGGCCTGGATGGTCTCGTTGGCGGAGGCGTCGCGGATGGCGGTCTGCGTGGCCAGCACGGGGCGGTCGCGGTTAAAGTCGACCTCGGCGCTGCCGGTGAGGGTGCCGCCGTAGATCCCGCCGCGGTAGTCGGCCCGCACCAGGCCCTTGCGGACCGACAGCTCGCCGGTGAGGTTGTTGAGGTCGAAGTACTTGCCCACAATCGCGTCGTAGGTGTGTACCTCGCGGAGGTCGAACTTGACGCCCACGTCCGCCCGGGTGATCAACGGGCGGAAGATCTCGATCCCCCGCCGTCCCTGCACCAGCAGGGCCTGGCTCTCCTCCGCGCTCAGCTTGCCCGGGCGCTTCTGCACCGACCCCTCGCCCGCCAGCCATTCCATGAGATCCTTGTCGTCGATGGAGTCGACCATGGCCTGCACGTTTCCCGAGGCGTCGTCGCCGAGATTGGCCAGGTCCAGCAGCAGATAGACGTGGTTCTCGCCCGCCCGCAGCTCGAGATCGTCGCTGCGGAGGCTGCCCAGGCGGACCTTGCCGTCCGAACCCTGGCACAGCGAGCGGGCCAGCAGTGTGCCCCGCATCAGGAGGTCCTTCCGCTCGTAGCGCCCGCGGAGATTGCGGCAGGAGAGGCGGACGTAGCGGGCCTGGAGCGGACTCGTCGGCCAGGCGGGCGCCAGGTCGATCTCGCTCTCCACGTGGAAATCGCCGCTGACGTGATAGTCGGCCAGAAGGGGCAGCACTCGATGGAGTTGCTCGGCCGCCTGCGTCCACACCGCGACGTGGGCGGATCGTGGAACCAGGGCATCCCAATGGCCCGGCGGGCCGCCCAAGTCGGCCTGGGCGTCGGCCATCAGGTACAGCTCGCCCACGCGGATCTGAGCATGGTTGAGCACGAGACGGGACAGGTCGCCCAGGAGGGTGGTCTCGACCTGCAGGCGAGCAGGCAGGCCGGCGGGCTTGGCCAGGATCAGGCGGTCCGGAGGGATCGGGGGCGACCTCGTCGCGAAGATGGGAAGGGCGGGCTGGGTGGCCGGCTGGGAGGCCTGAGGCTGAGGGGCGAGCGCCCCGCGGAGGTCGGGCAGGTCAATGGACTGGAGGCGGTCGCTGGCCAAGGCATCGCCGTCGGCGTCGATCCGCATCACAAGACGCTCGCGATCGCCGCTGAGGCCCACCTGGGCCAGCAGCGTGCCGCTCAACGATTGCTTGCGCAGCTCGGCGTCCAGTTCCGGCAGCAGTTCGCACAGGGCGTCTTCGATGACCATGCGAACGTTGGCACTCAGGTCCGCCCGGGCCAGCCCCGGCGGCGGGTACAGGCGGATGGGGACCCCGCCGGGCGGCGCGGCCAGCACGGCCGACCCGCCGACTCGCAGACGGGAGCGGCCGACGTCCAGGCAGAAGACGTCCAGGTCCAATTCACTGGTGCGGTCATCCTGGGTGCGCAAGCTGCCCGCCAGGCGCAGCCGCAAGGGGATGCCGGGACGTTTGACGCGCCGAGGAAGCGTCGAGGAGAACTCCAAGGCGTCGGCGTCGCATCGCAGGTCCAGATCCAGGGCATGGCGACGCCACGTCGCATCGGCTTCGATGTCCATCGCCCCGGCCAATCGGCGGCCCTGCGCCTGATCCGCCAGCACCGGCCAAATCGCCGCCAGGCAGCGGGCATCGCGGATCGCCGCGTGCAGGGCCAGTCGAACGCCCTCCCGGTCGGCGGACGCAGCCGACCCGAACACCGCCGAAGCCGTCAGGTCCGCCTGGCGGCTCCGCCAGGCAGCCCGCAGCGAGTTCTTCTGGTCCCCCCCTCGACGGTCGCACAGCAAGTCCACCCACAGCGAGGCCCACTGCCCCGTCTGCTTGAGAAGACGCGAATCAGCAGACAGGGCCAACTCCGTCAAGTCCGCCGTCAGGTGCAGGCGGAGAACGTCTTCCCCCAGGCGAAAGACGAACCGCCCACCCTCGATGCGGCCCCGCATCTCCCTCACAACCGACGCCAGGTCCGGCACGGACGCGGCCAACGCTTCCACCCGCTGGGCCTCGAACTTGCCTCCCGCGTCGACCACAAGGGCAGCCGATGGCGACCGCCCGAGCGCAGGACGCAGGTAGCCGCGGTCCACAAACAACCTCGCCTCGCCGAGCGAACAGTCGATGTCCAGGGCCTCCAGGCCCGCAGTGGCCGGATCGATCGTCCCGCTGAGCGCCAGCGAGAACGCCTGCCCAGCCGGCTTGACCAGGCGAGGACCCACGGTGACCTTGGCCGAGGCGTCCAGGGCGAAATTGGCGTGCAGGCGCAGCCCGTCGCGATGTTCCAGCGACCAGCCGCCCGTAAGCGGGCCGTCCAGGCGAACGTCGTTGAACAGCTCGCCCGCGGCCCCCGCCAGTTCGCGGAGCGAGTCCAACTCGTGGACCTCCCACGAGCCCGCCCAGTTGAGGTTGCCCAGGTCGTCCAGGACCGACGCCGCCGACCACTCGTGCTGATCGCTGGTCCAGTCCCGAACGAGCGTGCGGATGTTGCTCAGCGCCCCGCCGCCGACGAAGCGGTTGCGCCCCAGCAGCAGCGTGGTCTGGTCCGCGGCGAACTGCCAGGTGCGGCGGTCCAGCGTGCCGCGCATCTCGGCCTGGAGTTTTCGCCCGGCCGGCTTGAGCGTCCACTCGGAACGACGAACGGTGCAGGCCGAGGCGTCGGCGATGAACTCCATGCCCAGCATGTCCCCCTGGCGGCGGGCGCTGGTCCGCAGGGCGATCGGGCCGTCCAGAGCCAGCTCCCCGGGCAACTGCGGCTGCCCGGTCAGCACGGCCGCCAGACGCGAAGGCACCAACTCGCCCGACAACTCCAGCTCTCGGATGGCCTCCCAACTCGGCCCGGCCTGCGTGTTGGCAACCAGCCGCCCCGACAGGTCGACGCCCGGCAGGCGGACGGTCAGGGAGCCAAGCTCCAGGTTGCCCTCCAGCGGATCGTAGCGGGCAGCCAGCGAGAAGCCTGCCTGGTCGATCACGGGGAGGTGCGGACCCGAAGCCGGCTGGACGTCCAGCCGTTCGATGCTGACGCTCAGGCCGAAGGAATCGACCACGCTCTGACGGTTGATCTTGAGATCGAGCTGCCCGCTGCATCGCCCGCTGAGCTTCTTGAGAGGCGTCTTGACCAGCTCCAGCAGGGCAAGCTGCTGGAGGTCGACGTTGGAGAAGTTGAAGCTGGCCGTCGCGGCCAGGGGCGAGTCGCTGGGGTGGGCGGCCATCTGAAGCCCGATCGGCGCCTGGTGGTCCTCCTGGAGCAGGGCCGCCGACAGGGTCACGCGCCCCAACGAGCTTACCCTTCCCTCGAGCACCTGAAGGTCGCTGACCTGCACGTCCAGGGCCTTGGAATGCTCGGGCAGGCGAATGACAACCCGTCCGCGTCGGACGCTGATCCGCCCGGTGCGGACCTGGTCCTCGCCGGACTGCAATCGCGCCAGGGCGGCCAGGTTCACGTTGCCCTCGGCGTCCACCTTGACGTGCACCGTGGGCTCGACAAGCTCCAACCATTCCAGGCGCTTGTGCACCAGCAGGTTCACGGGCGAGAACTCCGCCCGCACCAGCGACACGTCAACCAGGGCGCCTTGCCCGAAGGCGACGGGCTCCTGGATCCGCAGGCCCCGCAGGTGGACGCCTTCGACCCAGCTCAGCGAGACCGAGCCGACCTTCACCTCCAGGCCGAGCTTACGCCGCAGATCGTCCTGGACGATCTGCCGGACCAGCGAAGGCGGCAGCCACCACGGCAGGGTGACGTATGCAGCCCCCAGCACCAGCGCAAGCAGAACGCCCGCCCGCACCAGGAGCTGCCACCACGGCCGAGTCGGTTTGATCGTCTTGGTGACCACGAATACCGTCGCGAGGCCGCCCGGCCCCGCCATGCCTCCAGAGTACCCGCCGACAAGGAGGTTTTCAAAGCCGTTCCTTCCCGAAACCAGCCCCGGGAACCGTCTTGGACACGGCGCGTCCAAAACCATAGCACGGCCACCCCCGGCGTACCAGTCGAACGCGCTGCAACAGCAGAAAGGACCAGGACAGCTTGGCCCGGGTTGGTGATCTGATGAGGACGATAGAGATACTTGTGGCAACCATTGCGTGTGGGGCGGCTGCGGCGCTGCTTGCGTCCTGCCAGGATGGCGGCGCGCCCGCGCCGGCGGATCGTTCACGCGAGCCGACGTCCACGGCCCTTGAGGGCACGTATGAGATCATCGCCGTGGTTGGGACTGTCGAGAACCTCCCCACGCGGAGGCAGAAGGCTCGCGTCGCGTTCGACGTGATCTGCTGTCCCTTCGAGGTCCGCGAGCCGCTTGGCGTCGTGTTCTATCCGGACAACGGACAGACCCGAGGCGGCCATTTCCCGATCCTGAGCGAACTCGCGCCTGGCGACACGTGCCGGCTCACCTACCGCTCACACGACCTCGTGAACGTCGAGAGAGTCCTGCGGCGAAGCCCGGCCAGAGACCTGTTCCAGATGGACGGGGAGCGGGTCGTCTTCGTCCATGGGCAGAGGCTGCATCCCGACGCGATGAGCAGGCCAAACGACAAGGATATCGCGTATGCCCGGGCGCTTAACCCCGCGATTGTCCGCAAGGCTCTGACATATGCCGGGCGAATTCGCCCGGGCGACGGGGCCACCTTGTCTGCCGCGCGGCGGATTGGTGACTATATCCTGCTGTGCGTGGTCCCGCGGGGCGTCGATGATGGAGATATCCATCTTGTCTACTCGATCGGGAAGGGGGAGATCATCGGCCGATTCTCGTGGTACTACCAGGGGTGAGGTCGGCACTGCCGGACCCCAGCGAAAGCCAGATGCCACCCCGTCCAAGGACCTGCTCACAACCTAACCTCGCCTACATCGAGTTGATGATGGTTATGGCAAGCCCGTCCGCCCCGGAAGGCCTCCAGAGCACCCGGCGGACATGGGTTCACAACCCACAAATCGACAGATCAGGCGGACCCACGTGCGGAACAAGAGGAACGACCGTCCAGCTCCGGGTGGAAGCAATAATCCCCTACGCTTGATGCTCGCAGCTCATGCGTCCAAAGCGGGAGCGGCCAAAAACAGACTGGATTACATCGAGTAGAATACCGCAAAGAATATCACCACAACGACCGTGACCATAAGGCATGCAAGGCCCACCCGAGGGACACATATCCCGGATTGTTCATCTTTGAAAGCACGGAAGGTGATGACAATGCCCAGAAGAACAACATCCGCCACAACAACGCCGGCTATACTTCGAGCGCATGCAATATAGGTGTAGGTCACAAGGCACAGAAGAGTACACACCCAAGTTATCCACGTTCTAGTCAGAAACCTGTGACACGGAAGTCGGCCGAGTTTCGTCAAAGCATCCCACACGACGTATCCGCAGAAGATAATAGTCAGCACCAATGCTTCGTCCAGAGCATTGGGTCTTGCCATGTTGCCCGCACTATCGGGATTCTCTGCTTGGCTAATCAACAAGAAGTACAGTACCACCAGAATCACATCCGCTAATAGGACCACAAATGGCCCACTCAATGTACGGTCAACGGACCACCGTTGCTTTGCGCTGGCACGGCTGTTTGCCCAGCCCACCCAACTGGACCCCACAACGATTAAGGCTAAGAAGAGATGGCTCAGCCCCGGCAATACCACTGTGAAACCCGCACCGTTCAGTAGCCAAATGGCCAATAGAGGATATGCTTTGCGGGCAATCTCAGCTATTGCCAATGCAAAAAGCATCTGGACGAAGATGAATCTCAGTTCTCTTGCCTGCGTGTTTGTCCCCGACATGTCGGATTCCCTGTATCAGTAGTAGTCTGTTTCAAAGACGTGGTCATAGTACTTGACGGGCACACTCGAGCTCGTGCATATGAAGGAGAACGGACAACGCCTTTCGTGGTCGATGAACGTCAACGGGACATACTGACTGGGTAAATCACAGTCGTACGGGCAAGTTCGGCAGTGGGGCTTCTCCCGAGTACAACACGACCGGAAGACGTTCCAAAACAAGTAGTGTAGTTGGCTCGGCGTGCATGGGCCGCACGCCCGTGATATCAGCATTATCGCATTGAATACTGCACCACGGACAGCCAAGTCTTCTTCCAGGCTGACCACCTTCCGGTGCAGCAGCTTGTTCCGAAGTTCAAGACTGGCCACGCACACCGTGCCGATCCGAAGATGTCCACGCACCTCATGATAATCTACTGGCGGGCCGAGGTTTGACTCGTCTGGGTACTGCCAAAGCCCTGAGTTCCGCATAAGCGAGAGAAAGAAAGACGACTTCTTGCGTACTGGGTCTGAGTATGCTTTGAATCGACCTAATAGCTCAAAAAGGTTTGGGGATTCTCCGGCCACACGACCATGTGCCACTTTGTAGATATCGTCGGCGGAATTCCAACCATGCTCCTTCATTACTTTCCCGAGGTCCCTAACCAACTCGGAACGTCTCTCTACGTTGACAAGGCGATCACCATATTGACTGTCTCTGAATAGCTCGGTTACCTTCTTGGGTGTCACCTGGGACCAAGACTCGGGACGCAGAAGTAGCCTGTCCTGCCGAACATCGACTTCTAGCCGCGAGGCCAAGTAGTCCCACCCTCTACGATACTTGCCGTTCACGATGCCTTCCAACAGCAGTTTCCCAGTCGGGGACGTCTGATGACAAATGGAAACCAGAAGAAGAAAGAAGTTCCCTATCTCCTTGCAAGACAGGTCGTCAAGCGCAATATCCTCGTAGTCAGCGGGGACATTCCACTCCTTGATCTGCTTGGCAACCCGCAGACACGCTTCATGGTTGACGACGGCCAGGCTGGAATCCATACACCCAACCATCGGGTCCACCAGGATTTGCTTGCTTCTGCGCAAATGTAACTCCAATACCTCTAGGTATTCTAGTGAAAGCACCAGCGGGATCAATGTTCTTGTAGAAGTTGCCAATCCGCTTGTCGCTACTTGCCGCCGAACTCCCATCGCTGGCCGCGGGCGGTGGCGGCCTTGGGGCGCAGTTCGATCCAGTCGATCTCGACCGGCTTCTCGTGGGCGGGCAGGTAGAGGCGGATGACGCCCGGCAGACCGGCAGCGGGGATCTCAACGGTCAGCTCGCGCCAGTCGCCGGCGGACAGCTCGAAGGGGGCTGAGCCCGAGCCGGCCGTCTCGGCCCCCCCGCCGGGGCGCCATTCGAGCTTGCCCGCGCCCCCGCCCGCGGTACGGGCGCGGAATGTCAGCACGGCCGGGCCGCGATGTCGCCCCGCGGCATAGCCCAGGAAGACCGTCCCTTCCTTGCCAGTCCCGGTCACGGTGAGCACGCCGTCCTTCACGGCCGCCTGGCACTGGCGGGCCTTCCAACCCTCCAGTGGGTCGGCCACGGCGGGCCTGGTCGTGGCGGCGGACGGACGGTAGGCCGGGTTGGGTCTCGGGTACGTCGCGCCGGTATCTGCCAGGAAGGCATCGATGAGCGCGTCGAGTTCCTTGACGCGGGCCGGCTGGTCGGCGGCGAGGTTCTTGTTCTCGCCGATGTCCTCGCGGAGGTTGTACAGTTCGTGAGCGGCCGGATCGCCGGCGGCCAGGCCGAACCAGCGGATGAGCTTCCAGTCGCCGCTGCGGACCCACACGCCGCCCGCGCGGCCCGGGCTGCGCAGGTGCGGGAAGTAGTTGAAGAACGCCCGTCGCTTCAGTTCGCCCGTCTGCTTCAGAACGCAGGCGTAGCCGACGCCGTCCATCTTCTGCTGCTTGGGGCGGTCCACGCCGATCAACTCCAGCAGCGTGGGGTACAGGTCGATGTGTCCGACGATGGCTTCGCTGACCGTACCGCTCTTGATGCGCCCGGGCCAGACCCAGACCAGCGGCACGCGTGTGCCGCCTTCATAGAGCGTGCCTTTGCCGTCTCGCAGCGGGGAATTGTTGGTGGGCGGCCGGTCGCCCGCCCATTTGCGCCAGTCCCGCAGCAGCGGGTCGTCGCTGCGGCGCTTGCGGCTCTTGGCGTCGTCGGGCGTGTTGCTGTGGGTGTTGCCGCCGTTGTCGGAGCAGAAGACGATGATGGTGTTGTCCGCCAGGCCCAGGCGGTCAACCGTGTCGAGGATCCGCCCGAAGCACTCGTCGACGCTGCGGAGCATGGAGGCCATGATGGGATTGCCCTGCACGCCGCGGGGATCCTCGCGGGCGGCGAACTGGCGCGTGTACTGGACCTTGTGCCCCCAGGGCCCGTGCACGCCGTAGCTCCAGAGGTTCAGGAAGAACGGGCGGTCGCGGTTGGCCTGGATGAATCTGACCGCCTCGTCGGCCAGGCGGTCCATGATGTACTCGCCCGGCGGTCCGTCGGTGATGGTGCCGACTTTCATCTTGCCCCGCGGCTCGCCCTCGCCGGTCACGCCGTACGGCGAGAAGTAGTTGCCCGGCGGGCCAGGGTCGGGATGGCAGTGAAAGGCCACGTCGAAGCCCTGTCGCTCGGGCCAGTGCGGACGGGTGAGACCCAGATGCCACTTGCCGATGTGGGCCGTGCGGTAGCCCGCGTCGCGCAGGCACTCGGCCAGCGTATACTCCGCCGGATCGAGGTAGTTCTTGCTCTGGGGCACCAGCGTCGGCTGGTTGGGCGGACCGCTGGCGGGCAGGAAGGCAAAGCCCGCCGGCTGGGGCGGCAGGTGCCCGGTGGCGCTGGTGATGCCGTGGCGGGCGGAGTATTGGCCCGTCAGCAGGCACGCGCGGGTGGGCGAGCACAGCGGCTGGGCGTAGGCGTTGGTGAACCGCATGCCGCCCGTCGCGAAGCGATCAATCCGGGGCGTCTGGTAGTACTGCGAGCCGTACGCCCCGCAGTCCATCCAGCCCATGTCGTCGACGAGGAAGACGATGATGTTGGGTTTGCGCGGCCCATCGGCGGCGCGAAGGGGGAGGCTGGTCAGTGCAAGCAACAGTGTCGCCGAAAGACAAGCAGACAGGGGCACGGGTCGCGTCAGCATGGATGGCTCCTCGCCCGACCGGGCCAGCCGGCGGAGAGGAACGGCGGACCGGATCGGCACATTCATCATACTGCCGCTCCGCCGCCCATCAAGAGCACAATACTTGCACAGGCACCTCAGTGACCAGACAGCGTCAGGCCCGGCGACGCCGGCGGGCATAACGGACCAGACTGGCGGATGCCAGGCCCAGCAGGGCCAGTGAGGCCGGCTCGGGCACCGCGAAGACGCGCAGTTCGGTGAGAACCAGGAACTGGTTCTGGGTGGTTTCAAGGCGAATGTAGCGTCCCGAGATGCCTTCGACGGGGATGGTCAGATCGAACTGGCTGGGGCTGGGACCGGGCACGATGGCCGAGAACATCACTGTGGAAGCGTCGGCGGCGAGGACTTCGATGAGGAACTCGCTAGTCCCGCCGGCATCGCCCCGGCCGAACAGTTGCAGCATGTCCAGCGGGAAGGTATCGCCCAGATCGACCTGCCAGAACTGTCCGACGCCCGCGACGGCGGAATGGTAAACGCTACGGTCCGCGGTGGCGTAGAAGTTGCCGTTGATGTCGTTGTCGTTGCCGTCTTCGGGTGTGGATCCCCAGCCGCCCGGCGAGGCGGTCACCGGTTTGCCCGCAGCCAGGTTTGCTCCGATGGGCGCCTCGCGCCCGTACACCTCGAACTCCGCGAGAGTCAGGAATTGCGGGCTGCCCGAGAGGCGCTCCAGCTTGACGAACCGCCCGCTGACGCCCGCGGGTATGGCCCCCGCCCACGGGGATGGACGGCTGATCCGCGTACCGTCGGTAAGGAAGTCATCGCTCCAGGCAATGGGACCGGGGTTGCCCGTGCCGTCATCCTTGTAGACCGTCAGGCGGAAATCGGTGGCCTCGCCGCCGACAGCGTCGGTGCGAGGGAAGATCTGGACGCGATCGAGGTTAAGCGTCCGCCCGAGGTCCACCTGGTACCACGCTGAAGTGTCCGGATCGGTCGTATGCCACACCGACCCGCCGGTATAGAAGTTGCCGTCGCGGTTGCCGTCGTTGGCGTCAGCGAAGACCGAACCAAATGCCTGGGATGAACCGGTGGCGACCCCGGCCTGGGCCACGTTCGCCAGAGTCAACGTCGGGGCGGACACGGTCTTGATGTTCGGCCCGGTGTAGCATGCATTCCCGGACGCCTGGCTGCCTGGAATGGTCAGCGTCGTGCTGGAGACCCAGCGGGCGGCCCGGGTGTTCGTGGCCGGGTCCAGGCCCGTCAGGTCGAAGGTCTGACCGCCCTGGTCGCGGAAACGGTCTCCTGCCCCACCGCCGGGATACTGAGCGCCGATGACATAGTACGTGTTGGGCAGCAGGAGGGCCGGCCCGACCGGCACGAAACGGAAGGACTTCTCCAGCATGGCGGCCGTATTCGCGGGAACGGTTGCCGAGGCCAGTGGAATCTGCGTCGAATCCTTCCACAGCCCTACGGCGTGGGCCGTCTGAAGCCCGTCCAACGCCTCGTCGTAGATGCCCAGGTCCGTCACCCACAGGGCCTGATCGCCCGTGCGAAAGACCATGCCCACCGTGCCCTGGTGGTTATTACGCAGCGTCCCGCCGCCCTCATACTGGATGAGCGTGTGGGTGGCCGGGGCGGCCGAACTGAGCAGGTTGACCGGCCCGTAACACGCATTGAAATTGCCGTTGTTGGTCGGCTCGGAACCGGTACCGTAGGCCCATTTGGCCCGGCGGGTGTTCGTGGCCTGGGTGCCCACGTAGTACGAGTCCCAGTTCAGGGCCCCGTTCTGATCGCGGAAAGCGTCCTGCCCGCCGCCACCGGCGACGTCCACCGCGATCGTGTACGAGGTGTTGGGCTGGAGCGTGACGGCCGGAATGTTCGCGTAGCGGTATTCGCCCAGCAGTTGCCCGCCCGCCCCAGCGGGGATCGCCGCGGAGGCGATCAGCGGGCCGCCGCTTTGAAAGAGGTTGACCGTGTGGCTAGTGGCCAGGCCGTCTCCGGTGTAGTCGAAGAACCCCAGCGCCCCTACTTGGGGCGAGAAGTCAGCCGTGGTCGTGAACGACGCCCCAATGGTTCCGGTGAAGTCCGTGCGAAGGTTTCCCGTGCCCGAGCTGTCGAACATCGCGATCGGCGCCGCCAGACAGGAGCACGATACCGTCAGTAATACCCCCACCATTGTGGGGTAGAACTGAGTCTTCATCACCTCTCTCCTTTCAATCACGACTTGTCGCGGCGTGAACGCAGCGCGCACTGTGCCAGCCGCGCTGCCATCCGATTTTATTGTATCACGGATGGGTATGGTGTCAATCAGTACCCGGACTGGAACCGCAACCTCAGCACAGAGGCTGGCAACCTCCCGGCGGCTGCGTGGCGGTCAGGCCTTGGTCCAGTCCCGATACTCGCACTTGCACATGGCGTTGGCCTGGTCGTCGTTGATGAACTGCTGCTTGGCCGGGTCCCATTTGACCTTTCGCCCGAGCACGATGGCCAGGTAGCCCATGTGGAGGGTCAGGTGGAGCATGTGCATGGTGCGGGCGGTGTAGGTGGTGGGCTTGCGCGACTTGACGCAGTCCAGGAAGTTGCGCTGCTCGCCGGGGGGCATCGGCCAGTGCTTGGAGGCGTCGGGGGCGTACTTGGTGTGGAGGATCTTCTCGTCGCTGGCCTTGAGGCGGTCGCGCCAGGCGTCGTTGCCGACCCAGCCCTTGCTGCCAATGAGCTTGATCCCCGTCCCGCTGCTCGTCACGTGCACCTCCATGCCGTTGGAGTAGCGGAAGGTCACGTCGAACTGCGTCACCACGTTGGTCAGCGAGTCCTTGGGTATCACGCCCGTGCCCTCGGCCTCGATGGCGCACTCCTCGGGCGCGTTGACTGCAAGCTGGGCGGTGTCCACCTGGTGCGAGCCCCAGTCCAGCAGCGAGCCGGAGCCGAAGTTTCGCAGGAACCGCCAGTTGTTGCCCTGGACGATGACGGGGCGGTACGGAATGAACTCAGCCGGGCCGACGAACAGGTTGTAGTCCAGGTCCTTGGGCACCTCGGCGGGCGGCTGGTTGGGCAGGACCGTCCCGCCGGGCAGTTGCACTTCCACCCGTTGGAGGTCGCCGATGGCGCCGTTGCGGACCCACTCGACCATCTTGTGGTAGTGGACCACCGAGCGGTCCTCCAGGCCGATCTGGAAGACGGCCTTGCGCCTGGCCACCAGGTCCACCAGGGCGATGCCCTCGGCGATGGTCTTGGTGGGCTTCTCGCAGAAGACGTCCTTGCCGGCCTCCAGACCCATCAGCGACATGGGCACGTGCCAGTGGTCGGGCGTCGAGATGACCACGGCGTCGATGGACTTGTCCTGGATGATCTGGCGGAAGTCGACGTGAGCCTTGCAGTCGGCGTTGCCGTACTGCTTGTTCACCATGTCGCGGGCCGCATCGCGCTTGCGGGCGACCACGTCGCAGACGGCCAGCACCTTCGCGTCGGCCTGTGAGAGAAAGTTGCGAAGGTTCGCCTGCGTCCCCTGGCTGCCCATACCGATGAAGCCGAGCGTGATCTTCTTCGACGGGGCCTCGGCCCCCAGCACCCTGGACGGGACGGCCAGCGGAGCCAGGCCCGCGGCCAGGATGCCCTTGAGGGTGTTGCGACGGCTGATGGTGCGGGTCCGTTTCTTCATGGCCATGGCTCCTTTCGGGTCGTGTGGCCGCCAGGCGGCCGGACGGGAAACTTGACACTGTGCTCAACGCGTGGCCTGGCGGACGATTTCGAATGCATGACCGTCCTGGTGCGCCGTAGCAAGGGACGGGCGGTCAGGACTGGACCGGGCGGCCGGACTGCGAAAGCAGACGGGGCTGGGCCATCTCGCTTATGCAGGGCTCGGCAGCGCCCGTGGGATCGTCCCGATGTGCTTCATCCTCCAAGCGGTCGTCGTCGCCATGCGGGGGATGCTCCGCCGGCAGATCGAGAGTGACGGTAAAGACGGCCTCGGCGATATCCGCGCTGGCCCAGCCGCCCAGCGCGACCGCGGCCCGCCGGACCAGGGCCAGGCCCAGTCCCGCGTGCTCGCCGGCGCCGCTGCGCGAGGCGTCGCCCCGCCACATCCGCTCGAAGACCCGCTCGGTGTCGGCGGCCTCCAGGCGGCAGCCGGTGTTGGCCACGCGGAACACCAGGCGCCGCCCTGCCGGCTGGCAGTCGCTGCCGACAGACTCCGCGTACCGGGCATCGATCCAGATCCGTCCGCCCGCATCGGCATACTCGACGGCATTGTCCAGCAGGTTTCGCATGACCAGCGACAGCATCCGCCTGTCGCTGACGCAGGTGAACTGCCCGCCCAGACGGTTCTCGAAGCTCAGGCCGCGGTCGCGGGCCTTGTCGGCCAGCGGCAGCCAGCACTCCTCGACGAGTTCCTCCAGGGCGATGTCCTGCATCTGGAAAGCGAGCTGCCCGCTTTCCAGGCGGGCGAGCATGAGCAGGCTGTCCACCATCGCGTGCATGCGGGTGGAGATGGCCAGGCAATCGTCGAGGGCCTCGCGGTAGTCCTCGCTCTTGCGTGCACGGCTGAGAGCGACCTCCAGCGTGGAGCGCATCCCCGCCAGCGGGGTCCGCAGCTCGTGCGCAACGTCGGCGGTGAAGCAGCGCTGGCGGGCGAAGGCCGCTTCCAGGCGCCCCAGCAGGCCGTTCAGGCACTCCCCCACCGGCAGCAGCTCCCGGGGCAGGTCGTCCACATCCAGCCGCATCGCCAGATCTTCTTCGTCCACGTCGGCGATCTGCCCGGCCAGGTGGTTGACCGGGCGAAGGCCCTGGCGCACGACCAGGCCGGCCAGGCCCAACGAGAGCAGGACGATTCCGCCGCCGGCGCCGGCGAGCATCCAGCGGATCCAGGCGAGATGGTCTTCCAGGTCGCCGATGTCAAGGGCGGCGACCAGGGTCACCGTCTGCGGTCGCGGCGGTCGGGGCTTCTTGTGCGGCTCGACCTTCTTGGACGGGTCAGCCTTCTTGTCCTTGGTCTCGCCCTTGCGGACCTTGCCCTCGCCGCTCCGCTCGGCGGGGTCGGCCTTGGCCTTGCCCGCTGCCGCGAGATTCTTCTTGGTCCCCGGGCCGGCGGCGGGTCGAGTGGCGGGGGCGACGTGCGGGCGAGTGGCGGGCTTGGTGGCGGCGCGGGGCGCCCGCGACCGCGAGCGGGCCTCGGGCGGCGGGCGGAACTCCAGCCCCACCGCCCGCCCGGGCCGTCCGTTGGGCAGCGTCATCGACTGGAACTCGGGGCTCTCGGCCGGGCCATGAAACTCCGGCAGCAGCGGGTAGCCCTCGAGGCTTCGGCTGCGCACCAACTCCGTGCCGTCGGGCAGGAGGAACTGGAAGTAGTAGGTTCGCGAGGCGCGATGCAGTTCGGGCAGGTCGGCCTCGTTGACGTCCGCGCGGATGCGGTCGCCGCGATTCTCGACGTAGTTGAGCAGGGTCTGCGCCATGGTGGCCAGCGAGGCGTCCAGTTCTCGCAGGAGAGAGCGGCGGATGGAGGTGTAGACCGTGAGAGCGAAGACGCCCAGGAGGAAGACAATAGCGGTGACCATTCCCAGCAGCAGGCGGACGCGAAGGGAGGTCACGAGCGCCCCCTCGACCGCCCCGGATGAACGGGCGACGCACGACCCGGCGCGCAAACCGGGAACGTCATTGCTGGCCTCCCAACATGTAGCCCATCCCGCGGATGGTGTGAATGAGCACCGAATGGTCGTCGCGGTGGAGCTTCTTGCGGAGGTAACCGATATACACGTCCACGACGTTGCTGGAGGCTGACGACTGGAAGTCGTAGACGTGCTCCCAGATCTCGCTCCGCGACACGGTCTGCCCGCTTCGGCGGGCCAGGTACTCCAGCAGGGCGTACTCGCGGGCGGTCAGGCGGACCTCCTCGTCCCCCAGGAAGACCCGCCGGGCGGCGGTGTCGATTCGCAGGGCGTCGATCTCGATGCAGGGGTTCTTGCCCTGGTACTTGCGGCGGACCAGGGCCCGCACCCGGGCCAGCAACTCCTCGAACGCGAAAGGCTTGACCAGGTAGTCGTCGGCCCCGAGATCGAGCCCCTTGACGCGATCTGCCAGCGTATCGCGGGCGGTGAGGATGAGAACGTGGGTCTGCTTCCCCGCGGCCCGCAGTTTCCGCAGCAGGCTCAGCCCGTCCAAGCCCGGCAGCATGAGGTCCAGGACGATGACGTCGTAGTCGTTTCCGGTGGCGTACCAGAGCCCTTCGTTGCCGTCGCCGGTGGCGTCAACGGCAAAGCCTTCCTCCCGCAGCCCCCGGGCCAGGGCCTTCTGCAACGGAGGATAGTCCTCGATCAGCAGCACGCGCATTGCCGTCTCCTGTGACGGACATTGTACCATCGGTATTCTCCCTTCCCCATGGCATTCTTGGGCGGGAGTGATGAGAAGGGCGTGAGAGTGGGAAGGTTTGCCCAGTTCGCGCGTCGGCCCTGGTCGCCCCCCGTCGGCGTGGCGGCGCCGGGTCAACGGCGGGCGGTGAGCCAGAGCATGCCGCACTGCGTGCTGGGGTCTTCGACCAGGAACGCCGTCCAACCCAGCGCGTGGTTGCGGAGAATCGTCTCCAGCATCCGGTCCGTGGGCTGGCCGCCATGCTGCGACGCCAGGTCGAACAGGTACACGTAGGCCTCGTTCGCCTGATCTCCCTGCCCTGCGTTCGGCATCGGAATGTTCACTCGCTGGGCCAGCATGGTCGTTCGCCTTTCACCAGGATAGTGGCGCACGGTCCGCCAACCGTTACGGGCGCCTGGCGGATGAGGCCGGATCCCTTGCACTCTCCTTATAAGGACCCTACGATACGCGGCAGGCCGGTGCGTTAATACACGCAAACATGTTTCACCCTGGCACAAGGAGATGCGAATGAGCGATCCAGTCTCGTCGTCCTGTTCGTGCGGCTGCACGCGGCGGGCCTTCCTGGCCGGGGCCGGCGGTGCGGGGGCGGCCTTGGCATTGAGCGGGCTGGAGGCGGTGGCGGCCGATTCCGCCCAGACCAAACCTGCCGACCGGCAGCCAGCCTCCGTGCGCGTCGTGTTTGCCTATGTCCCCTCCAAGCGGATCGCCGACGATCCCGACGGCTGGTGGAGTTGGCCGGGCAACGATTTCGACGCGGAGGGCCGCCAGAAGCAGTACACCGCCAGCCTTCGGGAGATCGAGAAGAAGTACGCCCTCAAGCTGACGATCGACGAGGCGCCCATCACCTCGGCCGAGGAGGCCCAGGCCAAGGCCGCGGAAGTCGTCGACGCCAAGGCCGACGGCCTGCTGGTGATCCTGATGCACAACTACACCCGCAAGGTCGCCGATGTGCTGGTCGCGTCAGCCGAGAAAGCCGGCATCCCCGTGGTGTACTACATCCCGCTGGGCGTGACGCACGGCTCGGTGGCCTCCTACCGCAGGCCAGGGCTGTACTTCATCCAGTCGCTGGAGAACCTGGAAGCGGTGGAGTATGGCCTGCGGATGATCCACGCCCGCAAGCGGATGGCCCAGAGCCGCCTGCTGAGCATCACCGAGGCGCCGGCCGTCCGCGAGGGCGTCGAGCAGTTCCTGGGCACGACGGTCCGGGTCCTGCCGTTCAAGCTCTACGCCGAGGCCTTCGCCAAGACCGACATCGACGACCGGGCCAAGGCGTTCATCGCCGCCATCACCGCCAACGCGACCGAGCGCCGGAAGATCACGCAGGAGTCGCTGGAGAACGCCGCCCGGGCCCACCTGGCCCTGACGGGCCTTCTGGCCGAACATGACGCCGACGGGCTCACCATGAACTGCCTGCGCCGCGGCATGCTCAAGCCCTGCATGAGTTTCGCCATGCTCAACGGGCAGCTCATCCCCGCCACCTGCGAGAACGACTTCCCGGCCATGTACGGGCAGATGATCGGCCAGTTGCTGACCGCCCGGGCGGGCTTCCAGCACAATCCCTGCTTCGACACCGAGCGCAACCACTTCTATGGTTCGCACTGCACGTGCAGCCCGAAGCTGTACGGCCCGGACGGGCCGGAACTGCCCTACCTGCTGCGCCGCTTCGCCCACACCAACGAGGGAAGTTGCGCCATCCAGGTGTTCTTCAAGGAAGGCGACCCCGTCACGTCGATCCACTACTACGGCGGCAAGCCCCCGGCCCTGGACATCTACGCCGGACGGGTCGTCAAGAGCCATCCAATGCCGCCGGCCGGCGGGTGCACCACCAACGTGGAGTTCGAGATCACCGACCGCGACGACGCGTGCAGCGTGGCCGGGCACCACAATATCCTGTTCGTCGGCGACTTCGCCCGCAAGTTCCGACTCTTCGCCAACCTGTTCAAGATGAAGCTCCGCTCGACGCCTAACCGCGGACCGGCACTCTGAAGCCTGTCGCCAGGACCCGCAAGGCCTCAAAGCCCACAAAGAGCGAAGACAGAGATCGCCATGCCGCCTTCCCGGCGCTTTGCCTTGCCTGGCAGACGGCGTCGTTCGTCAGACTTGACCGAATTTCGCCCATGGGGTAGACTGCGCCGAAGCTTTAAACGAGGCGATGTCATGCAGGTCTTTTGCACCAAGTGTAGCCGCGAACTGGAAGTGCCCAACACTGCCCTGCACAAGCGGGTGCGGTGTACCCTTTGCGGACAGGTTTTCGTCGCCAAGCTTCCCCAGGCGGAAGTGCTGGACGACGACGAGGGCGACGTGGAGATCCTGGGGCCGGGCGAACCGGACCTGCCCGCCGCCCCGCCGCCGCTGCCAGCGGTGGTCGGCTCGCCCGAGGAGGAGATCCTCGAACCGGACCTGGTGGAGGAGCCGCCTCCCCCGCCGACGTTCGCACTGGAGTACGAGCGCCCCCGCCTGAAGCGGTCGGACGCCCTGGCGGACCTGGCCGAGCGAAGCAAGTTCGTGCCCAAGGCCAAACCCAAGCCGGGTTGGTGTTTCCACGACGCCGAAGGCAAGAAGATCGGCCCGCTGGACGGCAAGGGGATTGTCCAGGCCATCAAGGACGGGCAGGTCACGCCCGAAACCGTCCTCGTCAACAACCGCAGCGGCAAGGCACTTCAGGCGGGCAAGGTGCCGGGGTTGTTCAAGTCCGGCAAGAAGGCCGGCCCCCTCTCCCCGCTCAAACGTCCGCCTCGGGAGACCGTCACCGGCAGCGACGAAGTGGTTGACCTCGCCCCCCGGCGTGGCCGGTCCGCCCAGTTTGTCCAGGCCGAGGCCCAGTCGCTACCCGACCCCGCCGCGAAGGCCCCCAACGACGAGTTCGCCCAGTTCCGTCAGGATGGGCAACCTCCTCAAGTCGCCGACAACGCCCTGGCTGCCTTGGCGCGGGCCGCCAAGAACCAGACCGAAGCCGACGAGACAGAGGGCGGAGATACCTGACCCCGTCCGTCATCCGACGCGGGCTATTGCACGGCCTCCCGCAGGGCCTCGCGAATGACCGAGCAGCCCTCGACAAGGGCCTCCTCGTTGATGCAAAGGGGCGGGGCGATCTTGACGCATCCCCCGCCGACCCCGACCGGGGCGAACAGCAAGAGACCGCGTCGGAAACACCCGTTCACCACGTCCCAGGCAAGATCGTAGTTCGGCTCCTTCGTGCCGGGCTTGACCATCAGCAAGCCGCCGACGAGCCCTTCCGCCGGGGCGAAACCCACCACGGCCGGGAACTCGCCGCGGATCGACGCCAGCTCGCGCTGGAGGACAGGCCCAAGCGAGGCTGCGTTTTCGACGAGTTTCTCGCCCAGGATGACCTCGATGCTGGCCAGGGCCGCGGCGCAGCACACGGCGTTGCCCGAGTGCGTGCTGGTCATCTCGTTGGGCCCGTAGAGGTCCATCACGTCCTGCCTTCCCATCACGCCGCTGATGGGCAGAGAGGAACTGATGCCTTTGCCCATGCAGAACAGGTCGGGCACGATGCCGTACAGTTCGAACCCCCACATGGTCCCGCACCGCCCGAAACCCGCCTGGACCTCGTCAAAGCACAGCAGCGCACCGTGCCTGTCGCACCAGGCCCTCAGGGCCTGGGCGTACTCCCTGGGCATGAAGCTCGGGCCCACGCCCTGGTACGTCTCGCTCATCACGCCGGCTACGTTGGCCGGCGCCACGCCCAAGTCCGCCAGGGTCCTCTCGAACAGGTCGAAGCTGGTGTCCTCGGTGCGGAAGCCGTCGGGGAACGGAACGTGGACGATCTCGGGGTCGAGGTTCTTGATCCACGCCTTGCCCCCGGCCATGCCGCCCATCTGCTGGGCGCCCATCGTCCGCCCGTGGAACGAGTCCAGGAACGACACGATCACGCTCTTGGCGTCGCCGCCGGTCTTGCGACCGTACGTGCGCAGGAGCTTCAAGGCGCACTCGGTGCCCTCGGCCCCGGTGCTCAGGAGGAACACCTTGTTGAGGGACCTGGGGGCCAGCGACACGAGCTTCTGCACCAGCTCGACGCGCGGCTGGTTCGGGAAGCAATAGGTCGTCAGCAGCGGCTTCTGCGCCTGGCGGACGATCGCGTCGACGATGTGCCTGTGCCCGTGCCCGGCATTGGTGATCAGCACGCCCGACGAGAAGTCCAGCCACTTGTTGCCGCGGGCGTCGTACACGCTGACGCCCTCGGCGCGGTCCCAGATGACCGGCGGCTGCCCGCGCATGCTCTGCGGCTCGGCCTGGCGGAGCCTCTGGATATCCTGGACGGTCCGCTCGTCAGGCAGCAGGCCTTTCAGCACCCGATACGTTGTGGAAACCGGAGAGACTTCTCGCGGTGTCAGTGGAAATTCTCTCGCCATAACCAGCGTCACCTCATCTGTCAGTACCGCCTGAACTCCACGCCCGCGTTGTCACCGTAGCGGATCTGGACCTCGCGTCCGCCGCCCTGGATCGACAACCGGCCGGCCTCCATAACCAGCTCGTTGTAAGAGCTGTTGGCGGGCGTGGCCATGATGCCCTCCTGGTCGAACTGCCGGATCAGCGTCTGCCTGGCAGCCAGCGCGTCCGCTTCGCCCAGGCCCTCGCAGGCCTCGATGGAGCGGAGGATGCTCCTCACGATGTACTCGATGGACCGGTACCCGTAGCCGACGCACGTGAGCCCCACCCCGCCGAGATCGACGTATTTGAAGTAGTCGGGGCTGGGCTCGTGGTAGAACTTGCCGTCCACACTGTCGGCGACGTAGCAATACTCTATGCCGCGGTATTGGTCGTTGTGGACGAGCATGCCGCTGTTGCCCTTGCCCGCGCAGTACAGACGGATGCCCTGGAAGTTCCCGCCGGGCCCCTTGTCCGGATAGCCCATGATGTTGGTGACGTTCAGACACCCGCCGTTGGACCAGATCACCCGGGCGTCGGTCCACAGGTAGCCCTTGTTGCCGTTGGGGTACTCGTCCACCACGCCGTAGACGCTGACGGCTGTCGGCAGCAGACCCGTGATGAAGTGAAGCTGGTCGACATAGTGGCAACCGACATACGCGAACATGTCCGAGTGCTCGCACGTGCACCAGTTCATGAAATTGGAGCGGCGGTAGTAGTAGGGCTCGTTCATCTCCGCGTGGCCGATCCTGAACTCGCCGAAGAGCCCCTCCCGATACTGGCGCCGGGCCAGCAGCGCCCGGTCGTCCAGGCGCTTGTGGTACTCGATGCCGACCACCAGCCCCCGCTCGTACGCCTTGCGCTCGATCTCCACCGCCTGGGCGTGCGTGAGCACCAGCGGCTTGACGCAGCAGATGTGCTGGTCGCGCCGGATCGCCTCGTCGATGACCATGTGGTGCAGGTGATCGGGCATGGCCACCACGACAATGCTGTGCCGCGGCAGGGAGGCGATGACCTCGCGAAACAGCTCAGGGAACTTCTCCGAGGCCTCGGTCTCCAGTGGAGGATGGGCGGTGAAGCCCTGCTCCGGGAACGCCCGAAGGAGTTGCTCGTCCCCGGCCAGCACGCGCAGCGGCGCGCTGTCCAGCGAGCAAACGTGGATCTCGCCGACCAGTCCCAACCGCTGGAGTTGGTAGAACGAGGGCAGGATCTGCACCTGGGTGATCATCCCGCCGCCGACGATGCATACCTGTGGTTTTGCGCTCATGGCGACTCCGTCGGTCAAACGCCGAGACAATATGCCCCGTGCCCGGCAGAGTCAAGGCTCGAGTGGTCCCGCCTCGATCGGTCAGTCTCCCTGGACGTGCAGAATCACCGTCTGCCCGCGCTCCAGGTCCAGGTCCAGCCGCGGGCCCTGCCCCGCCACCCGGCCCGTGAGCACGTCGCGAACCGCCCCCTTCCGCCCCAGGTCGAGTTCAACCCGCCCGTCCTGGGAGGCGTGCACAGCCACCCAGGGGCCGTTCGCGTAAACGTTGCAGTCCGTCTGCGCGTAGAGATGCACGCCGGCTCGGCGGGCGGCCAGACGCAGCAGATCGCTGCTGAGTCCCGGCGGGCCCGCAAAGAGCGAAGTCCCGTGCGGCGTCTGGCGCAGCACGACGGCGGCGGAGCCGTCCGCGTACGTAGCCAGCACTTCGTCGCCCTTGGCGTCGGCGACGGCGAACAGCGGCTCGATCATCTGGTCTATCCCCAGCGGCGCACGAAGGCCCAGTTCCTTTCCCCGTTCGGTCGGCTGGGCGGTCGCCTTCACGCCCGAGAGCTTCTTCATGGCCAAACCCGTCAGTTCCTGCATGGCTCCCGGCGAGCAGCCGGCCTCTTCCTGGCAGCCCGGCGCGTAGCACCACAGCCGCAGGCCGTCCCGCGTGGCCGCCAGCAGGGCCCGACGCTGGGCGGGCGAGAGCAACCAGGGCGTCAGGAATACGTACAGTTTCGCCTTCACTCGGCCGGCGGCTACGTCGTCCTGAAGATACTGCCCATAGGGCGCCCCCATTCGTCCCAGGCCGCGGCGGACCTCGTAGACGCCGGGGCGGGTCAGGACGTGCCCGTGGTAGGCCACGCGGATCATCGCCGCCTCGTCGATCACCGCCGCCACCTCGGGCCGATAAGGCCGCGGCGACGCCAGCAGCGGCCCGTCCAGCGTTTCGAGACGCTTCATCCGCTCCCACATCCGCTCGTCGTTGAACCAGCCGGTCGCGCCGAGGTCCATCCACCAGGTGGCGAAGTTGCGCAGGCCGCACTGGGCGGTGTTGCGGAGCAGCACGTGGTTGGTCGCCTCCAGCGTGTCCAGCCCGTCCTGCCAGCCGGGCGCGCGCCCCGTGCCCAGATACGTCCTCGTGTCGTCCTCGACCAGCCACATCTTGCCCGCCATCGCGATGCTTTCAGCCGCCGTCATGGCCGGGCCCGAGTGGCCCGCCCCGCGATCGAAGTACGAGATCGGTGAACACAACACGTCGATGTCCGGGCAGTCCAGCACGCGACGAAGGGCATAGTGGCCCGAGGTAGCCGGCCCGTTGGCGACCGCGGCGAACTCGAAGACGTATCCGTAGAAGAACACCACCAGCTTGCGCCCGCCGCTGGCCCGACGGACCGCTCCGGCCAGGTGGCAGACACAGTCGGCCATCGCCTCCTGCTGAAAGAGCGTGAAGTCGATGACGCTCCGCTCGCGGGCCGGATCGCGCAGCATGCCCGCGGGCGCGGAACGTCGCTGGACGGACGAGGGCACAGCCGCCTCCGCCAGGCTCGCCCGCTGATCGCCCCAGGCGGCACGGAGTGCGGCGTCGTCGCGATATCGCTGCCGCAGCCACTGGCGCCAGGCTCGCAGGTTGCCCTCGGAGTAGCCGTTCAGAGCCGGCCCCCATGTCTCCTGGTAGAACCATTCGCCGGTGTTCTGGGCGACAGGATGATAGCCGGCCATCCGGGGACCGAAGACCTCTTCCAGGTGTCGGACGAGGGCCCCAAGTCGCTCGGCTGCATCGCGCCGATACGCGGGTGAGGCCACCACCATGCTGCGACGCTTGGGCGAGGGCTGGTCGTAGACCATGCGGTCCTCGTCGTGGGCCCGATACCACCACTCGGGCGGCTCGACGCCGATTCGCGGCAACAACAGGGCCCGCGGGTTGGCCGCCAGCACCGCGCGACACTGGGCGTCGCAAACCGACCAGTCCGCCTCCCGAGGCGGTTCGGGCCAGGGCATGTGGAGGGGGAAGCTGACGAAGTCCACTCCCGCCCCAGCCGCCAGCTTGATCTGCGACTGGAACGGATCGGACGGGCCGCCCAGGAAGACGTAGGGCTGCCCTGGACGGTAGAAGGCGACCGTCATCTCGCGGGCGGCACTGGAGCGGACGTACATGCTCACGCGATAGCGGCGGCCCGACCGGAGGGCCAAGTTCGGCTGACTGTAGATGTGAAAGTCGGGCCAGGTCGTGCCCGCGGGCGGATCGGAGAGCGTCACGTGCAGGCCGGACGATCCGCCCTGGCCGACGCCGGCCTCCACCCGGACCGTTCCCACGGTGTTGGCCTTGCCCACGGGCCAGATGTGCCAGTCGCAATGAAAGCCCGCCTGGCCGTCCTCAAAACCGGCGGCCAGCACGTCCCGGTCGCTTTTCAGGTCCGTCACGCGAATGTCGTCGAGCCAGATTTGGCCGCTGGAACGCCCGAAGCGAAAATGCATCGTGGCGTGACCCGGCTCGTCCTGGTGCGGCGTGAACTCGAAGGTGAACGGCCGTCCCGTCGGACCGATGCGAATCGGCTGGACCCCGGGCGCCCCCCAGAACATCCGCGCCCGCACGGGCTTGCCGTCCACCATCAGCCGCGGCGCGCCGGACGACGCGTCCACGCGCACCGTCTCCGCAGCCGCCGCCACTCCAACAGGAAGGACCATCCACGTCAGGCACAAGATGGCGCAATATGATCGTCGGATCAAACTCAACCCGGGTTCTCCTTCAGTTGCTGTCTGTGCCGTCGAGAAACGAGCGGCGGGTGGATCGGCGCGGGAAATCAGTCAGGGTTGGGTCGCGAAACACTGGTGCCAACGGCTCCAGGCGGACCATGTGCCGCCCGGGTCCTTCTGGCGGACGCGGCAGTAGTAGCGAGCGCCGGCGGCCAGTCTGTCCTGCCCGGCCAGCGGCCCGACGAACCGGCCCGTCCGTGCCGACACCGTCAGCCGCTCGCCTTCGGTCAACTCCTGCGACTGCCAGACGACCGGCTGATCGGCGGCATCGGCGGAAAGTTCCGCCTGCCATTTGCCCGCCGGGCCCGCGCCGCGCCAGGCCGTCTTGATCAGCGTCGGCTGGCGGGGGCACACCATGGGGCCGATGGGCCTGGTGGAGATCACGAAGTTGTCGTACCAGCGGCTCTGCGTAACGGGAGAACCCTTGTTCCAATACGCCTCCAGGAAGACGGCGTTGATCCCGTGGCCCGCGTAGGTCCCGCGCCAATCGAGGTTCTTTCGCTCGGCCTCCAGACGGCCGTCGATCCAGAGTTGGTTGAGTCCGTCCTTCTTGCCCGGGGTGTTGAGCGTGGCCAGGCTCTCGACGCAGACCCACCAGCCGGCTTCGGCGGCGCCGTGAATGGGGAAAGTCGCCCCCGGCTTGTTGCCCAGCCAGCGGAGGTTGGCGAAGTCGTTGTAGCGTGTGGTGACGATGCGCCCGCCGCGTACGCCGCTGGCCGGGTCGAGCGTGAGGCTCTCGCCTCCGCCCCAGACGTGGGCGATCATCGCCTGGTTCCATTTGCCCGAGACGATTGAAGTGGCCCGGCTCATCTTGTCGGGCCCGCCGCCGGTCCAGCCCGCCTGGTGGCGAACGTAGATCCGCCAGTAGACCTGGTCGAACGTCTCGCCCTTGCGGATGACTCGCCCGGTCGGGCTGTCGCCGAAGAACACCTTGCGGTTGCCCTTGCCCCGCTGGCCCTGCTCATACAGGCACAGCATGCTCTTGCCCGAGCTGCCGAACGCTACCTTGTCGTCCAGACCGCCCGAGGACTCGGTGTAGGACTTCTCGCCCGCGTCGAAGTCGTCGTACCAGATGGTCGCCTTGTCGTCCTGCTGCGGCTGGGCGGGCAGAGGAACAACCGACTCTATCCGCGGCGAATACGAAATGTCCTGGGCTCCGACAAGCGAGGCCCAGAAGGCCAGGCCGCACGCAGCCAGAATGACTCGGCACGTCTTGGGGATCGTAAGGGTGTTCATGGTCGATGGTCCGGTTCCACGAATGTCTTCGGATCGATCTTCAGCACATACATGGCCTTGTAGTCTGACGGGGCCCAGAGCACGTTGCGCCGGGTGTCCAGCACGGGCGAGAAGGTCACGCTGCCGACCTTGTCGTCCTTCTTGGGCGGAGCGAAGGTCCACCGGCCGCTGCCCGCGTCATACGCCGCGGCCCGGCTGGTCCGTTCCAGCACAGTCAGGAGCCAGCGGTTGCGAACGGGATCGTACGCGACCTGCCGGCCTTCAACCCACCCCATACCGAAAAGGATCAACTCGACCTGCGGAAGGTAGAGCGTCTCGCGGTACTTCCAGAATTGATCGCCGATCGCCTCCCGCCCGGCCGGATCCAGCACGTCCATCCGTCCGGTCTCGAAATCGTAGCGGTGGACGCGCCCGTCGGCCTTCTGGTATGCCCTGGCGGCGAAGAGGTAGAGGCGTTTTCGTTGCGGGTCCCAGCACAGGCCGGCCTCGTCGCCGTGGACGTCGCTGGGGACCTTGCCCTGCACGGCCAGCGGCGTCCATTTCAGGGTGGCAGCGTCGAAGAGTTGGAAGTGCACCCTGGCGGGTCCGCCGCTGACAGCCCCCGCCCAGGCCACCACGCCGCGCGGCGTGCTGGCGCACTTGGCGCTGTAGAGGTTGTACGGAAAGAGTTGCTCGCACGTGAAGTCCGTCCAGTCCCGCCGGGCCGGATCGTACACGTGCGTGCCGCTGCGGTGGGCCGCGATCATTCTGCGCGAGACCGGATCGTATGCGAAGTTGTGATATGTGTGATTGAAGCAGTCCGGCCGCCCGGTCAACTGGTTGCCCCGCACGCCCCCGCCGGCGACGTACGGGATACTCCAGCGGTTGACGCCCGGATGGTAGTGGTGGACGATGTCGGCGGGGTCCGCGCAATGTCCGCCCGACCAGACGAGCACCTGGTCGCCTTCCGGATCGTAGACGGACGTACCCCACGACCGTTCCGGGCAAGGCCGCGGCGACTGCGGCACGGCGATCCACTGGTTGACGGGCATCTGGGCGATCAGCTTCTCCGTGGCAGCCGGGTCGCCGCGCGGCGCGGCGTCATACCACTGCGGGTCGTACGCGGCCGCCCGCTGTGAGCGATACAGCCGGGCCACGCCCGTCACGTTGAACTCGGCCGTCAGGACGGGGTCAGCTTTCGACGCGTCCAGGCGGAGCATCCACGTGCTGCTGACCATGTACGAGTGATAGTTGTTTCCCCCCACCGCCGGGCACAGCAGGACATCTCCGTCTACGAGGACCATGGGATTATTGGTCACCAGCAGCGGCAAGCCGTCGCGCGACTTCTTCGTGGCCTCCTCGCCCGGACGGACCAGGAAGGTCCACTCGTTGGCGGCCGGATCGTACAGCCAGACTTCCGGCGGTATCTTCTGGCTGAGACGCTGGTAGATCATCTTCGTCGGGTAGGTCGTTCCGGCGACGAAGGCAATCTTCTTCGCCGCGGGCAGGTAGAACGTCTGGACGTCGCACCGACCCGGGGGCGAGACCTTCGGCCACATCCGCCGCCACGCCCGTTTGGAACAGTCGTAGATCCACGTGTCGCCAAGCAGGTAGTCACCGTGGTCGCCACCGAAAAGCACGTATTGACGATGGTGCGGGTCGTAAAGCCCGCTTGCGTCGCGGCGGGGCGTGGGTTCGGCAGCCAGCGCGTCGGCGGCTTCGTCAAGTCGCCACGACGCCGACTCCGCCTGAGCGATCAGGGCGGCGTTCAACGTGCCGGACGACCAGCCGCGCGAAGCAGCCGACGCCCCCTCGTAAGCGCCCGCGCAGAGGCACATGGCGACCTGGAGACTGTCGGCGGCTATGCCCGCTCGCTCGCCTTCGATCCTCCGTTTCTCCGCAACTGTCTCGACGCGCTTGGCCAGGTCCGTCTGGGCGGCTGCCAGCACTGAGCGGACGGCCGCCGCCTCCCGTTCAGCCGGCAGGCCCGAATAGAACACGTTTCTCGCCGCCGCCACCAGGTCCTTCTGGGCCAGATGAAGGGTTTGGAGTTCCCCCCGCAGCGCCCGCCCCGCGGCCGTGCCCGCCTCCGAACGCCCCCAGCGATTGTGAGCCAGCGAATACACCCAGTTGCCGATGTGCCCTTCCTTGAAGCCCGGCGCCGAACCACCCACCAGGTGGACCTCGCGATTGACCGGATCCAGAAAACACAGGTGCCCAGTCAGCCCCGCGGGGAAGATGCTCGACTCGCCTTCCAGCGGTGAGTTCTCGGGCGTGCGCTCGCCCGCTTGCGCCCTCAGTTCCTCCGGGAGTTCCACCGACAGCGTCAGCCGGCCCGAACGATCCTTGAGCACCAATATGGCAGGCGGCTCGGGCAAGGCGGGCTCGCCCGCGTAGGGGGACCACTCCCGGCGGGCCAGGTCGAATACCATACGGTCAGGCCGCTTCGGCTCGCGATACGATTTGCCGTCCAGCCCCCCGGAGACGACGAGCTTTTTCTCCTTCTCCAGCCAGACCACCCGCGCGCCAATGCGATTGCCGGACTTCTCCTGGTCAATCTGCGTCCATTTGTTGGCCGGCAATTCCGCTGCCGCACCGCGGCAAGATGCGACTGTCAGCAAAGCCACCGCTATCGGCAGAGCCGCCGCCCGCAAGTTGCCAATGCTTTGAACCACTGCACCGCCTCCCGCACGGTAGAGAAGCCCGTTCGCTTCGGCAGACGCGCCGGCCGCACTATACCCGGCCCCGCATCAGCGGGCAAGGCAGCGCCACAGGTGGGGGAACGCAGGCCGAGCAACCGCGGCTTCAACGACAACGGGCGGACCCTTGGGGGTCCGCCCGTTTCGGCATGTCATCGCAGCAACGGCTTCGGCGGCGGGGTCAGGCGATCTTGAAGGTCGGCGCCGATGCGACGTCGGCTGTCTTGATGTGGTCGCGGACCGCATCGTCGCCCTCATGGAAGGCCTGATCCCAGCCCACCACGCGGTTTCGGCCCATGGCCTTGGCGGCGTAGAGGGCGGCATCGGCTCTGCCGATCGACTCCTGCACCGCCTCCTCGGTGTTCACCAGGCTGACGGACACCCCGAAGCTGGCGGTGATCGGAATGGACTGGCCGCCGAACTCGGCGGAGTTCTGCTCGACGAGGCGGCGGAGGTCATCGGCGATGGTGACGATGCCATCGGGGTTGGGGTCGGACAGGACCACCAGGAACTCCTCCCCGCCGTAGCGGGCGATCATGTCGCTGGCGCGCATGCGGCGTTGGAGCAGCCGGGCCACGTGAACCAGGACGGCGTCGCCGGCCTGGTGGCCCCAAGTATCGTTGACGTTCTTGAAGTGGTCCAGGTCGATCATGATGAAGCCCAACGCGTCGCCGCTGCGACGGGCGCGGGCGGCGCCATAGTCCAGCAGCAGGCCTACCTGGCGACGGTTGAGCAGACCCGTCAGGTAATCGGTGGAGGCCTCCTGCTGCAAGACGGCGTTCTGCTTGCGCAACTCCTCTCCGCTCCGCGAGGCCGCCCGCAGGCTCATGGCCACGCCGAACAGGATGAGGGCGAAGCCCAGCGCGTCCAGGCGACTGAGCACGGCGAAGTGCGGCGTCGGCTTCCACAGACCCGACGTCTGCAGCAGGTTCACCGCGCTGGGCACCAGCGCCAGGCCAATGCCGAAGACGATGGCCAGCCACGTCGACCGCTTATTGGTCGAACGCCGCACCAGGGGTCCAGCCGCCACGGCGGCGGTGACGATCACCACGATTCGCGCCAACTCTGTAGAGAATTCAGTTGCAGCCATGTTCGCACCGTACGATTCCGGAAATGACCGGGCCCATGAAAACGACTCTCTTCTGCCTTGGTACTCTTCGGTTGGGCGCGGCATCCCCTTTAGCGTAAAAGCAGCAAGGCGTCTCGAGACTTGCCCCGTGTGCGGGTTGACCTCGGGATGGAGACGCTTCAGCCACTGCTTGTACCTCTGCCGGACGGGCTCGTAGAAGAACGCCAGCCCGGCCAGGCCGCCCTCCCGAAGCCCAGGTCCCAGCCTTTCTCATTGTCGGTGTGCGAGCGTCAGTGCGGGCTGATCGTTGAGTAGATGCCCTCCTTCTTGAAAGGGGCCGCCATGTACCGCGCGCCGTGCAGAGCGGGGCCATCGAGGGCCAGGCGGGCGGTACCTGCGAGGATACGGAACTGCTGACCCTGGCCAAGACGATGGCGGAGAAGCTCTAATTGGACATGCCGGAAAGGGGCCAGTCCCTTGCGGTCGTCACCCCCCGCAACCGCAACAAGCATCCCCATGCCCAGACCATCTGCGACGAGGTAGTCGACAAGTTCACCGCCGTCCAGGTGGAAACCCACTGGTGTGACGTCAAGGAGCGGGTGGACCTGCGGACGATCCTCCGCGAGAATGACCTCGAATCGGCTGCCCTTCACCCTTTGCGATGCTCGGGATGGGGCCCGCAATCCCACCGGCTGGCGGGCCGCTCGAACCGCATCGAGCATGATCGCACGGACCGCCCCGCCGCATGTTTCCGCGGACACGCCGTCAGCGGCGCCTCGACAGCCGCGCCTTCCCAGGATTCTCGGCGGTCTGCACCCTCACTTGACGCCCGCGTCACGGCGGGGATAATGCGGCAATGAAGGCGAACAAATCCGAAACGGAGAGACCCCAACCAGGCGAGCGGAAGGGCAATGCCCGATCGGGACACGAGGCGCCCCGGCAGTGGAGCGTCCCGCTGGCCCTGGTGGTGGGGCTTTGCGTCGCCGGGGGCCTGGGGGTGTTCTACTGGTACTCGGAGAAGGGACTGTTCGTCGTCTCGAACCTGCTGCTGGTGCTGACCGAGGGCGGACTGGCGGCGGTGATCGTTCTGGCCGCGGGCGGGCTGGGGTGGCCCGTCGTAAGGCTGCTGGGTGGCTGGCGTCCGGGTGCGTCGGAGCCGGGCCCGGGCGAGTCGGCATCTCCGCTGGCCCTTCGGATGGCGACGGCCTGCGGCCTGGGCCTGTGGTTCATCGGTATCCTGGTTCTGGCGGTGGGTTCGCTTTCGTATGATCTGCTCAAGGCGTACCTCTGGTGGCCGCTGGTGGTCGGCGGGGTGGCCATAGCGGGGTGGTATCTGCACAAGCCGGTCCAGCAGATCCGCCTGCCCTCGCGCGTGCCGGCGCGCGAGCTGGTGTGGGTGTTGGCGGCATTGGCGGCGGGTCTGTGGCTGGCCGGAGCTATCCGCCCGCCGGGCATCCTCCAGACCCCCGACAACTACGATGTCCTTGAGTACCACCTGCAAGTGCCCCGTGAGTTCCTGGTCGACCAGGCCGTCCACGCCACGCCGCACAACGTGTACGGCTTCTATCCGCTGGGCGTGGAGATGCTGTCCCTGCTGGGCATGATTCTTCGCGGGGGGGCGTATGAAGGCATGTACGTGGCCGTGCTCCTCCATGGGCTGTTCGGGGCCGGCGCCGTATGGGCGGCGGCATCGCTGGGCGGCGGACGGCTTCGCGGGCGGCTGGCGGCCGTGTTGCTTGCCTGCCTGCCGTTGGCGATCAACATGAGCTGGCTGGCCATGGTCGAACTGGCCCAGGTGTTCTACACGCTGCTGGCGCTGTTGTGGTTGCGGCAGTGGTTGAAGACTACGGCCGGGGAAGCGGGCCGCGGAGACCGTGGGCTGGGCGAGGCCCTGGCGATCGGACTCATGCTTGGCGGGGCATGCGGAGCAAAGTACCTGAGTGTCGGCCTGTCGGCCGGGCCGGTACTGGCCGCCATGCTGACGGCAGGGCTGCTCGTTCGCCGTCAGGCTGCCTATCACGTGGTGCTGTCGGGCACGATGTGCCTGCTGCTGCTGGCCCCGTGGCTGGTGCGAAACGCTGTCTACACGGGCAACCCGGTCTTTCCGCTGGCCACGACACTGCTGGGCCGCGGACACTGGGATGAGCAGTCGCAGGCCCGCTGGCTGGCCGGGCACGGACCGACCTTTGAGCCGCCCGTCCCGCCTCCACCGAACTACGAGCCCCCCAAAGGCCTTCCCACACGGGCGACCATGTTCTACCGTCATTTCGCCGCCGCCGACCTGCTCGGCGCACCGGGGTACATCCACGGACTGCGCCTCTCGCCACTGGTGCTGCTGGCGATCATGGGCGCCGTGGCCGCCGTCGCAATGCGAGGACGGACCCGGACTACCCCCGACACCTGGGACAACGCATGGGACCTCGCCCTGGCTCTCGTGCTGGCGCTCCAGCTTGTGGTGTGGACGTCCCTCACCCACGGCATGCCCACGCGGTTCCTCGCACCGGCCGCCGGGCCGCTGGTCCTGCTGGCCGCGGGCTTCCTCGCCCGCATCCGCGGCGACCAGCCGGGCCTCTCGCCCTGGTCGGCGGGCCTGACCTGGGCATTGCTCCTGCTGACCGCTTTGACCGGCCTGCTCACGTCGGCCGTCCTGTTCGCCCGCCTCGACCCCATGGGCCCTGGCGACTCGCCGCTGGCCCCTCGCCATGGAATGACCGCCGACGGGGACACCATCGCCCGGGAGATGCCTCCTTTCGCCTACGCCCACAAGCTGCCGCCCCGCAGCCGCTTGCTGCTGATCGGCGAGGCACGCGGGTTCTACTTCCCACCCAACACGGTCTACGCCACCGCCTTCGACGAGCACCCGCTCGAACGCCTCCTTCGCCAGAATCGGTCCGATGAGGACCTCCTCCGCGAGTTGCGCGGGCGAGGCATTACGCACATCTACGTCGCCTGGCCCGAGATCCTCCGCCTGGCCCACACCTACGGCTACCCCGCCTCCCTCAGCGCCGATGCCGTTCGCCGCAGTCGCTCCACTCAGCCGCCCAGCCTGGACATCCTCGATCGCCTGGCCCAGCACGGCCTCAAGCTCCACAGCCACGTCATCCAGACACCCCAGGACAAGATGCCCACCACCGCCGCCACGACCCTTCCGGCCGGACAGTGGCCGATGGCGTCCATCTACGCCATCGAGTGAACGGCAGACCGCCGCCGGCCGGCGTCGTCAAGGCGGCGGAGCAGCCGGCTGGGAAGTGACCTTCGAGACCGCGGCACGGCGGAGTTGGGGCAGCAGATCCACGCCATCCAGGGGACCGTTCGCGGGCGAGGGAACAGCGCCCATCAGGGACAGGACCGTCGGAACGACGTCCAGGACCCGGGCCGTGTCGATCCAGGCGCCGCGAGGCCCACGTCGCCCGTGCGAAAGTGTTCGAACATCTCCACTGTCTGACCGATCACGTCGGGATAGAACGTTTCGTAGGTGGCCTCCTGCCAAGCTTGGCCGGAGTGCGGACCGCTTCCGACGAGGCGGGCGGCTGGTGAATGGTCGACATAGTGGAGCGGATCGGCGCCCTCGACGATGCGGTAGGCATACGCGGGCCGGCCGTTGCTCCGAGTGCGGCTGATCGTGCCGTGACCGTCCTTGCCGAATACGTGGACGGCGTCACTGCCGTCGCGAATCATGACCAGGCCGATGGACTCTTCCGCCAGCAAGCGGTCGGAGAAGCGTCCGCCCGCGGGGGCGTGGAACGATTGAATCTGCTCGTATGTCGGCCTCTTTGACCAGTCGTCTTGGCCGATGCGCAGATGGACCGATATTTTGCGCTTCCCGCCCGGCACGACCACGCAGCGCTTGTCCCGAAAGAAGCAGACACGGTCGGCGTAGCGGCGCGTGTCCCTGTCATAGGGCGTCATGATGTAGCGCAAGCGAAGAAAGTACTCGATCCGTCCAGCGTCGCGAGAGTCGTCCTCGTCATACTGACTGTCGACGCAGGCAATGCCCAGATGCTCGCGGAACAGGCGCCCGGCCTGGATGCCGCGGCGGCAGACCGTGTGGCCGTGGTCGGTGACCCAGACGACGGCGTACTTCTCCAGCAGGCCGTTCTTTTCGAGGAACCTCATGAGGCGCCCCACTTCCAGGTCGTGGTGGATGAGGATGTCCCCGTAGGCCTCCGAGTCGGCGCCGCACCGGTGGGCCACGTCGTCGGCCGACGGGTAGTAGGCCAGAATGAAGTCCGGCCAACGTCCGCACCGGTTGGCCTCGCGCACCAGTTGTTCCATGCGCAGTGTGGTCAGGCTGTCGACCGCACTCATCAGTCCCAGGAACCAGGCCGCACCGACCTTCATGACATTGTTGAAGCTACGCCGGGCCCCCCGGTCGTTGGGCAGCAGGATGGAGGCGCCGTACCGATCCGGCGCCATCTCGTAGAGGGTGCGGTCCTGGAAGTCGTCGACAACGTGGGTGTAGTTGTGGACCGACTCGAAGTCGCGGTAGGTCAGCTTGTGGCGGTCAAAGTAGGCGTTGTCCACGATCCCGTGGTGCCCGGGGGTGCGCCCGGTGAGCAGCGTGGCGGTAACGGCGTAGGTGATCGACGGCATGATCGTGGTGGCGCGGCGCACCTCGACGCCGCCGTTCAACAGATAGCGCCGGATGTTGGGGAGCCTGCCCGCTTGGAGCAACTGGTCGAACCGGGCCTTCTGCACCCCGTCGCAGAAGATCATCAGCACGGGGCGCTCGGGCACGTGCACGTCCGCCGCGAGGCGCCCGGTCAGATCGCGACAGGCGCAACCCGACGCCAGGGTCGCCATCACTGCCGCCAGAAGACCGATCCGCCGCACAGTTGTCATGGCCGTGCTCCGGAGGCGGCTGCGGACTTGCTCGTACGGTTCGTCAGCTCTTGTCTCCTGCCGCTTTCGAATTCGATCATGCCGTTGGGCTGCGATCGGCCCGCCGGGCGCAACTCGACGATCAGGCCCCGGCGGGACGCACTCCTGTTCCTGACGCTTCACGCCGGGTTACTCCTCCAAGTCGACAAGCTCGTAATCGGAAAACACCATGTCTGTTCTCTTCTTGAGGGGCGCTCCGCCTTCTCGCCAGACAAGCTCTATCATCCCGTCTTCCGCAGCAGGCGAACCACCTGCTGGGCCAACGCAGGGTTCTTGGCGGCCACGAACGGCGTGCGCCGGGGGTGGCGCGAGTCCTGGCGATAGCCCGCGAAGATGTCGTCGATGTCCAGGGCCGTCGTGATCGGCCGGCCATCCAGGTCCAGGATCGTCAACCCGGTCTTCAGGCCGATGTAGAACCCGGCCAGGATGTCGTAAGTCGCGAACCCCTTGGCGAACTCGATGGCCACGTCGGCGTAGCCGGCCGCGACCTGAATGATCGTGTTGGACCCCCACGACAGATTGACCCGCCCGTCGGCCTCGCGGATGGCGTCCATCAACTCGGTCTGCTCGGACAGCGCCCGGTAGCGGTCCACCTTCGTCGTCAGCACGTTGACCCGCGCCCCGGCCAGGCTGGCCTTGGGCGCCTTCCCGCCGTCCAGGCGGAACCACGAGTGCGTGATGAAGTCCAGGCACTCGGGGTAGCCGCCGGCCGATGCCCAGTACAAGCGGTCCAGGAAGATGTCGCCCGCTACCGCGGCGATCACGTCCCCCTGCCGCCGGTCATACACCGCGATCAGCGACCATCCGCCCTGCAACGCCTCCACGAACTCCGTCCCGTCGACCGGGTCGATGAACACCACCAGGTCCGCGTCGGCCTCGGCTGCCCCCTCCGGGAATGTCTGAATGCCCAGTTCTTCCGAGAACACCGTGTACGTCTTGACCCCGGGCAGCTTGGCAAATTTGCACTGGAGGTTCTCGAGGATCAGGTCCTCGGCCTCCTGGTCGATCGCCTTGGTCAGGTTCTGCTGCGACTTCTGCACGTGCGGCTGGTCAATGCACTTCCGCAGGGCGGGCAGGTTCTCTTCGCGCATCCGGCTGCGGATGTGATCCATCGCCAGCATGATCACCTGCCGGCAGTATCGCAGCACGAGTTGATCCAGTTCCAGCACGGCCATCAGGGCTCATCTTACCCGGAGGCAAGGTATCTGGCCAGGGGCTCGGCCCGTCTTTTCCTATTGCCTTGCCGATGACGATGAACCCGCCTTGGCCCTGCGACGGACAAGGAGATGACGTCGCGCTTGGGCAGCGCTAGAATTAGCGCGGACGCGGATTGTCTGCCCTCACTTGCGCGGGAGCGTTGCCCATGACAACCGCCACGCTATTGCGTTGCCTGCGACGAGGACGCCGTTTCGCTCTGGCGGCGGTCGTCCTGTCAGCGGCCGCGGGCGGGCTTGTGCTGATCAACGGCGCCCGCGACACCAACGGCGAATCGGCATCGGCCCCGGCCAGCCGGCCCGCCTGGCACCGACCGCGCACCGGCGAGCGACAGAAGGAACGCGAGGCCATGGCCCGCGTGATCCGCCAGCAGTACGACCTGACCGACCAGGCCGTCCTCGACGCCGTGCTCGCCGTCCCCCGCCACCTGTTCGTCCCCGACAAGCTCCAGCACCGCGCCTACCAGGACACGCCGCTGCCCATCGGCCATGCCCAGACCATCTCCCAGCCCTACATCGTCGCCGAGATGACGCGGCGCCTGGCCCTGCGCGGCGACAGCCGCGTGCTGGAGATCGGTACGGGCTCCGGCTACCAGGCAGCCGTGCTCAGCGAGTTCACGCCGCACGTGTTCACCGTGGAGATTGTCGCGCCGCTGGCCCGTGACGCCTCGGCCCGCCTGGAGCGCCTGGGCTACAAGACCATCCGCGCCCGCCAGGGCGACGGATTTGTCGGCTGGGTCGAGCACGCCCCGTTCGACGCGATCATCGTCACCTGCGCCGCCGGGCAGATCCCGCCCCCGTTGATCCGCCAACTCGCCCCCGGAGGCCGGATGGTAATCCCCGTCGGCCCGGCCTTCGCCACGCAGTCGCTCATGCTCGTGGAGAAGGACGACGACGGCAAGGTCCGCAGCCGCTCGCTCATGGCGGTGCGGTTCGTCCCCCTGTTGCGCAAGGACCCATCGGACAAATGACCATGCCCCCCTGGCGGCTCCGGACGGCACTGGCCCTGGTGAGCCTGGCCGTGGTCGGCCTGGAGCTTGCGTTCATGCGCGCCCTGGCGCTGCGGTTCTGGTCGCACCTGGCTGCCATGGTCATCGCCGTGGCGCTGCTGGGGTTCGCGGCCGCGGGGACGCTGCTGTCGCTGCTTCGCCGACGGGTGCTGCGCGACGCCCGGACATGGACTTCCTGCCTGGCGTTGGCGATGGCGGCTTCGGCGCCGGCGGCGTGGTGGGCGTGCCAACGCGTGCCGCTGGACGTGGCGTTCCTGCCCTGGGCGCCGTGGCAGGGCCTGTACGTGCTGGTGCTCCAGGCGGCGATGCTGGGGCCCTTCCTGCTGGGCGGAGCGGCGCTGGCCATCGCGATGCTCGACGACCCGGCGCGCCTGGGCGGGCACTATGCCGCCAACCTGGCCGGCTCGGGCGCGGGCGCGCTGGCGGGCGTGGCCGCACTGTACGTGCTCGGCGTCGAGCATCTGGCGACGGCGCTGGCTGCGACGGCAGCGACGGGCGGCGCGATGCTCATGCCCTGGCGGCGTCGGCCCGTCCTGGGCGGCGCGTCCGCCTTGGCGGCCGCTGCAGTGCTCGCCGCAGCGTGGGCCAGACCCGTCGAGCCCGGCATCTCGCCTTATTCCATGCTCGCCCAGGCGCGAAGTTGGCCGGACGTGCGACTCGTCGCCCATCGTGACGGGCCGCTGGGACGCATCGACGTGCTGGCCGGGCCCACGCTTCATCACGCGCCCGGCCTGAGCCTGCAATACGACCAGCCCCTGCCCCCGCAGGCGATGATGATCGTCGATGCCGACCAGACCTGCTCACTCTACGATTGTCGCTCGGCCCGCGAGTACGCCTTCCTCGACCACACCACCTGGGCAGCCCCCTACCACGTGCTGGCCGCCCGTGCCGCCTCCGCGCCCGGCCCGGCCGTCTGCGTCATCGGCGCCGGCGGGGGGGAGGGCATCGGCCTGGCCCTGTTCCACCACAGCAGGTCCGTCACCGCGCTCGAGGTCAACCCCCAGGTGATCGACCTGATGAGAGGCGAACTGGCCGACCGCGGCGGGTGGCTCTATCGCGCACCCGGCGTCCAGGTGCTCAACCGAGAGGCCCGCCACTACTTCAGCTCGCCGGGACCCGCCTTCGACCTGATCCACCTGCCGCCGCTGGACGCGTTCGGGGCCTCGGGCGCTGGACGGCTGGCCTCGCAGGAATCGTTCCTCTACACGGTCCAGTCGCTGGAGGCGATGCTGAGGCGGCTCGCGCCGGGCGGCATGCTCAGCGTCACCCGGTGGGCCCGCACGCCCCCGCGCGACGAGCTGCGAATGCTCGACATGGCCGCCCAGGCCCTGCGCCGCCGCGGGCGCGATCCGCGAACCCACCTGGCCTTGCTGCGAAGCTGGGCCACCGTCACGCTGCTGGTCTGCGACAAACCGCTGGCCCCCGCACAGACCGACGCCCTGCGACGCTTCTGCGACGACCGCGGGTTCGACCTCTGCTGGCTCGACGGCCTGCGGGCCTCCGAGGTCAACCGCCGCCACGTGCTGGAGCAGCCTATCTACTTCCAGGCCGCACGGGCCCTGTTGGGGCCGGGGCGGCGACAGTTCCTGGACGACTACCTCTTCGCCGTCGAGGCGTGCGACGACGACCGCCCGTACTTCTTCCATTCCTTTCGCTGGCGCGCCCTGACCTCGCTGATCGGACAGCTTGGCGGCATGGCCCCGGCCTTCATCGAGACCGGCTACCTGCTGCACGTCGCCGCGTTGGCCCAGGCCCTTTTGCTGGGCCTGCTGCTGGTCCTGCTGCCCCTTGCGCCTCGAGCAGCCCAACTCCGCGGCCAAGGCGGCAAAGCCGCTTCGCTCGCCTGTTTCCTCTTGATGGGCGCGGGCTTCATGCTGCTGGAGGTCGGCTTCTTCCAGAGGCTCATCCTTGCCGTAGGCAACCCCGTCTATTCCGCCGCCGCCGTGATCGCGGGCTTTCTTGTCTTCGCCGGCATGGGCAGCGCGGCCTCCTCCCGTTGGGCGGCCTCGCCGCAACGGATCATGCGGGTCGGCGGGCTCTGCGTGGTCGCCACCGCCCTGTTCTACCTTCTGGCCCTCGACGACCTCCTGACCCTGGTTCAGCCGCTGACGCTGCCATGGCGGGTCCTCCTGGTCGAAGCGATCATCGCGCCGCTTGCCCTGGCCATGGGCCACCTCTTCCCCTCCGCCATGCGTCAACTCGGCCGAGCGGCCTCGCCCCTGGTCCCCTGGGCTTGGGCGGTTAACGGCGTGGCCTCCGTGGCGGCCGCGCTGGCCGCCCCGCTGCTGGCCATGGCCGTCGGCTTTCGCAGCCTCGTGCTCGTCGCCGCCGCCTGCTATGCTCTGGCCGCCCTCGCCGCACGCGCCCTGCCCGTAAACTCATAAGCGCTTCCTGAAGGCCGGACTCGCCTCGGGCCGCATAGCAGTCCGTTGGAAAAGTAGCACGGGCATCTTGCCCGTGTGCCACGGCCGTCCCGGCCGTGGGAGTTGCTGTCTTTCGGACAATTCCACGGGCAAGATGCCCGTGGTACACATGGGCGAGACGCCCATGCTACGTTGGGCGGCCTTTTTCAACGGACTGATAGGCGCCCTCCCGCCGCTCGCAAGTCGCCTTGACCTGACTCGGACGATGGCGATATGTTCTCCGCATGGATGATAAGCCGATCCACTGTCGTACGCGACTCCTGACGCACCGCCCTCACTTCCGCTTGGGGATGCTCGCCGCGTGCGTCCTCGCGGCCGCGGCGCTCGGCCGGGCCGACCAGCCGCGCGTGCAGCCGATCTCCAAGGAGCAGGCGGCCGAGTACAAGCTGACGGACTACTACAAGAAGGGCACGTTGGTGCACAACGTGCTCGTCGTCTCCTCAGACAAGGTCTCGGACTTCGCCCACCTCGAAGCCGCCTGGCAGATCGACCAGGTGATGAAGAACCTCCGCCCCGACGTCGCCCGCCGCATCAGCGAGCGGGGGGTGCTGTGCATCCTGGTCGGCTGCACCGAACTGGTCAGCGACCTGCCCCACTACCCCAGCAAGAAGACCGGCAAGGAACTGGACTTCTACAACTGGCGCAACCGCGGCAACCTGGGGACCAAGAACGGCCGGGCCACCGCGCTGTTCAGCGAGGAGGACGTGCTGGAGTACGAGGGCGGCATGCAGCTCGAGAGCATCCTCATCCACGAGTTCGGCCACGTCATCGACGCGGCGGGCCTCGACAAGCCCCTGCGCGAGCGCGTGGCAGCCGCCTTCGAGAACGCCAGGGCCAAGGGCCTCTACAACGACGCCTACGCCGCCCAGCGGTTCCGGCGGGTCAAGAGCGACAAGCCCGTCAGCCTGCTGGACGCGTTGGCCAAGTCCTTCCCGGACCAGCCGCGCGACTTCCTGGCCCGCTGCATGGACGGGGGGAGCATCCTGGTCAACTCCAAGCCGGCCGACTCAAAGGCGACAGTCGCCAAGGACGACAAGGTCCTCATCGTCTTCGGCGGGCCCAAGCAGTGCTATGCCGGCAAGAACCGCCAGGAGTACTTCGCCGAGGGCGTCCAGGACTGGTACGACACCAACCGCACCATGGACCACGATCACAGCCAGCTCCACACGCGCGACCAGCTCAAGACGTACGACCCGGAGCTGTCGAAGATTTTGGCCGAGGTCCTCGGCGACCGCCCGTGGCGGTTCGTCTCGCCCCGCCTCCGCGCGGGCCAGGGCCACCTCAAGGGCTACGACCCCGCCAAGGCGCCCAAGGCCGTTGAACTCGACCACATCGAAGAGGCCGCCCTCGACTATTACGACAAGTACTGGAAGCCCTACTGGACGCGCCTGCACGAGAAATACGACGCCAAGAGCAGCCTGGCCGCCCCTTCGAAATGAACCGCCTTCAGGTTATCAGCCCCCGCATCACCCGCAGGGAGACTGCCGCACTCATTCTTCCGCCTTCGGCGGCCAGACGAACGTCAGGGCGCCGGGCAGGACCTCGGCCAGACCTTTCTCCATGCGGTCCAGCCGGGCCAGCAGCCCCAGGGCCTGCTCCTCGAGACGCTCGTCGTGCTCGTAGATCCGCACCAGGGCCGGGCGATCGCGCTTCAGGCAGCGGAGGATCACCGCGGCGGAGCCGTTGGCGTCCTCCAGGCCGATCTCGTGCATGAAGTCGGTCTCGTCGGCCGACTCGAGCAGGCCGTCGATCGCGCGGCGCATCTTGGCCGCCACGAGCGTGGAGTCGAAGGCCACCACCTCCATCGCCTGGGCCAAGGCCTCGAAGCGGTCGGCCTCGTCCTGCACGTCCATGAAGTCGCCTCGGCGCTGGAGGTCTTCGCCCTCGGACCGCAGCAGCGGCTGGAGGTCCTTCACGAGCTTCATGCCCTCGCGGCACCACTGGCGGGCCTCCAGGGCCAGCGGATGCTGCTCGCATCGCCGGCGGAGGTCGCTCTCGTGAGCGTCGATGGCGGCGGTGTCGATCGCGTCGAGGTCCCAGCCCTCTTTCCTGGCCCGCTTTCGCAGAGCCCGTGCGACCACCTCGAACGACCGCCCCACTTCCTCCATCGCCCCGTCGATCGAGTCGTCGGCCGGGTCCTTGCCCTTGCGGCGCCGGCGTCGCTCAGCCTTCTCCAGGTCGGCAGCCAGCCGGCATAGACGTGTGTACTCGCACCGCTCGCACCAGCGATCGCAGTAGTTGAAGATGCCCGGAATGAAGTCCTTCTTCCTGCTCACGGTCATATCCCTTGCGCACGGAGGCGGCAGACGATTGTCAGTTCTGGCAGGCCTCTTGACAACTGAAAAGAACGCTCAAGTCTTCCCGCCGCAAAGAACGGCTGTCTTGTCGGGCAGTCCTGATGAGCGAAGTCGGGCAAGTACCGTAACCCAGATTCGGCCCGCGCACTGCCTGGATGGAAAAACCGCTCAGAACGAAGTTTTTCTTCGTTCATAACGCCTTAAATGAAAGCATTTTATGCCGATCTAGTCTTTCGCTCGGATTTTGTTGCCACAAAACGCCCTTCGAAATGTCCTTACCACGGGAGGGACAAACAACGGCAGCCCCCGATGCGGGAAAGGCAAAGCATCTGAACCCCGAAACGCCCAAGGATCGGCCAGTGGTCCCCCAGCGCAAAGCGTACGACGAGGCCGTCCTGGTCTTCGAACTGGCTCGAAGGCGCCGACCGACCGCCGAGATCGCCCGCGAGTTGGGCGTTTCGGTCGAACTGGTCAACAAGATCGCCGCGGGCCAGCGCCGTCCTCACCTCCAGCGGGACATCCGCAAGGCCCGCCGCACACTCGACAACCGCCTGCGGGCTCTTGTCCGGCGCAAAGCCCTGGCCGCCTTCCGCCGCCACATGCGGATCATCCGGACGGGCTCCTCCCGCGCGGCCGGAAGATCGCGCGAGTACATTCTTTCACGAACGATCAGCCACGAGGGAAACGCATGAGACGGAGCTACTATAACGACGACGAGTTGATCTGCGACCTGGTCTCGGCCAGGCTGCCGCTCAGGCAGATAGCCGCGAAGCACAACATGACGTACAAGAACCTGGTGGCGCTCGTGAACGGCCAGCGCCGGCCGGCATTCAAACAACGTTTGGACCAGATGAGACGGCTGGCCGACGCGGAAACGGCCCGCCTGGGCAAGGGTCTGCGGGAGGAACTGATCCTCGACCATTTTCAGGTGGGCAAGGAGGACAAGGGCGAACTCGGCCGCAAGTGCCGCGAGTTCCTGCTCCAGCTCTTCCCTCCCGGCCCCGACACGGACGATCCCGGTCCGAGCGATGACCCGTCGGAGTTGAGCCTGCGGCGCCACCTCCAGAACGTCCGCGAGCGCCTCAAGGCCATGCCCATCGAGCCACCCGATGATGAGTAAGCCCAGGACCCGCTGCCAACCGGCCCCCGATCGGGCAGAGCGGTCGAGCGCGAAAGGCGAGCCCTCGCGGCCGGACCTCCGGCCGCTTTGCAGGATGCTCCGGACCCACTTCGACCTGGTGCTGCCCGACAAGTCATTCACGCCCGGCCACAGCACGCCGCTTCGCTTCGTCGCCGACGCGATCACCAACTCGCATCAGGACATGGCCGCCTGGGCCTGCCGCTCGGGGCTCAAGACGCTCTCGGCGTCCGTCATCGCGGCCTGCGAGTTCTCGCGGACCGACGGCCTGGAGGCCCGGGTGCTCTCGGGCAGCCAGGCGCAGGCCGGCACGCTCTACGAGTACTGGAAACGCTGGTGCACCACCGCGCTGAGCGAGCGTCGCCCGCTGCTCCGCCGAACCCGCACCGAGGTGGGCGGCGGACGAATGGAGATCGTCGCCGCCAGCCAGGCCGCCGTCCGCGGGCCCAAGGTCCACCGCCTTTTCGAGGACGAACTGGACGAGATCGATCCGGAGATCGACCGCGCCGCCGTCGGGATGCTCGCTTCCTCGCCCGGCCGCCCGGCCCGAACCGTCTATACCTCCACCTGGCACCGCAGCGGCGGGCTGATGGGCAAGCTCATCGACAACCGCCCCGCCAACGGCGTGAAACTGCACAAGTGGAACGTCTGGGAGGTCATCGAGAGGTGCCCGCCCGAACGACACGACAACGGCGCGGGTTGTCGAGACTGCCCGCTGGGAAAACCCTGCCTGGCCAAGTCTCGCGAGCGCCACGGCGACCCGGACCGCCTGTTGGGAATCGCCGCCGAGGCCGAGGGCCTGCTGGCCATCGACGACGCCATCAAGGCCTTCAGCAAGCTGGACATCGACACCTGGCGGGCCGAGTACGAATGCGCCCGCCCCACCGCTCGCGGGCTGGTGTATGCGGCCTTCGACCCGCAGGTCCACGCCCTGCCCCGTGCCGGAGAGACTCTGACGGTCTACCGGGCCATTGACTGGGGCGTCGCGACCTTCGTCTGCCTGTGGCTGGGAGAGGACAAACAGGGCAACGTAACCGTGCTGGACACCTACCAGGCCGAGAACGCCACGCTGGGGCGGCACGCGGCGTACATCCACGGGCATCGGCTCAGCGACGTCGCCGCCACCTACTGCGACCCGGCCGGACGGAACCGCAACGACCAGACGGGCCTGAGCGCCATCGAGGCCTTCGCCCAGGCCGGCATCCCGTGCACATACACCCTGGCGCCTGAGGCCCGCGAGGTCCGCAACGGCATCCAGCTTGTGCGGGCGGCACTGCGTCCGGCGGCCGGACCGCCCACGCTGTTCTACGTGGACCACGGCGGCAATCGACCGTTCGTCCAGGCGATGCTCAACTATCGCAACCGCCGCGTGAACGGCGTGTACATCGACGAGCCCCAGGACCCCCAGGAGCACGAGCACATTCCCGACGCCTTGCGATACTTCTACGTCAATCGGCGGCGCAGCAGCGCCATCGGCGTCGTGCGGCTGGGGATGTCGTAACTGACCGCGGATGCGGATTCCGAATTCCGCAACCTGCCCAAAGGCAGGCAGGTTCGCAGCGCCGCAATCCGTGGTCCGATGCCGAATTCCGCATTCCGCAATCCGCATTCCGCAATTCAGGAGTCTCCATGACCGCACACCCCACCGACTTCGACCCTGCCGCCGCACACCCGCTGTACGAGCAGTTCCGTCCGGCCTGGGAACTCAATCGCGATTTCGCCGAGATGCACCTGCACGTGCTCCGCGGCGGGCGGTACCTGGACGCCTTCGGCTCCGGGGGCGAGCAGGCCGGCGAACCGCCCGCCCAGTACGCCTGGCGCCGCAACGCCGCCCTCGCCCTGGACCCCTGCTGCGAACTCATCCACCTCCGCGTGGACAACCTCTTCCGCACCCCGCCCGCCAGGCGGTTCGACGACTCGCCCTTCGCCGACTTCCTGGCCGAGTTCCTCCGCAACGTCGACGGCGCCGGAACGCCTATCGACGCCTTCATGCGGCGGGCCCTGGTCATGCATTACGTCAACGGCGTGGACTTCGTCGTAGACAAGCAGTCGCCCCCGGCCGGGGCGGCGCCGCTCACGCTGGCCCAGGAGCGCAGCCTCGGCCTGCTGCCCTACCTGCACGCCTTCGGGCCGCTGGAGCGGCTCGACTGGGCCTGCGACCACGGTGGAGGATACCGCTGGGTCCGATACGACCTGGGCGCCGCCCCCGCCGACGACGAGACGCACGCGACCTCGGGCGAGCGACGCTACCTCACGCTGACGGGCGACCAGTGGCGCCTCTATCGCGTCAGCGGCGAGGGCGAAGACCGCTCGGTCACCGTGGCCAGCGGCCCCATCGCCCTGGGTCGCTGCCCCGTCGTGCCGTTCTACTACAAGGAGTCGGTGCGGAGCGACTACCCAAAGGTCCCGCTGTCGCTGCTGACGCGGATCGCGCCGATCGCCCGCTACTTGCTCAACCTGCTCTCGCAGGTCCAGATCGACGTCTACCGCAACATCGCCTTCCTGGTCGCCACCGGCGTCGAGGCGGACAAGATCCCCGCCGAGATCACGCCCATGGGCTGCTGGGCACTGCCCGCCGGCTCGCAGATCCACAACATCAGCGGCGACGTGGCCCACATCCAGGCCAAGATCGAACTGGCCCGCACCCTTGTGGAGGCGATCCTCCGCATCGGCAAGCTCACCGGCGCCGCCGGCGAACTCCGCGGCCGGGCGACCTCCGGCGTCCAGGTCGCCGTCGAGCGGACCGATCTCGACAACGAGATGCGCATGACCGCCGTCCATCTCGAACAGGTCGAGCGGGAACTGATCCACCTGGCCGTCTGCCGCTACAAGGGCCAACGCGTGCCCGTCGAGCAGGTCCGCTATGACGTGGAGTACAACAAGAAGTACGTGCTCACCGGCGCTGACGAGTTGATCGCCCAGGCACGCGAACTGGTCTCCATGGGCCTGCACCGCAACGGCGGCGCTCCGGCCCTGCTGAAGATCCTGCTCCGTAAGGTCCTCGACGCCCTGGCCGGCGAGGACGACAAGGCGTACGCCGACGCCCTGGCACAGATCGAGAACGCGAGCTTCCAGTCTTAGCGGCTCTGTCGTCCGCCGCTCCTTGACCCTCCGAAACGCTTGCGTCTTCACGGAACCGCCCCTTGCCACACAGTCTCCGCCCAGCCAAAGGAACCGCTATGTCCGAAACGTCTCCCCCTGCCGCCGCTGCCCCCGACGCCCCCGCCGACGCCGACACGCTGGCCGCCCTCCAGCAGGAAAACGCCCACCTCCAGGCCCGCGTGGACGAGCTGCTGGCCGCCGTCCAGGACGCCAGCGCCCAGCGCGACCTGCTCGATCAGGCCGAGCGGGACAACGCCGCCCTCCGCACCCACTACGCGGCCGCGGCGCTGAACCAGGCCCTGGCCCAGGCAGCCGCCAACGTCGGCCTGTCCAGCCAGGCGGCCGCCGCGTACGCTCACCGCTTCCAGTGCCGGGTCGCGGGCGACGGCGAGGTCCGCATCGAGCCCAACCCCACCGAGTTCCTCCTGCGCGAGGTGCAGGACAACCCGCTGCTCCGCCAGTCGCTCCAGCGCAGCGCCAGCCAGCGTCAGGCCCGGGCCGTCGTCAACGGGGCCGCCGACGTCGACCAGGTCGATCCCGTCGAACTGCTGACCGCCCTCGACCGCGACCCCGCGCGCAAGGCCCAGTTCATCGCCCGACACGGCAGCGCTGCCTTCATCGACCTCGCCGCCAGGGCCAGAGCAAAGAGCAAGTGACTGAGACACCTGCCCGCCATAGAGAGACTCGAAACCCAGTGCATTGACAGGAAAGCCGATGATCCCATCCTACCGTAGCAGGTTCGAAACTCCCCGTCTCCGTCGTCCGCAAGAATTCCGGGTGTTCTTCGCCGCCGACGATCCGCCGCCCGGAGGGGCGGCATCCACCGCAACCGACGACGCGGCTGCAGCCGCGGAGCCGCCGGCTGACGAACCGCCCGGCGCCGATCGCCCCGGCGACGCCGCCGACCGCGACTGGAAGGCGGAGTACCTGCGCGAGGCCGGGCAGAGCCGTAAGTATCGTCAGCGGGCGCAGAAGGCCGAGGGCGAGTTGGAACAGCTCCGTCCGCGGGCCCTGCCGCCCGAGCAGCACGAGGAGTACCAGCGTCTGCGCCTGGCCGCCGACGACCTGGCCGTCAAGGACGCCCGCATCGAGCGGCTGACCGCCGCCGTCCGCGAACTGGCCGGCCTGAGCGAACTGCACAAGACGCTCGCCGCCTGCGGCGTCGGACGCGGCTGCGCCAACGGCGAGCGGATGCTCGCGCAGGCGGCCGCCCTGCTGGGCCCGCGGATCCGCGTCGAGCTTGACGACGACAAGCCCGCCGTCCGCGTGCTCGACGAGAACGGAGCGGTCCAGCTTGACCCGGCTGACGAGTCGCCCGTGAGCGTCCGCAACTTCGTGGCCGACTGGCTCGCCCGGGAAGGCAGCCACTTCCTGCCGCCCTCGCACGACACCGGCAGCGGCGCCCACGGCGGGTTCACGGCGCCGCCGGCCGTCGACATCCGCACGCTCGACCGCGACCCGCGGGCCAAGGCCGAGTTCATCGCCCGCCATGGCCCGGCCGCCTATCTCCAACTGGCGCAGCGGCGCCAGTCCTGATCCTCGGCAAGCAGCTCAAATCACAAAGAGCACAAAGCTCGCAAAGCTCAAGAAGAAAGAAGATAGAGAACACAAAGACATCGTGATCTCTTTCTTTTTCCTTTCTGATCGTAGTGGCCTCGGTGAGCTTGGTGATAGAGAGCCTGCTGGTCCCACCCCGGGCAGCACGCCCACCCGCGTCTCGAAACCAAACCTTCCCCAACCGAAAGGAATCCTATGACTACCGAGTACGGAGCCCCCTCCGACATGGTCTACAAAGACACGCTGCGCGCGGAGGAATACCGCCGCACCGTGGAGAAGATCGACCTGTTCAACGCCGCCAGCGGCGGCACCCTCGTGCTGGAGAGCGACCCCGCGCGGCAGATGGCCGCCGGCGGCGACTTCACCGACACCGCCCGCTGGAAGCCCATCAGCGACCTGATCGGGCGGCGCGACAACGCCAACCCCGGCGACGCCGTCGACGTCAAGAAGCTCGAGATGACCGGCGGCAAGCTCGTCCGCCAGACCCTCGGCTGCGGGCCGGTCAGCATCACCGACATCCAGGCCCGCAAGGCCGGGCGGAAGTTCGACATGACCTCCGCCATGGTCAACCTCGGCCAGCAGTTCGCCGACAACAAGCTGCTGCGCATCCGCAACAACCTGCTGGCGGCGGCCGTGGCGGCCGTCGACTCCGCCGACACGCCTGCCGCCGACGCCCACATCCTGGACGTCGCCCGGGGCAAGACCGCCGGGGCCAAGGTCACCGCCACGATGGCGCACCTCAACCTCCTGCTGGCCAAGATGTCCGACGCCCGCGAGGACATCGCCGCCTTCGTGATGCCCTCGGCCGTCTTCGCCGACCTGGTGGGCGACTCGATCGGCAACTACCAGTTCGACCGCGTCGCCGGCGCCACGATCTACCAGGACGTGGTCCAGGCCTTCGGGCGCCGCGTCATCGTCTGCGACGCCCCGGCCCTGATCTCCGCCCTCACCAGCAGCTACTACGCCGAATACGTCGTGCTGGGCCTGGGCGTGGGCTCGCTGGGCGCCACCATCCTCTACGACCAGGGCATCGAACTGCAGCGGGACATCCTCAAGCAGTCCAGCATGTCCTACGTCCGCGAGGACTTCGACGTGGAGTACGAGGTCTACGGCATGAAGTGGGCGTCGGCCACCGACAACCCCACCGACGCCGAGCTGGCCACCGCCTCCAACTGGGACGAGGACTACGACGATCACCGCCAGCTCAAGATCGTCAAGGGCGTCTTCAACGCCAGCGTGTAGCACGAAATCCACGGATAAAGGACGAGTCGCATGAGTTCTCGACCGTCCGACGACCCGTGAAATCGTGAACCCGCCCGGGGGAATCGCTCCTTCCCCCTCGCCGCCCGGCAGCTACGGACAGGAGAACGACGCCGCTTCGCGTCCGCCTTTGTGCCTCCCTGTCCGTGGCCCGGGCGGCCCCCGGGGGTCTCATTTGCCGTCGAGAACAGACTCCATGCCCCACACGAGCAGACAGCCGCCCGCGGGCCAGGTCGCCCTCGTCCTGGGCAACGGGCCGTCCATCGACTCGGTGCCGCCGGCGTTCTGGTCCGCACTGCGAAGGGTCCCTGATCTCCTGATCGTCGGCACCAACCGTTGCCTGGCCTTCGCCGCCCTCCGCCGCGCGACGCTCCACGCCATGGTCATCCGCGACACCTATCGCAACCTCTGGCACGAGCAGAAATGGGGCATCCGGTACCACGAGGAGCTTTGGAAGCCCTGCCCGGCCTGGAAGGTCGGACCCGCCGACCGCCGCGTGACCCACTGCGACCAGTTCCTCCGTTTCGACGGCCCGTGGCAGGAGCGGCCCGTCCTGGACGAGAACCGCGAGGCCGCCGTCCTGGCCAACTCGTCCGTCTGCCTGATGGCCGCCAACTGGGCGTTCTTCCAGGGCTGCCGGCGCATCTACTTCCTGGGTCTGGATTACCACGGCGGCCACCCGCGGATGGTCAGCCCCTATGACCATGCCGAAGAGGGCTGGCAGGGTCAATACGACCGCCCGCCGCCTGCGAGCGTCGAGGAGCAGTTCGCCGCCGCCGCACGGGCCGTGCGCCAGCTCGGCGGGCATCTGTGGAACCTCTCGCCCCGAAGCCGCCTTCAAGCCGTCACGGCCACTCACTACACCCATCTGACAGGACCATCATGCGAGTCGGAATCCTCTGCGACAACCGCCGCTTCGCCAACCCCGAAGAGCCGTTCGCCTCGTTGAAGGCGGGTCTGGAGGTCCTGGGCCACTCGGTGCAGGTACTCGCTCCCAGCGCCGATTGCCGCCTGGGCGGCTTCTCCGAACTGCCCGAAGCCTTGTTTCTGTGGAACGGCCGAAAGGGCTTCTGGGGCCAGGTCGCCGCCGACGCCCGCCGCCGCGGCCTGCACGTGATCGTCATGGAACGCGGCTTCTTCGATCGCTATCGCTTCACGCAACTCGACCCGCAGGGCTTCAGTCACACCGCCTCGTGGGCCCGCCAAGACATCCTCCGTGCCCCGGCCCCGCCGGAGGGCCAGGCCCGTTTCGTCGGCTCCTACGGGCGTCTGCCCCAGCCGCTTCGCTCGCGCCGCCACGGCTACCTGCTCCTGCTGCTCCAGGTCGCCTGCGACAGCCAACTCGACGGCTGCGAGTTGCATCACCCTTTGCCCCTGGTGCAGGCCGTCCAGGACGCCTCCCCCTGCGACCTGGACATCCGCGTACGCGTCCATCCCAGCTCGAGTTGGCGGTTCGGCTGGACCGGAAGGGCCCGGGTGATCGACGGGTCCCTCCAGGACGCGCTGGCGGGCGCTCGCTTCGCCGTCACCATCAACTCCAACTCGGGCAACGAGGCCCTGGCCGCCGGGTGTCCGCTTCTGGCCCTCGGCCCCGCTTCCTACACCATTGCACGCGTCGCCCGGCGCTGCTCGCTGGCGGACCTGCCTCGGGCGCTGGCCTCCATGGCCGACGGCGACCTCGGCCCCAGCGAAGACCAGGCGCCGGCGGCCGTACGAAACTACCTCTTCCACCTGGCGTGCAGACAGTTCAGCACAAAGGAACTCGCCGACCCCGCCCTGCTCGCCGGACTGCTCGCCCCGCATCGCCTTCGCACCGGCCGCTGATGCCGGCGGCGGACCGACCTTGCACTCGAACATCGAGGACTATCATGCCCCTGACTGAATCCGACTCCCAGAGCCTGCGTCTCCGGATCCAGGCCGACCCGCAGTTGGCCGACCACGCCCGGCTCGGGCGGGACGCCGACATCCTGACCGAACTCAGCCGCGTACGGGACGACATCCAAGTCCCCCGTGGCCGCGTCGATGCCGTCGAGTTCGACGCCCTGATCGACCCGACCGAGCGGATGGACCTCTCCACGCAGCAGCTCCAACACCTGAGCGTTCTGTTGATCGCCGGCCAGGTGGACATGCAGGGCGACAGTGCGGCTGTCTTTGCCGACATCGTGCTCGCCGACAAGCCTTCCAGCCGAGCCCGCATCAACGCCAACAAGACCCGCCCCGGCTCCGTCGCCGAGCGGGACTTCCCTGGCCTGACCGTCAACGACATCTCCAACGCCCTGAAGCCTGACAGGCCTGATGGGAGGATTGCGAAATCATGACCACCTTCTACAAGACCCAGGACACTCCCGTAACTGCGACCATCACGCTCGACTCGCTGGCCAGCGGCTCGGCCCGCCAGTCCACGCTGATCGACCTGGGAGCCAACCACGCCTCCGAGGTACTCATCCGCCTGCGGACGAAGTGGGCCTCGGCCCCCACAAGCGGAACGCTGCTGCGGCTGTTTGCCGCCTGGTGCGAGACCAACTCCAACTATCCCGGCGGATGCAGCGGATCGGACGCGGCCTTCAGCGACGTGGACGACCTGCGCAACCTGGACGAACTGAAGCCTCTGGTGGCCGACGCCGACACCGACAGTCAAGTGGCGGCCTGCCACGTTCGCGTACAGGCCCGCTATCTGGTCCTGGTGGTCTACAACGACGCTACCGGCCAAGCCTTGAGCGGAACCGGAAGCGACCACGCACTGACCGTCACGCCTCACAGTGACGCGGGGGCGTAATCATGGGAGACTGGACCAATCCTGGGCCTCCGCGAGCCGACCAGATCGACCTGGCCCAGCCGGTCGATTGGTCCCACCCGCAGTCGCGCGGGCTGGTTGCCTATTACCCATTCTGGTTGGCGTCGAGCGTCATTGGCGGGGCATCCGACCTGGCGTTGCGGCGACATCCCATCACCGACTCCGGCGACTACCCATCCGTGGTGGGCGACAGGACATTCGGTCGCTCCGCGCTGTACAACGGAAGCAGCGACAGACTGAGCAAGATCGCCACCCCGTTCTTCAACCGGGGCTGCACGATCTCGGCCTGGTTCAACTCCACCAGCAGCACTACACGCCAAGTGCTTTTTGGCAAAAGCTCCTACGCAAGCAGCACGGCCATCATGTCGCTTGACCTTGTGGGCGACACAGCAGGCGACCCGGTCAGAATGGGCGTATATGACGGCTCAAACGCCTCAGCCGCCCAGAGTATGCAGGCATATCCCACCGGGCAGTGGGCATTGGCCACCGGGGCTGTCAACGCCAACGGCTCCTCCATCGCCTGGCTGAACGGCTCAGCCAAAGGCACAGACGCGTCAACCACCAACGAGCCGGCCGCCACGGTCATGTCCATCGGAATGCTGTACTGGGGCGGCTCGTTCAGCCGGTACTTTGCTGGGAGACTTGGCGAAGTCCGAGTATACAACCGCGTGCTCACCGACGCGGAGGTCTACGATCTCTGGCATCCCTCTCGTCGATGGGGGATGCTGCGAACGCTCAGCACACGGCGAGTGTTCATCGTCCCGGTGGGGCCTTCCACCTACCCGTTCTTCTTCAACCGTTACATCCTCCGACGGAGGTACGCTTGACAATGAAACTCATCAAGGCAAATGAATCCACCGCAAGTCGCCGGCGAGTGTACTTCCACCTGGTGGACGTAACCGACGGCCTCACGCCCGAAACTGGCGAAGCCAGCGGGCAGCCTCAGATTTCCTCTGACGGTGGAGCTTGGACCGACACCGGAATTGGGACGCTGGTCTCTGTCGGCAACGGCCGATACTACGCCGAACTGACTCAGTCGGCAGTGGAGACCGCAGGCACGTCCATCGAGACACGTTACAAGTCCGCCAACACGGCCGAGTGCCCAGGCGAGAGCGTCCAGGTCGTCGCCTTCGACCCGAACGACGCAGCCGCCCTCGGACTGAGCCGCATCGACGCCACGGTTGGCAGCCGGCTGGCCGACGCGGACTACACGGAGCCGGCCAACTCGGACGTGGCCGCCATCAAGGCCAAGACCGACAACCTCCCCGCCGATCCGGCCAGTAACACGCAGGTCAACACCCGCCTGGCGGCGGCTGACTATACCGCCCCGGCAAACGACGATGTAGCGGCCGTCAAGGCCGTCACGGACAAGGTGGATACAGCCCTGGAGGCCGACGGGGCGGTCTATCGGCTGACCGAGAACGCCCTGGAGCAGGCCCCGGCCGGCGGCAGCGCCCTGACGCCACAGCAGGTTCGCGACGCCCTCAAGCTCGCCCCTTCGCCCGGTGCACCCGCTGGAGGATCGGTCGATGACGAGTTGGACGGTCTTGCGACCGCCGTCGCGTCGATCGGCGGCCTGACCGGCAGCGGAGCCCTCGACGTCACTATCACCATCACCGACAACCTGGGCACCCCGCTGGACGGGGCAGCCGTCTGGATTTCCACCGACCAGGCCGGCAGCAACGTCATCGCCGGCACCAAGTACACCACCGCCCTGGGCCAGGTCGCCTTCAAGCTCGACGCCGGTGCGTACTGGTGTCACCGCCAGCTCGCCGGCTACGAGTTCGACCCCAACCCCGCAGCCATCGCCGTCTCGTAAACAAGGACCCGCCCATGACCACTACCTTCACGTTCTTCGCGACGGCGTCGTCCGGGCCGGCCCAGGACCTTCCGCTGGCCTTCGATTACGCCTACGCTTACGAAGACCGCAACGAGATCCAGACCTCCCGCTGGTCGCTTACCGGGCTGGACACCCGCAACTCGGGCAATACACACGGCGGCTGGCTCTACCTTCGCTCAACCAGAGAGGGCGACCAGGCAACCGTCCGGCTCTACAAGGACCCCGCCTGCGCCGCCGAGCACCAGGTCGCCTCCGGGTCGGCCGACCTGGCCACCCTCGACGCCCGCGCCGCCCGTTGCACTCTCCAGAGCGTCAACTCCAGCCGACTGGCCGGGGAGTTCTTCTTCGAACGGTACGTGGCCGACCCCGAGCAGAGCGTCCCCGTTCTGGTCTGCCTTTGCGTCGATGAGCACCTGCGGGAGGAGTACCAGAACCTCGATCAACTCGGCAGCGACGTGTATGAGACCCAGGCCGGCATGGCCCGGTTCTGCGCCGCCGCCACGCGCAAGACCCTGCTGACCGCCTCGCAGCAGTACGCCGTCCAACTCGGCGGGTTCGGCGCGCCTGAGCACCGTAACTGGCCCGCGGCCGGCCGAGCCACCCCGGACTTCCGCCGCCTGGCCAGTCCCGATCAGCTCCGCGAGACGGCCGTCCACTGGGCCCTCATGCTGGCCTTCGGCTCTTGCCACGAACGCGCCGACGACACCATGTACAGCCGCCTTCGCGACTACCACGACCTCAAGCGCAAGGAAGCCATCGCCGCCTGGAACCTCGCCCTCGTCAGCGACCCCGACGCCGGCGGACAAGCCGACCACGCACGCTCCGTCGGGGCCAGGTACGTGACACGGCTGTAGAGATTCTCGACCTGCCTGCCGTCAGGCAGGTTGACGATCTTCGATTGTCGATTGGCCCTCCCCGACCAGCGAACCCAATCGACAATCGCAAATCGACAATCGCAAATCCCCGGAGTTTCCCATGCCCGACATCACCGTAGCCAATACCGACTGGTCCATCCTGGCCGACGTCCGCGACGCCTTGGCCTCCGCCGCCATCGGCGGCCAGGCCGTCTTCGCCTCCGTCGCGCTGACCACCTCGCCCCAGCAGGCCCGGGAGTGCCATTTCCGCACCTCGCCCGCAGCCGTCGTCCGCTACCTGGGGACCCACCAGCAGCCGACTCCCGACGAGCATCTGGCCTGCCGGGTGGAAATGGAGGTCCTGCTGGCCGTCAAGGTGCCCGCGGGCGTGGACGAGTCGGCCCGCCTGCAAGAGATCCTCCGCCTGGCCAACGCCGCCCGAAATGCCGTCGGCGCGGCTCGCCCCGCCGCTGCCTGCGACTGGGGCGACGGACGCCACGCGATGCCCGCCGTTGCCTTCGCTCCTCCCAGTCTCGACACTGCCGAGTCCGCACCGTGGGCCATCGCCGCCCTGCCCCTCAGCGTTACCTACACGCTGGACGGTCCAACGGCCAACTGAACCTCCGCAGATCCGAACCCAAAGGAACCTCCCATGGCCATCAACTATCAGGTGTTCAAGAACGTCTCAAACGTGACCCTTGCCGGCACGGCCCTGTACGGGGTCCAAGCCGTCCGCGTGATCAAGAAACGCCCCGAGATCCACGCCAGCGGCGACGCCGACGTCTTCGAGCCCGTCGCCGAGGTCGGCTCGGCCAGCGTCTCGGGCGCCCTGACCACCTTGGACCCAGCCGGCGCCGAGGCACTGGACGGACTGTCCGGCACGCTCAGCTTCGTCTGGAAAGACGCCAAGGGCGCCGCCGACAAGACGGTCACCATCTCCAACGTCATCGTCACCGGCGTCTCGAACAGCGTCGCCCACGATGCCGCCTCGTCGGCGACCGTCGAGTTCATCGCGTCCAGCAGCGACGGCGCAACCGACCCCGTGGCGATCGCGTGACAGTCCCCATGAGCAGCCTCCCCTACTTCAAGCAACTTCGCAGCCGCTGCGCCCGCCCTGTCGGCGACGAGGTCCTTCACGGCGACCTGTGTCCGAAACTCACGCTACACGGCGTCGACTTCTGCATCCCCCCGCGGGGTCTTCGCGTCGAGCCGGTCTTCGACGGCGACGGTCGCACGGGGATCCGCCTCCGTTCCGCCAGAGATTCCGAAAGCCGGGCACGCAGCCTGCTCAAGCTCGCCCCGCTGCAAACACGAGTCTGTCGCCGCTGCGGGCAGAGCGTCGGCGGACACATGGAACTCGAAGGCGAGGGCGGCAAGTTTCTGGCCGCCTGTTTCGACCTGGCCGGGCGGCTTCTGAGACGCCAGTACGACCTGACCGACGATCAACTGGCCGACCTGCTTGCCTTCGACACCGATCAGCCCCCCGTGTGGATTGCCCAGTTGCTTGCGTGGGCCGCCGGCCTGCCGGTGGACCGGTTGTCCGCCGAGCCAACCGAACCCGCTCGCTCCGGCTGGATCAGACGCCTGTGGCGGGCCGCCAGACGAGCAAAGTCGTCAACCTGACCGCGTGCCGCAACATAAGCGGAGATATCTATGTCGATCACCATTCCCATTACCGCCCAACTCGCCGGCGCCGTCGCAGCCGGAGGCGTCACCAGCGTTCCCGTGCCCCGATCCGCCACAGCCGATCGCCTGACCGGCTCGCCGGGGCCGTCGGATGATCCAGCCGACTCCGTACCGACCGGTCTATCCGCCCCTACAGACGCACGTGCGTCTTTCCCCAGCCAGCCGAGCGGCGACAGGCTGCCCGGCGCCGGTCTGGAAAGCGCCGCCGCCGAGACCTCGCCGATCGACGCCGGCGACCTGCCGCAGTTCTCGGAACTGGGCCGGCACGTCCGCCAGGCCGTACAGGACAGCAAAGACGTCTCCTCGCCGCTGCCGGTCCAGGGCACCGGTTCGATCATCATCTACGGCGACGTGCACATGCCCGCCGTGCAACACGTCCAGCCGTCCCAGGACAAGACCCAGCCGCCGCTGGTTCGCGGTGGAGACCAGGACCACACGCCCCAGGCGTTCTAGCGGAGGCGACGGTCTTCTGCGCTGAGCCCGCAGACCCCGCAGCCAGAGCCGCCTCCACGACCCATTCACACGAGGACCCCATGGCCAGCCCCATGTTCAACTCCGTTGCGCTCTGTTCCGCAGCCGGCGCCGACGCGCCGGCCAGCCCCCGACCCCGCGTCTACTTCGAGACGCTGCCCGGGGTGGACGGCGAGTACGTCCAGGCCCACGGGCGGGCGGGACGCCAGGTTCAGGTCCGCGGCGTGCTGGCCGCCCAGGCCGCCACCCCCGATCTGGCCTGCGCCGCCCTCAAGACCCTGCTGCGCGCCCGGCAGGAGTTGGCCGACGGCGCCACCGTGGCCGCCTATGTGGGCGCGGACGGCACGGCCTATTCCAACTGTCTGCTGCTGTCGTACGGACCGGCCGGACTCATGAGCGTCTCGCCAAGGCCCACGGGCTATCGCGCGGTCCTTCGTGTCCAGGCCCTCGTCCGCCAATTGACGCCGTAGCGTTCGCGACGCCGCCTGCCAGGAGGCAGGCCGCGAGACAGCTTTCACCCAGCCGTTCGAGGCGATCTTCAAGACGCCCTTGCGGGCGCACTGCGAACGAGGGAATTCATGTACTACACCACAGGCATCTCGTACCTCGGCTCATACCCGACCGTCCTGGGGCGAGTCATTCGCGCCCGCACCGCCCATACGGACAAGGTTGTGCAGGCCTACGTCGCCGGGCGGCTGGCCGCCTGGACCGTCCCTCAGGCAGGCGAGGTCGAGTTCGCCCTGCCCGCCCTCGGGGGCGACGAACGGGTCTTCCTGCTGGCGGTCGATCCCGCCCAGGCCGAGGTCAATTACTGGCGGGAGGTTACGGGCGCCGCACCCGCCTCCAGGCTCCGCGTCCGTATGCCGCAAACCCTTGCCCCTTACCGCAATGACGATCGATGGGACGTCTATCTGGGCCAGGCCGGCGAGGACCAGGCCTCGCGTCTGGTCCACAGTCAGCCAGTCTACGACGACGGCGAGCGGGCCGGCGGATTCGGCGCCGCGTGGGATTCTGGCGGGTTCGGCTGGGACGCCCCCGAGTCCTACGGGCTGGGCCTGTACTTCGGATACGGCGAGTTCGGCTTCGACTGCGACATGCTCGCCTGGGTCTCCCCGCCTCTGCCCCGCGGACAGTACCCGTTGCGGACGGTCGTCGAGGATGCCTGCGGAAACGTGTTGGCTGACTGGGAGTCCACCATCACCGTCACCTCGCCGCCCCAGCCGCCGTCGAACCTGACCGTTGAGTCGTACGACCCTCAAAGCGACACCCTGACCCTGAGCTTCACGCCCAGCCGCGACCTGTAATCAAGGAACCTCCCATGAGCGAAACGCCATTGACCAGCGATCAAGCGAACGCCCTCAGCGGCACGACCGATGCCGACACCGACTTCGTCTTTCCCGCCATCGGCGAAAGCCCCTACTACACCACGGTCTTTCGCTGCCTGGACCGCCTGCTCACGCTCGGACGGACGCCCGGCAACGCCCTCCGTGTGTACCAGGACGCTGCCTCGACCTTCGCTGTCCGCGCGGGACGGTTCTGGGATGGCTTCCAGGCCCGCACGTACGCCGGATCGTCCGCACAAGGCCTCACCAACAACCAGACCAATTATGTCTACCTCCTGGCTGACGGCACACTGACGGTCAGCACCAGCGGCTTTCCCCAGGGGCCCCACGTGCCGTTGGCGTCGATCATCGTGAGCGACGGCGCATTCACCCAGGCTGACCTCACCGACTGTCGTTCGCTCGCGTTGTTCCGCCCGGCCGGCGGACTGGCCGTCAGTGCCGGCGCCGAGGTCGACGATGCGCGTACCGTCACCGTTCAAGGCCCGCCGGGCCGCACGCGTCTGCGCGTGTGGGTGGCGACAGGCGACTACGGCCAGCCTTCCGCCGATGGCAACAGCGTCGCGCTCACCACCGGCACGCTGCTGCGCGAGTTGCAGGCCAACGCCGATTATGAACTGATCTCCGACGCCGACGGCGCCGTCGTCCTTACGCTCACCGTCGCCGGCGCCGCTTCGCGATACGTACTGGCCGAGCATGACGGGCGGGTCTTTTCCAGCGGCCTGCTCACCTGGTCCTGATTCCCTTTCTTCCTGGTGCCCATCATGCCTTTCACCGGATACCGGATCTACCGTGGGCTTGGCAGTATCTGCGACGTGGACTTCTCCACGCCCGTGGCCACCGCGCCCGCCTCCGCCAGTTCGGTCCAACTGGAGGCCCTGGGCCACGCCCCCTCGCACCGCTACGCCTACGCCCTGCGGGCCGTGGCCGACGACATCGAGGAAGACGGCGTCTCCTGCTGGGTCCAGTTCGAGACCGACGCCCAGGGCCTCTACGTGGGCCCGCGGCCGCCCGGGGTCCTGGGCCTGGCCGGCCAGGCCATCAGCAACGCCCGCGTCCGCCTCACCTGGTCCTGCCTCACCCCGGCCGGCGGCCCCGCCGTGGCCGAGTTTACCGTCTACCACGGTCCCTCACCGCAGATGTCCGGCGCCCAACCGGCTCTCACCGTCCCCTTCACGCGAGACGGCGAGTACTCCTGTACCCTGACGCTGGCACATGGACAAACCCGCTATTTCCACGTCGCCGCCCGAACGGCCGGCGGGGTGGAGTCTCGCCCGGCCCGGCCCGTCGGCCCCATCGTCGCCATCGGCCTGCCGCCCAACCAAGGCGTCACCTTGACCGACGTGGTCCCTTGAACCCATACCGCTATGACCACCCTGACCTTTACACATCCCGACACCGGCGTCGTCTACCGTCCTCCTCGACTGGTCCTCTATGCCGCGTCGACCGTCTGCGGCGAGGCCGGTCAGGCGGATTGGTCCTGCCCCAGGCCCCAATCGCACCTTCAGCCGGTCCGGATGTCCTGGGGATGCAACGGCCGTCTCAGCACGCTCCGCGCCCGCTGCCTGCTGGGCCAGGGGCCGACACAGGGTCTGCCGCGGCACGTCGATGACGCCCCCTCTCGCCGAGCCGGCGATCGCTTGCTTCTGCGCGAGTCCGCCCCCGACGGCCGGGAGATCGAGTGGTTTCGAGGCTCCATCGCCCAGCAGGAGCTGCTCGTCCAGTCGAGCGACGATGTTGAATCAGTGCAGTACGTCGCCTATGGACCGGAGGTGCTGTTGCGCGGGCTGGTCGTCAGCGGACAGTGGCACAAGCTGCCTGCCGCGGACGAGTCGGAGATCCACGGCGAACTGCCTCCCCAGCAGTGCACTCGCGAGAGCACCTTCGGCGGATACCTGCGGGTGATCTTCAACGAGAGCGGGCGGCCCAACGCCAGTCAGTCCGCCTGGTCGCTGCTCACCCGCGGCGACTCGCAGCGTGCATGTCGCGTCTTCGAGCCGCCCGGCCGGCGGGTGTCCCTCGCGGGCGGAGCGGCCATCGAGGCGGAGTACTGGACAGCCTATGCGGCGTTGCGGAGCCTGGTCGAGTACGTGGACGACGGCCAGGTGCTCTCGTCGGCCGCCACCGTCTGGGACGCCATCGCCGCCACGCTGGGCGCCACGCCCATCGCGGAAGTCAACGTTGAGGGCCTGAATCTGCTGGAGGCGATCGCCGCTGTCCTCCTGCCTGTCGGTTTCGGCTTCGCCGTCGAGCCATGGGCCCGCACTGACGAGGATGGCCTGGCCCGCCACGCTCTCCTGGTGTTCCCGTTGCACAGGCCCGCCGGCGATGACAGCGGAATCGCCCGTCCGTACATGGCCCCGTTGACGTCGAGCCGGCCCACGACGGCCGACCTGGAAGGACGCCGGTCGGAGGTGCAGCGCCTGCATGTCGTCCGCGACAATCACCAGGTCTGCAACGCCGTCACCGTGATCGGCGACCAGAGACGTCTCCAGGTGTGCCTGGAGTTTCACGCCGACCCTCAGACCCGCGACCTGCACCCCTGCTGGGATCGAACCGACAGCGCCAACGACCTCCAGACCTATGCCGATCCGTACGGGAACGTCGGCGGCGGAGGCTGGGCGTCGGTGCAAGCCCACGCGGATTTCGCCGTCTGCTTCGACACCTGGTCGCACGAGAACTACCATGTGTTCCGCTCGTTCGCGTGGAACGAGGACGGCGCCTTGAGCGGGCTGATCTGCGACGTGCAGGGCAAGGCGGTCCTGCCGGACCTGTCTGCCTTCGGCGTTGGCGAGGAAGATGACTTCCTCCGCCGGCCCAGACCCGTCTCCGCCACGTTCACCTGTACAGCGCCCTCCGGAGCCGCACAGGTGTACCCGGCCCGGGTGGAGATCGCCATCGACTCAGCCGAGGACTCCTGGATTCGCGTCCCCTGTGTGCGTATCTGGAGCGACCGGGCCGGTTTCACCATCGACCACCCGCGGATTCATCTCTGGAGGCCCTATCATGACGCCGCCGACGCCCTGAAGAATGACTACGGCCACTACACGTATCTGACGCTTTTGAACAACGCCTTGCGGGGCACGAGCCCGCGCATTCGGCTGCGACTGTTCGGGAGTGTGGAGTGTGACCGGGCCGTCGTCGGCCAGGCCCCACGCGGGGGCAGTAGTTCCTGGCCGCTGTCCACGCATCGCGTGGTGCGGGCGGATGACCGGTTCCGCTGGCGGGATGTGCTCGACCAGCCCCTGGACGCCTCGCTGCCCACCACCGTCACCGATTACGAGTCCACCCGTGAGTCGATCGACGCCTACGCCCGGCGAATCCGCGACAGCGCCGAGGACGCCCTGGTTCACGGATCGATCACGCTACGGTACCTGGCTCGTCCGCAGCGTTACCCGGTCGGCACGGGCCTGGCCGGCACCGCAGGCAGGAACATCTCCCTTCAGGCGGCCGCGACGAGTGCCTACGTGCCGCTGATCGCCGGTGTGAACTGGGACTTCGCCGAAGGCGTCAACAAGACCGAACTCCTCCTGGACACCCCCCTGCTTCAGGTGACCCGATGACCATCGCCCGCCGACAATTGACCGACTTTCGCCGGCTCCAGCAGGCCCAGGCCGCCGCGGCCGACAGGATTGTCTTGCATGACAGGCCCACCGCCTACCCGGAAGTGCTTCGCCAGGGCGTGGCTCGGATAGCCCAGAATGACGGCGGGGGGCTGTACACGATCTGGGAACAGCACTGGGACAGCCAGGCCAACCAAGGCCAAGGCGGCTGGGTAGACGCCGTCGACGGCCATCGGGAAAGAACCGCCCGGGACTTTGACAATCGCGCTGCCGGTCGGGTCGGCGCCCTGGTCCGGTTCTGGGAGCAGTACGCCCGCCCGGACTCCCAGGGCGGCTGTCTGGAGGTGCTCCTGGACATCGGCGACACCGGCGTGTTCTGGGCCCGCATCGGCGCCTCTCAGGCAGCCGGATCCAACCAGTGGCTGTATGCCTGGACGGAGGTGCAGAAGACGGCCGCCGGCTACGGCGGTTGGTCGGCCGGCGGCGGCGGACGGTCGGACGCCGGCATGACCTTGCCCGGCCGAAACAGTGTCGAGGATGCAAACACCGGCCAGGATGGACACGTCGAAGGCAATGGCGTGGATCCTGCCAACCTGGCCTCCAGCCGCTATTCCTTTGAACTCCAGCCCTGCCCGGCCGGCTGCCTGGTGCGGATGCACGAGGTCCGCTTCCTACTGCAAGGACAAGACACGGTGGAGTACTGGTTCGCCTACGAGAACGGCGTGGACGGAGGGTGCCTCTGATGGGCGGAATCTACCACCAGGCTGGCTGCTGCTGCGGACAGCCATGCAGCCAGGCCGCCTGCAGCACGAGCGATCAGCCCGCCCCGCTGGTGGTGGTCGATTCTGGCGAGTGCGAATGCGTCGGCAGCGTCGGCGGCCCCTACGTCTTTGCCGGCTACGTGCCCCACGAGCCAGCCGCCTGGGTCTGGTACGGCGGCTGGTGCGACTGGGAAACCGGCAGCGACTTCAACCTTAACATCTCCTGTCACGCCGACGGAAACTGGCGGGTATGGATTGCCGCCTACGCGGGCACCGAGGACCTGATCTTCGAGGGCGTCGTCTCCGCCGATGATCTCTTCTGTGTCGACGGGAGTTTCGTCGGCACCTTCTCCCTCCCGGGCCAGGACCGCTGCTTGGGCCAGACCGTTACCATCACCTTCTGAGGGCTGCATGACTTCACGCTGTCGAGGCGATGACGGTGTTGGCCTGCGTCGCCGGCGGGCCCACCTGGCTCGCCTGTTCGTCGAAGGAAAGGCCGAGGCCGCCTTCGCCCTTCGCCTGATGCTCTGCGTCACCGCCAGCCGATGCGGACGACTGTGTCGGCGCCTGGTCAAAGGCCCCGGAACAGCCGGGCCAAGGTGCGTGGACATCCAGACCGGCGTCTCGGGCGACCTCTACGCCTGTCTTCAGGACCCTGCCTTCGTCTGTCCCGAGGATCGTTTCTAACTCTCCACGCCGTGGCCGCCCGCCCCACGGGGGAACACCAGACAGGAAACCTCTATGTCCGAATGTGAACGCCCCTCCAGTCCCAGTGTGCCCGTCCTGTGCGCCGAGCAGTTCCAACGAATTGAGCATCGCCTGACGGGAATCGAAACACGACTGGACGCCCTGCTCAGCAGTCGGGCCACATGGGCCGCACGGCTGTGGAGTCTGACCAAGGCGACCGTGCTGATGATCCTGGGCTATGTCCTGGGCTCGCACAAGTGACGCCGTAACCGCCCCTTCGAACCCCCTTTCGGAGAACGCCATGAATCCCAACCGTCCGTATCTCGCGTGTTTCATGCTGGTCGTCCCGATCATCCTGCTGCTGGCCGCCATGTGCGCCGGCGGGTGCAGCACCGCCAGGATTCACGAGTCTTACCAGCGTGGGCTGCCGGATGCTCCCCCGACCGGAGCCGCCCCCGTAACGGCCGATCAGCGAACCGTCACGCGGACCGTCTCGGCCACGCGAGTCATGTCGCTGGCGGGCGCCAGTCCCGGCGAGACAATCACCCATGTCAAGCCGCTCAAAGTCACCGGCGACGGCGCCGACTTCGGCGGGATGGAACCGGTCGAGCCGCCGGCCCGCGGCCCCGTGCTTCTGATTACCGCCGGCGTCCTCTGCGCCCTGGCCGGTGGCGCCGTCCTGATGTTCGTCTCCGGCGGACGGAAGATCGGCTTGGGCGTCATCGGCCTGGGCGCCGCCTTTATCGTGGCGGGCATGGCCTTTGAGGCCTACCCATGGGCCGCCCTCGTCTTGCTGGGACTGGCCGGCGTGGCTGCGGCCGTCTGGCTCTACCTCTCCACGCGCAACTCCGCCCGCACCGAACAAGCCCTGCAGATCGTGGCAGCCGGCATCGAGCAGACGCCCGACAACGAGGCAGTCAAGGAGAACATCTCCAACGCCGCCGCCACCCGCGACGCCAAACAGGTGGTCAAGGACATCATCACGCAGATCAAGAAGACCCTCTGATCCAGCCCCCGCACCACGTCAAGAGGCCGGCGCCCTCCCGGGCGCCGGCCTTTTGATTTGCATCTGCCCCGGCAACTTCTCAGTCGTCTACCAGCACCGGTAGTAGGTGCTGGGATAGCTGCGGATGATCATCGGCGAGGGACTGTAGTAGCTGGGACGGGAGTAGTAGTAGCTGGGCGAGACGTAGTAAGTCGGCGGCGAATAGATCGGCCGGGGGTACGAGTAGTACGACGGCCGATAGTTGTAGGACGGCCAACTGTACGAAGGACGATGCTGATACGACGGATAATGGTGGTAAGAGGGACGGTAGTGAGAACTGTACCCGCCATAGCTCCTGCCGAACCCGCCGTGGAAACCGCTTGAGCGATAGCTATGCCCGCCCCAACCTCCGCCGAGGGAGAAGTGGAACCCTCCGGCGGCCATCGACGGCTCGGCCAGCAGGAAGACCACCGCCACTGCAACGACTGCTCCCACAAGGACTTTTGCATTCTTCATGCTGCACCAACCTTTCCTGTCTTGAGCTCCTGGGTTTGCTCCTGATAATTCAGGCTTCAGGGTGTCAGTGGCTGCTCGCAGACGATGGTTACACCGACAGGCTCGTTTTTTCTCCCAGACGGGCCGCCCGGGGTACCGCTCGGCTTGTGCCCGCCCCCTGCGGTCCCGTCACAGTCCCTCCCGGACGGATGAAACATGTGTAACCAGCCCAAGGGGTCGCGCCACAATCCGTATGGCCTGAAGTATCGGAAGGCCGCAGCGATGGCTGGACAGCCCGGCCGGGCCTGGATACCATGCGTACATGGAGCGATCCGATACAGTGGAAATCCAGGCCACGCTGGCTGGGGACGCCACCGCCTACAAGAGGCTGGTGGAGCAATACCAGCAAGAGATCGCTCGGCGGATGTGGCGGTTCACACGGGACCGCCGGCAACTGGAAGAGCTTGTGCAGGACGTGTTCGTTGATGCGTATATGAGCCTCAAGAGCTATCGCGGCACGGCGCCATTCGCCAACTGGCTCAACCGCATCGCCACGCGCGTGGGTTACAGGTTCTGGAAACGCCGGCGACGAACCACGAACCAGGCCGTGGCCCTGCAGGACTGGGACGCGTTTGTGGCCAGGGACGAAGGGATCGTTGAGAGCCACGAGGCCGCCGAATTCCTGCACAGCCTTCTGGCACAGTTGCCCCCGCGAGACCGCCTGGTCCTGACGCTGCTGTACCTGGAAGAGCTTTCGGTGGCCGAAGCAGCCGAGCGGTCCGGCTGGAGTCAAAGCATGGTAAAGGTCCAGGCCCACCGTGCCCGAAAGAAACTTAAGGCCATACTGGAAAAGAGCGGAAAAACCGCGATAGTAGAATAGAGAAGCCGGAGAGTCCCATGAATACCGATGAACTACTGACCAAGCTGGCCCAGGCGGCACGGGGCGATGCCCCCCCGCTGGTGGATGTTGCCGGCGGAATCCTGGAGGCCATCGGGGAAACCCGAAGGCCCAGCAACGTCCTGCTGTGGGCGTTCACGGCCGCCTCGACGGCTGCCGCGGCCATGGTCGCCCTGGCGGCCCTGTTTCAGGCGCCGCCAGCCCCCACCGACGCCTTCAGCGAAATTATGCGCATCGTAGCCCCGGTGATCTAAATGACCGACCACTCCCACCATCATCCGCTCGTGCCGCCACGCCGGCTTCAGTGGGCCCCGCTGGTCTCCGCCATCATCACGTTCCTGGCCGGGGCCGTCATCGGAGCCGGACTGTACAAATGGCTGGTCCCGCCCGTCGAACGGGCCAGACCCAAGACTAACGAAGAACGGGCCGAGAGATGGATGAGGGAGATCGACGACCGCGTCGGTCTGACCAGGGAACAGGAAGACAAGGTCCGCCGCCTCACCCTCAGCGCAACCCGCGAGTACCAGGAGATCCGCAATAGCTGGCGCGTGGACATCGAGCGGGTGATGTTGACCTTCCAGAACCAGATGCAACTGGTGCTGACGAGCGAGCAGAAACCGAAGTTCGACGAGTACTATCGGGAACTGCTGGAGCGCTGGCTGCCCAAGCCGACCACCCAGCCCGCCACGCAGCCTCGCGACGGATAACCCGCCGCCCGGAGAACCCCGCAAGTCCAAGGGCCGACCTCAACGGGTCGGCCCTTTGTTCGTCTATTCGGTCATGTCGAAATGCTCCCACAGCGGGCGGAGTTTCTCGTGCCCCCCGGAGTAGGACCCGTCGGGCCACTGCAACGACTCGGGCGGGATGATCCAGGCCACGCGCCCGCTGCCGTACCACACGTTGACCCCCTCCTTGTGACGGGTCCGCACGTGGCCGGCGCTGTTGAAGATGTCGGCCAGGAACGCCTGGCTGCCCAGACGCTCCAGCCCCCGGCAACTCGCGCCGCTGGTCTCGCCCAGCGTGCGCCGGATATACGCCGACCGTTTGTTCATCCAGGTGTACTTGTCCTTGTCGGCCGGCACCATCTGCTGGGGGGCGAATCCGGAGCCCCCGTTCCACGGCAGGCAGTTGCCGTTGTCCAGGTTGCCTCGCGAATTGCAGAGCCAGTCGTTGGTCTCGCTGGGACAGAACAACATGTCCCCGTGCATCGGGACGAAGCCGTCGCGCTCCAGGTAGCCCAGGCTGTTGAACCCGACAGGATTCACCCCGCCGTACCGCTCGTACAGGATGTACATCATCATGTCGTTCATATACCAGGCGCCTACCGGGGGAAGCATCTGGCGGCTCTCTGAAGCGTAACTGTTGAGAGCGTTGCCCGCGTTCCGCAGGTTACTGGCGCATATTGCCCGCCGCGCCAGTTCCTTGGATCGCGACAGGGTCGGAGTCAGAATACTCAACAGCAGAGACAGGATCGAAACCACGATCAGCAACTCAACCAGCGTGAACGCCGCACGCCGCCGGATGAACGCGCGAACTGTCCATGCGTCTTGCCCAGTCTGACTCATGCCCACAGTCCTGATGGAATGCCCTTTGCCCATCGTCTCTGGTGAGAACAAACGCGCGCGACAACCGCAGATTTCCGCGATCGGCCCGGTCGCGGAACCCGCCCCCCTGTCGGCGAGACGGACGGCGGATCGCTCACCTTTGGCCCGCGCAAGTTCCGGATCCACGAGAAGACGATTGACTCCTGGACCGTAGGCGACGATTATACCGCTCACTTGTCGTTTCGGACGGTCCGAAATTCCACTTTCAGGAGAGCTTCGTGAACAAACTCGTCAAGTTCCTGCCCCACGCCGGCATCATCGCCTGCCTCGCCTTCATCTGCATCTATGGGTGCTCGTTCGCACCCGCCTATCTGGTCTCATGGGCCATCTTCCAGACGTGGGCCCTCTACTTCATTGCGGGAGCGACTCCCAAGGCCGGGCTGCGGGCCATGGTCTGCTACATGTTGGGCGTGCTGGCCAGCGTGTTGATCTTCTGGCTGGCCGGCATGCTGGGCGGGTCCAATCCGGTGGTCGCCGTCGTCGGAGCGCTGGTGACCTTCACGGTCATCTGCATGGAGAAGGCGCCCTACATCGACTACATTCCGGCCTACTTCATCGGCGCCGGCGCCTACTTCGCCCTCAGCACCATCAACATGCCCAGCGGAAACGCCACGCCCGGTTTCCAGATCCTCGTCATGCTGATCACGTGTCTGGCCGGGTCGCTGCTGGGCTACGCCACCGTCGTCTTCCGCACCATGTACGCGAACTTCCAGGCCCAGAAGGAGGCCGCCTCAGCCCCGCCGGCCCAGGCAGTGCCCCAGCCCCAGGAAGTCGAGGCTTGAGATAGCACGGTTCGTTGCAGGTAAAGAGCCCACGGGCAGTGGCCCGTGGGCTCATCATCACCAAGGAAGGTCAGAGGGATCCTCTGGCCGGGTCTAGACGATGTCGCCGTGGTAGCCCTGGAGCGACTTGACGCCGCCTCGGCCCTTGCGTGAGGCGGCAATGCCGCGTCCGGCGGCGATGGCGGCCGCCAGCGTCGTCACGTACGGAATCTTGTACTTGATGGCCGCCTTGCGAATGTAGGAGTCGTCGCTCTGGCCCCGCTTGCCCAGCGGGGTGTTGATGACCAACTGGATCTCGCGATTGGTGATGGCGTCCACGATGTCGGGCCGGCCCTCGCGAAGCTTGTGGACCAAGTCGCACGTGACGTTGTTCTCGCTCAGGAAGCGGCAGGTGCCCCGGGTGGCCAGGAGGCGGAAGCCCATCTCCGCGAACTGCTGGGCTACCTGCAGAACGGCCGGGCGGTCCCGGTCGCTGACGCTGATGAGCACCGTTCCTTCGGTGGGCAGCTTCTGCTGGGCGGCCTCCTGGGCCTTGTAGTAGGCAAGCCCGAACGAGTCGGCCAGGCCCAGCACCTCGCCCGTGGAGCGCATCTCCGGCCCAAGCACCGGGTCCACTTCAGGGAACATATTGAAGGGCAGGATGGCTTCCTTGACCCCGAAGTGGGGCACCTTGCGGTGGTTGAGGTTCATCTCGTCCATGCCCCGCCCCAGCATGAGCTGGGTGGCCACGCGGACCATGTTGAGGCTGCACACCTTGGAGACCAGCGGAACGGTCCGAGACGCGCGGGGATTCGCTTCCAGGACGTACAGCACGTCTTTGGCGATGGCGTACTGGATGTTCATCAGACCCACCACGCCGAGTTCCTGGGCGATACGGCGGGTATAATCGTTGATCATGTCCAGGTGCTTGGCGGGGATGCTGATGGGTGGAATGACGCAGGCCGAGTCGCCGCTGTGAATGCCGGCCAGCTCGATATGCTCCATCACCGCCGGCACGAAAGCGCTGTGCCCGTCGCTGATGGCGTCGGCTTCACACTCGATGGCGTTGTCGAGGAACTTGTCGATCAGGATGGGTCGTTCGGGCGTCACGTCGACCGCGGCCGCCACGTACTGGCGGAGCATGTCCTCGTCGTGCACCACCTCCATGCCGCGCCCGCCCAGCACGTATGACGGACGGACCATCAGCGGGTACCCGATCCGCGCGGCGGCCCCCAGCGCCTCCTCGATGGTGCTGGCCATGTCGCTGGCGGGCATGGGGATGCCCATCTTCTCCATCTTCCGGCGGAAGCGGTCGCGGTCTTCGGCCAGGTCGATCATCTCGGGGCTGGTGCCCAGGATCTTCACGCCGTTGGCCTCCAACTCTCTGGCGATGTTCAGGGGGGTCTGCCCGCCGAACTGCACGATAACACCCTCGGGCTTTTCCTTCTCGTGGATGGCCAGCACGTCCTCGACCGTCAGCGGCTCGAAGTAGAGCTTGTCCGATGTGTCGTAGTCGGTGGAGACGGTCTCCGGATTGCAATTGACCATGATGGTCTCGAAGCCCATCTCCCTCAGGGCGAAGGCGGCGTGGACACAGCAGTAATCGAATTCGATCCCTTGCCCGATGCGGTTGGGGCCGCCGCCCAGCACCATCACCTTGCGATTGTCGGTCGTGGTGGTCTTGTCCGGGGCATTGTACGTGGAGAAGTAGTAGGCCGCGTTCTCCACGCCGCTGACCGGGACGGGCTCCCACCCCTCGACCACGCCCAGCTTCGTGCGGCGAGCGCGAACATCGGCCTCCTTGACCTTGAGGATCCTGGCCAGATAGGCGTCGGCGAAACCGTCCTTCTTCGCCTGAACCAGCAGTTCATCGGGCATCTGCTCGAACCGCCCCTTATACTGCAGCATCTGCTCCTCCAGTTCGACCATCTCCTTCATCTGCTGGATGAACCAGGGCTTGATATGAGTCAGGGCGAATAGCTGCTGTACGTCAGCGCCCTTGCGCAGGGCCTCGTACATGAGCCATTGGCGCTCGCTGGTGGGCTCGCGCAGGCGGGCCATCAGTTCCTCCAGGGACAACGAGTTGAAGTTCTTGGCGAAACCCAGGCCGTGCCGGCCGTTCTCCAGCCCGCGGATGGCCTTCTGAAAAGCCTCCTTGTAGTTCTTGCCGATGGCCATCACCTCGCCGACCGCCCGCATCTGGGTGCCCAGCTTGTCCTGGGCGTCTTTGAATTTCTCGAAGGCCCATCGGGCGAACTTGATCACCACGTACTCCCCCGAGGGCGTGTATTTGTCCAACGTGCCGTCGCGCCAGTAGGGAATCTCGTCCAACGTCAAGCCCGAGGCCAGCATCGAGCTGATCAGCGCGATGGGGAATCCGGTAGCCTTCGACGCCAGGGCCGAGGAGCGGCTGGTCCGGGGGTTGATCTCGATGATGACCACCCGCCCGGTCTTGGGGTCGTGGGCGAATTGGATGTTGGTCCCGCCGATGACCTTGATGGCCTCCACCACGCGATACGAGTAGTCCTGCAGGCGGGCCTGCAGTTCGGGGCTGATCGTCAGCATGGGCGCCGAGCAGAACGAGTCGCCCGTGTGGACGCCCATCGCGTCGATGTTCTCGATGAAGCAGACGGTGATCATCTGGTTCTTGGCGTCGCGGACGACCTCCAACTCCAGTTCCTCCCAGCCCAGCACCGACTCCTCGATCAACACCTGCCCGACCAGGCTGGCAGCCAGCCCGCGCCCGGCGATCACCCGCAGTTCCTCGACGTTGTAGACCAGCCCGCCGCCCGTGCCTCCCATCGTATAGGCGGGGCGGACAACCACGGGGAAACCCAGCTCCGCCGCGATGGCTTCGCACTCCTCCACCGTGTACGCGATCTTGCTCTTGGGCATCTCAATGCCCAGCCTCTCCATGGTCTGCTTGAAGGCCAGGCGGTCCTCGCCGCGCTGGATGGCGTCGATCTCCACCCCGATGACCTTCACGCCGAACTTCTCCAGCACCCCGGCACGGGCCAGCTCGCTGGAGAGATTCAGCCCACTCTGCCCGCCCAGGTTGGGCAACAGGGCGTCGGGACGCTCCTTCTCGATGATCTCGGTCATCCGCTCCAGGTTGAGCGGCTCGATGTACGTCACGTCGGCCATCCCCGGGTCGGTCATGATGGTGGCCGGGTTGGAGTTGACCAGGACGATCTGATAGCCCTGCTTGCGGAGGGCCTTGCAGGCCTGAGTGCCGGAATAGTCGAATTCACAGGCTTGCCCGATCACGATCGGGCCCGAACCGATGATCATCACCTTGTGGATGTCGTCGCGACGTGGCATCAAAGTGCTCCGTTCTTGCCGCCCCCGACCGCACGTGTGCGCGCAGGGATACACCCTGCGGTTGTCGAGGGACGTTCCTTTTCCCGAAGAAACGTGCCTAGCCCAGCACCAGGCAAACGGGCGATACTCTACACGCCACCCGGACAAGACTCAAGAAGACTTTCTTATGCACGACGAGCGGCAAGCCACGAGAGGCGGCCAGCTCGACGACGTGACTGTGGGACCTGGCCGGGCTCTGCGGCATGGCGTATTTCATAACATGAATAATTAAGGACATTTACAGGTATACCCAGAATGTCTAATCGGCCTAAAGCACGGATTTGGCGCCGTCGGCCGCGACAGAAGGCGAGCAGGGCTGGAAGAACTGATCGGTCTTCCGGTTGTCGGGGGCCAGGCGGTCGGCTGGGCTCGCCTTTGTCAGTCGCACCTTTAGTGCCTTCCCTGTTGCGCCGTCTGGCCGACGAGCCAGGTGCGAAGTGGCTTGGACGGTTCTTTCCTGGTTCCTCTGTGGTCGGCCGTTCGGGCCCGTTATACTGGGTGCCGTTTTCATGAAGGAGTCCCACATGCGCCACGGCTTGCTTGCTCTCGTGATCGCCCTGACGGCGACCGGTTTCACTCTCGCCGCCGACATGGCGGAATTCACCGTCACCGACCGCGTACTCCGCCCAGCCGACAAAGTGCCCCCCATCGGCGCCAACGGCTGGGGGGGGTGCGGAGCGATCGAGTGGGCGGCCAACAACTTCGTCCGCAACAGCGGCAACGAGCCGCCCGTCTGGCGCAATCTTCATCGCATCAAGAAGTGTGGCCGAGATGAAACGACAGGCAAGACCTGGTTCGAGATCGACGGGCCCGGCACGAGTTGGTGGGACCTGTGGGCCAGCGGCTTTCTCAGCGGCGCACGCCTGCGGGTCTACCGCATCGTCGACAAGGAGGGCAAAGCCCTGCCCCTGCGAGCGGACGGAAACTACTTTGACCTGTCCGCCTCGCACCACGTGGTGCTGGTCGGTGCGGGACAGATCGTGCCCGAGGGTGACAAGAACCTGCCCGACGGCGGCTGGGTCGCCGACACCTACAGCGTCGTCTTCCCCAACGGCTGGATACGCCACGGCAACCTGGCCGCGACCGACGCCTCTGGCGTGCAGAACGGCCGGACGTACTGGTACACCGTCCATGCCATCGGTGCGGACGGCAAGGAATCGCCCGCCTCCAACGAGGCCAGCGCCTCTCCGGCCGCCGGCACGAACACCGGCCCACAGATTCTCGTCGTCGGAGACGGCGACAAACTGCCGGACCTCCAGCCGGGCAAGAACATCACCTTCACGCCGCACGTCCACGGCGGCCAGGCGCCGTTGCGATGGCAGGCAACGGGGCTGCCCAACGGCTTGAGCATCGACCCGGACACCGGGTGCGTCAGCGGCAAGGTCGCCACTCGCCCCACCGACGCCACCGTCACCGTTACCGTTGCCGACGCTGGCGGCAAGAGTCAGTCGCGTCTGTACGTCTTCAACGCCTCCAAGCCCAATCCCGTCTCTGGGCCGCTTCAGCCGCCTGCAGACCTGAAGGCCCAGGCCGGGGACGGCTGTGTCCGTCTGACTTGGCAGGCCAGCGACGGCGCTGTTGCCTATCGACTCAAGCGGTCCACCTCCCCCGCCGCCCGCCAGCAACAGCGGGTATATGTGACCGCCGACACGCCCGGACTCATGGCGTGGGATTACGTCGTCCTGGAGCGGGCGTTCGACAACTTCGACATGCGCTACGTCAACCCCCGCGTCCGTGGGATCGGCAACCCCATGGACTCGCCCGGCTGGTACTGGAACGGCGACACGTCGAAGCTGTCCTTCTCGTTCGCCCCCCACGGCGAGACGCCCGCGGAGATGGACGAGCCGGGCCGACGCTGCATGCAGGTGCGGGCCCAGGCGGGCGAGCAGTCCATCAGTCAGTTCGTCTTCATCGGCACGCAGCGCGGAGGCGAGTCGCTGTGGTACGGACAACTCGACCCCGGCAAGACCTACCGTCTCGAAGTCTGGCTGCGGCAGGAAGGCCTGGCCGATGGTGGGAAGGTGACCTTCTCCTTCGGCCGGGGATATCCCGACATCCGCAAGGAGTTCCAGGTCTCCTCGCAGTGGAAGAAGTACACACACGAGTTTGTGGGGCCCGAGCGCCCCACCGAGACCTGGCATTTCGGACACACGTTCACCTTCACCGGCCCGGGCACGCTGTGGATGGACAACTGCCGCGTCTTTCGCTGCGACAGCCCCGCCGACACCGCCAAGCCCTACGTGCCTAACCCGATCGTGTTGGAGGAGTTGTTGAGCACCCAACCGCCCACCGGGCGCAAGGGGGCCCATCGCATCTGGTTCCTGGACCGCGACGCGACGATGGAGTCGATCCTGTCCTGGCACGCCAACTCGAACATCGCGCCCAACTGGCGGACGTACGTCGAGCCGACGCTGCGGATGACGCTGCCGCAGGGCCTGACGTTCGACCTGGCCACCGGCAAGGGCCCCGCCGACCGCATGCGTCCCTGGCTGGTCATCCAGCACATCGTGCACAGCGAGGCGGACTGGCACGCTTTGGTCGAGTACCTGGCCGCCACGTACGACCCGGCCCGCGACACGCCCCAGACCAAGCCCTGGGCGTATCGGCGTACGGTGCAGCGGGGAACGAACGTGCCCTGGGTGGATGAATTCGGCGGCTTGGTCATCGAGTTCGGCAACGAGACGTGGCATAACGGCGTCTTCGACGACTGGATCGGCTTTGCCACGCGCAACGCCGTCCACCAGGGCGGGCGGGAGTATGGCCTGTTCTGCCAGTACCTCATCGACACGATCAAGAAGAGCCCGTACTGGAAACAGGGCAACCTTGACGCGAAGATCCGCTTCTGCCTCGGCGGCAATTATGACGGGCGCATCCAGAAGGACGGGCGTGTGACCGGCTACGGCGAGGAAGCCATGCAGGCCTGCCCCGGGGCAACCTTGCTGGGGCACGCCAACTACGTCGGTCCCAAGTGGGAGACCGGCGACTACTCGGCCCGCACCTACGACGACCACGGCGTGCAGGAGTGCTTGGTGAGCTTCCTGGCCGGGCCGGAGGCAGGAGAGGTCCGCATGGGGCAGGCCCGCGAGGCCCTGGCCAAGGTCCGCCCCGAGTACGACATGGCCGCCTACGAAGGCGGGCCCGGCGGGTTCGCTCTGCCCGGCCGGGCCGACGCCCGACAGGTCGAAACCAACGAGCGGTACGGCAAGAGCCTGGCCCAGGCCGTCGGCGCGGTCGACGGCTGGATGCGGAGTTATCTCTACGGCTGGAGCGAGCAGTGCTATTTCAGCTACGGGCAGGGCAACCACTGGAACAGCCACTCGGTCTTCTCGCAGGGCTTCCGTCCCTCGCCGGCCTGGCTGGCCATGACCATCCGCAACCGCTGGGCGGCGGGCGACCTGGTCGCCGTCGAGGAACGCGGCGTCCCAACCATCCGCCGCGGCAAGGCGGACCTGCCCCTGGTGGGCGCCTACGCCTTCCGCGACGCCGGACGCTACTGCGTGCTGCTGGTCTCCCGAAAACTCGACGGCAAGCATGACGCGAAGGACTTCGGCGACGGCTGCACGGGCGTTCGCCTGCATCTGCCGATGCAGAAGGCGTCGAAGATCGAGCTGGTCAAGCTCGATGCGGATCCCCGCCTGACCAATCGCGAGAAGATGAACGTGACCATCAAGTCGCAGGCCGTGCCGGCGGACGCGCTGCGGAGCGGCGTGCTCGAGGTGAACGCGGCCGCCGGCGGGCGGGCCGGCGGGCTTCCGCCAGGCGCTATCTTCTTGTATGTCATTACCCGCTGACTTTCTGCCGATACAGTAGTATCGGCGACAGGTGGTTGCGTTGTTTTCGGGCGGCCGCCGGGCGCCGCAGTGCCAAGGAACTGCGAATGAACGTCTTCATCACCGGCGGGTGCGGATATGTGGGCAGCCATTGCGCCAAGCGGCTGCGTCAGGCCGGCCACCGCCTGCGCATCTACGACAACCTCAGCACGGGCCACCGCCCGGCCGCCCCGGCCGACGAGATCTGCGTGGGCGATCTGGCCGACCGCGCCGCTCTGCGGGCGGAACTGGCTGCCTTCCGACCCGACGCGGTGCTGCACTTCGCCGCGTTCCTCCAGCCGGCGGAGTCCGTCCAGTTTCCGCTGCGATACTACCGCAACAACGTGGTGAACACGATCAACCTGCTGGAGGCCATGGCGGAGTTGTCGATCTGTCGCCTGGTCTTCAGTTCGAGTTGCACGGTCTACGGCCTGCCGTCCAAACCCGCCATTACCGAGGACATGCCCACCGAGCCTATCAGCCCATACGGGCGGACCAAGCGCATGATGGAGCAGGCGTTGGCGGATTGCGGCCCGGCCTGGGGTCTGGGCTCGGCCTGCCTGCGGTACTTCAACGCTGCGGGGGCCGCCCTGGACGGCACGTTGGGCGAAGACCACGACCCGGAGATCCACCTGATCCCGGTGGTGCTGCAAGTGGCGGCCGGCAAACGGCCGCATGTCGCCGTCTTCGGCACGGACTACGACACGCCCGACGGCACGTGCATTCGCGACTATATCCACGTGGACGATCTGGCTGAGGCGCACCTGGCCGCCCTGGAGCGGCTCGAGCCCGGCCGGCAGATGGTCCTGAATCTGGGCACGCAGCGCGGGCATTCCGTCCGCGAGGTGATCGAAGCGGCTCGCAAGGTGACCAGACGTGATATCCCCGTCGTGGAGTCTCCCCGCCGCCCCGGCGACGCCCCGGCCATGTATGCCCTGGCCGACCGGGCCGAGCAGGTGCTGGGATGGCGGGCGAAGGTGAGGAACCTGGAGGAAGTCATCGCCAGCGCGTGGCGATGGCATTCGGCACACCCGGACGGGTACGGCTCGTAGCCCCTGCCGCCGACCGGGCCAGACTGATGAAGGAGCCTACTGGTGCAGAGTGAACAAAAGAATGAACCCGCCGCCGCGGGCCGGCGCCTGGCCCTGGTGATCCCCGCGCTGAACGAAGAGGACGCCATCGGTTCGACGCTGGAGCGAGCCCTGGCCGCCCGCGAGCAGGTGACCGCCCAGACGAGCGTCCGCGAGATGCTGGTGGTGTTCGTCAATGACGGCTCGACCGACCGCACCCAGGAGATCGCCGACCGCTACGACGAGGTCGTCAAGGTCCGCTTCGAGAAGAACCGCGGGTACGGGGCCGCCATCCAGGCCGGCTACGCGGCCACCGACGCCGAGTTGGTCGGTTTCATGGACGCCGACGGCACATGCGACCCCGGCTTCTGCGTGCAACTGGTCAACCGCCTGGACCAAGCCGACGCCGATATCGTCCTGGGCGCCCGCCTGACCCCGCAGACCAAGATGCCCCTGGTGCGGCGGATCGGCAACCGCTTCTTCGCCGGGCTGATCGCCCTGATCTCGGGCAAGTCGCTCACCGACTCCGCCTCGGGCATGCGGATCATGAAGCGAAGCTGCCTGCCCTACCTGGCCCCCCAGCCCAGCGGGCTGCACTTCACCCCGGTGATGAGCTGCACCGCGTTGCTCGATCCGCGATTGAAGATCGAGGAAGTCCCCATGCCCTACGAGGAGCGGGTGGGCGAGTCGAAGCTTCGCGTGGTCAAGGACGGCATCAAGTTCCTGTCCACGATTCTCTTCACCGCAGCCTGCTACAAGCCGGTGGCCATGATGGCGGCGATGGGCGTTCTATTCGCCCTGGCCGGCGGCGTGGCCGCCCTGCTCGCCTGGCTGGTGGGCGCGCCGCCCGCGATGACGGCGGTGCTGGGCGGCGGGTTCGTCTTCGTCCTGCTCCAGGCCCTGTTCGCGGGCCTGCTCTGCCGCCAGGCCAACTGGTCGCTGCTGGGCCCGCTCAAGCCCCCCACCGCGGGCCAACGCCTGCTGCATCGCCTGGCCAGGCCCAAGAAACTCGTCTTCGCGGGCGTGTTCTTCTTCGTCGTCGCGCTGGTGGTGTTCCTGATCGCCCTCTTCGTGCCGGCTGCCCGGCTCGGACTGCTGTGGACCGCCGCCGGCTGCGTCGCCCTCTCGGGCTGGTTGGCCCTGGCCGGGGCGTCTATCCGGGTCATCTGGGCGCTGGCGGAAAAGGCGAAGGCAGGCGAGTAGACACAGACTCCACAGCCTCGCCTGGCCGCGAGCGGAACTGAAGTCTACGGGTGCTGCTCATCCGCGCCGGGAGGCAGAGGCACAAACCGAAAGCCGCTCCGCAGGTCGCCCGCTTTACGAAGCGCCAGGTGCGGCGAGGGATAAGGCGTGGAAGGAATGGGCACGTAATACAGCTCGGTTTCCTTCTCGTGCTCGGTGCCCCAGAAGAACATCCCTCCGCCCACGTCCACGCGGACCCACTTCTCCTTGCGAAGCACCGGAATCGTGACCGTCAGGCCCGAGGGCGTGGTGTAGCTCGTGCTGGGGAAGCTGGGCGGCCGGTGGAAGCCTCCGTCCTCGCCCGGCGGCATGAGAATCTCGTCCACCACCGCCGCCAGCACCGGCCGATTCTCCATCTCCGCCTTGTCCAGAGGGCTCAGCACGATTATCGGGAAGAACGCCGCCGCCACGTACGCCGCCGCAGCCAGCCGCACCGCCCACGCCGGCGCCTGCGACAGACTCCGGGCCGCCGCCAGCGACACCGTCACCGCCGCCAGGGCCCACAGCAGGGCCATCCCACCGTAGCGCGGGTCGGGGGCCATCACGAACCAGATCGCCAGGCTCGCCGCCAGCGGCGCCACCGCCAGCCAACACCGCCTGGGCAATCGCTGCTCTCCCCGACGCCCGACCGCCAGCGTCAGCACAACCGCTCCTGCCGTCAGCACCAGCGGCAGGACCAGCAGAAGCTTGCGGGCCAGGAATCGCTCCAGCCAGCCGGGAAACCAGTTCTCCGGCACCGGCGGCAACACCGCCCCCTGCACCTCGGCCCGCGACCAATTGGCGATCTGGCGATACTGCCAGTCGCGGCGAGCGTCGGGCATCTTCCAGTCCACGTTCAGGGCAAAGGCCCCGCTGGGGTACAGCGGATAGCCTGTCTGGATCGCGTTGCGCGCGACGTACGGGGCCACGAACGCCAGACCCGCCAGGGCCATCCACACCGTGGTCGCCAGCAGTGATCGCACGGGACGGCACGCTGGTCCGCCCATCGCCGCTCGCCCAGCCGGGTCGCCAAGCGCCACCCACGCCGCCACGAAAGCCGTCGCTCCCAGCGCGACGGCGGCTACGCCCATGCTGATCTTGATCGCGATCATCGCCCCCGCGAAGACCGCCATCGTCACCAGGTCCGCCCGCACCTGGCCGGGCGACGACTCGTGCAGGCCTCGCAGGAATTGCAGCAGGACCCCGGTCGCCACCAGCAGCAGGATCATGCCGGCCAGATCGGTGTGGAAGCTGCTGAAGAACGACTCGCGCAGCGTCCACTCCAGCAGCACGAACGCGAACAGGAGGTAGAACACGGCGCCCGCGTCGCCCGCCCGCCCGCGGCGGATCAGCCGCCCCGCTGCACCGATCATCGCCAGCCACAGGGAAAGCACCAGCAACGGATACATGAAGTGGCTCGCCCGGCCGGGCGCGGGGAAGTGGTCCATCGCGGCCGCGACCAGGAGTATGGCATTGCTGTGGCCCAGACGGCAGTGGAGGTTGCCCAGCCCGGGGATGATCGGATACGCCTTGGCCCACTCGACATATTGGATGTGATAGACGCCGCTGTCATAGCAGCAGTTCGGGCCCAGTCCGCGATTGGCCAGCCACATCCCCGCTGCCAGGGCCGCCACCAACACCACCGGGCGCCGCAGGGCCTCTTCGCCCAGCATCATCGCCAGCTCGCGCCGCCCCAACACCAGCCCCAGACCACCCAACGCCAACAGGACGATCGTCGCTGTCAAGCCAACCGGCCAGAGCAGGTGCCATATCTGCAGCAGGAAGATCATGCCGCACAAGCCGGTCCAGAACGTCACCAGCAACCCGGCTGGGCGAAGCCCGCGCGGCGTCCAAAGCCGCCGGAGCAACAACCCCACGCCCAGCAGAGCGGAACCCCACACCAACCAGCCCAGCACAATCTGTCCCATCGCGTTCCAACCCACAATCAGGCTCCTGCGTTCGCTGGCCGCCATTGTAACCGATGATCGCAAAAACGGGAGAAGTCGCTTGCGGAACGAGCCGATACAGAAGTGGGTGTATGTCCGCAAGGCGCGAGAGACGCGCCCCCCGACGAGCAGAATCCGAAGACGGTCCGGATCTCCCGGAAATTCCAGAATAGAGGCACCTCGATGAAGCTGCGATGCTCATCCGCTTTTCTTTTGACCCTGATCGCGGTCCTGGTCGCCGCGGGGTTCTTCCTGCTGGGCATGCGTGTCAGCGGGGCGACCTTCGGCAACACCGGACGAATGGCGGGTCTTCTCATCCTGGCCAGTGGAGGAGTGGTCCTGGTGACAGCGGTGGCGATCCTGGTGCTGGCGAACCCCCTGCGAAGGCTGTTGGACCGCGTAGGCCAGATCCAGCTCGGAGACAACCTCTGCGAAGAGGAGTTCACCCGGAATCTGCACGCCGAACCGCTGGCTCTGGCCCGCAGAATTCGGGAGATTTTTGGCGGTTTCGCCAGCCAAGCCAAGACGGACCACCTGACGGGCCTGTCCAACCGCCGACAGTTCGACGTGGAACTGGAGCGGGCCTTCCTCGATGCGCAGCGATTCAACCGTCCCTTGTCGCTGATCCTGCTCGACGTGGACCTGTTCAAGGCCATCAACGACACTGCCGGCCACCAGGCGGGTGACGACCTGCTGAAGGCCGTGGCGAACGTCCTGGTCTCTTGCGGGCGCAAGACCGATCTGCCGGCCCGGCTGGGGGGCGACGAGTTCGCCATTCTCCTGCCTGGCACCTCCGCCACCAGCAGCACGGTGGTAGCCGAGCGGATCCTGACCGGCGTCCGAAGTCAGGTGGTCGTCCTGAATGAGGAGCGGGTCAATACAACCGCCTCCATCGGCATTGCGGACCTGAACTCCGGGCAGATCCATTCGGCCCGGGACCTGTTTGCCCTGGCCGACCGCGCCATGTATGAAGCCAAGAAACAAGGGCGGAACCGGTTCGTTCAGTCCCACGTGCTGGAGGAAGCGGAGGCGGGAGACGGTCGCGCCCAGAATCGGATGACCCACCTGAAGGACAACCTGGCCTCGCTGGACACGCAGTTCAAGTCGCTTTTCGTGCGGGCGCTTCAGGACGTCGTCGCCACGATGGAACGTCGCGACCCGCACATGGCCGACCATGCCCGCAAAGTCAGGCAGTATGCCAGGCTGATCGCACGCGAGATGGCCTTGCCCGAGCAGATCGTCCAGCGGGTCGAACTGACGGCGCTGCTGCACGACGTGGGCATGTTGGCCCTGCCGGACGACATCGTTCTCTGCACGGGTCGGCTGAATGATCGGCAGACGGATCTCATGCGCCGCCACCCGCTGATCGGGGCCAGAGTCCTCAGCGGTACGCAATTCCTGGAGATGGTGATCCCGGGTGTTCGCTCCCACCACGAACGCTTCGACGGAGGCGGGTATCCTGACAAGCTGGCGGGACGTGCGATCCCGCTGACGGCCCGGATCGTCGCCGTCGCCGACAGCTTCGACGCCATCACCTCCGCTCGATCGTTCCGCGGGGCAACGCATGGCCGCAACGCCGCGGCCATCATCCGCAGTGCCGCCGGCACCCAGCTTGACCCGGATGTGGTGACGGCATTCCTGAGACAAGTTGACAAGCTCGGCGATTCGCTTCTTGAGGTCGAGACGCCCCAGGCATCCGGCGCGGAGACCCTCCCGCCCGTCGAGGTCACGCCTTCCGACCCCGCCTAGCGCCGAAGCTCTCTGACGAAGCGGTCACTTCTCCTCCACCTCGTACACCTTCACCTCCAGCTTGCCCAGCCTGTCGCGGAAGGAACGTCCCTTCACCGCCGGGCCCGCCCCGCCGCCGCGGAGCCTCACCTGCCCGGCCGGGCGGGGCAGCGTCACGGCCACCTCTCCCTCCCCGTCACCGTTGTTGACGCAGAAGAGGAACAGGCGCCCGCCTCGCCGCCGGGCCGTCCAGTGGAGCCACGACTTGCCTCCCGGCACCGCCTCCGCCCGCACCTCGCCCGTCGGCTCGATCGACAACAACACGTCGGCCAGCGAGTCGATCTCGCTCACCACCCGCGTCAGCCGCCCCCACTGCTCGTCGAAGCTCACGTCAACGTTGCGCCGCAGGTCGTAGAACGAGTAGAAGATCAGTCCCGTCGCCCCCTCGCACAGGCACTGCCAGGCCATCGACCGCATTTCCTCATAGCTCGGGCTGCGAAGCCTGCTCTTGTCGCCCTTCTCGTAGTTGCCCCAATTGAAAACCTGGGGCACCATCCACGCCGGGCGGGCGCCTGCAAACGTCCCCACTGTCTGCCGGGCCCACTGCCCGGCCATGCTCGGCGCGTGTCGCCCGATAGGGTACGGGTCGGTCCCGATCACGTCGAACGTCCGCACGTAGTCGGCCAGCTCGTCCACCTGGTAGAGCACCACCCACGTGGGATGGTTCGGATCGTCCTGGACCGCCCATTTCTGGTGGGCCTCCAGTCGGTCCATGAACGACTGCGGCAGCTCGTCGTTCAGGTACCAGGCCAGCAGCGCGGGGTGGTCTCGGAACTCCTTCAGTCGATCGCGCACGGCCCGCTCCTCGTCGGCGACCGTCTTGATGTGCTTGGGACAATGCATTGAACCGGCGTACAAGTCTTTGACCGAGTAGATCACCTTCATGCCCAGCCGCTGGGCCATGTCCATTTGCTCCCGATTGGGCGATCCGTAGGGCATCACGCAGTTGAACTTCCCCGAGGCCAGCAGGCGGAGGTCCTTCTCGTTGATGCTGCTGAAATACATGCCCAGCGGAAGGAAGCACTTGCCCTCGACAATCGTCCGCCCATGACGGTCGATCGTGACGCGCGGGCCGAAGGCCTTCTCCGGGCGGCGCAACTCGTGGAGATTCCGCCCCAGTTCCCGTCCGCGACCGTCCAGCAGGCGTATCTCCGCCTGGTACCCCCCGGGCGCCAGCTCCGCGACCGTCAGTGTCAGCTCGTGCGATTCTCCCTTCGGACGAGCGTCCGCCCGGGCCAGCACCCGTCCGCTCGCATCCCGCAGGGCCGCCTCCAGCTTCAGCTCCTCCGCCCCGCTCTGCACGTCCAGCAGGTTCAGACGAGCGCGAATGCGGACCTCTGCCGGGTCGTCGGCCCTCAGCCAGCCGCGATAGTTCGGCGCCGCCACGAAGCTGTCCAGGGGCGGGTCGAAGACGCGGCGGACCTCGACGTCGTCAAACCAGGCCGTGCCCGTCGTCTTCGGACGGCCGTAGCACGTGATCGTGAACGATGCTGCCTCCCGCGGCACGCGAACCACGCCGACTACGCGCGTCCAGTCCTTCGTGCCGGTCAACCCCGACGGGTAGTGCCCGCCCATCCATTTGCCGTCCTTGCCGGACCACTCCATGCAGATCGCCGCCCCGCCGCCGGCGTCGCCGCCTCGGATGTTGTCCGTCTTGATCCAGGCCGAGAACTCGTACTTGGCCCCCGCCTGCAACGCCAGCCGCTGCGTGCAGAGTTCATAGCGGGCCGCGTCGCCGTTGCGGTAGCGCAGCGATGAACTCGCCCCGCGAGCGATCGACTCGTCCCTCGCGAAGGAGCGGGCCGGGCCATGCCATCCCGTCGGCAGTCCGTCCGCCCGGCCGGCTTCAAAGCCGCCGTTGCTCACCGGCGCCGCCGGGGGAGCTTCCGCACCCGCGTTCGGCTGCGAGACTATCGCCCCCGCTGACAACATCACCACCAAAATGCAGCCTGCAATTCGTTCTCTCATGGTCCGCCTGGCTTTCTGCTCTCCAAACGCCCAGCGTCGCGTGCTGTTGCCTGAACACGCACGTGCGGTATACTGCCAAGCCGCCCGACCCGCAGAAAGGAACTTGCCATGCATAGCGATCGCAAGGCCGTCTGGGCAGTCTCTTCCGCTCTTTGCCTGATCCATGCCGCCACAGGAGCACCCCCGGCGACCCAACCGGCATCGGCCCCGGCCGATCTTGCCTTCATCAGCACAGCCTTCGAGAACGCCTCGCCCCTGCAATGGTCCGTCGACGCCGACGGCACGGTCCACGTGTATCTCTCGTACGACTACGAACGCAACTCGCCTAACCGGGCGGCCGGGCACTGGTTCTTCCAACTCCAGGGCCGAAGCGGCGCCGAACTCACGGTCGTCCTGCACAACTTCGACAATGTCTGGAACGGGCGGCCCGGCTCGCCCATCTCCAAGAAGACCGCCTGCTTCGTCTCGGCGGACGGACGAACCTGGACCACCACGCCCACCGAGAAGATCGAGGGCAACGCCCTGCGCTTCCGCGTGAAGCTGGAGGGCGGCTCGCTGTTCGTGGCCCGCCTGGAGCCCTACCGCATCAGCGACCTGGACCGCCTGATCGCGGAGATCCGACCGAATCCGCTGGTGGAGATCACGACGATCGGCAAGACGGTCGAAGGCCGGGATCTGGAGGTCATCCGCGTGGGCAAGCCGGACGCCCCGCACCGCGTTGTGCTGCGGGCGCGGGCGCACGCATGGGAGCCGGGCGGCAACTGGGTGGCCCAGGGCCTGATCCGCGCCCTGCTGGTTGACGACGCCCTCTCGCGCCGCTGCCTGGAGCGCTACTGCCTGTACGTAATGCCCATGGCCAACAAGGACGGCGTGGCCCGCGGCTGGACGCGATTCAACCTGCTGGGCAAGGACCTCAACCGCAACTGGGACAAGCCGCCCGACCCGCGCCTGGCCCCCGAGAACCACGCCCTGGAGACGTGGCTCAAGGGCATGATCGACCGGGGCCGCCGGCCGGACCTGCTGATCGACTTCCACAACGACGAAGGGGGCGGGCTGCACATCTCTCGGCCGAACGTGAAGCTCGACGCACACCTGGCCCGCATGGCCCGCCTGGAACAACTGCTCCGCAAGCACACGTGGTTCACCGAGGGCAGTTCGGGTTCGAGCTTCCGCAACCCGGGCAGCATCGGCGAGGGGCTGCTGGAGCGGTTCGGCATCGACGCCTGCGTGCTGGAGTTCAACGCCAACTGGATCGCCGGCCTGAAACAACCCGCCACGGCGGCGGCCTGGCAGCAGTTCGGCAAGGACCTGCGCGAAGTGTTCCTGGGCTTCTTCGAGGGCCCGTGAACCGGCGAACTGCCGCCCATGGCCCCAGGCACCGGGATCGGGCGCCACGGGCATCGTAATATGAATAAGAATAAACGTAATACATGACTTGACACCCGGCTTGACGGGTTGTAGAGTGACTGCCGTTGCAGGTTGTCCGCTACAGGCGGACGAAAAGGGAAGGCCGTGTGAATCGGCCGCGGACGCGCCGCTGTAACCGGCGACGACCGCCGCAAAAGCCACTGTCCGGACGCGTGGTCCGGGTGGGAAGGCGCGGCGAGAGGATGACCCGGAAGCCAGAAGACCTGCCTGCAACCAACCTGGTTTGACCTTCGCGAGTCAATCGGCGGCCGGGACTGTCTCAGAACGCACGCCCATGCCCCGGCGCCCCCCTCGCGGAGACCGGGGCTTCTTGTTGGCCCGCTCGCGCACGGGCCGGGCAAGCACGCGCTCGTCCGGCGCCGCCCGTGGCGGCCAGCAATCTCCACCAGGCTGTCGCCGTCTGGCCTTGCGCCCGGGCCAGCCCGCGGTCGTCACCAGGTCGCCGAGAAAGGACTTCCCGCCATGCCTGGCCCCTCCCCCTGACCCGCGGTGCCGCCTTGGGCGGCCTGGGCGCCTGCGCTGGGTGGGCCCCAACGGATGACCCCTCTATCCATGGATGCGAGAACGATGATGATGACGGATCGACCGCGAATTCTTCTGTTCACCGGAGACGGCAAGGGCAAGACGACCGCCGCCCTGGGCCTGGCGCTGCGGGCGGCTGGACACGGCCTGCGGGTCTGCGTGATCCAGTTTATCAAGAACGACTCGACAGTCGGCGAGATCGCCGCCGCCGCTCACGTGCCCGGGGTGGATGTCGTCCAGGCGGGGCGAGGATTCCTCGTCGCGCGAGAGGATGACTGCTTCGCCGACCACGAATCCGCCGCTCAAGCGTGCCTGGTGCGGGCCCGGCAGATCGTCGCATCCGGTCGGTACGCCGTCGTGATCCTGGACGAGGTCTGCGTGGCCGTTTCGTGCGGGCTGATCGAGGAGCGTCTCGTGCTGGAGTGCGTACAGCACGCGCCAGCCGACGCGTGCATCGTTCTGACCGGACGGAACGCTACGCCGGGCCTGATCGAGGCCGCCGACACCGCCACGGAGATGCGGTGCCTCAAGCACGCATTCTACGCGGGTCTGCCCGCCCAGGTCGGGGTGGAACGATGATTCGGCTCCTCGGGCCAAACGCGTGGAAGTGGCTGATCGCGGTGGCGGTCGCGGCTGGACTTGCCGCCGGCGTCGCCCTGTTGGGGGGCCGGCGGACGATCCGGCCTGGAGGCCCGGCCGCCGGAACGCGGATCGTGTCTCTGGCGCCCAGCACAACGGAGATCCTGTTTCGCCTGGGTCTGGAGGATCTGTTGGTCGGCGTGACTGACAAATGCGATTACCCCCCTCGGGCCAGGGACATCCCGCGCGTCGGAGGCTTCGGCTCGCCCAACATCGAGACCCTTCTGGCCTTGCGCGTGGACCTGGTGGTCGCCTCGGGGCTGGACAAGCGCGGGGCGGCCGGCTCTCTGGACAAGGCCGGAATGCGAGTGCTGGACGTTCAGCCGCGGAACTTCAGGGAGTTGTTTGAGGCGATTAATGCGATCGCGCAGGCGGTCGCCAGGCCCGAGCGGGCCGGGCCCGTCGTGGCGGCCATGCGGGCGGAACTCGATCGGACCGCCGGCCTCTACCGGACGGTCCCGCCGGAGCGCCGCCCGCGCGTGTATGTCGAGATCTGGAACGACCCGATCACCACGGTCGGCGGGGGCAGCTTCATCGACGAGGTGATCGACCGCGCCGGCGGGGTCAACGTGGCCCACAACCTGCCCCAGCCATTTCCCCGCGTCAGCCCCGAGCAAATAATCCAGTGGAACCCGGACGTCATCGTCCTCACCTACATGAGCCGGTCCTCCGCAAGCACGGAGGAACTGGCCGGACGGATCGGGTGGGACGATATCTCCGCGGTCAAGACGGGGCGAATTGTCCGCGACATCCCGAACGACCTGCTGTTGCGGCCGGGACCGCGACTGGTGGACGGGGTCCGGGTCCTGGCGAAGCGGTTGTATGGGCATACGCCGACAGGCGGCCTCAACGACCCGAAGGAGAGCGACCTTCATGCGAAGGACGAATGACTGGGTCATCTACGGCGCGCTGACAGCCGTGCTGGCGGCGGCCTCCCTGGCATCGGTGTTCGCCGGGGCGGTGCACGTTCCGCTTTCGGAACTGCTCGACTCGGGGATCGTCCGGTTGCGGCTGGCCCGCATTGCACTGGGGATCGTGGCTGGGGCGGGCCTGTCGGTGGCCGGCGTTATCTTCCAGGCGCTGTTGCGCAACCCGCTGGCCGACCCGTATGTGCTGGGAGTCTCGTCCGGATCGGCGTTGGGAGCGGCCGGTGCGATCCTGCTGGGTCTGGCCGCCCTTGGCCCATGGACGCTGCCGGCGGCTGCGTTCGTGGGAGGCACGTTGACAATTGTCCTGGTGTACCTGCTGGGGCGGCAGACGGAGGGGGGAGTGGGCGTCCAGACGCTCCTGCTGGCCGGCGTGATCGTCAGCTCGCTCATGGGCAGCCTGCTGATGTTCCTGGTCTCGCTCTCGTCCTCGCAGGAGATGCACAACGTAATCTGGTGGCTGCTGGGGAACCTTCAGATTTTCGATTGGGGACTGTTATGGGCGGTAACGGGGACTGTGCTGGCGGGCACGGTGGCGGCGGCGCTGCTGGCGAGAGGCCTGAACCTGTTGACGCTCGGGGAGGAACCCGCCGCCCACCTGGGCCTGACGGTGGAGCGGACCAAGGTGGTCTTCTTCCTGGTCGGCTCGCTGGTGACGGCGGCCACGGTGGCTGCCTGCGGGCTGATCGGCTTCGTCGGGCTGATCGTGCCCCATGCGGTCCGCCTGGCCTGCGGCCCCGACCACCGCAGGCTGGTGTTGGCCTCGGCCCTGGCGGGGGCGAGCTTGCTGGTGCTGGCCGACGCGTTCGCGAGAACCGTCCTGGCGCCGCTGGAGATTCCGATCGGCGTGGTGACGGCCTTCCTGGGCGGGCCGTTCTTCCTGTTTCTGTTGCGCCGTCGCCGGCGCGGGTTGGGATGAGCATGCTAACCGCCGAGAACATCACGGCTGGATACGGGCGGACGATGGTCCTGCACGGAGTGAGCCTGGAGGTTCGCCCAGGCGAGTTCCTGGGCCTGCTGGGGCCCAACGGCTGCGGCAAGACCACGCTGCTGCGGGCGGTCAGCGGCGTGTTGGGGCTCCGCGCCGGCCGAGTGCTTCTGGGGGGGCGAGACCTGCGCACCGTCAGCCGGCGCGAGCTGGCGAGGACGATGAGTTGCCTGTCACAGGACGTGCGGCTGGATCTGCCGTACAGCGTTCGCGAGGTGGCGATGATGGGGCGAAGCCCGCACCTGGGACGTCTGAGCGGTCCCAGCCGCCGCGACCGCCGGATCGCGGAGCGGGCGATGCGGCTGGCCGACGTCTCTCACCTCGCCGACCGCAGCGTGACCCACATCAGCGGGGGCGAGCGTCAGCGGGCCCTGGTGGCCATGTGCCTGGCCCAGCAGCCCCAGGTCCTTCTGCTGGACGAGCCGACCAACCACCTGGACATCGCCCATCAGTTGGCCCTGTTGGACCTCATCGCCCGGCTCAACTGCCGCCAAGGCCTGACGGTGGCGGGCGTATTCCACGACCTGAACCTGGCGGCGGAATACTGTGACCGCCTGGTCCTGCTGGACGGAGGGCGGGTCTCGGCCGCCGGGCCTGTGGCGGACGTACTGACCTCGCAGCAGATCCTGCAGACATATGGCGCCACCGTCCATGTCCAGCCCAACCCGATCTCGGGCCGGCCCCAGATCGTCGTCGCCGCCGGCGCGAGCCGGTCCGTCCGGCTCGGCAGGTCGACGCGCCCTTCAACGTCGAACCCGCAACGCACACAGGAGTCGCAACCATGAGTCGCGCCCCGCACACCCGGGCTTTCACGCTTATCGAGTTGCTGGTCGTCGTGGCCATCATCGCGATGCTGACGGGCATGCTCATGCCCACGCTGAACCAGGCCAGGAAGCTCACTCAGGCCGCCGTCTGCAAGAGCAGCCTTCGCAGCCTGGGACTGGCAACGCAGTTGTACGCCCAGGAGGAGGAATCCTATCCGCCCGCCTGGGTGATCGGCTCGCCCGACTCGATCGCCTGGTGCGGGGCGTACTACAAGGAAGGCGGCCTGGCCTGCATGGACGTCTCGCGCGGCCCGCTGTGGCGATACCTGGGCGACAAGAAGATGCTCGACTGCCCTTCCTTCTCGACCCGGTCGGTCAAGTACGTCGGTTCGGGCCAGGTCTCCGGGTACGGCATCAACTGCCAGTACGTCGCCGGCGATCCCGACGTGGACACTGACGATGGCGCCTGCGGAATGACCAGCTATGCCAGGCCGGCGCGGCTCGACCAGATCAGACGCCCGACCGAGACCATCCTGTTCGCTGACGCCGCGCGAACAAAGAACGCCGTCTTGAACGAGGAGATCTACGTCTACCCGCTCTACAAGCACGGCTCAAGCAAGACCAATTACGCCACGTTCCACTTTCGCCACGATGCCCTGGCCGGCGCAGGCTACTGCGACGGACACGCCAACAGCGTTGGCCCGCACCAGCTCGATCCCGTCGGGACCGGCGCGTGCGGATGGATGGCCAACGAGGTCATGGACAGGAACTGAGCGCGACCGCCGAGTGGTTCATTGGGCCCTGGGGTTGGGCCTCCCCCCCCCGCCGCCCCGGCCCCGGCGGGCGCGGGCGGCGGCCTGGCGGGCCTTGATGGTCTTTTCGTCGTCGAAATGCTCGCGGTTCTCAGCCGAGGGCGTCTGCACGTATTGCGACAGGACAGTCACGAACGGCTCGATGCGGTCATGGTAGCCTGTGGGCGTGATCCCCTTGAGCACTTCGCAGAAGATCTGGTGGTCGGGGCTATTGAGGTCGACCGGCTCGGCCAGGTCGGTAGAGTTCGGCTGGGGGGTTTTGGAGAAGTCGCCCCACATGCTCTTGCCCTTGCCCCACCTGGCGATCTGATCGAAGCAGCCGACGTCGCCGGTTTTGGGCGTCTTGACCTTGATGCAGTACACGCTCGTCCCGAGCTTGGCGGCGGCCTTGACCATTTTTTCGATGTCGTCCAGGGTGTTCTCGTGGGGCGGGGCGTCGCCGACGAGGATGACAATGCGGCGGATGGACTGGCCGCGGCTCCAACCCATCTTGTCGAAGGTGTCGCGCAGGCCGTCGAAGACGGCCTCGGGAATGTCCGCCCCGCCGCCCGCCCGGGCGAACTGGATGGCCCGGGTCAGGGAGTGGGCGTCGCCGGTCAACTCGAAGACCTTGGTCACGTACTCGTCGCCGTGGTCGCGGTAGAACGTCACGCCGATGCGCGGCTCCAGGCTGATGAGGCTGAACGCCCGCATCATCTTGAGCACGTCGCTCTTGACCCAGTTGACGACGGCCGTCATCGACCCGGTGGCGTCGACGACAAAGGCCACGTCGATGGGGTCCAGGCGGAACTTCTCGATCTCCAGGTCGCGGCGCCATTTCGGGTCGTCGGCGTTCGTGATCTTCTCGGGCCTGGGCAGCAAGCCGTGGCTGCGGAAGGGCCCCGGCTTGATCGCCGGCACGTCCTTCGGACCGCTCTGCTTGAACCACTCCACCCACGCCGACTGCACCTCGCGCCACAGGACCTTCGAGCCCTTCTTGACCAGCGAGGCCGACGCGGGCACATTGGCCTTCAGGTCGCCCAGCAGGTACTCCGCCCGGTAGGCTTTATTGAGGTCTCCCATGGCTGCAATCAGGGCCTTGATCAACTCGGGATGCTTCCATCGGGCCACCAGCTCGCGCATGGCCTGAAGTGTCCGCATGTCGTAGGGGTCGAGGCAGTTGGTATGGGCGAACAGCAGGCTGAAGAGTTGGAGGTTCTCCTCGGTGGCCCCCTCGGCCTCCAGCAGGCGAACCAGGTCCAGCCTCAGGTCGCCCGGCAGGCTGTTGGAGCGGCACAGGTCCACGGCCCACTGGCGCCACTGCTTGCGCTGCGGGCTGGTCATGGAGCCGTACCGCCCGGCCAGGGCCTGCCAGGCAAAGGCCCGCACCAGGTTGTCGCCCGGCAGATCGGTCTTGCCCGAAGCCTCGTCGCGGGGGATAACGAACCCCGCCGCCGCCATGGCCTTGGCCTCTTTGGCCCGCTGTTCGCGGGCCTTGGCCAACTCCTCAGCCGACAGGGCCGTCTTGCCCCCGCCCAGCACCTCCAGCAGTTTTTCGGTCACCTTCGGGTCGTCGATCCTCGACAGGCCCACCACGGCCATCGACCGCACCAGCCAGTTGCGCGACCGCAGGGCGTAGTGGTGCATGTGGAGATAGTACGTCAGCAGCGTCTGTTCCTTGGTGGGCCTTGGGGCGGCCGGAACGGCCGGGGCGGGCTTGGGGGCGGTCTTGAGTTGGTCCGTGATGGACTTGCGCTCGTCCGCGCGGGCTGGCCGCTCCAGGCCCGTAAGTGCCAATCCTCCCAGAACCGCCGCCGCAAGGAGTCTCAAATGGGTAGTCATGGCTGCTGCTTTCCTGGAATCCGCGAGTCGTCGCTGGCTGCCGCTGCACACATTATTGCCGATCCGCCTGCGACGTCAACCCACCAGGCTGGCGGGCGCCTGGGGCGGACGAGGCCTGTCGCCTCGTCTTGCGGTCGAAATGGTCCGCCAGTTCGTAGACGCGGGCGTTGAGCCGGCCCATCCGCTCCAGCAGGGGCAGATAAGGCTGGAACGTCCCATCGACGATGCCCTTGTTGGAGTCCAGGTTGGACGGGTCGGCGGTGCGGCTTTGCGGATCGTTGTCCTGGTACTTGAACCAGTGCCAGCCCACGCAACTGCGCGACTCCAACAGCGCCAGGACGTAGTTCTGGTAGAAGCGCCCGCGATCGGCCTGGGTGGGGACGATCCAGCCGGCCCCGGTGGTGTTGGCCAGTCCCGGCGCGTCGGCCCCTTTGACGTACCACTCGGTGATAAGCACAGGCCGGCCGGACCAGCGGGTCCAGTCGGCCAGGGTGGCCGCCTCGGGCGTCCAGACGCCGTAGTAGTTGACGGCCACGGCGTCGAGGTGCTTCCCCGCCGCGGCGAAGACCGCGGGGCTCTTCTTCTCCTGTCCGTGCAGGCGCGGACCCAGGCAGAGATGGTTGGGGTCGTGCTTGCGAATGGCCCGCGTGGTGATCTCGAGGTATCGTTCGAAGACGTAGCCGCGAAAGGCGTCGCGATCGGCGTCGGTGATGTCCCGGCTGGAGGCCGATCGGCCCCCCGTAAGGGATCCCAAGGGCTTGCGCCGCTGGAGCCACTGACGCCCAGCCCGCAGATTGTGGACCATGTCCGCGTCCGACTCGTCCAGGGCGAGCGTCTTGTCAAGCAGGCGGTCGGGAAAAGGCAACTCGTTGTCGCTGAAATGCCCCAGCAGGTACGGGTCGTCCTTGGTGGCCGCCAGCGCCTGGGCGGCATGGTCGCACCAGCGCTCGAAGTCCGGGTGGAAGACGGGGAAGCAGTCGTTGGGATAGCCCTTGTGCCCGGGCTTCTGGCGGGTGAGCTTCTTGCTGCCGCCAAAGCCGCTCATGAAGTTCCAGATCTGCGTGTACACGAGCGGTCGCGGGCAGGCCCGCAGCGCGGCGTTGTCGCTCCAGGCTCCGGTGCCGTTGAAGCCGTGGTCGGCGAGCAGCCCGCCCGCCGTGGCGGCCCACTTCTCCTCGCTGCCGAACCGCCGCTCGTAGGCCGAGCGGCTGCCCGCCGACAGGTTCGGCCGGACCGACACCACGCCGACGTGCAGGAACAGGCAGCCTTCCGGATCGACCAGCCACCACCGCCCGTGGACATTCTGAACGCGGAAGAAGCCGGTGGCCTTCTGCTTTCGGTCGGCCCGTCCGCCATACGCGGACAGAGGGATCGGGCGGTCGGCGGGGCGAAAGCCCGTTAGGTGCTCCAATGTGCGGGTGGGGTATTCTCTCCACTGCCGGTCTGGTTTGGACTTGGCCCGAACGACAGGTGCGCCCTGGCCACGGGCCGCGACGGGCGCCAGGCAGAACGCGGCAAGGGAGGCAACGATGAGGCCGCGACGCATAGACGCCCCTTCAGCCTTGGACCCGCGGTTTGTAGATGAACCACTTCTCCACCCGGAGCCTGGCCTCTTCGGCCCGTTCAGACTCGGGCTTGTCCGGGTCGATCCGTTCGCCGTCGTGCCAGACGGCCGTGCCGTCGAACTGAACGGCGTTGTACCCCATCAGGTGGCGGATGTACGCGTAGAGGTTGAAGCTGACCTGGAGGGGCCAGTGGTCTCCGCCCTCGGCGGCCAGCTTGCCGCGAGAGACGCCGCCGATGTCCTCGGGACTGGTGTCATTCTCGGCGTCGGCGAACCAGATGACCGTCGTCCGGCCGATGTTGCTGGCGTGCCTGGGGAAGTTGCCCTCGTTGCTTCTGCCCTCGATTTTCCCGCTCATGGAGTCCCAGTACTTGCCCGTTTCTCCGGTGCCCCGCCCGTAGTGGTTGAGGCCGTAGTCGAGCCGGCGGTGGTTCCAGGCGCTGTTGTTTGTCTCAAAGGCCGAGGGACAGTACCACAAGGCCTCGTTGCCGCGCTTGGACGTGCCCGCCATCTCCAGCGTGCCGCCCCCGACGAACTGTCGGAGCATGTCGTTGACGCAGAACTTGTCGTTGTTGGGCCACTTGGGATGCCGCTGCTGCCAACCGGGTGGAGGTTCGACCCATGCCTCGTCCCCGCCGTCCTCAGGCATCTTGACCGGCGGGTGCACGGACACCAGGGCCCCGCGGTACATGGCCTGGTAGCTGGTGGCGGCGGTATGGATCTGGCGGAGATTCGCCTGGCACTGCGTTCGACGGCCCATGGCCTTGACCCGCGACAGCGTGGGCGTCAGCAGGCTCAGCAGAAGGGCGATGATGGAAATCACCACCAACAATTCGACCAGCGTGAACGCCGCTCGCCGCTCAGCATGACGGAATGGCCGTATCGCGTCCGTTGCCACAAGCTCTGCTCCCAACAACGCCGCAGCATCCAGCCAGCCGGCACCAGACGTGCTCCGGCCACCTGCCTGCGGTGGGCCTTGTGCGGCCCGTGCTGCTAATCGTATTCTCATGCACCGTCCGCGTCAACCTCGTCCTTGGGGCAATCGGAGAAATCCCCGGCCGTTAACCCCCAGCATAACCGTAAGGAGACTCCACCATGACCGCGCGGATCCTGATCGCCCTGTTCGTCCTGACCGCTGTTGCCGGGTTCTCTTCAGCCGCCGAACAGACCGTCCAGCAAGGCCAGGGACATCCCTTCGTCTGCGGCGACTACTCCGCGGGCAAGGTTGCGTTCGTTTCAGCCGAGGGGAAGATCGAGTGGGAGTTTCCCGCCCCCAACTGCAACGACGTCTGGCTGCTGCCGAACGGCAACGTGCTGTTCGTCACCGGGCACGGCGTCAAGGAGGTCAATCGCGACAAGAAGGTGATCTTCGAGCACGTGGGCACGATGGTGGAATCCGCCGCCAAGGGCAAGGACGGCAACGTCCAGACCCGCCGCTCGCCCAGCGAGGTGTACGCCTGCCAGCGGCTGCCCGACGGGAACACGTTCATCGGCGAATGCAGCAGCGGCAAGCTTCTGGAGGTGGACCCCTCCGGCAAGATCGTCAAGGAGATCCGCCTGCTGTCGGAAGGCAAGAGCGGCGGGCACGCCTTCATGCGCAACGCCCGCAAGCTGGCCAACGGGCACTACCTGGTGGCCCACTACGGGCTCAAGGCGGTCAAGGAGTACGACGCCGACGGCAAGGAAGTCTGGTCCTGCGCGTCGCCCGGGGGCCCGCACAGCGTCATCCGTCTGCCCAACGGCAACACTCTGATCGCCGAGGGCGACGCCGACAAGAAGCGAGGTTCGGGCGTGGTAGAGGTGGACAAGGACGGCAAGGTCGTCTGGGAGGTCCGCAGGGATGAGCTGGAAGGCGTGGGCCTCAAGTTCATGACCGGGCTCCAGCGGCTGCCCAACGGCAACACCGTCATGACCAACTGGCTGGGACACGGCAACCTCGGCAAGACCGCGCAGATCATCGAGGTCACGCCGGACAAGAAGGTCGTCTGGACCTTCGCCGACCACAAGAACTTCCGCTGCCCCGCCTCCATCCAGCTCCTGGACGTCAAGGGCGATGTGACCAAAGGCGAGATTCTACACTAGTAGCCGGTAGCGGGTGGAGCGGTAGCCAGTGGAGTTGCTGCCGTTCCAGGTTTCACAGCGAGACGGGGGAATGAAACGCAAAAAACGCAGAATCGATCCCACGAACCTCGCTGTGACCATCGGAGGCACAGCCCTGCAGATCCTGCTGGTGCTGGTGATTGTGTTCGGCGACATCGGCTTCGATCACCCTGGAAGGCATGGTCTGGATTTCGATGATCTGATCGGGATATTGACGATATTCGGCTTTATCGTCCTGGTGAAATCCGTCTACTACGCCTATCGCCGGCTCTGGCAGTTCCTGCTTGTGGAGGCGTGCATCTCCATGATGGCCCTCCTGGTCCTCATGATGACCTGACGCTACCGGCCACTGGCTACCGGCTACTTGTTGTTCTTGACCGTCTTTTTCAGGCTGGGCAGGAAGAAGTCCTCGACGACCTTCTCCCAGCTCATGCGGCTGGCCAGCTCGAAGCCGCTCTTGACGCGGGCCCGGAGCGTCTCCAGGTCGCGGGGCAGGCGGTCGGCGATCAGGCCGGCGATGCGCTTGGCCTCGGCCCACTCCACCGCCTCGCGCTGCTCGTAGGGTGTGTGGAGGATCTGATCGACGGTCATCGGACCGTCGAGTTGGAGGTAGTCGGCCTGGAGGATGTTGCCGCTGACGTCCTCGTCCCCGGCCACGCAGCGGGCGAAGCCCGCGCACCCGCAGACATTGGTCACCACGCACAGCCCGCCGAACCCCAGCGGCTCGAACTGCGCGATCCCGTACGGCTCGTAGGTGCTGAGCCCGAACTCCACGTGGGTGCCCGCCCGAACGTCCTGGAAGGTCATGTCCTCGCTCATGCGGTCGCCGCAGAAGCGCCGGCTCCAGTCCCACTGGTTGACGAAGACGGCCTGCACGGCGGAATGGTCCCGGTTGAACTGAGCGAACATGTCGCCCAGGCCCTCTTCCCCGCCGCACAGGTCCGGGTAGCCCTTCTCGTGGTTGACCGGCCAGCCGTAGACCTTCTCCATGTGGCGGATGTCCTGGCTGCGGCGCTGCCCCGCCAGCGTGCCCAGCAGGAAGTACACCGCCGACTCGCCGCGGGCCTTCAACAGGCCCTCCAGTTCGTGAAGCACTTCCAGATCGTGCCAGATGCCCTTGCTGGCCACCGGGCGGCAGACGTGGGTGAAGATCCACGTCGGGTGGTAGCCCACCAGGGCGTTGGCGTAGTCCTTCATCCGGTCCAGGCTGGCCTGCTTGGCCAGCTCTGTCATGGGCTCGGCCGGGATGCCGTTGTACACCAGCTCGATCGCCTGCGTGCGGAAGTGCGGGTCCAGGAACCGCAACTCCGATTCAACGTAGTCGCCCACGGCGAACACATGGTCGCAGTAGCGGGCAGCCTTCACCAGCGGGTGCTTGTAGTTCTCGTGAACGCTGGGGAAGACGTCCTCGATGGTCCGCTGCTCCTTCTCGGCGGCAGCGAGCACGTTGTAGAACAGCGTGTCGTTGCCGCGGGCCGCTTCCACGATGGGACGCACCGAGGCCACCTCGTGGGCGTAGAAGACTGTCCGAGTGCAGGGCGAGCCGTCCATGACCGCCTTCAGCGCGGTCGGCATGCCCATGTACTCGTGGGCCAGAATCACCAACTCCTCGCCGTTGACGCAGCCGATGGCCTTGAGCGCCTCGTAGCCGGGCTCGGCCAGGCGAACGTACTCCTCGTACTCCCAGATGTGCTGAAAGCGGTCGGAGGGGACGTTGAACTTCTTGAACAGCTCGTACTTGAAGAGGTTCAGGCGGTGCTGATTGGCGTGAAAGACGTCGACCAGGACGACTTCGGCCTTGACCGATCGCCCCGTACAGGGGTCGTCGACGCGCCGCGTGCCGTAGATGATGCCGCAGTCGTGGGTCCGCTCGATCGGACGGAACTTCTCGCGCCAGGGGGGGCGGTCAACGGCGTCCAGGGAACTGTAGAGCACGTGTCCGCCCTCGCCCAGCCGCCGGTTGACCGGTCGATCAGTCGTCAACAGCGGCCCCAGGATCACCGTCCGCGTCACGTTCTTGGCGTACGCCTCGGCGTTCATCAACCCCGCGATGACCGCGCCGATCCCGCCGATCTTCTCCACTGCCTCATGCGTCACGTGTACAACGATCATTCGATTCCCTTCTGAACGAATCTCCGCATGCACAATCTTCGTCTATTCATCGGAAGATCCACCTCCCAGCTTTCGGCTCAGGGTCACAGCGAACTCGCCTTTCTTATACGAAATCGCACCGCGCCTGCCCAAACAATTCCGACCGTTCGGGCGCCTGCACGACGGCAGGCAGATGCGCGCCCGCGTTGTCCCGGGGGCCTCTCCAGCCCCCGGTCCCCGGTCCGTAGTCCCTTGTCCCTGGCCCCTTCCGCCGGTATCCTTCGCACCATGGCCAAGCACGAAACTCAGGTAGTCGTGGCCGGGCACATCTGCCTGGACATCATCCCCACATTCGAGGGCGGCGGAGCGGGCGACTTCGGCTCGTTGCTCAAGCCGGGCAAGCTGGTCAACGTCGGACGGGCGACGATCTCCACCGGCGGCGCCGTCTCCAACACGGGGTTGGCCCTGCACCGCCTTGGCTTGCCCACCGCCCTGATGGGCAAGGTCGGCGACGACGTCTTCGGGCGGGCCATTCTCGACCTGGTCGGCCAGCAGTCCGCCGAGCTGGTCGAAGGCATGTCCGTCGAGTCAGGCGAGCAGAGCTCCTACACCGTCGTGCTCAGCCCGCCGGGGATCGACCGCAGCTTCCTCCATTGCCCCGGGGCCAACGACACGTTCGGCCGCGACGACGTAAACTACGACCTGCTTGCCGGCTCGCCGCGCCTGTTCCATTTCGGCTACCCGCCGCTGATGCGGCGCTGCTACGCCGACGCGGGCCTGGAATTCGCCGCCATCCTCAAGCGGGTCAAGGACATCGGCCTGACCGTCAGCCTGGACATGGCCCGCCCCGACCCGGACTCCCCGGCCGGTCGGGCCGACTGGCCTGCCTTCCTGGCCAACGTCCTGCCGTTGGTGGACGTGTTCCTGCCCAGCCTGGACGAGATCCTGTTCATGCTGGACCGCCCGCTGTTCGATCGCCTGTCGGAGCGGACGGGCGGCGAGGTGATGCGGGCGGTGGACGCCGACCTGCTCGACGACATTGCCGGGCGCCTGATCGCCATGGGGCCGCCCGTCGTCGCCCTCAAGCTGGGCGACCAGGGGCTCTACCTCCGGGTCAGCGACGACGTTTCCCGCGTGGCCGGGATCGGGCGCTGCCGGCCCGCCGACCCAGCCGCCTGGGCGGGCAGGCGCATGCTCGGACCGTGCTTCGAGGTGAACGTCGTGGGCACCACCGGTTCGGGCGACTGCACCATCGCCGGCTTCCTGGCCGCCCTGCTCAAGGGCCTCTCGCCCGAGCAGACGGTCTGTTCCGCCGTGGCCGTTGGCGCCTGCAACGTGGAGGCTGCCGACGCCGTCAGCGGCGTGCGACACTGGGACCAGCTCCAGCAGCGTCTGTCGGCCGGCTGGCCTCGAAAGCCCGTCGGCCTCGACCTGGGCAACTGGCAATGGGATGACCCGGCCGGCGTTTACCTGCCGCGGTGAGGGGATTTCTCGGTTTTCGATTGGAGCATGGACATGAAGAAGTCAGTATTCCCCGCGTTGCTCGCGGGCCTTGTGCTGGTCCCGGTCGGCCTGGCCGAGCCGTTGTCCGTCAGTGGGCGTTACCCGCACCTGGCGGTCCACAACCGCAACAGCGGGGAGTGCGGCATCGGGGCCGTCGTGCCCTGGGCGGACAGGCTGTGGGCCATCACCTACAGCCCGCACTGCCCCAGCGGCAGCGACGACAAGCTCTACGAGATCTCGCCGGACCTGGCCATCGTGACCCGCCCTGAGTCGATCGGCGGCACGCCCGCCAACCGCATGATCCACCGGGAGAGCAACCAGCTCAATATCGGCCCGTACTTCATCGACGACAAGGGCAACGTGCGAACGATTCCCTACTCGAAGATGTTCGGCCGCCTCACCGCCACCGCCCGCCACCTGAATGACCCCGCGGGCAAGCTCTACATCCTGGACATGGAGGGGCTGATCTACGAAGTGGACGTCAAGACGCTCGAACCGAAGCTGCTGTTCAAGCGACCCGTACCCGGCTGGCACGGCAAGGGCGGCTACAGCGGACAGGGGCGGCTGGTCGTCGCCAACAACGGCGAGCACCCAGCCGGCTCGGTCGACAAATACAAGCCCTTCGACTACTTCATCGATCCCAAACCCAGGAGTCCCGAGGACGCCGGCGCCCTGGCCGAATGGGACGGCAAGGAATGGCGGCTGATCGAGCGCAGGCAGTTCCTGGACGTGACCGGGCCTGGCGGCATCCTGGGCCCGCCCGACAAGGACGCCCCACTGTGGGCCATCGGCTGGGACAAGCGCTCGCTGCTGTTGAAGGTGTGCAGCCAGGGCAAGTGGCACACCTACCGCATGCCGATCCACGACTACAGCTACACCGGCTCGCACGGGTGGCACACGGAATGGCCGCGAATCCGCGAGGTGACGGGCGGCAGGTTCCTGATGAACCTCCACGGCGGATGGTTCGACTTCCCCGGCGGGCTCACCGCGGGCAAGACCGGCGGGCTCAAGCCCATCGCGACCTACCTCAAGATCACGGGCGACTTCTGCGACTGGAACGGCCGGTTGGTCTTTGCCTGCGACGATACGGCCAAGAGCGGCTTCTCCGCCGGCAAGATCGGCCTGAGCGATACGCTCAACAGCCTCAACGGCCAGTCGTGCTCGAACTTCTGGTTCACCAGGTGGGACGACCTGCCCCAGGCGGGCAAGCCCGCCGGCTGGGGCGGCGTGTGGCTGGGCGATACAGCCAAGGCCAACGAGCCGTCCGATCCATACCTCTTTACCGGCTACACGCAGAAGATGCTCCACCTCTCGCACAAGGGCGAGAAGGACGCTGCGTTCACCTACGAGCTGGACAAGACCGGCGACGGACAGTGGGTCGAGGGCGGCAAGATCACCGTCCCCGCGGGCGGCTACGCGTTCCACCTCTTCCCCAAGGACCTCGACGCCCAGTGGATCCGCCTCAAGAGCGACCAGGACGTGCTGGTCTCCGCGTACTTCCACTACGGGCCCGGCGGCGGGGCCGTCACCGACGCCAAGCCGTTCGCCGCCCTGGCCGACGTGGACGCCGAAGGCGCCTGGACGTCGGCGGTCTTCCGCAGCGAGGGCGACGACAAGATCCTCCTGGGCGTGCTGGCCACGCCCGTGGACGCCTCGGGCAAGGCGGGCGAGGCGAAGACCTGCCAGGTCTCGCCCGACATGAAGTTCACGCCCACCGGGGCCGACAGCGCCTCAGCCAAGTTCCTCCGCGAGAAGACCGCGATCCAGCACCAGGTGATCGAGATCGACGACGCGTCGGTGATCGCGATGGAGGGCAAGTTGCGGGCCCGCCTGCCCAAAGGGCACCCCACGGCCTACGACAAGCCCTTCGCGACCGGCTGGCCCAGGGCCCTCCGCGAGGTGGTCACCGAGCGATCGCTGCTGAACGCAGCCGGCAGTTTCTTCTGCGCCCCGCGAACCATCTCCGGCGGCCTGGCCCGCATCAAGCCCGTCTGCACTCACAACAAGCGCATCACCGACTTCTGCTCGTGGCGCGGACTGCTGGTGATCGCCGGCTGCTCCGCCTCGGCCAAGGCGGACGGGCACTACTTCGCCGGCGACGACGGCAAGGTCGGCCTGTGGTTCGGCGACATCGACGATCTGTGGAAGATGGGCAAGCCCCGCGGCGTGGGCGGGCCGTGGAAGGACACCGCCGTCCAGCCGGGCAAGGCCAGCGACCGCTACCTGATGGCCGGCTACGACAAGAAGACCCTTCGCCTCAACCACGACGCCAAGGACGACGTGAGCATTCAGGTCGAGGTCGAGTTCGCCGGACTGGACCTCTGGCGAACCTATAAGACGATCACCGTGCCAGCGGGGCAGACCGTGACGCACGAGTTCCCCGAGGGCTTCTCCGCCCACTGGGTCCGCGTGAAGGCCGACAAGGCCTGCAAGGCCACGGCCATGTTCACGTACGAGTAGAACCCAAAGCATGCGACATCGCCGAATGGCAAGCCCTCGACGGTGACCAGCCGCTGTCGAAGGGCTTGCCGCCTGCCTGCCGGCAGGTAGGTTCGGCGAGGTTTGATGAAAGGCCTTCCAGCATGACTACTTCGCGTAACGCCATCACCCGCCGCGACTCCTTCCGCCTGGCGGGCGCAGCGGCGGCCGCTGCCGCGACCGCACGGGCGGCCGATGCCAACCCGCAGGCCCAACCGACCGCGCCGGCCGCGGGCGAACTGAACGACGACGCCGACGTGCTGGTGGTCGGCGGCGGCACGGCCGGAACGATCGCGGCCATCCAGGCTGCCCGCGCGGGGGCCAAGACGATGCTGGTGGAGCGCGGCAGCCAGCTCGGCGGGACGATGACCGTCGGCGGGGTGGCCTTCCCGGGCCTGTTTCACGCCTGGGGCAAACAGATCATCGCCGGCATCGGCTGGGAACTCGTAACCGAGACCGTCGCGACCGATGGCGGGCAGCTCCCGGATTTCCAGGCCCAGAAGGTGCCGCACTGGAAGCACCAGGTCCAGATCAACCCCTACGTGTACGCCCTGCTGGCCGAGGAGAAGTGCCTCCAGGCGGGTGTGAAGATCGCGTACTACGAGTTCCCCCTCTCCGCCGAGAAGTCCGCCGACGGCTGGTCGGTCCGCTGCGTCGGCCCGGGCACGCGACGTCGCATCGCGTGCCGGCAGATCATCGACTGCACGGGCGGGGGCGATCTGGCCGGCATGATCGGCCTGGAACGACTCCGCGAGGACGAGACCCAGCCGGGCTCGATCCTGTACAAGGTGGGCGACCCCTACCAGCCGGGCCGGGAGCAGCTCCAGGCCCTGTACGTCCACGGGGCCGACTCGTCGAACTCCGTCACGCGAACCCAGGCCAACCTGACCGGCCGCCAGGCCGTTCTCAAGCGACTGCGCGAGGCGCCCGCCAAGGGCGGCAAGCCCGCCCGCCTGATCCACTTGCAGAGCGAGACCGCCTTCCGCGAGAGCTACCGCGTCCTGGGCGAGACGGTCATCACCCACGCGGACTACACCGCCGGACGGGTCTACGACGACGCCGTCTGCTACGCCTTCTACCCCATCGACCTCCACACCCGCACGGGCGTGAAGCCCAAGCCGCTGGCCAAGGGCGTGGTCCCGACCGTCCCCCTGCGAGCACTCGCGCCCAAGACCAGCCGCAACATCCTCGTCGCCGGCAGGTGCGTCAGCAGCGACCGCCTGGCCAATTCCGCCCTCCGCGTGCAGGCCTCCTGCATGGCCATGGGCCAGGCCGCCGGCGCCACAGCCGCCCTGGCTGCCAAGGGTAAGACCACTCCCCTGGACGTCCCCCTGGCCGACATCCATCGGACGCTCCGCGAGCACAAGGCCATCGTGCCGGGAGCGTGAGCCTCACTCGAACAGCACGATCGCCCCGCCGGCCGGGTCGAGCTTGAAGCTGATCTTGCCGTCGGAGATCGTCAGCGGCTCGTACTTGCCGGTCGCGCGGTTGAAGAGCCTGGGCTTGGCCGCCCGGCCGAGCTTGAGCACGACGTTCTGCTCGCCGTACGCGTCGTGATTGGCGATGAAGACGACGTCCTTGCCGCCGCCGTCGTACTTCGAGACGCCCATGACGAACTCCCCGCCGGCGGGCTGGATCCAGAAGTCGCCCGGGAAGGCATGGTTCTCCAGGCCGGGAGGCATCGGCTGCTTGCCGTCCTTCGCCTCGACGGGTCGATGGTTGGCGTCCATCGTGATCGGCGTGGAGTAGATCGCTTTCGGCAGGCCGATCTTCGCGATTTCCTCGCGCATGGGCTTGAGGTATGCGTTCACCGACGCCAGGTCCAGCCCGTACTGGTTGAACCGGAACGTCTCCATGTTCATGATCCGCGAGCCGATGTGCCACATGGCCGCCCGCAGCCCGCAGGCGATGGACGTGGTCTGGATGTACAGCAGGCGGTTAGGATTACCCTTGCCCGCCAGCCCGGCGTCGCTCTCGCAGTAGCGACCCAGGCGGCCGTCGTGGGCGGAGGCCGCCTTCCACGCGGCCAGCAGGTGGGGGAAGTTCTTGTCCGGGCCTCGCTTCCACGAGAAGTCGTAGTAGCTGACGAAATCGCTCTTGGCCAGGTAGCCGATGCCGTCGGCCTTGTAGGTGCCCGAGAACGTGGCGTGGGTGGGGTCCCAGGCGTGGACGTTGTCGATATCCCGCGCCCGGCCGGGCCCGGTGCTGCCGAACCGGTCGCTCCACAGGTGGTAAGCGGCCACGGTTGCATTGCCCCGCAGCCTCTTCAGCAGCGCCTGGCACGGGTCGGGGCTCTTGTACACGTGCGGATCGGCCAGCAGGTCCACCACCATCGCCGCGCCGTGCTTGCGGCAGAGTTCCTCGCGCTCGGGCGAGTATTGGCAGAGTATCGCGTTGAAATGCCCCTCGCGGGTGATGGCGGTCAGGAGCTTGTCGAACTTCTCGGCTTCCCTGGGCAGGTGGTCCCCGCCGTAGCCGTTGATGAAGATGGCCAGGTAGCTCCCGGGCCTGCGCCGCGAAGAAGCATCCTCCGCGACAGCAGCCGACGACAACGCGAGAACCGCGACCAGAAGCGGCGACGTCAGAGAATGCCTGTTCATCTGTTGCTCCTTCTCCGTTGCGACCGGATGATTCCCGCGCAGACTGTAGCGGAGGACGTCGCCGAATGGCAAGCCCCCGTCGCGCCCAGCCGCTATCGAAGGGCTTGCCAGTCGGCGACAATGGAAAACCGAGTGCCCGTTTGACCGCGAACGGATCAGGGACTATAGTCTGGGCAGATTCCAACGAAAGGTTTTCCCATGACCACCTCATCCGACGCCTTCACCCGCCGCGACTCCTTCCGTGTCCTGGGCGCCGCCGCCGTGGCCGCAGCCACCGCCCCGACCGTCGCCCTCGCTGCCGAGCAGGCCGAGCCGCCCAAGCTCAAGGGCCGCATCAAGCAGTGCTGCACCCGCGGCATGTTCCGCAAGATGCCCATTGACGAGGCCTGCCGCACCGCCAAGGCCCTGGGCTTGCACGGCCTGGACCTCATCGGCAAGAACGAGTGGCCCGCCCTCAAGGAGCACGGGCTGGTCGCCTCCATGGTCCACAGCGCGGGCTCCATCAAGGACGGGCTGAACAACAAGGACAAGCACCCGGAATTCCTCAAGCAGTTCCGCGAGGGCATCGCCGCCGCGGCTGAGTTCGGCTGGAAGCGCGTCATCACCATGGCCGGCGACCGCAAGGGTCTCACCGACGCCGAGGGCATGGCCAATTGCGTGCCCGTGCTGAAGGAGGCGGTCAAGATCGCCGCCGATCACGACGTGACCATCTGCATGGAGCTGCTCAACAGCAAGGTCAACCACCCCGGCTACATGTGCGACAAGACCGCCTGGGGCGTCGAGCTGTGCAAGCGGGTCGACTCGCCTCGCTTCAAACTGCTTTACGACATCTACCACATGCAGATCATGGAAGGCGATGTCATCCGCACCATCACCGACAACATCCAGCACATCGGTCACTTCCACACCGCGGGCAACCCCGGCCGAAAGGACCTCGACGAGGAGCAGGAACTCTTCTACCCGGCCATCATGCGGGCCATCGCCAAGCTCACCGAAGAGGGCAAGTACAACGGCTACGTCGCCCACGAGTTCGGGGCCAAGAAGGGCCTGGACTCGATCCGGCAGGCGATTCAGTTGTGCGACGTGTGAGAGGATCACTCCGGCCCGAACAACTGAAACTCCCAGATCGTCGGCACGTCGATGGCCTCGGTAACATTCAGGCGGAACAGGCGGGCCTTGACGGGCGGGAACTTCACTTCGCACCTGGCGCCGATGGTCGTGCCGGCGGCGGCGTCTTTCCACTGGCGGTCGGCCCAGTACTGAATGGCGAACTTGCGGGTCCGGTCCCAGCCTTCCAGGATCACCGCCCGTGAAACAGTCGTCTCCCGGCCGAGGTCCACCTCGAGCCAGCCGGCCTTTGACCCCTCCGTGCCGCCCCAACGGGTGGCCGGGTCGCCGTCGAAGGCGAGGTCGGGTCCAAGCTGCTGGATGTTGCCTTGCCAGACGCCCGATGCGCGGGCGAGCTTGCCCAGGGCCAGCGATTCCGCGGGCGGCGAGGCGGGCGGGGGGACCTCCAGCAGCCCGGCCTGGCGCATCAGCTTGCCCAGTTCCTCCAGTTGCCGCACGTCGTCGGCCCGCATGGCGCCGGTGTGGTCGGGGGCTAGGCTCAGCAGGACATTGCTGGCACCGCGGGCATAGGCCTGGCGAATCCAGTCGAAGAGGTCCTTGGCGGGAATGGGCTTGCTGTCGCGGACGGTGAACCACGCGCCGACCGGCCCCCAGGGCGTGGTCGTGCCCTTGGCGATCCGCTGGGAGACGGGCTCGAACTCGAAGGGCAGGTAGTACCGCTCGCCGCCGACCCGCCGGAAGGCCCGGTGCCCGCCCTCGGGCGGCAGGTGCACCTCACCGTTCATCACGTCCGTGGGGAAATACCTGATCGCGCCGCCGTCCTGAATGTGCTGGTTGAGGATGACGACGGCCCGCGGCTGCTGGTTGCGGATGGAATCGTAGATCTCCTGCGGCGAGAGATTCTCCGGCCGCCAGTTGCCCATGTCGATCCAGAAGTAGGGAACCTCGCCGTAGCGGCTGGCCAACTCGTGGAGCTGGGCCAGAATGATCGCCCGTGCGTTGGGGTGAGGCATCCAGGCCTTGCCCCCCCACAGGCAGTAGTAGAACCCCGGCGCGATGCCGTGCAGGCGGCACTGCTTGACGAACTCGCCACACACGTCGGTGGTCTGGCCGGCGGAGGCGACGTCGAAGGTCGTGGTCGCGGAGTCCCACAGCAGGAAGCCCGACGTGTGACGCGTCGTCAGCACGGCGTACTTCATGCCCGCGTTCTTCATGGCCGCCGCCCATCCGGCCACGTCCAGCTTTATGGGGTTGTAGGTCTTGGCTTCGGTGTTCTTCGAGTACTCGCTTCCGACGAACTGGTTGTCGTTGTAGCAGACGAACCCGCCGAAGCGGTAGCCCTCCCACTGGCGGATCAGGCCGCTGTCGGCGGCGGCCGGGGCGTTGCGGCGCGAGAGGTTCACGCGGCAGGTCGCAAGCGTCTTGCCGTCGGCCTGGACGAGCAGTTCGGTCAGGCCGTCCGGCCCGGGCCGTTCGACGACCGTCGGCTCGGCGGCCAGGGCCGGCGCTGCCGCGATGAGCAGAAGAACCGCAATTCCCGATCGCACCACGTTCTCGACAGAAGCGGTCATGGTCGTTCCTCTTGCTGTATGCAACCTCTGCGCGGGCAAAGCCCGCGGAAGACCTTCCGTGGGCTCTTCTCGATTACGCCTGGAACGTCGCAGCCGGGTTGAACCGGGTGTACTGCTTGACGAAGACCAGGGGGACCATGTCGGTGGGTCCGTTTCGCTGCTTGGCGATGATGAGTTCGTGGATGCCGGTGGGCGTGTAATCGGGATCGCCGATGTGGTAGTAGTCCTCGTTGTGCAGCAGCATGATCACGTCGGCGTCCTGCTCGATCGAGCCGGACTCGCGGAGGTCGCTCATGCGGGGGCGCTGCTGGGGGCGGTCGGTCGGGCCGCGATTGAGCTGGGCGGCGGCCACCACCGGCACGCTCAACTCGCGGGCCAGGGCCTTGATCCCCCGGGAGATCTCGGTGATCTGTTCCTGGCGGCTGTCGGCCCGCCCGTAGTAGCTCATGAGTTGGAGGTAATCGAGGAAGATGGCCTTGATGCCGTGAGCGGCCTGGAGGCGCCGGCATTTGGCCCGAAGCTGGAGGATGGTCAGCGTGGGGGTATCGTCGATCAGCAGCGGGGCCTCGTAGAGCGGCCCGGCCGCGTCCTGGAGGCGGTTGAAGTCCTCCATGGAGATCATCCCCCGACGCATCTGGCGCAGGTCGAAGCCCGCGTGGGAGGCCAGCAACCGCTGCGCGATCTGCTCCTTGGACATTTCCAGCGAGAAGAACGCGACCGGAACATTGTCGATGACGGCCATGTGCTCAGCCAGGTTCAACAGCAGGCTCGTCTTGCCCATGGACGGGCGGGCGCCCAGGATGAGCATCTCGCCGTTCTGGAAGCCGCTGGTGATCTCGTCGAGCTTGGGGAAGCCCGTGCCCAGGCCGGTGAGCAGTTGGCCCTGGGTGGCCTCGATCATCTCGAAGGTCTTGGTGATCAGCCCTCTCAGGCCGACCGCTTCCTCGCCGCACAGGCCGGTGGCGATCTGGAAGATGCGTCGTTCGGCGGCGTCGACGAGCCCGCCGGCGTCCTCGCGGGCCTCGAAGGCCTCGCGGACGATGTCCGTGCCGGCGGCGATCAGTTCGCGGAGCATCGCCTTGTCGCGGACGATCTTCGCGTAGTACTCGGCGTTGGCGGAGTTGGGCACGCCCTCGACCAGGTCCGCCAGATACTCGATCCCGCCGACCTTCTCGAGCTGGCGGCGGCTGAGCAACTCCTCCCGCACGGTCACCAGGTCGATGGGTTTGGCCTCCTGGCGCATGTCGACCAGCACGTCGTAGAGGACCTGGTGGGCCGGACGGTAGAAGTGGTCGGACTTGTTGACCTGCACGACGATGTCGATGCAGGCGGCATCGAGGATCATCGACCCCAGGACGCAGACCTCCGCGCCGATGTCATGGGGCGGAACGCGGTCCAGGGTCACGTGCGTCGGCCCGTTGCGGGGGCGGTTGTATTCCTCGCCGCCCGGGGGAGATGAAACTACCGTCGCCATATCTGCCTTCCCTGGCTGGGGTCCAGACTCCTTAGCCACATGCCGACCCTCGCGGGCCGGTCCACAAGGTATCTTGGCGCGCCGGGCGGACAGCGTCAAGGTCTGCCCGCGCTTCTTGCTCGAATTTGGGAGAAAACCCCCAAGTCCCGGTCCCCATGCCGACGTTGGGGCTTCCCGCGGAGGCCCGGATGCCGCATCGACCCAGAGATCGGATGTCCCTGAACATCTTCACGCTGCCTGCAATAGAACTTCTGTGGCCCAGTCTTATTCTACGCCGGCGCCGCCCGACGGCAAAGCGGGGTAAATTGAATCTCGGCCCTGCGAATGGTATAACGGCCGGAACTTTAAGGATATACCCAATGCGAGTGGGCCTGACCTACGACCTGAAGGACGAGTACCTGGCCGCCGGCTACAGCCCGGAAGACGTAGCCGAACTGGACAAGGTGGAGACGATCGACGGCATCGACAACGCCCTGCGGGAACTGGGCCACCAGACCGAGCGGATAGGCAGCGTGCGACGCCTGCTGGAATGCCTGGGCGAGGGAAAGCGATGGGACATCGTGTTCAACATCGCCGAGGGGCTCGCGGGCCTCGGCCGCGAGTCCCAGGTGCCGACCGTGCTGGAGATCTACGGCATCCCCTACACCTTCAGCGATCCGGTCACCTTGGGCATCTCGCTGCACAAGGGCATGGCCAAGCGGGTCATGCAGTCCGCCGGCATCGCCACGCCCGCCTTCGCCGAGGTGCGCGACGAGGCCGACATCGACCCCGTCGACCTGCCTTATCCGCTGTTCGCCAAGCCGCTGGCCGAGGGCTCCGGCAAGGGCATCTCAAGCAAGAGCCGCGTGAACAACAAGCGCGAACTCCGCGAACTGTGCCTGGACCTGCTCACCCGCTTCCGCCAGCCCGTGCTTGTCGAGACGTTCCTGCCCGGACGCGAGTTCACCGTCGGCGTGACGGGCACCGGCCGAAACGCCGAGTGCCCGGGCATGATGGAGGTCGTCTTCCGCAAGGACAAGACGACCGCCACCAACCAGATCTACGGGCAGTTCACCAAGGACAACTACGACGACCTGGTGGACTACGTCCCCGTGCGCGAGCCGGATGTCGCCCGTTCGTGCGAGGAGCTGGCCCTGGCCGCCTGGCGCGTGCTGGGCGGGCGAGACGCCGGCCGGGTCGACGTCCGATTCGACGGACACGGCATCGCCAACTTCATCGAGGTCAACCCGCTGCCGGGGCTCAACTACATCCACAGCGATCTGCCCATCCTGTGCAAGATGAACGGCATCAGCTTCACCCAGCTCATCGGGCGGATCGTGGAGTCGGCAGCCACCCGTGTGAGGCCGGCCTGAAGACCCGCTCCGCGAATCGCCCGCCCGAGAGGCCAATGAACAAGCTCTACCTGATACTCGGCTGCACGGCCTGCGGAAAGGGAGCGGTGGGTCGAGCCCTGGCACGCCGCCTGGGCGCCGAGATCGTCAGCGTCGATTCCATGAAGGTCTACCGCCGCATGGACATCGGCACGGCCAAGCCGCCGCCCGCGGTGCGGGCGGAGATCCCCCACCACGGCATCGACCTGGTCGAACCGTGGGAGCCGTTCAGCGTGGCCCAGTATCTGGCCGCCGCCGACGCCGCCATCGCCGACATCCACTCCCGAGGGCGCATCCCCCTGGCCGTCGGCGGGACCAGCCTGTACATCAAGGCCCTCACCGAAGGCCTGTTCGACCAGGGGTCGGCCGACCCAGCCATCCGCGTCGAGCTGGAGGGCCGGGCCGACGCGGAGGGCCTGCCCGCCCTGCACGCCGAGTTGGCCCGGGTGGACGCCGAAGCCGCCGCCCGCATCCACCCCAACGACCGCAAGCGGATCGTCCGCGCCCTGGAGGTCCACCGCCTGACCGGCCAGCCCATCAGCCGCCTCCAGAGCCAGTGGGATGCCGGCCAGAGCCGCTACGACTGCGTCCGGATCGGCCTGCGTCGCGACAAGGACGAGCAGTCGCGTCGCATCAACCTGCGGGCCACGCGCATGGTCCAGGCGGGCCTGCGAGACGAGGTGGCCGCCCTGCTCGCCGACCCGCACGGCCTGGCCCCGCAGGCCGCCCAGGCCGTCGGATACGCCGAGATGATCGACCACCTTGCCGGCCGCTGCACCCTCGACGACGCCCTGGAACAGATCAAGATCAACACCCGCCGCCTGGCCAAGAAGCAGCGGACCTGGCACCGCCGCTGGGGCGACGTCCTCTGGTTCGATACCACCGGACAGGACGACCCGAACCCCATCGCCGACCGCCTCCTGCGCGAGGTCTTCGCCCGCTGACCGCCCACCGCCACCCCACCCCGGCCTGGCCACTTCAGTGATCCGGGCCCGCCCAGAACCCCCCAGGACCGGCCAGGATGCCCCAGGCCGCGTCCTGTCGCACGGGGGCCCGAGAACCCCGCCTTCGGGCCCGAGTCGCGGCCGCGGGGCGGCTACGCCCGTCAGATGCGTTCCGACGGTTCGAGCACCCGCCCGGTGCCACCCCCGCGCGACCGGCTCCAGCCGCCGAAATAAGGGAAACCCCTGAAGGGCGCTTTAGGGCGCTTTTCCCGGTCCGCCGGGGCTGGATCGGCCCCAAATCCATCCCTAACCACCTAAAATGAAAGAACTTGACCCTGCGTCCTCCCGCGAATTGCCCGCGAACTCCTGCGCCCTCCGTGCGCCCTGTCCGCGTCCTGTCCCCGCCCTGCTCGCGTCCTCAGGCGAACGATCGCGTCCCGCCAGCTCTTGCCAAACCGCCCGGAGCAGGATAGGGTACAGCCATGATCCGCACACCTGCCCAAAACCGATTCGTGATCGCGATCCTCCTTCTTGCGATAGCCCCGGTGGTCCTTCGGGCCAACACGCTGCCAGCCGGCAAAGACACCAAAGAGTTCATGATCGGCGTGACCGGCATCCATGCCGCTCTCACCGGCGGGACGCTGAAGGTGACGCAGGTGACCGTCGGCGCGCCTGCGGCCGGCAGGATCGAGAAAGACGACGTGCTGGAGGCGGCCGACGGCGCGTCGCTCCAGGTCCCCGACCCGCGCCACGCGCTGGGTTTCGCGATCAACGCCGCCGAGGGACGCGACGGCAAGATGACGTTCTCGATTCGCCGCGGCCAGGCGAAGCGGACGGTCGTGATCCAGCTCGACCCCATCGGCAGGTACAGTCCGACGTATCCGGCCAACTGCAAGAAATCGCGGCTGATCGTGGACCAGACGGCCGCGTTCATCCTCAAGCACGGCGGGCCCGGCGGAGGGATCACCGGCAACCTCGAAGGGTTGTTCCTGCTGTCGACCGGCGAGGCGAAGTACCTGCCCGCGGTAGAGAAATACGCGCTCAAGCTCGCCTCCGCCAACGCGGGCAACAGCGTCTGGATGATCGGCTACAGCGGGATCTTCCTCGGCGAGTACTACCTGGCCACGGGCGACAAGCGGGTGCTGCCCGCCCTCCAGGCCAGGTGCGACGCCCTCGCCGCCGGCCAGTACTACGGCGGATGGGGCCACGGCACCAACAACTGCGTGGTCGGCTACGTCACCGGCGGGCTGGTCAACGCCGCGGGCGCCCAGGGCCTGACGACCCTGGTGCTGGCTCGCGAGTGCGGCGTGAAGGTCAGCCAGAGGACCTACGATGACGCCCTGAGGCTGTTCTTCCGTTTCGCCGGGCGGGGCGGCGTGCCCTACGGCGACCACCTGCCCGAGTTGTGGACCTCCTCCAACGGCAAGAACGGCGGGCTGGCTTCCGCCCTGACGCTCCTGCCGGACAGGAAATTCCAGGCAGCCGCCCAGTTGCTCGCGCTGAGCGAGACCGACTCTTACTTCGACAGCGAGACCGGGCACGGCTCGACCTTCGGCAACATCGCCTGGCGGAACATCGTCGACGCCCTGGTCCCCCCGGAGCACAGCGCCTCCTACCGCCGTCACAAGGACAACCTGATCTGGTACTTTGAGCTGTCCCGCATGCCGGGCGGCGGCTTCCGCACGCCCTGGTACCCAGGCTACGGGCCCATCGGCCAGGCCCCGCAATACCAGACCGGGCTGATCGCGATGGCCTACACCGCCCACCTCAAGAACCTGCGGATCTGCGGCAAGGCACGCACCCGCTTCAGTGTGCCGCACCAGCCCACCGCCGTCGAGCAGGCACTCCCGACCGACGACTTCCACCGCACCGGCTTCGTCGACGGCGCGGTCATCACCGACCAGCCGCACGAGATCGCCGCCGCCTTCGCCCACGGCGGCAACCCCGCCATCAACAGCGACCGCAACAAGAAGATGCCCGTCGAGTGGTACGCGAAGATCATGCGCCACTACTCGCCCTCGGTCCGGGTGTGGGCGGCGCACGGGCTGGGCTTCCAGGGTCAGGCCGCCATCGGCGAGATCACCAAGGCGCTGGCCAGCGCCGACGGGCGCCTCCGCGTCGCCGGCCTCGACGCGATCAGTTGCACCATCGGCTGGAGCGTCGGCAAGACGGTCAGCAAGATCACCCCGGAGATGATCAAGGCCCACTTCCTGCCGCAGATCTGCAAACCGCTCAAGGACCCCCTCGCGCCCATGTGGGAGAAGCGCCACGCCCTCATGGCCATGAGCTGCTGCGACACCCAGACCATCGCCGCCAACGTCAAGCTGATCCTGCCCTACCTGGGCGAGCAGGAATGGTGGCTGCGCACCGCGGCCTTCGAGGCCCTGGAACCGCTGATCGACGACACCGTGACCTTCCGCTCGGTCCTGCCGGCCATGCTCGCCAGCTACCACGCCGACACCAACCTCCCCAGCCGCCGCTGGGGCGCCACCAGCCTGTTCAAGAAGGCCATCGCGAAGAACCCGGCGCTCAAGGACGAGATCGTCGCCGGCATGGCCGCCTCCGTCCAGCGCACCGAGGTCCGCCCGGGCTTCAAGCAGCCCATCGACCTGAACAACATCTACGAGACGCTCCGCTACGTGAACCTCCAGAAGGCCCCCGAGAACATCATCCCGCTGCTGGGGGCCATCGAGCGGATCGTCCCCGACCTGAACGACACCATGGCCTGCTGGACCATCGTCGGCGAGAGATGGGGGAATGTCGGCATGGCCAAGGCGGCCCAGAAGCTCGGCAATAAAGCCAAGCCCATCGTCGCGAGCATGAAACGCATCCAGCCCAACCTGGAAGCCCGCCTCAAGAACCTCCGCAAAGGCGACAAGAAAGCCGCCGAGATCCAGAAGGCGCTGGACACGCTTAGAGAGGCCGTCGAGGCCTACGAAGCCAAATTCGGGAAGGCGTGAATGGCGCCACGCCCCAAGCCGGAACCCCGCAGGAGTGGGAACCTGGGGATGGACTGGCCAGCCGCCTGCGGAAGCTGCCCGGCATCGGACCGGGAATCACCATTTCGGCTCGGCTTGCAGGCAGGCCGGTCGCAGAGTACCATCAACGGTGACACGACGCTGGACGGCCCGCACAAGTAGATCCTGCTGACCGGGCAGGTACTGGGCGAGCCGATGCTCGACACGAGGGGGCTGTACGCATGGCCAAGCGAAACGACAACCTGCCCGTCCATCACGCCGGCGACAGCCCGGAAGGCCCCGGCGGGGAGATCCTGCTCTACCAGACGCCCGACGGGCGCACGCGGCTGGAATGCCGCTTCCAGGACGAGACAATCTGGCTGACGCAGGCGCTGATGGCCGAGCTGTACCAGAAGGACGTCCGGACGATAAATGAACACCTGAAGAACATTTACGACGAAGGCGAGCTGGACCGCGAGGCAACTATCCGGAATTACCGGATAGTTCGCCAGGAGGGGAATCGCCAGGTGGCCCGGGAGATCGAGCACTACAGCCTGGACGCCATCCTGGCTGTCGGCTACCGGGTGCGAAGCCAGCGGGGCACACAATTCCGCCGGTGGGCAACTGAGCGGTTGCGGGAATACCTGCTCAAGGGCTTCGTCATGGACGACGAGCGCCTGACTTGGCAGCGCCAGCCCAACAAGAAACTCCACCAGCACGTCCTGACCGCCTACGGGGCATGCGACCCCGCCCGCCTCTGGGCCCCCGACTGGGCCGACGTGTGGGAGGACACCGGCGCCGGCCAACCGCTCCCCCCCCCGACCATCCCCTCGCCCCCCGCCGCGCCGAGATCGACCAACAGCTGCTGGAGAATCTGCTGAAGTTGAATCAGCTAAGAAGGCCTAACTAGGTAAACACTTGTCGTTCTGCCTTGCTCCCAACGTTCGGGGTGCAGACCGTGCATAACTCTCTTGTGCACTAGAGGGTTGTGGGTTATCCTCTTTGCGGTATGTATCCACTAGACTACTGGCGCGTCATCGCGGGATAACGCGCGCAGTACATCGGCGTCGGGACAGGAAGGGGTGTAGTATGTGCCAGGCAATTCGGGACGTATTCATCTGTCACGCGAATGAAGACAAGGACGAAGTCGTACGTCCACTTGTTGAGGCATGTAGCGAGGCTGGCATCTCGTGCTGGTACGATGAGTTTGACACCAAGTGGGGCGACAGCATCACGGAGAGGGTGAACGAGGGGCTCCGGAGATCGCGATTTGTTCTGGTCGTCTTCAGCACTGCATTCATAAAGAAGAACTGGGCGCAGAGAGAATTGAAGGCGGCATTAAACCAAGAGGCATCAAGTGGGAAGGTTCGAGTGCTTCCGTTGATCGTTGGATCGCGGGAAGAACAGTGCGAGATTCTGGACAAGTATCCGCTACTGAATGACAAGCTGCATATTTCCTGGGACGATGGAGTTCACGAGATTATCAAAGCACTAATGGCTCGCCTTAAACCAAACGGCGAAGGAGAGGGTCATGGGGAGAACGTCCGCAGTCCGGGACTCCGCATACCTCTTCCAAAGATCGACAAGAAATTTACGCAACGAGACAAGGACCTCTTTCTGCGCAATGCATTTGCGGTTGTGAAGGGCTACTTTCGGACGGCCTTGAAAGAACTCTATGATCATCGCGAGGAAGTGGAAACAGACTTCCAGGAGATTCATGCCTTCAAGTTCTTGGCCACCATCTATGTCCGAGGGGAAGTTGCCAACCGCTGCAAGATTTGGCTCGGAAGCCAATTGACCTGTGCTGCAATAAACTTGCTTCTGGGGCAGGTTATTACTGATGGAGATAACGCGACGAACGACTCATTGACAGTGGGGCATGACAAGGAATCGCTGGGTTTGGAGCCATCTGGTATGTGGCCCTGTTCCAACCGAAAGGCTCTGCTATCCGCGGAAGAGGCAGCGGAGTATCTGTGGACTCGACTTACCGAATCCTTATGACAAGGTGGAAACCATGATCCGAGCGAACTTCATCTGCAAGCGTTGCGGGCACAAGTTCACTATGGAGATCTTCGAAAAGGGAGAACAGGAGGAGAAGCGGTTGTCAGGTTCGCCTGTAAAATGCCCTAACTGCGGAAGCAGTTCGGTTGAACGCCGCTGATCTTCATCCAAGGTCCAGCAAAGGATAGCAGGGAACAGGCTCCACGCCTGCGCTCCGCAGCGGCAGGTAGCCACCCAAACCAAGAAGAATGGAACGGTGGCACCCCGGCCCGCCCGCGCAGCGCCCGCCCCTTGGGAACGGTTGTTGTGTCGCCCCGCTGGGGCTCGGGCGATGGGCCGCCCGCGAGGGGATGAGGCCCGACGGGCCGACACAAGAACGCCCCAACGTGGAGGACGCCAATAAGCAGCCACGCCCGTCGTACGTCATCGCCCGGCCGCTGACTCATCCCCACTTTGGCAGTATCGGTAGCGGCACAGGCCGGTCCCGCCCGCCATGTTCTGAGGGTCCGCAGACTCTCAAAGACCCCCAACTTCATTCCCCCCGCCGCACAGGCCCAACGGGCCGGCGTAAGATAGCCCTGGCCGAAGCGAAGCGTAGGCCAGGGTGGCGGGCGGGAGGATGCCCGAGCCCTGCAAGGGCGACGTAACGGATCGCGCGTGATCATCGTTGCCGCGTCGGTGTTCCACGGGTTACCCCGCCCCGTTGGGGCTGTGCGGGTTGGGGGCCTGGCACCCAGGCCTTCGCTGCGCTTCGGCCTGGGCTACCTTCCAACGGGCCTTCGGCCCTGCCCTGCCGGAGGCATAGCCTGCCTCCCATTGGGATGCCCTGCACGGGCCGCGGCTTCCAGGAAGGCCGCGCCAGGGTGGTGATGAGTCAGGTCCGGTCGCTGTTGACTGGCCCGCGTCGCCCGCTATGATTCACCCATGTCCTCGAACCAAAACCATCCCAATCGCCATGCCCTGCTGACCCATACCGCCCTCGCCGCCCTGCTGATCGCGATTTGCTGCCTGCCCGCCCTGGCTGGCGAGGAGGGCAAGACCGTCAGCATCGTCGACCACGGCGCGGTCGGCGACGGCAAGATGCTCTGCACCGCCGCCATTCAGAAGGCCGTCGACGCCTGCGCTGCTGCGGGCGGCGGGACCGTCCGCGTCCCCAAGGGCACGTTCCTCACCGGCTCGATCCGCCTGGCCAGCCAAGTGACCGTCCTGCTGGAAGAGGGCGCCGTACTGCTGGGCAGCTCGCGCATCGAAGACTACTTCCCCGGCGAGCCGCCCGCCCCGGCCGGGCAACTGCCGCCCAGGTCGGCCTTCCGCAACCTGCTGGACGGCCGGGACCTCCACGACGTAGCCATTCGCGGCCGAGGGACCATCGACGGCAGCGGCGGCGCCCACCGCGACAAGACCAAGCCCCGCCCGAAGAACTTCTACTTCGAGAACTGCACCGACGTCTGCGTCGAAGGGCTCACCCTCCGCGCCAGCGGCTCGTGGATGCTCCACTGCCGCCTCAGCCGCAACGTCACGCTCAAGGACCTGGACGTGTTCAACCACGTCTCGTTCAACAACGACGGGCTGGACATCGACTCCTGCCGGGACGTTGCCCTCACCAACTGCCGCGTCGATACCGACGACGACGCCATCGTCCTCAAGAGCCTCTCCGATCAGCCCTGCCGCAACGTCCGCGTCAGCGGCTGCACCATCTCCAGCCACTGCAACGCCCTGAAGATGGGCACCGAGTCGGGCGGCGGGTTTCTCGACGTCGAGATCACCGGCTGCACCGTCCGCTCGCCGGCCAGGTCCAAGGTGATCTACGGCAAGCAGCGCGGGCTGGCGGGGGTGGCCCTGGAGATCGTCGACGGCGGGACGCTGGACAACGTCCGCGTCTCGAAGATCGACATCGAGGGCGTCTCCGTGCCGATCTTCCTCCGGCTGGGCAACCGTGCCCGCCAGTACGGCCGCAAGGACAAGCCGCCCGTCGGCACGTTCCGCAACGTCCGCATCAGCGACATCACCGCCCGCTCGGTCTCGCCCATCGGCTGCTCGATCACGGGCCTGCCCGGCCACCCCATCCAGGACGTGACGATGAGCAACGTGAAGCTGGAGTTCGAAGGCGGCGGCACCGCTGAGGACGCCGCCCGCAAGATCTCCGAGCGGGAGACCGCCTACCCAGAGAGCACCATGTTCGGCGCCTTGCCGGCCTGGGGCTTCTACTGCCGCCACGTCCGCGGCCTGAAGTTCCACAACCTCCGCCTGTCCACTTCGCAGGCCGACCTGCGCCCGGCCATGGTCTTCGACGACGCCCGCGAGATCGAGATCGACCACCTGGACGCCCCCTTCGCCGCCAACGCCGCCCCGTTGCTGCGTCTCATCGCTGCCCGCGACGCGACGCTCCGCAACCTCTCCAGCCGGGACGCCGTCGATACGCTCCTCTGCCTCGAGGGCAAAGAGACCGCCAGGATCGTCCTGGGCGACTGCGAAGCCAAATCCGTCCGCCAGCTCATTTCCAAAGGGGCGGACGTTCCCGAAGGCGCCTTGACGCACCGTGCGAAGCAATGAGGCAGTCGAAGGGCTTGCCGTTCGGCATGACGCAGTCGGATCGCACGGGCATCCCCTCGACTCGCTTTGTCGTTTCGTGTACAAGACCGGCGGCGGGTCGATGTTCAACCCCGGCCCGCATGGAAAGACGGCCATGAATCCGTGTTCGTCGCCGGCTGTTCTGGGCCTGATCGGCAACCGCCCGACCGTCCCCCTTCGCTTCGAGAGCGAAGGCCTGAGAGTCTGGGTCAAGTGCGAGTTCCTCAACCCCAGCGGGTCCATCAAGGACCGCTTCGCCTCAGCCGTCATCGAGGACGCCGAGCGTCGCGGCGCCCTGCGCAAAGACTCCATCATCCTCGAATGCTCCAGCGGCAACACGGGCATCGCGCTGGCGATGGCCGGAGCCGCCAAGGGCTACCGCGTGACCATCCTCATGTCCGAGAGCGCCAGCGTCGAGCGCCGTCAGATCCTCCGGCACCTCGGGGCCGAGGTCGTGCTGTTCAAGCCGGGGCGGGGCTATCAGACGGGCATCGAGCTGTCGCACGAGATGGCCGCCAAGGACAGCCGCTACTTCCTGCCCAGCCAGTTCGACAACCCGCTGAACGCCGCCGACCACGAGCACGAGACGGCCCAGGAGATCCTCCGCGACGTGCCGGGGCCGATCGCGGCGTTCGTGGCCGGCTACGGCACGGGCGGCACGCTGGCCGGCTGCGGAAGAGGTCTCAAGCGGGCGTATCCGGGCATCCGCGTGCTGGCGATGGAACCGGCGGAGGCGGCCATGCTGGCGGGCGAATGCCCGTGCTGCCACTATATCGAGGGGATCGCCGGCGGGTTCCTCCCGCCGCTGCTGCGGTCGGCCCCGCTGGACGGCCAGATCAAGGTGAGCAGCGCCGACGCGATGGCGATGACGCGCCGCCTCAGCCGCCAGTTCGGCCTGCTGGTGGGCACGTCGTCCGGAGCGAACGTGGTGGCAGCCCTGCATACGGCCCGCGAGATGGGCCCGGCCGCCACGGTGGTGACGGTGCTGTGCGACCGGGCGGAGCGATACTTCAGCACGCGGCTGTTCGAGGGCGAATCCTGAAACACGCGGCATCGCCGAACGGCCAGCCGCTGCGGAGCCTAATCCCTATCGAAGGGCTTGCCATTCGGCGATGTTGGGCTACTTGTTCACCAGCGCCTGCTCGTGGCCGGCCACCATCAGGTTCTTGCCCTTGGCGATGACGCGGTGCCCCTCGGCCGCCAGGCGCCGCTTCTGAAGCTTGCCCGCGCCGGGGTACTTGGGGTTGAGCAGCCCGCCCGTCTTGAGCACGCGCCACCAGGGCAGGGACGCCAGCTCGCTGTCGCCCCCGGCCGCGGAGGCGGCCTCTTCGGCTGCATTGGCCACGATCCACGCGAAGATGCCCGTGGTCATGGGGCAGGCGATGTCGACCTTGTGCTTCTCCCGAAGCCGCTCGCCGATCTGGGCCATCGTGATCAGCCTGCCCTCGGGCACGGTCTTCATGATCTTCTCGACCTCGGCCGGCGAGGGCACGACGAACTTCATCTTGGACTTCTCGCAGAAGAAGACCTTGGGCAGGCCGGGCTTGGCTTTCGCACTGGCGAGCTTCTCCCGCCAACTCTTGGGCTTCCGGGCCATGGTTTCTTGCCTTTCTCGCCGGGCGGACCCCGGCCGACTCTACGGGAGATTGTACCAGAAACGGGTGAGATCGCGAGAATTCGCTTGCCGGATTCCATTGCCCGATTACACTGTGCACAGCCTTTCGCCAGATGGGCGGCACGGGGCCGCGGGCAGGTTGGAAAAAGGGATCTCCGATGATCGAGCTTCTGTGCGCGAAATGCGGCAAACGGCTCAGGGTGCAGGTGTCTTCTTCTACAGTTTCGGCCCGGGTTCGCTGTCCGGCCTGCGGGCATCGCACGCCCCTGGGCCAGGAGTCTGAGGCTTGGGCGACAGGGGAGGCGGCAGAGCAGGCTGCCCTGTCGGCCAAGCCCCCGGCATCGCCGGCGTGGGTGGCGGCGACGGGTCGGACAGGATCGGCGCCTTGGGCGAAGCCAGGATCGGCAGGTGGCGGGGCGGCGGCCGGGCCGCCCGGTGGGTGGGGGGTGCTGGAGGGTCTGTCGGCCCCTCCGCCCGAGGACGATCCGGGCCGCGGGACGCTCGGGCGGTTGGTCGCGGATTGCCTCATTCCCCCCAAGGCCTACCTGACACAGATCAACTGGTTTGGGCAGATAGCCCTGGCGGTTTTCATTGCTTTCGTCGTGCTGGGCGGCACATGGTACGGATGTTCCTATCTTGTGAGTCTGGGGCGCGAGAGCTGGATGCTCATCACCGCGATTCTTTTGCCGGTCTATCTGACCATCTGCTTGGGCATCATGGGCCTGGTAGCCGGGAGCATGTCTCGGCTGATCGCGGCCCAGGCCGTGAACCTGCCCGCGCCGCCGCCAGCCCAGCCCTGGCGGCTGGGGGTGTGGGTCTGGGAGGGCATGAAGGTGTTCGGCCTGAACCTGATCTACAACTATCCGATCGTCACCACGCCGCTGCTCCCGGCTGCCTGGCTCACCTACGCCCGGACGCAGGACGGCCGCTGCCTGAACGCGATCGCCATAATCGGCATGCTCCGAGGCAACTGGCGGTTCTCGCTGACCGCGATGGGCATCGCTGTCGGCTGGAGTCTTCTCCTTCACGTGCTCGTGGGCCTGGAGACGGCCGTGCTGATTGACTTGATGCCGGACCTGCTGGACCTGCAGGTCACGATTTCTATCGACGTACCGATCCTCCTGTGCAGCTACCTGTTTGTGGTCATGGTGACGGTGATGCTGGGCATCCTGATGTTCTCGCGGTGCCTGGGACGGCTGGCGTATCACCGCCCCGAGGTGCTGGACAGGGTGCCGCAAGAGGCCAGTCCGGTGGCGGCAGTCGGATCGGTCCTGGCGGGGCTTGTCCTGACGGCAGGGGCTGTGTGGGTGCAGGCCCAGTGGTTGGGCCCGCAGCCCCGCCCGCTGACGCGCAAGGAGGCGATCCAACAGGCCGTGGACCAGGAGCGCAAGAACGTGGTGGACCTGGTTGCCTCGGCCTACCGGGACCATCTCAACAGCGCGGGCCGGTTACCTCTGAACCATACGAGCGCGCTCTATCAGCACGGCACAATGGACCGTCTTGGGAGGATCGGGCTGCGGGAGTCGGATTTCAAGGTGCAGTCTCAGGTGGTGATGTCGGGGCAGTCATTGTACATGCTCTGCCCGATGGCCAAGACTGCCATCACGCTCGACGGGGCCGTGGTGCCACTGGACCCGGCCAACCCGCCGCAACGGCCTGCCGGACCGTTGGTTTATCTCTCGCAGTTGCAGCGATTCCGATTGCAGGGGACAGAGACGACCTACTGGCAGTGCCTGCTCGACCACGCAAGGGACGACGAAATAGTCACCCGGCGGCTCCACAACGCCTACCAGATATTAGCTGCCTATCGGGCGGTCCACGGGCAGTTCCCGCCGGACTTCAAGACGCTGGCACAGAAGCACGAATCCGACGGTCAGCGGCTGGATTATCAGGCGGGACGGTGGCTCGCCTATGTTCCCTCGGCCCAGCAGACCGCCAGCGGCTTACTCCTGGTGCGGAAGGGGGCGGGTGACTCTGACGCCCTGGGGATGACGCCGGACGGACAGGTTCGCCCCGTGACGCCGGGAGAGCTGGCCCAGGCCACGGCGACACCGCCGGCAGCGCCGCCGCCGGTGGTCGCTTCGGCCCCCGCGCCCCCGGTTGCTCCGCCGCCGACCCGCGCTGCGCCGCCCCCCCCCGTTCAGCCGCCTCCCGAGATGCTCCGCCAAGACCCGGAGGTCTTGCTCCGCAGGCTCATCGCGACACGTGACCCCCTCGATATCAGGCAGCTGTCGGCGGCCCTGATTGCCTTGGGCGGAAGTCGTCGAATCGACCTGACGCCCCAGGATCGTCTGGACCACATCCTGCCCGTCAGTTCGGCTCCCTACAAGATGACGTACAAGACGTGCGGGATGATTGTGTGCATAACCGGGATCACCGATCGCTATCCCTGCGGAGGCGCGTACCGCAACGATGCTGGGAAGGTCATGCTGTTCCCCAATGGACGGCAGTCTCACGGTCAGATGTTGTACGCCCAGACAGTGGGAGGAATCCTGGAACGCCCCGAAAAGGTGCAAGTCCTGCACGAGGACAAGGTCGTGTGGGAACGGTCAGTGCCCGAGCAGTGCTCCATCCAGACTCTTACGCTGCCCCAAAAGACCCACGCGTTCCTGTTTTACCATCACGTGCCCCCTTATGTGGAGATCATCGAAGCGGCCACGCGGACGGTGCACCCGCTGCGCCCGCCCCCGGGCGTGGAATTCCCGGCGAGAGCGGAGGTATACCCCCTGTTCGTCGGGGAAGACATGGTTGTCCGGGTTCGGGATCTGGATAGCGGCAGAGAAGCCGCCTGGGTTCTCGCCTTCGACGGGGCGAGCACGCTGAAGGAGAGCCAGACGCTCCCGGCGCCGAGGTCGCCCGGGCAGGGGCAGACGTCCCCGCCCCCCAGAACGCCCAGCCGCACTCCGAAGGTTCCGCTCTCCCCGCCGGGGCCGGGGCAGTTGGCCCCACCCCGGGGCCGCCCCTAGGCGACACCCGAGTTCATCCAGAGGAGGAAGAATCCCGGTTGAACACTTGGCCGGATGGGAATACTATGTGGTAGCGAGATGAACCTTGTCGTCGGCCGCCACGTCGGTCTGTCGGCGGCGTCACTGCCCGAAGCCACGTCCGTTTCTTCGGGAGTCGTGACGCAGCAGCATCTGCCGGAGTGCGCTTATGCACGTTGCTCAACAGGCGAAGCACCGCGCCCAGCGGGCGGGGCCCGCGTTCACGCTGATTGAACTGCTGGTGGTGGTCGCCATCCTCTCGCTTCTCCTGAGCCTCCTGAGCCCCACCTTCAGTCGGGCCCGCAACATGGCCAAGCGGACGCAGTGCCAGGCGAACCTGTATCAGATCAGCACCGCCTCGGCCTCGTATCATGGCGCCAACCGCGGCTGGCTGGCCCGGATTCACCCCGCGACCTGGCCCGGGTGGAAGCCCCCCGAATCGCCCAGCAGCGCCACGCCCTGCTACAACGACGCCCTGCGCCTCTACACCCCCAACGACTACATCTTCCATTGTCCGCAGGCCTTCGAGTGCGCCAACGCCGCCAAGAACAAGCGCCGCCTGGACTACGGCATCAACCACTACGGGCGAGGGGAGAACAGCGGCAAGTACCACGTGTCCATGGACGGCCTGCGCATCCACCAGGTAGCCCGCTGCGACGTGATCCAGTTCTCCGACGCGGAGAACAACTCCAGCCCCGAGGACATCGGCGCCGGCTCGCGCAACACGCTGGAGTGGCCCATCAAGTGGAGCTTCGAACGCTACGCCCACCAACGCCACATGGAGGGCTACTGCAACGCCAAGCTCGACGGGACCGTCGCCTGGTACTCCGCCTGGCCGCAGACCAACGAGAAGTGGTTCATCCCGAAGAAGTAATCACAAGTCCCACAGATTCTCTTGCATCCCGGGCAATTCGTGTAATCCGCGGCAATTCGTGCAATTCGTGATAATCCGTGGCAGTTCGTGTAATTCGTTCAATTCGTGTAATTCGTTCAATTCGTGTAATTCGTTCAATTCGTGTAATTCGTTCAATTCGTGTAATTCGTGATAAAAAAAGGCCGGGCTGAGCAAGCCCAGCCGGGCCGGTGGGTCTGGGTGGTGTCGCCCACACCACGGAGACCCAATGCCAACATAGACCACAATGGGTGGTGAGGCAAATCGGAGGCGAAGTTTTTTTCGGGCGGAGCCCTCACGAGGTTCGCAGCTTCTCCAGCGTCGCCTTGGCCTGGGGCCAGGGGATTTCGTGCGGCGGGCGGTTGGAGGCGGCAGCCAGGGCGGCTACGGCGCCGGCGGCCTCGCCGGTGGCCACCGAGTTACCCGTCACGCGATAGCTCGCGTGGGCGACGAAGTCGCCGCTGATGCACCGCCCCGCCAGCAGCAGGCCGTCCACGTCGCTCGCCAGCAGGGCCCGCAGGGGGATGTCGTACGGCTTCATCTTCACCCCGCCCCGCCCGATGGGCTCGCGGTCGTTGCCCTTGCGCGTGGGGGCGTGGATGTCCACGCCGAAGGTCACGCGGCAGACGGCGTCGTCATGGCGGGCGCCCGAGGCCAGGTCGTCGCGGCTGACGACGTAGCGGCCGCGGATCCGCCGCCCGTCCCGCACGCCGATCTGCTCCGCCGACGCGACCACCTGAAGCCCCTCCCAGACGCCGCCTAGCTTGCTCAAGGCGTCGGCGACGCGGTGGACCTCGTTACGGGCGTGCAGGGTGGCCCGCGTGAAGGCCGACGCGTCGAACGGCTTGACGCCGTACTCGTGGTTGATCATGAGCAGCAGCAGGTTGTGGCGGATGTGGAAGAGCGTGGGGTGCCCGTAGGAGGGCGTCAGGCCGGCGCGGGCGATCTCGGCTTTGAACCGCTCCACCGCGGGCAGGTGAATCGGCTTGCCGCCGTAGAAGGAGATGCAGTCCTTCAGGACGGCGGCGTCGCGGACGGCGATCAGGGCGTTGAGGGTCATGGGCTGGCAGGCGCCGTCGTCGCGTCCGAAGTCCCACCGGCAGCCGGCCAGGCTGCCCAGATCGCCGTCGCCCGTGGCGTCGACGAACGCCTTGGCCCGCCAGGCCTGGCGCCCGCTGCGCGACTCGGTGACGATGGTGGCCAGCCGCTGTCCGTCGCGGTAGGCGCCCACCACGCGGCTCTGCAGCGTGATCTGCACGCCGGCCTGGAGGCACATCTCCTCCAGCAGGCGCTTCATCTGCTCGGGGTGATAGACGAACTGGCTGCGATTGACGACGGTGCGGGCGGATCGCTGATCGAGGCGGCGGGCCAGCTCAGCGGTCAGGCCCGGTTTGTCGAAGTCGAAGATGTACGTCAACAGCCCGGCCGTCCATATCCCGCCCAGGCAGCCGTGCAGCTCGAAGAGTCGCGTCCGCGCCCCGGCCCGGGCGGCAGCGAGGGCGGCGGCCACGCCCGCCGGCCCGCCCCCGCAGACGATCACGTCCGCGTCGTCGACCAGGGGCACGTCGCGGGCGGGCTCGCGGAAGACCGCGCCGGACGGGACCGGCGCCGGAAGCTCCGCGGCGGCGGCCAGGGCGTCGACGCCAGCCAGCCCCGCCGCAGCCGCCAGACCGGTTCGAATCACGTCGCGACGATTGTGGCGATGAGATGAATCTGTCATGACGACACTATCGCCCAACCGCGGCGCCGGCACAAGGGCAAGCACAACGAGTCCGACAACCCGCCTTGGCATCACACCCGTCTATGCGGTATGGTGTAAGACATCACGAGGTGCGAAATGTCGCTTTCGAACCCTATCGTTAGACACTGTGCCGCCACTGCCATGCTGCTGCTGACCGCCGCTGGCGCAGGCGCGCAGAGCGTCCTGGTGGAGGCCGAGCAGTTCAAGACGCTCGGCGGGTGGGTGGTCGATCAGCAGTTCATGGACCAGATGGGCTCGCCCTTCCTGTTGGCCCACGGGATCGGACATCCGGTCGCGGACGCGACGACGGCGGTCCGCGTGCCCAAGGCGGGGGCGTATCGCGTGTGGGTCCGCACGCGCGACTGGGTGGCTACGTGGAAGGCGCCAGGGGCGCCGGGGCGGTTCCAACTCCTGGTCAACGGCAAGACGCTGGAGACGACCTTCGGCACGGAAGGGGCCGACTGGCACTGGCAGGACGGCGGGACGGTCGAGCTGGGCGCGGGCGAGGCGACGCTGGCGCTGCACGACCTGACGGGTTTCGAGGGTCGATGCGACGCGGTGTGCCTGTCGGCCGACGCGGACTTCCGCCCGCCCAACGAGGGCGAGGCGATGGCTGCCTGGCGGCGCAAGCTGCTGGGCCTGCCGGGCGAGCCCGAGGACGGCGGGACGTACGACCTGGTGGTCACGGGCGGCGGGATCGCGGGCACGTGCGCCGCCGTGGCGACCGCCCGCTCGGGCCTGACGGTCGCGTTCGTGCAGGACCGTCCGGTGCTGGGCGGCAACAACAGCAGCGAGATCCGCGTGTGGCTCCAGGGCAAGACCAACGGCCCGCTGTACCCGCGGATCGGCGACCTGGTCAACGAGTTGCAGCACAAGGTGTACGCCCACTACGGCCCGAGCAACACGGGCGAGATCTACGAGGACGACAAGAAGCTCGCCGTAGTCCGCGGCGAGAAGAACATCACGCTGCTGCTGAACCACCGGACCAACGCCGCGGAGGTCCGCGACGGGGCGATCCGGGCGGTGATCGCCCAGGACGTGATCTCGTCGCGGCGGATTCGGCTGGCCGGGCGGTGGTTTGTCGATGCCACCGGCGACGGCTGCGTGGGCGCCCTGGCCGGGGCGGATTTCGACATCACGCTCAAGGGCCACATGGGCCCGTGCAACCTGTGGAACGTGAAGGACACGGGCCAGCCCGTTGAATTCCCCCGGTGCGAGTGGGCGCTGGACCTGACGGACAAACCGTTCCCCGGGCGAAACGGCAAGGGCGGCATCGAGAAGCTCGGCGGGTGGTACTGGGAGAGCGGCTTCGACCATGACCCCATCGCCAAGGGCGAGTACATCCGCGACTGGAACTTCCGGGCCATGTACGGCGCCTGGGACTGTCTGAAGAACCACCAGAAGCTCTACCCCAACCACAAGCTGAACTGGTCGGCCTACGTGTGCGGCAAGCGCGAGAGCCGCCGCCTGCTGGGCGACGTGGTACTGACGCTGAAGGACCTCAAGGAGGCCCGCCAGTTCCCCGACGCCTGCGTGGTCACGGGCTGGCCGGTGGACCTCCACCTGGGCGACCCCCTGTACATCAAGGGCTTCGAGGGCGACGCGTTCATCTCGCACGCGTTGTACACTCGCTACCCCATGCCCTTCCACGTGCCGTACCGCTGCTTCTACTCGCGAAACATCTCGAACCTGTTCATGGCCGGTCGATGCAACAGCGTCACGCACGACGCCCTGGGCGCCACGCGCGTGATGAAGACCGGCGGGCTGATGGGCGAGGTGGTGGGCCTGGCGGCCGCGGTCTGCAAAAAGCACGACACCACGCCCCGCGGCGTGTACGAGAAACACCTGGACGAACTGAAGGAGTTGATGACCAAGGGGATCGGGCGATGCCCGCCGCCGGCCAAGCCCCAGCGCACGGTGGGCGGGTTCTCCGGCGACCCCGCCCCGCCCAAGCCGCCTCCTGCACCGAAGTGGCTGGCCAACGCGGGCGAGAACCTCGCCCGCTCGGCCCGACTCTCCGCAACGGCCGCCAGCAACAAGGGCGACACCCCGCCCGCCCTGCTGACCGACGGCAAGTGCGATCTGGCCGACAACGCCCAGCGCTGGCTGGGTGGGGGCGAGTTGCCTCACCGTGTCGAGTTGGAGTGGGACCAGCCGCAGACGTTCAACACCGCCCGCATCATCAGCGGGTACCGCCACGGCGCCAACCTGAGCGGCTGCCTGGAGACCTTCGCCTGGGAGTACCACGACGGCTCGACCTGGAAGGAGATCCCCCGCGCCAAGGCTGAAGGCAACGCGGACATCGACTGGCACGCCCGGTTCGAGCCTGTACGGACCCGCAGGGCTCGCCTGACGATCACCGCCACGCCCGGCGGGATATCCAGGGTGTGGGAAGTGGAGTTATATAACGTCCGAGAGTAGATTCGTTGTTTGTTGTTGGTTGTTCGTGCCGGCCGAGGACTCGACAAACCAGCGACAACCAACACTCAGGACCAATAACCAACAACAGACAACCAACAACCAGCCATGCCTTTTCCCAACGACAACACGATGAGCGTAGGCGAGCTCCGCCGCCTGATGGCCGAGTTCGTGACCGAGCGCGACTGGCAGCAGTTCCACCGTCCGAAGAACCTGACGATGAGCCTGGCCATCGAGGCGGGCGAACTCATGGAACACTTCCAATGGCTGGACCATGAGCAGTCCGACGCCGCCCTGGCCGATCCCCGGACGCGGCGCGAGATCGCCGACGAGATGGCCGACGTGCTCAGCTTCCTGCTCTCGCTGGCCAACGCCACCGGCATCGACCTCTCGCAGGCCTTCGCAGACAAGCTGGAGTCCAACCGTCGCAAGTACCCCGCCGAGGAGGTGAAGGGGGATTACCGCAAGCGGAGCCAGCCGTAGGATTCTCGATTGTCGATTTGCGATAGGCACAGCGCGTGAGCAAGCCATTCCTCAATCGCAAATCGAAAATCCCTACGCCTTGAGCACCTTCCGCCGCCCACGCCGGATGCTCTTGCAGGCGTTTCGGGTGTCGATGACGAGGCGGGCGTTGTCCACGATCATCTGATAGTCGTAGCTGCTGTGGTCGGTCGAGATCAGCACCGCGTCGTACGAGGCCAGCATCCTGGGATTGATCTTCTTGCTGGTCATGCGGAGGTTGTGCTCCCGCATCTTGTGCGTCCGCGGGACGTGCGGATCGTTGTAGTCCACGCGGCAGCCGTACTCCTGGAGCAGTTCGATCAGTTCCAGCGAGGGGCTCTCGCGGACGTCGTCGATGTCCTTCTTGTAGGCCAGGCCCAGCACCAGGACCTTCGCTCCCTTGAGCGGCTTGGCCCGCTCGTTGAGGGCGTCGGCGAGGCGGGCGATCACGTAGCGGGGCATGGAGACGTTGATCTCGCCGGCCAACTCGATGAACCGGGTGGTCAGCCCGTACTGCCGGGCCTTCCATGACAGGTAGAACGGGTCGATGGGGATGCAGTGCCCGCCCAGCCCGGGGCCCGGGTAGAACGGCGTGAAGCCGAACGGCTTGGTCGAGGCCGCCCGGATGACTTCCCACACGTCGATGCCCATGCGATCGAAGAGCACCTTCAGCTCGTTGACCAGGGCGATGTTGACGCAGCGGTAGGTGTTCTCGAGGATCTTGGCCGCCTCGGCAGCCTCGCAGCTCGATACGGGCACCACGGTGTCGATGGCGGCTGCGTAGCATGCCACCGCCGCCGCCAGCGAGTCGGCATCCAGCCCGCCGACGACCTTGGGGATGGTGCGCGTGGAGTAGTCCTTGCGCCCCGGGTCTTCGCGCTCGGGCGAAAAGGCCACGTAGAAGTCCTTGCCCGCCTTGAGCCCGCCGCTCTCCAGGATGGGCAGCATGTACTCCCGGGTCGTGCCGGGGTAGGTGGTGGACTCCAGGATAATGAGCTGGCCCTTGCGCAGCGTCTTGACGATGGCCTGCGCGGTCTTCTCGATGTACTGCATGTCCGGCTCGCGCTGCTTGGTCAGCGGCGTGGGCACGCAGATGAGGATGCAGTCGGGCTTCTTGAGCTTGCTGAAGTCGGTGGTGGCCGAGAACCGCCCCGAGGCCACCATCTCCTTGACCGTCTGAGGCGGGATGTGGGCGATGTAGCTCCGCCCGGCCAGCAGGGCGTCGACCTTGGCCTTGTCGACGTCGAACCCGATCACGGGCAACCCCGCGCGAACGAATTCGCGGACCAGGGGCAGGCCCACGTAGCCCAACCCGATCACGCCGACAATCGCCTTCTTCTGTTGGATCTTCTCCACCAGGTGCTTGGATGACATACCGTTTCCTTCCGACAGCTCGATACCCGCCGCCGCGCCGTCCGGCGCTTCCGGACCTTTCGCGCGCGGCGATTCTGTTCCTTATATCGTCAAGTCTGACCCGTGAGAACACATACAAACCGATGACAAAGCCCACGGACCTGTCCGCCGTGGCGGAAGGCCTTCCGTGCGGGCTTTTCATGCGCCAAATCCGCAATCCGCAGTCTACAGCTTCTCGTCCAGCACCTTGACGATCCGCTCAGCGGCCCGGCCGTCCCAGAGCGGGGGAATACCGCCCGTCCCGCGCCGCCCGGCCCGCAGGTCGCGCCAGGCCTCCAGGATGCTCTCCGTCCGCGTGCCGACCAGGCGATTGGAGCCCAGTTCTGCCGTCACCGGACGCTCGGTGTTCTCCCGCAGCGTCAGGCACGGCACGCGGAGGATCGTCGTCTCTTCCTGGATGCCGCCCGAGTCGGTCAGCACGGCATAGGCCGAGCTGGTCAGCTTGAGGAAGTCCAGGTACCCGGCTGGGTCAATCAGACGCAGGTTGCCCATGGCCTCGATCCGCCCGATCAGGCCCGGCCGACCCAGGTTCGCCCGCGTCCGCGGGTGGATGGGGAAGACCACGGGCATCTCCCGCTGGACCTCCTCCAGGGCCGCCAGGATCCGCCCGAAGACGGCCGGGTCGTCCACGTTGGCCGGGCGATGGAGCGTGAGGACGACGTATTGCCCGGGCGTCAGGTGCAGTTCGTCCAGGATGGGCGAGGCGGCGGCCCGTTCCTTCTGTCGCAGCAGCGTGTCGATCATGACGTTGCCCACCAGGTGGATGCGATCGGCGTTCACGCCCTCGCGACGGAGATTGTCCACCCCGCTCTGCTCGGTGCAGAACAGCAGGTCGCTGATGGCGTCGGTCAGGACGCGGTTGATCTCCTCGGGCATGGTGCGGTCGAAGCTGCGCAGGCCCGCCTCCACGTGGATGAGCCTGACCCCCAGCTTGACGGCCACCAGCCCGCAGGCGATCGTGGAGTTGACGTCCCCCACCACCAGGACGGCGTCGGGCTTGTGCTCCAGCACGACCGGCTCGAAGGCGGTCATGATGGCGGCCGTCTGTGCGGCGTGGCTGCCCGAGCCGACCTCGAGGTTCAGGTCCGGCTGGGGGATGCCGAGTTGGCGGAAGAACAGGTCGCTCATTCGCTCATCGTAGTGCTGGCCCGTGTGGACCAGCAGCGGGCGGATTCGCGGCGCGCCGCGATACGCCTCCATCAGTGGGGCGATCTTCATGAAGTTCGGGCGGGCGCCGACGATGTTGATGATCTTCATTTCGTGGTCCTTATTCGGGTTTTATCGGCCACCCAAGCCGCGGCCGTGAGCGGTGTTTTCACCCCATATTCCCCTTGGCGCGACAGCGGACTTGCCTTAGACTAAGAGTACATTTCGCAGCAATTTGCGATGTAGAAGGTCTGCAAAGGAGACGCAGATAAAGGAGTTGACGATGAAGTCCACGGGCAAGGCTTGCTGGGCTGTTGGGACGGTTTTGGCATTCGCGTGCGCCCTTTCACCGGGTGACACGATCATCGACACGGGAACGCTGCAGGTGAACCCCGGACCGACGGGCGCCCCGCCCGTTGGGGCCCTGATCTGGCTGGATGCCACCCAGGCCGGCAGCTTCACGATGAACGGCGCCAACGTGGCCGACTGGGCCGACCGCACCGGCAACGGGCAGAGCGTCTCGCAGTCCAACGCCGCCCGCCAGCCCACCATCGCCGCCGGGGCGATCAACGGACTGGACGCGGTGCGGTTCGACACCACCGGCGGGGCCGACCAACTCTTCAACGCCACCAACTATGCCTCGCCCGTCAGCGTCTTCAGCGTCTCGCAGCTCACCGGCGGGGCCGACTACCGACTGATCACGTCCTACACCAACAACTGGCTGCTGGGCTATCACGGCCACGGGACCGACAAGGCCTACCTCGACGGGTGGGTCAACAATCCGACCATCCAGCCGGATACGCTGCCCCACATGTACAACACGATCATCCGGGGCGGGTCGAGCAACAGCGACCTGTACGTATTCGACGCCCGCAACCCGTCGGACATGTGGCTCAAGGCCTCCAACGGCGGCGGGCGAAGCGGACCCAACGGCCTGGCCCTGGGCGCCTGGGGCAGCGGCGCGGGCGAGGGGTCCAACGGCCTGGTCGGCGAGGTGCTGATCTACAACGGCGTGCTGAGCGATTCCGATCGCCAGCAGGTCGAACGGTACCTCATGACCAAGTGGTTCAACTACAGCGACGCCATCCCGGACGACTCGCCCGTCAGCATCGCCGGCGGCGCCACGCTGGACCTGACCAACGTCTCCGAGACCATCGGCCCGCTGAGCGGCTCGGGGCAGGTCCTTCAGACGGCTGGCACGCTGGGCCTGAACACGACCGCCAACGCCACCTTCACCGGCAGCTACTCCGGCGGGGCCGCTAACCTCTCGAAGCTCGGCCTGGGCCAGCAGGTGATGAGCGGGCCGGTCAGCTACACCGGGCAGACCACGATCCAGGCGGGCGAGTTGGCGCTGGGCTCGGCCAACACGATCGGCTCCCCCACGTCGATGCTGCTGGTGGGCCCGACGGCCGGGTGGGCCGGCACGCTGAGCGCCAACGGAGGCACCATCCAGGCCTCCACGGTCGTCGTCGGCGGCGAGGGCGCAGGCACGCTCAACCTCACCAACACCGATCTGACCGCCAACAGCAACCCGTACTACGGCGCGCTGGTGGTGGGCCTGACGGGCAACGCCGTCGGTACGGTGAACCAGAACGGCGGGACTGTGACGGTCAACAACAACTACATGATCCTGGGGCGGTACAGCAACGCCCAGGGCACCTACACGATCACCGACGGCACACTCCGCACGGCCGGGGCAAGCGGTGACCGCAACCTGTACATCGCCTGGGATTCCTCCGGCGCCAGGGGCACGCTGAACGTGAGCGGCACGGCCCTGGTGGACCTCAATGGCTGGCTCCAGGTGGCGGCCAACGGCACGGGCGTGGTCAACCAGAGCGGCGGGACGGTGCAGACCAACAACAATGCCGTCAAGATCGGCGCCAACGCTGCCGCCCGGGCCACCTACAACATCAGCGGCGGCGTCCTCCAGACCCTCGGTACCAGCGGCGATCGGAACCTGTACATGGCCTGGGACCAGGCCGGCAGCCAGGGCACCCTCAACATCAGCGGCACCGGCGTGGTGAACGTGGCCGGCGAGTTGAAGAGCGGTAACGGACTGGCCACCATCAATATCGCCGATAGCGGGCAGCTCAACCTGTACAACCGTTTCGAGCTCACCGGCGCCGGCACGGCCGTTGTCAACCAGACCGGCGGGACGGTCACGGTCAACAATTCGCACATCGTTCTGGGCCGGGTCGCCAACGGCCGGACGACCTACAACATCAGCGACGGCCTGCTCCAGACGCTCGGGACGGGCAACCGCAACCTGTACCTCGCATGGGAACACGCCACCAACCAGGGCACGCTCAATGCCTCCGGCGGCGCCCAGATTTCGATCGCCGAGGGGATCAACACGGGCAAGGGCATTGCCCGGCTGAACCTGTCGGACAACGCCCATCTCACAGCGGCCGGCGCGTTCACCATGTCCAACAACGCCGACGCCGCGGCCACCTACGTCACGTTGGCCGACGACGCCAGCCTGAGCCTGGGCGGGGAGTTGAACACCCGCCACGGGATCGGCGACATCCAAATCTCCGGCAACGCCTCGCTGACCACCAACGGCAGCGGGGGCGACGGCGGGATCGTGCTCGGCCGGCACGGCACGGGCGTCGGCACGATCACCCAGACCGGCGGCACGGTCACCATCAACCGCAACCACCTCATCCTGGGGCGGTGGGATTCCTCCCAGGGCACCTATGACATCTCTGCCGGCCTGCTTCAGACGGCCGGGACCAGCGGCAACCTCCGCATCCACCTGGGCTGGGACTCGGCCAGTTCGGTGGGACGTCTGAACCTGAGCGGCACGGGCCAGGTCGTCACCAATGTGAACAAGATCAACGGGACCGGCGGCGTGCACGTGGCCGACCGGGGCAAAGGCTACATCACCGTCGCCGACAGCGCCCAACTCACCATTAACGCCGGCGGAGACGGCGAGGGCGGGTTCTCGATCGGGCGCCATGGCGACTCGCAGGCGTTCGTCACGCAGACGGGCGGGACGGTCACCGTCAACGACAACTGGCTGCTGCTGGGCCGGTGGGACAACGCACAGGGCACGTACGACATCTCCGGCGGCGTGCTGAAGACGGCTGGCACGATCAACTCCAACCGGCGCATCCACCTGGGGTGGGACTCGGCCACGGCGACGGGCACCATGAACATCAGCGGCAACGCCCAGGTTATCACCAACGCCGACAACTCCAACCCGAACAACAACGGGGTGGGCATGTTCGTCGGCTACAACGGCACGGGCGTAGTCACCGTGGCCGACAACGCCCAACTCACCATCAACGCCGCCGGCGACCCGGACGGCGGGCTGATCATCGCCTGGAACGGCGGGACCTCCAGCTTCACCCAGACCGGCGGAACGGTCACGCTGAACAACAACTACCTCCTGCTGGGGCGGAGCAATGCCGCCCAGGGCACGATGACGGTCAATGGCGGCACGTTCACGCAGACGGGCACTGTGGGCGATCGCAACACCTACCTGGGCTGGAACTCAACCAATGCCAAGGGTTACCTCAACGTCGGCGGCACGGGCGTGGTCAATCTCGGCGGCGACCTGAACGTCGGCTACGACGGCACGGGCGCGGTGACCGTGAGCGGCAACGGGCAACTCCACGTGCCGGGCGTGATCCATCTGGCCGCCCGGGCCACCGCTCAGGCCAGCCTGGCCCTGAACGGCGGGGTGCTGACCACCGGCGGGCTGAACGCCGGCGGCGGGGCTGCGACCGTCAGCTTCGACGGCGGCACGCTGCGGGCCGGACGCGACTTCGGAATGGGCATGGACATGACGCTGAACGCCGGCGGCGGGACCATCGACACCAACGACCGCCAGATCACGTCGCTCGGCGCCATCGGCGGGACCGGCGGCCTGACCAAGGCGGGCGGCGGGACGCTGAGGCTGGGCGGCACACACAGCTACGGCGGCGACACCGTGGTCGCCGGCGGAACGCTGCAACTCATCCCGACCCCCCACCAGGCCTACCAGATCGGCTCGCACGCCGTCAACGGGAACCAGTCGCATCCCGGCTCGCTCGGCTACGACTTCCGCGTCAACCCGGGCCAGTCGGTCCTGGTCACCGCCCTGGGCTTCTACGACAGCGCCGACAACATGGGCTTGGCCGTCGGGCATGACATGTTCATCACCGACCCGACTAACACGACCACCTACGCCTCCACCGCCATCGCGGCCGGGACGGGCTCTCCGCTGCTGTCGGGCTATCGCTTCGTCGAACTGGCCACACCGGTGACGCTGGGGCCGGGCACGTACCGCATCTGGGGCTACAACTACGGCCAAGGCGACAAGGACTACAACGTCAACGGGACCGCCCCCGGTCCGACCGATGGCGGAAGCGGCGGCGAGATCAGCTTCGGCAACGGGTCCTTCAACGGCGGCTGGTGGCAGAACGGGAACGTCTTCCCCATTAACAACGACGCCAGCCCTCTCTATCGCTATGGCGCGGTGAGCTTCCTGTTCATAGACGGCTCGCCCGACACCGCACTGCCGGCCGGCACGAACGTCCGCGTGGCCTCCGGGGCCACGCTGGATCTGTTCGGGCTTGACCAGACCGTCGCCTCCCTTGGCGACGAGGGCGGCTCGGGAGGCACGGTGCTGCTGGGCGGAGCGACGCTCACCCTCAACGTTCCGGCCGCGGCGTCGGCCTCCTTCTCCGGAGGCGTTACCGGGACCGGCGCCATCGTCAAGACCGGCGATGGAAGCCAGTTCTTCAACGGCGCAGTCGGCACGTCGCTCTCGCCGGTCAGTCTCGCCGTCAACGACGGGTTGGTGGGCGGGACCGGGCCGTTCTCGGGCCCGATCACCGTCGGCGACAACGGGACGATCTCCGCCGGCAACAGCCCCGGGCACATGGTCGTCTCCGGGTCGGACGCACCTGTGGATTACACGCAGACCGGCACGCTGCTGGCCGAGATCGGCGGGCCCAACCAGGGCTTCGACTACGACTGGGTCGAGGTCTTCGGGGCCGCCAGCGTCTCGGGCACGATCGACATCGACCGGTTCAACGATTACCTCGGCTTCGGCCCCTTCTACGTCCTGACAGCCACCGGGGAGATCGACGTGAAGGACCTGACCCTGGACGGCTCGGGCGCGGCCTACGGGCACTATGAATGGCGATGGTCGCTGGTGGACTGGGGCCAGGGCGGGCAGGCCCTGCGCCTGGACCTGGTGCCCGAGCCCGCCTCCGCCCTGCTGCTGATGCTGGCGGTGCCGGCTGTCGCGGCGCGGATGCGCCGGCGACTCCGCCGCTCCCGCTGAGGCCACGGCGAGGCAGACATCTCAGGCGACGCAGCCGCGGCACACAGGATCCGCGCTCGCGTCGTGTACCGGTATCTCACGGACCGTTTTCATGCTCTCCGGGTGCACCGAAGGGCCGTGAGCGGCTGATAGGAAATCCGATTGGACTCCACTGGGCGTCAGGACCTGAGGGAGGTTTTGGATTTCGAGTCTCCAGTCTTCTCCCCGTCCGCCACCCCGTTCCCATCCTCGTCCTTGATGCCACTCAACGAGCTGGTCGTCACCGCCTCCCACGCCGTGCGCCGCAGAATAGCGTCCAGCGCCTTGCTCACCCCAGGCGGCCTGTAGCCCTCGATCCCCACCGGCGAGCGGCGGTAGAGCATCGCGTAGTACAGGTAACCGACGATCGGCTCGGTCTGCCTCGACAGGTGCCCGCCGTCCCGGTAGACCCCCGCCTTGCCGCCCAGGTGCTCGCTGACGCAGTCAACGCCCGGCAGCTTCTTCTCGTAGTGCAGGCGCAGCAGCGTCGTGACCGCCCTGCCGGCCGGGATGACCCGCACCTTGCCCGCGTACTGGCCCTTCAACTCGCCGAGCATCGTTCGGAAAACCGCCTCGATTTCTCCGTACTTCCGCTGGTAAGCCGCGACGGCCTCATCCGCGGGGGCCTTGTCGAGCGTCGGGATCTGTCGCGGCCAGCCGTCCTGAAGGTAGAAGACCATCTGCGGGTTGTATTTCAGGCAAACGTCCATCCACTGGGTGAAGTGCACGGGCTTGTCGTTGTAGTAGCCGCCCCAGGTCATGACATCCCACTGGCCCGTGGCAATCGCCGGCAGCAGGACGCTGACGGGTGCGTTCGTGCCGCGGTACCGGCCGACCTCCTTCAACCAGATCGAGTTTGCCGACCCCGTGCCGCCGCCGCTGAGGTGTGCCCGCTGCTGATGCCCATCGAAGCCCCCGGCTTTTGCCATCGCCGGCAGCGTATTGGCGCCGGGCCTGACCCAGCTATGCCCGGTCATCACCACCCGCAGCCCGTTGCCCTTGGGGAAGCTGAGCGGTCCGTTCTTCCCGGCAGCCTTTCGACCGTCGGCAATGATCTTCTCCAACTGCTCGGCCGTCAGCGCGGAGACCGCGTCGTCCTGCCCGGGACCGTCGTCCTTGTTCCGGCCGCGCTGCGTTTCGAGGTGTTTGCGGGCCTCCTCGAACGTCAGCACCCCGTCCTTGTTCGCGTCGGCGTCCGGGAACTTCTTCAGATAGGCCTTCAGCCTCGCTTCTATGTCACCGCCCTGCTGCGCGCGAACGGGCGAGGTCAAAGCGACGAGCACCACCGCAGCCGCCGCAGCCACAACGATGGAACGTCGCATACTCCAATTCCTTGTATGGGGAAGGCCCCATTCGAGTTCGTCGCTGCTGCACCGCAGGGCATTTAACGCCCAATTCCACTCTCACCTTGACTTCACGTCCCGGGGATGAGCTTTGTCACGCCGGGCACGGCCACCGGGTAATTCCCGTCGGGCCCTGGCTTCATGGGCGGGGGTGTTTTGAAATCACAGTCGCGCGGTTCAAAGGCGAAATCAGCATCGATGGCCTTCTTCCACCCGAGCTGCTTGCCCGTGTAGCAGACAATCTGGCCGAGCACCGCAACCATCGTGCTGTTGGCCATGTAGTTTCCGCTGTTGATCGGCTTGCCTGCCCTGATCGCCGCGAACAGGGCCTTGTGCTCTTCCTTGTACGGATTCGCGAAGGGTCCCGGATAATCCCAGTTCGTTTCGCCCGTGATCTTGTAGTTCAAGAGCGACGCCCGCCCCTTCGTGCCGTAGATGTAGTCGGACACTCCGCTGTAGCAGTTCTTCTGCGTGCGGCAGTTGGCGTACATCTTGGCGCCGTTGGCGTATTCGTAGACCACGCAATGATGGTCAAAGGCATCCCCGTACATGTCTCCGAACGAGGCGGACCGGCCGCCAAAGCCGTGTGCCTTCAGCGGCGGCTCTTCCTTCATGGCCCAGCAGGCCTTGTCCACGCTGTGCACGAGCGACTGGGTCACGTCATCCCCGCTCAGCCAGGAGTAATGGTACCAGTTTCGATACTGGTATTCGATCTCGCTCCATTCCGGCTTGCGCGCGACAACCACGTACGGGGCCCGCAGGAAATTCACTTCCATCGACACGATGTCGCCGATCATGCCATCGTGAATCCTCTTCATCGTCTCCTGGACTCCCAGGTCATAGCGATTATGCAGGCCGGAAAGCACGCACAACCCTTTGGTCTTGGCCAGGTCCGCGGCCTCCTTGGTGGCGCGAACGCCGACCGGGTCGATCCCGTGCGGCTTTTCGACGAATACATGCTTGCCGGCGTCAACAGCCGCCCGCAGGTATCTCGGGTGGAACTTCGAGGAACACGCGATCAGGACCACGTCGCTGGACTCTATGACGTGCTTGTAGCCGTCAAACCCGACGAATTTATGGTCGCCGTCAACCTTGACCCTGTCCGGACAATGCTTCTTGATCTGCGTCAACGCCGCTTCCAGCTTGTCCGAGAACAGGTCCGCGATGGCCACCAGGTTCACGCCCGGATCCGCATCCAGGGCGTTCATCGCAGCGCCCGGCCCGCGGTGGCCGCATCCGATCAGGCCCACCTTGATGACGTCACTGCCGGCCGCCCAGGCGACTGACCGAGTGGATGAAGCGGCCAGTGCTGCGGCAAGACCAGCCGATGTCTTCAGGAATCCACGACGCGAGGTTGAGTTCCGTGTTTTGCTGGATTCTGGCATGGTTCTTCCTTTACTGGACCCGCCGCCGCTCAGAGTTCAAGTTTCGCCTTGGGGGAGGGCGGATTCGGGCGTTTCTTGACACGGTCTGGTGCCAGCCGTCGGCCGCGGCCTGCCTGCCGACAGGCCCCCGCCGCCTTCCGTCTGTCACACGCTGGGGATAGTCTACCCCCGGTCTCAGCGATGTCAAGTGCTGAGTCTGCATAGGTTTCGGCTTCCCGACGGGCGGCTGATATCGATGGGCGGGCTGATCATGTTGCGGGAGCGGGCCAGGTCGCGGACCTGGCTGACCAGCTTGTCGGGGCAGTTCAGTGTACGCGCCGGCGGCAAGGCAGTCTCTGGCCCGGAGCGTCGCGGCAGGATACAATCGGTCCGAACACAGGCTTCCTCTTGAAGGAGTGCGCGATGATTCGGACGGCGATGATAACGACGGCGGCGGTGCTGGCGGGGGCGTGGGCGGCGCAGGCGGCCGAGGGCCCCCATCGCAAGCTGGGCGGGGTGAACTTCACCCAGGTCAAGATCGCCGACTCGTTCTGGGCACCGCGGATCCAGACCAACCGGGAGAAGTCCCTGCCCCATAACATCGAGTGGTGCGAGAAGACCGGGCGGATCAGCAACTTCGACAAGGCCGCGAGAAAGCAGGGCAAGTTCGAGGGCATCTACTTCAACGACAGCGACCTGTACAAGGTCATCGAGGGGGCGTCGTACTCGCTGTCGACGCATCCCGACCCCGAACTGGACAAGCGACTCGACGAAATCATCGCCAGCATCGCCTCCGCGCAGCAACCCGACGGCTACATCAACACCTACTTCACGCTGGTCAAGCCGGACGAGCGATGGAGCAACCTGCCGGTCATGCACGAGCTGTACTGTGCGGGGCACATGTTCGAGGCGGCCGTCGCCCACTACCGCGCCACCGGCAAGCGGACGTTCCTGGACGTGGCCTGCCGCTTCGCCGACTACATCGACACGATCTTCGGCCCGCCGCCCAAGCGCAACGGCGTGCCCGGACACGAGGAACTCGAGCTGGCCCTGGTCAAGCTCTACCAGGCGACCGGCAACGAGAAGTACTTCAAGCTGGCCAAGTTCTTCGTGGACATGCGCGGGCGCCCGGAGGGCCGAATGCGCTGGGACAAGGAGAGCAAGAAGCTCGTCCCGTCCAACAAGACCGACGGCGCGTACGACCAAGACCACCTGCCCATCGTGGAACAGTCCGAACCCGTCGGGCACGCCGTGCGGGCCATGTACTGCTACAGCGGGGCGGCGGACGTGGCCGCCTACACCGGCGAGCAGCCGTACATCGACGCCCTGGACCGCCTGTTCACGAACACCGTGCTCCGGAAGATGTACGTCACCGGGGCCATCGGCTCGACGCGACACGGCGAGGCGTTCGGCAAGAACTACGAGCTGCCCAACGAGACCGCCTACTGCGAGACCTGCGCGTCCATCGGCATGGCCCTGTGGAACCACCGCATGACGCTGCTGCACGGCGACGCGCGGTACGCCGACGTGGTCGAGAGGGTCGTCTACAACGGCTTCCTGGCCGGCGTCCACATGGAGGGCAAGCTGTTCTTCTACGTCAACCCGCTGGCCAGCAAGGGCAACCACCACCGCCAGCCCTTCTTCAGTTGCGCGTGCTGCCCGACCAACGTGGTCCGCTTCCTGCCCTCGCTGCCCGGCTACGTCTACGCCGTCGACGACGCCGGCATCAGCGTCAACCTCTACGCCGCCTCCACCGCACAGATCGACCACAAGGCCGCCAAGGTCCGGCTGGCCCAGAAGACCGACTACCCCTGGCAGGGACGCGTCGAGTTGACGGTCGAGCCGGACAAGCAGGCTGACTTCGAGCTGCGACTGCGCATCCCGGAGTGGGCCCGCGTCAACCAGTCCCCTGGAGACGACCTCTACCAGTACAAGCAGCCCCTGGCCCGCCCGGCTGTGCTCAAGATCAACGGAAAGGACCAGTCCCTGGACCTCCAGAAAGGCTACGCCGTGGTCCGCCGCACCTGGAAGGCGGGCGACAAGGTGGAGTTGGACCTGCCCATGGACGTGCGACGGGTCTACGCCCACCAGGACGTGGAGGCCGATCGCGGCCGGATCGCCCTTCAGCGCGGGCCGCTGGTGTACTGCCTGGAGGCGGCCGACAACGGCAAGGGCTTGAACCACGTCTATCTGCCCGCCGACGCGGAACTCAAGACCGAGCACCGCGGCGACCTGCTGGGCGGCGTGACGGTGATCAAGACCACCGGCTTGCAGCGCCAACTCGAAGGCGAGGACCGCAAGGTCGACCTGCTGGCCGTGCCCTACTACGCCTGGGATCACCGCGAGCCTGGCGAGATGATCGTGTGGATCGCCGAAGACCGCTCCATCGCCTCGGCAGTGCCCAAGCCCACCATCGCCTCGTCGGCCAAGGCGACCGCCTCCCACTGCTGGAGCAATGACAGCACCGCCGCCCTGAGCGACCAGGCCGAGCCCAAGAACTCCTGCGACCACGAGATCCCCCGCTTCACCTGGTGGGACCACCGCGGCACGACCGAATGGGTGCAGTACGACCTGGACAAGCCCGCCAAGGTCTCCAGCGTGTCGGTCTACTGGTTCGACGACACCCGCCGGCCCGGGCAGTGCCGCACGCCCGAGTCCGCCCGGGTGCTCTACCGCGAAGGCGACCAGTGGAAGCCGGTGCAGGCGGAGGGCCAGCTCGGCTGCGAGCCGGACAAATTCAACGCGCTGAAGTTCCAAAGCGTCACGACCGGCGCCCTGCGGATCGAGGTGCAGCTCAAGAAGGGCTTCTCGGGCGGCGTGCTTGAGTGGAAGGTCGAGTAGAAGCCTCACGACGGCAAGGCAGTCTCGCGCCCCACGCTGCCAGCCATCAGACAACAGGGCGAGGGCCCGACCCCGGGTCAGCCCGGAGGCCGGAACCGCACCGCCACGTCGTTCGTCTGGGCCGGTCCCGGGGTGGACCGCCCGTCGGCAATCACTTTCTTCATCAGTTCCGTCAGGCGCTGCACGACCTGCGGGTGCTTGTCGTGCAGATTGACCTTCTCCGCAACGTCCGCCTCCATGTCGTATAGCTGCACCGGGGGCAGGCCCTGCTTGGCGGCGGTGGCGTCGTTGGGCGCCGACCACCCGCCCGACCCGGGACCGAAGATCAGCTTCCACTTTCCCTGGCGGATGGCGAACCGCCCGCTCATCGAGTGATGCACGACGCAGTCGCGAACGGGCTTGTCCTGCCCGCGCAGCAGCGGAAGAAGGCTGACGCTGTCCTCGCCTGCGTCGGCGGGCACGGACGAACCGGCGATCTCGCCCGCCGTCGCCAGCAGATCGGTCAGGCACACGAGCTGCGAGCAGTTCGAGCCCGGACGGACCACGCCCGGCCAGCGGGCGAAGAACGGCACGTGGTGCCCGCCGTCCCAGGCGTCGCTCTTGTAGCCGCGATAGGGACCGCTGGGATAGTGCCCCTTGGCCTCCATCTCGGGCACGCCGATGTAGGGCGCGCAGCCGTTGTCGCTGGTGAAAATGACCAGCGTGTTGTCCGCCAGCTTGTGCTTGTCCAGCGCATCCAGCACGCGCCCGACGACGGCGTCGGTCTCCATGACCAGGTCGGCATAGAGGCCCAGGCCGCTCTTGCCTTTCCACTCGTCGGTGACCGCCAGCGGCGTGTGGGGCGAGGTCAGCGGCATGTAGAGGAAGAACGGCTTGTCCCCCGCCGCCTGCCGGGCGATGTACGCGCAGGCCTTGTCGGCCAGGGCGGGCAGGATGTCTTCCAGTCGCCAGCCCTCGGCGGCCGGACCGTGTTGGCTGGCCTGGTTGTTGCCCACCAGTCGCGAGGGCAGCATGGTCGTCGGGATGGCCTGGACGCGGTCATTCTCGATGAAGGTGTAGGGCGGCCAGTTGGGCACGTCCGTGCCGAAGTAGTAATCGAAACCGCGCGTGGTGGGCCCGCCGGCGATGGGCTGAGAGAAGATCCGCTTCCACGCCTCGCGGTGCTCGTCGAGGAGGGCGGTCCGGTCCTGAGGCTTGTCCTTCGGGTCGGTTTTGCCCTTGGCTTTCTTGCCCTGGGCCGTCAGGGCGCTCCCAAGGAGGTACTTCCGCTCGCCGGGCCAGTCCCAGCCGAGATGCCACTTGCCGACGCAGGCGGTGTGGTAGCCGCCGCCCTGGAGCAGCTTGCCCACCGTCTTGCGGTCCGAGGCGATCAGCGGCTGGCCGAACACGCCGACGATGCCGGCCTGCAGCCGCGTCCGCCAACTGTAGCGCCCCGTAAGCACGCCGTACCGCGTGGGGCTGCACACAGCCGAGCCGGAATGGGCCTCGGTGAAGGTCATGCCCGCGGCGGCCAGGCGGTCGATGTTTGGCGTGGGGATCTTGCCCCGCTGCGGATTGAGGCAGCCCACGTCGCCGTAGCCCAGGTCGTCGGCCAGGATGAAGACGATGTTGGGCGCCTTCCGCTTCGACTGTGCGGTGTCGCTCTGGGCAAGTGTGGGCGCAACCGGCCCGGCTGCAACGGCGGCTGACGAGGCCGCGACAAAGCGAAGAAACTCTCGACGATTCATGACGACTCCTGAAAGGGAATCCGCAATCCGGCAACCTGCCTGCGGCAGGCAGGTCCGCAATCTACTTTGCCGCCTGGGCGGAGAGCTTCTTCCATGCCTCCATGGTGGGGGCCACAATCGAGCGGGCATCGCCCTTGATGCCGTAGCCCTGGAAGCCGACCGGCCCGGCAAAACCGATCGCCTTGAGCTTCCGCAGCACGATCCCCACGTCGTACGTGCCCTTGTCGAGCGTCTGGATGAGCTGCCCCCACTTGCCGCCCGTCACGCCGGTGTCGGCCCCGCAGATCGTCACCGTCACCAGCACGCCCTTGGCCTCTTCCAGCAAGGCCGGGATGTCCTTCTCCTCGCCCATCGCCATCGCGTGGCACAAGTTAAAGGTCACGCCGAAGGCCGGGTGTTTGACCGCCTTGGCCAGCTTGGTCGCATCGGCGAACCGCGCGGTCCACTCCCCCACGTGCGGGTAGATGGCGATCTTGAGCCCATTCTCGGCCGCCGCGTCCGCCAGCTCCCGCAGGGCCTTGACCGGCTGGGCGTCCGCCGCCAGCGAGTCGAAGGCCGGGCCCTTGCCCCCGATGTGCAGCCAAATGGTCGTCCCCTGGCCCTTGAGAGCGGCCATCAGCTCCTTGAGCGCGGGCGAGTGGGTCAACTCGCCCTGGGGCGTCACCTTGGCGGCACAGTAGATGGTGAACATTTTCAGACCCATTTGCGCGGTCTTCTCGGCCGTCGCCTTGGCGACCTGCGGGGCCTGCTCGTGCCAGGCATAGCCCGCGTAGCCCAGTTCCTTGATCAGCTCGAACTGCTGGTCCTGGTTCAGACCCGGGCGCTGGAAAGACGTGTCCATCGCATAGAAGGGGTTGGGCAGGCCGTCGGCGGCGAGGGGGGCGGCGAGCGAGGCGACCAGCAGCGCAGCCAGGGACGTGAAGACGCGGTCCATGTGGTTCTCCTGTGTTGGGTCCACTAAGGCAATCGCGGGCGGCGGCGCGGTATTGCCATTTGCCTGCAGGCAGGCACGGAGCAACAATTCCGTAACCGAAGCGTTGACTTCAAATAGTCGTTGCGGTTCTATTGAAATGGCCGGCCCACAGGCAGGCAGGTCGGCGGCTGTGTCAGCCGGCGACGGAAACGCACGTTGGACACAAGGCGGCGTCCGCATTCGGCGGGCGCGACAGGAGTAGACCATGGATCGTCGCGAGTTTCTCAAGGGCACGGTAGTCGGCGCGGGCGTGTTGGCGGCGTCGCGGATGGCGCAGACCGCATGTGCAGCCGACGCGCCGGCCACGAAGGCCGTGCTGAAGCTCTGCAGCCAGGAAGGCAAGATTCCCGGCTCGAGCCTCAAGGAGAAGGCCGAGAACATCCTCAAGTTCGGCGGCTGCGGGCTGGAGTTCGGCGGGATGGACGTCAAGCGGGCCGAGCAGATCCGCAAGGACCTGGACGGCACGGGCGTGGGGATCGCGGCCATGTGCTGCGGCAGCTTCGCCGACAAGCAGAACGGCGCCCGCCCGGTTTCCATGGACCCCGAGGTCCGCAAGCGCGGGCTGGACGAGATCAAGCGCCAACTCGAGGCCTGCGGCGTGCTCGGCTCCACGGGCGTGATCTGGGTGCCCGCGTTCAACGGCCAGACCAAGCTCAAACCCGAGGAGCTGGACAAGGTGCTGGCCGACATCCTGCCCGAGCTGGCCGAGTTCGCCGCCAAGTGCAAGGGCAAGCTCATGATCGAGCCGCTCAACAAGGGCGAGACGTTCTACATCAACCGCGTGGAGCAGGGCGCCTTCTGGTGCAACAAGATCAACAGCCCCGGGCTGGTGACGATGGGCGACTTCTACCACATGTCCAAGGAAGAGAAGGACGACGAGGCCGCCTTCGTCGCCGGCGGCAAGTGGGTGCACCACGTGCACGTGGCCACCGGCAAGAGCCGCATCCTGCCCAACCAGGAAGAGCACAACTACCGCCCCGGCTTCAAGGGCCTCAAGCGTATCGGCTACCAGGACTTCTGCAGCCTGGAGTGCGGCAAGAAGAAGGGCACCGAGTGGGCCGACGAGATCCCCAAGACCTTCGCCCTGCTCAAGCAGCAGTGGGAAGAGGCCACGATCTGACCTGCCTGCGCAAAGACCCAGGCCGGGAAAGCAAGACGATAACGGGCGGCGGTCCATCGGAGACCGCCGCCCGTTTCTTCTTCACGAAGTCAGGCCTTGCGGGACCCGCAAGGCCCGTACAGTCTATGAGCGACGTCCGCGAAGGCGTCGGCGCACCCGCGCCGCGACCGCCGGCACCGCCAGCATCAGCAACACGGCGGAGGCGGGTTCCGGCACAGCCGTCAGGACGATGTCATTGCCCGTGCCGCCTTCGTAGGTGATGGTGAACTGGGCGCCGGCGACCTCGATGCTGGCCCCTTCGTCCAGCCCGGCGAAGAATCCGCCAATCGAGTTGGTGGAGTCGTTCTGGAGGATCATGTACTGGCTGCCCTGGTAGTGGCTGAAGGAGGACAGGATGTCCAGGTTCAGTTCGGCCCCGCCGAGGATGGGCCTGACCGTCCCGGTCACGAGCAGGTCCCAGGCGGCGGGGGACATCTCGACGTCGAAGAACGAATCCGGCTGGAGAATCAGGGCGCCAACCGCCAGCGTGCCGGGGCTCGTGCCGGGGGCGATGTGTCCCCCGGTCTTCACGGTGACCGGGGCGGTGATCGTCCCGTTTCCGCCCAAGGTGGCCTGGTCTTCGACCGTGTACATCCCGCCGCCGCTGTGCGTGCCGTTGACCAGCAGCGTCCCGCCGTTAACGCCGGTCGTGCCGGTATAAAGGATGCCGTTGCCCTCGAAGACCTGCGTGCCGCCGCCGGTCTTGACGACGTTGAAGGAATTGACGCTCACGCCGTTGTAGACTTCCGCTCCGCCGAGAGTGCCGCTGAAGGTTGCGGTGTTTCCGCTCACGCCGTAGGCGGCGTTGTCCACCGTGCCGGCCACACCGATGGTCAGGACCGGCCAAGAGTTGTTGTAGGCATTGTTAAATATCCCGCTGCCGGTCAGCCAGTCCGCCTGGACGGCGGCGTCGGAGATGTGATACGACGCCCCGCCCGCGATGTTCAGCCCGCCGTAATTGTTCGCCTGGAAGCCCTTGGCCCAGCCGATGTTCAGGTCGCCCTCCTGCACATCGAGTACGCCGCCGGGCGAGAGGTTGGCCGTAAGGGTGCCCGCCGACACGCCGCACTTGAGGGACCCGGTCCCGGTCTTCAGGAGCAGACCATCGCCCGCGTAGGCGGTGTTGCCGCGGAGATCCCCGTTGCCGGAAGCTTGGAGTTCCACGACCGCTCCGGACCCGACCGTGGTCAAGGCGCTCTGGAAGGTGTGTGGGCTGGTGATAACGAGCCGCCCGCCTGTCACCGAGGTCTCGCCGGTGTACGTGATGTTGCCGCCGGCCAACGTCTGCGTTCCGCTGCCGGTCTTGCTCAGCGACAGCGCCCCGCTGGTCCCGTTCCACCGGTCGCGCATGTACCCGTTGTAGCTGTAGGTCCCGCCCCCGCCGAGGATCAGCGTCGAACCGGCCGAACCGACGTTCTCGCCCTCGACCACCTCGATCACGCCCCGCCCGGTGGAGTCATTGATGCCCGCGACGGTCTCGTCGAAGCCCATCAGCTTGAGGTAGCTGTTGTGGCTGGAGCCCGGGTTGAAGGTCACCACGCCCGTGTCGGCGATCTGCTCGCCCTTGCCTGACAGGGTGACGAACATGTTGTTGTAGTCGCCCCCGCCTCCGATGTCGAGGTTGCCCCCGATGGCGTTTCCGACGGTCTTGGCCAGCACCAGGGAGCCGTTGTTGATGCTGGTGTTGCCGGTGTAGGTGTTGGAGGCATCGCCGCCCAGCGTGTAGGTCTTGCTCCAGCCCTTGCTGAGGGAGACCTGTGACGTCCCGTCCGCAATCACACCGTTGAACACGGTGTCCGCCCCGTCCTGCCCGAAGACCAGCCCCGCAGGAGACGCGCCGTTGTTGGTGATCGTTCCCGTGCCGGTGATGTGCCCGTTGATCTGCTGGCCGAAGCCGCCGAGGTCCAGCACGCCGTCGGCCTGGATGGTCATGCTCGCGGCCGTGCTCGTGCTCAGGGCGTTAGCCCGCCCCAGCACCAGCGTGCCATCCTCGATGGTCGTGCCGCCGGTGTAGCTGTTGGCCCCGCTGAGGGTGAGCGTGCCGGTCCCGATCTTGACCACGGCCAACGTCCCGCCGCTGTTCTGGATGGTGCCCGCGAAGCTGCCGTTGGCGTCGTTGGCCCCCACCCGCAACAGGCCGTTGCCGGTGGAGTTGTTGATCACGCAGGCGCCTGACCCGCCGCTGGACAAGCCGTTGATCGTCTCGGTGTACCCGGCCAGGTTGAAGGTGGCCGTCCCGCCGCTGCTGGCGTTGAATACCAGATTGCCCTTGCCCGCGCCGTGAGGAATCACTTCCGACGCGCCGAGTTGGATGGTGGCGTTGTTGCCCGAGCCGCCCGCCCCGATGGTCGTGTTGCCGTCGTAGCTGTTGGCGGTGTTGGACACGGTAATGACGCCGTCGTTAACGATGGTGAAGGACCCCACGCCGGAGATCGGCCCGCTGAGGGTCATCGCGCCCCAGCCCGAGCGGAAGCCGCCCCCGCCGGCGCCCAGCGTGACCGCCTTGCCGAAATCGTTGTCGTAGTAGGAGGCCCCGCCGCCGCTGCCGCTGACGTTAAAGAGTATCCCGCCGCTCTGGAGCGTCAGCCCGCCGGCGCCGATGGTCCGGTCCGAGGCCCTCAGCAGGCCGGCGGTGACCGTCGTGCCGCCCGAGTAGTCGCTGGCGGTGTTGGTCAGGAGCACCGTGCCGCTGTCGGCCTTGATCAGGCTGCCCGAGCCGGTGATGGGTCCGTTGACGGTAAAGGACTTGCTCCAGCCCGCCCAGATCTGCCCGCCGCCGGCGCCCAGGGTGATGCCCCGGTTGGCATCCAGCACCGGGTCGGTGTTGTTGTTCTGGAGCACGCCGGCGTTGGTCAGCGTGATGTTGTCCGGATCCAGGGAGCCCGGAACGGCCCCGAGGTTGGTGGCGGCGTTGATGCGCACGTGCCCGTTGTCGATCACCAGCCCGCCTGCAAAGGTGTTGGCCCCGGTCAGGGTCTGGACGTCGCTGTTCTTGGCGGTCGAGTGCTGGACCACCAAGCGGACGTCGCCGTCGATCGTGCCGCTGTAGGTCTGCCCGCCGCAGTTGGCCTGGTTCAGCGTCAGCACGCTCTGGGTCGCGCCCGAGTTGGACACCGACCCGCCCGAGCCGGCCAGGTACTTCACCGTCTCGCTCAGGCCCGCCATGTCCAGCGTGCCGCTGTTGACGGTCACGCGGGCGCCGTCCAGGATCTGGTCGCCGCCCGTGCCGCCGAGTTGCACTGTCCCGCCGCCCACGGTCAGCCCGCCCCCGCCCACCGCGTGGACGCCAGCGCTGCTGGCCTTGGCCAGGATCAGCGTGCCGGCATTGGCCGTCACGGCCAGGCCGACGTTGTCCGCCGTGCCGCTCAGCGTCTGCGTGCCCGAGCCGGTTTTCACCAGCGAGATGGCGCCCGCGCCGGAGCTGTTGGTGAACTGTCCGCTGAAATCGCCCGAGCCGCCATTGACGCCCACGTTAAGCACCATCGTGCTGCCGGTGGCGTGGCCCTTGTCCACCCGCCCGTCGCCGGTCAGGGCGTCGATGGTGACGGCCTGCCCGTCCCAGATGTCGAACGTCGCCCCGGAGGCAATGTTCATGGACGCCTTGTTGTTGGTCCACACGCCGCCCTGCCAGCCGCCGTTGCGGATCGAACCTCCCTGGATGTCGATCAGCCCCCCGGTCATGTTCAGGTTGACCTTGAACGTGTTGTTGCCCTGGTTGCCCAGCGCGAGCATGCCCGTGCCGGTCTTGAGCAGCGTGCCGGTCCCGGTGAACGTGGTGTTCCCGGCCGCGCTGGAGCCGATGTTCTGCGCGCCGTTGAACTCCAGGATCCCGTTGGGGCCGATGTCGAACGAGGCCGTGGACGAACCGTTGGCCATGGCGGTGGTGTTCTGGAAGACGAGCCTGCCTTCGTTGACGGTGGTCGAGCCCCAGTAGTTGATGTAGCCGCCGCTGAACGTCTGGGTGCCCGTGCCCTCCTTCACGATCGATAACTGATAGGTGCGCCCGCCGTCGTCCTCGTCCCGCAGGTAGCCCGTGTGGCTGTACGTCCCGGCGCCGTTCAGCGTCAGCGTGGCGGCCGACGACGTCCCCCCGCCGCCGTACCGCTCGTTCTGCACCACCAGCGCGTTGTTCGTGCTGACCAGCCCGGCCAGCGTCTGGTTAAAGCCCTGGAGGTCGAAGCGGGCGTAGTTGTTCGTGCCGTTGCCCCCGCTCATGACCACGCCCGGTCCGAACTGGTCGGCCGCCGCCATCCGCAGGTGCGGCTGGTTCGTGTTGCCCGCGCCCATCTGGACGGCACCCACGATGGCCGGCCCGCCGGTCGAGCCCAGGATCAGCACGCCCTGGTCCAGCACCGTCGTACCGGTGTACGTGTTGGCCCCGTTGAGCGTCCACGTGCCGGCGCCCTGCTTGTACAGGGCCGCGCCCGTGGTCGTGATGTTTCCGTTGATCACGCCGTCACCGGCGCCCTTGAGGAACCAGCGCCCATCGGTCGAACCGGAGGAGTACTGGAAGTTCCCGTTGAACGTCAGCGTTGTGCCCGCGGTCGTCACCTCGATGGTCGGATCGCCCGCGACCGAATCGCTCTGCATCACGATCGTGCGGTTGGTGGAGGCCGACCCGCCCGTGTAGCGCAGCGTGCCCGTGTCGGCTGAGCCGTACGTCTTCTGGGCCAGCGTGATGGTGTTGCCCGCGCCCAGGGCACAGGCCACGCCGGAATCGGCGATGGTGCCCACGTTGAGCACCCCGTGGGCCACCAGCACGTTGCCCGTGAAGTTGTTGGCGTTGTTGGACAGGGTCAACGTGCCCGAGTCCGTCCGGCTGATCCCCCCCGTGCCGCTGATCAGGCCATTGATGGTGACCGCCTGCCCGCCGCGGAAGAACGGCGTGCCGGTGACGACCATCGGGCCGTTGAACACCAAGGCCCCGCTGGCCGCGTTGATCGTCCCAGCCGACGCGCCCACGCGAACCTCATTGCCGATGGTCTGCGTGGTGGAACTGCTGTTGACGATGATGTTCCCCCCGGCCGTGAAGTCCAACGGGTTGCCGCTCAGGCTGAACGCGCCCGAGCCGCTGTTGAACGTCAGCGAGTGCAGCACCCAGGGGTTGTTGGTGTCCACCACCGGCGTCAGTCGAGTTGTGCCCGCGAGGATGGTGTCGGTCGTGTTGGAACTGGCCGGGGCAACTCCTCCCACCCAGTTGCCGCCCGTCGTCCAGTTGTCATCCCCCCCGCCACCGTTCCACGTCTCCGCCAGGGCGGGAACTCCCAAAGCCAGCAGTACACAGCAGATAAGCGAAAGGATGGCGTCACGTGACATAGAACTCTCCTCTTCTTACGCGAGTCTGGATCCTCTTCTTCCAGGACCGGCTTGCCCTGCGGCAGACATGGGCATCCAGCACCGGCTGAACCAGTACGGGATCCTACCGCGCATGGGCATTTGTGTCCAGTCCCATTCGCGGCCGCGGCATGCGAGATTCGCCCTGTCCCGGGCCGAGCCTGCCGCGTAGAATAGCCAACGAGTTCCGATCCAGGAGACGCCGCCATGTCAGACATGCACCCACGTGCCCGCCGAGGCGGGCTGGTCTTGGCCGGGTATGTCCTGAGCGTACTGTTGGGAGTTGCTCCGTCGGCTGCCTGGGGCAAGGCCGCCAAGCCCACGCCCGAGGACCTGGCGGGCTGGCCCATCCAGGTCAAGGGCCACGTGCCGCCTCGGGGCGAGGAGCACCCCCGCCTGCTGTTCCGCAGGAGCGACCTGCCAGCCCTTCGCGCGCGGGCCAGGACCGCCGAGGGCCAGGCCCTTATCCGCCGCCTGCGAATCCAGCTCAACGGCGGCGACGGCGAGACCATGCCGCAGCGTTTCGGCGCCAAGGGCCCGGTCAACAAGGACGGCGCGGGCCCGCACGCCGACTCCCCGCCCGGCATGTATACCATGAGCCACGCGGCCGGCTACGGGCTGCTCTACCTGCTGACCGAGGACAAGAAGTACGCCGACCTGGGGCGAAAGTGCATGGACCTGGCCCTCGAGGGTCAGCGCGACCGCGACCAGCGGTACTCCTTTCGGGCGCCGTACGGGGCGCTGCGGGCCGGGCCGTCGCTGGGCTGGACCGCCCTGGGCTACGATCTGTGCTACGACGGGTGGGACGAGGCCTACCGCCGCAAGATCGCCGCCGCCCTGGCTGACTACAACGAGGGCCAGTGGTGCAGCCTTCCGGAATTGACCCGCGGCGACCGCCAGCACCCCGGCTCCAACCACTGGGGCATGGAGGTGGGCGGGGCGGCGATGGCGTTGCTGGCGATCCGCGACGATCCGGGGGTGGACATGTCCAGGATCGCCCCGCTGATCGAGGCCAGCCGCACCTCCATGATCATCAACATGACGCAGGGCTTCGGCGACGGCGGGTTCTTCGCCGAGGGCGACGGCACGGGCTCGATGTCGTCGCACATCGTCTTCCTGCCCGCCTTGCAGGCCTGGCGGACCGCCGCCGGGCTGGACTTCGTCTCTCCTCGCCCGAACGCCCAGTGGATGGCCCTGAAGTGGTTCTTCCTGACTGTGCCGCGCGGGGGCGGCAAGATGGACTTCCCCGGGCGCGGGGGATACCCGCACAACATCTGGGCCCGCCACGACAAGAGCGGCGGCGGCTACTTCTCCATCGCCATGGGCGTCTGCAACGACGACCAGCGCTCCGCGATGCTGTGGTTCTACAACCGCCACTTGCGAGAGGTGGACGACAAGAACCAGACGCCGCTGGACGCCGCCACGCCCTACCCGCATCACACGATTCTGTCGCTGGCCAACTGGCCGATGGGCGGGCAGGAGAAGGACCCCGACCGGGTCCTGCCCCACGCCTGTCGCGACACGAAGTGGCACTTCTACGCCTGGCGCAACCGCTGGCAGGACCAGGACGACATCGTGATCTCGATCCTGACCCGCGCGTCCAAGGGCAACATGGGGGCCCGGGGCGAGGGCAGCCTGACGATCTTCGCGATGGGCAAGAAGATGACCTGGGGCAACATCCGCGGCGGGTTCGTCGGCGAATACGCCCCGAAGGCGGACGGCTCGACCGTGTTGTCCACCGGCGACGGAGGCGGCCTGGCGATCGACTTTTCCCGCGCCAGCGGGGCCGACGGCATGATCGTCCAGGCCGGCCCCGCCGCCGGTAAGGGCACGACCCTTGAAGCGGGCGGGCAGAAGTTCAGCTTTCTCTTCCTGACCAAGGGCCCGGCGCCGCAGCCCAAGGTCGAAGGCGACAAGATCGTCGTGGGTCAGCAGACCGTCGGCTGGGACGGCAAGCGGATGGTGCTCGGGAAGTAGTTGATGGTTGATGGATGTTGGTTGCTGCTTGCTTGTGGTTGGCTGGCGGTTGGCTGGTGGTTGGCTGGGGGTTGGCTGGCGGTTGGCGGCTGCTCGTCGGTGGCTGTTGGTCAGCCGCGAAGCGGCGCCTTGTTCGGATGACGCCGCAGGCGCAGCAACGTCAAGGCGCCGCTCCGCGGCATTCACTTCATCAGTTTCCGGAGTGTCGGGCGAATCTGCTCGGCCCAGACCTCGTACCCTTTTTCGGTCAGGTGCCCCACGCGGTCGGCAATGGCGCCTTCTGTCTTCAACAGGGCGTCGTTGATGTTCAGATAGAACACCTGTTTGCCGTCGTCCAGCTTGGAGATAATCCCGTTCACGTCGTCGTTGTTGTCCTTCCCGAAGAAGCGTGGAAAGATGCCCAGCAGCAGGATCCTGGCCTGCGGCGCCTTCTGCTTGAGCCTCTCGCAGATGGCCTTGATGCCCTCTGCAACGTCCTCGGCCTTGTGGCGGTTGATGCCCTTGTTATTGACGCCGATCACGACGACGGCCACCTTGAGCTTCGCCAGGCCGTCCACCTCGCCATGATCCAGCCGCCAGAGCACGTGCTGCGTGCTGTCGCAGTTGATGCCCAGGTTCAGCGCCTTCAGCGGCACGTATTCCTTCTCCCAGACGCTCAGGCCAGCTCCCTTGGCATCCCAGCCGTCCGTAATGGAGTCGCCGATGAAGACAACCTGCGCCTCTTTGCGTTCAGGAGCCGCCAGAATCTCCTCGTGCCGTTTCGCCCACCAGCCCGGGGGGCACCTCTTGGTCCACGGGTTGGGCGCCGGCGTGGCTGCCGCGCACGGCTTGGCCACTGTGTCGGTCGCAGTTTCGGCGCCTTGTGCCGTCCGCGCCGGGGCGACCGCGGAAGAAACCAAGAGAGCCGCCAGGAGAAGACCGAATCGTCGCATCATCACTTTCCTTTTCGGTTCGTTGAAGAACAGGGCAGCGACCTCTATTGGGACCGCACCATCCGCAACGCCACGTCCTGCTTGAACGCGGGCGACTCAAGGGTCGCCTTGCCGCCCTTGTGGTCGAGGGCCTGGGACTTGTCGATCTTGCCCGTCCAGGTGTTGAGCCACTGGGCCTTGTACCGCCCGGGCGGGATGTCCAGCACGAGCTTGGCCGGCCCCGCCCCGCGGACATAGATCGCGTAGGCCTTGCCCTTTTCGGCCAGGCACCATGCGGCCCCCTTGTCCGGCACGCCGGCGACGACGACGGACTTGTCGGGCGACATACGGACGAAGTCGAAGCTCTCGATAAAGTCTTTGAGTATCTTCAGTTGTGCCCGCAGGTCGCGCCCACCTCCGCCGGGCTGCTTGGCGGGCAGGGGGAAGAACGTGCCGTCCGGCTGGGCCGCCGTGAACGAGTAGTCCAGGTTGCTGTAGATCGCCCCGCCGGCCAGCAGGAACTCCCACGCCTCCATGTGGTAGTGCCAGTCGGCGGTGCCCTTGAAGCCGGTCTCGTCGTCGCCCAGCACGCGGTTGAGCTGCCAGTTGTCGGCCACGGTCGTCGGCGGGGTAGCGTAGTGGAAGTTGAAGATCGACACCGCCGGGTGCGGGTCCTTGATCTTGGCGCCCTTGTTGGCGATGTTCTGGGCGATGAGATGGCGGTCGGGCAGCGACTTCTCCGTCTCGACGATGCACTCGGCGACCTTGTGCTGCCACTCCAGCGTCACCCCGCCGAAGTACGGCTCGTTGCAGATCTCGTAGTAGAGGTTGTCGAACTCGTTGCACTCGGTGACGACCTTGCGGACCAGGGCAAGCTGCACCTCCAGCAGCTTGCCGTTGTTCAGCGTGAGCGGCTCGGTCCGCTTGAGCTGGCCGATGCCGTTGACGTTGTTGATCACGTTCATCGGGCTGCGCTTCCACATGTCCTCGTTGTACATGGGGCAGAACAGCACCAGCTCGACCACCACCCCGCGTTTCGACGCCTGGGCCAGGAAGTCCTTGAGCCGCGTGAAGTAGGCTGGGGCGAACTTCGTCAGGTCGAACTTGTTGCCCCCGTTGATGTAGCCCGGCGTGTCGCTGCGGACCCACGGGCTGAGGAACTTGCCCTCGGCCGGGGCGAGCGTGTTGTGGGTGATGTTGAACGCCTGCGGGTTTTCGCAGTACGTGCCGCTGAAAGTCCGCGTGAGGTTCAGCCCGCAGCGCTTCAGTTCGTCGAGGTAGCGAACGTAGTCGAACTCGCCGTTCAGCACAGCCCCATAGTGCTCGCCGCTGGTAATCAGCACCGTCGGCTTGCCCCGCCACAGCAGGTAGTGCGGATTGTCCGGGTGCAGGGCGATCGGCTTGGCCGGCCCCTGGGCGGCGGCGGGAAGAACGGCGACAACGAGCATCAGCACGGCGAACGATCGGGCAGCCATAAGGTTCTCCTGGGTTGGCGGCATTATCCCCGGCGGACCGCCCGCCCGCAAGACGCCCCCCGCCCCCGCCGGGCAGGCGTCAAATGTCCCATTTTTCAGGAAGTCCGGAAGCCCTCACCCAAGGCCACGACAAGAATTAAGTTCTTACAAGAAAGACACTTGAAGAACAATATGAATAATCGTAATAATCATAAATATCAGGCAAGACGGGACAATGGGATCGAGAATGGGACACTTCAAATGTCACACACGGCCCGATAAGTCGTAACCTTCTTCTAGAAAGTTACTTACGTTCTTGCCAGATCACCAGCAGCAGCCCGCCGCCCTCGGCGTCCATCGGCGCCGCCTGCACCACCGCGGCACCCGTCGCCGGCAGGGGCGTCTCGATCACCCGTCGCACGCTACGGACGCCCGGCGGCGCTTTGGGTCGGTCCACACCCGGACCGGCCGGCCAGCCAGCCGAGCAGGCCACGCTTACCCGAAGCCGCCCGCCGTCCTGGCTCAGGGGCAGCACGCCCACCTCGTAGCCCGTCGTCACTACCACCGGCGGCGCCACTGCCTCAGCGCCGGCAGCACTCGGCAGCACCGTCTGCTCCATCCGCCGCAACACCGCCGGCTGGCCCAACCGAAGCGCCTCCACCTCGCACCGCTCCAGCCGCCACTCGCCCCGCCGCGCGCCCTCGCGAAGATCGCGATCCACAGCCTTGGACTCCGTCGCCAGCTTCCGCAGCCCCGCCGCCTTCTCCTCGTCGCCCACGCGAACGAGCGCCAGGCCCAGGGAAACCCCGACCCCCTTGTCCTCTCGCAGTTGGGCCAGCACGTCCTCGACCGTCTTGTGATCGTTGCGCAGGGCAACAAACACCACCGTGTCTCCCACGCTTATCAGGCACCCGACCGGATGGTCGCTGGTTCTGCAATTGCTGCTCATCACCGCCTCGGTCAGCGTCTCGGTCAACTCAGCCATCGCCTCGTTCCTGCTGCCCGGGGGGTACCTGTCGCATCTGGATGTGTCGCGAAAGCCCGGCTGCGTGGCAGGAATCGATCGCTCGACGGGCCTAGCCGGCGGGCGAAGCTGCTCGCGCAGGTCGAATGGGTCGCGCTGCCACGGGGCGAAGTCCCGGTTCGACCGCCGCCACAGCCGCTCCACCAGGTCCGCGACCCGATGCGTCCGCAACAGCAGCTCGCTGTTCAGCTCCGCCGACGTGCTCACCAGCACGACGCCCTCCTCGACCAGGTAGTCCAGCCTGGACCCGCCTCCGGCAGAGCCCCCCGCATCGTCAAGAATCACCCGCAGCGCTTTCTCCACCGTCACGTCGCGCAGATGGATGTTGACCGGGGTATCCGGCTTGACTCCGCCCAGTGTCAGCGCACCCCATTTGACGTGGATGTTCTGCCCCGACACGTCTCGCAGGAACTGGATGACATCGCATAGCTGGACGTCATCGAAGTCGATCTTGTTGATCCGGCCGGCCAGCCGCCGGCGAACCGCCGCCTCTGCCGCAACCGGATCGACCGCGGCAGGCTCCGCCGCCGCGCCCGCCTTGCCGGGCGGTGCCTGACCCGCCCCGGGCTTCGCAGGCCCCGTCGCCGCCCCCGGTCCGCCCAGCACGCACCCGCACGTCAAGAGCACCCCGACCATCGCCGCGGTCTTCCAATGGATCGTCATGGCTGGGCCCCTTTCCATAGGGCTGCCATTATATCCGCCAGTGGCCCCAGGTGCACCCGCCCGATAGCCCGAGTTATTGGCCGGTCAGGCGGGCGAGCATGCCGTCCGGTGGTGACGAAGAATGGGCTACTTGGGCGCGGTGATTCGTCTGAGCGCCGCCTGGGCCTCTTTGGGATGCTGGGGGCGGATGGCGGTCGCGATCTTGCGGACGGCCTGGGCGGCCTCGGCCCGGACGGGCGCCGTATCCAGCAGGCCTACGGCCAGGGCCAGGGCATCTACGTGGGCGCAGCCGGACAGGGCGGCCAGGACGAGCTTGCGCTCGTTGTCGTCGCGGGCGGCGGCCAGCAGAGCACGGTAACGAGCGATGAGGGCGGCGTCGGGTTTGGCGTTCATCTCGCCGGCCAGGCGGACCAGCCCGCGGAAGGCCAGCGCCCGGTGCGTGTCGTTGCCGGGCTTGGCCACAAGCGCGGACAGGTCGTCCCAGGCGCCGGCGTCGCTCCAGTCGGCCAGGGTGCGGACGGCGGCGTCGCGGACGGACGCGTCGGCGTCGGCGGCTGCCGCCTTGACGGCGGCCAGGGCGGCGGCATCGCCGCACTTGCCCAGCAGGCGAATGAGAGAGCAGCGGGTCGCGATGTCGGAGCCCTTGGTCAGCGCCGCCCGGACGGCCGCCGAGCGGGCCGACGGGTCGGTCAACTTGGCCAGCACGCGAGCGGCGGCGGTCTCGGCCTGGCTGCGGGCGTCGCCGGCCTTCAGGTTCGCCAGCGCGTCCAGCACGGCGGGCAGGGCGCTCGCGTCGCCCAGTCGCCCCAGCGCGGCAAAGGCGGCCTGGGCGGACCCGCCGTCCTCCCCGCGGGCCCGGTCCAACAGTACGGGCATGCTCGAGCGGGCCCCGCGACGCGCGAGGACGGCGATCAACTGCGGGCGCAGCGCGGGCTCCGCCGCCTTCAACTCGCCCACCAGGGCCTGGTCGGTCTGGTCCCGCCCGCCCAGGCGGATCAGGGCGGCCTCCACCTCACGAACCTCGGTCGCCGAGGCGGCCGCCAGGGCCTTGCACAGCGAGGCGACCGCTGAGGCGTCGCCCAGTTCGCCGATGGCCGACACGGCGGCGCGACGCACGACGGCGTCGCTCGACAGCACCTGCTGGAGAATAGCCTGGCGGGCCGGAGCGTCGCCGCGGGCGGCCAGTGCCTCGACCATCCACGCCCGCTCAGCCGGGGGCAGCTTGGGCAGGAGCGCGGCGAAGTCCGCGGATGCCGACTCCCGCTTCAGCGCCGACACGCGAGCGATGGCCAGCGGCGTGAGCGTCGCGTCGCGATGCTCGAGCAGATCGACAATTCGCTGTTGTCCGCCGTCGGCGTCGAGCTCCATCAGGGCGGCCATCGCCCCGCGGCGGACGTGGGCCGGCGCGCCGGCCTGGAGCAGGCCCGCGTACAGGGCGGCTGCGGCTGGCCGGTCCTCGGAGGCGAGTTTCCGGGCGGCGCGAAACGTCGCCTCGATTACGGCGGCGGCGCGGGCGGGCGGGGCGTCCTTTCGCAGGGCGGCCAGGGCCTCGCGGGCGGGGGCGTCGGCGATCTTGCCCAGGGCCTGAACGGCCGAGCAGGCCGTCGCGTCGTCGGCGTCGCGGGCCAGGGCGGCCAGCGCGGGCACAGCCGCCGAGTCGCGGCGATCGCCCAGCGTGGTGACGATCTGGACCCTGGAGCGGCCCTTGGCGGACGCCAAGGCGCCGCGGAGCACTTCGCCCGCCTTGGGCGAGGAACTGACAGCCAGCGGTAGGCACGCGATGGACGCGGTCTGCTCATCGCCCAGCAGCTTGGCCAACGCGGGCAGGGCGGCGTCGGTGCCGACGACCATGAGCTGCTTGCAGGCGAATCGCCTGGCCTCGAAGGTGGCCTCGCCCGTCAGCAGCTTGACGAACTGGGCCTCCAGGCGCGTGCGGAGGGCTGCGTCGGCGGCGGAGCCGTAGACGAGTTGCTCGAGTTTCTGGAGCGGCTCGGCACTGAGGCCGGACTCGTATTTCGCGGCCTGGGCGAACAGGGCTGCCACGTCCTCGGCTGCGTTCAGCGGGCGAGGCGAGCTTGTCATGGCCAGACAAACGACCAGGATCGAGAGCATGTGGGATCGCACGGCTGTATCCTTTCGCGTGAGCGAGGCAGGGGTCAGATGATCCAGGGCGCGCGCGGCTGGCGGTGTCGCATGCGGTTGGCCTGGTCGCAGTCGAAGCATTCGGCCACCGGGTCCCACTTGAGCTTTCGCCCGAGTCGCAGGCTCAGGTTCATGGCCTGGCAGATGGTCTGGGCGCGATGGGCGGTCTCGGGGCAGCAGATGGTGGGTCGGCGGCTCCGGATGGAGTCGAGCAGGTTGCGGACGTGTCCGCCGGCGTCGGCCCAGCCGACCTGGGCGGCGCCCTGGAGGTCCAGGATGGACGCGGGGTGCGCGGTGACCTTGTCGGTCTGGTCGTCGACCTGGATCCAGCCCTCGTCGCCGATGTACTTGATGTACCGCTCGCCGAAGGTGCGGCGCGAGTACATCACGCCGACCAGGCCGTCGGCGTAACGGCAGCGGACCTCGGCGGTGATGGGCGTCTCGGACATGAACTTGGCCGGGTCGGGCCAGGTGCACGTGCCCTCGAACTCGACGGGCCCGGTGCAATCGGTTCCGAGGGTCCACTGCATCTGGTCGGTGTAGTGGCAGCCCATGCCGATGATGGGCCCCTCGCCGGTGTCCCAGAAGTAGTTCCAGTTGCCGCCGTCGTGGCGCTTGGGCACGAACGGGGTCCAGGCGACCGGACCCAGCCAAGTGTCGAAATCCCACCCGGCCGGCACGGGAGCGGGCTTGTCGTGGGGAATGCCCGGCCCGGCCCAGACCTGCATCTCGACGGTGCGGAGCTTGCCGATCCGGCCCTGGCGGACCATCTCGCGGGCGAAGCGGTACGACGCGGTGGAACGGCGCTGGGTGCCGGCCTGGTAGATCGTACCGCAACGGCGGCAGGCCTCGACGAGGGAGCGGCCCTCGCTGATGGTCATGGAAACGGGCTTCTCGCTGTAGATGTCCTTGCCGGCTCGAGCGGCGAAGATCGAGGCGGTGGTATGCCAGCGATCGCCGGTGGCGATGAACACCGCGTCGATGTCCTTCTGGGCGAGCAACTCGCGGAAGTCGGCGTAGGTGCGGCAGTCGCTGTTGCGGTAGTGCGCGTCGATCATCTGTTTGGCCGAGGCGAGGCGGTCCGCCCGGCAGTCGCTGACGGCGACGAACACCAGGTCCTCCTGGGCCAGGAAGCACGGCATGACGTGCCGCGCCCGGTTGCCCACGCCGATGTTCGCGAAGACGATCCGCTCGCTGGGGGCAGTCTTGCCGTCGCGCCCCAGCACGGCCGCCGGCAGGACCAGCGGCGCCGCCAGCGCGGCGGCTGCGCTCTTCAGGAATCCGCGCCGCTCAAGGACCGGACGAGTGTGCAGGACGTGTCTCGTTGCGTGCGATGTCATGATGGGGTCTCCGTCGTTCGTGTACCTAGTTGAACGCAATAGAAGGCCTGCAATGGCCGAGGGAAGGGAGAATGTCAGGCCTGACATCCCGCAGAAAACGCGCGGCGGGCACAGGGCCCGCCGCGGCTGGTCTTCAACGGTCAATTGCCAATGGGCGATGGTCAAGCTACTGGGGCGTCTCCTTGATCGTCCTGGCGACCAGGTCGCCGACCTCGGTCGTGGACATGCCCATCCTGCCGGCGGCCTGGCTGGCCATCTTCGGCGTGACGGCCCGCAGCGCGTTCTCGACGCAGTCGCCGGCCTTGACCAGCGTGAGGTTCTTGGTGTTGTTGCCCGTCTCGCGCAGCAGCATGGCCATGGCGGCGATGGCGGCCACCGGGTTGATGACGTTCTTGCCCGTGTACTTGGGGGCCGAGCCGCCCATGGGCTCGTACATGGACAGGCCCGTCGGGTTGATGTTGCCCCCGGCGGCCACGCCCAGTCCGCCCTGGATCATGGCGGCCAGGTCGGTGATGATGTCGCCGAAGATGTTGTCGGTGACGATCACGTCGTAGAACTCGGGGCTCTTGACGAACCACATGCAGCAGGCGTCGACGTGGTTGTAGTCGGTCTGGATGTCGCCGTATTCCTTGGCGATCTCGTTGAAGGCCCGGAACCAGGTGTCGCCCGCGAAGGTCAGCACGTTGATCTTGTGGACCAGGGTGAGGCGTTTCTTCTTGTTGCGCCGTCGGCAGAACTCGAAGGCATAGCGGATGCACCGCTCCGCCCCGAACCGCGTGGTGCAGTTGAGCTGGGTCGAGACTTCCTGCGGCGTATTCTTGTACTGGATGCCGCCCATGCCCGTGTAGATGCCCTCGGTGTTCTCGCGCACCACGACGAAGTCGATGTCGGAGGGGCCCTTGCCCTTCAGCGGCGTGTCCACGCCCGGGTAGAGTTGCACCGGGCGGAGGTTGATGTACTGGTCCAGCGCGAAGCGGAGCTTCAGCAGCAACCCCTTCTCGATGATGCCCGGGGCGATGTCCGGGTGACCGACGGCGCCCAGGTAGAGGGCGTCGTAGGTCTTCATCTCCGCGATCTCGCCGTCGTGGATGACGGGAATGGACGCCTCGGCCGGGTCGCCCCCCGCTGCCAGGTAGCGGTCGCCGCTGACGTTGAAATGCTTGGTTTCGTAAGCGAAGCCGATGCGCTCGGCCACCGCCGCAAGGGCCTTGAGCCCCTCCGCCGCCACTTCCGGGCCGGTCCCGTCGCCGCCAATCACCGCAATCCTCATGGTGCAGTCCTTTCAGTCTGTCGGGTCGGACCAGCCGGCCGGCCGATCCGGGTCGTCTCCGCCTGCCGGCATCCGGGCCGTAAAGAAGGCCTGCTCGCCGGAAGGCAGACCCGACAGTCTACTGTGAAGGGTCCTTTTTCACAAGGCCCCTTGCGCAATCCCATGTATCCCTTCCTCTCGGCAGGCAGGCCATAAGTCCCGCACGTGCCAATAATCCCCCCGGCCGTCGCGTTGGACAAGTACCGATCGTACCTGGATCACTGAAGTGACCAGGCCGGTCCGGCGAGACCTGTTCTGGAGAAAGCATGAACCGACGAGTGACGGCGTGGGCGGCCCTGTGGGCAGCCGTGGCGATGACGTGTCTGCTGGCCCCCTCGGCCTGGGCCCAGTCGAGCGAGGCGCCCGCGGGCGCGGAGGCAGCGACCACCAAGGCGACCAGCCAGGCGGCCAGCCGGCCCGCCGACAAGCCCATCCAAGGCATGTACGAGGAATGGCTGACCAAGATGCGGGCGGGCGGGCAGACCATGTGGGCCCTGCTGGCCTTGTCGGTGGTGGGCGTGATGTTCGCTCTCGAGCGGATCTTCATGCTGCGGCGCGGGCGGATCGTCCCCCGCGGGCTGGCCGAGCAGGCCGACCGCCTCTGGCGGCAGGGAAAGCAGGACCAGTTGCTGGCCCTGTGCCGGCGGAACAAGAGCACGCTGGCCCGCGTGCTGGCGTTCGTGGCCGAGCACCGCACCGCCCCGGTGGCCGACATCTCGACCGCCGCCGGCGACATCGCCTCGCGCGAGCTGCGCCGCCATCTGCTGCGGGCCTACCCGCTGGCCATCGTGGCCACCCTGGCCCCCCTGCTGGGCCTGCTGGGCACCGTCATCGGCATGATCGACGCCTTCGACACCGTCGTCATGGTCGGCATGGGCGACGCGACCGCCCTGGCCGGCGGCATCTCCAAGGCCCTCATCACCACCATGGCCGGGCTTACCATCGCCATCCCCGCCCTCTTCGCCTACCACCTCTTCAAGAGCCGCACCAGCCTCTTCGGCGTGATGCTCGAGGAAGAGGTCACCGAGTTGATCTCCGCCTGGCGGATGGGCAAGGAGGACTGACATGCGCGTCAACCTGCCCGACGAAGACGACGCCCAGGTCCAGATGGCGCCGCTCATCGACTGCGTGTTCCTCCTGCTGATCTTCTTCCTGGTGGCCACCACCATCAAGAAGATCAACCGCGAGCTGCCCGTCACCCTGCCCTACAGCGACGCCGCCGTCGAGGTCCGCCAGGAGCTGAACACGCTGGTGCTGGGGCTGGACCGCTACGGCAAGCTGTACGTCAACTCCGAACCCGCCACCACGAGTCAGCTCTTCGAGAAGGTCCGACAGGCCAAGCAGCAGAACCTGCCCGTCCGTCTCGACGCCGACCAGGACACGGCCTGGCGGCACGTGATCGAAGTCATGGAGATGTGCGCCATTGAAGGGGTGCGCGATGTCAAGTTCCACACCCGACGCGAACAAGCCGAGTCCAAGTGAGTTTCGCCTGTATCACGACCGCAACCACGACGGCGTGTGGCTGGCGGTGTCGGTCCTCCTGCACGTGGGCGTGCTGCTGGCGCTGTGGCTGACGCCCCTGCGCCAGATCCTCCTGCCCCCCACCGACCCGCAGGAGTTCCAGGTCGTCGCCCGCGCCGACAAGATCGAGGAGATGGTCGAGTACTACCGCGACCGCGAGAGCGAGGTCCTGCGAAACCAGCTCGAGGACCTCTTCGAGGCCGAGCAGGAGATGATCGACATCCTCGACCAGCGCGACGAGGAGTACGAGGAACTCGCGAAGGACCTGAGCGAGCAGGCGCCGCAGAAGGCCCTGGCCGCCCAGAAGGAAGCTTTGGCCGCCCAGCAGAAGGCCCTGGAGGCCGAGGCCAAGGCCAAGGCGGAGCAGGCCGAGCTGGCCCAGGCCAAGCGGCAGGAACTGGCCGCAGCCACCCGCGAGGAAAAGGACCAGGCCCAGAAGAAGGCCCATGAGAAGACCAACCAGGTGATCGCCGCCCAGGCGGCTGCGGGCGAGGCCTTGGCGGCCGTCGGGGATGCCCAGCGCAAGGCCCGCCAAGCCCTGGCCTTCGCCGCCGCGCAGTACGAGCCCGCCCGCTCCGCCCAGCAAAAGGCGGAGGACGCCCAGAAGCAGGCCTCCGCCACGCAGGACCAGGCCAACGAGAACCAGGAAAAGGCCCAGGAGACCGAGTGGAAGGCCCGACACGCCCGCAACGAACTGGAGTCCGCTCAGCGAAGCCTGGAGGGCAATGAGAAGCGGCTGGCCGACACCCACAAGCGAGTCGAGCGAGAGAACCAGGCGCTGGCCGACGCGAAGAAGCGCGTGGACGACGCCAACGCCAAGGTGACCGAGCAACAGCAGAAACTCGCCGACACCGAGCAGGCCGCCAAGCAGGCCGGGCAGGACGCCACCGACGCCGAGCAGGCCGCAAAGGACGCCAAAAAGGCCGCCGACGCCGCCCGCACACCCGAAAAACCCAAGGGCGACCGCAAAGCCGACGAGACCGCCCGCTCCCTGGCCTCCAAGGCCAAGACTGCCCAGCGGGCTGCCGAGTCCGCGGCCGCCAAGATCGAGTCGGCCAGGAAGACCCTCCAACTCGCCCGGACCGACGCCGAGAAGAAGGCCCAGGAAGTGCCAAAGGCCCAGGCCCGCGTCGAGCAGGCCCACCAGGGCGTCAAGGACCAGGAGAAGAAGATCGCCGAGGCCCGCGAGCGACTGGCCGCCGCTCAGGCCAAGGCCGACCTGGCCAACAAGACCGACAAGGACTCGGAAGCCCAGACGGCCAAAGACCAGCAGGACGCCCACAAGCTCCAGGAGACCGCCAAGGCCGACCAGCAGCAGGCCATCGCCGCGCTGGAGAAGGCGATGAAGTCGCAGGAGCAACCCAGCACGCTGGTGCAGAAGCCGCAGGTCCCTGCGGGACAACAGGTGCCCAAGCCCACTCGACCGCAGAAAGCCGACCTGTCCAAGGCCGACATCGCCCAGTTGTACGATCGCGCCGTGCAGGCCGAGCAGCGGGTGGCCGAGGCCTACCGCCACGTCCAGGCCACGGAAGTCGCCATGATCCGCAACATCCCCAAGGCCGACTCTCTGGCGCAAACCGTCCTGCCCAAGACCGAGCGGCCCGAGTTGAACAAGGGGCTGCTGACGGGCAAGGTGCAGACGGCCAGCGGCGTCGAGGCCCACAAGCAGGAAGTCCAGCGGGCTGAGCAGGAGGTGGATTCGATGGTGGCAGCCGCCTACCGCCTGCTGGACAAGGCCCGCGGCATGCGCGAGGAAGAAGGCGGCGAGGGAGGCCTGAGCGGCTCGCTGGCATCGATCAAGGCGGAGTCCGCCCGCCAGGCGCAGCTTCGCGAACTGGCCGCCGAGGACGAGTCCAATCGCCACAAGGACGTGTCCGCGGCCATGCAGGCCGGTGCCGCCAAGCCCGCCGCCAGCGAAGGCAACCAGGCCAACCCGACCCCCGCCGGACCCGGCGAGGGCGGCAAGAAGCCCGCCTACGACAACAACCCCTGGCCCATCCGCGGCAGGGACCCCAAGGTCCTGCCCGCCCGGCGCATCATCGCCCGTGCCGACGCCCACGCCGCCGACCACTGGGTGTACGTCGACTCGTGGTACACCATCGGGCCGTTCCCCAACCCGCGCCGGCGCAACATCGACACGCAGTTCCCCCCCGAGTCGGTCATCGACCTCGACGCGACCTACCCCGGCAAGGACGGGCGCCTGCTGAAGTGGAAGTTCCTCAAGTGCCCCAGGGCTGACATCCCCCCCAACGACGACGAGCCCTACGGCATCTACTACGCCTACACCGAGCTGTTCTTCGAGGAGGCGATGGACCTCCACATCGCCGTCGGCAGCGACGACAACTCGCGCCTGTGGATCGAAGGCCAACTCGTCTGGACCAGCGGCCGCCAGCTCAAGCCCTGGCGTGCCGACGAGGGCTACCGCACCGTCCACTTCCGCAAGGGCCTCAACCGCATCCTCTGCCGCGTGGAAAACGGCTGGAAGGAGACCCGCTACAGCCTGCTGATCTGCATGAAGCCGGTCAAACGGTGAAATCCTTTCACCGCCCGCTCATTAATCCTTGTGTTTGATGGTCGAGGAGTCACAATCGACAGGGTGATTATGCGCACAAATCGACGGGACATGTTGAAGGCGTTGGCGGGCCTGGCAGCCGGCGGCGGATGGGCGGCGCGGCTGTTGGCGCAGGCGGCGGGCGGCGATACGGGCGGGGAGCGCCCGAACATCGTCTTCATCATCGCCGACGACCTCGGCTACGGCGACGTGCATTGCCTGAACCCCAAGCGGGGCAAGATCCCCACGCCCTGCATCGACAAGCTCGCCGGCCAGGGCATGACATTCATCGACGCCCACTCCGCGTCGGCTGTCTGCACGCCCACGCGCTACGGCGTGCTGACCGGTCGCTACCCGTGGCGGACCCGCCTCCAGGGGGGTGTGCTCACCGGCGACGCCGAGCCGCTCATCGCAGCCGACCGCCTCACCGTGCCCGCTCTGCTCAAGAAGAGCGGATACCACTCCGCCTGCGTGGGCAAGTGGCATCTGGGCTTCCGCTACGACCGCTCGGGCGGCGCGGCGAAGGACGCCCCCGACGCGGGCGGCAAGAAGAAGAAAGTCGCCGGCCCGCCCGTGGGCACGAAGATCATCGGCGGGCCCACCACGCGGGGGTTCGACACGTTCTTCGGCTTCCACCACGCCCGCGACATGCACCAGCTCTACCGTGACGACCGGCTCATCGAGCACATCGAGCCGATCGAGATGCTCCCCCGCCTGACCCGCCGGGCGGTCGAGTACATCGGCGAGCGGGCGGGCGCCGCCAAGCGGACCGGCAACGACCGCACGCCGTTCTTCCTGTATCTGCCCCTCAGCGCCCCGCACACGCCCATCGTCCCAACGGAGGAGTGGAAGGGCAAGAGCGGGCTCAACGAGTACGCCGACTTCGTCATGCAGGTCGACGCCACCGTCGGCGCCGTGCTGGGCGAACTGGACCGCCAGGCCCTCACGGACAGCACGCTGGTCATCTTCACCAGCGACAACGGCTGCTCGCCCGCAGCCAAGATCGAAGCCCTCCAGGCCAAGGGCCACTACCCCAGCGCCGACCTCCGCGGCCACAAGGCCGACATCTGGGACGGCGGGCACCGCATCCCGTTCTTCGCCCGCTGGCTGGGACGGATCAAGCCAGGCACGACGAGCAAGCAGATCATCTGTCTGAACGATCTGATGGCCACCTGCGCGGACGTGCTGGGCGACAAGCTGCCCGCCGACGCGGGCGAGGACAGCGTCTCCATCCTGCCCGCCCTGCTGGGTCGCGACAACGGCCCGCTCCGCGAAGCCGTCGTCCACGCCTCCATCAGCGGGCGATTCGCCATCCGCCAGGCAAACTGGAAGCTGGAACTCTGCCCCGGCTCGGGCGGGTGGAGTTCGCCCAAGGACGATCAGGCCCGCGCCAAGGGGTCGCCGGAGTGCCAGCTCTATGACATCCAGACCGACCTCGGCGAGCAGAAGAACCTCCAGGCCGAGCAGCCCGAGGTGGTCCAGAAGCTGACCAGGCTGCTGGAGAAGTACGTCGCCGACGGTCGCTCCACCCCCGGCCCCGCGCAGAAGAACGACGTGCCGGTGGATATCTGGAAGAAGCCTAAGCCCGCCGCGGGCCGAAAGGCGAAAAGGTCGTAAGCGAATGTGCAGCCCGGGAGAGCCAACATGAAACGAGCACGGTGGATGACTCTGCCGCTTGTGGTGGTTCTGGCGGCCCTGGGCGGTTGTGCGACGCCCGGCGAGCGGGCCATCGCCATCGAAGACTATTACGAAGGCAACGAGCAGGCGGTCCTGGCGATCCTAAGGGACCATCCGGAGATCGCCAACGTCCGCACCAGCTATGGGCTGCCGCTGATCATGGCGGCGGCGATTCGGAGACACGCCGAACTCGTAGCACGCCTCCTGGATGCAGGGGCCGACCCGAACGCCGCCATGCACGATTCCAGCTCAACGCTCCTGCACTACATGGCCGGGCAGGGCGAGCTGGCGATCGTCGAACGCCTGCTGGAGAAGGGAGCGGACCCGCTGCGCAAGGACAAGTGGGGCGGCACGCCCTTGTCCTGGGCGGTCGACGCCGAACGCCTGGAGGTCGTTCGGCACCTGCTAAAGGAGGGTTACGATCTGAATGCCCTCGATCTGGCCCTGCTGCAGTCAGCCCTGGCGGAGGGACGCACGCACAAGGTCCTGGCTGCAGAATCCGATCCTGAGGGAAGGAAACAAGCCCTGGATTCTCTGAAGCAGCGGGAGAAGATGAACCAGTTGCTACGGGCCAGGAGGTCGGAATTGCCGGGCGTGTCCTCCCTGTGGCACGGCGCTGCCCGGGTGGGCATCGACCGCATGAAGAAGATCCAGGAACCTCATCCCGTCTTCGCCGCCATCTGGCGAAAGGGGAACGACCGGTTCCTGGTCTGCCTGCAGTACCCGGGAGTCGAGCTTTTCGGGACCCCCTACGAGGTGGCAATACTGGACCGGTCCATGAAGCTGGTTCGCTGGGGGATCGCGACGGCCAACCAAGACTACATCCCTTTTGCGCTTGTGGAGATTCGCCCGACGAATGTCCCCGGGCGAGGAGAATGGGAGCTGGCTATCGCCATGTGCCATCCGGACCGGACGCCTGTCCAGGTCTACGCCGTCGTGCCGCGATGGGAAGACAAGGGCAGGCAAGAGAGGTACTCCGACAACGACAAGATGATCGCTTGCCGCTGGGCTGAACCGGGCCCTTCACTCCTGGGCGAGAAGGAATGGGGTGACATCGCAGAACGCGTATACACTAATGGGAAAGAGAGCCAACCATGAACCGACGCGACTTCCTGAAGTGGAGCAGCCTGGCCGCCGCAGCCGGCGCCTTGCCGCACACCGCCCTGCATGCAGCCGACAAGCCCGCCTCCAAGAAGCCCAACTTCGTCTTCTTCCTGGTCGACGACCTCGGCTGGCGCGACCTGCGGTGTTTCGGCAGCTCGTTCTACGACACGCCGAACCTGGACAAGCTCCGCGCCTCGGCCATGAAGTTCACCGACGCCTACGCCGCCTGCCCGGTCTGCTCGCCCACTCGGGCGTCGATCATGACCGGCAAGTACCCCGCACGCACGGGCGTCACCGACTACATCGGCGCCGCCCAGCCGGCCGGGTGGAAGCGCAACACGATCTGCCTGCCCGCCCCGTACAGCCTCCAACTCGATCTGAACGAGATCACGCTGGGCGAGGCCCTCAAGGAGGCGGGCTACGCGACGGGCTTCTTCGGCAAGTGGCACCTGGGGCCCCAGGGCCATTGGCCCGAGGACCAGGGCTTCGACGTCAACAAGGGCGGCCACTCCGCCGGCGGGCCCTACGGGCCGGGCAAGTACTTCTCGCCCTACGGCAACCCGCGCCTGGAGGACGGGCCCAAGGGCGAGCACCTGCCCGACCGCCTCAGCAGCGAGGTGGTCAAGTTCATCGAGTCGACCCAGGCCAAGGACAAGGACAAGCCGTTCCTGGCGTACCTGGCGTTCTACTCGGTCCACACGCCGCTGATGGCCCGCGCCGACCTCAAGAAGAAGTACGAAGACCGCCTCAAGGAAATGAAAGGCGAGCCCAACAAGTTCGGCTCCGAGCCCCCGCGCCAGGTCCGCCTGAGCCAGGACCACGTCGTCTACGCGGGCATGGTCGAGGCCATGGACCAGGCCATCGGCAAGGTGCTGGACGCCCTGGAAGGCATGGGCCTGGCCGACAACACGGTCATCTTCTTCATGTCCGACAACGGCGGGCTGTCCACGTCCGAGGGCTCGCCCACGAGCAACCTGCCCCTGCGGGCAGGCAAGGGCTGGCTGTACGAGGGCGGCATCCGCGAACCGATGATGGTCCGCTGGCCGGGCGTGACCAAGCCCGGCAGCACGTGCTCGCAGGTCGTCACCAGCACCGACTTCTACCCGACGATCCTGGAGATCGCGGGCGTGCCCGCAAAGACGGCCCAGCACGTCGACGGGATGAGCTTCACCTCTCTGCTGCAGGGCCGGACCCGCGACCGCGGGGCGGTCTTCTGGCACTACCCGCACTACGGCAACCAGGGCGGGGCGCCGGGCTCGGCCGTCCGAGAGGGCGACTGGAAGCTCATCGAATGGACCGAGGGGCCGAAGGTCGAACTGTTCAACCTCGCCGACGACATCGGCGAGCAGAACAACCTGGCCGACAAGCATCCCGACAAGGTCAAGGACCTGCTGGGCAAGATCCAGCGTTGGCGCAAGGACGTGGGCGCGAAGATGGCCACGCCCAACCCCGCGTACGACCCGGCCAAGCCCAACGGGCGAGGCGGCGGCCGGCCCCAGCCGAAGAAGACGCCCACCGGCAAGAAGAAGTAGCAGGACCTCCGCACGCTCGAACAAGAAGGAGCAGTGACTATGCGTTCCTCGCTCGTTGTTCTGTCTCTCGCCGTATGCGTCTGCTCGTCCCTGCTCCCGGCCGCTCCGCGTGAGAAGCTCGATCGCGGCCTGGTGGCCGTGCGGGCGGGCGAGGGCAAGGTCTACCTGAGTTGGCGCTGGTTTGGCGACGAGTCGGCCCGGACGACGTTCGACGTCTATCGCCGCGCCGGCGACGGCCCGGAGACCCACCTGAACAAGCAGCCCATCGCCAAGACCACCGACTTCCTCGACGCCTCCGCGCCGACAGACAAGGAGCTGACGTACACCGTCCGGCCGGTGGTCTCGGGCGACGCCAGGCCCGGGCCGGTCGGGCAGACGACGTACAAGCCGGGCCAGGGCGAGGGCTGCCTCGTCCTGCCGCTCAAGGGCGACTACCGCTTCCAGAAATTCGCCCCGGCTGATCTGGACGGCGACGGACAGCTCGACTACGTGATCAAGCAGCCGGGCGACAACGTCGACCCGTGGTATAAGTACTGGAAGAAGAGCCCGGACACGTACAAGCTGGAAGCCTATCGCGCCGACGGGACGCACCTGTGGACCTACGACATGGGCTGGGCCATCGAGCGGGGCATCTGGTACTCGCCCTACGTGGTGTGGGACCTCGACGGCGACGGCAAGGCGGAGGTGGTCTGCAAGGCCAGCGAGGGCGATCCGCGCGACGCCGAGGGCAAGGTGCAGAGCGGCCCGGAGTACATCCTGGTGCTCGGCGGCGCGACGGGCAAGGAGATCGCCCGCGCCAATTGGCCAGCCCGCGAGCTGTTCGCCTCGCAGGGCCAGCACGCCTACAACTACGCCTCGCGCAACCAGCTCGCGGTGGCGTACCTGGACGGGCAGCGGCCCAGCCTGATCGTCAACCGCGGCACGTACAACATCATCATCATCGAGGCCTACGACCTGCGCGAGGGCAAGCTGGTTCCGCGGTGGAAGTGGTCCAACCAGAAGCTCGACCGCAAGTACTGGGGCCAGGGCGCCCACTGGATGCACGCCGCCGACGTCGACGGCGACGGCAAGGACGAGGTGCTGTTCGGCTCGGCCTGCCTGGACGATGACGGCAAGGAGATGTGGTCCACAGGCCTGGGCCACCCGGATCACCTGTACGTCGGCGACCTGGACCCGCGGCGTGGCGGCCTGGAGATCTACTACGGCGTCGAAGCCCGGCAGAAGGCCGCCAACGGCATGTGCATGGTCGACGCGAGGACGGGCAAGATCCTCTGGGGCCACCAGGGCGCGACCCGACACGTTCACAGCTACGGCATGTGCAGCGACATCGACCCTGAGCACCCCGGCGCCGAGTGCTACTCCGCCGACACCGACGAGAAGAAGGCCGCCGCCTGGGCCCGCCTCCACAGCAGCGACGGCAAGGTCCTCAGCAAGGAGATGCCCTGGAGGTTCGGCCCGCGCGTCGCCTACTGGGACGCCGACCCGCAACGCGAGCTGGTGACCGGGGGCCACGGCGGCGGGCAGGTCGCCAAGTACAAGGCCAAGACCAAGCTCATCCAGTATCAGGGCAACGTCGTCGCCGTCGCCGACATCCTCGGCGACTGGCGAGAGGAGCTCATCACCACCCGCGAGGGCGAGCTGCGGATCTACGTCTCGACCATCCCGGCCACCGACAGCCGCGTGACCCTGCTGGCCGACCCGCTCTACCGCATGGACACCGTCGTCGGCGCCATGGGCTACTACCAGGTGCCGATGCTCAGCTACGACATGGCGACGAAGACAGGGACCAGGGATTAGGGATCAGGGAATAGGGACGAGGAAGCGGCGCATGAGAGCGACTGTCCTGGCGGTGCTGGTGCTGGCATTGGGGACGGCAGTGGTTGGGGCGCAAGAGCCGGCGCCGGCCACGCGTCCTGCCGGGCCGACGGACACGTCCGCGTGGATCGGCACGAACTACACGCCGGCCTACGCCGCCAACCAGGTCCAGATGTGGCACGACTTCCGCCCCGACGTGATCGACCGCGAGCTGGCGGCCGCAAAGAAGCACTTCAGCCTGACCACGCTGCGGGTCTACCTGCACTACATCAACTTTCGCGAGGAGAAGGACGCCTTCCTGGCCCGCATCGAGCAGTTCCTGACCCTGTGCGACAAGCACTCCATCCGCCCGGGTTTTGCGTTCTTCGACGACTGCTGGAACCACAAGGACGTCTCGATCGAGACGCCCCCGCCGGTGGACGGGCGCCATAACGGGCGATGGGCGGCTGTGCAGGACGCCGACCGCAAGGACGCCAACCTGCCCCTGTTCCGCTCGTACGTGCGGGAGATCGTCTCCGCCCACGCCCGCGACAAGCGGGTGCTCTGGTGGGAGGTCTACAACGAGCCCAAGCGCAAGGACCCGTTCACGCAGAAGCTCTGCGAACTGGGCTACCGGTGGGCCCGCGAGTGCAACCCCGCCCAGCCGATCCTCTGCTGCTGGGACGACAACCCGCAAACCGAGATCGTCAACGCCCACAACTACGGCAACGACTTCGCCCCCGGCGGCGCCTGGGACCGCCAGGCGGACCTGAACCCAGCCAAGAACACGGTCTTCACCGAGGCGGGCGCCCGCTGGTACGCGGGCAAGGGGCGGAGCAACGGCTCGCCCGTCGAGGTTATCCACTGGCTGCGAACGCGCCGGCAGCGTGGCAAGACCGCGCCGGGCGTGTACCTCTGCTGGGAACTGATGGCCGGCAACAGCCACTGCCGCTGGTACTGGGGCACGAAGGACGGATCGCCCGAGCCGCCCGTCCCCTGGTGCGGGCTGCTCATGCCCGACCTCACGCCCGTCTCCTACGCCGAGGCCGAAGCCGTCCGCAGCTACGCGACGGGCCGGCCGCGGGCCCTGCTCTTTCAGGACTTCCAGTCCCTCCCGCCGCCGGCCGACCCGCCCGGCTGGCGCCGCTATCCGCAGGGCGGCTCAACGGGCAGCGGGTATCTCACGCTCGAGGGCCAGGCCAAACTGGTAGCCGGCCAGGAGCAGTGGAGCGACTACCTCCTCGAGGCCACCGTCATGCTCAAGGCCGACACCGGCAATGCCGGGCTCATCTTCCGCGTGAGCCAGCCCGGCCCCGGGCACGACCAGATGCGCGGTTACTACGCCGGGTTCAACATGAAGGCGCTCTATCTCGGCCGGATGGAGAACAACTGGCGCCAACTCGCCCAGGTGGACCTGACGAAGGTCGAGCCGAAGATCCAGCTCGGCGCGTGGAACCTGTTGCGGGTGGCGGTGCAAGGCGGCCGCATCCGCGTGTGGCTCAACCCGCTCCACGACGACACCCGCCCGCGCATCGACCTGACCGACAAGGACCCCATTGCCCACGGAGCCGTCGGGCTCCGCGCCCATTCAACCACCGCCTGCTTCGACGACGTGGTCGCGCTGCCGACAGACGTGCTCTCCACCACAGTCCCGTAGGGATTGGGTCTGGTTGGATTCGTTGAACACGTGGTCGACGTGGTCAATCCGGTCAAAGGGGTCCATGACCTGACACTGGCCGTTCTCATGCCGGCCTGGTTCCTTTGCGGTCGGAGAAGGCGGCGGCGGGTGGCCTTTTCAAATGAGATTGACCTGCGCCGCAACTGAGACCCTGGGAAGGCCACCCGCCGTCCCAGAAGTCCAGTCCGTTTTCAAAGCAATAAACAGGAATGCAAGACAATGAGTATCATCAGATTCGCATTCGTCGCGGCGCTCATGGGCGCCCTCATGCAGGGAGCCGAACCGACACACAAGGACTTGGATCCCCAGGCGGTGGTGGCCGGGTTCGACCAACGGGTGGACGCGATGTTTCGCGCCGAAGCCGGCCGGCCGCTGGTACGTGCAAAGAAGCAGAAGCCCCTCGGCCCCGGGCGGGGCAACTATGTGCGGGCCTATTCCTACTCCATCGTGGCCTTTGCGGCGCGCTGTCTGTATCTGAACGAGATGCTCGTCGAGGCCAATGCCGCGCTCGTTGAAAACGCGCAGTGGTACCTGGACCATCCCAAAGACATCAACGACCGCGACAGTTTTCACTGGCATGCGGAGATCGTCATGCGGTTGATCGAGATGTACGGAACCCACGGCAGCAAACATGCCGGCCGCATCACGAAGGAAACCGAGGCGTTCGTGCTCAAACCGATCTGGCTCTACGCCAAAAAGTGCTCCTGGCTAGGCAAGGCGGATTACCGCAAGTCGCAGACCTGGGACATCTACAGTTCAGAGAATCATCATGCCATGGACTTCACGCTGAACTGGGAGTTTTCCAAACTCGCCAAAGACCGGCCCGAGTACCAGAATCTGAAGTATGACGACGGCTCGACGGCCGCCGAGCAGTACCGCTCCTGGAACGAGTACTTCGTGGCTTACTGCCGGGAGCGGGCCCGCAAGGGCATCTGCGTCGAGATGAGGAGCGACGGCTACAACAGCACGCTGATCAAGGGGTTCTACAACTTCTACGACTTCGGCGACCCGCAGGTGAGGCGGTCGGCGGGGATGCTGCTGGACCTGTACTGGGCCTACTGGGCCGAGGAGCAGATTGAGGGGCACATGGGCGGCGGAGGCTCGCGGATCAAGGGCTCTAACCCGTTCCACCAGAACCGTGAGCATGGGAACGCCCCTCTGGCATGGTTCTATTTCGGCATCGGGAAGCCGCCGTCCGTCTATGGCCATGACATGGACGCCGCGCTCAGCGACTACCGCCCGCCGCCCGTGGTGGCCGATATCGCTCTCGACGTGAAGGGACGCGGCCGCTACGAGATCCGGCAGCGCGCGCAGGGCTTGGGCAAGCAAGGGTACACTTTCCCCCAGATGGACCAGCCCGGCAAAGCGCCCAGCCGTTTGCGAACCGACGGCGGTGGCATCCTGCGTTACAGCTACTGCGATCCCGCGTTCATCATCGGCACGCCGATGTGTCTGGCCCGACCGCTGTCGGACTGGGCGGCGATCAGCGCGCAGAGCCGCTGGCAGGGGGTCATCTTCGCCGGCAAGCAGGATGCGCGTATCGTTCCCATTCCGCGTCCGGCGGACAATCGCGTGGACCTGAACGCGTTCTGGTCGGTCCAGAGCAAGGGGAGCCTGATCACCCAGAAGCTCACGTACGGCAAAGGCGCCGCCGAGATGGATGTCTGGATGTCCCGGGACGGTCTGACCGTACCGGTCGAGGAGGACGGCATCGTCTTCGTGGAATCCCAGGGGGCCTATGCCGCCATTCGCGTCCCGCGGGGTGGGTTCACCTGGAAGGACGGCGTCTACGCATTCAAGGCGGAAACCGGCGAGACGCGACAGACCCCTCCCGGCCGCATCATGGCGCTCAAGGAAGAATACGCCCCCGTCATCCTCGAGGTGATGGCCAGGAGCGACGTGCCGAGTTTCGACGCGTTCAAGGCAAAGGTGAAGGCGTGCGCGATCCGCATGGACGGACCGGTCCTCAAGTACCACTCGGTGTACGGTGACGAATTGACTCTCGACACCAGCTACCGCAAAACGCCCACGATCAACGGCAAGCCGGTCGACTACGCGCCGCCGAAGGTGTATGACAGCCCCTTCCTCAACGCCGACTACGACAGCGGCATCGTGACCATCAGCAAGGGCAACCGGAAATTGACGCTGGATTTCAATGACGGTGGTCTTGCCCCCAAACGGTAGTGTCGCCGCGGCAAGAAAGGCCGGGGCGGTGCGTTCGGCCCCCAGCAGCCCACCGGCGGCCGGCCTTGCCCGCCGCGGCGGGCGGCGAGCCGCCGGCGTACGGCGCTCGAATGGGTTTGGCCGTGTTGCGGGTCTCGCCCCGGGCGGCCAGGGCGAACGGGCACCGACTTCAAAGACTGGCCGCATCGGAGTCTTGGCGATGAAGATTTCCAGGTGTTTCGCGGGGCTGGCGGTAGCGGCGCTGGTGGCGGCGGGAATGTGGGCGGCGGAAGGGCGGCAGCGCGGCGGCCGGCAGGCGGCCCCGAGCGAGTTCGACCTGATGGTCGGCGAGCTGAAGCTGACCGACGCCCAGAAGGCACAGATCCAGGAGAAGATGAAGGCAAAGGAGGCCGCGCTGGAGGCGTGGAACACGGCCAACGCCGAGAAGGTCAAGGCCGCCGAGGACGCCGCCGCCAAGGCCAAGGGCGGCGACTCGACGGCCCGCAAGAGCGCCGCCGAAGCCCGGAAGGAGCTCCAGGCCGGGCGCGACCAGGCCACGGCGGAGGCGACCGCCGCCATCCGCGCCGTCCTGACCGACGAGCAGAAGAAGGCATGGGACGGGCTCAAGCTCTACCAGACGCTCGCTGCCCGCTACAAGAAGGTCAGCCTGACCGAGGAGCAGCAGGCCAAGGCCAAGGCCGTCTGCGTGCTGGCCGCCCAGGAGTTGAAGGCCGCCGAGGCCGAGGACGCCGCCTCCGGGAAGAGAGGCAAGAAGGGCGCATCGGTCGCTGACAAGCTCAAGTGGGCCGTCGAGAACGTGATCCTGACGCCCGAGCAGCGGCAGATGCTCCCCCAGAGGGGCGCCGGCAAGAAGGGCGCGGCGCAGACCCCGCCCGCCAACAAATAGGCCGCACCCTCACGCGGGGCGCACACGCGGAGCGGGCAAGACGGGCTGTTGACCCCGGAAACCTCGGGTTGACAGCCTGCCTCGTTTTGCCCGTGTCCGCGGGGGCCTCCACCCGGCCCGCCGGACGTGATCTGCTGGACAAAAATGCCCTGTCCCGGCCGAGTTCTGCGTTTACAATAAGTGTTGTCATTCGATGGGAGTGGTGCTATGCGCCGATTCGGAAACCTTCAGGCAAGCTGTGCGTTCCTGGCGGCGGCCCTGGCTGTGCTCATGGCCGCGCCGGCCCGGGCGGACGAGGACTTGGCTACGACCATCCAGTCCCAGGTCGAGGCGGACTGGCTCCAACAGGACAAGCAGTTCGTGCCCGCCGGTCAGCGGCAGGCGGTCCAGGCGGCGCCGGCGGCATCACCTGCGACCGCGGGAGGCTTGCCCGCCAAGGCGACCACCACCGCCCAGGACGCCGCCGGCGGCTGCGACGGCGTCAAGACCGGCTACTGGGGCTTCCACACCGCCAGCGGCGAGCAGGACCCCTGGTGGCAGGTGGACCTGGGCGGCGACGTCGAACTGGCGCGCGTGGTGATCTACAACCGCATGGACTCCGCTGCCAGGACGACCAGGCTGATGGTGCAGGTCGCCACCAGCGACGGCGACGAGGCCTGCAAGGAATTCAAGACCGTCTACCGGCACGACGGCAAGCCCTTCGGCGGCGCGACGGACAACAAGCCGCTCGTGGTGGACCTGGCGGGCAAGAAGGTCACCGCCCGCGTCGTTCGCCTGGCGGTCGCGGGCAAGTGCTCGTTCGCCCTGGACGAGATCGAAGTGTACGGGGCGGCCGACCCCTCGAAGAACCTTGCCCTCAACCGCCCGGCCGACATGAAGAGCATCGGCCCGCACTCGTACCCGGGCAGCCTGACCGCGGAGCAGTGCGCGTCGATCAGCGGACGGAAGGTCGCCAAGTCAACCGCTAAGTCGATTGCGAAGTCGACATCGCCGAATGGCAAGCCCTCCGAGAACGCCAAGGCAACTGCCGACAACGGCGACTTCTCGCTGGAGCATACCCGCGAGGTCGTCGCCCGCTCCAGGAAGCTCGCGTTGCGACTGACGCTCGAAGGCGGCGCTCGTAGTGCGCCCGTAAGGGCGTCGGACGCCGCCAAACAGCAACGCCTTACGGCGCCACTACAAACACTGGACAAGCTCGAAGAGCGGCTAGACGCCATGGCGAAGGCCTCGACTCCCCCCGGCGCCGATGAGCGGCGATCGCTCTATCTCGACGCCCGGCGCACGCTTCGCAATATCGCCTTCGCCAACCCGCAGCTCGCCTCCATCGACAAGCTCCTGTTCATCACGCGCCACGACGCCGGCGGGCCGTACCACATGTGCGACCAGTACTACGGCTGCAACGCCAAACCCGGCGGCGGGCTGTACGTGCTGGACAACCCCTTCGGCGAGAAGCCCATTGTCCGCGACCTGCTCAAGGACGCCGTGGTGACCAACGGGCGGCTCAAAGGCCAGAAGCTGGAGAATGGCTCGTTCCTATCGCCCGAGCTGTCGTTCGACGGGCGGACGATCCTCTTCGCCTGGACGCAGGCCAAGGCGACCAAGACATACCAGTGGGCCCCGGAGTACAGCTATCACATCTTCAAGGTCAACGCCGACGGCAGCGACCTGGTCCAGCTCACCGACGGGCCGGAGAACGATTTCGACCCATGCCTGCTGCCCAACGGGCGGATCGTTTTCGTCAGCGAGCGGCGCGGGGGGTACCTCCGCTGCGGGCGACACTGCCCGGTGTACACGATGTTCAGCATGGCCGCCGACGGCAGCGACATCGCCCACCTGAGCTTCCACGAGACGCACGAGTGGCACCCCAGCGTGACCAACGACGGGATGCTCGTCTACACCCGCTGGGACTACGTGGACCGCGACACGAACGTCGCCCACCACATCTGGACGTGCTATCCGGACGGCCGCGACCCGCGGAGCTTCCACGGGAACTACCCGCAGAAGCGCGAGGGCCGCCCGTGGATGGAGATGCAGATCCGCAGCGTGCCCGGCTCGCCCCTGTTCGTCGCCTCGACCGGCGCCCACCACGGGCACGAGTTCGGCTCGCTGGTGCTGATCGACCCGCGCCTCCGCGACGACAACGCCATGTCGCAGCTCGTCCGCCTCACGCCTGACACGCCCTTCCCCGAGGCCACCAAGGGCGTCTCCATCGCCTCGCTCATGCGCTACGGCACCCCCTGGCCGCTCAGCGAGCAGGACTTCCTCTGCGTGTACGACCACGCGGCCAAGCATCACGGCATCTACTGGATCGACCGCCACGGCAACCGCGAGCTGATCTACCGCGACGCGAAGGTCCCCTGCTACGCCCCCATCCCGCTGCGTCCGCGACCCACGCCGCCGATCCTGAGCGAGCAGTCCGGGCGGATCGCCCAGGGCGCCAACGCGGCCGACACGCCCAAGGCCACCGTCTCGATCGTCAACGTCTACGACAGCGACTTCGACTGGCCGGCCGGCACGAAGATCCGCTCGCTGCGGATCGTCCAGGTCCTGCCCAAACTGACCGCCCCGCCGAACCAGCCGCGCGTCGGCGTCGCCCAGCAAACCAACGCCCGGCAGGTCCTGGGCACCGTCCCCGTCGAGCCCGACGGGTCGGCCCATTTCCAGATCCCCAGCGGCAAGGCCGTCTACTTCCAGGCACTCGACGAGCACGGGCTGGCCGTCATGTCCATGCGGTCGGCGGCCTACTTCCAGCCGGGCGAGAAGCTCACCTGCCAGGGCTGCCACGAGAGGAAGCTCGACACCCCGCCACCGGCTGCCAAGGTCCCGCTGGCCCTGCGACGGGCGCCGTCGACCATCCAGCCGGAGGTCGAAGGCTCCAACCCCTTCAGCTTCACCCGGCTCGTCCAGCCGGCGCTGGATCGCAACTGCGTCGCTTGCCACAAGGAGAAGAAGGCGGTCGACCTGTCCGGACAGGTCGGCGGGCCCAACGGCTGGACGCGGTCTTACGCGGCGCTGGCGGCCAAGTACGGCTTCTATTTCGACGTCACCAACGGGTCGTTCAACGGCGCCCGCGGGGGCAGCCGCACCACGGCGGGCAAGTTCGGCGCGATGGCCTCGCCCCTGATGAAGTACCTCGACGCGAAGCACCACGGCGTGAAACTGTCCGCCGAGGACTATCGGCGTTTCACCCTGTGGCTGGACCTCAACAGCGAGTTCCTCGGCGCCTACGAGAAGGTGGCCGAGCAGGCCCGCGGAGAGGTGGTCCAGCCGTCGCTTCAGTAGCCGTTGCCCTCATGGGCGGTTCGCGGCGTATCGGTCTTAGGACCGATAAGGCTCTGTCTTCTGCGTTATGCTCTGTACTATGCGTAGCAAAACATTTCTGCTGTTGTCGGCCTTGCCGTTGCTGCTTCCCGCCTGCCAGTCCTCTACGCCGGTCGTGCCCAGGACGTTGACCTGGGCCGAGCCGCCCTGGCCCAACCCGCCCTCCGACCTGCTGGAGAAGGCCCGCTGGGAGTACAGCGTCGACGGGGGCAAGACGTACGCCCCCGCCGTCGCCTCCACCGTGAAGAAGGACCGCACGCTCCGCCTGACGGGGCGGGCGAGATTCGACTACGACCACGCCGAGGACGTTCGGGCCCTGCTGCTCACCTGCCCCGTGCCGCGGAAGTTCTCCGGCAGCGCCAAGCTCAACGCCCAGTCGCTCAAGGGGCCGATGAAGGACATGCGCTACCGCTCGATCCCGAACATCTCGCCCGGCCTGCTCCGCCCGGCCGGCAACGAGATGACGGTCTCGTTCGAGGTCGCGTCGCCCGTTTCTGCCCCGAACACCTTCACGCCGACTCCGCCGGTGATCTTGCTGGCCCTGGAGGCCGAGCACCTCCGCTTTGTCAGCGGGCCCGTCCTGGGCAGCTTCGACGACAAGACCTTCTCCGTCACCTGCCGCACGAACCTGTCCGCCGACGTCGCCGTCTGCCGCCGCGCCGGCGGCGGCGAGGAGGTCGTGCTGGCCCGCGGAGGCGACGTCGGACTCATCCATCGCCTCCAGGCCCCCATCCCCGCCCGGAGCGACGATCGAGCCCAGTATTTCGTCCGCGCCCGGCTGGGCAGGACGACCATCCGCCAGCCGATCGTCCCGCCCGCACCCGTCGGCCGGACCCTGCGGTTCGTCGCCCTCGGCGACAGCCGCACCCAGCCCTGGTTCTGGGCCGCGGTTGCCGACGCCGCCGCCCGCCACAACCCCCAGCTTGTCATCCACACAGGCGACATGGTCTCCTCCGGCAAGGAGGAGAACGCCTGGGAACCCGAGTTCTTCGCCCCGGCGGCAGGGCTGCTGGCCTCCACGCCGCTGTACCCGGTCATCGGAAACCACGAGGGCAAGGCCCAACTCTACAATGAGCTCTTCCACACCCCCACGCCCGACGGTCGCGGCCGCAACTGGCACCAGACGATCGGGCCGGTCCTGCTGATCGGCATCGAGGGCACGCAGGACTGGTCGGCCGAGTCGGAGAACATCCAATGGCTGGAGTCGGTGCTGGCCGGGTCGAAGGCGAAGTTCACGTTTCTGGTCACGCACTATCCGCCGGCCTCGTCGAGCAAGCACGGGCGGGTGGAGAGCGACGGGCAACTCCGCGAGAAGACGATGCGCCACGCGCGGGAGGTGATCGTGCCTCTGCTGGAGCGGGCGGGCGCGACGGCGGTCATCGCCGGGCACGACCATTGCTACGAGCGGAGCGAGACGCCGGGCGGCCTGACGCTCGTCACCACCGGAGGGGGCGGGGCGCCGCTGTATCCGCAGATCAAGGACCCCGCCGCGCAGAACCCCTGGACGCGAGTCTTCCACAAGGGCTACCACTACTGCCTGTTCGAGGCTGACTCCGAGCGATGCGTCCTGACCGTGTTCGACCTGGACGGGAAAGTGCTCGACGCGCGGACGTGGACGACCGACCGGTGAATGTCGACCGTTGACGAGGGAGTGCCGACAACCGGCGGGAGAAGCCCTTCATGGGCCGCCCGGCCCGCGATTTCGGTAATTCCCGCGGCTGCGATCTCCCCATGGCTTCGACGGGCAGAGCGGGCTCAGGCTTGCGATTCCCTTGCGGGCGGCTATTCTGATAGCGGAACAGGAACTGGACGCTGAATACTGAAAGCATACTTGTCATGACTGATCCACAGGACCAAGAGCGAGAATCGGACGCGATCGAGGCCGAGGGCCGGCAGGCGTTTCACGATCCGGCGGAAGAGGGGGCGCCCGGGCCGCAGGTCGACGCCGCGGGCGAGCGCGACCTGTCAGCCGTCATCGAGTCGTGGGAAGACGTCCCGCCCCCGACGGCCGACACGGAGTCGGGCGAGGCCGAACGCCCCGAGGACATCGTGTCCACCGAGGTCGTGCCCACGATGGAGACGGCTGTGTCCGCCCAGGAGATCGCCGACGCCGAGGCCTCCGCCGCCCGCAGCGACGACGACCGCGAGCCCGAGGATCCCGAAGCCGCCGTCGTGGAGGCCATCCTCTTCGCCAGCGACTCGCCCGTTCCGGCTTCCAAGATCTCGCAGGTGGCCGAACTGAGCGGGCAGAAGGCGGTCAACGCCGCGGTCAAGCGGCTGAACGATCGCTACGCGTCGATCGGTGCGGCCTTTCGCATCGAGGCCATCGCGGGCGGTTACCAGTTGCTGACCGTGCCTCGCTACCACGACGTGCTGACCAAGCTGTTCAGGACCAAGAGCGACTCTCGCCTGAGCCAGGCCGCCTTGGAGACGATGGCGATCGTGGCCTACCGTCAGCCGATTCTGCGGGCGGACATCGAGGCCATCCGCGGGGTGGCCAGCGGAGAGATCCTCCGCGGCCTGATGGACAAGCAACTCGTCAAAATCGTCGGCCGGGCCGAGGTGCTCGGCAGGCCCATGCTCTACGGCACGACCAAGCGGTTCCTGGAAGTGTTCGGACTCAGCAGCCTGGAAGACCTGCCCCGCGTCGAAGAACTCCGCAGCGGCGCCAAGGAGCCGGCCGCCAAGCCGGCGGAAGCCAAGGCCGCCGAGGCCCAGCCGGAACCGGAGCAGCCGGCGCAGCCGTAGGAAGCAGCGAAGGTTCAATAGAGGAACGTACACGTTCCAATGTTCAAATCAGAAACGGGTTCGACTTGATCATTGAGACCTGCCTGCCGGCAGGCAGGATTGAGAGTTCGACTGTTGAACCTTCTCTGTTTCTTCAGAAGTCGAAGATCGTCTTCCGCCCATGGTCCTTTGGCAGTTCGATGCGTTTCCGGGTCGTTCGGGCCGGCAGCGGCTCCATGGGGGCGGGCTGATCCGGCGGCAGGGGCGTGGTGATGTCGATGTCGGGCTCGACCGGCTTGGACGGACGGACGGGCTGGATCGGCTCCATTTTCGGGTCGTCTTTGGGCTGGCGCTTCGGCTCGGGTCTTGGCTCAGGCCTGGGTTGCGGCTGGGTCGGCTCGGGGCGGACCTTCGGGCGCTCGGGCCGGACGGGCGAGGGGTTGACCGGCTCGGGGGGCGGCAGGGCGCCGGGCACGGCGGCGCGGACCACCACGTCGAGCATTTCCACACCCAGGGGCGAGTCGTCGGCCATGGCGGGGTTGAGGCTGACATTTCGCCATCGTCCGCCCTGGCGGGCATAGTAGTCGCCGATGGTGGCCTGCAAGGTGACCACGGGTTCGTAGCCGGCTTCTTCGATGGCCGTCGCGTCCCGTTGGCTGATGAGCCCGGCCACCACCGCCCGGCTGCCCAGACGGGCCCTGACGGCCAGCCCGCCGGGCGTCTCGGCCACCGAGGCGTCCTTGAGCGTCCACTGCACGAGTTGACCGCGGAGGTCGACCATCCGCGTCCGCCAGGCGCTGGTTCGCGGGGCCCAATCCTTTTCGCTGCGGTCCAGGGGACAGGTCTGGAGGAATTTCAGGAACGAATCGGTCGTACGAAGCTCCGGCGCCAGGGGAGGCCGAGCGACCACCGGCGCGGGCTTGGCCGCAGGCTTCGGCTCGGCAGAGGGCGGGGCCGTCGCGTCAGCGATCCGCTGGCGGAGCAGCGCCTTGACGTAGTCCGCCCTCACCTTGGGCAGCAAGGCCTCGTAGTAGCGGACGGCGTCGCTCATCCGACCGTCCTTGTACATGGCCTCGCCGTTGGCGATCTCCGGATAGGCGTCCAGGAACAGGTCCCGGACGTCCCGGAGCTTCTTGCTGACCAGGTTGCCCTTGAAGCGGAAGGTGATCTCCCCGTCCCGGAAGTCGGTGACGACGACGTTGGGGTACTTCAGCCCGCCCACCCGGAGATCGTCCGCCCGCGCCGTCCCGGCCAGCACGCCCAGCAGCACCACCGCAATACAGGTGCGAAAGGTAAGCATCTCGCGTCTCCTCGACACCGACATTGTATCGGCCCGCATCGCACCTGCCAACAGGATGAGGTAGAATCGACGCCGCCAGGGAAGGTAAAGTGCAGTCTGCAGGCAGTCGATATCGTGAGGGACGCGGCGGAACGTTTGCGCGCCGCATGGGAGCTGATTATGGCCTCCGGATTCGCAACCAGACTGAAGAAGGTCGGCATCGGCCTGCTGGTCACTTTTCTCGTACTTTGCACGCTGGAGGGCCTGTGCAGCTTCGCCCTGCTGGTCAAGGGCCTGCTGACCACCAGCAGCCGCCCGCTGGCCGAGCGAAGCCACACCCGCTACGACGGCGAGCTGGGGTGGGTGAATGTGCCCGGCACGTCGGTGGCGGACATGTACGGCCCGGGGATAGGCCTGCACATCAACGCCCAGGGCTTTCGCGGCTCGCGCGACGTGCCGAGCGTCTGCCCGCCGGGCAAGGTCCGCGTCGTCTGCTCGGGCAACTCGTTCACCCTGGGCTATGGGGTGGCCGACAACGACACGTGGGTGAGCCTGCTGGGCGAGCAGGACCCGCGAATCGAGACGGTCAACATGGGCCAGGGCGGCTACGGCGTGGACCAGGCGTACCTGTGGTACCGACGTGAGAGGGAGACATTCGCCCATCAGGCGCACCTGCTGGCCATCATCGCCACCGATTTCGACCGCATGAGGGGCAAAGACTTCCACGGCTACGGCAAGCCGCGGCTGGCGCTGGCCAATGGCAAGCTCCAGGTCGAGGGCACGCCCGTGCCGCAGCGCGGCTTCTACGTGCCCTGGCTGACTCAGAACGCCGCCCTCTTCGAGGAGGTCAAGCTCTTCCGCGTGGTCGGCGGCCTGGCCCGGCGGATCGCTCCCGCCCGCGGCAGCGACGAATACGACAACCAGCAGATGCGCTCGGTGGCGGCGGCCATGCTCGAAGAGCTTGGCGACCTGCACCGCCGCCAGGGGACGACGCTGGTCCTGACGTACCTGCCGGTCCAGCGCGATCTGGAAAGCCGCAAGAGGCTTCCCTGGCGGGAGTTCCTGCACGAACAGGCCGCCCGGCTCAACGTGCCTCTGGTCGACATGACCGACGAACTGTCCAAGCTGCCCGCCGGCGAGATCGACGCCCTGTTCATCCAGGAAGACCTGCTGGGCTACCCGCAGGCCTCGGGCCACTACACCCGGCGAGGCAACGAGGTGGTGGCGAACCGGCTGTACCGGCGGCTGATGGAAACGCCCGTCTTTGCCGGCCTGTTGGAGAAGGCCTCCGCATCGACCGGCCAGGCGACCACCTCGGCGCCCGCGACCAACCCCGGCAACAGGAAGAGCGATGACCGCTGACGCGAGGCAAGACCCCTCGGACGTTTCTCCGGAGACCGCCCCGCCGTTGGGCCCGCGGGCCGAGCCGGGCGGAACTCTGGCGCGCCTGGCTGTCTGTGTGCTGGCGACGGCGCTGGTGGGCCTGCTGGCGGTGCAGGTGTGGCGGTCGCTGGACTGGCCCCTGGTCCAGGACCCGCCCTTGATGCACTACCTCGGCTGGCGCATGACCGAGGGCGACGTCCCCTATCGCGATTTCTACGACATGAACTTCCCCGGCACGCTGCTGCTGCACTGGGGGATCGTCAAGTACCTCGGGCCCGGCGACGCGGCCTGGCGGGGCTTCAACCTCGCCTGGCTGGCTTTGACCATGCTGGCCGCCGGGGCTTACCTCCGCCGCCTGGGTTGGGTGGTCGCCCTGGGCGGCGCCCTGCTGATCGCCGTGCTTCACCTGGAGGCCGGGCCCCTCCACGCCGGGCAGCGGGACTTCCTGATGATCGCCCTGCTTCTGGCGTCGGCTCACTTCGTCGCCCGCTACTGCGAGCGGGGCTGCCAGGGGCTGGCCCCGCTGGCGGTCGCCGGGCTGGTCGCCGGAGCGTGTGCCACCATCAAGCCGATGGCCGTCCTCTTCTGGGCCGGCCTGGGCCTCTTCGCCGCCTTCGCCGCCCGCCGCCAACGACGCGGCTTCTGGACGCCTCTGCTCACCGTCGCCGGCGCCGGCATGGTCCCGGTGGCCGCCGCCGTCGTCTGGCTGGCCGCCATCGGCGCACTGCCCGCCTTCTGCGACATCCTCTTCAATTACCTCCTGCCCCTGTACGGGCGAGAGGGCCGACTCACCCTGACCGACCTGGCCGACCGGAGCGTCAGCGTCAGGATCTTCCTGGTCCTGCTGGCCCTGTCGGTCGTGCCGTACGTGCGGATGCTGGCCGCCCGCCGCATGGACGCCCGTCGTGGCCTGCTGCTGTTGGGGCTGGGCTACGGGTTGGTCCACTATGTTCTCCAGGGAAAGGGCTGGATCTATCACCAAGCCCCGCAGACCGCCTTCGCCTGTCTGCTGGCGGTGTCGGCCTGGAGACAAGACGGGCAGAACCCCCCGGCAGCGCGGCGGTGGCAGCTTTCCGCCGCGATGGCCGTCGTCCTGCTGACCGGAGCATTCGGCCTGCGGACCTACAGCGATTATCCCGTCCGCCTGCAGCGGGAGAAGGTGGCCCAGTTGATGCAGGACATCTCGCCGCGTCTGCGCGCGGGCCAGACGGTCCAGGTGCTGGACACCACCCAGGGCGGGCTGGACGCCCTGCTGCGGCTGAAGGTCCGCCAGCCGACTATCTTCATCTACGATTTTCACTTCTATCTCCAACCCAACCAGCCGTACATTCAACGGTTGAGGCAGCGGTTCCTGGAGCAACTGACGGCCAATCCGCCGCAGATCATCGTGCTGTTCAAGGAGACCTGGCCGCTACGGGTCTACGAACGGGTGAAGCGATTCCCTGCCCTGGCGGAATACCTGGACACGCAGTACGAGGTGGCCGTCGAGCGCGACGATTACCGGCTGATGGTTCGGCGGACGGGTCCGGCGGAAGCGGGCGGAGGGCCTCAAGGTCGAGAGTGAGTGGTCCGACATGAAGAACAACACGATCGCCCGCATCATCCACGCGTATGACAAGCCGATTGTGCGGCTGTACTCGCGGATCCGCTTCCGGATCCTCCGCCAGCGGTTCCTGGAAGAGATCGGACAGTACCTGCCCCGGCACGGGCACGTGCTGGACATCGGCTGCGGGTTCGGGCTGTTCTCGCTCTACTTCGCCTCGCTCCATCCGCACTTGACGTTTCACGCCCTGGACATCAACTCCGAGCGGATCGAGCTGGCCCGCCGGGCGGCCGGCAGGCTGGAGATCTCCAACGTCCAGTTCGAGCAGGCCGACGCCGCTCGCTACACCTTCCGCGAACCGTTCGCGGGGGCCTACATGCTGGACCTGCTCCACCACATCCCCGTCTCCGCGGTCGAGCCGCTGCTGAGGCAGCTCCACGGCCTGCTGGCCTGGGACGGACGGCTGATCGTCAAGGACATCGACACCCGCCCCGCCTACAAGTGCACGTTCACATGGCTGCTGGACAAGCTGATGGACTTTCGCTCGCCGGTGCACTACTGGCCGGCCGAGAAACTGCGGACGCTCACCTGCGGACTGGGCTTCGAGACGGTAAGCCACGCGATGGTGGACTACCTGCCCTACTCGCACATGCTCCACGTCTGCCGCAAGATCGAGCCGCCGCGAGATCACGAGACCCCATGAGCAACGACCTGACCACAGCGGCAGGACCAACCCCAGCCGCCCGCCCCGACCGGGCGAGCCCTCTTCGGTTCGCGGCGTGGTTCGCGTACGTCCTGGCCGTGGGCGACGTCCTGCTCCAGTTCATCCGCTGCAACCTGACGCCCGCCCTGGAAACCCCTTGCCGTTCCTGCCTGCGCACGGACAACTTCTTCAGTTTCTCCAGCGGGCACGTCCGTCGAGCCCTTTGCGGGGAGATCATGTACCGCCTGGACCTGGCCGGGCTGCCCGGTCCCTTTCTGTACGCCCTGCTCCTGGCGCTGGTATTCCTGTTGTCGTACGGCGTCCTGCTGCCCGCCTGTCTTCGCAAGGACAGACCGGCCGCCTTGGTCCTGATCGCGCTGTCCCCCCTCCTGCCGTTGTGGCTGTTTGACCGCGATATCCTGGTGCTGGTCCCGATGCTCTACCTCTTCGCGCGCCGCCGCACCGACCTGCCGTTCTTCCTGCTGATCGCCGTGCTCGCTTTCGCCCATGAGAGTGTGCTGCTGTTCTACTCCGTCTTCCTGGTCCAGCCCCTGTATCTCGCCATCCGCCACAGGAGCGCCCGCAACCTGGTGCGGATTCTGCCGGTCCTGGCTGCCGGCCTCGTGTTTCTGCTGGTCCCCGCGCGCGTCTCGCACGTGCTGGAACTGACCTATTGGCCCTCGCGCGGGTTCCCCGGATTGCAGGAGAGCTGGCTCTACCGCTTCGCGGGCAATCCGCTGGGGAAGACGATCAGCCTGCACCTGGGCTGGCTGCTGTCGGTCCGGGGCCTGGTGGAGTGGACCGCCGTCCTGGTGTTCTTCCTCCTGGTCATCGCCACGCTCAACCGCGACCGGATGCGGCCGGCGGAGACGCTGTGGCTCCTGGCGGTCAACACCGGCTTCTTCGTGCTCACCGTGGATTACGGACGGTACATTCCAGTGCTGTTCGCCTTCTACACCGCCTACTCGTTGTACGCACCGCCCCTGACGTCCAATGCGCCGTCGCAGGACGGTCCCGGCGGGGCGGGGCGTCTCCGCCTCGCTGCCGCCGCCGTCGCGAGCTTCACCGTCCGGCACCGCACCGCTCTCCTCGTGCTGCTGGCGCTGGCGGTCCTGGGGCCGTGGGTAACGGAACCGGATCCGGCGCCGGCCTTCTACACCCGCGTTTCGTCCTGGGTCAGCCGCGCGGGCGAGGTTCTGCGGCGGATCGGATTGCCGCTGCCCATCTGACCGCCTGGTCCCTCCGTGGACTCCCCGCCGGCTGTCTGCGACAGTCCGCGAGCGGGGAACCCGAAGGGCCCTGGCTTTTCGGAAGCTCCTGGCGGGATATATCCGATAATCAACCGGGAGGCTGGACGAACCGCCGGTCGGCCGTCGGGTTCGAAGAGCCGCCCCCCGAATCGCTGGAGTAGTCATGACCGAAACGATCGCGGCAAGCGTGAATCCCCCCGGCTATGCCCGCCTTGGCCTGCGGCTGGCCGAGTGGGCCCTGCCGGCGGCGATCCTGCTGCCAATGATCTTTTTGCCGCTCACGCGAGACCAGGGGCACTACGCCTACGGGGCCCAGGTGATCCTCGACGGGGGACAGCTCTATCGTGACGTATTCGACGGCAAGGGCCCGGGTACGTATTACGCCTACGCGCTGGCCCTGAAGCTCTTCGGGGCGAGCGAGACGGGCGCCCGCCTGTTCTTCTACCTGGTGGCGGTGGTGGGCAGCGGTCTGGCAGCCGCCCTGGCCGGGCGGATCGGTGGGTGGTGGTGCCGCCTGGGCGCCGCGCTGGTGTTCGCGTTGGCGGCCATGCAGGGCAACAGCGACTGTGCGTGGTTCACCGCCGAGGGTGAAGACCTCATGCTCCCGCTGGTGCTGGGCGCGGTGCTGCTGCTGGGGCGGGCCGAACATCTGGGATCCGCCTGGCGACTTGTCGGCGCGGGGGTGCTGCTGGGACTGGCGTTCCTGGTCAAGGTCACCATCGTCACCACGTGTTTCACGCTGGCCCTTGTGGCGGCGGTGGTCCTGCTGCGCCAGGGCGCGGGCTGGCGCGGGCTGTTGAAGGCCATGCTGTGGACGGCGGCGGGGATGGCGCTGCCGGTCGCCGCCTGCCTGGGCTACTACGCCGCACAGGGCCTGCTGGGCGAGGTGTACCGGCTGACGGTGCAGTACAATCGCGCGTATGGCGGGATTCGTCTGTTTCGGGACTTCACCGACTTGTTCCGTCCGCTGACGGCGGACCGGTGGCGGACGCTGAGTGTGCTGGCCATCGCGGCCTTGGCGCTCGGGCCGATGCGCGAGGGTGCAGCCTGGCGATTGTTGTGGGCGGCGGCGGCGGGCGGGTGGCTGGCAGCCGTCTGGCAGGGCAAGAACTTCCCGTATCAGTGGACGCCGGTAATCGGGTGCCTGGCGGTAGCCGCGGGCGTGGCGTGCGGGCGGCTGGCCCAGTGGGCGTGGTCGGCGTCCGGGTCGCGGGCATGGCGCGTCGCGGCCGTGGCGGCGAGCCTCCTGTTGCTGCCCGCAATGGCCGGACCCACCGACGTGTACTACCTCAACCGCATCTACCGCCAGACCGCAGGGCTGCTCAGCGGTCAGGTGGGCAGCGAGGAATTCCGCAAGGTCCACCGGACCGGCTCGACCACCGCCGACGTGACCGACCGCGTGGCCGCTTACCTTCGCTCGCACTCCCAGCCGACCGACACGGTCCACGTCTGGGGCTACGAGACGATCGTGAATTTTCTGGCCGACCGTCGCAGCCCCAGCAGGTTCGTGTTGGCCTTCCCCCTCTCCCAGCCGGGGCCCTGGCAGAAGGCCTGGCGCGAGGAGTTCCTGGACATCCTGCGACAGCGCCCGCCGCTGTACGTCGTTGTCGTCCACGACGACGCCGAGATGTATCACGGCCTGGACGACGTCGACAGCGACAAGCGTCTCAAGGAGTTCCCCGCGATGGAGGAAGTCCTGAAGACCCGGTACGCGCCCGAGACGCGGATCGAGCGGTTCGAGCTGTTCCGCAGACAGTGAGGCGGCACGGGCTGGCCGTCCGACCGCCATGCGACCGGTCAAGGACCGCCGGGGAATGGTCGATAGCAGATAGAAAGCCCCCTCTCGGCCAGGCACGTCCGCCCGGGCCGGCGGCGGGCGGAGATCATCATGCTGAACGTCGGTGTTATTGGGCTTGGCTACTGGGGACCGAATCTGGTCCGTAACTTCAACTCCGCTCCGAGCACGAACCTGGCGGCCGTCTGCGACCGCGACGAGAAACGCCTGGCGGCGATCTCCCGGACGTACCCGGCCGCCCGGACGTACGCGCAGGCCGAGCAGCTCCTGGCGGACAAGGACGTGCAGGCGGTGGCGATCGTCACGCCGGTGAGCGCGCACCACGGCCTGGCCAAGGCGGCCCTGGAGGCGGGCAAGCACGTCCTGCTGGAGAAGCCCATGACCCACTCGGTCGAGACGGCCGAGGAGCTGATCGACCTGGCCCGCGCCAAGGGCCTGGTGCTCATGGTGGATCACGTCTTCCTGTACTCGGCGGCCGTGCGGAAGATGAAGGAGATCCACGACAGCGGCGTGCTGGGCAAGCTGTACTTCATCGACTCGGTTCGGATCAACCTGGGCCTCTTCCAGCACGACATCAACGTGGTATGGGACCTGGCCCCGCACGACCTGTCGATCGTGGACAACCTGGTGCAGCGCCTGCCTCGATCGGTGTCGGCGTTCGGCTCGTGCCACGCCGGCGGGCAGATCGAGGACGTGGCCTACCTGAACCTGGACTTCGGCGACGGGCTGATTGCCAACTTCCACGTCAACTGGCTTTCGCCGGTCAAGCTCCGCTACACGATGGTGGCCGGGGCGCAGAAGTCGGTCGTGTACAACGACCTGGACGCCAGCGAACCGATCAAGGTGTACGACCGGGGCATCGAGTTCGACGGCGACCGCGAGACCAAAGAGAAATTGATGATCAACTACCGCACGGGCGACGTGTGGTCGCCGCACGTGAAGGCCTCCGAGGCGCTGAGGACGATGGTGGAGCATTTCGCCCAGTGCATCGAGCGGGGCGAGAAGCCCCTGTCGGCCGGCGAGGAAGGCCTGCGGGTGGTGAAGATCCTCGACGCCGCCCAGCGATCCATCAAGGCCCAGGGCGGACGCATCACGCTGTAGAACGGACCCACCATGAGCAACGACAACTTCGTCCGCATCGCCCCCGACGTCAAGCTGGGCCGAAACACGCGAGTCTTCTGCTTCGCCAACCTTTACGGCTGCACGGTCGGCGACGACACCAAGATCGGGGCGTTCGTGGAAATCCAGAAGAACGCCCACATCGGCAGCCGATGCAAGATCTCCAGCCACACCTTCATCTGCGAAGGCGTGACGATCGAGGACGAGTGCTTCGTCGGGCACGGGGTGATGTTCACCAACGACAAGTTTCCGCGCGCGACGGCTACGGGCGGGGCGCTTCAGACCGAAGCCGACTGGACGGTCATCCCCACGCGGATATGCCGCGGGGCGTCCATCGGGTCGGGCGCGGTCATCATCTGCGGCGTGACCATCGGCGAGGGGGCGATGATCGGCGCGGGCGCCGTCGTGACCCGGGACGTGCCTCCAGGCGCGACGGTGGCGGGCGTGCCCGCGAGGGCGATGGCGACGCGACGCTGAGACGCGGAAACGCAAGAGAAAGAAGCAGGACCTTCCCATTGTTACGGAAGAACAAGTTGAGTCTCGCCCTCGCCTGAGCGTGGTCCTGCCCGCCTACAACGAGCAGGACGCGCTGGAAGAGGCGGTGCAGGCATATTTGAAGGCCCTGCCCGCCGACGGGATCGACGACTTCGAGCTGGTCATCGTCAACGACGGCTCGGCCGACCGGACCGGCGAGATCGCCGACCGCCTGGCCGGCGCGGACGGCCGCGTCCGCGTGCTGCACAACGAGCGGAACCTCGGCCAGTCGGCCTCGTTCCTGCGGGGCTTCGAACACGCCCGCGGGCGGGTGATCACCTGGAACGGCGCCGACCTGCCCTTCGACCCGCACGACGTCAAGCGGATGCTGGAGCGGATCGACGCCGGGGCCGACGTGGTGGTCGTCGAGCGGACCGACCGCAGCGCCTACGGGCTGAAGCGCAAGATCGTCAGCCGGGCCAACGTGTGGATCCTCCACCTGCTCCTGGGCAGCCGCTTCAGCGATCACAACTTCGTGCAGTTCTTCCGGCGCGAGGTGGTCGAGTCCATGACCATCGTCTCGCGCGGGGTGAGCACGACGGCTGTGGAGATGATCATGCGGGCCTGTCGCGGCGGCTGGAAGGTGGAGGCGGTGAAGGCCCCCTACCACCAGCGGACGCTGGGCGCCAGCACCGTGACCACGGGCAAGATCTTCCGGGCGCTCGGAGACACGATCCGCCTGTGGCGAGTGCTGCGGAAGGAAAAGTGACCTCAGCCTTGTCGCTGTGGACTGCCGGCCGCGGATGATCGACCGCCGACCGGCCGCGAACTACTGACTACTGATTACCGGCTACTGGAAGGAGCCCTTATGAACGTCCCGTTCCTGGACCTCAAGGCGCAATACAGGCAGATCGAAGGCGAGATTCTCCCGGCCCTGCGGGAGGTGTGCGAGAATTGCCAGTTCGTCCTGGGCCCCAAGGTGGCCCAGTTCGAGAAGGACTTCGCCGCCTTCTGCGGCGCCAAGCACTGCGTGGCCGTCAACAGCGGCACCAGCGCGCTGCACCTGGCCCTGCGGTGCCTGAACGTCGGACCGGGCGACGAGGTGATCGTGCCGGCGATGACGTTCGTGGCCACCGCCTGGGCGGTGAGCTACACCGGCGCCACGCCGGCCTTCGCGGACGTCGAGGCCGCCCAGCGGACGCTGGACCCAGCCGCCATCGAGGCGGCCATCACGCCCCGGACCAAGGCCATCCTGCCGGTGCACCTGTACGGCATGCCCGCGGACATGGACGCGATCAACGCGGTGGCGGCCAGGCACGGCCTGGCGGTCGTCGAGGACGCCGCGCAGGCCCACGGGGCCCGCTACCGCGGCAAGCCCGTGGGGACGTTCGGCCGGGCCTGCTGCTTCAGCTTCTACCCGGGCAAGAATCTCGGCGCGTACGGCGAGGGCGGCGCGGTGGTGACCAACGATGACGCCATCGCCGACTTCGCCCGGCGCCTCCGCGACCACGGCCAGCGCGTGCGCTACCACCACGAGACGGTCGGCTACAACTATCGCATGGAGGGCTTCCAGGGCGCCGTGCTGGGCATCAAGCTGCCCCGCCTGGAGGCCTGGAATCAGGGCCGGCGCCGCCACGCCGAACTCTACCGCCGTCTGCTGAAGGACGTCCCGGGCCTGACCGTGCCCAGCGAGGCGGAAGGGTTCGAGAGCGTCTACCACCTCTTCGTGATCGAGGTGGACAACCGCGACGAGATCGCCAAGAAGCTCAACGAAGCCGGCGTCCAGACCGGCCTGCACTATCCCGTCTGCGTCCACCGCCAGGAGGCGTACGCCGACCTGAACCTGGGCGCGGGGAGCTTCCCCGTCTCCGAGAGGCTGGCCGACCGCTGCCTGAGCCTGCCCATGTGCGCCGAGCTGACCGAAGAGCAGATCCGGTACGTCTGCCAGACGTTGAAAGACAGTCTGACGTAAGCGGCGTGCGGCAACCTCGGCAAGCTCTTTGCCTGAAACACGTTTATGGTAGAATCAGGCGACCCCTTTTCTGCGCGCGGCGCAAGGAGACAAGGCGATGGCAAGTCAGATCACTCGGCGGGACATGATGGCGGCTTCGGTGGCGGCGGCGGGGGCGATGGCGGCTTCGCAGGCCGGCGCGGCGGACAAGCCCGCGGCGGCGCCCGCCAAGGAGCCGATCAAGGCCCAGCACGTGGTGCCCCAGGCCAAGATCGGCAAGATCACCCTCGGGCGGATCCTGCTGGGCGGCAACCTGCTGACCCACTACACGCACAGCCGCGACCTGAAGTACGTCTACAAGCTGGCGGCTGCCTACAACACGCCCGAGAAGATCATGGAGACCATCTCCATCGCCGAGGCCCACGGCATGAATGCGACGGTTATCCACACCGTGCCCTGGGCCCTGGACACGCTCAAGAAGCACCGCGAGCAGAACGGCAGCAAGCTCCAGTGGATCATCTGCCCCACCACCTCGCCCGTGGACACGCACAAGTACGTCGAGCACTGCCGCCAACTCGTCGACATGGGGGCCGACGCCCTGTACTTCTGGGGCGTGCACGGCGACCAGTTCTGCACCAAGCCCGAGGTGATCGCCCGCACCGTGGACGCGGTCAAGGAACTCGGCATCCCCTACGGCGTGGGCGGGCACAAGCTCGACGTGGTCAAGGCGTGCGAGAAGGCCAAGGTCAACAACGACTTCTACATCAAGACCCTCCACCACCACAACTACCCCAGCGCCAAGCTGGGACGCGGAGGCGACGCCATGTGGTGCGAGGAGCCCAACGAGACCGTCGAGTACATGAAGAGCGTGTCCAAGACGTGGATCGCGTTCAAGGTGATGGCTGCCGGCGCGATCCCGCCGCGGAACGCCTACACGTTCGCCTTCCAGAGCGGGGCCGACTTCGCCCTCTCGGGCATGTTCGACTTCGAGATCCCCGAGGATGCCAAGATCGCCTGCGAGGTGCTGGCCACCGTCAAGGACCGCGCCCGCCCCTGGCACGGATAGTCCCGATCGATCCACTTACGGAACGGGCGCGTCGGCCTCGCCGTCGCGCCCGTTTTGCGTTTCATGGCCTGGCCAGCTCGCGCGGCACGAGCAGGGCGTCCGGCGACGGGGCCAGGTAATTCGGCGCGTTGAAGAACCACAGCTTGCCCAGGCAGAGCTTGCCCAACGACCACGCCTTGCCGTCCGCGCCGGCGGGCACGGCTACGCGGACAAACCCGCCTCGCGTGTCTACCTTGACGACAAGCTTGCCGTCGGGCCCGTACACCTCGTGCGGGCCGCCCTCCCAGAAATAGACCAGTTCCTTCGTGCCCACGGGCACGAAGAAGTGCATCCGCGGCATGTGGCCCATATGGTGAGGGTGGCGCCCGCGGGACAACGCCAGGCATACCGCCCGCCCCGCCGCGACCTGAAGGCCCCATCCAGCCGACTGGTCGTTGAACTCGAACCAGTAGACGCCCGCCTTCGGCACGGCCAGCGAGAGCGCGTGCGCCTGTCCGTCCTGCGGAAGCCGGCCCTGGGCGAGGGGCTTGCCGGCTGAGTCGCTCAGCGTGTAGCGGGCCTCGGGGCGGTCGCGATACCACGCGATCACGCCCGTGGTGACGGCCAGCTCGATCGCCTTGCCGTCGCTGTAGACCGCATAGCGCGCTGGGCCCTGGAAGCGGAGGTTCAGGCCGGCGGGCTTGTCAGCCGGCAGGGCCGCACGAACCAGATCCATCGAGAAGGACTTTTCTGGCACCTCCTGCGGGCGGAAGAACGCCAGGTCGTCCTGGAAGGCCTTCTGCGTTTCCTCGCGCGTGGACGGCGTCTCGACCTTCCACGGCTTGTCCTTGGTCCGGTCCCGCCAGTCCCACTCGGGGCGATCGTAGTCCTTGGCGACCTTGGGAAGCCACGACTGGCGAATCGCCTCCCAGTGGTTCATGTAGCTGAAGCGGTTGCGGTAGACGTGCGTCAGGGTCGCCAGCGCCAGCTCGCGCTTGCGGTCCTTGTCGGGCGCTCGGTCGTGCTCCCACTTCAGGCGGACGTAGTGGAGGTACTGCTTTAGGTGGTCCAGGCGGGCCAGCACGTCGTCGCGCCCGGCGGCCTGGCGCGTCGCCTCGTCCAGGTCGCGCAGCGCCAGGCCCAGCAGGTGCTCGCTCATCAGCGGCTGGTTGCCTCCGTCCAGGCGGTCGTAGTAACGGCGCATCGTCGCGGCCGCCGGGCCGAACGCCTTCTCGAAGAAGTCGGCCAGCAGCGCGTCCACGTCGACCTTGGGGTTCCACATGAGTCGGTTGGCCACGTAGTAGCCCAGGCCGTGCGGGCCCCAGTTGTTGCCGCTCTCGCAGTCGATGCTGGTGGCCCCGGCGGCGGCATAGCGCGGAATCTGCCTGCGGATGTAGCCCAGGTCGCTGCCGCGCCCGCGGGCGGGCATGTCGAAATCCCACAGCCAGACCGACAGGTACTCGTAGAAGCCCAGGTTCCTGCACCGCTTGGGCCAGAGTTCCACAAGATCGTCAAACGTGTAGCGTCCGCGGATGAAGCCTGCCGTCGACTGGACGTACACGTTGGGCTCCAGCGGGAAGCTCGGCGGCTCGCAGTGGTCGTTGTAGGCGAGCATTCCGACCATCTTGCCGGGCATCTCGCGGGCGAGGTTGCGGGCCACCTCGTTGGCCAGGCCGAACGCCCGCTCGCTGATCGAGCCGAGCTTGACGCAGGCGTCGCACTCGCAATGGCCGCCGCCGTCGGAGGTCTCCAGCGAGACCATGTCCGTGTCCGGGTGTCGGCGGAAATGCTCGCGGGCGTGCTCCAGGGCGAAAGCCCGCACGGCCGGGTTGGAGACGCACATTTGCTCGCCCTGGCGTTTGCCCTTGACCAGGGCGAGGTACTCCGGGTGCTCGTCGAAGGCCTTCTTGTTGCGGGCGATGATGGACTGCCAGGCGTGTCCGCAGTAGACGCTGAACGATCCGGCCATCCGGTTGCGCCGGGCCCAGGCCTGGCAGTCCTTGAGGCAGCGGTCGCGGTCGAAGTAGCCGTAGCCCCACCAGATCCGCCGCGCCAGGATGACCGGCCGGTCGGTCTCGTTCAGCTCGACCGACAGGTCCGCCCGCCGCGGGATGACCTGCCAGGCGGGCGCGGGGAAGAACCACCGGCAGCCCAGGTGCTCCAGCAGACGGTACGCGGCGTGGGGCAGGCCTCGCTCGGTGGCGGCGATCAGCCGCAGGCGGTGCGGCTCGGTTCGGATGGCGTACGCCTCCTTGCCGTCGTAGGTATTGCGGATGGCGAGCGGTCCGCCCAGGGCTGCGTCGGGAAACTCCGCCAGCGTGCCCAGGACGATGCCCTTCGAGCCGTCTCCGGCGACGACCTCGAACGCGGCGCCGGTGATCTGCTTCAGAGAATCCGCCAGTTCGTCGGCGGTCTGTTTGGCCGCGGGCGAGGCGTTGGCGGAGATCGTGATCGGCTGGAGCGCCTTCCCGTCGCGGGCAATCGGAAGCAGCGCCGCCTGCGCAACCGCACAGAAGAGCAAAGCGACAGCGAAGCACCGGCAAATCATCGGGCGCCTCCTTAGAGGCCCATAGGGGCCGAGAGACCCGTGAGGCCCAGGCTGGTTACATCACGTCTTCTTTCGTCTCATGGACGCCTTGGTGACGAAGTTCTGCAGGAGGATGAACGCCAGCAGGAGCATCCCCATGATGATCTTGGTCCACCAGGAGTTGATGTTCTCGAAGGTGATGATGGCCTTGATCAACCCGAGGATAAGCACGCCCATGAGGGTGCCGGCCACGAACCCTACCCCGCCCGACAGGAGCGTCCCGCCGATGACGACGGCGGCGATGGCGTCGAGTTCCATGCCCAGCCCGGCCTGGAGCGGGTCGCCCGACTGGAGTTCGAAGGTCCAGACGACCCCTCCGATGGCCGAACAGAGCCCGGCCAGCGTGTAGATCAGGATCTTGGTGCGTCCCACTCCCAGGCCCATCAGGCGGGCGGAGTTCTCGCTGCCGCCGATGGCGTAGACGTTGCGCCCGAATCGCGTCCAGTGGGCCAACACCAGTGCGGCCGCCAGCAGCGCCAGCAGGACGATGACGGCCAGGGGGATCTCCAGGTGCCCGCCCAGGGGGATCACCAGATCCTCGTTCACCGTTCGCAGGAAGAACGGGTGCTTGATGGGGATGGAGCGGGTGTGGATGACGAAGCCGGCACCGCGGGCGAAGAACATCCCCGCCAGCGTCACCAGGAACGCCGGCAGCTCGAAGAAGTGGATCAGGCAGCCCATGCCCGCGCCGATGGCCAGCCCGGCCGCCAGGGCCATCGCGATGGCCAGCGCCGGGTTCAGGCCCACCTGTACGCCATGCTCGCCGTCGATCATCAGCCGCCCCAGGCCGCGCGGCGCGTAATAGAGGTCCACGTAGCCGATGGCCCCCGCCTCGCCCTGCACGCGCGCCTTGACCTCACTGTCGTCGTTGACGTACTGCACGCGGTCGGCCAGAGGCCGGCCCGCCATCACGTGCTTCATGAAGCTGTCGTGGGCGCTGGAGGCCAGCTCCCGCGTGACGGGCACGATGGCGCGGTCCGGGCCTCCGAGCTGCTTCCAGTTGGTGATCTCGCCCGCGTAGACCTGGCGAAGCTGGTCGCGGGTGATCTGGCGGACCGGGTTGTCCTCCGGGACGACCACCTGCACGCCCGAGGGCAGTGCGGCGGCCACGATCATCCCCGTCAGGGCCACCACCGCCCCCACCGACAGGTCGATGCCGCCGGAGAGGATGACGAAAGTGGCGCCGATGGCGACCACGCCGAGCATGGCCTGCCCGCGAATGGTCCCCAGGACGTTTCCCAGCGTGCCGAAGTTCTCGTAGCGGAACGCGCCGGCCACGAACAGCCCGCCCAGCACCAGGGCGGTGGCCAGCAGGGGCACGTACTTGGGCGGCGGGAGGAGTCTCATGCCGCCCTCCTGACGAAGGGGGCCATGATCTTGCGCCGGAAGGCGGGCGACTGGAGCAGGCAGACGATCACGATGACCAGGGCCTTGGGCAGGGGGATGATGTGGGCGCTGACGTCCCGCATGAAGATCGTGGTGGTGAGCGTCTGGATGAGCAGGGCGCCGATGACGGCGCCGACCAGGTAGAACCGCCCGCCGGTCAGGGCCGTCCCGCCGATCACGACGGCCAGGATGGCGTCCAGCTCGAGGTAGAGCCCGGCGTTGTTGGAGTCGGCCGCCTTGATGTTGGAGGCGGCGATGAGCCCGGCCACGCCCGCGCAGAAGGCGGAGAAGACATAGACCATGAACTTGACGCTGCGGGCCTGGACGCCGCTGAAGTGGCTGGCGGTCTCATTGTCGCCGACCGACTCGATGAACAGGCCCAGGGCCGTCCGCCGCGTGAGCAGGACCGTCAACGCCAGCATGACCGCGACGATGGCGACCGGGAAGGGCAGACCCAGCAGGTGTCCGTTGCCCAGGAAGATGAGGGCGGGATTGGCCGGGTCCGTGAAGGTGATGATCTTGCCGTCGGTCAGGAGTTGGGCCACGCCCCGTCCGGCGACCATGAGGATGAGGGTGGCCACGATGGGCTGGACGCGGAAGACCGCCACCAGCATCCCGTTCCACGCCCCGGCCAGCAGGCACACGCCCAGGACCAGGGCCAGTCCCGCGGCGAAGGGCCAGGCGTGGACGTGGATGACCATGGCGGCCAGGGCGCCCGCGATGGCCATGACGGCCCCCACCGACAGGTCCACGCCGCCGGTGGCGATGACCAGCGTCATGCCCAGGGCCAGGATCATCACCTTGGCCCCGTGGTTGAGGATGTCGATGAGCGAGCCGTAGAGGTGGCCGTCGCGGATCTCGAGGTTGAAGAAATTGGGCGTGGCCACCGCGTTGAACGCCAGCAGCAGCGCCAGGGCCAGCACGGGCCACAGCAGCTTGCCCGCCCAAGCGGGCAGGCGGCGCGGCGAGGGAAGAGTGCGGAGGCCGGTGTCTTCAGGCACGGCAGGCCTCCTTCGATCTACGATTTGAGATTTCCGATTGTCGATTGATCCCCGGTGTGCGCTGGTCCAATCGCAAATCGAACATCGACAATCGACAATCCCGCAATCCGCAATCCCGCAACCTGCCTGCCGGCAGGCAGGTCCTCAGTCCGCAATTAGCCATGTTCGCCCCCCTGCGTGCCGGCGATCATGTGCATGATGGCGTGCTCGTCAATCTGTCCGCCGGTCAGCTCGCCGATCTTGCAGCGGTCGCGGAGGACGATGACCCGCTGGCTGTCGCGGACGACCTCTTCCAACTCGGAACTGATGAAGAGGATGGCCATGCCCTTCTGGCGGAGGTTGGCCATGAGCTTCTCGATCTCGGCCTTGGCGCCGACGTCGATGCCGCGGGTGGGTTCGTCCAGGATGAGCAGGCGCGGCTCCATCGCCAGCCAGCGACCCAGGATGACCTTCTGCTGGTTGCCGCCCGAGAGGTTGGCGACGGCCTGCTCGCGATCGGGCGTCTTGATGCCCAGGGCGTCGATGAAGCGGTCGGCCAACTCCGCCTGGCGCGACGCCGCCAGCCGCCGCCACGGTCCGCGGCTGGCCTGAAGGGCCAGGATGATGTTCTCCCGCACCGACAGGCTGGGGATGATGCCCGCGATCTTGCGGTCCTCGGGCGTGAAGGCCAGGCCAAGGGCAATCGCCCGGCGCGGGTGGCCCAGGCGGACGGAGCGTCCCTCCACCTCGACCCGCCCGGTGTCGCTTCTGTCGATGCCGAACAGCAGGCGGGCCAGTTCGGTCCGCCCGCTCCCCAGCAGCCCGGCCAGACCGACCACCTCGCCGGCGTGGATGGCCAGGTCCATGGGCGCGATCGAGCCGGCCCGGCCCAATTGCTCCGCCCGCAGGAACGCCTCGGCGCCGGTAGGCGCGGGCGGGGGCGGCGCCTGGCTCATCGCCTCCACCTCGGCTGGGTCCTTGCCGATCATGTGGGCGATCAGCGACAGCTTGGGCAGCCCGGCGGCCTCGTACGTGCCCACCAGCTTCCCGTTGCGAAGCACGGTGATCCGGTCGCTGATCGCGTACACCTGGTCCAGAAAGTGCGTGATGAAGACGATGCCGAGCCCATCGTCTCGCAGGCGGCGAAGCACGGCGAACAGCTCGGCCACCTCCTGCTCGTCCAGACTGCTGGTGGGCTCGTCGAGGATGAGCAGCCTCGCCTGCACGTCCAGGGCGCGGGCGATGGCCACCATCTGCTGGATGGCGATGGAGTAGGACGAGAGCGTCGCCGTCACGTCGATGTCCAGGCCCAGGCGCGCCAGGGCCTGCTGGGCCCGCCGGCGGATGGCCCCCCAACGGATCAGCCCGCCGACGGTGGACTGGCGGCCCAGGCAGATGTTCTCGGCCACCGACAGCTCGGGGATGAGGTTGACTTCCTGATAGACGGTGCTGATGCCCTCTCGCTCGGCGTCCTGGGGGGACCGCGGGGCGATGGCCCGCCCGCCCAGTTCGATGGACCCGCCGTCGCGGCCGTAGACGCCGGTCAGGACCTTGATGAGGGTGCTCTTGCCGGCCCCGTTCTCGCCCATGAGGGCGTGGACCTCGCCCGGGCGCACGGCGAAATCGACCCCCTCCAGCGCGCGTACGCCGGGGAAGGATTTCGTCAGGCCGCAAATCTGGAGGAGCGGATTCATGTTCTCGGTTGTTTGTTGTTGGTTGTTCGGAGAGTTCGCTTCACAGTCACCTGCCGCCGGACGCATCCAACAACAAACAACCAACAACAAATAACGAACAACTAGTACTTCCGCGTGGGCAGGGCCTCTTTGGCCTGGCTCTCGTCGAAGACGCCTTCCTCGACGACCACGCGCTTGGGGATCTCCTGCCCGGCCACGATCTTCTCGACCAGGTCGAACATCTGCGGGCCCAGGAGCGGGTTGCACTCGACGGAGCAGTTGAGTTTGCCCGCGACCATGGCTTCGAAGGCCCCGCGGACGCCGTCGATGGAGACGATGAGGATGTCCTTTCCGGGCTTCTTGCCCGCCTCCTCGATGGCCTGGATGGCGCCCAGGGCCATGTCATCGTTGTGGGCGTAGAGGACGTTGATCTCTTTGCCCTCGGGGCTCTTGAGGAAGGACTCGAAGACCTCCTTGCCCTTGGCGCGGGTGAAGTCGCCGGTCTGGCTCTTGATGATCTTCATGTCCGGGTGGTCCTTGAGGATCTCCTCGAAGCCCTTCTTGCGGTCGATGGCCGGGGCCGAGCCCGGGGTGCCCTGGAGTTCGGCGATCTTCGCCTTGCCGCCGGTCTTCTTGACCAGCCATCGCCCGGCGCGGCGCCCTTCCTCGACGAAATCGGCGCCGATGAACGTCTTGAAGAGCGAATCGTCGCTCACGTCGACGGCGCGGTCGCTGAGGATGACGGGGATGCCCGCCTTCTTGATCTCGCGGAGGACCGGCTCCCAGCCGGTCTCGACCACCGGCGAGAAGGCGATCACGTCCACCTTCATCTGGATGAAGCTCCGCAGGGCCTGGATCTGGTTCTCCTGCTTCTGCTGGGCGTCGGCGAACTTCAACTCGATGCCTCGCTTGGCGGCCTCGGCCTTGATGGACTCGGTGTTGGCCTTTCGCCAGTCGCTCTCGGCCCCGATCTGGGAGAAGCCCACGACGATCTTCTTCTTGCCGGCGCCGTCCTTAGGCTGGCCCTTGTCGCACGAGGCCAGCATCATTCCCGCGGCCAGCAGTCCCGCCACCAGCACGATTTCGCCGATTCGCTTGCTCATCTGCGTCTCCTGTTGGTCCTGCCTGCCGCCAGGCAGGCTTGAGTCGCCGTACCGCCTGCCCGCCGGCAGGCCCGTGGTCCCATGTAAACGACCATCTTCAACGGTTCGTGGTCGGTTTTCAATGGTCAATGATTCACCGACTCCGCACCCAGGTGCGGTACTGTCGTGGAGTCTTGCCGGTTTGGCGGCGGAAAACAAGTCCCATGTAGCTGGCGGTGTTGAAACCGGCCAGCTCGGCCAGCCGGGTGACCGGGGCGTCGCTCTCGGCCAGCAGGCGCTTGACCCGTTCGAGGCGAACGCGTTCGATTTCGTCCTGGACGCTTCGCCGCAGGGCGCGTCGGAAGCGGATCTCCAGGGTGCGTCGGGAGAGGGTGCCCTGGCGGATAACGTCGTCGACCTGGAAGGTGTTGGTGCAGGCCTGCTCGCGGATGAACCGCAGGGCACGGGCGACCTCGGCGTCTTCGAGTGCGACCACGTCGGTGGAACTGCGGGTGACCACGTGCAGGGGCTCGACCAGCAGGCGTCGCGGGCCGCGGACGCGCCCGGCCATGTAGTCGTCTAGGAGGCGGGCGGCCTCGAAGCCGCCCCGCTCGGCGTTGAGGGCCACGCTGGACAGCGGCGGGTCGGCCATCTCGCACAGCAGCTCGTCGTTGTCCACGCCGACGACTGCGATCTCCTCGCCCACGCGGATGGAGTGGGTGCGGCAGACCTCCAGGACCTGCCGCCCGCGATCGTCGTTGCAGGCCATGAGGCCCAGCGGGCGGGGCAGGCCCACCAGCCAGCGGGCCAGGCGCGACTCCTCGCGCCCCCACTGGCGCCCGTCCACGGAGGGCAGGTCGGCCCTCAGGGCCGGGGGGCGGTACTGGTGGCAGGTGAAGCCCTGCTCGCCCAGGCGGGCGGCGAAGGCGGCCTGGCGCTGCTCGGACCAGCGCCGCTGCCCGCCCACGCCGACAAAGGCGAAGTGGCGAAAGCCCCTCTCCAGCAGGTGGTCGGCCGCCAGGCGGGCGGTGCGGTCGGCGTCGGGGTGGATCTCGCCCATCTGCGCCAGCGGGTTGTGGTCGTCCAGTTGCTCGGCGTTGAGGTCCAGGCAGACGGTGGGCAGGCGGCTGGCGACGATCTGGCGGGCGACCTCGGGCGTCTCGACGCGGGCGATGATGCCCGTGCCCCCCCACTGCTCCATGCGCGGCAGGACCTGGCGGAAGTCAGCCGGCGTGAGGTAGAACGACCAGGGGCCGTGCAGGCGGGCATAGCGGACGATCCCGCGCAGCAGGGCCCGCCCGTACCCGCGGGAGGTCTCGATCAACAATGCGACTTTTGGAATCATCCTTACACTCAGCTTCCTGGTCCCTATTCCCTAACCGTTCTACCACCAGTGTTCCGGCCCGAACGCCCGCTTGCGCATATCCTGAAAGTCTCGCCAGCTCACGTGCCCGTCCAGGAACATGATGCTCCCACCGGCGGGATTGCCGCCGTCCATGTGGCTGGTGCGGTGGGGCTGGGTCGAGCCGCCCTTGGTGTACCCGAAGAAGTCCTGCCCGTTAATCACGCTGGAGATGGTCGCGTCGGCAGCCAGTTCCAGATCGCCCGGCCCCAACGTGCGGAAGGTGGTGGCCCCGGCGGCGGTAACGACCTGGAGGTCCTCCTGAAGGTGGACGAGGTACTTCCGCCCGTCGGGGTTGGCCTTGGGGTCCAGCAGGGGCTTGGCGGTCCAGCCGGTCCCCCCGGGCGGGACGCGCCGGTGGAACCACCAGTACCCGCTGACGGTGAACCCGCCGAACCACCAGTGCTGGTCCAGGTCCTGGTACAGGCCCGAGGGGCAATAGAGCATTCGACGCTGGGCGCCGCACTCGATCAGGTAATCGCGGTTGAGGTACGAGATGTCCCACAGCCACGACCCGCAGTACGCGCTGAACTGGGGCAACTGCGTCCGGTAGTCCGCGCCGTAGGTCGCCACCGCCCGCGAGAGCCCCTGGAGGTTGGCGGCGCAGGTGGCCCGGCGGGTCAACTCCCGCGCCCTGCCCAGCGTGGGCACCAGGATCGACAACAGCAAGGCGATGATGGAAACGGAGATCAACAACTCGACCAGGGTGAACGCCGCCAGGGCTCTGCGGTCTGGATGGGGACTGCGATTGCTCATCTGCTTCTCGTTTCCGGCTGGCCCACCCAGCCCAACTGGTTGCGGACGTCATTCTCCCGCGCGGCGCGATCAGGTCCATGCAATTTTGCGCACCATTCTGTCAAAATTGCGAAGTCCGGCGCAAGTGACGGGTCGCGTTGGCCGGTCGTTTCGCATCCTTGACAGGGTGCTTGAATGGGCGATAATGGCCGTCAGAGTGTGGCTGCCGGCTGGCAGCGGGGGCTGCGGCTGCGGGTTGTCCGGGCCACTTTGACCGCCAATGGATCGCCCACACCCCAGCCTCCGTCGGGCTGCCCGCCGCAACGGCCAATCGACGTTCGCGGCCTGGCGCCGCATGCCCGGTACCATCAGAGAAGGAGATCCCTCATGGCCGTCAACCGTTGCGCCGCCCACTGCTCGTGTCACTCCCTGCTCAGCCGCCGCACGTTCCTCTCCACCGCCGCGGGGGCAGCCGGCGCGGTCCTCGTGGGCGGGTGCGGCCCGGCGGCCCTGGAACCGTCGCCGGCGCCGATCCGCCTCAACGGCCCGGCCTCCAAACTCTCGCCGTCAATCCGGGCGGCCTTCGTCCGCCGCAAGGGCGAGTACGGCATGCGTTGGCCCGGCGCGGTCTACGACGGCGAGGCGGCCAGGAAGCTCTACACGGACAAGCTGAACCAGGCGGCGGCCGCCGCGCGGGCCAGGATCGACGTGCGTCCCGAACCCCTGTACAGCCTGGCCGAGACGGACGCCTGGCTGGCTTCCGCGTCGGCCGACAAGGTCGACGGCGTCGTCCTGGTCCTGCTGGACCGCCAGGAGCACGCCTGGCCCTCGGCGGCCAAGACCATCGACAGCGGCATCCCGGCCGTCATCTACTCGCCCCTGGGCACGAGCTTCACCACCAACACCACGCCGCTGGCCGACAAGACCGGGTGCGTCATCTACTGCACCGACGACTTCTCCCAGCCGGCCTACGGGATCAAGATGCTCGCCGCCCGCGCCCGCATGAAGGCGACGCGATGCGTAGTGCTGCGCGGGGCCAAGCGACAGGAGGGCGTGCTGGCCGACACGGGCATCTCCCTGCAGTACGTGCCGGCCTCGACGTTCCTGGAGGTCTACAATGGCATCCCGGAGAACGACGAAGTGCGGGCCATCGCTGACCAGTACATCCGCCGGGCCCGGCGCCTGGGCGGCGGGGCCAGCCATCAGGACGTGCTCAACGGCGTGCGGGCCTACGTGACCGCCCGCCGCATCCTCCAGGACGAGCAGGCCGACGCCATCACCATGGACTGCCTGGGCGCCCTGGGCAAGAGCAAGGTCTCCCTGCCATGCATCGCCTGGTCGCGGATGAACGACGAGGGGGTGCCGGCGGCCTGCGAAGCCGACCTGGGCGCCGTCGCCAGCCACGTGATGGTGCAGTACCTCTTCGACCGCCCGGGCTTCCAGCAGGATCCGGTAGCCGAGACCGCCCGCGAGGCGGTCATCGGCGCCCACTGCTCCTGCCCGACGCGCCTGAACGGGTTCGACCAGCCCGGCGAGCCCTTCGACCTGCTGCACCACCACGGCAATCGCGACGCCGTGCCCCGCACCCTCTGGCGCGTGGGCGGGCCGATCACCGTTCTGGACGTCCTGCCGGGGGCCAAGGACAAGCCCACCGAACTGATCATCTCGTCGGGGCAGACCATCGAGAACCTCGACGTCCCCCCCGCCGGCGGGTGCGTCGTGTCGGTCATGGTCAAGCTCGACGGAGTGCGGGAGGTCCTGAGCTATCCCGGCTTCCACCAGCTCTTCTTCTACGGCAACTACCGGCGCGAGCTGGCCGACTTCTGCCGCCTGTGCAAGTTCCAGGCGCAGGTGGTATGAGCGGCCGCGTTGGCAGTTCGGCCGACGCGCAGCTTCCTTCTATGCGCGCGTCAAGCGTCTGTGTTCTTAACAATGCCCGGCTGCGCTTGTGGATAGGGAGACTGGCATGTTCAGATTCGTAGCGGCCCTGGCGATTGCGTGTCTGTGCGGGACGGTTCTGGCCGACGCGCAGGGCGACTACAAGATGCTGTTCGGACAGCAGGAGGCGAAGGCGGCCGGCGGAAGCCCGGACGATGCCGCCGCTTTCGCCGCCAGCCTGCTCAAGGGCGCCAAGGCCACCGGCGACCAGAAGGACCTTCAGCTCCTGCTGTGCCGCAAGGCGTACGAGTACGGTCTCAAGGGCCCGTCGGGTTATCCGACGGCGATGGAGGCGGCCAGGCTCCTGGCACGCCTGTCCCCCGACACAGGCGGCGAGACCCGGATGATGATGCTGGAGGTGATGCAACTCACCTACAGCCGCAGCGCTCCGGCGAACCGCAAACGGCTGGGGGAGGAACTGGTGGCAGCCCTGGTGGCGGCGGGCGACCAAGCCGTCAAGAAGAACCCGTCCGAAGCGGTCGCTCTGTACCGGCGGGCGTTGGGCGTGGCGGGCGGGGCGGCCCCGGAACGGCGACGGGAGATCCTGGAGAAGATCCAGAAGGTGGGCTCGGCCCTGGAGGACCAGCGGCGCCTGGCGGGATTGAAGGCCGCCGTCGAGGCCAGGAGCGACGACGTGCGGGCGCGCGTGAACCTGATCCTGGCCTACCTGGGGGAGTTCGACGATCCGGCCGAGGCGGCCAAGCTGGTCACGGGCGACCTGGACGAGTCGATGCGGACCTACCTGCCCCTGACACCCAAGCCCCTGAGCGAGTTGAGCGAGGGCGTGTGCCTGGAACTGGCTGGGTGGTACCTCGCCCTGGGCGAGAAGACCACGCCGGCCAATCGGCGCGTCCTGCTCGAACGGTCCGACGCGTGCTGCCGGCGCTACCTGGAGATTCACAAGGCGAATGACAAGTTGCGGCTGAAGGCGACGGCGTTCCAGGAGCAGGTGCTCAAGGCGCAGGCCCAGGACGCGGTGGCTGGGATGGCGCGAACGATGTCGCTGGACCTGGGCAGGGGCGTCTCGATGAAGCTGGTGCTGATCAGCCCGGGCAAGTTCATCATGGGCAGCCCCAAGAGCGAGACACACCGGATGCCCCATGAGGGGCCCCAGCACGAGGTGATCATCACCAGGCCGTTCTACATGGGCATCTACGAGGTGACCCACGAGCAGTACGTGGCGATCATGGGCAGCCACAAGAGCGTGTTGAAAGGGGCCAGTCTCCCCATCGACAACGTATCCTGGGAGGATGCAGTCGAGTTCTGCAGGCGGGTCTCGGCGCGGACGGGCAAGACCGTCCGCCTGCCGACCGAGGCGGAATGGGAATACGCCTGCCGAGCGGGAACGACCACCATGTATTCCTTCGGCGACGATCCGAAGTTGCTGAGGCTCTACGGCTGGTACCACTGCCCCTTTCCCCAGCCGGTCGGGCAGAAGAGGCCCAACCCCTGGGGCCTCTACGACATGCACGGAAACCTCCTTGAACTGTGCAGTGACTGGTTCGGCCCGTATCCGGATGAGACCGTTCGCGATCCCCAGGGCCCCCCTACCGGCCGCTACAAGGTGGGGCGCGGCGGATACTCAGGTTGGTTGGACTACGCGTGCCGCTCGGCCAGCCGATTGGACGTGACGATGAACCGGATATCCAGCACCTACGGCATCCGCGTGGTAGTGTCGGCGGATCGCGACTGAGCACCGCCGGGCGGGACGACGCCGGGAAAGAACCGACGCCCCCGGGGCCGCGAATGCGCCGGGGGCGTCGAGTTTCGATGCGCAGGCGTCCTTGAGGGACGCCGCTGGATGTCAGATCGTCCAGGGCTCGCGCCGCGGGCGGTCGAGCAGGCGGTTGGCCGCCTCGTCGCCGGGGCAGGTCTCTTTGTCGGCGTCCCACTTGAGCGGACGGCCGAGTTGGTAGGCGATCAGGCCCAGGTGGCAGACACACATGGTCTTGTGGGCCCGCTCGATGTCGCGGAAGGGCTTCTGTCGCGTGCGGACGCAGTGGAGGAAGTCGCCGTAGATGCCGCCCTTGCCCTTGTAGCTGGGGAAGGGCTTGGCGGGCACGCTCTGGTTGTCGCCCACCACGTCGACGTTGCCCTTGCCGGGCGAGTGGTACAGCTTCAGCCCGCCGGGGAACATGTAGGTCAGATACTTCACGTCCTTGCCGTCGGGCGGGATCACCTCCGTCGGGCCCTGGTCGCGGATGTCGGCGACGAACATGGCCCCGCCGAACTTGTGGGCGCCCCAGTCGGTCATCCCCCCGCCGCTGTAGTCGCGCCACGACCGCCAGCTCTTTCCGTTGATCGAGAACGAGCCGCTGATGCGATAGGGATGGTACGGGGCGTACGGGGCCGGCCCCAGCCACATCTCCCAGTCGATCCCGTCGGGCACCGGCTCGCCCTCGAGGTTGCACTCCTTGGAGGGCCCGCCGACGTTGACGAAGACCTCCTTGACGTTGCCGACCTCGCCCGCCCAGACCTTGCGGGCCAGGCCGCCGTAGTCGCCGAGCACCCGCTGACTGCCGCCGCTGACGACGCGCCCGTACTTGCGGGCGGCATTGACCATGGCCCGCCCCTCGCGGACGCAGATGGACTCGGGCTTCTGGCAGTAGACGTCCTTGCCGGCCTCGCAGGCCCGCACCACGACGATGCCGTGCCAGTGGTCGGGCGTGGCGCAGTGAATGGCGTCGATGTCGTCGCGGGCCATGAGCTCGCGGAAGTCGTTGTAGGCGGCGCAGTCCTTGTTGCCGTAGCGACCGTCGACGCGACCCTTGGCCCGCTCGCGGACGTCCTTGCGGACATCGCAGACGGCCACGTACTGCACCTCGTCGCGTCCGAGGAAGGCGCCTTGGTCGCCGCCGCCCATGTTGCCGATGCCAATGCCGCCCATGACGATCCGCTCGCTGGCCGCAGGCGTGTCGCCCGCGCCCAGGGCGGTGGAGGTCAGGATGTAAGGCACGGGGATGGAGGCGACGGCGGACTTGAGCAGGCCGCGCCGGTTCATCGCGGAGTTCAGAATTGTGCTGGTCTTCTTCATCGCATTCTCCCGAGTAGGTTCGTCTTTGTGATCTCTATGTCGTTCTTCGTGGTCCTGCTGATCGGGCGCTACTTGATCTTGTCCGCCGCCTGTTGAGCCCGCTTGCGCAGTCCGGCGTCGGGGGCTTTCTCGGCCACCCGCAGCAGGGCAGCCTTGGCCTCCTTGCGCTTGTTGCGGGCCAGGGAGGAGGCGATCCGCTCGTAGGCGGCGTAGGCCTCCTTCTGGATGTCGGCCTGCTCCAGGCAGGGCTCGACGGCCTGGAGGGCCTTGAGGTCCTTGATCTGGGCCATGGCCCCCAGCACGAGCTTCTTCTCCTCGGGCCGCTTGGCCAGGTCCATGGCCGTCGCGTAGGCCTTGAGCTTGTCAGCGGTGGAGACGTCGTTGTGCTCGGCCAGGCGGACATAGCCTCGGAAGGCCAATATCCCCATGGCGGCGTCCTGCTCGGTCTGGGCGACCTTGAGCAGATCGGCCAACGGCTCGGTGGTGGGCCACTCCGCCAGAGCCCGGACGGCTGCCTTCTTCAGTTCGCCCTGTTGGGCGAGGTAGGTTCGCATGGTCTGAAGGGCCTGGGGCCCGCCGAGCTGGGCCAGAACAGTCAGGAGCTGGACCTTGGCGGGCTCGTCGGCCTGGTCCAGGGCGGCGATGACGGGCTGGACTCGCTTGTCGCGGTCGGTCTGTCTGGCGGCTACGGCGGCCAGCGAACGGGCCAGCAGCTCGCGTTCGCCGTTGTCGCGGGCGGCGACGACGAGCTTGACCAGCTCGCCCAGGTCGTCCTGTCCGCCCAGTTCGCCCAGGGCCTTGATGGCGGCCTGGCGGAGCTTGGCGTCGGAGGCGGCGACCGACTTGCGAACCGCGGGCAGCGCGGCCGGATCTTTGCGGGCGGCCAGCACGTCCAGCAGCATGACCTGGACGGCGGGGTCAGCCGTCTGCATCTGGGCGACGACGGCTTCGGCGAAACCCTTGGCCTGGATCTGGCGGAGGCTGGCAGAGGCAGCCGGGGCCGCCTCCTTGACCGCGAGGGCCTTGACCAGGACGGCCGCGCTGGAGGCGTCGCCCAGGTCGGTCAGGGCCTCGATAGCCGCCTGGCGGAGGGCGGCGTCCTGATCGGCGGCCAGGGCGTTGACGGCCGGGGTGAGCCCCTCGCTCTCGCCCCGGGCAGCCAGGGCTGACAGCAGCCAGATCTTCTGGTCGGTGGGCAAGGCGGTCAGGGCCTTGGCGAACGACTTGGACGCCTCGCTCCCCGAGACGGTCAGGATGACCGCCCCTGCCGAGCGGCGGACGTGCTTGTCCTGCGAGGCGGCGGCCTTGAGGATGAGGTCGGCGGCCTGCTCCTTGCGGAGCTGGACCAGGGCGACAAAGGCGGCGGCCTTGACCGGGCCCGGACCGCTCTCCATGAGCGACCGGAGAGTCTTCTCCGCCCGGGCGGGGTCGGAGGCGGCGATGGCTTGGGCGCAGACGACGCGGGCGTCGGCCAGGGCGGCGGTGCAGCAGTCGGGCACGGCGGCCTTGTCCAAGGCGTCGGCGGCCTGGACCGTGCCGATCTTGCCCAGGGCGCGCAGGACGGCCTGGTTAAGGGCGGGGTCCTTGTCGATGAGCTTGGCCAGGTCGCCGACGGCGGCGGCCTCGCGGCGGTCGCCCAGCGAGCCGATCACGCCGATAAGCTGCGGGCCCTTGGCGGAGGCCAGGGCGGCCTGGAGGGCCTGCCCAGCCGAGGGGTCTTTCAGCACCGCCAACGCGTACCGGGCCATGTGCGAGAGTTCCGGATCGCCCAGCAGCTTGGCCAGCACGGGCACGCTCTTGGACGACATGACCATGCGGAGCAGCTTGCAGGCGAATTGGCGTCCGTCGCGCGTGGCGTCGGCGGACTGGAGCACCGCCAGCAGTTTGCCCTCGATGGCCGCGTGCTCGGCCGGCGGGGCCTGACGGATCTGTTGCTCGATCGCGTCGACGGCGGCCGTGCCCTCGCCGAACTGCAGCTTGACCAGTTTCTGGTAGTTTTCGTCACCCTCGGCCGCCCAGACGGGCAGCGCCGGCAGCAGACAGGCCGCCACTACAACAACCCATTTCAGACGTGCTTTCATGTTCGTATCCTTTCTGTCTCTTCTCATTGGTCCCATGGGTCCCATGAGTCCAGGCTACTGGCTACTGACTACGAAACTACCGCCTGGCCCACTGAAGTGACCAGGCCGGTTATTCCATTCGGGGCCAGACGACCTGGCCCTCGCGCTGCTGATCGAGGTTTTCGTACGACCCGTAGAAATCGCTGTTGCAGTCCAGCCAGAGCGTGATGCGGTGCAGGTCGTCCTTGGAGAGTTTCAGACCGTGGTGGCCCTTCTGGATCATGTCGAGGAGCTTGGACGCCCGGGCGCCGAACTTGCCCGGCGTGGTCCGGGGCACATGGTCGAAGACGGCGTTGTTCCAGAAGAACGCGTGGGGCCGAAGTGACTCGTACGAGGCGAACCAGTTGTCTCGCTTCTTCTTGCCGTCGGTGTTGAAGCCCTCGCGGCTGAGGTCGGGCGGATTCTTGCCCTCCTTGCGGCTGTTCTGGTGGCAGGGCCGGCAGTTCTTCTCCAGCACCGGCTGGACCAGAATGGGAAAACTGAAGGGGCGCGAGCCTTCGACGTCGGGCGTGATCTTGCTGGCCGACCGCATCCAGGCGGAGGGCATGGCCCCGGCCGGGGGGGCGGCGCTGGTGCGCGACTCGTGACACCCGCGGCAGGTCAGGCGCTCGCCCGGGTGAACGTAGGTGGCGCTGCGCATGGACTGGACGGCCAGTCCGTCGCCGTCCAGCGCCTGGAAGTAGATCGGACGGGCAACGGGCATCTCAAAGTACGCGCTGCCGTCGGCCTCGACGGGCACGGTCCCCAGGACCATGCGGGCGGACTTCTGGTCGCCGAAGCCGATCCTCGGATTGTTGGCGTGAGGGGTGGTCTTGGGCAGGAGTTGGATCAGCCTCAGATGCGTGATCTTCACGCCGTCGGGGAACGGGTAGAGACTGTCGTAGACGTTGACCACGCCGACGGTGCCGACGGCGGGCACGTCCTGCGGGTCGGCGGGCACGACCCTTTCGCCCGGCGCGGCGGGCCGGCCGACGGCGATCATGTGCGGGATCGACGGCGGGACGGGGCGCGGGCGCAGCGGGATGGGATCCAGGCAGGAGATCTTCTCGTCGCGGTAGAGGAGTTCCTTGTTTCCGAACGCGTCGACGAGGTAGATGCCGTAGTTGTTGCTGGTGCCCGCGTTGGAGCGGCTGTTGGGGTCGTAGACGCAAAGGAAGAAGTGCTCGCTGAGGGGATGCGGCGAGGCGTAGTTGGCCGGGTCGCGGTGGGTGGCGCACTCGGACTCGGGGAAGAGCTGGTCGGGCGTGAGTCGCTTGACGGGCCCCATCTTGTCGTCGTCGCCGACGTTGGGGTCGATCAGCACGATCGAGCCGTAGGCCTGCCCGTGGTGACAGGCGGCGGTGGCGATGTACTTGTGCGAGTTGGGAACGGCGCGGATCGAGATCTCGAAGTGCGGGCGGTCGCTCTGGTTGGTGGCGAAGTTTCCGTGGATGGCCCTGGCGTCGCGCCCGTCGGGCGTGGTGATCCAGGGGTGGTGAGCCTGGTTGAACCCGCGATCGACGTAGTCCCAGCGGGTGTAGATGACCATGCCGTCGTGGTCGACGCTGGGCTGCCACTCGTTGGTCTCGTGCGGGCTGAGGCAGACGATGTCGCTGCCGTCGAGGTTCATCGAGTGCAGGGTGAAGCTGGGCACGGGCCGGCCGTGACAGCGCCCGTATCCGCCGCGCCGCTCGGAGATGAAGATGACCCGCCCGTTGGGCAGGTAGCACGGGTCGAAGTCGTTCCACGCGCCGTCGGTGAGCTGGGTCAGGTCGCTGCCGTCGACGTTGACGCGGAAGATCTTGTAGGTGTTATGCTCGGTCCATTGGCGATAGCGGAGGCGGTCGGACTCTTTCTCGGCGATCTCGGTCCAGGCGAACAGGAGCTGTTTGCCGTCGAAGCTCAGTTCGGGCGCGAGGAACCCGCCGTCGGAGGTAAGCTTCTTGCCCTCGAACCGGCCGTTGGTGCAGGGGGAGTTCTCCAGCACGTCACGGACGGAGGGCTTGTCGCTGAAGGCGTTCTCCAGCACGAAGAGCCCCCCGCCTCGGATGGCGTTGAAGCCGAAGAACTGGTCGCACATGTGGTTGCCCGTCATCTCGGAATCGGGGCAGAAGTGGCGCTTGATGAAGACGATCTTGTCGAAATCCAGCAGCGGGTTGGCGAAGGCGATCTTGCGGCGCAGGGCGCACGCCTCGGCCAGCAGTTTCTCGCGGGCCTCTTCCTGCGAGGCGTCCACCGCGGCGGCGCGGGTCTTCAACTCGCCCAGGGCCTTGGCCCGGGCCGACAGGTCGCCGCAGCCCTTCAGCGTCTTGAGGTGCTCCAGCAGCACGCCGGTGCGGCGCAGGACCGCGTCCAGTTCGTCGCGGTCGGACGGGTCGGGCATGGAGGCGATGTGGTAGGCCTGCTCCGCCGGCGGCCAGCGGTGATTGTAGGGGCGGGCCGCTCCCTTGAGCCTGGCGGCCGCCGGTTTGGCGCCGGCGTACTCGATGCGCGCGTCGACCCAGTCGGTATGGTCGTGCCCGAAGCCGTCAGGCGTGGTGTCCACGACCAGGTCCAGCACCTTCACGCCCGCAAGGTTCACCTCGCAGTTCCTGACCTCCCCCCCGCCTTTGAGCACGCCGCTGGACCACAGCTTCTTGCCGTCGCCGGTGACGATGAACTCCGCCGTCCCGCGGTTGCCGACCTCGTCGTCGATCCCGACGGCGGCCTTGAAGGCGACGGCCGAACCGTCCAACTGGATGCGGAACATCCCCGGCGGATGGGTGCCGATGCCGCGCGGGTAGGTCTTGCCCCGCAGGCGCAGCGGGTTGTTGTCCACCGAGCGCCGGGAATTGGTGGAATTCCAGCCGCACGCGGACAGCTTCACGTCCAGTTCGTCCAGCCATACCGTCTTGGGGGCGGCGGCTGGGGCCCTCGATGCCGACAGCAGCCACGCCGCCCCGGCAACAGCGAGAACGATGTCCCGTCGCTTCATGGTCACCTCATCAGATTCGACACGTTACGCAAAACGCGGGCGGCGGGCGGATGTTGTGCCCGGGCGCGATCAAAAGAAGAACGCGTCCCTGAGGGACGCGTTCCGGGGCTGATCGGATGTCCGGGCCTTCAGGCGGGCTGAAGAACGTAAAAGCTCACGTTCTCGACGATGCCTTTGACGTCTTCCTTGTAGGCCTGCATGTGAGGCGTCTGAAGGTGGGCAGCCAGGGCCTCCAGATTCTCCCAGGCCTCGACGACGGTCACCACGTCCTTCCGCAGCGGCGCCTGGGACTTCAGTCCGCTGGCGACGTCGACCGCCGGCTGATACGCCAGGCATCCCGTCTCGGCCAGGACGTTCGGAACGTTGCGGCGGAACTTCTTGAGGAACGCTTCCATGCATCCGGGCTTGGTTTGGATGGTGGCGATTACGTGGACCATCGAGGACTCCGAAACTCAGCGAGAGAATCCATCGGTTAGCATTCGACGGGCGGGGGCCGATCTCCGGCGAAGTCCCGGCCGCCGATGACCCAGGGCGGAAGACCCAAGGCCCGCTCCTTACGCCAGGGCGTACTGACCTCTCCCGACCTTTTTGAACCGCTTCTCCTTGGCCAGCGTCTGATTGACGATGGTGCGGAAAATCTTGGAGTTGCTCTTGTAGCCGGCCGCCTGGACGGCCTGGACGGCTTCCCCGACGCCCAGAGGGCTCTTGGCCTTCAGGGCGGCAGCCAGGGCATCGCTCAGGCTGACGGCGTTGCGGGCCTTGCGCCGGCGGCCCTTGCCGGCCCCGGGCTTGCGTCCTCTGCGCTTGGGGGCGGCCTTGGCCGCGGCAGGCTTGGCCAAGCCCAGTTTCTCCAGCTCTTCGATCTGCCGATTCAGCTCGTCGCGTTGACGGATGAGCTTAGGCAGATTCCGCATTCTCCGTTGGATTTCGGCATGCAGGCGATCGATCGGGAGGTTCGACAGCTTCATTCGCGGCATTCGGATTCCTTTCTTGTAGGGACCATGGATATTCATATCCTAGTACGGGTCGCCTTGTAGGACAAGTGCCCGCAAAAAAAGACTCAAGAGGCCGCCTCGGAGGAACGTCTTAGGTTGCCGCTGCGCTTGCACCGGCTTGGAGAGAGATTTCCGCTCCGTCAGCCATGCGTTCGCCGCCCGTACCGGCCGAACAGTCGCGAAGAACACGGGTGCGGCGAAACTTAAGGTGTTAATCGTACAGATCGAGGGGACCAGCGCCAAGCGGAAATTTCCACATTGGACTGAAGGGAAGACAAGCGGAAATGGCGATAATGTCGGCCGCCCCTATGCCTGGTCGGCGGAAGGACTGCCTTCTACGCGGATCACCTTGCCCATCCGCCGCCAGCGTTCGTAGCGATGTTTGAGGATCGCCTCAGGGTCGATCCGCTTCAACTCGCGCAGGGTGCGCACGATGTGTCGTTCGAGGTTGTGGGCGGACTCCGCCGGATTGCGGTGCGCCCCGCCCAGCGGTTCGGGCACGATGTCGTCAATGACGTCCAGCGCCTTCAAGTCGCGAGCGGTCATCTTCATGGCTTGAGCGGCTTCGGGGGCCTTTTCGCCCGTGCGCCACAGGATGGCTGCGCAGCCCTCGGGCGAGATGACCGAATAGAAGGCGTACTCCAGCATGGCGATGCGGTCGCCCACGCCGATTCCCAGGGCCCCGCCGCTGCCGCCCTCGCCGATGACCACGCACACGATGGGCGTCCGCAGGCGGCTCATCTCCATGAGATTGACGGCGATGGCCTCGGCCACCCCGCGCTCTTCGCTGCCGATGCCGGGATACGCGCCCTGGGTGTCGATGAGGCAGACGATCGGCAGGTGGAATTTCTCGCCCAGGCGCATCGCCCGCAGGGCCTTGCGGTAGCCCTCCGGGTGGGCGCAGCCGAAGTTGCAGGCGATCTTCTCGCGGGTGTCTCGCCCCTTTTGCTGGGCGACCAGGACGACCTTCTCGGTGCCCACGCGGGCCAGCCCGCAGCGGATGGCCTTGTCGTCGGCGTAGCGGCGGTCGCCGTGAAGCTCGACGAAGTTCTTGGCCATGGTCTCGATGTAGTCGCTGGCCAGCGGGCGGGCCGGGTGACGGGCCACCTGCACCGTCTCCCACGCGGAGAGATTCTGGTAGGTCTTCTTGAGCAGCGACACGAACTGCGAACGAAGCTGGCGGATCTCCGAAGAGTAGTCTCGTCCGGCCTGGACCTGGCTGGCTTCCAGTTCGGCGATCTGCCTCTGCAGGTGCATAATGGGTTTTTCGAAAGGCAAAACGTAGCCTTCCGCTGCACTGTTCGTCTTGGCCATCAGTTGTCCCGCCAATACCAACAAAGGACGCCCCGCGGCGTCCTTTGAACTCAAGCGTTGCTTGTGGAAGGAGAGTCTACCGCGCGGGGGAGGCGGCGTAAAGGCAAAATTTAAACTGGAGGACGCAGAGACACGGAGGCGCAGAGAACAGAAGAGAGACTGGGAGCGGCTTCGATCACTCCCGTGACCCTGTGATCTCTCTCGTCCTCTGCGTCTCTGGGTCAGCCGTTGTTGCGCGTCCCGCCGCCTGCCCGCCGGCAGCCTGCCTGCAGGAGGACGGGCAGGTCCGCAATGGAATTGCCGCCGGCCTTGCGATGGGGTAAGCTACCGGCCATGCGCGACAAGTTGCGACACGTAACGGTGATCGGCGTGGGCCTGCTGGGCGGCTCGGCCGCCCTCGCCCTCAAGGCGTGCGATCCGTCCGTTCGGATCGCCGGTGTCGGCCGGCGGCGCGAGAGCCTTCAGATGGCCCTGGACGCCGGGGCGATCGACACGGCCCACCTGGATCCTGCGCCCGCGGTCGTACAGAGCGACCTGGTGATCCTGGCCACGCCCGTGGGGGCGTTCGCCCGCCACCTGCGGGAGATTGCCCCTCACCTGCGCCGCGGGGCTGCAGTGACCGACGTGGGCTCGACCAAGTCGGCCGTCGTCCGTCAGGCCGAGCGCCTGCTGGGCGCCGGCGGGCCGTTCGTGGGCAGCCATCCCATGGCCGGCAGCGAACAGAAGGGCGTCAGCTTCGCCCGCGCGGACCTGTTCGCCGGCGCCACGTGCATCGTCACCCCCAGCACCAGGACCCCCCCGCGCCTGGTGAGGCGCATCGAGCGATTCTGGCAACTGCTGGGCACGAGGACGGTGCGGATGGGCCCGGCTGAGCACGACCGAGCGGTGGCGGCGATTTCCCACCTGCCGCACGTGCTGGCCAGCCTGCTCATGCTCCTGCCCGACAGCCATTCGCTTCAGGTGGCGGCGACGGGCTTTCGCGACGCGACCCGCCTGGCCGGGGGCGATCCCGAGATGTGGCGCGACATCCTCCTGACCAACCGCCGGGCCATCCTGGGCGCCCTGGACCGCTTCGACGAGCGCCTCATGCACCTGCGGGACCTGCTGGAGATGGGCGACGCCCGGGAACTGGAGAAGTTGCTGACGCTCGCCAAGAAGCGCCGGGCCGACACGCTCCTCAAGGAACCCGTCGATCGCCGCCTGGCGGCGGAATAGCATTGACCACTGAATACTGCCCAGTGTCAACCGGACAGGTCATTCCTTCTTTTTCTTGTTCTTCTTGTCGGCCTTGGGCTTGGCGGCCCGGGTCCGTCCTTCGTTGCGGGCAACGTCTTCGGACTCGAGGGCGCGCCCCTGGTCGTTGGTCTGCTCGATCCACTCCTCCAGCGCCTTGCGCATGCGCTTGAGCGTGTCGGCGTGGGCGGGATCTGACGCGAGGTTCCTGGTCTCGTGCGGGTCGGCCTGGAGATCGTAGAGTTCCTCCGCCGCCCGGCTGGGGGCGCACAGAGCGGCCTGCTCGGGCTTGAGTTTGCCCTGGGCGTTCAGTTCCTTGAGCAGGTTCCACACCGGGTACTGCCGCTCCTTGTACTTGTTGGGCTGGAGCAGCGGGCGGTCGTTCAGGAAGTTGCGGATGTAGCGGTACCGCTTGTCGCACGCGGTGCGGATGCGGAAGACCGTTTCGTCGCAGCGGTCGCGGGCGCCATAGACGTACTGGCGGTCAACCGCACGGGGCCCCAGGAACGGTCGCCCCTCCATCTTGTCCGGCAGCTTCGACCCGGCCACGTCCAGCGTGGTGGCGGACAGGTCGATGCTCATCAGCAGCCGGTCGTCCGCGCTGCCGGGCTTGAAGTGCTCGGGAACCGGGAAGTTCTTCGCCCAGCGGATAATCATGGGCACGTGCAGGCCCGTCTCGTAGCAGAACTGCTTGCCGCGGACGTGGGCCTCGCCGTTGTCGCCGAAGAAGACCACGATCGTGTCATCGGCCAGGCCGTCCGCTTCGAGCTGCTTGAGCACCAGGCCGATCTTGCGGTCCAGCTCGCTGGCGGAGTCCAGGTAGGCCGCCCAGTCCTTGCGGGCGACCGGGTGGTCGGGGTAGTACGGGGGCAGGTCGACCTTGGCCGGATCGGCCTTGGGCGGGGCACGGAAAGTGCGGTGCGTCTCGCTGAAGTTGACCTGGGCGTAGAAGGGCTGGTGGTCCTTGAGGTCCGTCCAGGAGGCGGTGTCGAAGGGCTTGCCCTGGTAGGTGAAGTTCCAGTCGGTCTTGCCCGTCCCGCGGAAGCCCACCTCCTTGGGGAACTCGCGGACGTTGGCGGTGTAGTAGCCGTCGCGGCGGAGGATGTCGGTGAAGACGCAGACTCCGTCTGGCAGGGCGTAGCCGTCGTCGCGGTGGGAGCGGTGGTTGTGGACGCCGATGGTCGTCTGGTACATGCCGGTCATGAAGGCCGACCGGCTGGGCGAACAGACCGGGGCGGTGGTGTAGAACCGGTTGTAGCGGACGCCCTCGGCCGCCAGCTTGTCCAGATTGGGCGACCACACCTCTTTCGTGCCGTAGCAGCCGAGATGGCAGCCGAAGTCCTCGCCGATCAGCCACAGGATGTTGGGGCGTTTCTTGCCGTCGGCGCCCTTGCCCTGGCCGCTCGCAAGCGAGCCGGTCAGCCCGAGCCCCGCCATCACCGCCCCCATCGTCCGCGCCATCATCTCCCGCCGATCCATCTGATTCGCCATGAGCCCAACTCCTCTCGAATTGGCTGTTGACTACTTGTCCCGCTTGACCTGGCTCACTGAAGTGACCAGGCCGTCGCCGGGCGCTGACTACAGATCACTCGCTACTGGCTACTGGCTACTGGCTACTGGCTACTACACCTTGAACGCACCGGGGCAGAGTTTGTTGATCGGGCAGCCGTCGCAGGCGGGCTTGCGGGCGGCGCAGATCGCCCGGCCGTGCAGGACCAGCATGTGCGAGAAGTTCGTCCAGTCCGCCCGCGGGACCAGTTCCATCAGTTCCTGTTCCATCTTCTCGGGCTTGTCGGTCCTGCTCAGGCCCAGGCGAGCGGCCACCCGCAGCACGTGGCGGTCGACGGTGAAGCCCTCGTTCTTGCCGAAGGCGTTGCCCAGGACGACGTTGGCGGTCTTGCGGGCCACGCCGGGAAGGGTGAGCAGCTCGTCCATGGTGTCCGGCACCCGCCCGGCGAAGCGGTCCCGGATCTGCCGGCAGGCCCCCTGGACCGACTTGGCCTTGTTGCGGAAGAAGCCCGTGGGCTTGATCTCCTGCTGGAGGGTCTCGGTGTCGGCATCGGCGTAGTCGGCGGCGGATCGGTACTTCTGGAACAGCTTCCCGGTGACGACGTTGACGCCCTTGTCGGTGGTCTGGGCCGACAGGATGGTGGCCACCAGGAGTTCGAGCGGGTTGGAGAAGTTCAGGGCGCAACGGGCGTCGGGGTAGGCCTTGCGCAGCTTCGCGATGATCTGCCGCGTCCGTTTCTTTCTGTCGGCCTGGCTCTCTGCCGGCATATCAGGCTCCGATCATAATGACCGTGGCACGGGCGTCCGGCCCGTGCCACGATCCTGTCATTCCGATTGTCCGCGGCGGCGGGCCTAGGCGGTATACGTGCCGGCCGTGGTGGTCCCGCCGGTGCCGGTCCAGTTGGTGTGGAAGAACTGCCCGCGCGGCTTGTCCAGGCGCTCGTAGGTGTGCGCGCCGAAGTAGTCGCGCTGGGCCTGGAGCAGGTTGGCGGGCAGGCGCTCGGCGCGGTAGCCGTCGTAGTAGGCCAGGGCCGTGCTGAAGGCCGGCGCGGGCACGCCCAGCTTGGTCGCCTGCTGGATGGTCCGCCGCCAGGCGCCCTGGGCCTTGGACAGGGCCTTCTTGAAGTACGGCGTGAGCATCAGGTTGACCAGCTTGGGCTTCTTGTCGAAGGCTTCCTTGATCTTGCCCAGGAACTGGCTTCGGATGATGCACCCGCCCCGCCACATGAGGGCGATCCCGCCGTAGTTGAGGTTCCACTGGAACTCCTCGGCCGCCGATCGCATGAGTTGGTAGCCCTGGGCGTAGGAGACGATCTTGCTGGCGTAGAGGGCCTGGCGGACGTCGTCGACGAACTTCTCCCGCTTGCCGCGGAACTTGGGCTTGGGCCCGCGGAGCTTGGAGCTGGCGGCCACCCGCTCGTCCTTCATTGCCGACAGGCAGCGGGCGAACACGGCCTCGCCAATCAGCGTGAGCGGCTGGCCCAGGTCCAGGGCGGTGACGGCCGTCCACTTGCCTGTGCCCTTCTGCCCGGCGGTGTCCAGGATCACGTCGACCATGGGCTTGCCCGTCTCGTCGTCGGTCTTGGCCAGGATGTCGCGGGTGATCTCGATGAGGTAGCTGTCGAGGTCGCCCTTGTTCCACTCGGCGAAGACCTCGTGCATCTCGGCGGGCGTCATTCCGATGGCGCTCATGAGCTGGTAGGCCTCGCAGATGAGCTGCATGTCGCCGTACTCGATGCCGTTGTGGACCATCTTGACGAAGTGGCCCGCGCCGTCCTCGCCGACCCAGTCGCAGCAGGGCTCCTGGGTTCCGGTCTTGGGGTCCAGGGCCTTGGCGGACACGGCCTGGAAGATGGGCTTGACGTGCGGCCAGGCGGCCGGGCTGCCGCCGGGCATGATCGACGGGCCGTGGCGGGCGCCTTCCTCGCCGCCGCTGACGCCCGTGCCGATGTACAGCAGGCCCTTGGACTCGACGTACTTGGTGCGGCGGACGGTGTCGTTGAAGTTGCTGTTGCCCCCGTCGATGATGATGTCGCCCGGCTCGAGGTGCGGGATGAGCATCTCGATGAACTGGTCGACCGCCTGCCCGGCCTTGACCAGCAGCATGGCCCGGCGCGGGCGCTTCAGCGCGGCCACGAACTCCTCGATCGAGTGCGTGCCGATGATATTGTCGCGGTCCTTGGCCTCGCCGTTCTTGAAGTCGTCCACCTTCGAAACGGTGCGGTTGAACACCGCCACGGTGAAGCCGTGGTCGCTCATGTTCATGACGAGGTTCTGGCCCATCACGGCCAAGCCGATCAACCCGAGGTCCGCTTGCGCTGCCATATCCGGTCTCCTTGTTGGCAATCTCATTGGATGTAACGACGGGCGGGCCGCTGCCCGCCGCAAAGCCCCACTATCCTAGCGGGCACGCAGGCGGATGCAAGCAAATCGTGGGGGGGGCAAATCACCAAGACCACGAAGACCCCAAAGATCACAAAGAAGAAACAGAGAGATCCCAAAGGGGCTGTCTTTGTGTTCTTCTTTTTTCTATTCTCTGTGGTCTCGGTGGTCTTGGTGATCTTTGTGATTCCGTCGCCGCCGGGGTATGCTGTAGGGCACAACCAGAAAGGACCTTCGCCCATGTCCGCACCGGCAGCGCTCATCACCGGCGCCTCCCGCAGTATCGGGGCCGCCATCGCACTCCAACTCGCTCGCGAGGGCTACGACCTGGCCATCCTGGGCCCCCACCGGGCCGAGGCGACCGTCGCCGCCATCGAAGCCGAGGGCCGGCGGGCCGTCTCGCTGGTCGGCGACGTCGCGTCCGCCGACGACCGGGCCAAGGCCCTGGAGGAAGTGGCTGACCGATTCGGGAGACTGGACGTGCTGGTCAATAACGCCGGCATCACCAACCGCAGTGACCTGCTGGAGGCCACCGAGGACACCTTTGACCGCATCCTCAACACCGACCTCAAGGGCCCGCACTTCCTGACCCAGGCGGCCGCCCGCTACATGATCCAGCAGCGAAAGGACCGTCCCGACGACTGGATGTGCGTCGTCAACATCTCGTCCATCAGCGCCTACACCGTCTCGCCGCTGCGGGGCGAGTACTGCATCGCCAAGGCCGGCATGTCCATGTCCACCAAGCTGTGGGCGACGCGGCTGGCGGAGTTCGGCATCGGCGTCTACGAGATCCGCCCGGGCGTGATCGCCTCGGACATGACCGCGCCGGTCAAGGAGAAGTACGACCGTCTGATCGCCGAGGGCCTCACGCCCATCCGCCGCTGGGGCCAGCCGGCCGACGTGGCCCGGGCGGTGGCGCTCTGCGCGCGGGGCGAGCTGAAATTCGCCACCGGCGCCGTGCTGGACATCGACGGCGGGTTCCACATGAGAATCCTGTAGAAACAGAAGGGCCCCGCGGGCCCTCGACAGCGTTCGCGTCCACCCCCGGCTGACCCGGACCGGACGCGCTGTCGCACGTTCGTTCGAACAGGTCGAGGCGAAACATGCGAAGAACCACCATCAGAATCCTGGGCCGGTCCGTGCCGCTGTACGCGGCCAACACGATCGTCGTGGGGGCTGGGGCGGCGGGGATGAACGCCGCCGTGCAGCTCGTCCGCCAGTGGCGAAGTCGCGGCGTGAACGAACCCCAGAAGCACGTGCTGGTGGTGACCGGGGGGGTGCGCCTGGGCGCTTCGCGCATGAGCGGGTCGGACAAGCAGACGTACTACAAGATGGGCACCAGCCCGCGGGTAAGCGATTCCGCCATCGAGTTCGCGCAAGCCCTGACAGCTTTCGGCTGCTGCCACGGCGACACCGCCCTGGCCGAGGGCATAGGCTCGCTGCGGGCATTCCATCACCTGGTCGAGGCGGGCGTGCCCTTCCCGCACGATCCCAACGGGGCGTTCATCGGCTACAAGACCGACCACGACCCCTGCGAGCGGGCCACCAGCGCCGGGCCCAAGACCTCGCGCTTCATGAGCGAGTGCCTCCAGGCCCAGGCGCAGCGCGAGGGCGTCCGCATCATCGACCACCAGTCGGTGGCTGAGTTCATCACCGCGGGCGAAGGCGCCGGCCGCCGCATCGTCGGCATGCTCTGCCTGGACCAAGTTCGCCGCAGCGGCGACAAGCCGGCGCTGACGCTCTTCGCCGCGGAGAACTGGGTCCTCGCCGCCGGCGGACCCGGCGACATCTACCGCTCCAGCGTGTATCCCAAGGGCCAGTACGGCATCCACGGGGCGGCCTTCCAGGCGGGCCTGGAGGCCTGCAACCTCACCGAAAGCCAGTACGGGCTCGCGTCGGTCGCCTTTCGCTGGAACGTCAGCGGGACGTACATGCAGGTGGTCCCGCGGATCTTCTCCACCAACGCCGCGGGCAAGACCCCGCGCGAGTTCCTCACCGAGTACTTCCCGGACATGGCGTCGATGGCGACGGCGATCTTCCTCAAGGGCTACCAGTGGCCCTTCGACGCCCAGCGGATCGCGGGCCACCAGTCGTCGCTGATCGACATGGCCGTCCACCAGGAGACAGCCCTCCGAGGGCGAAGGGTGTGGATGGACTTCCTCCACAACCCGATCGGCAGAAGCGGCTGGGATGGGTTCCACCTCTCCCGGATCGGCGACGAGGCCCTGGAGTACCTCGAGCGCACCGAGGCCCTGCAGGCATTGCCCATCGAGCGGCTGGCGCACATGAACGCGCCGGCCGTCGACATTTACGCGGAGAACGGCATCGACCTGCGCCGCCAGCCGCTGGAGATCGCCCTCTGCGCCCAGCACCAGAACGGCGGGTTCGCGGTCAACAAGTGGTGGGAGAGCAACCTGCGCCGCACGTTCGTCGTTGGCGAGATGGCCGGCACGCACGGGGTGAAGCGCCCGGGCGGCTCGGCCCTGAATGCCGGGCAGGTCGGCGGGATGCGGGCGGCGGAGTGCATCGCCGCCGTGTACGGCTGGAAGGACCCGAACCTGAAACGCGGCCGCTCGACGTTGCGCGACGGCGCCGCAGCCGCGATGCAGCGCCTGGACGGCCTGTTGAAGAGCGGGCGGCGCGGCAAGGTCACGCCCGAGCAGGCGATGGACGAGGTCCGCACTCGCATGACCCGCTACGGGGCACACCTCCGCAACCTCGAGGCCGCCCGCAGGGCCCTGGCCAGTGCGCGGCGCCAGTACGCCCGGCTCATCGCGGGCGAACTGCGAGTGACGTCGCCGCGCCAGTTGCCCGCGGCGACGCGAGCGATCCAGCAGTGCCTGACGCACCTGGCGATGCTCAAGGCGATCGTCGGCCTGCTGGAACGCGGCTCGGGCAGCCGGGGCAGCCACTGCGTGCTGGCCGAGACGGGCCAACAGATGCATCCGCGCCTGATCAACCCGGCCACCAAACAGCCCTACCGCTTCCGCCCGGAGAACCCGGCCCTGCGAAACCACATTCTCTATGTCACGTACAACCCGGACGCCGGCGACCTGTTCGACCTCCGCGACGAGGTCCCACGCCCGACGGGCGACTACGACGAACCCTTCGAGATCGTGTGGGAGGAGTTCCGCGAAGGGAAGATCTTCGAAATAGAGAATAGGGAATAGGGACGAGGGGATAGGGATTAGGGAATAGGGATTAGGGAAGAGGGACCTGCCGATGCAGGAGGATTCTTCACGAGACGAATATAGCGTGGAATCGCCCGAGTGGCATAAAGCCGTTCTTCGAGATCGTGAAGAAGCTCTCAAGGCTGGCAAGGATACCTTGTCAGATTGGGAAAAGACCAAGGAGAGGATACGGAAGAACGTGCGAGGCTAGCGCGAAACCACTCTGAACCCCACGTTATGCACTCGCTGCCAATCGCCGTACGCCAGGCGGAACCCGCTGGTCGCCCGGTACGGGCGGTCGTAGAACGACCCGCCGCGAACCACGCGCTTGGCGGAGGCCCCGGCGGGGGTCAGCGTCCATTCGGTCGCGTTGCCGTGCATGTCGTACAGGCCCCAGGCGTTGGGTTTGTATCGGCCGACGGGGGCGGTGGCGACGGCGCCGTCGTCGAAGCGCGTCTCGCACGGGATCTCCAGCAGCAGTTCCAAGCCGCCGGTGGCCTTGCCGGGCCTGGCCAGCGACGCGTCGGCCAGGTTGGCGTGCGGGCTGAAATCCGCGTCGCGCGAGCCGAAGGAGAACTCCGTCTTGGCGCCCGCGCGGCAGGCCCACTCCCATTGGTCTTCGGTGGGCAGCGAGAACTGCCTCCCGGTCCGTTCAGACAGCCACTCGCAGAACGCCGTCGCCTGACGCCACGACACCCGCACAGCCGGCTGATCGTCGCCGTCGAGGCGGATGCCAGGGCCGTTGATGTCGTCGTGACGCTTGGTGAACAAGCCGCTGCGGTGCGACGGGTCGAAGCGCCGAAGCTGGGCGTTGGTCACCTCGCACCCGCCCATCCAGAACTCGCTGATATTCGCGGTCATCGTGGTCTGGGCGTCGACCCACGACATATGCCCTGCCGGCACGCGGACGAGTCTTATCGTGACGCCCTCGCCGAGGTCGATCGTCCGCTCGCGGGGCCCGTCGGCTAACGGTGCGACGACGATCTCGCGCGGCGCGAGCCGCCCCGAAACCCACAGAGAGCTTTCCGGAGGCTTTTCTTCGTTTGTAGTGCGCCCGTCAGGGCGTTCCTCGGGTTTTGGAACGTCCAGAGCATCCGCAGAAGACCGCCTTACGGCGGGACTACGAGCGCCAGCGCCCGGGCCCGCGTCCAGTCCGGCGTAGCGGCGGGCGATGTCGCGGCGTTTCCGGTCGGCCTGCTCGGGCGGCTGGGCCACCGACGCCCACGTCCCGTGGCATGGGCCGTTCAGGTCGATCCACGTCACGATCCGATGCCACTCCTGCTCGCTCAATCGCACGCCGCAGTGCCCGGCCTGGAGCATCTGCACCAGCTCGCTGGTGTCGGCGTGGTACTCGCCCGCCGCCGGCAGCGAGACCTGGTCCTCGATGTTGACGCGCCGGATGAACCGGTGCAGCACGTCGTAGGCGGGGCTGTAGAAGGCCCGTTCGCCGCCCCACTGCTGCCTCACCTGCGGGTGCAGCCGCTGCACGCCCAGCCTGGACAGCGGCAGACCCGCGTAGTTCTTCACGACCGCCCGCGCTCGCAGGTCCGGCGGCGAGCCCGTGGAACCAGCGCGTGGCGAGCCTGTCGAACCATCGTGGCAGCGGACGCAGTGGCGGTCCAGCACGGGTTGGACTTCGCGCTCGAAGTCGAAGCCCCGAGGCGGACCCAGCCATGGCTCGATCTCGTCGGGTCCGTCAGCCAGCGCGAGGTCCAGCTTGTTGGCGGCGGCGTCGCGCGTCCGCTCGTGGCAGCCGACGCAGGCCATGACCTCTCCCGGCATGGCTGTCGCCCAGCTCCGCATGAGTTGGACGGCCTTGCCCTCGGCGTCGAGCGGCTGAAAGGTCAGCGGCGTGTTGGCCGGCGCGCGGAAGTACGCCGACCCGTCCGCGCGTACGGGCACGGTGCCGATGATCCGCATGGCCTCCCACGGCCCGGCCCGCCCGATGAGGTCGGGCCCGGCCAGGCCCGGATAGCCGAACTCGTAGCCGGCGACGCGGAGGCGCCGGACGGTGCCTCGCGGCACGCCGGCCAGGCCCGGCCCGGCGTAGACGTCGTGCAGGTGGACCAGGGCGTCGGTGCGGTGCGGCTGGACGCGGTCGGTCGGCGCGGGAGGGCGAGGCGTGCGACGAAGCGGGATGGGCTCGAAGCAGTCGCGGTCCGCCTCCACCCACACCGGCACGAGGTTGCCGAACATGTCGGCCAGGTAGATGCCCCACGGGGCGTTCCCGGCCACCTGGGCCGACACGAGGACGTACCGGGAACTGAGCGGCTGCGGATGGAGGAACTTCGGCCAGGAGTTGTCGACGAGATTGTCGCGGACGTCATCGAGCGAGCTGACGCTCCGCCCGGGGAATCGGTGGAGCAGCCCGGCCGGGACCTTGCCGCTGCCGTCGACGTCCAGCACGACCAGTTCGCCCATGCGGTTGACGCCGTGATAACCGCAGACGACGGCCGCCACGCGTCCCGGCTCGCCCGGCACCTGGCGCGGGAAGTACGCCGCGTTGGGCCAGTACGCGTTGGAGCCGAAGATCGCGCGCTGGCCCGTGCCGTCGGGATTCATGGCCATCAGCGGGCGGAGATACATGTGCATCGTGCCGCTGTAGTCCCAGCGGCTGTAGACGACCTGCCCGTCGGCCAGCACCGAGGGATGCAGATCCAGGTCCTGGTCGAAACAGAGTTGGCGCACCGATCCGTCCGGGCCGATCCGGTACAGGCTGCACGCCTTCTGCTTGCCGTGCCAGCAGGGCACGGCCGTCATGTTGGCCGTCGAGGCGAAGACCAGCCCGCCGTCGCTGGTGTAGCAGGGGTCGAAGTGGTCGGCGTCTTCGATCTGCGGCGTCAGTCGGCGCGCCGGCGCGGCTGGATGCCCTTGCGCGTCGAGCGTCAGTTCGTAGACGTGCCAGCCGGTCTCGTCGGGCATGGTAAAGGCGAGGCGGTCGGCGTCCCAGTGGAGGTCCATCTCGCCGACGAACCGCCCGGCCGGCGGACGGAAGAGCGTTTGCAGGTTCGTAGTGCGCCCGTAAGGGCGTTCTTCCGGACGTTTCTCCTCTTGCGAAGACCGCCTTACGGTCCTCGACCCTGAGGCTCGGACCCGAAGGGCGGCACCACGAACGAGCACGGCCAGCTCGTTGTCGTATCCGTCGCGGGGGAGCCCCGCGTTGCAGATGTGGTTGGGCGGCAGGCCGATCTGCCCGCGCTTGCGACGGAGCAGCAGCAAGCGGTCGAAGCCGCCGGCGGCCATCAGCGGGTTGGCCTGCAGGGCCTCGCTCCGCAGGGCGGCCAGCTTGCGCGGATCGATCCCGTCGCTGCCGGCTGCGCGCTCGAGTTCCTCCAGCCGCTTCACGTACGCCGCCCCGCCGCCGTACCGCGGGCCGAACGTCGCCGCCAGGTCGCCGATCGCCGCCCGCAACGATGCCGCCGTCCCGCAGCCCAGAAACGCCTGGGGATCGTCCGGCCCGCGCCGGCCCGCGCCGGGCGGGGACTTCTTCGCCTGTCTCTGCGCAGCCGGCTGGGCCTGTGCCGACCCCGCCGCCAGCAGCGCCGCCAGGACAAGCCACACGCGAATTGTGCAACGCGCCTTCGGCATGTTGATTCGTCTAACGCACCCGCGCGGGTTCGCATCACCGGCTATTCGTATTGGACTGGGAACTCCGCCGTCAGGCCGATCCGCTGGCGGTCCATGAGGTCCTCGCGGAAGCCCTCTTTCCAGCTCACGTTCTCGGTGCGGGCGGAGTCGCCGTTCTCCGGCTTGTGGCTGCGAAGCTGCTTGCCTTGGGAACGGAGAATCTGCACGCAGCGGAAGACCTGGTCCATCGACATCTTCGGCCAGTCCAGGAAGATGCCGTCGGGCGCAATGTCCTTGACCGAGGCCACGGCCTGCGTGTCGGCCACGATGATCTGCTCGAACGTGTTGACGTTGCCGTCGCCGCCGTTGTTGAGGTTGGCGCAGTGCAGAGCGCCCATGTCCCCGCCGTCCTGGCCGCAGCGGCGGATGTCCAGGTGATGCATGCGGTTGCCCCGCGTGGGCGGCAGGGCCACCGAGACCGGCGGGCCATACTGCCGCCCCGTGTTGCCCCGCAGGGTCACCGCGTAGCGGACCGAGTCGTGCAGCTCGCAGTGGCCGACCTCGTTGTCGCTCACGTTGAACAGGTTCACGCAGGAAGCGTAGGTGTGGATTTCGCCGACCAGGCGGATGCGGCAGTTGAGCACGCGATTGCGCTCGCAGCGGTCGTCGGTGGCCCGCTCGCCGCCGGGGGCCGAGAAGCGGTTGCTCAGCGTCACGCCGTTGACGCCCACGTGCTCGATGAGGCAGCCGGTGACGGTGTTCTCGACGTTGTGGCCGATCATCATGACGCCACTCCGCCCGCTGTTGCGGAGGCGGCAATTGCGGATCTCGATGCGGCTGGCGTTGGTCATCCAGATCAGCGCTCCGTCCGTCCGCCCATAGGCGGTTGCCCACCAGCCGCGGGGAAGGCCGTCGCTCTCCTCGAAGCTCAAGCCGTCGAAGCAGATGTTCTGCGCGCACGCCTCGCGCGACGAGCCGACAACCTCCACCAGTCGCGTCACTCGCGGGACGGAGATGTTCAGCGCGTCCGGGTGGCCCCGGCCGTAGGGCTTGTAGTAGAGCGTGGCGGCCTTGTCGTCGTGGTAGAACTCGCCGGGCGCATCCAGAAAGGCCAGGTCGTCCTCGAGGAAGAAGCGGGCGCCCTGGCCCACGCCGAAGGCCAGGCCGTTCGTCTTGAACACCAGCTTGCGCGCCTCGAGGTCGACCGATTCGACGGGGTGGACCTCGCGCATCCAGTCGCACTTGCCGCCCGTGTAGATCAGCAGCAGGGCCTTGTCGCCTCGAGGGGCGGGCATGTCGACCGGCCGGCCCGCAGCGTCCCTGGCCGGCCAGCGAAGCCACGCCGGCCCGGGCGGCGGCTTCTCGCCCGTCTTGTTGTACCGCTTGGGCGTGCCGTCCTCGCTGACCAGGTATCGCCCGCGGGCCGTCGGGAACCGCTGGTCGTGCTCGTGGTTGGGGAAGCGGGCCTTCCAGGCCCGCCGGCCGTTCTCGTACAGAGTGTGGAAGACCAGGCCCCCGGGCAGCTCGGTCTTCCAGACGCCGTCCTTGTGCTCGCGCCAGCCGGTCAGCGGCATGCTGCCCATCACGCGGGCCTTGCCGGGCCCCGCCTGGCTTTGCCAGACCGCCCGCCGCCCATCACGTGGCGAGTCGGCCCCGGTGAAGCGCAGGGGCTTGTCCTGGCGGTACGCGCCGGCCGCCAGGTGGACCACGACGTCCGCCCCGTCCGTCTTGATCGCCTGTCGCACCGCTTCCTGGGCACGCGCGATCGTTTGAAACGGGCGATCCGCGGTCCCGGGCTGGTCGTCGCGTCCGGCCGGCGAGACGAAGAAGTCCGCCGCCCGCAACACAGCCGACGGCAGCACCAGGGCGAGCACCGCGAGAATGCCCGCGAACTCCAGTTGGCGTTTGGGTCTCATCGCTCGTTTGTCGCTTTCCGGTTCGGGCGTGACGGCTCTACTGTACCCGGCGTGAACAAAAACGCAACCGGGCGAGCTGGTGGGCTCGCCCGGTTGCGGGATCGTCTGCGGTTGTCTCCCGCTTTCCTATTTGTTGCGACGCTTGCGGATGTAGCCGACCAGGCCCATGCCGCCGAGGGCCAGGCTGATCATCGTCACCGGCTCGGGGACAACTTCGCCGAAGAGGCTGGAGTTGTCACTGGAGACCAAGTCCCATCCGTACTTTGTGTTGGTCGTACTGAAGGCGTTCAGGAAGAAATGGGCCTGCATCCCCGGGTAAAGTGAGTAGTTGGGATTGGGGAGGCCGGGGAAGATCATCTTGTTGAGATCGTACGGGAATATCCGCATGAAGTAGGAGTCCTCGTTCTCCGGCCAAGGCTGCCAAGCGTACTCGGGGGAGTTGGTCAGCTCGATAAGATTGCTGACGCGGCCGGTCCCGTATTCCATGTCGAAGTTGACCCTGATGAGGTCCCAGTTGGTGCCGTGCAGAACCAGTTCGGAGACAGTGGGATCGGTGATGGGGGTACCGTCCTCATAGTAGCCGATAGTCTTGTACTGGTTGGGCCCAAAGCGATATTGCCAGCCTTCTTCATTGTCCTCGACGCCGTCGCCGTCCACGTCCGGTCCCGAGGAGAATCCGGGATCCGGGTAGCCTTCGGGCGGCATCATGGTCGTGCCGTTCCCGTTGACGTCCGGGCCCATGCCATTCTGGAAGATCCCGGTGTTCTGGTACCACATCATGTATTCGGCACCGTCGGAGATAATGTTCTGGGACCACGTGAAGGGATTGTCAGGGCTGCCCATCGGGTTGACCGTAAACTGCACGCTGAGATCATGCTGGTTATAATAGATCCCGACAATTTCCTTGCCGCCATCTCCGTGCTCCCAGATCGTGTCGCCCGGCGTCATGCCGTTCTTCCCGGTAGGGGAGCTCTGGTGGACGTTGTAGAAACGGAAGACGCCCCAGCCTGTCTCGCCCGGCAGGCCGCCGTTCATGACGGTAGTCTCGAGGTCCGAGAGGTTGTAGCCGGGAGTGACCCCGTAAGTGACGCCCGTCTCCGCCGGCTCCCATAGGTGCGCATTCTCCCAGCCCGGCAGCGCCACGGGGCCCTTGCCTGCCTTGTAGCCGGTGTAAATCTTGCTGTTTGCCCAAATGTCAAGGCTGGCGGAGAACGGGCCGCCCCAAGGCGGCGCCGTGAGCGCGAAGACTTGAGTGGTCGCAATGAACACCACTGCCAGAATCAGTATCCCTCTAACCGCTTTCATGACGATCTCCTTAGAACTTCCTCTCGCTTTTCCAAGACCTGCCGCATGAGACGGCCCCGGTCCAGAACATGCTTGGTTTATTCTCTACCCAGACCCGGAACCTGTCAAGAGCGATTCCGGTCTTTTTTTTGTTTTCGCCAGGCCCCTCAACGGGCCGAGCGATCGTTCAACTTGGTTACCGTGGCCACCAGGATCCGCAACTCGGTGCCCCAACGGCGGTTCTCGATATACTCCAGGTCGGCCTCCAGCTTGTTGCGGAAGGCCTCGACGGTGGTGTCGTAGCCGTTGCGGACCTGGGCCAGGCCGGTGATGCCCGGTCGGACAGCCAGCCGCTGGCGAATGTTGGGGTACTTCTTCTCGAGCTGCTCGAGGATCTCGGGGCGCTCGGGGCGGGGCCCGACCAGGGACATCTCGCCCTTGATGACGTTGATGAGCTGGGGCAACTCGTCCATGTGGCTGCGCCGCATCCACCGGCAGGCCGGGACGATCCGCGGATCGCCCTCGCCGGCCCAGACCGCGCCGCTGCAATGCTCGGCGTCGGTGTACATCGTCCGCAGCTTGTACATGCGGAAGAGCTTGCCGCCCTTGCCCGCGCGGAGTTGGGTGAAGAAGACCGGACCCTTGCTGCTCAGCTTGATCAGAAGGGCACAGAACAGGAGAATGGGAAGGGAGAACAACAGGGCCACGAAGCCCAACACCACGTCCAGGACTTCCTTGGCGATCTCGAAATACCGGCGGGCCAGGTGGGTCACCAGACCCATCATGCCGCCGCCTACCGTGATCATTGTGATCGGTTCGGGCATCTTGTACTCCTCAGCCTCCAACGGCCGTTACACATCTGCCGTCCCCTGCGGATGGTTCCTCCAGAGAACTCCCGCATCGCTCGTCCCTGAGGGACGAGGCTGCCTGTTTGGGCGGGGGCGTTATGTCCGCATGCAACATACGACTCGCCCCGCCGGGCAGGCAATTTCCATGTGCGATTTTCTCGGTCTTTTCGAGCCTGTCGTCCCAGACAGGAGCCCGTTCCATCATGCAGGCCCTCAACGGCCTGTAGAACAACATCTACAGCGAACTCCCTTTCGCCTGGAATGGGCTGAAACGTTCCTCGCTGACCGATTTGCTGCTGCCGGAGAAGTACATCCATCCAGCCATATATAAGCATACGCGGGACTGGCGTTTTGTCAAGGTCTAAACCGGGATTTCCCAGATAGCCCGCCCGACTCCGCCACCGGGCCAGCTTGTTTGTATTGTACCCCCCCCGAATTCTGTCAATCCACATTTTGCACATTCTCCTTCCTGATCCAAGGCCAAAATGCCCC
>JAKJER010000042.1 GCA_022705325.1 Planctomycetota bacterium | reverse complement strand
CCGTTCCGCTTTCACCCATTGGATTCTCCGGACTTCCGTGTCTCGATGGCGAGAAAACCCTGTGTTCATGCGGCCAATCGCCACCTCATTATACTTGAAATTGAGGATCTATATGGGAAATCCGGGGTATTGGACGCTCATGCACAGCGACGGTGATGACTTGACGATCACCTGCAACGACGGGTTTCACCAGCCCGAAGATGGCCCGGAGGAGTACGTGATCTGGGAAGTTGGCGACGTTGGGTCCCAGAACATATTCTACTTGCATGGCGCTTTGCATGTTTTCGACGCAGGAACCGAGATTCAAAAATACACATGGTGCAACACGGGGATCGCCCTGGTTGACCAGATTCGTGATGCCTTAGCCAACAATCGCTATCCGATTTACGTGGCCGAAGGAAGCTCCGACTCCAAGATGCAGCGCATTCAGCACAGTGCGTTCCTGAGCCGGGGCTTACGCAGTTTTTCACAGATCAACGGTTCGCTCTTTATCTACGGACATTCTCTGGCCCCTAATGACGAGCATATTCTAAAGCTGATCGAGAGAGGGAAGACCAAGACGGTCTACGTCAGCATCTACGGCGACCCTAAGACCAGGGAAAACCAGCGGATCATCACGAGAGCTGAAGCGTTCCCGATAAGTCGCGACAAGTCCGGGCGCCGCAACACACTCGACGTGCGGTTCTTTGATGCCGCCAGTGCGAAGGCCTGGGGCTAATGGGTAAGAAACTGACACCCCATTTCATCGATCTAACGCAGTATGCCTGCTGGAGAGCATTCTGGCGGAGGCCCGCCTTGCGGCGGTTCCTCAAGCAGCACGGTATTTCCGACACGAAGCTCGCAACGTGGCACGAGGATGAAACCAAGGCCGTGTTCTTGCGTCGCTTGTTCGACGACTTGATCACTGTTAAGGACAACAAGGGGCACTCGGTCATTCTGAGTATGGCCCGCTCGCTGGCGGAAATGAAGGTCTTCCCGGACCTTGAGGGCTGGCCAGACACCAAGGAGAAGCTAGCCGCCGCACGGGAGGCTGTTTCCCGCATCAAGGCCCAGATAGATTTCCTGAACAGGCAAATACAGGACACCAAGGCGGCCGAGGAACGGCAGCGGAAGGCCCGGGAGAAGCAGGAGCAGGCGATCCTGTCTCGCCAGACGTTGGCCGGACTCGCTGATCGGCTTGCGGCCCTCGTGCCGCAGCAGGGAACACGGGAAGGCGGTTACGCATTTGAGCGATGGTTCTACGACCTAGCCGGGTTTTTTGAACTGTCCGCCCGTCCCCCGTACGTATCCGGGGGGCGACAGATCGATGGCTCGCTTGGGCTTGACGGCACGGAGTACCTAATCGAAACAAAATTCACAAAGGTGCAAACCGCCGCCACAGACGTTGACTCGTTCATGTTGAAGATCAAACGGAAGGCCGATAATACGATGGGGATCCTTGTGTCGATGTCCGGATTCTCGGGCCCGGCCATTAAGGAAGCATCTTGCGACGGTACACCGATGCTCCTGATGGACTTCTCCCACGTATACAACCTGGTTCTGGCGGGCATGATGTCTCTACCCGACGTGATCCGAAGGATCAAGCAGCATGCCTCCCAAACTGGCGAAGCGTTCCTGCCTGTACCGAGGTTCTCAGGCTAACAAACTCATCTGGGAAATCGGCAAATCGGGGGAGAATCGGGGACAGATATCGAAATTCGCCCTATTGCGGCATTTGTCCCTGAATTCGAATTCCTGTGAATTTCTGAATTCCCTGAATTCCCCTTCCAGGCGATCATCCGATCTTGTTCACGCTTACCTGCAACTCGTACGTGAACAATGTAACATCGGGTACTTTTCGGGCAGCCATCTTCAGCTTCTCTGAGATGTCACGGGCAATGATGAATCCTCGGACAGGCTTATCTCCTGCAAGATTCTCCCCAACCCAGCTCATGTAGTAGAGAATCTGCCCCAGTGCCCCAGGCCTTCCAGCTACAGCCTTCAACTCGATGACAACAAACCCGCCTTGGCTGTCAGTCGCGAGCAGGTCGATGCGTCCTTCTTCGACTGGAAACTCCGCGCCCTTGCGACTCCCAGACCGGTACAGTCTAAGCCCGGACTCTATCCGGTCCAGGTTTGTGGCGAGAAAATCCCGCAGGTCAGACTCATACCGCAACTCAGGCATTTCCTGTACCTGCACATCTTCTTCGTCCTCGCTAGACAAAGTGTTGTCGCTGTCGAGTCCATAGCCCGCATAGATCGGTGGCGGATCGGTATCAGGGTTGTACAGCCGCAACGTCCGGTTGTTGAGGCGAAACAGAATGTCGTCGCGCCCGGGCTTCGGGTTCTGGCTTCTGCGGGCCAACACGTTGGTGGCAAACAGGACGACATGGCATTCCACCGTGTTTCGTTTGAGCTTCGGGTAGTTCTGTTGCATGTACCGGCGGATTTCCTCCCACGTAATCATATCACCGGGCTTGAGCTTCTGGCGCAGCCACTCGCTCATGATCTCGCGGCAACTCTTCTCATAGCGGGCCATTGGATTTCTCCTGCAAGATAGGCGCACGTCGACACTTTACGGACGGCCGGTGGCCACCCCAAGTGGCATGCCAGGTTCGTGCCACCCCTAAGCGATGCCGGTGGCGCGACGATAGCAAAAGAAGGTCAACCCGTGGGCCTGCCACGGCGTGTTCCAGCAACGGCACGCCTTCCGACAGGCAGGTCTTGCGGATGGTCTGGGCGGTATCGACCATGACGGCAGGTTATCCTGCGGCAGCCGGCTTGACAAGCCATCGTGTGGTTCGACGGCCTGCCCACACCCCCAAGCGGCGGGCCCTGCGGGGCTCTTCGCTTGGGGGCGGCACCGCTCGTCAGTCCTACTCGGGACGGCCATCGGCGGCTGTCCTCCGCCCCGGACGGCCAATCGCGAACGCATCCCGACGGGCCCGCGACAGGATCGCGGGCGCTATTCCGCATTGCGTCTGCGGGCCTGGCGCGTGCGGTACAGCCGCTCGGTGAAGCCGCCCTCGCGTTCGAACGCCGCGGCCTGGGCGGCGAGTTGGCGGTCCAGCAGCGAGACCGCGACGCCGATCAGTACGAGGACGGCGTTGGCGGAGAGCTCAGCATAGATGGACGATATGGACGCACTGGACGGTATGGACGGCGTGGACGAGGGGGCAGGTTCGCTACGGGCTTGCTCCATGACCCAGCGGGCGACCTCATCGGCGGTCGTGCATCGACGGGCGACCAGGTCCTTGCGGCGCGGGGCCTGCGGCGGCCAGAGCCGCAGGCTGCGCTGACGCAGGAAATCCTCGTAATCCAGCCGCAGTTCCTCCAGGCTGGAACGGGCTACGTTGGTCAGCTTGAGTTCCGTTTTCTTCGAGGTGCCGCTGGCCTGGCTGCCCTCGGCGATGTTCTGCACTCCGCTCCTGGCCGCCTGCACCATCTGGTCGTGCGTGCGGCTGCGTTTGTCGATGTGGCGGTCGCAGAACCGTACCGTGATGTCATAGACAAGCTGCGCGATCTGGAAACTCTTCAGCCTGCGATATCCCCCGTGCTTGGGAATCAGCGGCTCGCTGGCCTGTCCGTTCTGTCCATGCCGTCCATTTCGTCCATACAGTCCATTGTCCATGCCGGGCTCCCCGAAGGCCCCAATGTTAGCCTGGGCGTGGCGCACACGCAAGACTGCGAGGCCGGGGGCGGCGGCAAGGCCCCGCGGGGAGCAAGTTTTTTGGGCCGGGGGACTAAACCGCCAGCCGTCTGGGGTCAATAGACGGTAACGACGGGCGGGTCGGCCGTCTTGATTTATGCGCGCACTGTAGTCTATAAGTTCTCGTGGACATGAATCCAGGAGCTCCTTCCATGACGCGTTCGATGGCCCTTTCGCTGTGTGTGATCGCGCTGGGAACGATCCAGGTCTCCTCCGCCCGGGCCGACGCCGTCTCGGCCTTTGAGCAGGTCTACGGCGAGCAACTCCGCAAGACCGTCGCCACGGCTGACACCCGCGACGACGCCGAGTTGGCCAAGTCGCTGGTGGAGGCAGCCAAGACGTCCACGTCCGATCAGGCCCTCCAGGTCGTCCTGCTGGAAAAGGCCTACGAGCTGGGCATGAAGAACCTGGTCGGCCAGGCCACCGCGACCGAGGCGGCGCGAATGCTGGCGCAACTGCTGCCCGACCGCCGCGCGCAGTACATGGAGAAGATCGCCGCGGCCGCCCAGATGCTGTATACCCGCTCGACCGGAGCGGCCAAGCAGAAGGCGGGCGAGGAGCTGGTGGGCGTGTTGCTGGAGATCGCCGAAAGCTGCATGAAGGAGCGGGACGCGTCGGAGGCTGTCTCGCTGCTTCGCCGGGCGAGCGCGGTGGCCTCCGCCCTTCACAGCGAGCGGTCGGCTGAGGTGCAGTATCATTTCTACGTAGCCCAGGCCCGGCAGAAGGTGGACCAGAAGTTCGCCTCGCTGAAGGCCAGACTGGCCAAGGACCCCAAGGACACGGAGGCCCGCAATCAACTGCTGCTCATGGAGCTTGTGGAGTACGCCGACCTGGAGGCGGCGGGCAAGCTGGTCGCGGGCGACGCGGACGAGACCCTGCGGACGTACGTCCCGCTGGCCGCCCAGGACCCCAAGGCCGTCGCGGAGCAGACGTGCCTGGAGCTGGCGGAGTGGATGCGGAAGCTGCCGCCCTCCGACGCGTCGATGCAGGGCCGGCTGAACGCCCTGACCAAGGCCTGCGAATACTACAACGTTTTCCTGGAACGCCACGCCCAGAACGATTCGATGGCGCTGCTGGCCCGCAAGAATCTGGGCGACCTCAGCGCGGAGTGCGACGCGCTTCAGGACCGTATTGCCGACTCGCAGGGCGGGCTGGCGGGGTTCCTCAAGGACATCCGCGTGCTGTCGGAGGGGCGAAACGTCGGCAACCGCCTGGCCATCGCGTACTGCGGCAAGTCGATCGTGCAGACCACCGAGGGGTTCGAGAACATGGGGCTGACCCTGGCTGCCTTCCGCTGCGGCAAGCTGGTCAGCGTGGAGTGCTACCACTTCGGGCAGGGCCGCGGCTGGCCGCCCCGCCGAGAGCCCGGGCGCGACGGCGAAGAGACGACCGATCCGAAGGAGGCCCGCACCAGCCGGTTCGCCGAGGCCATCGCCGCCCTCCCCCGCTGCACGTACGTCGTGCTGGCCGTGCGCCACGACGCCACGCGCAACTTCACCGAGCAGGACCAGAAGGCGATCGAGTCGGTGGGCGGCAAGGTCGGCCTGCTGAAGCAGGCGGAGTACTCGTCGTATTACTGCATCGGGCGAAAGGGCCTTGCACCGGGCTCGGCGGTCGAACGATGCGCCTCGGCGTCGATCTGCTACCCGCCGGGCAGCGTGGCGCCGGTCACCGTCCGCCCTGTCGGGCCGCCGACGGGCCCGATGGGCCCCACCCCCGGACCCCGCTGGCGCCCCCCTGGACGCGGTCGCTAGGGCGGCCGCTCGCACGGTCCGGACCTCGCAACGAGGGCAACCGCCACGAGACCGCGAAACGGAGCGCGCCGTGCGCGTCGGGCAGTCCAATGTCCCATTTTTTCAGAAAATCGCACCTCGAACCTGGAGTGCGTATTTCGGTTCAAGTCATTCAAATATAATGACTTAGGAACATATCGTAAATGTATGTAAAACCGTAATAGTAGGATAACTCTGCGCCAAGATGGGACAGTGGGACGTGAAATGGGACATTCGACGCCTCGGGCCCGCGCGGCGGGGTTCTTTCCTTTCGACCCGGATGACGTATAATCATGTGATGCCTCGTCGCAGAGCATTTACGCTGGTCGAGCTGCTGGTCGTTATCGCCATCCTGTGCCTGCTGCTGGCGATGTTGACCCCGACGATGCAGCGGGCCAGGGAGTTCACCCGCCGCAGCGTCTGCAACAGCCAGGTCCACCAGCTCCTGGCGGCGGTGCACGCGTACGCCGCCGCCCACAAGTCGATCCTGCCCTCGGGCAAGCGGAACCTGGTGGGCAGCTACGCGGGGGAGCACTGCATCTGGATCAGCGACGCCCTGTACGACACCGTCTACGCCCAGACGAATCGCCACGACGCGGTCATCTGCCCCAACCTTCCGGGCTTCGGCTATCAGAACCAGTACGGGTGGGTGATCGGCTACAATTACCTGGGCAACCACCCGCGGATGAACGAACTCGACTACTTCCGTTCGCCCGTCCGCACCAGCGAGAGCGGCGACCTGGCCGTCTGGACCGACCTGAACAACTGGAACCCCGGCGGGTGGACGTTCGTGGCCCACACGGCCGGCGGGTCGCTGGGCCGGACCTGGCCCGAGTACTACAACATGTACCTCGGCGGGGTGTACCCGGCCGACGCGGGCAGCGAGGGCGGCAACGTCGGATACCTGGACGGCTCGTCCCGATGGAAGAACGTCGGGGAGATGAAGCAGTACGAGACGGGCGAATGGGGCAAGTGGCGGTATCCGTGCCTGTGGTGAGAGAGGAGCGTGCGCGATGAAGGTGCTGTATCTGGAAGCGAGCCCCCGGGGCGAGCGGTCGGCGTCGACGGCGGTAACGGAAGCGTTCCTGGCCGCCCTGCTGGACGCAGCCCCGCAGGTCGAGGTGGAGAGGGTGAAGCTGTTCGAGGCGCCGATCCCGGAGTTCCGGGCCCCCGCCGCCGAGGCGAAGTACAAGGCCATGGGCGCCGGCGCCGACTTGACCGACGCCGAGACGGCGAGTTGGAGACAGGTCATCGGCGCGGTCGAGCAGCTCAAGTCGGCCGACTGGCTGGTGATCTCCAGCCCGATGTGGAACTACTCCATCCCCTACCGACTCAAGCAGTGGATCGACGTGGTGGTCCAGCCGGGACTCACCTTCGGCGTCGATGAGTCGGGCACGTACAAGGGACTGGTGGCGGGCAAGAAGACGGTGCTGGTCCTCAGCCGCGGCGGGCAGTACCGCCAAGGGGACGACCCGAACGACTTCCAGCGCCCCTACCTGGAGAAGGTGCTGGGGATGATGGGCCTGACGGACGTGCGGACGGTGCTGGTGCAACCGATGCTGGCCCAGGGACCCGAGCGAGCCGCCCAGGCCCTGGAGCAGGCCAAGAAGGAGGCGGCCGAACTGGCGCAAGAGATGGCCAGGGAGTAGCCGAAACGCCCGCGGAAGCCGCGAGAGCCATGGGACGAATCCCATGGCTCCCATAGCTCCCACTATTCCGAGTCGCGTTTCTTCTACTTCGCCAGGATCGCCTGGAGGTCTTCCTGGGGCGTGGTGATCGGCTTGATCTTGAACTTGTCCACCAGCACGTTCAAGACGGGCGGGGTCACGAACGCCGGCAGGCTCGGCCCGAGGCGGATGTTCTGGATGCCCAGGTGCAGCAGCGTGAGCAGGATGCAGACGGCCTTCTGCTCGTACCAGCTCAGCACCAGGCTCAGCGGCAGGTCGTTCACCCCGCACCCGAACGCCTCGGCCAGGGCGACGGCGATCTTGATGGCCGAGTACGCGTCGTTGCACTGGCCGATGTCCAGCAGCCGCGGGATGCCGCCGATGTCGCCGAACTGGAGCTTGTTGAAGCGATACTTCCCGCAGGCCAGGGTCAGGATCACGCAGTCCTGCGGGACCTGCTGGGCGAACTCGGTGTAGTAGTTGCGGCCGGGCTTGGCCCCGTCGCACCCGCCGACCAGGAAGAAGTGGCGGATCTGGCCGGCCTTGACCGCCGCGATGACCTTGTCGGCCACCCCGAGCACCGCGTTGTGGCCGAAGCCGACGAGGATGGTCTTCTCGCCCTCGTCGGCGGCGAAGCCGGGGGCGGCCAGGGCGGCCTCGATCACGGGCGTGAAGTCGCGGTTCTCGACGTGTTTCACGCCGGGCCAGGCGACCAGCCCGCAGGTGAAGATGCGGTCCTTGTAACTGTCGCGGGGCTTCTGGATGCAGTTGGTGGTCATGAGGATCGCGCCGGGGAAGGCGTCGAACTCCCTGGCCTGATCCTGCCAGGCCCCGCCGTAGTTGCCCACCAGGTGCTTGTACTTCTTGAGCTGCGGATAGCCGTGGCAGGGCAGCATCTCACCGTGCGTGTAGACGTTGATGCCCTTGCCCTCGGTCTGCTTGAGCAGTTCCTCGAGGTCCTTCAGGTCGTGCCCGCTGACGCAGATGGCCTTGCCCTTGACCGGCGTGACGCGGACCGGCGTGGGGACCGGGTTGCCGTACGCGCCGGTGTTGGCGGCGTCGAGCAGGCCCATCACGGTCAGGTTGACCTTGCCGCAGTCCAGGATGAACCCCAGCAGACTGTCCACCGTATGGGCGGCGGGATTGGCCAGGAAGTCCAGCGCCTTGTGGAAGTACGCGTATACTTCCGGGTCCTCCTGGCCGAGGACCTGGGCGTGGTCGGCGTAGGCGGCCGTCCCCTTCAGCCCGTAGGTCAGCAACTCCTGCAAGCCCGTCACGTCGGGGCCCTGGGCCTCGAGGCGCTTGGCGATTCCGATCGCCTGGGCCTGGTCGACCATCGCGTCGATCGTCCCGCCCAACTCGATCGTCGCCGGGCCGGTCAGCCTGGCCGGGGTCTTCCCGGCCTTGCGGGCGGCCTGCTCGTACAGGCCGCGGACGCGCTCGCGCACCTGGACGCCTTGCCGCAGGATCTCCGCCAGGCGCTCGGGATCGAAGTCCACGTTCGTCACGGTGCTGAACATCGCTTCTACGACGTACACGTCCGCCTCGCGGTCCACGACGCCCAGTTGACGGGCGGCATGGGCGTACTGCGAGACGCCCTCGGCCACCTGCATCAGCAGGTCCTGGAGCGCCGCGGTCCGGGCGTCCTTTCCACATACGCCGGCCACCGTGCAGCCGGTCCCCTTGGCGGTTTGTTCACATTGGTAGCAGAACATGCTCATTCGCTTGTCTCCTGTCTGGTACGGGTAATCGTACGCCTGGTGTTCCGGTTCGTTATCGCCTGAGCAGGAAGTGGAGCAGCCAGTCCAACCTTCCGCGTTTGATGAAGTATAGCCCGCTGAATCGCATGACCTGGCGGATGCGGTCGCGGTAGTCGCTCCGGTAGCAGTGGACTTTGCAGTTCTTGCATTTGGGCTTGGGGTCGAAGGGACATTTCTCCAGCCGGGCGCGAGCGTAGTCGAGCAGGTCGCGGCACGGATCGCAGAGCTCCTGGCCGGCGCCGTGGTGGTGGCGGCAGTACACCCGCACGAAGCGGTCCAGCGTTCGCATTTCCCTGTCGACTTTGCTCGCTTCCATGATCGCGGCTCATTGTATCCGGCGGATGGCCCCGTCGACGCCGACGGTAACGTCCCGCAGCGGGATCTGCACGCCTGACCGCCGCATCGCCTCCTGCACGACGTGGACGATGCCCGTGCAGCAAGGGACCTCCATGTGGGCGACGGTCACGCTGCGAAGGCGATTGGACGAGAAGATGGCGGCCAGCTTGGCGACGTACGGACCGACGTCGTCGAGCTTGGGGCACGCGATGGCCAGCGTCTTGCCCGCCAGGAGCACGTCGTGGAAATCGCCCATGGCCAACGCGACGCAGTCGGCGGCGACAAGCACGTCGGCGTCCTGCCACATCTCGCCGCTGACCGGGACCAGTGCGAGTTGGACGGGCCACTGTCCCAACCGGGAAGCCGACCCGCCCTGGCGCGAACCGCCGGGCGACGGCGCGGCCGGCTGAGGATGGAGTTTGCGAGCCGTCGAGCCCGGACACCCGCCCCCCCCGCCGGACAAGCCGCCCAGACCCGCAGCCAGCCGACCGGTGCAGGCCGCCCCGGACGCCGGCACCGAATCGCGATGGTGCCTGGCCACGGCGGCTTCGTCGAACTCTTCCGCCGGGCGTTCCTCGATGGTGATCGCGTCCATGGGGCAGTGCCCCAGGCAGTTTCCCAACCCGTCGCAGAGGTTGTCGGCCAGCAGGCGGGCCTTGCCGTTCTCGATGCGGATGGCGCCCTCGGCGCAACTGGGGACGCACAGTCCGCAGCCGTTGCACTTGTCCTCGTCTATCTTCACGATCTTTCGCGTCGCGGTCGTCGTCATCGTTTGCCTTCTCTCTGTATCTCGCATCTACGCCCCATTATGCCGACCGAGGCGTCACCACGCCTTGACGCAGGTCAAGGCGGGGCGAGTTTTTCTTTCGCTGTCTTCAAAGACCCAGCCGGCCCCGCAAGCTCTGTAACTTCTGCCGGCCGGCGGCCACTAACCCAGCAGAACGCCGAGGCGTCGAGAACATGAAACGGAAGAATGCAACAAACAGCGGAAAGGTCAGGTGCGATATGAACGGCAAGAGAATCTTCAAGACATTGACGGTGACGGCGGCCCTGGTGAGTGTTCTGGCGTTCTCGGCCGATCAGGCCCTGGCCGACCGTGGCCGCGCCGGAGCCTGGGGCGGCGGAACGTACAGTCCCCAGGCCTCTCCGTGGAACCAGGGCGGGACGTTCATCGGCCGGTCCGGATTCGGCGGCGGGACCTGGGGCCTCGACCGAAGGGTGGATCGCCCGATGGTCGTCGCGCCGCCCCGCGTGGTCCATCGGCCTCCCGTGATCGTCCCCCCGCCCCATCCCGGTTGCCGCGGCCCGGTCTTCGTCGAGCGGCCCGTGGTGCATCGGCCCTCCTGGCCGACGATCGGACTGAACATCGTCATCAACCTCCTGCGGTGACGCCCTCCCACCGCGCGAGAACAAGGCCGGCAGGTGGTGAGACTGCCGGCCTTCCCATGCGCCGAATGCCTTCGGGGTCCGTCGCCTGCCCCTGGTCCCGGGGTCCTCGGCGACAGGCGGGGCCGTGAGCTTCCGCGCCCGACTCGCGCCCCGCGGGCCCTATTGGGTTTGAAGCTCTTTCTTGCAGCGGTCGAGCTGGTGGCGGAGGCGGTTGAGGATGGCCGAGTGCATCTGGCTGACCCGGCTCTCGGAGAGGTCCAGGGTCAGGCCGATCTCCTTCATGGTCATTTCCTCGAAGTAGTACAGGACGATGATGAGCCGCTCGGCGCGGCTGAGCCCGCGCGTGACCAAGTCCTTGATGTCCCGCCGCTGGGCGGCCCGCAGCGGGTCGTCGCTGCGCTTGTCCTCCAGTACGTCGATCTCCCGGACGTCCTTGTGGCTGTCTGTCTCGAACCACTTGCGGCTCAGCGAGACCAGGCCCACGGCCTGCGCGTCGCGCTGGAGTTTGCGGAACTCGCCCATGGGCAGGCGCATCCGCTTGGCCAACTCCGAGTCGTTGGGCTTGCGCCCGAGTTGGGCCTCCAGTTCGTGGGTGGCCTCGTTGAGCTTGTGGGCGCGGCTGCGAACCAGCCGCGGCACCCAGTCCATGGAGCGAAGTTCATCCAGGATGGCCCCCCGGATTCGGGGGGCGCAGTACGTCTCGAACTTGACGCCCCGCGCCGGATCGAAGGCGTTGACGGCGTCCATCAGCCCGAACGTGCCGGCGGAGATCAGATCGTCCACCTCGACCTCGTCAGGCAGCTTGGAATGCAGGCGCTCGGCCGCGTATTTGACGATCGGCAGATAATGCTCCATGAGCCGATTGCGATACTCATCCGCCCGCGTCCGGTGAAACTCCTTCCACCACTGGGCGACCTGCTCATCGCTCGCCTTCGACAGTCTGATCATGTTGGGCTCCTTTGCGATTCGATTAGGCCATCCGTTGCCTGTACGATCGCAGTCTGACTGGTTAGCTCACCTGAATATTCGGAAGACGACATGTACATCTCATACTGCTTATTCTTTTTATTCGATGCATATTCTCTTGTCAATATCATTTTGTGTATTTTGTGCATTTTATTTATATTAACATCAGGCGAACCAATTCGCGACCCGGCGGAAGAAGCCGTCTTTCCTCTCGCTCAGACACCCGCTGCTGGAGAGCTTGTTGGCCAAAGCAGCCAGACAGCGGCTCGCCTGGCAGCGGGGATAGGCCAGGACGAAGGGTTCCCTTCGTTTGACCGCATCCTTAACCTTTGGATCTGAAATGACATAACCGGCCTGGAGCACCCGGACATTCAGAAACCGCCTGGCCACGTCAGCGATGCGTTCATGGGTGACTCGCCCTTCCTGGCGGTCCTCGACCATGTTGACCAGAAGGCTGAGCTGGCCCGCGTATTCCCGCTGGGTCAGGACCTTAATAACGGCGTAGGCGTCGGTTATGGCCGTCGGCTCGGGCGCTGTCACGACCACCGTGCTGTCGGCGGCACAGGCGAAATGGAGCACGTCGGGCCCGATGCCAGCCCCGCAGTCGACGATGATCACGTCGTTGTCGGACTCCAGCACCGACAGCGACTGCACCAGGTGGGCCCGCTGGAACTCGGTGAGGTTGGCCAGGCGGGCCAGCCCGCTGGCCCCGGCCACGAACTGCACGCCGCAGGGCAGGTCGCAGATCACGTCGTCGATGGCGCAGGTGCCGGCGATGACGTGCGAGAGATTGGCCCGCACGTCGGCGTTGATGAGCACGTCGAGGTTGGCCAGGCCCAGGTCCGCGTCCACCAGCGCCACCCGATGCCCCCCCGCCGACAGCAGGATCGCGAGATTCAGCGCGATGTTGCTTTTGCCCACGCCTCCCTTGCCCGAGCAGATGGCGATGGTCCGCGTGGCGCGAGTCTGGCGCATCAGTTCACGAAGACGGGCGGCCTGGTCGTCGAGGGTCATGCTTGAGGCCCTCCCACAATGCACTGGGCCAGCCGACGGGCGTCGGCGGCGACGATGTCGTCGGGCACTTCCTGCCCGATGGTCACGTAGCTGACGGCCAGCGACGACCACGCGGCGACGTTCAGCACGGCCCCGTAGCAGTCGGCCTCGTCGAGTTTGCTGAGGATCACGCGGTTGGCGCCCAGCGGCAGGAACTGGCCCAGGATGCCGCGCGTGCAGGCCCGGTTGGCCGTCGCCGAAACGACCAGATGGGTCTCGTCTGGCGAGGCCACCTCCAGGAACTTCCGCAACTGCCCCAGGCGGAGGCGGTCGTTCTGGCTTCGCCCGGCGGTGTCGATGAGGATGACGTCCATAGCCTTCATGGCGGCGATGGCCTCGCGGAGCTCCTCCGGGGTCAGGACGGCCCGCAGGGGCACGTCGATGATGTCGGCGTAGGTCTTGAGCTGGTCGACGGCGGCGATGCGGTAGGTGTCGATGGTGACCAACCCGACGCGGCGGTTGTGGCGGAGCTTGAAGTTGGCCGCCAGCTTGGCAATGGTGGTGGTCTTGCCCACTCCGGTGGGCCCGATGAGCGCCATGACGCGTGCGGGCCGGCCCTCGCCGACGGTCCGGATCCGCGAGGCGACCAGGTCCGTCAGGCCCGTCCGCAAGGCCTGGGCGTCGCGCGCCCGCTCGGCGTCCATTCCGGAGCGGAGCCGCCCCAGCAGATCGATCACGATCTCGTCTTCCACTTCCTGGCGGCGCAGCAGGTCCCGCAGGTGGCCCAGTTCCGGGTTGTCGGGCAGTCCGCCGTTCCGCGAGAGGACAGCCTCGACCAGCCGGCGCAGCTCCGAGACTTCGCGACCCACGTCGCCGCAGGCCGGGGCCGAGCCCTGGCAAGAGGCCAGGTCGATCGCCTGGCGGGCCCGGGCGTTGGCCAGGCGCTCGAGCTGGTCGCCGGCCCGGCGGGCGGCGTCGCTGACGTAGGCGCCGCGCTTGGAGCGGCGCTGGAGGCCTGCGTTGGGCGAGGCGGTGACTTCCCACATGGACCGCCCGCCAATGAGCCCCAACAGACCGCCCTTGCGAACGCTGCGGGTCTGGAGGATGACGGCGTCGCGCCCCAACTCGCTCTTGACGGCGGCCAGCGCTTCAGCCATCGTGTCGGCCCGGTAGGTCTTCTTGGTGGCGTATGCGGGGGATCTGCTCATTCTCGTTCCTCACAGGAGACGGCGCCCGCCAGGCGGCGCTCGCCCAGGGAAGCGGAGGCCACCGCCTCCACCTCAACCGATTCGATTTCGCTGTAGGCCAGAACGGCCACGTCCGGCTCGCTGGCCGCGAGGATCTGTCTCAGGGCGGATCGAACCGCCGGAGTGCAGAGGATCACTCCGCGGCAGCCGCGCCGGCGGAGTTGCGCCAGGGCCGCCTCCACCCCGTCGATCACCCGCCGGGCCAGTTCCGGTCCGGCGGTGACGGTGGTCCCCCGGCTGGTGCGAGCCAGGCAGGAGGCCACGGCGTCCTCGAGCCGCGGGTCGGCCGTCACGCACCACAGCTTGCCGTCGTCGCCACACCAGCTCTGACAGAGGGTCCGCGCCAAAGCCAGGCGAACGTGTTCGACCATGGCGTCCAGATCGTGGACGTCCTCGAACTCGCCGAGGGCCTCCAGGATGGTCTCCAGGTCGCGGATGGGGACGGCCTCGCGAAGCAGGGCCTGAAGCACGCGTTGGACCTGTCCCATGCTCATCCGCTGGGTCAGCTCGTCCACCAGCCCGGGGACGCGATGGCGCAGCCGGTCCAGCAGGTCGGTCACCTGGCGGCGCGACAGCAACTCGCCGCAACGCCTGCGGACCGTCTGGGCCAGGTGTCCCATGAGCACGTCGGCCGGCTCGATCACCGCGTAGTCCATCCCCTCCGCCTGGGCCCGCTGAGCCGGAGCGATCCACACCGCGGGCGAACCGAAGGCCGGCTCGGTGGTCTCACGCCCCACCAGCGTGCCCTCGGCCTGGTCGCCCGCGACAGCCAGCAACTGGCCCGGGTAGATTCGCCCGGCCGCGGCGCGGGCCCCGCGGATGTAGATGACGTAGCCGTGCGCCTCCATCCGCAGGTTGTCGCGGATGCGGATCGGCGGTATCAGCACGCCCAGCTCGCCGGCGACACGACGGCGAAGCTCGGCGATCCGCTCCAGGATGGCCCCGCCCAGGCTGGGCTCGACAAGACGGACCAGGGCGTAGCCGACCTCCAGTCGCATCGCGTCCACCGTCAGCAGGTCTTCGAGGTCCTGCTCCCCCGCCCCCGTCGTCGGCCGGCCGCCGGTGCGGGCGACAGCCGCCGGCGCCCATCGCAGGCCCTCCCCGGCCGTCTCCGCCTCCGCAGCCGTGCCGCGGCCACTACCCTCGTTCCCGCGGCGCCACACCAGCAACCACGCCAGGCCCCCACAGCCCACGCCCAGCATCAGCAGCGGCAGCTTGGGCAGCGAGGTCAACGTCAGCAGGCCCAGGAACGCCGCCGTGATGCCCAGCACAGCCGGGCGGGCCGTCAACTGCCCCACCAGCGTCTCGCCCAGGTCGCAGCGCGTCGGCCCGCGAGATACCGTCAGCGCCGCCGCCACCGCCACCAGGAACGCCGGAACCTGCGTGACCAGCCCGTCGCCCACCGTCAGGCGGGTGAACAGCGAGAGCGTCTCCGCCCACGACCAGCCATACTGCACCAGGCCCACGTACAGCCCGCCCAGGATGTTGACCAAGATGATCAGAATGCCGGCAATGGCGTCGCCCCGCAGGAACCGCGACGCGCCGTCCATCGCCCCGTAGAAGTCGGCCTCCCGGCTCACCTCCGCCCGGCGCCGCTGGGCCTGCTCCTGCGTGATCGCCCCGCTCGACAGGTCCGCGTCAATCGCCATCTGGCGCCCCGGCATCGCGTCCAGCACGAACCGGGCCGCCACCTCGCTGATGCGAGTGCTGCCCTTGGTCACCACCACGAACTGCACGATCACGATGATCGCGAACAGGATCACCCCCACCTGCCACGAGCCCACCGTCACGAACTCGCTGAAGGCGTACACCACCCGCCCGGCGGCATATTGCGCCTCGTCGATCGCCAGCCCGCCCGCGCCGCTGGTCAGGATCAGCCTGGTGCTGGCCACGTTCAAGACCAGCCTCAACAGCGTCGCACCCAGCAGGACCGAGGGAAACACGCTGAACTCCAGCGGGCTGCGAACGTGGATGGCCGTCAGCAGGATCACCGCCGACAAGGCCAGGTTGCCCACCAGCAGCAGGTCCAGCACGGGCGAGGGAAGCGGGACCAGCAGGACCAGCACCAGCAGGGCAGCCGCCACCGACAACGCCAGCCCGCGGTGCCTGACCGCCCAGTTGATCGCCCGCTCAAATGTCATGCCCTGGTCCATGCCTACACCTGTTCAAGACCCGCCGACCGTCCGCCCGGCTCAAGGCCCACGGGGAGCGTTCGGTGGATCTTCCTTCCGCTTGCCGCCGCCTCCGCCGACAGCTTGCGGCGACGCCGTCGCAGGGCGGGGTCGCCCTCGCTCCTTCGCAGTTCCTGGCGGACCTCGCGTCGGGTCATCATCAACTCGCGACGGTACTGCCACCGCTGGAAGAGCAGGTCCAGCACCGCCAGAACCGCCAGGGCCGCGCCGCCCGCCAGAGCGACCACCGTCACGACCCGTCCGCACAGGCCAAGCAGGGCCAGCGGGCCCAGCCGCCCCGCGGACGCCAACTCTCCCGCACAGGTCAGCAGGACGGCACACGCCACCACCGCGACCACGCCGGTCTTGAGCACGGCCATCGCGCCGCCCATGAGCATCCGCGCGGAGAACAACCGTCCCAGGCCCGCCGACGGCGACAGCCGAGCCAGGTCCGGCGCGACCCGCTCCCACGCAACCAACGGGCCCACCTGGGCCAGGTTGATGCCCACCGCCGACACCGCCAGCCCCCCCAGCAGCAGGGCCAGCGGCACCAGCGCCTCGGTCAGCCCGCCAAGCGGAAGCGGGCCGGCGCCCCAGGCGAGCATCTCGCGCATCATCCGCACCAGGGCCTCCAGCAATCGTCCGCCCAGCAGGGCCAGCAGGCCCGCCCCGCCCAGCAGCATGGCGGCCGACACCAGGTCGCCGCTGCGCGGAACCATCCCGCGCCGGCGGGCCTCTTCCAGCCGCAACGCCGTCGGTTGCTCGGTACGCTCGCCGCTGTTGTCGTCGATCTCTGCCATGTCTTGTCGCTACGCCTGGAGAGCCCAGGTCGCCAAGTGCCTGCCCACCAGGTCCGTCGCCGCCTCCACCAGGTACCCCAGGGCCGCCGCCGCGATGCCCAGCAGCGCCAGCCCCAGCAGCGCCCGTGTCGGCAGGCCCACCGTCAGGATGTTGCACTGCGGCAGCGTCTTCTGGAGCAGGCCCAGCGCCACCGTCGCCAGCAGCATCGCCGCCAGCACCGGCGCCGCCACCTTCAGGCCCAGAACGAAGCTCGCCCCCAGCAGCGCCACGATCAGGTCCGTCGCCCGCCCAGCCGCCAGGACCGAGCCCACCGGCACCGACTCGAAACTCCCCAGCAGGGCCGACAGCATCATCGTGTGCCCGCCCACCGCCAGGAACACCACCACCGCCAGCAGGACCAGCAGCCGCCGCACCGGGTCGCCGCCCTGGGCCGTCACCGGGTCGAACACCTGCGACAGCGACAGGCCCATCTGCTGGGAAATGTGGAACGCGCCCAGTTCGACCCCCGAGAGCACCACCGCCGCCGCCAGCCCGATCGTCGCCCCGACGAGCAGTTCCCCGGCCGCCGCCGCCAGGAAGGCGCCGTCGCTCATCGGCCCCGCCGGCAGGGCCACGCGCCCCGCCGCCGCCAGCGCCAGCACCACCGCCAGCAGCACCCGCAGGCGCACCGGAACGACCGGCTCGGCCAGGGCGGGCGCAGCCAGGAAGATCCCGCCCGTGCGAATCAGCACGAGCGGCAGGGCCGGCGAAAGCGACGACAGAATGTCAAAGGTCCCGTTCATCCGGTCTCACCACCCCCCGCCGAACATCGCCCGGCTGAACTCGATCAGCCGCTCCAGCGCCCACGGCCCGGCCAGGAGAATCGCAGCCGCCCCGGCCAGCAGCTTGGGCACGAAGCTCAGCGTTTGTTCCTGCACCTGCGTGATCGCCTGGAGCAGACTCACCACAAGCCCGACCGCCAGGACCGTCAGCAGGACCGGCAGGCTGAGCACCAGCGTCAGCGAGACGGCCTGGCGGGCCAGGTCGATGGCGGCGTCGGCATTCACGCGAAGCTCCTCATCAACGTCCCGGCCACCAGGTGCCAGCCGTCGGCCAGCACGAACAGCAGCAGCTTCAGCGGCAGGGAGACCAGCACCGGCGGCAGCATCAGGATGCCCATGGACGTCAGCACCGACGCCACCAGCAGGTCCACCACCAGGAAGGGCAGGAAGATGCGAAAGCCCATGTGGAAGGCGACCTTCAGTTCACTGATGGCGTAGGCGGGGATCAGCGACAGCGTCGGCACGTCGCTCCAGGTCAGGTCCTGTCGCCGGGCGAGCTTGTCGTCCAGGAACACGTAGACGTCCTGGGAATTCCCGGCGGTCTCGATCTGGCCGATCATGAATGTCCGGATGCGAGCCTGGGCGGCATCGAACGCCTGCTCGCGGGCGATCCGCCCGGCCAGGTACGGCTCGAGGGCCTGCTGATAGAGGTCGCCGATGACCGGCGACATGACCGCCAGGGTCATCAGCAGGGCCAAACCGAACAGCACCTGGTTGGGCGGGAGTTGCTGGGTCGCCAGGGCCTGACGCAACAGCCCCAGGACCACGGCAATCCGCGTGAAGCTCGTGACCAGGACTCCGACGGCCGGCGCCGCCGCCAGCACCGTCAGCAGCACCGCCCATTGGACGAGCGTCATGGTCTGGTCCGGCCTGGTCAGGCCGCTCAGCAGGTCCGCCGGCTGGGTGGCGGCCGGCTGGCTCGCCGCGGGCCCGCTGGCCGGCGGGGCGGCCAAGACCGGCGCCGCCAGCAGCAACGTCACCATCGCCGCGAGCCAAGTCGTCCTCATGCGCCTTCCCCCTTTCGCGACGAGGGGGGCTTGTCGCGCGTCGTGGCGTCGTGGAGGTAGTCCGTGCCGGGCTCGGGGGTCGCAGGGGGCGTACCGGCCGGCTGCTTCACCCCCGCCTGCTCCAACAACTCAACGATCTCGCGAGGGTCGCTCACCTCCGCCAGCGGGGCGATCGCCTGGGGAGTCATGCCCACCGCGATCAGCCGCTGCCCCAGGCGGACCAGACGCACCTGGTGCGTCGGCGACAACCGCAACGACGCCACCACCTCCAGGGGCCCGGCTGCGCCGCCAGCCCCCCCATCGCGACGGGACGCGCCGCGCATCAGCTTGCGCAGCACCAGCAGCACCAGCACCACCACCAGCAGCGCGATGATGACTTTCAACGTGGTGTCGCGACGTGGGGCGGGCCCGTCACCGATCCGGCGGTCCTCCAGCGACGACGCCGGGCGACTGGCGCTCAGCGGCCGCGACTCCGCCTTGGGCGCCCCCGTCGAACGTGCGCGGGTCGCCGGCTGGGTCGAGAGTGCCGTACGCGCGGGCCCGGGCGACATCGGCCCGCCCGGCGGCCGCTCTTGCGCCGCAGCCTTCGCCAACAGCGTGACGCCCCGCCCCGACGGCGCGGTCAGGATGCCCAGGCAGACCAGCGAGCACGTGAACGCGCCGATCGCGACCGCCGCGATCACTCTCGCCGCCCATCCATCCTGCCGAGTTGTCCGGACATCCCTGTCCATGTTCGTCTCGCCGGCTGCACCCTCCATGCGCCGCTTCATCCGCCGCGGATCACTTCGCTGATCCGCACGCCCAGCTTGCCGTCCACCACCACCGCCTCGCCCCGCCCCCGCAGGTGGCCGTTCACGTACACGTCCACCAGGTCGTCCACCTGGGCGTCCAGTTCCATCACCTGCCCACACTCCAGGTCGCTCAACTCCGCCGGCGTCAACCACCGCCGTCCGAACTCGATCCGAAGTTGCTTCGTCCGGCCCGTCATGGCCGCAGCCTCTCCCATTTGCCCGTCTGGACCGAGTGCGAGGCGTGCTGGTCGTCCATCTGCTTGACCGTCTCCCGTTCGGCGGCCGCGTCCTGCAACTCCTCGATGCGGTCCTGGAGCATTTGAACGGCCTTCACTTCGCGCCTGGCCGCATCCAGTTCCCGGCGGCATTCATCGAGCAGGTCCTGGCTGGCCGCCAGCCTTCGCTCTTCCAACGCAACCGCCTGGCGAACCTGCACGGCGAAGCCGCGGTACAGACGGAGGTCCTCCTGCCCGCCGCTGTACGCGGCCTGGCGGGCAGCCTGGTCGTAGTCTTCGAGAGTGGCCTTGAGCGTAACGATGCGGGCCTGGACGGCTTCCACCTCGGCCTGGGCCAGCAGGAAATCCTGGCGGGCGACCTGTTCGCGCTGCTGGCGGAGGGCCAGCAGCATCCGCGCCCGGGTTCGTGATCGATGGTCGTGCTTCATGGCCTGCCTCCCTGCCCCGCGCTATGGCGCATGCGGTCGGGTATGACCTTGCCTCGCCCCGTCCCGTGGGGGTTCGAGATCTCAGGCAGGAACACCCGCGTTGCCGGCCCGCCCGCGGCTGGCTGGTTCCGCATCGCCTGGATCCGCTCGTGCAACTCGATCAGGCCGTTGCGCGTCCGCTCGAGGCTGCTGGACTGCTCGATGCCCTGGGTCAGGAACTCGCTAATGTGGGGCTCGGCCCGGATGGCCAGGTCGCAATCGGCGTTGGCCCCGAGCTTGTAAGCCCCGATGGTGAGCATGTCCTCGATGTCGCGGTAGACGGCCATCAGCCTCCGCAGTTCCCGCGCGGCGGCGCGGTGGCGGTCGTCGGTGACGTCGAGCATGGCCCGGCTGACGCTGTGGAGGCAGTCGACGGCCGGGTAGTGCCCGCGGGCCGCCAGGTCGCGAGACAGCCAGATGTGCCCGTCGGTGACGCTTCGGACGGCGTCACTGAGCGGGTCGCTCAGGTCGTCGCCTTCGACCAGGACGTTGTAGAAGCCGGTAATGGACCCGCCGCTCGTGTTGCCGCTGCGTTCCAGCAACTCGGGCAAGAGGTTGAACACGCTGGGGGTGTAGCCCTTGGTCGCCGGGGGCTCGCCCGCGGCCAGCCCGATCTGCCGCTGGGCCATGGCCAGACGGGTGAGGGAGTCCATGAGCAACAACACGTGGGCGCCCCGGTCGCGGAAGAACTCGGCGATGGTGGTGGCCACCGCCCCGGCCTGCACGCGGACCAGGGGGGGCTGGTTGCCCGTCGAGACGACCACGACGCTGCGGCGCAGGCCCTCGTCGCCCAGGTCGCGTTCGAGGAAGTCGTGCACCTCGCGCCCTCGCTCGCCGATCAGGGAGATGACGATCACGTCGGCGGCCGTGTAGCGGGCGATCATGCCCAGCAGGATGCTCTTGCCCACGCCGGGCCCGGAGAAGATCCCCATCCGCTGGCCCCGCCCGACGGTGAGCATGGCGTCGATGGCCCGGATGCCCGTGCCCAGCGGCTGGGTGACGCGTCGCCTCTGCATCGGCGAGGCGGCCTCGGGCCAGATCGGCAGGCGGGTCTCGACGTGCAGCGGGCCCAGGCGGTCCACGGGCCTGCCCAGGCCGTCCAGCACGCGTCCCAGCATCCGCTCGCCCACGCAGACGGTCGGCTCGCTGCACGTGCACAGCACCCGGTCGCCGCGGGCGATGCCCGCGATCGAGCCCAGGGGCATGACCAGGGCCTCCTCGTTGACGAAGCCGATCACGCGGGCCTCGACCGCCCGCGTGCCGCGGACGATCCGGCAGGCCGCCCCCACCGGCGCGGGGAAGTCGGCCACACTCACCGTCAGCCCGCGTACGGCACTGACCTGTCCGGCGATGCCCACCGGCTGGGCCGTCTCCAGCATCTCGCGATACGGCTCGAAGAGCGTCATGCCGCCCCCTCCTCTGCGCCCGCGCGCCGGTCAGGCCCGGCCTCCGCCCGATCCGCCGGCTCCGATTCGTCGCCCGCCTGGCTCTCTTGCGCGGGAGGTTCGGACACGTATTCGCCCCGCTCGTCCAGGGCGTCCAGGGCTTCCAACGGGTCCTGCTCGTCTGGCGGGCAGGCCGGCTCGTCCTGGTCAACGGCGAAGATCAGCTCGGCCAGGCTGTCCAACTGCCTGCCGATGGTGGCGTTGATCTCGCCCGAGCGGCTGACCACTTTCACCCCGCCCGGCTCGATGCGCTCATCGCCCACCAGGCTCACCTTCCCGCGCAGGCCCAGCGTCTGAACCAGGTGTTGGCGGAATTCGTTGAGCTGGTCAAGCTGGACCGGGTTCACCAGGACCGTCAACTCGCCGGTGGAGCGGGCCAGGTCCAGGGCCTTGGCGAGGTTTCGTTCGGCCACCCGCACGTCGCCGACGGCCAGCCGTCCGACGATGCGACCGGCCAGGTCCAGCGCGAACTGGAGCAGCCCGCTGCGGGCTTCCTGCATGAGCTGCTCGCGACTGCGGGTCAGTTCCTCGACAATGCGAGCGGCCACCTCGTCGGCCTGGCGGGCCTGGTCCTCGACCTGGCGGCGAACCTCGTCGATCGCCTGCTGGCGCCCCCGGGCCAGACCTTGCTCCATGCCCCGGGCGTGACCTTCGGCGTATCCCTCTTCGGCGGCCTGGCGGCGGTAGTCATCCGCCTGCGCGCGGGCCGAGGCGACGATGCGGGCGGCGTCCTTGCGGGCCTCCAGCACCACCGCGCGGGCCTCCGCCGCGAAGTCCGCCAGCTTCAGCACGCGGGCCTTCGCCTTGGCTGCCTCGTCCGTATTGGCCTTGAATACCTGTGCCACGTTCGTCTCACGCCACGATTTCGTCGGAGGATCGACCGGACCGCTCTGCCGCCAGCCTCCTCACCGCTTCCACCACGTGCTGCTGGGCCATCTCCACGTCGCTCAGGCGCACGGGGGCGATGCGCTCCATCTCCCGCCGCACCTGCGCCGCCCGAGAGGCGCCCAGGCAGGCCAGCAGCTTGTGCGTCAGGGCCTTGCCCGCGGTCCGCAGGGCAACGGCCAACTCCTCCACCTCCAGCCGGCCCAGGGCTTCGCGCAGCCGGTCGGCGGGCACGGTCACGATGTCCTCGAAGCGGAGGTCTCGCTGTTCGTCTCGCGCCGGCGCGGCGAGGCCGCCGCGCCCGGCGTGATCGAGCAGGCGGGCGATTGTGAGCATGCCCATGTCTTCGCCTTCGCGGGCGCCCGGATCGGGCCGGGCCAGCCGCCGATGCAGGGCGACCTCGATCTCGTCCAGGGTCTGCTCGTCGGTCTCGTCCAATCGCACGACCCGGTTGGCCACCTCGGCCTGGTGGGCCGGGCCGAGGACCTTCAGCACGCCGGCCGCCTGGACCGGCGGCAGGCACGTCAACACCAGGGCCAGCGTCTGGGGATGTTCATCTCGCAACAGGTCGGCGACCTGCTCGACCGAAACGCTCCGGAGAAAGGCGAATCGCCCGGTCAGTTCCGGCTCGTCAGGGATCCTCTGCTCGCCGGGCTGCACCCGCCGGCGTCGCAGCCAGGCGATGTACCCGCACACCACGCCCGCCATCGCCAGCCCGCCAGCCAACAGGCGCGGACGAAGCGAGGACTGGACCTGGGGCAGCAGCGGCGCTCGGGACGATTCCGCCGGCGCGGCAGCGTCCGTCGCAGCGGTCTCCGGCGCGGCGGCAGCGGCCAGTTCGCACCCGCTGACCGTGCCGTCGCTCTGGACGCGGCAGGACACGCCGTGGTTGTCGACGATGCGGACGGCGGGCGCCTCCAGCCCGCTCACGCTGCCACAGAGCAGGTCGGTGATGGCCTGGGCGAGTCGAGGCGTCATGCGGTAGTCGGCCTTGAAGCACACGTGCACGGCCGCGGTGGGCGGCGCGGAGGGCCGGCCAAGCTGCCGCCCGCTGCCGGGCTCGATCAGCACGGTGGCCGAGCGGACCGTCGGGAAACTGGTGATCAGCCGGCTGAGCGTGGCCATTTTCGCCGCCTGCCAGCGGCGCTCGTTCTGGGCCTGGGTGCGCCAGATGTCGTCGTCCTGGGCAAGCTGCTCGAAGGTGGCGGCGGGCGAGCGGGTGAGAATGCCCTCGAAGGCGAGGATCGACCGGACCTGCGAGACCGCGTCACGGGGGACGAACAGACGTTCGCGGACCACGCGGCAGGGGATCCCCCTTTCCTGGAGCAGCGACTGGGCCGAGGCGAGTTGCTCGACCGCCAGGGGCTGGTCGAGCACGGGCGCCATGACGGGCTGTCCGCCCGCCAGCGTCAGCCACAACCCGCCGGCGACAGTCAACACGCCCAGGGCGCCGGCCAGCAGCCGCGCCCGGACGCCCATTCCCGCCAGGCGGGTCCTGATCTGCGCTATCCCATTGCTCAGTCTGCTCATCGCTCGGTCCTCCCTGACCGAGTGGCGGCACGGCCGACGCCGTGCCCGCCGGTTGCATGCCTACGAGGCGTCCAACTGAACGAAATACTGTCGGATGTACTCCATCGACTTGCCTTGCATCTTGAGCTGGGCAACCTGGTCCAGCCGCTCGAACACCATCTCGTCATAGAGCCGGTGCCCGCCGTTGGTCCACCGGCTCTCGTGGATCAGGCCCATCGCGGTGTAGTTGTGGATCGTCTGGCGGCTCAGGCCGGAGTACTCCACCACTTCGCCGATGCGATACAACTTGGGCGGGCGGCTCCTGCGAACCTGCCCGCGATTTGTGGTCGGCCCGGAAGTGCCGTCCTGCCCACCGTCCGGCAGGCCGCTGAACGGCGGTGGGCCGGACTCGCCGGCAGGTCCGCCCCCGCCGGTAATGGCAAAGGGGTGCGAAAGCCGACGCCCGGGCGGCTGGTCAGGCCGCGAATCGTGCCGGAAATCCACTGTTGTCTGATGCCTCATCCCAGCCGCCGCTCCATCCGCCCGGCCAGTCGGGACTCGCTCCGGGCACTGCTGCGGGGCAGTCTTCTGCTGACTCTCTGTTCTGCTCCCGAGATCCCGACGACAGGCCAACCCGTACGAGATGCATTGTACGTTGTGTAAAACGTAAAAGCTGTTTGGGCCCCCGTCAAACAAAAACTGAAGTTTTTTTGTCGCGCTGCCCGATATGGGGAGATTCGTCAGCACCGATCCGCGTAGGGAGGCCGGAGGATTGAGCCCACGCGCCCGGACCCGGTGACCGGCGGGTATCGGCCTGGCGGACATCGAATGTCTTGGCTTTTCCGCTTGCCTCCAGGCCGTCACGTTGTATGATGGTGCCGTTCAGGCATCCCGGAACACGGTGCGAATCCGTGGCGGACCCGCCGCTGTAATCGGCGAGGGACCTGGCAACGGGCGTTTCGCCCGCCACTGCCGCAGCCCACTGCGGCGGGAAGGCTGCCAGGCCCCCACGACCCGAGAGCCAGAAGACCTGCCTGGGCCATTGAAGACGGAATCTGAAGGCAAAGGGTTCCGACAGTCCCCCGCTTGGGGACCGTCGGAGCCCTTTTCTTTTTGGACGGTCGGTGAAGAGTCGGTTCGTTGGTTCTTTTCGGAAAGGACGTCGCATGAAGAAGAGCAGCAAGAAGGTCGTGATCGCCGTTCGCAAGAGCTGCAAGGCCCGCGGGACGGGGCTCAGCCACTACATCCTGATGGACAGGAAGGCGAAGTAATGCCCGGTCGCACCCGCACGCTGGACGGAGCGGCCCCCTCGCGGGGCCGCTTCGTCAACAGCGGCAAAGGACCCACGCTCCAGAGCGTCGACATCGGCCACGCCGATTATTTGGCCCTCATCGAGCCGGACTCGGCCTTCTGGGCCCTGGTGCGACGCGACAAGCTGGCCGACGCCTTCAGCGGAAAGCTGCCCCGCTCGCTCGCCCGCAGCCGGCCCGCCCTGCAGGCCGAGATGGACCACCTGCGCTTCGGCCTGACCCCGTCAGCCGTCTACTTCAACCCCACCGAGCGATGCAATCTCGACTGCACCTACTGCTACATCCCGCCGAAGATGCGCCGCTCGGGCAGGCACATGCCGGCCGAGCGGGTGCTCAAGGCGATGGAGATCCTCCACGCGTACTTCCGCCGCACCCTGGGCCGCGGGCACACGCCGCAGATCATCTTCCACGGGGCCGAGCCGCTGCTCAACCGCGACGCGGTCTTCGAGGCCATCGACCGCTACAAGGGCAAGTTCCTCTTCGGCGTGCAGACCAACGCCACGCGGCTGGACGACTCCGCCGTCGAGTTCCTCACCAGCCGGCGCGTCAGCATCGGGCTCTCGCTGGACGCCCACAGCCTGGCCGTCGCCGACCGCACCCGCCGCACCTGGGACGGTCGCGGCGTGTACGGCGACGTGCTGGCGGCCATGGACCGCCTGAAGGGCTACGACAACTGGAGCGTCATCTGCACCGTCTCGAGCGAGAACGTCGCCCACCTGAGCAAGGTGGTGGACTTCTTCCACCGCCGCCGGGTCCCCACGTGCCTGATGAACATCCTCCGCTGCACCCTGCCGCGTTCGCGCCAGGTCAAGCCGGACGACGCGACCGCCGCCAAACGCTTCATCGCCGCCCTGGAGCGGACCAGCCAACTGTACCGCCGCACCGGGCGCAAGCTCGTGGTGGGCAACTTTGCCAACATCCTGTTGGCGATCCTGGCCCCGTCGGCGCGGCGGCTGATGTGCGACGTCTCCCCCTGCGGCGGCGGGCGGTGCTTCTTCGCCCTCGCCCCTGACGGCGGGATGTTCCCCTGCAGCGAGTTCATCGGACTGGAGAACTTCCGCGGGGGCAACCTGTTCACCGACAACATCCCCGACGTGCTCAAGACCCGTCCGTTCGAGTTGGTGACCGGCCGGAAGGTCGAGGACATCGAACCCTGCCGGCGATGCGCGATCCGCCACTTCTGCGGCTCGCCCTGCCCGGCCGAGGCACACGAGATGAACGGCGGGATGAACCGCACCGGGGCCTTTTGCGAGTTCTATGAGGAGCAGGTCCGCTACGCCTTCCGCCTGATCGCGGACGGCCGGCACGAGGAGTTCCTGTGGGACGGGTGGGATGAAGGGCTGAAGGACACGGTGGCGATGGCGTATTGACCATTGTCAATTGACGATTGACTATTGACCATTGAATCCCCGCTGCCACCGGGCTTGTGTGCGTGTATGATGGCGCACCGGATGAGCATCTGGGACGACATGTCGGCGGAGTTGGAGCGGATGGCTGCGGCGGGGTTGCTGCGCCGCCCGGTGACGCTGGAGTCCGCCATCGGCCCGAGGGTCCGCCTGGACGGGCGCGAGGTCGTCTGCCTGTGCAGCAACGATTACCTGTGCCTGGCCGACGATCCGGAGATCAAGCAGGCAGCCGCCGAGGCGGTCGCGACGTGGGGCGTGGGGAGCGGTGCATCCCGGCTGGTCTGCGGCACGAGCACGGTTCACCGCGAGTTGGAGCGCCGGCTGGCCCACTTCAAGCACGCGCAGGACGCGGTGGTGACCTCAACGGGGTGGATGGCCAACGCGGCAGCCGTGCGTACGCTGGCGGGCGCGGGCGATCTGGTCCTCTGCGACAAGCTCAACCACGCGTCCATTTTGGACGCCGCCCGCTCCAGCGGCGCGCAGATGCGGACGTATCCCCACCGCGACATGGGCCGGCTGGCCGCCATGCTCGGGCGGCGGCGCAGCCAGTATTGCCGCTGCCTCATCGTGACGGACTCCCTGTTCTCCATGGACGGCGACCTGGCGCCGCTGCGCGAGCTGGTGGAATTGAAGAAGCGATTCGACGCCCAGCTCCTGATCGACGAAGCCCACGCCACCGGCGTGCTGGGCGAGAACGGGCGCGGGGCGGCTGAGCTGCTGGGCGTCGAGGGTGAGATCGACGCGACGGTCGGCACGCTGTCCAAGGCGCTGGGTTGCCTGGGCGGGTTCGTGGCCGGGCCGGCCCCGCTGATCGACCTGATCCGCAACACGGCCCGCCCGTACATCTACACCACCGCCCCCCCTGCCGCCCTGTGCGCCGCCGCCGTCCGCGCCCTGGAGATCGTGCAGTCCCAGCCGCAGCGACGTCGCACGGTGCTGGCGCGCGGCGAATTGCTGCGGAGCCTCCTGCGCGGCGCGGGCATCTCCACGCTGGATTCGTGTTCGCAGATCGTTCCGGTAGTCGTCGGCGAGGCCGGTGCCGCCGTCGAGCTGAGCCGCCGTCTCCTGGACGCCGGCTTCCTCGTGCCCGCCATCCGCCCCCCCACCGTCGCACCCGGCACCAGCCGACTCCGCATCAGCCTGTGCAGCGGGCACGAGGATGCAGACGTGAAGCGCCTCGTCGCTGCGCTCGGAGCCTGCCTGCCGTAGGCAGGTGCGCCCGTAAGGGCGTCGGAGCGCAGTCCTGTGCGATGGGCGCGCGGAGGACCGCCTTACGGCGGGACTACAAGCGCAGGCTTCGATAGTCACCGCCCCTGCGTCTGTCCCGGCTGATACCAGAACGACCGCCAGTACGCCTCGTCGGTGGCGTAGGCGTCGAAGGACGGGCCGAGGGTGAACTCCGGCGGCAAGATGCCGTATCGTTTCATCTCGCGGATGTACTGGTGGCTGGGGTGGTCAGCCGAGCCGCCATCCATGATCGCGTACGTGCCGTTGGCGACGGCGCCGCTGTCGAGCCACAGGCGGACGATCGCCCGCTCGCGGGGCGAGCAGTTCACCTTGTAGTGGCGAGCGTCCAGGCGGGTCATGAGCTTGCTGCCTCCGCTGCCCGTGGCGCGCGGCGGGCGGTTGCCGTGGGCGTTGCGCCCGTCGACGACCTCGCCCAGCCGGCAGACCAGCGCCACATACGAGCTCTGCACGTGTCCGCGCCCGTGCGAAGGCATGCCCTCGCCGGAGTCCAGGCGGAGGTTGCCGTCGGCCTTGCCCGGCCCGTGACACGAGACGCAGTGGCGGTCGAGGATGGGCTGGATGTGGCGGCGGAAGTCGACGATCTGCGGCAGGTCGGCCAGGGGCTCGATCCGGCTGGGCAGGCGCTTGAGTGCCGTCAGGGTCGCTCCGCGCCCGTTCGCGGGGGCGACGACCCGCGGCTCGTGGCAGCCGACGCAACTCGTCGTCTCGCCCGGCTGGAGCGTGACGAAGCTCTGCATCTTCTTGACAGCCAGGTCGTCCCTGTCCAGCGCGACGAAGAACAGGCTCCGCATCGCCGGCGCCCGGAAGTGGGCCGAACCGTCCGCCTCCACCGGCACCGTGCCGAGGATGCGCGCGATGGTGAACGGCCCCCACAGGCTGATGCCGTCGAAGCCCGGGCTGTCGTGGAAGGGCCCGGGCAGTTGCTCCATGACCAGGAGCTTCTTGATCTCTCCCGCAGCCACGCCCGTCATGTTGCGGCCGCGCGCCACGTCGGCCAGCACGAGCGTGCCGTCGGCCTGGGCGGCGTCGCGGCGCGCGGGAGAGAGCGGCTCGCGCGGGCGCGGGCGCAGGGGGCGCGGCTCGTGGAGCATCCACTGGGGGGGCAGGCCCGCAAGCGTGTGGAGCAGTCGCGTGCGGCCCTGGTCGTCGACCAGGTGCAGCTCGTTGCGCCGGACGGCCAGGAACAGGTCGGCCGCCACCGGCCAGGGGTCGCGCCAACTGCCGCTCTTGTGGATCTGCCTGGCCGAGGGCAAGTCGTCGGGCCCGTTGCCGGGGTCGACGATGGTGAGGAATCCCTCGTGCTCGCGCCGCCCGTGCCCGGGCGAGAAGCTCGCGATGATCTTGTCCGTGCCGGGGATCGGTCGCCCGTCGAGCATGGCCCACGAGCCGGGGACGTTCTCGTACGCCACCACGTTGCCCTGCCGTCGGGCGATGTTGTACGGCATCCCCGTCGGGTGCATGTTGCCGTAGAACGTCATCACGCCCGTGCCGTCGGGGTTCATCGTCCACAGGTGGTGGTAGGCGAGCTGGCTGCGGTCGTTGTACTCCCACCGCGTGTAGATCAGCCGCCCGTCGTTGAGCACCGCCGGCGTGTTCTCGGTGACGGCGTTGGAGCTGAGCATGCGGATGTTCCGCCCGTCGCCGTCGCAGCGGTACAGGATGGCCACCGGGACGTGCCAGCACATCACCCAGCGGTTGCACCGCGACGAACAGAATGCGATCCCGCCGTCAGGCAGGTACGTGGGCTCGATGTCGTCGTGCGGGCCGTCGGTGAGCTGCCGCAGGGCCGTGCCGTCGATGTTGATCTCGTACAGGTGGTACTGCTCGCTGCCGCCCCTGCGATACGAGAAGAGGATCTTCCGCCCGTCATAGTGCACTTGCGGGTCGCGGACGCCGCCGCGGTCGTCGCGCAGAAGGGCCTTCCGCTCCCCCGTCCGCACGTTCAGCCGCCACAACGCCCCGCCGTCCTGTGGGTAGGCCTTGCGGTTGGGGTCGGCGGAGTAGTAGCCGAAGTTGGCGTAGTAGTGGCCGTCCGGGCCGTAGGAACGCGTGGCGAAGACGATCTCGTCCAGGCCGGCCGGCAGCGGAGGGCCCGGATCCACGGGGCGGGCAGGCCCGGGCACCGGCCGAGGCGCAGCGGACAGGTCGCTCACGGCCGCGCACACCAGCAGGGCTGCAAGGAAACACCCGCGCACGTAACGTATTCGCGTTCTCACGCTGGAAGAAACGCACCGTATTCCGATGGATTGTCCACGCTGGTTATCCGCAGTGACTGGCCCGACCGCAGGTCGCTGCAATAGACCCCCCGTCCGCCGCGGACGAACAGCCGGAGATGCCCCCCAACACGTCAAGAGCAACTCGCGCCACGGCCGATGGCCTTTGCTCGCTCCTCCCGCTACAATACCCGTGCAGGTCACGAGATGAAGAAGAAACGAATAGTCATTGGCTTATCCATTGTTGGGCTAGTGTGGATACTGACCTTGGGCCTGCATTGCTCGCACTTTGTCCGAGCGTATTGCCAAGGCCATGAAGCATACGACCAGCCAGAGGTCTATGTGTTCATGGATCCCGTCTATGACACTGTGGGCATTCCCTGGGTATATACCCAGCACTGGGACGTGCTTCCCTATCCTCTTGAGATTGCCGTGACTGTGGATGACCGTGTCCCCGGGGAGGGCGCTGTGATCGAATCCGTCGAAATACAGTATGACGACGGCGAGACAGTGATGATCGTCCGACCCGAGTATCCGCGCGGGGGGCCATTCGGGGTGTTTGAGCCAGTCGAATCAGACAAAACCCCGGGGAGGACCTTCAGACGTGCAAGAGTGGGTATTCCAGAAGCAATCAGGCGCAGAGGCAGCTTCCGGATGGTGATCAAAGGGTATGTTTACGGGGAGAAGAAGGTACCGTTCGAACGACACTTGCGAATGGACTACTCCCGAGACGCTGCGCTGTATACTGGCTGGACGCTATTGGCAGGTGCAAGCTGTTGAGGCGGCTTACACGAGTGACGCAATAGTCGGCCGGTGAATACTCCCAATGACAGAACGCGCGAGGTGGCACCTTCAAACCGCAAGCCCAAAGGGCTGGAGGTTTGGGGGTGGCCAAGGTCGCCTGCGTGACCGAAGGCATGGAAAACGACAAGAGTTGCCCGGGGAACCTCGCGGTGACGGACGCCCGAGAGCCCACGAACTGACCTTCTCCTGCTATCGGCGTCAAGCCTCCCTGCCGCATTCAGGTGGATTGTCCAAGCTGGTTATCCGCAGTTACTGGCCCGACCGCAGGTCGTAGCAATAGACCCCGTCGCCGCCGCGGATGAACAGCCGCCCGTCCACAATCGGGTAGACGATCGGCTGGGAGTTGTATGCGGTGGTCTCCACGTGCGGAGGCAGCCAGATCAACCCCAGGTCGTGCAGGTCGCGATCCGGGAAGACCAGCCGGGCCACGCCGTGCTGGCCCTCGGGGCTCAGCAGGAGCCGCTCCCCCACCACGCCCAGCCAGGCGTTCGAGCCGGGCCCGTGCTGCTGGAACTTCCGCTCCGTCACCTGCCGCCCGGTCGCAGTGTCCAGACAGCGGATGAGCTGCTTGCCCAGCAAATACGCCCTGCCGCCGCTGACGGTGACCGGAACGTTCTCGTCGCCCGGAAACTCGGCGTCCTGCCAGATCCGCCGGGCCCCGTCGGCCGACAGCTTCCAGCCTTCGTAGCGGACGACGTTGGGCCCGCCCCTGGGCGGCGGCGGAGCCGCCAGCAGCATGTCGCCCGCAATCACCGCGCTCTGCGGCGCGACCGCCTGCACGTCCGTCTCCTCCTGCCACAGCACGCGCCCGTCACCCGGGTCGATGCAGCTCAGCTTGCGCTTGTCCAGCCCCGTCAGCGTGACCAGGCGGTCCTTGCCTTCGCACGTCCATCGCATCACGTATGAACCGGGCGCCTGCCACTTCTCCTTGCCCGTGTTCGGGTCCAGGGCGTGGACCTTGCCGTCGAACCAACTACCCCAGGCGACCAGCAGGTTCCCGGCGATCAGCATGGGCGAAGGCGTCAGCGGCGGACGGACGGACGCCTTGGCATCCGGCGCGGTGAAGGCGGGCGTCTCCCATTTCAGTCGCCCCGTCCCGGCGTCCAGCGCGTACAGCCGCGACGCGTGGTTCGGCACGTACAGCGTATCCCCCGCCGCCAGCGGCACGCCGAACAGCCCGCGGTGCTTGTGCGTCTGCTGGTTGGGCGAGCGGAGCGGCAGGGCCGTGTGCCACTTCTCAGCCCCCGTGGCCGCGTCGATCGCCACCACGTGATCGTCCGCCAGCGGGCGAAAGTGGTTGAGCAACTGTTCGACCTCGCGAGGCGTGGCGTTCAAGGCGGCCATCCGGGCCTGGAAGTCCGCATCGTCCTTGTAGCGCCAGAAGGGGCTGCCCTTGGTGGCTGGCTCGGATTGCGGGCTGGGCCTGTAGAAGTACACGAAGACCGTTCCGTCCGCGACGACCGGCGAACTGCCGCCGCCGCAGTTGCCCGAAACGATCGCCCGCGTGAAGTAGCGGTTGTCCGGCGCGTTGCCGTAGCCCGTGGGCACATACGTCTCGCTCCGCCACACGGGGCGGGCGCGTGACAGGTCGGCCACCAGCGCGGGCTGCTCGCCGCAGCTCATGTCGTGCCGGCTGCCCCAGAACGACGACCAGGAGCCCTTGGGCGAGACAGCGTCTTCCGCCGGCGGGCGCGTCAGCAGCACCCCGGAGGCGGCGCCGGCGGCGGACTTGTACGGCGTCTTGTCGGCCGCGATCTCGTACCGCCCGCTGAGCTTGCCGTCCGTCACCGCCAGATCGAGCTTGAGTGCCACCGTCACCTGGGGGCTGCCCCTGTTGAACGTCGTCCGCAACTCGACCTCCCCCGCCAGCGACTTCTCCGTCAGCGCGAGCGTGGACCGCTCGACCATGAGGCGGTTATCGCCCGCCATCGGGCGGACGAACCACAGGTTGGCCAGCTTGCCCCCGCGCAGGGTGATCAGCAGCCGCTGCGAGCTCGGTGCGGCCTTGTCCTTGACATCCTGCAGGCCCGCACCGATCTCCAGTCGCGCCACGACGTAGCCGCCCGAGGGCAAGGTCGTGACCGGCTCGATCGAGGCCGGCTGGGCCCAGACAACGGCGGCGGTCAGCAGGACCGCGAGAAACAGGAACGGTATTGGACGTGTCGCAGAGTTCATGTCGCGCTCTCCGGGGTGACGCGCGGGTCAGCGGGTCAGCATATCCCGACCGTCCCCGGTGTCAAGGTGCAGTCGGGCCGCGGGTGCGGCGGCGAAGAAACTCCCGAGCGCCGTGCTGAAACGAACGTTCTACTGATAGTCGTCCGGCAACGGCCGGTCGCAGGTTCTGCCCGGCCCGCAAAGGGAATCCGCCGCGAAGGAGAAGCTATGCAACGTCGCAGGCTGGTGTTGTTGGGTGCGTGTGTCCTGGTGTGCGCGGTCCTGCTGGCCTTGCCCGGGCGGGCACGGGCGGCCGGCGACAAGGTGAAGGTGTTCATCCTGGCCGGGCAGTCCAACATGGAGGGCAAGGCCCCCAACGCCCTGCTGGAGCACCAGGCCGAAGCGCCCGAGACCAAGGACCTGTTCAAGCACTACCGCAAGGACGGCAAGTGGATCGTCCGCGACGACGTGTTCATCAAGTACCTCGACCGCAAGGGGCCCCTGACGATCGGCTACGGCTCGCCCGGGCGGACCGGGGCGGAGTTGGAGTTCGGGTGGATGATGGGCGACCGCTTCGAGCAGCCGGTGGTGCTGATCAAGGCCGCGTGGGGCGGGCACTCGCTGGTCAAGCTGTTCCGATCGCCCTCGGCTGGAATGCCCAGCGAGGAGAAATTGCAGGCCGAGTTGACCCAGGCCCAGGACCGCGTGAAGAAGGCCAACGAGAAGAACAAGAAGAAAGCCCCCCTGCCGACGATGGGGGAGATCAAGGAGCCGTACGGCTCGTCCTATCGTGCGATGATGGCCGAGGTGAAGGACACGCTGACCAACTACGAGACGATGTTCCCCGCCTTGAAGGGTAAGCAGCTCGAGGTCGCGGGGTTCGTCTGGTTCCAGGGCTGGAACGACATGTACGGCGGGGCCGAGAAGGAGTACGCCTCGAACCTGGCGCACTTCATCCGCGACGTGCGCAAGGACCTGGGCGTGCCCAAGCTGCCCTTCGTGATCGCCGCCATGGGCCAGAACGGCTCCAAGCCCGCCGGCGGGGCCATGCTGGAGGTCCGCGAAGCGCAGATGTCCCTGAACGGCGTGCCGGAGTTCAAGGGCAACGTCAAGGCCTTCCGCACCGACCTGCTGGTGGACAAGGCGGCCGAGGAACTGTTCCCGACCTGGAGCAAGAACCTCGAGCAGTGGAAGAAGACCGGCGGGGACCGCCCCTATCACTACCTCGGCAGCGCGATCTGGTTTACCCGCATCGGCCACGCCATGGGCGAGGCCATGCTGGAGCTGATGAAGTAGAGCATCCGCCGCCTGGCTGGCGACTTCCCAAGCGGCATGGTTTGGAGTACACTTGCGTCGCAAAGCGAAGGCGCTGAGCAGACAAAGACACTCTTTCAGGGAGCGAACATGAGCACACGGATCATTACGGACGGGCTGACGAGTCGGCGGGCGTTTCTGGGCGGCGTGGCGGCCGTGGCGGCCGGCGGGCTGCTGGCGCGACGCGGGCTGGCCGCCGCGGGCAAGCCCAACTCCACCTTCGGCGGCGTCCGCATCGGCTGCATCACGTACAGCTTCCGCGGCGGCAAGATCAACACCGCCCAGGAGACGCTCGACGCCCTCATCCAGTGCGGGCTGAGCAACGTGGAGCTGATGGGCGGGCCGATCCAGTCCTTCATGGGCAAGGGCGACCGCGCCAGCCAGCTCGAGAAGTGCCGCGAGCTGCGCAAGATGTACAACGACGCGGGCGTCAACATCCACATCCACAAGATGGGCTTCGGCAAGAGCGACGAAGACATCGACTTCGCCTTCGAGGTGGCCAAGGCCATCGGCGCCATCGGCATCACCACCGAGCGCAACGACGCCGCGGCCAAGCGCCTGGCCCCCTTCGCCGACAAGCACAAGATCTGGGTCGCCTTCCACAACCACACGGGCAACGTGCCGGTGATGGACAAGAAGGACCCGATCCTGGAGTACGGGCAGTACATCGGCTACAACTTCGACATCGGGCACTACGTCGCGGGCACCAAGGGCAAGTCGCCCATCCCGGTGATCGAGAAGTACCACGACCGCATGGTCAGCCTGCACCTCAAGGACCGCACCGCCGACGGCAAGAACCTGCCCTGGGGCCAGGGCACCACGCCCATCAAGGAAGTCCTCCAGTTGATCCGCAAGGAGAAGTGGACCTTCCCCGCCGACATCGAGCTGGAGTACAAGGTCCCGGCCGACTCGAACAGCGTCGCCGAGGTCGCCAAGTGCGTGCAGTTCTGCAAAGAGGCGCTGGCCTGAGACCGCGATGCCCGGCGAGGCGTCTGAATAGAGCGAACAGCCGTTGACGGCAAAGCCCGCGGAACATTCTCTGCGGGCTTTGCTTTGCGCGATCTCACTTCGCGTCCTGGCAGACGACGCGGAAGCCCACGTTGAACACCCGCTGCCAGGGCCGGTAGCCGGTGCGGCAGGCGGAGCGGGCGAGGTCGGCCCGGTCGTACCAGGACCCGCCGCGGACGCTGCGCCGGCCGCCCGCCGCCGCGTGGCGCGGGTCCCCGGGCGAGAAGGGATACGGCACGTACGCGCTGGACGTCCATTCGGCGACGTTGCCGTGCATGTCGTACAGCCCCCAGCGGTTGGGCTGGTACGAGCCCACGGGGGCGGAAACGGTGCTCTTGTCGTCCACCGGATCGACGGCCATGAACGGGCGCACCTTCTCGAGCCTGGCCAGCCTGCCCAGATCGAGCATGGCGGAGTCGGCCAGGTTGGCGAAGGAGGCCGAGGCCGCGGGCGAGTTCGGAAAGCTCCATCGCTCCGCGCTGCCGGCGCGGCAGGCCCATTCCCACTGCGCCTCGCTGGGAAGGCTGAACCGCTTGCCGGTCTTGGCCGACAGCCAGTCGCAGAACGCCCGCGCCTCCTGCCACGAGACCCGGCAGACGGGCTGCCCGGGGCGGTCCAGGTTGAAGAAGTCGTCCCGGCTCCATTTGAGCCACAGCTTGGGCTCGACCCCGCTGGAGTGCTCGGCGTCGAAGAGGGCGTACTGCTCGTTGGTGACTTCCGTCGCGCCCATCCAGAACGCCCGCTCGATCCTCGCCCGGCAGGCCGGGCGTTCGTCGGCGTAAGCGGACGACGCCTCCCCCATGACCATCTCGCCCGCCGGGATGAGGACCAGGTCCATCTTCACGCCCGGGGCGAGTTCCACCGACATCGCGGTCCGTTCCCCGGCCTCTGCCTGGCGGCGCCTGGCCTGGTCGGCCGGGAACGGCCAGTCAGCGGCGGTCGGGACCGGGCCGGCGGGCAGGGGCGGAGGCACCACCGGCGTGACGTCCGGCCGAGGGGTGTCCGGGATCGCTTCGTAGTCCTCCGCGATTCCGCCGTAGCGCCGCACCAGGTCCATGCGGCGGTCGCGGCAGGCGCGGACCTTCGGGTTCCCGCTGACCGTGGGCACTTCCATCCACGTGCCGTAGGCCGGGGCGTTCATGTCCAGCCAGGTCACGATGCGGTCCCAGGCCTCTTCGTTCAGTTGCACGCCTCGGTGTCCCTTGCGGAGCATCTGGACCAGCGGGTTGGCGTCGGCGTGGTAGTCGGCGACGGGGAGCAGTTGCGGGTCGCCTTCGAGCCCCGGGCTGCGGACGAACCGGCGGAGTGCGTAGAAGGAAGGCGGGAACGGCGCCGGCGACAGCGGCAGCGATCTCGCCGCGGCCTGGCGCAGGTCCGGCTCGGCGCCGCCCGAGGAGGCCGCCCAGCCGTTGTGGCAGCCGACGCAATACTTGTCGAGCACCGGCTGGACCTCGCGGTCCCACGAGAAGCCCCGCGCCGGCCCCCGCCACGGCTGGATCTGCGCCGGCCCGCCGGCCAGGGCGACAGTCGGACGGCTGGGCGGGCCGCTGTTGACGCTCTCGTGGCACCCGACGCACGAGACGGCCTCGCCGGGCATGGCCGTGAACCAGCTCCGCATGAGTTGCAGGGCCTTGCCCTCGGCGTCCAGGGGCTGGACGGCGATGGGCATGTTGGCCGGCACTTCGAACCACGCCGAGCCGTCCTCGGCCACCGGCACGGTCCCCAGCACCCGCCTGACGTCCCACGGGCCGTCCATGCCGATGTAGTCCTCGATGCCCGAGGTCCCGAAGAAGTTGAAGTGGTACGTGAAGAGTCGCAGCTTCGTCACCGTGCCCCGCGGCACGCCGCGCAGCCCTTCGCCCGCGTAGATGTCGCTGAGGTAGACGCTCGCCTTCCGCGAGGCCAGGTTCACGCGGTCGGGGATCACCGGCGGGCGCGGCGCCGAGCGAAGGGGCACGGGCTCGAACAGCACGCAGCCGTCCTCCTCGCAGAGCAGGACGCTGTTGTCGAACACGTCCACCAGGTAGATGCCCCAGCGCGAGCCCGCCGCCGGCTGGCAGGAGACCAGGAAGTACTTGTCGCTGAGCGGGTGCGGGTGGAGGAACTTCGGCCAGGAGCGGTCCACCAGGTTGTCGACCATCTTCGGCTGGACCTTCCTGCCCCAACCTGGGATCCGCTGGACGACGCCATCGGCCTGCGTGCGGCCCAGGGCGACGTCGAACAGGACCAACTCGCCCGCGCGGGCCGTGCCGTGATGCCCGGTGACGATGCCGACGAACATGTTCGGCCGGCCGGGAATGGCCCGGGCGTAGAAGATCCGGTTGGGCCAGTGGCTGCTGCTGGCGTAGTGGGCCCGCTGGAGCGTGCCGTCGGGATTCATCGTCATCAGCCGGGCGCTGAAGGCGTGGGCGATGTCCGTGTACTCCCATCGCGTGTAGAGGACCCGCCCGTCGGCCAGCAGCGTGGGGCAGAAGTTGTGGTCCTGGTCGAAGCACAGCCGGCGAATGCCCGTGCCGTCGGCGTTCATCACGCAGAAGTTGGCCACCTCGTCCAGCCGGCGCTCGCACGGCACGGACTGAAAGCACGCCGACGAGGCAAAGAGGACCCGCCCGTCGGGCAGGTAGCAACTGTCGTAGTTGTCGACGTCGTTCTCCAGGCCGGGCGTGACCTGGCGGAGCCCGCGTCCGTCGGCGCCGATCTCGAAGACCTGCCAGCGATCGTGGCTGCCCACGGAGGAGAACATCAGCCTGTCCGCGTCGAAGTGCAGGTTCAGGTTGCCCACGTACACGTCGCGCTCGGGACGGTACAGTCTCGTGAGCTTCCCGCCGGGTCGCACGGGGGAGAGGACGGCGATCTCGTTGTCGAACGGCAGCTCTCGCAGGTAGCTGTTGCCCTGGAAGTTGATCGGCAGGCCGTTCAGGAAGCCGATGGCGTCGTTGCCGTAGAAGGAGGCCGCCTCCCCGCGAACCTGCGGGCGGACCTTCATCGTCCGCGCGTCGCGGCGCTTGACCAGCAGGAGCTTGTCGAAGTCCAGCAGCGGGTTGGCCAGCAGGGCCTCCGCCCGCAGCGCCTCCACCGCCGCCGCCAGCGCATCCAGGCGGCCGGAGTCGCCCGCCTGGCCCGCAGCCGGCCGGGCGGCCACGAAGGCCTTCTCCAGTTCCTCGATGCGGGCGAGATACTCCCGCCCGCGGGCGTAGCGCCCCGCGAAGGTGCGAACCAGGTCTTCCACCGCCAGACGCAGCGATCGCAGACTCGCCTCCTGCCGCGTGGCCCGCCAGGCCAGCGGGTCCGACGGCAGCACGCGTTGCAGCTCGCAGCGGCTGAACGACACGCGGGCAACGTCGCTGCCCGCGCCGCCCGACCCGCCCACCAGCGCCGGATACCCCTTCACGCCGGGGTCGATCTCGTCCCAGGTCACCTGCCAGTCGGCCGGCTCGCTTTCGCCCTCCAGCCAGGCCTTCCCTGACAATCCCTGGGACGTCTTGAGCAGCTTCATCCAATACCACCGGCCGGGATGGACCTCGAAGTCGCAACCCGGCCCCCAGGCGATGAAGTCCCGCATGAGGTTCAGCCGGCCCTTGTGGAACAGGAGGTTGAGCCCGCGCCCGCTTGCGGCGTCCGCGCACAGGCCGATCCCCGCCCGCGCCCAGTCGCCCTCCCGCCAGGCGTCGATGCGGATTTTCGCGGTGAGGAGAACGTCGGCCGACACCGCCTCCGCCGGGCCCAGGACCAGGATGGCCTTGTTCGGGTCGCCCGGCCCCCGGTCGCTCTTAAGGCATCCGTCCTGGACCGCCCACTGACCGCCGACGAACTTCCACTCCTTCGCCGCAGGCTGGTTGAAATCGCAGGAGAACAGGTCGCGGCCCTGGCCGCTGGCCCGAGCGAGGCCAGGCAAGACAGCCCCAGCAGTCAAGATGACAGCCAGTATGCGTCGCATGCGGCCCTCCCGCCAGGTGGAACGGTCGAAACGTCCTGTGCAGACAGGCCCGGCTCCGTTGACGGGCCAGATCGCTCTGACTATACCCCCCGTCGAGACGTTCAACAAGCCGCGACGAATCCATGCAGGACGGCCACGCCCGTGCGCTTGACCTCGTCCGGGGCCTGGGCGAACGCCTCGGGGTGAAACTGCACCGCGTGGATCGGGCGTTCCACGTGGCTGGCGTACTGGAGATACTCGATCTCGCCGTCGCGGCTGACCGCGTGGACCACGAACCGCCCCGCCAGGGCCGGATCGTCCGGGCGCACGTAATCCCGGTGGGCCACGTTGACCGGGTGCCGCCCCGCCGCCATGATCCCCCCGCCGCGCGTGACGTGGATGTCCTTGACCAGGCCGTCGGGGTAGCGGAATTCGCCTGACTGCGGATTCCGCCTAATCTCGCACCCGTACGCGTGAAGGAGCAGGTGAAAGCCGAAACAGATCCCCAGCACGGGCAGCCTGGTATCTCTCACCAGTTCGACAACGGAGCGCATGGCCTCGCGAGTGGGCGGCTCCGACATGTTGTGCGCGGAACCCGACAGCACGATCGCGGCCGCCCCGTCCGCGCTGGCCGGGCCGACGTCCCGGTAGTGGATCGTCCTCACGACCGCGGGACAGGCGATCAGGATTTCCTCCATCAGCCGGATCCGCGGGTGGACCTTTCCCCCGCGCCTGGGCGTGTTGTCGATCAGCAGGATGTCGGGAAGACTCTGATTCATACGCGGCGACGCCCCCTATGCCCAGTCCGCAACCTTCGCCGCCGAACGGCAAGCCCTTCGACAGCGTCTGAAGCCGATCAGGGCTCGCCGTTCGGCAGGCTCAACCGCTCACGCCCGCGGCTATCTCACCGCCCGCATCTTGCCCGCGATCCGGAACGCGCCGTCGGCGTACACGAACGACCACAGCGTCATGCCGCTGGTCTTGCCCGGCTCGGCCATGCGGACGCTGTAGAGGGCCACCGGCTTCTTCATCGCCTTGATCGCCTCCTTCTGCAGCCCGGTGGCGTTCTCGTCGTCGGCGCCGGCGATCTTCCAGGCCGTCACGTTCGTCCGCCCGTCCTTGGCGACCTTCTCGAACAGCTTGGCCAGTTCCGCCTTCGGCAGCTTGGCGTACTCGTCGGCCAGCTTCTTGCCCAACTCCTCGCCGAAGACCTCGGTGAAGAACTTGCCCGCATCCGGCAGGAAGAGGGCTTCGGTGAGCTTCTGAACCTCCTCGCCCTTGCCGGCCTTGGCGGCGTCCACGATGGCCTGCACGGTCGTCTTCAGACCATCAGCCGTCTCCTCCGCCGCCATCGCCGCCGGCGCCACCGCCAGCACGCCCAACACTGCCGCCATAGCGATCCACTTCGACATGATCGATCTCCTCATGGTTTCGCAGACTTGCTCGAACTCTGTCCATGAACGACGAACCGGTCGTTCCACAGCGCAGAATAGCGCGTCGCGACGGCGGACGCAACAGTTTCCGCCGGAGACAGCCTGGAGTATAATACAGGGAATGAACAGCAGCGACCCAAGCCCGGCCCACTCCACCTTCCCGAAGGTGGACCGTTCCGTCGTCACGGTGGCCCGGACAACAGACCCCTCCGACGAGAAGGCGTATTGGCTGAGCAAGACGGTCGACGAACGAATCGAAGCCATCGAGATCATGCGGCAGATCGCCTACGGCTATGATCCGCTTACCACCCGACTTCAAAGAGTTCTTGAAGTTGCTGAATTCCCGCCGCGTTGAGTATCTGCTCGTGGGCGGATACGCGGTTGGTTTTCACGGCTACTCGCGCCCCACGGGCGACTTGGACGTCTGGATCGCGGTCAGTCCGGAGAACGCCGAACGTGTCCGCCAGGCGCTGGTGGAATTCGGATTCAGCCAAGAGAACGTTCCGGCCAATCTCTTTACCGATCCTGACAGAATCGTCCGAATGGGCGTGCCGCCCGTGCGGCTGGAGATCATCACCGCCATCTCCGGGGTGGATTTCGCCCCCTGCTATGCGGGCCGCGTCCGGGCGGAGATCGACGGCATCCCGGTCAACGTCATCGCCCTCGACGACCTCAAGGCGAACAAGCGCGCCGCAGGCAGGCACAAGGACCTCAACGACCTGGAACAGCTTCCGTAGTTCCCCGCCTGTGGCAGCCCCCGCCTCGCGAACGGCCGCGCGCAGCGATAGGGTCAATCGGTCGACCAAGCCCCATAACGAAGGGACGCCACGAGGTCATCAAAGTGCCAGGCGACTCTGCAGAATTCAGAAAAGGGGCCATAGACGGAGCAAGTAAAGTGGAATTCCACATCCGCACCCCCGTCCTTCGCGGCAAGAATGATCGAGTACTTCCTGCACCATGCGAATTTCCCCCAGTAGGTAAAGGCACCGTGGCTGAGCCCGGACTGAAGAACCAGATGGACGCCGACACAATCACCTGCCAGCGGATTGCCCTGAAAGTAGCTCCGTGCCAAGCCCCGGAGATTCTGAAATACTCGGCGGTCGTCCAAGTCGTTCACGTCCTGTCGTTCGCTTCCTCGCTTGCCCACTATCACGTTAACGGACATCCGAGTGCCCCTATCGATCTGTGTCAGACGCGGCAACACCAAGTCGCCCATCGACACATGCGCGCCTCCGTACGCCGTCCACCCTGCCATGTCCAGTTCGTAGGGAATACCATTCACGCGACCTCGGAGAGGGCGTGGCGAGCATGGGCGCGGCGAAGTCTGGAGATCGGGACATCCCAGCGCGTGGAAGACCTGGGCCAACAGCGTCCATCTGTCGGGATCATCGGTGGAGATGTGCGGCAGCATGGCAAGTGCCGGCACCTTTTCGTGGGGGCTCGGGTGCGGAGGAATGCGGACTTCCAGGCAGTCATCCTTGCCCAGCCGCGAGAGCAGTTGCCCTGCTTCGGCGTTGACACACCAGGCTGATTGAGCCCACTTGGCATTGGTGAAGAATACGGCTCTGCGAGTCCGGGAAACACCTGCTTTGAGGTCGTCCTCGAATTCTCCCTCCCAGCCCGACAGCAATATCCTGTACTCGTTGAACCACACGTCAATTCCCTGGGCAGTCATCTGTTCGGCGATGAATCTGACGAGCCCGGCATCGTCGCTCTTGTAGGACAAGAAGAGCGAAGAGTCTGTTCGGTCATGAAAAGGCAGAGAGCGCCACCGCTGCATCTTCCTTCGTGCCCACAGCGCCATTACGGCAAGACCCGTCAAGGTCACGCATCCGAGTAGAATCCAGATGTTCTTCGCGTTCAGGATCTCTGACATGAAAGGCGAGGAGGTCGCCATCGCTCACATTCCTTCGTTCTTGCATTGCCTGACACGACACCGTTCGGACGTGAGGTTGCCGTTCTCTATCATTTCACCCTTCTCACCGCCGTCGTGCCGCCGAGGTAGATCCTGCCGGCGGCGAGGGCAAGGCAGCCCGGCTTGTCGAGCCGGCCGATGGGGGCGATATCCAGCGTGGCCGGGTCGATGGCGATCAGGACGTTGTTGAGGAAGGTCCAGACCTTGCCGTCCGGGCCGAGGCGGAAGTCCCAGTTCTCCTGCTGGTTCGAGCCGATCGCGACCGGCAGCGGATAGCCCAACGTGCGCGTCGCCAGGAGCTTGCCCTCTCTGGCGTCGGCGAGGTAGAGGACGCTCTCGTCGGCGTTGTCGCCGTTTGGGGCCCAGCCGACGATGCGGCTGCCGCCGGGGCAGACGATGGGACCTGTGCCCTTGGCGAGCTTGACCGGCTCGAGCTTGTGGACGAAGTCGCCCTTGGCGACCTCGAAGACCAGCAGGGCGCCCTGCTCGGGCTTGGGCTTCTTCAGGACGGTGTCCTCGACGCGGCGCGTGGAGACGACGATGAGCCGGCCCTCGTCGGCGGCTGCCATGTGCGTGACCTGGAGGGCGCTCAGCGGTTTCCAGAGCCCGCCGGCCTGGCCGGTGGCGGGGTCGTACCAGGCCAGCCCGCCGCACGAGCCGTCGCGGACCCACTGCCCGCCGAAGAAGACCTTGCCGCCGGCGGCTGTGACGGCGGCGTACATCTTGTGCGTGCCGGCCAGTTCCTTCGCGCCCATGTACAGGAGGCGTCGCGGGTTGGCCCGCCCGTCGCCGTCTTCGATGACGCGGTGGCCGGCGACCGTGCCAGCCGTCCACGGCTGGGCCGGGTCGTACGCGTAGAGGGGCGAACTCGGATAGCCGCTCATGTACACCTTGGGCCCGCTGAATGCGGTGGCGTAGTGGCTGAGGCCGATTTTGCCCAGGTGTTTGCCCTGGGCGGTCTTGGGGTCGAAGACGAAGTTGCCCTCATACGACCCGGCCGTCCCGAGCAGCCGCCCGTCGGGCATCTCGACCAGGCGGTAGATCGAGTGCGGATGCAGGGGCACCTGGAAGCGGAAGCGCTTCCAGCCGAGTTGCTCGGGGGCGGCGTCGGCGGGCTCGTTGCGCGGCCGGCCCGGCTGGGCGGGGCGGACCCATATCTCGGCGAAGCCCTCCAGGTCCGGCACGGCGCGACTCGTGTTGACTTCGACGCCCGGCGTGGGCGGCGGGCCGGGCTCGCGGACGGGCCAGGGCGGGACGTTGCGGTCGCTGACGGGGATCGCCTTGCCCTCGTGCAGCCAGTACTCCTGCCGTTCCCCTGAGGGGCCCACGATGCCGGAGACCTTCGCCGTACAGCCGTCGCGCCCCTGGCCCACGCTGACCATTCCGCCGACCGTGCCCGTGGTCGCGAGCGTTTCGCTCTTGCCCGTCTTGCGGTCGTAGGCGACGAGGTGCCACGGCACCTTGCCGCTGGCAACGTAGACGTAGCGCCCGTCGGCGGCGCCGGAGTAGCCCCAGCACGCGCTGGGCGCGTGGCTGGGGCCGATGGGCCCATAGAACGTGACGGCCAACGTGTCGGGGTCGATCTGCGCGGCGGCCGCCGCCTTGGACGGGTGCTGGCCGATCGCGTAGAGTTTGCCGTCGGTCCCGAGCACCAGCGGGTGGGTCTCGCCCAGCAGGTCCTCGGGCATTTTCACCGCGTCGATTTTCAGCTCGTTGGTCGCGGGGTCGTAGAGGCAGATCTTCTGCCTCAGCCGCCCGTCCAGGATGGAGATGAACAGCTTGCCGTTGGGCGCCACCACCGACGGACAGAGGTGGAAGTTCCAGCCGCGCTCGGTCTGGACCTGTTTGACCCGGCCGCTGCCTGGATCGATGATAACGATGGTGTTGGGCCCGCCGTACCTGGGGAAGTAGATCTGGATGAGGTCCCACGTGTTGGTGTCCGGGTTGGGCGCCCGCAGGAGCATCCCCTCGCGGATGGAGCGGACGGGCTCGCAGAGGTCCTCGGTTTCGAGTTTGGGAGCCTTCTTGAGCAGGGCGTCCAGGTCCGGTCGGCCCAGCGGAGCGGCCGCGCGGAGGGGGGCAGCCAGAGGGGCCAGGGCGCACAGCACGACGACGAGCCTGAGGTTCATGGGTCGTTCTCCTGTGCAGGTATGAACGCATGGGGAAACAAGACATTGACCGGCCCGCAAGGGCGTGGCGGGACCAGGACCCGCGAAGTGCGGACCGACGTCCGCAAAGGGCTTTCGCGAATCCTGAGAATATCTGCGGGTTTTCCCTCAGTGGTACCGGGTGTTTGTCGATACTGAGAGCATCGGGATCTGCCAGGCAGAGACACGTTCGACCCAGGACTCGCTCACATGCGTATCGACGTGCCGGAAGACATCGTGGTGCGTGCACAGGCTAACGCGGCGGAGTTGCGGATCGCCCTGGCCGTCCAGTTGTACGCCGATAACCGGATCGACCACACCGACGCGTGCCGCCTGGCCGGGCTCAACTCAACGGAGATGAACCGCGAACTGGTGACGCGGGCGTTGAGCATCCAGCAGTACCCCCCGCCGACGGCCCGAGCCCAGTCGGCATAGACCCGTCCGTCACCGCAGCCGGTGAATCACAAAAGCGCCCGCCCGAAGGATCGCGCCGGGTCCGCCTTCACTGCGGGGTCTCTTCCCTCCTGCCCTTGGGGTGTCGAACGTCGCGCCCCTGCACCATGTAGATCACGTCCTGGGCGATATTCGTGGCGTGGTCGGCGATCCGCTCGATGTGGCGGGCGATGAGGATCAGGGCGAGGGCCCGCTCGATGGACCGGGGGTCGCCCATCATGTAGGTCAGCAGTTCGCGGATGATCTGGTTCTTGAAGGCGTCGACCTTGTCGTCGTTGGCGATGACGTTCTGGGCCTGGAGCACGTCGCGCCGGACAAAGGCGTGGAGGCTCTCGCGGACCATCTGCTGGGCCACGTCGGCCATCATGGGGATGTCGATGAGCGGCTTGAGCGGGGGCTGCTCCAGCAGGACATCGACGTTCTGCGTGATGTTGATCGCCAGGTCGCCGATCCGCTCGATCTCGCCGTTGATGCGGATGGCGACGAGGATGAATCGCAGGTCGGCGGCCACCGGCTGCTGGGTGGCCAGCAGGGCCATGGCGGCCTCGTCGATCTCGAGTTGGAGGCGGTTGACCTCCTGTTCCTCGGCCCGCACGTCGCGGGCGAGGTCGCGGTCCCGCTCGACCAGCTCGCTGATGGTCTGCTTGATCATCAGCTCGGCGGTGGCGGCCATCCGCAGCAGCTTCTGCTTGAGGTTGTCCAGGTCGCGGTCGAACTGTCGTACGAGGTGGTCCACGGTGCGGTTCCTGTTTGTCGGCGTACGGGCCGGAGCGGCCCGTCGCGCAGTTTTCGGTTCGCTTCCTGCCGGGGCCGCGGTCTAGCCGTAGCGCCCCGTAACGTAGTCTTCGGTTCTCTTGTCTGCCGGTGCCGTGAAGATGCCCTGGGTGGCCCCGAACTCGACCAGGTCGCCCAGGAGCATGAAGCCGGTCTCCTGGCTCACCCGGGCCGCCTGCTGCATGTTGTGGGTGACGATGACAATGGTATAGCGCTGGGCGAGCTGGCGCATGAGTTCCTCGATGTGGGCGGTGGCGATGGGGTCCAGGGCCGAGCAGGGCTCGTCCATGAGCAGGACCTCGGGCTCGACGGCCACCAGGCGGCTGATGCACAGCCGCTGCTGCTGCTCGGGCGAGAGCGCGAGGGCGGAGTCCTGGAGGCGGTCCTTGAGGTCGCTCCACAGGGCGGTGGAACGCAGGCTGTCCTCGACGATCTGGTCCAGTCGCGATCCGCGGGCCATGCCGTGGATCCTGGGCCCGTAGGCCACGTTGTCGTAGACGCTGAGGGGGAAGGGATTGGGCCTCTGAAAGACCATGCCCACGCGCTTGCGCAGGTCGGTGAACTTGACGGACTTGTGGATGACGTCGATCCCGTCCAGCAGGATCTGCCCGGTCACGCGGACCGAGGTGATCAGGTCGTTCATGCGGTTGAAGCACCGCAGCAGCGTGCTCTTGCCGCAGCCGGAAGGTCCGATGATGGCCGTGATCATCCGCGGGCGGATGGCGATGGTCACGTCCTTGAGGGCGTGGAACTTGCCGTAGTACAGGTTCAGCTTGTCGGTCTGGAGCTTGTAGTCGTCCGCCTGGATCATCCGAAGTGTCCCGTGATGTAGTCGCCGGTCCGCTCGTGGACCGGGTTGGTGAAGAGGTCGACCGTGGGCCCCACCTCGATCAACTCGCCCATCAGGAAGAACGCCGTGCGGTCCGACGCCCGCGCCGCCTGCTTGGTGTTGTTGGTGACCAGGATGATCGAATAGCGTTGCTTCAGCTCGGCCAGCGCGTCCTCGATCTTGGCGGTCGAGATCGGGTCCAGGCCCGAGCAGGGCTCGTCCAGCATGAGCACCTCCACGTCCAGGGCCAGGATGCGCGCCAGGCACAGCCGCTGCTGCTGCCCGCCGGAGAGGTTGGTGGCCAACTCGTCCAGGCGGTCCTTGACCTCGTCCCACAGAATGGCCTGGCGGAGGGAGGTCTCGACGATCTCGTCCAGCCGGGAGCGGCTGCGGATGCCCGTCAGGCGCGGGCCGTAGGCGAGGTTGTCGTAGATGGACCAGGGCAGCGGAACGGGCACGGCATAGACCATGCCCACCCGGCGGCGCAGCTCGGCGGGGTCCGTCTGCCGACTGTAGATGTCCATGCCGTTGAAGAGGATCCTGCCCGTGTGGGAGAAGCCGCCGTCCAGGTCGTTGAGGCGGTTGAGGGAGCGCAGGAAGGTGGTCTTGCCCCCGCCGGCGGGCCCGATGATGGCCAACCGCTCGCGGGGCTGTACCTCCAGGCTGATCGCGCGGAGGACCTCCCGGCCGTCGAAGGCGGCACTGAAGGACTCGACGCGGATCTTCGGCGGTTCGCTCATCTATCTAACCTTGGCGACAAAGCGCTTCATGAACCAGTAGGCCAGGATGTTGATGATCAGGATGGACACGATCAGGATGGCGGCTGTCCCGTAGGCGCTTTCGGACGAAAGCCCCTCGCGCACCAGGACGTAGAAATGCAGCGACAGCGTGCGGGAGGAGTCGAAGACCGTCCGCGGCAGGCGCAGGGCCGAGCCCGCGGTGAGCATGACGGCGGCCGTCTCGCTGATGGCCCGCCCGATCGACAGGACGATGCCCGTGCCGATGCCCGGCAGGGCCGAGCGGAGCACCACCCGGGTCACCATCTGCCAGCGCGTGGAGCCCAGCCCGAAGCTCACGTCGCGATACGACCGCGGCACGGCGCGGATCGCCTCCTCGCTGGTGCGGATGATGGTCGGCAGGACCATCACCGCCAGCGTCAGCGCCCCGGCCAGGATCGAGTAGCCCATGCCCAGGGTGATCACGAAGAAGACAAAGCCGAAGAGTCCGAAGATGATCGACGGGATGCCGGCCAGGCAGTCGGCCCCGAAGCGGATGATCGCGGTCAGCTTGCCTTCGCGGGTGTACTCGGTGAGATAGATGGCCGTCACCAGGCCGATGGGGGCGGCGATGGCGACCGCCAGCCCGCAGACCAGGATCGTGCCGACGATCATGGGGAAGATGCCTCCCTCGCGTCCCATGGACCGCGGGGCCTCGCTGAGGAACTCCCAGCTCACGTAGGGCAGGCCCTTGGCCAGGATGTAGGCGATGATGAACAGCAGCACGCCGAGGGTGCAGATCGTCATCGCCCACATGAGGGTGACGGCCGCCCGCTGCGACATGTCGGGAGAGATCCTCATCGAGCTTTGCTCCGCACGGCCCGCCGGCGGGAGACGGTGAGGGCGATGACGTTCAGGATCATGATGATGACGAAGAGGGTGACGCCGGTGGCGAAGAGGGCCCGGCGGTGGTCGCCGCTGGCGTAGCCCATCTCCATGGCGATGTTGCTGGTGAGCGTCCGGACGGGGTCCAGCGGGCTGGTAGGCACGTCCAGGGGGTTCCCGGCGACCATGATGACGGCCATCGTCTCGCCGATCGCACGCCCCATGCCCAGGATGACCGCGGCGACGATGCCCGAGCGGGCCGCCTTGAGCACGACCCGCCAGGTCGTCTGCCACGAGGTCGCCCCCAGGGCGATCGAGCCCTCGCGGTAGCTCCGCGGGACCGCCTGAAGGGCGTCCACGGAGATTGACGTGACCGTCGGCAGGACCATCACGCCCAGGACGATCGACGCGGCCAGCACCGACAGCCCCGGCCCGCCCAGGTGCGTGCGGATGAGGGGCACGAGGATCACCACGCCCATGAAGCCATACACCACCGACGGGATGCCCGCCAGCAGCTCGATGGAAGGCTTCAGGATCGACACCACCCGCGGCGGGCAGAACTGCGTCAACACGATCGCGCAGGACAGGCTGAAGACCACGCCGATGATCATGGCCCCCAGCGTCACCGCCAGCGAGCCGACGATCATGGCGAAGATGCCGAACTTGCCCTCTTGCGGGTACCAGTCGCTGGAGAACAGGAAGTCGCTCAACCCCTTCTCCAGCATCAGCGGCAGGCCTTCTTTGAAGATGAACGCCGTAATCACCGCCAGCGCCGCGATCGCCGTCATCGCGCCCGCCAGCAGCATCAGGCTGATGACCCGGTCGCTCCGCCGCGACCACCAGGTCGAGGGCTTGAGGCGGCGCTGCGGCCCGGGCCCCTGGCTGGGCGGGCTCGCCTCGGACATGGCCGGGCGGCCCGGCCCCTCTTCGACCGCCGCGATGTCCAGTTGGGGTTGGCTCACTTGGCCCTCACCAGTCCTTCTTTCTCCAGCAGCCGCTGCCCCTGGTCCGACAGCACGAAATCCAGGTACTTCTGGGTGTCCGCCCGGGGCTGCTTCTTCACGATGAACAGGAACGGGCGGACCAGCGAGTACGAGCCGTTGAGGACGTTCTCCGCCGAGGGCTTGACCCCGCCGATGCGGACGGCCTTGATCTCCGTGCCCACCAGGCCCAGCGACATGTATCCCACGGCGCCGGGATCGTGTCTCACCAGTTCCTTGACCGACCCGTTGGACTCCTGCGTCAGGGCCTTGCGCGAGATGCGGGTCTTCTTCATGACCAGTTTCTCGAACGCCTCGCGGGTACCCGAGCCCTCCTCGCGCGAGATGGGCCTGACCACGCGGTCCGGCCCGCCCACCTGCTTCCAGTTGGCGGCCCGCCCCGAGAACAGGTCGCGGATCTGGTCCACGCTCAGGTCGTTGACCGGGTTGGATCCGTGGACCACGATGGCCAGCCCGTCGCGGGCGATGACCACGGGCCGGCCCTGCGGGGCTTCGCCCTTCTTGAGGTTGCGCGAGCACATGCCGACGTCGGCGATGTCGTTCATGAAGGCCTGGACGCCCGCGGTGGAGCCGCCGCCCTGGACCTCGATCTCGATGTCCCGGTAGACGCGGTGGAACTCGTCGGCCAGCACTTCCGCAAAGGGCTGGATCGACGTCGAGCCGACCACGCTGACCGTCTTGCCCCCCTGCCGCCGGCAGGAGGCCGCCGTCAGGGCCAGGCTTGCCAGCGCCACTGCCAGGGCCGCCCCGCCGATGCGCTTGGTGTTCATCCGTGTCATGAAATCGTCCGCCAGGGCGGCGGGGTGTCAAGCCGCCCAGGTCAGGCCGAATTGTACCGATCAAACCGCGGGCGAAAAGTTAAGAATCCGTTAAGTTTGGGCCTTGGAAACGCCCCCTCGCCCCGGTATCCTCTCCACCCGTTGACGCAACACGAAAGGGTTTTCCATGCGAAGACTGACCGATCTGTTCGGGCGATCGCCGTTCGAGCCCATGGTGGAACACGCCCGCAAGGTGCACGAGTGCGTGGCCCTGGTCCGCCCCATCGCCGACGCCATCCTGGCCGGCGACACCCAGGGGCTGCGGGACCTCCAGCACCAGATGTCCAAGACCGAGTACGAGGCCGACGAGATCAAGGACCGCATCCGCGCAAACCTGCCTACGCGCTACTTCCTGTCCGTCAGCCGGGAGAGCGTGGCCAACTTCCTCCGCCAGCAGGACCGCATCGCCGACGACGCCGAGGACTTCGCCGTCGTCGCCACCCTGCGGACCATCCACTTGCCCCAGGAACTGCACCAGGACTTCCTGGCCCTGGTGGACAAGGTGGTCCAGGTGAGCGAGCAGTTGCTGGCCGTCTCCGAGCACCTGGGCCAGCTCCAGAAAGAGGCCTTCGCGGGTCCGGATACCGCCGAGGTCCTCGGCCAGATCCAGCAGGTCTGCCACATGGAATGGGAATCCGACAAGCTCAGCCGCCAGCTTGCCCGGCGCTACTACGGAATGGATGACATCGACCCCATCACCGTCATGATCCTGGAGAAACTCAGCGCCGCTCTGCGCGGCATCGCCGACCACGCCGAGAACGTGGGCAAGAACCTCCGGATCATGATCGCCCATCGCTGACAAACGCCAACGACGGGAGAACCGCTTTGCTGACCGCCACAACCGTTTTCTTCGCCCTGTCCCTCGTGATCGGGTTCTACATGGCCTGGAACATTGGGGCCAACGACGTCGCCAACGCCTTCGGCACGTCGGTCGGCTCGGGCGCCCTCACGCTGTTCAGGGCGATCATACTGGGCGGCATCTTCGAGTTCTGCGGGGCGTTTTTCGTGGGCGCCAACGTCGCCGACACCATCAAGGGCGGCATCGTGCCCTTCGAGGCCTTCAGCGACGTCCGTCAACTGGGCGTGGGGATGCTGGCGGCGCTGCTGGCGGCCGGCGTGTGGCTCAACGTTGCCACCTTCTTCGGCCAGCCCGTCTCCACCACCCACGCCATCATCGGCGCGGTGATCGGCTTTGCCTGCGTCGCCGTCGGGCCCGGGCACATCAAGTGGGCCAACATGGGCACCATCGCCGCCAGTTGGATCGTCTCGCCGCTGGTGGGGGCGCTGCTGGCCTACGTCGTCTACCGCCTGATCATCCGTTTCGTGCTTCGCAGCCGCCACCCGGTGTACATGGCCCGCCAGGCCGTTCCCTTGTGCCTGGCGATGGTGATCTTCATCATCACCCTCTCGATCGTCTGCGCGGGCCCGCCCAAGCTGGCCGCCGACAGGTGGATGCCTTCCCTCCTGGGCGAGACGGTCTTCGGGGCGGTGTCCTGGCTGCCGCCCAAGCTCGCCCGCCTCGTGCTCTCCCTGCCCCTGGCGGTGGTGCTGGCGGCACTCACCGCCATCGGCGCCCGGATGGTCATCCATCGCTACACCCGCAACCGACGCATCCGCATGTCCCAGCGCTACGTCGTCGTCGAGCGGTGGTTCGGGCGCATTCAGGGCGGATCCTGGCGGACGAGCCGAAGGCCAACATGATCCTCTGCCGCGGCTACGCGAAGTTCCCCACCTGGCCGACCTTCCAGGAGCGTTACAGGCTCAACCCGGCCGCTGTCGCGGGCTATCCCATGTATCGCGGCGTGGCCCGCCTGGTGGGCATGCCCGTGGTGGCCAAGCCGACGACGGCCCAGGATGTTTGCGCCGAGACGGCCAAGGCCCTGGCCCAACACACGTTTGTCTTCGCCCACTTCAAGTACACCGACAAGACCGGCGAGGACGGGGACCTGCCGGCCAAGATCAAGCGGATCGAGGAGATGGACGCGGCCCTGCCCACCTTGCTGGAGGCCAAGCCCGACGTGCTGATCATCACGGGCGACCACTCGACCCCGCCAAGCATGAAGGCACACTCGTGGCATCCGGTGCCGGTGCTGCTGTCTGGGCCTTACCTCCGCGGCGGCGACGCCGACACCTTCAACGAGGTCACCTGTCGCTCCGGCCAGCTCGGGACCTTCCCCGCACGCGAACTGATCCCGACGGCCATGGCCCACGCGGGCAAGCTGGAGAAGTTCGGCGCGTAGCAGCCTGTAGTCAGCAACCGGCAGGCGCGTCCCGGCAGTCCGCGGGGCACGGGCTTGCGGCCGCTCGCGGCTTCACACAATCGCCCCCCAGCCGCATCCGCCTTGGAGCGGGTGCGGCTGTTTGTTTACGCGCGGCGCCGTCGCAGGTAGCCGCCCACGCCCGTCGCCGCCAGCAGCAGCAGCGTCAGGCTGGCCGGTTCGGGCACGGCCTCGAACACGCGAAGCTCGGCCAGGCCGCCGCCCACGCCGTAGTAGCCGTCGACCTGGAACTTGACGTATCGCGCCCAGACTTCGGTGAACTCGAAGCTCTCCAGAGGCGTGTTCAGCAGGGCGGACGTGGCGCTGCCGTAGAAGCTCAACAGGTCGTCCACCACGGGCGTCCACGTCAGACCGTCCAGGCTCACCAGCAGTTGGAACTCCTTCGTGCCGCGGTCCTTTGACCCGCCATTGTGCGTGTTCTGGAGGTCGATGCGGTCGATGAGAAACTCACCCTCGAGGTCGACGATCAGGGAGCCCAGCGTGCTGTTGGGGAGCAACCAGTAGGCGGCCGGGTTCGCCGCCGACCACTCCTCGTTCACCCGTCCGTCGACGGCGCCGGTGGCGGCGTACTGGCTGCTGTAGATGGCGGTCGCGCCCACGGGCTTGCCGTAGGCGATGTTGTGGGCCAGTTCCAGCTTCGGGTCGCCCAGCATGACCTGGTCGTAGCTGTAGGAGTCGCCCCCGTCGGTGGCCAGAATGGTGAGGAACCGTTCGCGTCCGATGGCGATCTGGAGCGGCCGGGCCGTCAGGTCCCCGCCGATGCCGTAGACGAGCCGCCCGTCGAGATAGCCGGGATTTCCCAGATAGCCCGCCCGACTCCGCCACCGGGCCAGCTTGTTTGTATTGTACCCCCCCCGAATTCTGTCAATCCACATTTTGCACATTCTCCTTCCTGATCCAAGGCCAAAATGCC
>JAKJER010000080.1 GCA_022705325.1 Planctomycetota bacterium | reverse complement strand
ATCTCTTTTCGTGCCAACATGTCAACCAATTCCTTCTTCACCGATCCGGGCACTGATCCCGGCACCGATCCGGGCACTGATCCCGGCACCGATCCGGGCACTGATCCCGGCACTGACCCTGGCACGGACCCCGGCACTGACCCCGGCACCGATCCTGGCACTGATCCCGGCACCGACCCTGGCACCGATCCTGGCACCGATCCGGGAACTGACCCTGGCACTGATCCCGGCACCGATCCGGGAACTGACCCAGGTGGTGGTGGCGGCGAGGATCCGTTCGAGCCTCCGCCGACCGATCCCCCCGGCGGTGGTGGCGACCCCGGTGGCGGCGTGGTCGATCCGCCTTTCGATCCCGACGCGGTTCCCGAGCCGGTTACCCTGCTGGCCGTGGCTGCCGGACTGTCCGCCCTGGGCGGTTACATCCGTCGCAGGCGCGACAATCGCTGACTCGCAACCCGACTGCAGACGACCGGGGCGGCTGAGACACACTCAGCCGCCCTTGTTGTTTCCCGGCAGCCCGCGATCACTTCGCCTGGGCGCAATAGAGATGCTTGGCCGTGCGGATGAGCAGGCGGCCCCCGTCGGCCGGCACGATCGTTGACCGCACGGGCTTCTCGCCCATCTCGAAACGGGCCAGTTCGCGATACTCGTCCCCCGCGGCCAGCACGATGGTCTCGCCGCCTTCGCTGATGAGGTAGACCTTGCCGTCAGCCCCGGTGGGAGAGGCCCGCAGCACGCTCTTGGTCTTCAGGGGCGTCTGCCAGATCGCCTTGCCCGTCTTGGGATCCAGGCAGGCCAGGTCTTTCTTCACGCCGTTGAGCACGTACAGCCGCCCGCCGTAGCACAGGGGGCTGCACGCGTCGGGCGTCGAGCCGTCGAACGTCCACGCCGCCGACTCCAGGGGCATCGCACCCCGCCCCGGGCGGACGGCGAACATGCCCGTGTGGCGCGGCAGCGAGCCGATGACCAGGTCCTGGCACAGCGTCGGCGTGCTGACGATTCGCCGCCACGTGCCCACCTTCTTGGGATTGTACATCCACCGCCACAGTTCCTTGCCGTCGGCGGGGTCGTGCCCGGTCAGGTAGTCCCCGCCGATCAGCACCACCTCGCTTCGCCCGCCCGCCTCGTAGGGCAGCGGCGTGGCGTAGGTCTCGCGGTGCTCGTCGTCGGCTTCCGTCTCGCGAGAGGCCCGCAGCACTTCCTTGCCCGTGGCCGGGTCGATCGCCACCAGCAGCGAGGGCAGGTTCTTGTACTTCTGCGGCTGATCCGTGTAGGCGTACGGCACGGTATTGCGCAGCAGCGGCAGGAACAGCTTGCCCTTGTACAGCAGCGGGCTGGCCGAGTAGCCCCACTTGATGGCCACCGGCCCGTACGCCTCCTCGATGTTCCGCCGCCAGAGGACCTTGCCCGAGTGGTCCAGCGCGGCCAGGTCGCCCGTGCCGAACAGCACGTACACCGCCCGCTCGTCCGCCACAGCCGACGGGGAGGCCACGTTGTAGTTCAGGATCTTCTTGTTGCCCGTCCCCAGCTTGACCTGCCAGAGTTTCTTGCCCGTCTCCAGGTCCAGGCACAGCGCGTAGAGGTCCAGCCCGTCGGCCTGCGCCGAGGTCAGGAAGATCCGCTTGCCCAGGATGACGGGCGTGGAGTTGCCCGGGCCCGGCATGGGCGTCGCCCAGGCGATGTTCTGTCCGTTGCCCCAGCTTGTGGGCAGGCCCGTCTGCCGGCTGGCCCCGTCGAACATCGGCCCGCGCCACTGGGTCCAGTCCTCTCCCGCGGCCTGTCCCGGCATCGTCGCCACAGCCAGCAGGGCCAACCCAGCCGCCATTCCACACGCACTGCTCATCCGCATGAGGTCGCCTTTCACCAAAGAGTCTGCCTGCCAAACGCGGAAGGGCCGCGCGGATTGTGGAGACTTCCCGGGCCCCGAAAGCCCGTCCGATTCCCCGCGGCGGCTCAACGCCAGGCCTTCCGGCCCTGTTTGCTGTCTCTCGACCCGCGGTCAAGGACGCGCTGCACCCGTCGCCGCCGGCGTCTCCCCGGGCTGCCTGGCCCTTGCGGAGGGCCGCCGTTGTGGTATGATAATGGCGTGTCCGAGCGGCGGGCGCCTTGACCCCGCCGACCCGGGCGCGGAGAAACAGCCTGTGTTTACCGCTGATACAAGCGTTCTCAGCAGCAACGTGCTGGTCCTCAACAGGCACTGGGCCGCCATCCGGGTGGTCAGCGCCCGCCGGGCCTTCTGCATGATCTTCAAGGAGATCGCCGAGATCATCACGTGCGAGGACAAGCAGTACCAGTCCTACAATTTCGAGTCCTGGCGCGAACTCAGCGAATTCCGCTCGAAGTACCAGCGCGAGCACCACGACTGGGTCCGCTGCGTCCGGTTCGAGCTGGCCGTCCCCCGCATCATCCGCCTGCTGGTCTACGAGCGCCTGCCCCGCACCGGCGTCAAGTTCACCCGGCGGAACATCTACGCGCGAGACCGCAACCGCTGCCAGTACTGCGGCAAGCGGTTCCCCACCAGCGAGCTGAGCCTCGACCACGTCGTGCCCCGCAGCCGCGGCGGGCTGGCCACCTGGGAGAACATCGTCTGCTGCTGCGTGAAGTGCAACGTCCGAAAGGGCGGCCGCGTGCCCGACGAGGCCGGCATGAAACTCATCGTCATGCCCGTCAAGCCGCGCCGTTCGCCCATCATCACCATGCGGCTGACCAGCGAGAAGTACGCCTCCTGGAAACAGTTCCTCGACGCCGCCTACTGGAACGTCGAACTCAAGGACTAGCAGCCAGTAGCCGGCAGCCTGAAGCCTGTAGCCAGGTGTCGGTTGTTTATCCAACGGGGCGCGGACGAATTCGGCGCGGCGAAGACTCCCGGGCTCCTGTCACCTACTGCCCAATCACGAACCACTGACTACCGCCTACGGGGTACGGGCTACTGGTTATTACGTCGTCGAGAGGCGAAGTACGGGATCAGTCCCAGTCCCAGCACGATCAGGCCCACCACCGGCGACCAGGTCTTGTACAGCACGCTGCGATACAGCATGTACAGGCACGCCAGACACAGCACGCCCACCGTCAGCGGGGCCCGCGGCGTGCGGAACGGCCGCTCGCGGTGCGGGTCCTTCGCGCGCAGCACGAACAGCGACAGCCCGCACAGCAGCAGGAACGTCCAGAACACCGGGGCCGTGTACGCCACGGCGGCTTCCAGGTCCTCGCCCAGCCAGTCGCGAAGCTGAGGCGAGAGGTTGGGCACCACGATCAGCGCCGCCGCGATCACCGACTGGGCCACGATCGCCGTCACCGGCGTGCCCAGCCTCTCGTTCCACCGCCCCAACCGCCCCAGCAGCGGGTGGTCGCTCCCCACCGCCGAAAGCGACCGCGCCCCCGTGAAGATACACCCGTCGATCGCCCCCAGCGCCGAGATCGCCACCAGCAGGCTCACCGCCGCCGCCCCCCCAGACCCCAGCGACAGCGCGACCACGTCGGCGGCCACCGCCTTCGACGCCGCCACCCCGCCCGCACCCAGCGCCCGCAGGTAGGCCAGGTTCACCAGCAGGTACAGCAGCGTGATCAAGCTGATACTCGCCCCCAGCACCTTCAGCATCGCCCGCGGCTGGCCGCGAAGCTCGCCCGCCACGTAGGCCGCCTCATTCCACCCGCCAAACGTGTACAATACGAAAATCAGGGCGAAGCCCATCCCCGACAGACTCGCCTTGCCCGCCGCCGGCGCCTGCTCGGCAGCGACCGGGCACGCCAGCAGCCCCAGTACGATCACGCCTGCCACGCCCACCACCTTGGCCGCCGTCAGCACGTTCTGCGTCCACGCTCCCAGCCGCAGCCCGGCCACGTTGCAGGCCGCCAGGACCGCCACCGCACCCAGCGCCAACAGCATCGGCGCGGGCGCTCCCAGCCCCGCCAGCCGGGCCGCGTAGATGCCGAAGATGTACCCCGTCGCCGCGATCGTCCCGCTCTGGATCACGCTCGCCCGCGCCCACGCGAACAGGAACGACACTCCCGGCCCATAGGCCCGGTGCAGGAAGCCGTACTCCCCGCCCACGCTGCCGTACGTGGTGGCCAGTTCCCCGTAGACCATCGCGCCGCACAGGCAGATGAACCCGCCGATCACCCACGCCAGCATCACCGCCCTCGCGGGCCCAGCTCCCATGGCCACCAGCGAGGGCAAGGCGAAGATCCCCGCGCCGACGACGATGCCCACGATCAGGCACACCGCGTCAAAAACGCTCAGGTGACGCACGACCTGGTTGGGCGGGGCGTTGCCGGCCGGCAGGGGGGATGGACATTCGGTAGTCGACGCGGCCGGCTCGGACAAGTTGTCGCTCATGGCGGCTCCTGCAAGGCATTGCTAGACACAACGCCGTCGCCCCGCCGCAGCTTGCACCCCCCAAAGGAGTACGACGCCTTCTCCGCCTACGGCGCCTGCAACAAGACCGCGTCCAGTCCGAAATAGTACTTCGGCCCGCGAGACTGCGGGTTGGCCCCCGTCACCTCCACCCGCAGCACGATCCGCCCGTCCCGCGGGTCGAACGTGCCCAACTCCACCGGCCCGCTCAGGACCGGCTCCTTGTGCCAGCCGTCGAATTCCTTCTCGACCTTCTTGCCGTTTACGCTGAAGCGGAGGATGCCGTAGTCGTGGCTCCGGGTGGCGTGCAGCACCACCTTCCGCGGGCCGGAGACGCCCTCGGCTACCTGCAGCTCGATGAACGCTCCGGGCTTTGTAGCCCGGACGAAGAGTTGCTCGTCATCGCTCCATTGGCCTTCGGCGAAGGGATAGCTCTTCTGCGTCGAGACGTTCAGCCCCTCGGACTTGCCCAGCACCTTCATCGTCTCGCACTCGACGGCCCCCTTGATTTTCGCCGGCCCGCCGGGCAGGGGGATCGCCTCGCCCGCCGCGGCAGGATCCGCCCGGGCCGTCGTCGTCGCGCCGGGAACCGCGTACCAGTAACATGCCACGCCGTACGCGACTTTGCAGTCCGCCCAGTGCCAGACCTCCATGTCGTACCGCAGGCTCCTGGTGAACGGGATCGCATCCAGCACGCGGATGCGGGTGTTAGTGCGGTGGCCGATCTCCCGGCTGGGCGCGGGCTGGTTGCAGAACGGGCCCTGAAAGACCGCCGCGTTGCCCCAGGCATAGCCGTAATGATCCTCCGTCCCCGTGCCGAAGTGCGACGGGAAATCCCCGCCGTCCACCCACACCTTCTCGTCGCCTTCGCCCCACCACGTCTTGGCCGTGTTCACCAATGCCAGCGTATCGCCCACGTACACGCCCCGGCCGGTCGCCGTCAGATAGTTCCAGTCGCTGAACGGCCGCGTCTGTATCGGCCACTGATAGCGCCACGTCGCGTGGAAGTGCATCGACCGCTCGTCCCACTGCCAGGGCTTCACGCGGGCCTCAGCCGAGAACTCCACCGCCTCCTTGCCGAGATTCTCGATGACGATCCGCCCGGCCCGGCGGTAGGGCATGACCCAGCGGCAGGCGAGTTGCCCGTCCGTCCCGGCAGAGCGGGTCCAGTTGTTCAGCGCGCAGGGCACGAGCCCGCAGCCGAAAAACTCGCCTAGCGGGGCCCAGACGGTCTCCTGTCCGTCGAAGCTCGCCCGCACAATCGTCGAGCGGAGGGCCTGGTTCGGCTGGCCTTCGACCAGGCCTTTGACGCGGACGACGAGATGGTGCACGGCCCGCGCCCCGGCTGGCAGGTCGATCGCGAGGCTCTTGCCCGGCTGGAGGGTCTGCGGTCCAGTCGCGACCGCCTCGCCGTCGGCCGGCGCCGTCGGCTCGGCCAGCGCCAGCGCCGTCCGCTGGACCAGATCCTTCAACTCATCAAACCGGGCGCGGGTGAAAGTCTCCACCGCCGTCCCCGCCGGCCAAGTGCGATACTCGATGTTGTACCATCGCCCGGGCGGGCGGGTCTTGGCGTCCTTGCCGCCCTGTTCGTAGGTGATCTTGCACCGCTTGGCGTAGGGAACGGGCAAATAGAGGTTGCCCGCATTGCCGGCGTTCTGGATCGCCAGCGGGGCCGGCGCCCACGCCTTGCCCGCCAGCAGATCGCCCAGGCGCTCGGCGATGACGGGCTGGTTCGAGCCGTCCAGATAGAACCGCACGGTGCCGACAGCCGGGCTGCCTCCCGTCCAGAACCGCACGACGCAGCCTGGCCCCTCGACGTCCATCAGCACCCATTCATGCCGCCCGTCGCGCTGTTCCACCGTCCAGGCGTTGAGGGGCTGGTCCATGTTGTCATGATTGGCGAACCACCCGCCCGCGTCGTCGGGCGTCTTGGATCGACGGTCGTAGCTGCTGGCCAGCCGAGCCACATAAGGCGGATCGGGCCAGCGGGCCTGGGCGTCGCGGTCCACCATCTCCCGCAGCAGCGACTCCAGGCCGATCGCCCCGCCCGCCCGCGCCGGCGGCGCCCAGAGGACCATCGCCAATACCGTCATCACGGGCCAAACGGTTCGTGCAGAAGGAGAGGTTGTCATGTTCAGTTCCTTTCCGTCTTGGAAGGAGCGTATCGGTTCTTTCTCGGCCCGACCGTTGAGAGGTCGATCGGCTTGAAGCCCAGCTTCAGCGCGGGCGAGCCGTCCGAAAGGCTGAAGTCGTCCCGGGCGGCGTCGCGGAACTTCGGGTCGGCCTCTATGCTGTGCTGCTCGATCCCGAAGGCTCGCTGGGCGTCGATGTGCTTTCGGCCCCAACCCGGCTGGGCGGCGTTGAAGTACAGGTTGTAGTCCGCCTGGCACGTTCGCAGGGCGGCGGGGGTTTTCAGGCTGGGGCGGCGGGCCGGGGTCTTGAGCCGCTCGAACAGCAGCGCCTGCCCGGCTGAGCGGGAGACCACCAGGTTCCGCTGCACCACCGAGCCGTCCACCGGCGTCGAGGGCGTGATGAAGTACCCCCGCTGGTGCGTGCAGGGCAGGCCCTCGGGCGTGGCGGGGCGGATGTCGTAGAGGATGTTGTTGCGGATGGTGTTGGCGCCCTTCCAGATGAACCCCTCGCCGCAGACCCGGGTGATGACGTTGTCCTCGATGATCGTGTCGTGCTGGTCGTCGTCGCAGCGGATGGAGGCGTTGATGTTCTGGGCTGGGATGTCGTGGATGAAGTTGTTGCGGACCTCGTTGCCCCCGCCCGTGCCCGAGACGTAGATCGCGTTGCCGTCGCCCATGATCTCCATGCAGTGGTGCATGTCGTTGAAGGCCACCGCGTTCATCCGCCCGTGCATGAGCGGTTCGCGGGCGCGCCACGTGGCGGGCGGGCGCTTCAGCACCGCGTCCACCTCCGCCCAGCGGATGGTCCGGCTGCACTCGCCCAGGCCCTTGCGGTCCATGTGCGTCCGCCCGGTGACCAGGATGCCCGTATAGGGCGTGTGGTGGACGTGGTTGTGCTCGATGCGGTTGTGCCCGCTCTGCCACGCCCAGATGCCCGCGGAATGCCACAGCAGCCGCCCCACGTGGTGCACGTGGCAGTCGGTGACGGCGTTGTCGCGATTGACATCCTTGCTGCCCAGGCCGTAGCCCGCCAGCAGCACGCCCGCGCCCCCAAGCGGCCCGACCTCGCACCGCGAGATCGCGATCCGCCGGCAGTGCAGGTCCAGACGCACCCCCGCCCCGCCGGCGTGGACGAAGCGGCAGTCCTCCACCCGGGCGTCCTCGGCCCCGCGGAACCGCAGCATCGCCGTCGGGCGGTCGAACATCTCCCAATCGTGCTGAATCCCCCAGCCCGTCTTGCCCTCCTCCCACGGCCGGCGGTCGCCCTGGGTGAACGTGATCCCGCGGAAGCTCACCCCGCGCACCGGCTCGTCGGCCGGGCCGTCGTAGTCGATCTTGCCCTCCACGCGGACCAGTTCCGTCAGCCGGGGCGCGACCACGTCCGCGCCCGGCGCCTTGCCGTCCCGCGGCCAGAGGTACAGCTTGCCCGCCCGGGCGTCCAGGGCCCACTCGCCCGGCGAGTCCAGGGCCTCGAGCACGTTCTCGATCCAGAGCGTCCCGTCGGGGAACGACGCGAAGTTCGGCTGGTTCAGCGGGTACGTCGCCGGCACGTCCGTCCGGACCAGTCCGCTCGCGCGGTCCACGTGGCTCATCGGCAGGATGTTCATTACCCACGGGTAGACCGGCACGACGACCATCTCCGCCTGGCTGAAGTCGGCTGTGCTGGCCACGGCTTCCGCCGGCATGTACAGGTGCTTGCAGTCGATTGGCTGTCCGCCGGAGGGGGGCTTGTTCAACTGTCGAAATCCGCGCGTTCGCGCCCGCGGCAGCATCGTCTCGCCCTGGAACAGCGTGCGAAATGCCAGCTCGTCCGCCGCCCCGCCGCGCGTCCGGTCGGCCGACCAGTCCGCCGGAACGTCCGCCTGCCAGACGTGCCCGCGGGCCTTGTCCGCCAGGCCAGGCAGGTCGCTCGGCGCCTTGATCCAGCCGCCCGGCAGGGGGGCGGCCCCGCTGAGCACCGGCTGCTCCCCCGGCGCCGCCGCCACTTCAACGTCCGCGTCGCGCAGGTCGAATACCACCGTCCGCGCCAGCCGGTGCGTTCCTCCGTGCAACACGATCCGCCAGGCTGCCTTCGCCCCGCCCGGCTTTCCAGCGTCCGGCGTTTTCGCCCGTGCGGCCCGCACCGCGTCCCGCGCCCGCTCCAGCGTCGCAAACGGGCGCTCCTTCGTCCCCGGCGCGTCGTCGCTGCCGTCCGGGGCTACGTGGAACTCCGCCTCCGCCGTCGCCAACGGAAGGAGAACCAGGATCGCCACGACGACGAACAGTCTCTGCCTTTCCATCACACACTCCCAGCAGTCTGGCGGACAACGGGTCCAGGAATGCGTATTCGTTCGGACTCGTCCACGACCCTGTCCCATTATGAAGGAATAGTCCCGGCCGTCGTCGTCGGTCATCGGGTGCGGGAGACCTCGCGGGCGACCTGGATGTTCTTGAGTTCCATGCCTTCCGGCCGGAAGAGCATCTCCCTGACGGTCAGGCCCGGCCTGTAGGTGATCATGGTGCGCTGGCCGGCGATCTCGGCGTCCACGAGCGAGCCGCCGATCTTATCGTCTCCTTTCACCATGACACGAACCGCGAACGGCGCGTCCACGCCGATGAGGTTCTCGATGGCGTAGTGCCCGACCCGGTGAGGCGCACCGCCCTCGCGCAGAGACTTCTGCCTCTCCGCGAACTTGAGCAGCGACCCCGGGCCGAATTGGGCCCGCCGCTCGTCCAGCCGGACCTGCAGCTCGCAGGAGGCCCGTTCGCCCTCTTCGCCCAGGAACGTGACGGCGAACCTGCCCTTGCCCGCCTGGGCTGGATGAACGTCGAAGCTCAGCACGAACGATTTGTCCTTGGTCGCAACGGTCGTGGTCTCGGCTGTCTTCGTCGCCAGGGTCTGCGGCGCGGCGGTTTCGGGCGTGATCTCCTTCATCCATTTCGAGCCGATCCTCCCGTCGGGGTATTGGACCAGCTCGCGGATCACCAGGTTGCCTCCCCAGCCGTGGATGGGGATCCAGCCGGCCATGAGAACTCGCCCGCCGGCGACTTCCGTGACCGCGGGCACGTTCAACCCGTCGTAGAAGTCGAGCCCCTTGGCGACGACGCTGGCATAGGCGGAGTTCGGCGCGTCGGCGGGTTTGGACCACAGCCCGGTGAAGCCGCCGATGACGTAGTCGAACCGGCCCCAGCGGAAGAAGAAGGTGCAGTCGCCCCCCGGCGGGAAGCCCGGATTGATGCATCGCCAGCCGCCGTCGATCGATTCGGACTCCCAGATCCCGTTGGAGCGGTAGTTGGCCATCATCCGCAACTCGCCGCCCGGCGCGGTGTACACGCTCGGGTTCTCGCAAGGATGGAACATGACCCAGCTCTTCTTGAACTTCGCCAGGCCGTCCTGGCTGACGGCGTAGGTCGCCCCCGCGGGAGCGCCGGCCGTGCTCTCGCGGCGGAAGGCGTTCGTCCGCCCGTTCTTCTTAAGGTACTCCCACTGGGCGGGCAGGGCGGTCTTCTCCTGCGGGAAGATGCGCGTGGTGTGCAGCCCGTAGCTGAGGCAGAGCTTGTCGCGGAAGACGAACGGCGTGCCCGTCCCGATGCACTCCCACTGCTCTTCGAGCGGCGTGGCCGCCTCGTGCTCCGTCCACGTCTTGAAGTCGGCCGTGGAGATGTGCTCGAAATAGTGCGCGCCCCTGCCGAACTTGCTCTGGTGGTGGCGGCGGTCGTACAGGTAGAAGAGATGGTAGCGGCCGCGGTAGAAGCATGTTGCCACGTCGCCGACCCAACTGTTGTGTCCGGGCGGCGTCCAGTACTGGACCGGCGCGAATCGGGGCGACGGCGCTTTGACCACCCGGGGCGCCAGGGCGGGACAATACAGGGCGGCGCGGCGGACGTACGTCGGGTAGGCGGACAGGGTGGCGGGCGTCGGCCAGCGCGGGTAGCCGAACGGGAAATCGTTGTCCATCAGCTCGCCGTCCACGTACATCGTCCATCGCGCGCCGGTGAAGTTCAGGACGACCTCGTGCGGGCCTTGCGGCTCGCTCAACATCGCCAGGGGGATTCCGACGCACATCTCCTTCCAGTCGGGGTGCTCGGCGGAATGCAGCGTGACCGTCGCCTCCAGGACCGGCAGCGACCCGTCGGGCATCTTGAAGGTCGGGTAGTTCTGCCTGCCGCGATCGCCCGGATTGTGCTGACGCAGACGGACGCTGAGCACGCCGGGGACCTGGAGGATCTCCGGGCTGGCGTCGAACTTTTTGAGGTCCACCGTGAAGGCGAGAGTGAAACCGCCCCCAGAAGCGTTCGCGGGCCCGCCGGCGGGACTCGCCGGCGCCTCGAACCGGACACCCGACTGCGGCGGCGCCCACTGGGCCAGCGCGGGCTGCTTGGCGTCAAACAGGAACAGCAGCGTCAGTAATTCCAGCATGGGACCTCCTCCTGCCGGACAAAAGGAGTATCTGCGCGTGCGGACTGCACGCACCGCACACCGGGGTGCGGCCTCTTGGAGCAACGCACCGATCCGCCTTTCCTTGTCAATCGGGGGCCGATCGGCGGCCGGGACCGGGCCGGTCCGCTGACGAACGCCGCTCTCCCGGCCTGGTCAATCCCCGTCGCGCTGTTCGCCGCCGGACGGGCTGTCGCCCAGGAGTCGTTCGACAGTCGGGACGGCCTGCTCCGTCGGCAGGCGGCGGGCGCGGAGGTCGGCCAGGGCGGGTCCGCAGCCGAGTTGGCCGCCGACGTAGAGGTCGAAGGCCTCGACCTTGTCGCCGGACTCGGTGGCGGCCAGGCAGCCGGACAGGCCGATGGGGGCGGCCTGGCTGTACGAGCAGCCGTTGGGACAGCCGCTGATGGAGACGGTGAGGTCCGCAGGCAGGCGGTCGCCCAGTTCGCGGCGAAGGCGGTCGGCGAGGCGATCGGTGCGGATGATGGCCCGGCTGCACCATCGCGTGCCCGGGCAGGCGAGGATGGTGGCCTGCGGGCGGGCGGCGTCGGCCAAGGCGGGCCGGGCGGCCAGCAGGTCATCCAGCGGCACGTCGGCTCGTGCGAAGACCTCGACGCGGTGGTCCAGGCCCACGCGGACGCGGAGGGCGCCGCTTGCAGCGTCGATCAATTCCGCGAGGGCGTCGGCGGCGTCGGCCCCAAGGTTGCCGTCGGCGAAGTGCAGCGTGCGATGCCGGGGGAGGTCGGCGGCCGGGGCGAGTTCGCCCTCGAACGGGGCGACGCTTCGCCTGGCCTCATCGAGGCCCCGTCCCAGCAGGCTAAGGAACTCTTCGTCACCCATGCGCTGGCGGACGTGTCGCAGGCGGGCCTTGGAGCGGTTCTCGCGGTCGCCGTGCCCGGCAAAGACGGCGAAACCCGCCCGCACCATCGCCGGCACGTCGCGCGGGGACAGGCGCTCGGCCAGCACGATCCCCGCGGCTGGGCGGGGCCCCAGCGAGCCGGCGCCGATGACGGTGAACTCCCACTGCCCGTCCCGGCTGCGTCCCAGGACAAAGCCCAGGTCGTTCACGAAGGGCCGGCCGCACGCCTTGCTGCACGCGGAGAAGGAAATCTTGAACTTGCGCGGGAGGTTGTAGGTCTGGTCGTCGGCCTCGAGCATGCGGCGAACGTGCCAGGCCAGCGGGGCCAGGTCGGCGGTGTCGGCGTTCAGGCCCGCGCACGGGCAGACGGTGACGTTCCGCAGCGTGTCGCCGCACGCGCCGAACCCGGTCATGTCCGCCTCGGCCAGCCGTTGCTGCGCGATCGGCACCTGCTGTTCGCTCAGGTCGTGTAGTTCGATGTCCTGGCGCGTGGTCAGGTGCAGCGGACAGTCCGGCGTCAACTCGCGGACGACGGCCCCCAGCGCTCGCCACTGTGGGGCGGTCAACTCGCCGGCCAATACTTTCACTCTCTGCATCCACAGCCCCTTCTGGCTCTGGGGGTACAGACCAAGCAGGCGCTGCAGGCGGGGCTCGCCGGGCAGGGCCTGGCACGGAAACGCGATGTCCTGTCTCGTGATCATAGTACGGTCATGGGGCGGCGATTCAGATCTGGTACTCGGGTGGCTTGGTCCGGCCGAACTTGACCTTCAGCCAGAGCCGCTCGTGGACGTAGAAGGCGAGGAGTTTCACCGCGGTGTCGGTCAGGCCGATGGTGGCAGCCAGGTCCGCCCGTCGGGTCAGCACCCAGGCGACGCCGACGGTCATGACAAACCCGCCCAATCGCCAGGTGGCGGCTTTGACGATGCTTCTTGCATGGCTTTCCATACCGGCTCCCAGTCACGGTCGATTCTGCACAAATCATAACTGGCCGGCCGGGGAGAATCAAGGTATAATCCATAATTCCGATTGGAATTATGTACAATACTTCATCCAAGACATAAACCCTTCTAAAGAAACCAGCTATTCATGTTGAAGATGCCGAGCCTTCTGACTCGGCCAGTCGGCCGAGCCAGGGCGACAAGAGTCCGGACGGCCGCTATCCGACCTGGGCCACCGAGTTCAGCGTCCCGAACGGGTTGAGGGCCCAGGAGCTGTGGTCGGGGTCCACCTGCCAGTCGCCGTCGATGATGAACTTGTATTCATACGCTCCGGGCGGGGCGTTGACGGTAACGGCGAAGGAGCCGCCCTTCTGCTTTTTCATTTCCAGCAGGGCCCAGTCGTTGAAGTCGCCTGCGACCTCGACCTTCCGCACCGCTGCGGCTGGCTTGAGCGAGAAACGGATGGTGCCCTTCTTTGTGCCTTTTTTGAACATAGGGTTATCCTTATTCTGATCCGGCGCGAGCCGCTTCCTCCCGTCCGTGGGGGGCGTCTTCTGCCGGAGGTTTCTTCTTCAGTTATAGCCGGTTTTCATCCGGCCCGCCGTCCAATATTCTTCCCTCGCGTCGTCCGCCCTGCAAGACCTGTGTTCACACGTTCCTGCTCAGCAGCGTGAGCTTTCCGGCCTTGATGCCCCGATGAGCGATGATGGCGTCGGCCACCCGCCGCAATTGCTCGGATCGTCCCTGCATGAGGATGACTTCGAGGCAGCGGTCGTGGTCGAGATGGACGTGCTGACTGCATAGGATGCAGTGGTGGTCCTCATGCTGGATCTCGGTCAACTCCTGCGTCAGGGCGTGGGAGTTGTGGCTGAAAATGATGCTCAGCGCCGCCACCACCTGCGCCTTGGGGTTGGTCCATTCCTCTTCGATCAGCGCCGCCCGCACCAGGTCGCGCATGGCCTCGCTGCGGTTGGTGTAGCCGCGTCCGGCCATCCACCGGTCCAGCCGGGCCAGCAGGTCCTTCTCGATCGCCAGGGTTGTTCGCGTCAGGTCGCTCATGGGGGAGGTATTATACGGCCCGGGGTCAAGCAATACCACATTCCCGGGCCCCGGATGCAGGGCAATCGCATGTACCACTTCGTCGTGATTTTTCTTGAAGTTCGGCGCATGTTCGGGTTGCGCTCGCGCCGCGCAGGGGGTATGGTGCTTCCCACAAGCCTGCAGGTGGCCACGCAGGGACA
>JAKJER010000101.1 GCA_022705325.1 Planctomycetota bacterium | reverse complement strand
CCCCCGAATGTCAACCCCAGCAAGAAACTCTTCGCCCAAGCGAGGTCTATGAAGGTAGGCCACCCGATCGCGCTCATCACCACACCAGGGGTCGCCGCCATGAGACGCGAGCAGTTGGAGCAGCTCTCCAGGGCCGAACTCGTCGAGATCATTCTCCAACAGCAGGCCACCATCCTTCAACAGCAGGCCACCATCGAGCAGTTGCAGGCGCGGGTCGCGCAGTTGGAGGAGTTGGTCAAGCGGTTCACTCAGCCGCCCAAGGACGCCTCGAACTCCTCGACTCCCCCCTCCAAGACCCGCAAGCCTAATCGCCCCGAGCGCAAGTCGAAGGCGAAGCGTGGACCCAAGCCAGGCCGTGAAGGCCGCAGTCGCAAGCGCGAGGAGCCGGACGTCATCGTCGAGTGTCGCCCCACTTGCTGCGAGTGTTGCGGCATGGAGCTGCCGCAGGCTGCAGGCCGCCTGCTGGGCACAAGCCAGGTGGTCGAAATCCCGCCGGTGCGGCCCGTCGTCATCGAGGCCCGCCGCTACGGATGCGTCTGCCCCAACTGTGGCCGCAGGCTGGCCGGCGAGTACCCCCCGGGCCTCGAGCCCCAGCGCGTGTTCGGCCCCCGCTTGGAGTCCCTCGTCTGCTACTTTCACCACGTCCAGCACGTATCCTATGAGCGCTTGGAAGGCCTGTTGCGAGCGGCTTTCGGCCTTCGCTTGAGCCAGGGCGCCATCGCCAACATCGTCGCCCGCGCCGCCGCAGGGCTGCAAATACAGGCGGAGGCGATTGGCGAGCAAGTGCGCGCAAGCCCCGTCATCGGCTCCGACGAAACCGGCGCCCGGGTGGACGGGCGCAACCGATGGCAGTGGGTGTTCGAGACCGCGCAGGCGAGCTTCCACCTGATTGCGCCCAGCCGCGCCGGGCGGGTCATCGCCGATTTCATGGGCGAGGCGGCGCCCGAAGTGTGGCTCAGCGACTGCTTCAGCGCCCAACTCAAGGCCCCGGCTCAGGGCCGCCAATTGTGCCATGCCCATCAACTGCGCGATCTGCAGTACGCGATTGACGCCGAGCGCAGCGCGTTCGCCCATCGGATGCAGCGGCTGCTGTTGCGTTCCCAGGGTCTGGCCCGGCATCGCCACGACCTGCCCGTCGATCTGTTCGCTGCGCAAGTGGCTCAGATCGAGGCGACCTGCGACGCGCTGCTGTCCGCGCCCGCCTCCGGGCGGCACGGGCGGCGACTGCAGAGTCGCTACCGCAAGCACCGCGAGGCGCTCTTCACCTTCCTGTACCGAACCGACGTGTCGCCGGACAACAACGCCTGCGAGCGGGCCTTGCGCAAGTCTGTCATCCACCGCAAGGTGAGCGGCGGGTTCCGCTCGGACTGGGGCGCGACGGCGTTCGCCACGATGGCGACGGTGATCGAGACGGCGGCGAAACGAGGCGAAGACGCGCTGTCGGTCCTCACGCGACTGCTCACCCCGGACGCTCCCCTGCTGTCCCTCCCTCAGCCCCCCTAGGCGGAAGGTGAGTAGTTACCGGGCGAGATCCCCTGGTCGACCCCGCGCTGCAATGCCGCAGGCCGCTGCCCTCGCCTCACAGCCCGCGAAGCGGGACGCAGCCCCTGGAATCACGCAACAAAGAGTCCCACCAGCCCCCGTTCGGGGGCTCAGGAGCAGGTCCGATCCGGCGTCGACGGGTTCCGTTCCGCTTCGCTCCACTCCACCCGTGGCTATTGGCTGCCGCCCGCTTCGCGGGCTGTAAGGCAGTAGTCAGGATCGGGAGGCGCGGAAATGCTCAGGCTGGCAATCAGATGACGGGTGAATAACCACAAGATCGAGTCCGACCCAATCGGGAGGGGTCTGACCGCCGGAAGGGGGTGGTCTGCGGGGCGGTGGCGAAGGGCATTGCCTCCATCCTGCCGACTGCAGACCCCGGCGCTGGTGCGGTCGGGCCGTGAGGCGCCAGTCGCAGGCTGTAAGGCTTTGGGCACGGGCTGTGGAACGCCATGCCACCTACGAAACTCGGTCACACCCCTGTCTTCAGCCGCATGTGCCGCCGCCTGGGCCGCAAGCCACCGATGGAAGACCTGTCGGGAGGTGCAGCACCCGCTCGCCTCCTACTGTGACAAGCCCACGGGGCTGGATCCGCCGACCTGACCCTGCCCCGAAGTGCCCCCTGCCCCGGTGTTCATGCGGCCGCTGCCATGGACACTGAAGGGGAGTGACTGGCGCTGGCGGTAGTCCCGGGATTCGCCCCGGTACCAGGCCGGCGCCTGGTCAAGATCAGGCCGGCAGTGCTGACACGGCTTGTAGCCCTTGGCCTTAATCTGGGCCCGGCTCATATGTGTGCCGGTGGTCCGCATCACTTCGCGGTGAGCCAGATCCGTCCCCTGTACGGCCAGTGTGTGCCCGGGAGTCTGTTGGGGCGCGTAAGGGCAGGTGGAGCGATGATAGCGCTTGTACCGCTCGTCAAGGCAGTACTTGAACGGGGTCTGCTCCGACGCCTTGTCCTCAAGTCTATCTAGGAAGACAGGCGGTGTCGAAGTGGTCGTGACGGCAGCCGGCGGAGGCGGGGCAACCGCGAGAGGCGGCTGGGGCAGACGGTATGACGGCACTCCCTGCGTAGCAACCGGCATATCGTCCGTACGCTCGGCCTGCTCGTAGGGCTTGGCCACGTTGCAGCCGGCAAGCAGGGCGGTGACCATCAGGACTGCCAGCGCAAGACAAGAGCTTTCGGCCTGCTGGCTTCTACCGGGTGTCATAACACGGTTACCTCTCGTCATCATGTACCATCCCCATTTACCCACCGCACGGCCATTTTACACGCAACCGGGCCGCAGTGAACCGTGTACTTTTGTCAGCTGCAGGCAGCAAATGAGGCGGCCCGTGCTCCCGTGCGGGGGCGAAGGACCGCCTCAATAACGAACGCTGGAGCGTGCGCCGATGGGTTAGTTCACATCAAGCTTCTTGAAGCACAGGAACCAGTCCAGGCACTTGATCTCCCCGGCCTCGCCCTGTTTGATGCGCTCGGCCGCGCCGCCGCAACTGCCCGGGGGCGGGACGATCACGTCGTCACCCGGCTGCCAGTTGGCGGGAGTGGCGACGCCGTGTTT
>JAKJER010000100.1 GCA_022705325.1 Planctomycetota bacterium | reverse complement strand
CACGTGCACGGCATGGACCTGTGGTATGACGGCTCGCGGGTGGTCTTCGGCTACGCCCGCACGCGAACGGACCAGCCGCCGGCGGGCTGGAACAGCCGACCCAGCAACTATCGCCTGCGACGCGAGGAGGAGCCCACGCACATCTTCGAGGTCGCCCTGGACGGCAGCGGCCTGCGCCAGCTCACCCGGGGCGAGTGGAGCGACCTGGACCCGTGCTACCTGCCCAACGGCGACATCGCGTTCGTGTCCGAGCGGTGCGGGTTTTCTCTCCAGTGCAACGAGTACGACAAGGACGAGACGAGCTGCAACCTGTACGTGATGAAGGGCGACGGGGCGGGCGTGCGGCGCCTCAGCGTGAACAAAGACGGCGACTACCTGCCCCACGTGCTGGATGACGGGCTGATCGCCTATACGCGGTGGGAGTACCACGAGCGAAGCTGGGCCCACATCCAGTCGATCTGGACCATCCGTCCGGACGGCACGGGGGCCGACGCCCTGTTCAAGCAGCACATGAACAATCCCTGGGCCCTGGAGGACACCCGCTCGATCCCGCGCTCCGCCAAGCTGGTCGCCATCGCGACCGGGCACCACACGCTGGCGGCCGGGCCGGTCTGCGTGATCGATCCCGGCCAGGGGCTCAACGCCGCCGAAGGCATCCGCATCGTCACGCCGGGCGTCAAGCCGCCCGAGGGCGGGATGGCCGGTTCGCCGGTGGCCGAGGGCGGCGTCCGCGACCGCGGCGGGCTCTATCAGACGCCCTGGGCGTTGTCCGAGAACCACTTCCTCGTCTCGTATACGTACGGCAAGGAAACCGACGCGACCGGCTACGCGCTGTACCTGATCGACGCGTACGGCAACAAGGAACTCCTCTACCGCGACGAGTCGATCTCGTGCTTCGTGCCCACCCCGCTGCGCCCGCGGCGGCGCCCGCCCGTGCTGGCGGAGAACATCGACCTCAAGCGGAGCGTCGCGACGGTGGCCATCACCAACGCCGCCTTCGGCTGCGACGGGATCGACGCGTCCCGCGCCCGCTACGTCCGCGTGTCCGAGACGCTGGGCTGGCCCTACGACAACACGCACGGCGGATGGCGATACGAACCGGACGCCAAGTCGGCCGGCGTGGGCTGGAACCCCACCCGCGTGCTGGGGACGGTGAAGCTGGAGGCTGACGGCAGCGCCCACTTCCTCGTGCCCGCCGACGTGGGCCTGTACTTCCAGCTCCTGGACGAAGACCAGATGGAGTTGCGGCGGATGCGGTCGTTCATCAGCTTTCAGCCGGGCGAGCACCGCGCCTGCAACGGCTGCCACGAGACGCAGGCCCGCACGTTCCGTCAGCCGGCCGGGCTGGCGGGGTGGAAGCCGCCGGTCCCGCTCACGCCCCCACCGTGGGGCGACGTGCCGATCAGTTTCCTCCGCGATGTCCAGCCGGTGCTCGACCGGAACTGCATCCGCTGCCACACCGGGCTCAAGCCTGCCGGCGGGCTCGACCTCGGCGGCGGGCTGACCGCCCGCTACAACCGCTCCTACGAGACGCTGATCGGCGGGAAGCTGGTGGCAGTCTCCCCCAAGATGGACGACGCGAAGGTCACGCCCCCCCTGGCGTTCGGCTCGCACCGAAGCAAGCTCATCTCCGTGCTGCGGGCCAAACCGCACACGGATCGCGCCAAGCTGACCGGCGACGACTTCCTGCGCCTGGTCACGTGGATCGACGCCAACGCCCCCTACCACGACGCCTTCATCAACAAGCGTTCCGCCCAGCCGGCCTACGACCTCCCCGCCGACAAGGACCGGTTCTTGTGGATCGCCTCGGTCCACCAGCGCCGCTGCGGCTCGTGTCACAAGGCCGCCGACGTGACCCGCCCCGACTGGATCGACCTGCGGAGCCCCCAGCGGACACTGTTCCTGGCCGCCCCCCTGGGCGGGGGCAAGTGCAAGGGCGCCTACAAGGAGGCGTCCGACGCCGACTACCAGGCCGTGCTGAAGAGCGTGCTCGCGGCGGCGGCGAAGGCGTGGGCCGCGCCGAGACGCGACCTGGCCGCGATGAGAAGCGTCCAGGCGGCCAACGCCCCCCCTTCCGTCCCGTCCCCGCCCGCGGGGATGTAGTCCAGGCCGCGCCCGGCCGGACCCCGCACGGGTTGCATTCCCGCCCCGAGCCTGCGATACTAACACGACTTATGCTGAACACGATATCCAAGCTGTTTCTCAAGCTGATCGGCGGCAGCCGCAACGACCGCATCATCCGTGCACACCTGCGCTTCGTTCGGGAGCAGATCAACCCGCTGGAAGAGCGGATGCGGGCCCTGAGCGACGAGCAGGTGCGGGATCTGTCGGCCCAGCTCGCTGGGCGCCTGCGCGAAGGCGAGGCCCGCTCAGCCGTCCGACCCGAAGCCTTCGCCTTGATCCGCGAGGCCTCGCGCCGCGCCCGCAACCACCGCCAGTTCGACGTGCAGCTCGTGGCCGGCGCGATCCTCGACGACGGGTGGATCGCCGAAGAGGCCACCGGCGAGGGCAAGACCATCGCGTGCTATCCGGCGATCTACATGGCCGCCCTCCAGGGCCTGCACGTCCACGTGGTCACGGTGAACGATTACCTGGTCCAGCGCGACGCGGAGTTCGCCGGCCCGGTCTTCGAGATGCTGGGCATGCAGGTGGGATACATCACCGCCAAGATGGACAATGCCGAGCGGCAGAAGATGTACGCCTGCCACGTGACGTACGGCACCAACAGCGAGTTCGGCTTCGACTACCTCCGCGACAACATGAAGCTCTCGACGGCCGACCAGGTCCAGGGCCCGCTGGACTTCGCCATCGTGGACGAGGTGGACTCCATCCTGATCGACGAGGCCCGCACGCCGCTGATCATCTCGGGCCCCGCCTACGGGCAGACCGACCGCTATCGCAAGGTGGACGCGGTGGCGCGGGAGATCATCTCGCGCAACCGCAGCTGGGACCGGGCGAACAAGCAGGTCGAGACCCTCAAGCGCAACCTCAAGGCCCTGCGGGGCGAACTGAGCAAGGCCAAGGGCACGGGCGAGGAGGCGAAGGTCGCGGCGAAGGTCGAGCAGATCGAGCAGCAGCTTGCCGCCGGCGAGCAGGACCTGG
>JAKJER010000012.1 GCA_022705325.1 Planctomycetota bacterium | reverse complement strand
TCACCGCCGGCTCGATCGCCGCCGACTGGCGGGCGAACTTCACCGGCTCGCTCATCAGCCTCCTCGTTCGAGGCGACATGGCCGGCAGCTTGGCCGCCGCCTCATTCTCGGTCGTCTCCATCCTCGGCAACGTGGTCGGCGGGCAGATCCTCGCCGGCACGGACCTCGGGCGCGACGCCGCCCTGGGCGGCACGGGCGAGGCCGAGGACACCTTCGGCGCCGGAGGAATTACCTCCCTCATCGTTCGCGGCCAGGCCACTGGCGCCCTGGTGACGGCTGGGCTGCACCCCGGCGACGAGCAGATTGGCGACCTGAACGACCTGTACCTGGGCGGCTCGGCCAGCGCGATCCGCGTGGCCTCGTTCGGCGGGCTCGACGCCGCCAGCCAGGTCGCGGCCGCCCAACTTCCCTACCGGGTGATCGTAGCCGGCCGGTCCGTGAACCCCAACGACGACGCCCGCTTCGGTCAGAATCGCTTCGCCATGCGGGACAGCGGCACGACCGATGCCAACGGCGAGGTCGTGCTGAACGTCGCGGGCCAGCCGCAGACGTTCCGCCTGGCCGACGAGCAGACGCTGTTGCCCCTGAGCGGCTTCTGGGCCTCCGTCGCCGTAGACGCCCAGACGCTGGCGACGGGCCTGGCCGTCTTCGTGGACCCCAGCGGGCGTCGGCCGACGCAGTTCATGGTGCTCCGCGGCTCGGCGGCGCCCCAGGCTGCCCAGGCAAGCGGACGGCAACTGGCCGCCGAGGCGGCGCCGGTCCTGGCGGCCGAGGAGCCGGACGTCATCTCCGTCTACGCGGGCAACGTCTCGACCCGAGTCATCACCGACCAGATCACCGACAAGCTGACCGCGTTCTTCTTTGAGCGGCAGGCCGACGAGACGGCCGAGCAGTTCGCCCTCCGCCTGCCGGGCATCAAGGAGGCCGTCGGCTTCATGGCCTCCAGCCTGACCACCCTGGCGGGCATGGGCCTGCAGATGGCCGACACCCTCTCCAACGGGGCCGTCGCCCGCACCTTCGCCAAGTCCAAGTACGCCAAGACCGAACTGCTGACGCCAGAGCAGGCCTTGGCGAAGATCAAGTCCGACCGTCAGCAGGAAGGCATCACCACCGCCCTCATGCTCACTTTGGGGGGCAATATCCTCGAACTGGGAAACCCCTACACGGCCGCCGGCATGGCCCTGGACCTGATGGGCGACCAGATCGCCAAGGAATCCGTCTCGATCGCCGTCGGCCTGCCCAACATGGGCGTCCGCGTCACGTCCCTGTTCGGCTTCGACATCTACAGCCTCTCGCCCCTGACCATGACCGAGCAAATGGAGCGGGCCGGGCAGGTCAGCGTGTACATCCCCAACGCCGCCGACATGACCAGCGGATCGCTGGAGCTGATCCGCAAGGGCGACATCGGCACGTCCATGCTCATCCCGCTGGACCAGACCGGCTCCGCCGTCGCCGACGTGCCCGCGGGCGACTACCGGGCGATCCTCCGCGGGCCGGGCTTCAAGACGGCGTACCAGGACGTGAGCGTGGACGAGACGGGCCTGGACATCGAGCACACGATGGAAGACCCGCCGGTCCCCGGCGCGACCGTCGACCCGACCGACGGCCTGGTGACGACCGAGGCCGGCGGGACGGCCCAGTTCTCGGTGGTCCTGAACACCGCCCCGACCGCCAACGTGACCATCCCGCTGGCCAGCAGCGACGCCACCGAGGGCGTGCCGCTGAGGTCCTCGCTGGTCTTCACGCCCGCCAACTGGAACGTGCCCCAGGTCGTCACCGTCCGCGGCTCCAATGACCTGGTCGCCGACGGCGACATGGACTACGCCATTCGTCTCGGTGTGGCCATCAGCACCGACCTGGACTACAGGGGCATCAATCCCCCGGACGTCGCCCTGACCAACCTCGACAACGACGCGCCACCCGCGGGTCTTCCGCTGGGCGTCGTTCCGGTAGGCCTCTCCGGCGGCATTCAGTACGCGGCCGGGGGCACGAACATCGTCGTGAACGCCATCACCCTGCCCGCCTACGGCGGGTCTCCGCTCTCGGGGTACACGTGGACCCTGGCCAACGGCTCATCGTTCCCCGTGGGAACCACGGTAGATCGGTTTACGGGCGTCTTCCATGGCACGGGGGCTGCGATTGTGCCCGGGATCCACACGTTCACCATGGTCGTCTCGGACGGGACGCGCGTCGCCTCGGCGGAGTTCACGTTTGAGGCTGTGGAAGTGCCTGCCAATGACATACTGGGGGCGGCGGTCTTCCAGCAGAACGGCGGGAACCTCTACCTGCCGGACGCGACGGTCGGGCGGGGGTACGGCTGGACGTGCCTGGTCGTCGTGGGGGGCGGCGACAGTGCGGGCGTGCTCCCGCTGCAATGGATACTCGATTCGGGATCGCTGCCGCCGGGCATGTCAATCGACCCGGCCAGCGGCGTCCTGCGAGGCGCACCGCAGGCCAGCGCCGCCGGTCAGGACTACTGGTTCACCGTCACCGTCACCGACGCACTGGGCGTCGCCGCCGTCGGCTCGACCGTGTACAACTTCAGCGTGATCTGATCTGCAGGACGGTCAGCGAGTGAGGCGGCAGGGCCACCGCGCCCTCCCGGAAGCGCACCTGCGTCTTCTTCGGCACGACCCGGTCGGGTTTCTCCACGTCGTTGAAGGCGTCGGCTGACTCGCCCGACAGGACGGTGGCCGCGTGTGTCCCCTCGACCGGGGCATCCCCCAGGCGGACCGTGCAGGAGACGGCCTGGTCCGGGTGGCGGTTCACCAGGGCCAACGTCCATGTCTTGCCCGCCTCGTCGACCGTGGCGACGCCGTCGACCAGCGCCACCGAACCCTTGCCGTGCGCCAGCGGGAAGCTCTCCACCTCGCACGCCGCCACATGCGGCTGGAGCAGGTTCGCGTACATGGCCAGCACGTGGAAGGTCGTCCGCCGGACCACGCCCTTGGGGTGCACGTAGAGCGGGCCGCGGGTGTTCACGATCGGGGCGATGTTGGCCATGCCCACGTCCTCGGCGTGGCGCAGGCAGGCGTTGAGGAACGAGGCGGAGAACAGGGCGTCGGCCATCGTGTACTGCGAGGCGATGTCGTTGTTGCGGCGATTGCGGATGAACTGGGCGACGGCTGGGTCGCTCGCGTCGCTGACCTGCTTGCGCGGGAAGCCGGGGTGGTGCCACCCGCGGAGGTTCCACTCGTCGAAGGCGATCCGCGTCCGTCCGCGAACGCCCGCCTCTTCCAGAAGCCCGACGACGCGGCGGATGGTGCTCTCGGGCCCCTCGGAGTGCATGATGCACGAGAGGTAGTCCGGCGTGAGGTTGTTGCGCCAGCAGGGCAGCCAGTACTCGTGGATGGCCACGTAGTCCAGGTGCTTGCCCGCTGCCGCCAGCAGGGGCAGCGTCCAGTTGCGATTGGGCGTGGCTGCTGCCAGCAGCGTGAGCTTGGGATCCGCCTGGAGCATGAGCTGGGCTGAGCGGAGGACCAGCGGTCCCCACTCCTGCGGCTTGCGGGCGCCGATCTCGTGGCCGCCCCAGTTCTCGTTGCCGATCGACCAGAAGCGGACGTTGAGCGGATCGGCGCCCACGCGGAGTCGGGCGGCCGGGGTGTCGCTCGTGTTGCAGAACTCCACCCACTCCTTCATTTCCTCCGGCGTGCCGTTGCCGGCGTTGGTGCAGATGTAGGGCTCGCAGCCGACCAGTCGGCACCAGCGGACGAACTCCTCCGTGCCGAACGTGTTGGGGTCGACCACGCCCCAGACCGGGTCGCTTTGGGCCTTGCGGTCGCGCCCCACGCCGTGCTTCCAGTGATAGCCGCTGGCAAAGCACCCGCCCGGCCAGCGGACGACGGAGAGCTTCAACTCCTTCATCGCCTCAATGACGTCCTTGCGGAAACCGTTCTCGTCCGACAGCGGCGAGCCCGGCTCGAAGACCCCGCCGTAGACCTGGTTGTCGAAGTGCTCGAGGAACCCGCCGAAGATCATGGGACTGTACGGCTTCGACGCGGCGTCGCTGCGGACGGTCACGGTCGCCTGAAGCGGGTCGAGCTTGTCGCCCAGCGTCTCCAGGCAGACTTCGTCGTACCACGCCTGGCCGGTCGATTGGCCCCACCCGCCATAGAGACAATTGATCTCCAGCTTGGTGATCTGCCCGGTGCGAAAGACCGTGGAGACTCGCGTCCAGTCCCGCGTGCCGCTGACGGCCGGCGTCCGCACGTGCTGCATGTTCTGGATGTTCAGCAGGGCGCCGACCGCCCCGCGAACGTCCCGGGTGCGGATCCACCCGGAGAGGCGGTAGCAGGTGTCGGGTCTGGTCTCGACGATGGCCGACCATGCGGCGTCGGCCCCCTTGTCCGAGCGGATCGACACGCACCGTCTGCCGGCCCGCCCGGGCGAGTCCACGAGCCACCGGGCGTCCTCCCGCCCGGACCAGGCCCGGGTGGTCCAGCCGCGTGCCTCCTGGTCCGAACCGTCCTCGAACGAGGGATTCGGCAGGAGATTCGGCGCCGGGCCCTTCGCCTGGGCTGCCTCCTGTCCCCACGCGACGCCCGCCGTCGCCGCGACCAACACAATGGCCAGCACCTGCTTCATGCGCGATCTCCTGCACGGGCAATCAAGCTGCCTGCCTGGTCGGCCCGAGGCCCGGGCGGGTGCATTCTACCGCGTCGGGCAGGGAGGAGGTAGCGGCGAACCGGCAAACGCTGGCGTCGCCCCCTTGTTCGCGGTAGGATAGCCGTGCGTTTGCGGACCGTGTTTCAGACAACCACCAGGCAAAGGACAACAGCATGAGAACTGCCCTCGCGTTTGTGACCCTGTCGTTGGCGTGGACCATCAGCGGACTGGCCGAAGAGCGTGTGAGCCTGTTCGACGGCAAGACCCTCAAGGGCTGGACCGTCCTGAAGTGCGAGGCGGAGGTCGACAACGGCGAGATCCTCATCAAGGCGGGCAACGGCCTGGTCCAGACCGAGAAGAAATACGGCGATTTCGTGCTGGAGGTGGAGTGGAAGGCCCTGCGGCAGGACAAGTACGACAGCGGGATCTACTTCCGCTACGACGAGAAGATGCTGCCCGCCAACCGCCCCTGGCCGCCGCGTTACCAGGCCAACCTGCTCAAAGGGCAGGAGGGCAACGTCGCGGGCATCAAGGGCGGCAAATCGGAGCGGAAGGACCTGATCAAGCCCGGTGACTGGAACAAGTTCAAGCTCACAGTCCAGGGCGAGAAGGTGGAACTGGAGATCAACGGCCAGCCCGCGTGGAAGGGCGAAGGCCTGCAAGGCCCGAAGGAAGGCTTCATTTCATTGCAGGCCGAAGTGCCCGGCGGCGGGCAGTTCCGCTTCCGGAACATCTTCATCACGACCAACTAGACGGACATCCAGGCCGCGGAAGAGCGAGCACTGCGGGGGCTGCTTGTTTTTCGGCGGCCTGTGTGTTGACAGAATCGTCGGGCCAGAGGAGACAAACGTGTTTGCCAACAGGGCAGTGCGAGCGTGGTGGCTTGTCGGAATCGGTCTGCTGCTGGGGGCGGCGTCCCCGGCCCGGGCTGATCTGTGGGTAGACGCGTCGTCGGCGCCGGGCGGGGACGGGTCGGCGGCCAAGCCGTTCGCCACGATCAATGCGGCGCTCAAGGCGGCCAAGGGCGGCGAAACGATCACCGTCCGCAAGGGCGTGTATCGCGAGTCGGTGGCGGTGAAGGTCTCCGGCACGGCGGACAAGCCGACGGTGCTGCGGGCGGTGCCGGGAGAGCGGGTGGTGCTGTCGGGCTTCGCGCCGATCACCGGCTGGACGGAGCATGGCGGGGGCGTCTACCAGGCCGAGGTCGATGCGCCTGTCGGCGACCTGTACGTGGGCCTGCGGCCTCAGCAGGTGGCCTTCTGGCCGGACCTGGACCAGCCCATGCGCGACCTGAGCGAGGCCGACGCCAAGGCCCGCACGGTCAAGGCCGACGGTCTGCCCGGCGAGCCGGCGATCAAGACGGTGGCGGCGAGGCCCATGTCGGCGATGCTGTTCACGTACTTTGCCTACGGCAACTACTACCGGACCCTGCCGGTGATCAAGCTCGACGCCCCGGCCGGGACTATCACCCTGGGCGAAGACCGCAGCGTGGCCGGCCTGAAAGGCAAGAGCGGGCGACACCAGGACCGCTACCGCCTGGCCAACCACCCCGCGCTGATCCGCCGGGCGGGCCAGTGGGCGTTCGAGAAACTCGACGCCAAGCGGACGCGCGTGTACTTCCGCCCGGCTGACAAGGGCGACCTGAAACTCACGCAGTATCGCCGCGAGAGTCGGCAGGTGCTGTCGGTGGTGACCTGGCCGGGCGGGGTGTCGCACATCCGCATCGAGGGGCTGGAAATCTGCGGGTCGGGCAAGACGGGCATTCACGTCGAGCGGGCCGAGGACGTGAGCATCATCGGCTGCGTCGTGCACAACAACGAGGGCACGGGCATCTGGACGCGGCGAAGCAATAGTGTCCAGGTGCGGGGCAATCTGGTAGCCGCCAACGGAAACGGAATCTCGATCGCGTCGGCCCGCGACGCCCTGGTCGAGGGCAACGACGTGGGGATGAACCTGATCGACGGGATCACCGTGGCGGGCAACGTGTCGGGCAAGGTGGGGGGCGAGCCCGAGAGCGAGGGCGTCACCCTCCGCCGCAACTATGTCCACCACCACCTGTACCTGGGCCATCCGGACAACATCCAGGCCTACCGCGGGGTCAAGAAGTTCGTGCTGGAAGACAACGTGCTGCTGTGGGCGGGGCAGGCCCTGATGACCGAGGAGGTCGACGGCGCGACGCTCCGCAACTGCGTCGCGGTGGGGACCGGGGCGGTGGCGGTGATCTTCGGGCATTCCAACTCAAACGATTGGACGGTCGCCAACTGCACCGTGGGTCTGGGCGGCTGGGGGGCGTTCTCGCTGACCGGCAAGAACTACCGCTTCCGCGACAACATCGTCTGGAACAACCCGCTGGGCCTGCCGCAAACCGCCGACAGCGACTACAACGCGTTTGTCTCCCTCCACGACGACTGGCCCGTCGTCCTGGTGTCCAAGCCGAAGTGGAGGAGCTTCACCTCCCTGGAGGAGGCGGCCAAGGCGATCGCGCAGGAGAAGCACTCCATCCGTGCCGCGGCCGCCTTCCGCGGCGCCCCGTCCTGCCAGGCGGTCGCGCTGGGCGATGACGCGAACACGGCCAACCGGCTGGCCCTGCGGGTGCGAAAGGCGGAGCAGATCCAGGACTTCGCGGTCGGCGACAACGTGGAAATCAACGGCGACGGAGTGTTGAGGCGGATCACGGCGGTGGAGGGCGGGGCGATCCGCTTCGAGCCGCCCCTGCCGCGGCGGCCCTTCCGCGACGCGCTGGTGTGGAACTGGAAGCAGGCCAAGTCGCCCGTGCTGGACCTGCGCCCGGCCGAGGGCAGCAAGGCGACGACGGCTGCGGAGGGCAACAAGCCCGCCGGGGCGATGCTGGACATTCCGGCCTATCAGCGGGGCGATTTCAACGGCGACGGCAAGCGGGACATTCCCGACCTGCCCGCGGACGTGAAGGCGTCACTGCCCGATCCGAACAACATCGTCGTGCCGCTCTACGGGTCGTAAGCGCGCGGCACTCACGCAAGGGCGTGCGTTCGTGGTGCGCCCGTAAGGGCGTTGGATCGGACCGTGCGTCGGGGCAGGCGAGACGGGGACGGACGCTACCGCCAGTTGAACCAGTTGCCCACGGGCACGCCGCCATAGCGGCAGCGGACCCTGTTGCCGGGAACGGTCTCCACGTGCCCGTCGCCGAAGGCCTGGTTGGACCAGTAGAGGTTTCGCCCCTGGCAGTGGGTGGCGCTGAGCCCCATTTCCGCCCCGTGCGTGGAGGGGTCGAGGGTGTTGTCGCGGGAGAGGGAGGTTCCGACGATGTCGGTGACGATGGGGTTGAGGACGGCGTCGGCCTTCGGATCGGCCGAGCCGATGGGCCCGCGGATGACCTCGTCGGGGATCAGCCCGGTCTCGGGCGGGATGGACACGTTGCCATTCAGCCGCGGCACCCACAACATGTAGCCCAGCAGCGTGAAATAGCCGTAGTAATCATACCCGCCCGGCTGGGAGCGGCTGGGCGCCAGGTCCGGGCAGAAGAACATCGCGTGGGGCACGCCGTAGCGGTTCTGGAGGATGAGGCGGAAGTCGTTGCTCACGTCCCAGAGATTGCGGCCCGTGCCGCCCATGTCCTGGCGTGGCAGGTAGCCCTGGTTGGCGGTGGCATAGTTGCACATGCCCAGGGCGAGCTGGTGCAGGCCGGACGCGCAGATGCTGGTGCGGGTGAGGAACTTGATCCGTCCCAGCGTGGGCACCAGCATCGCCAGCAGCAGGCTGATGATGCTGACCACGACCAGCAACTCGATCAGGGTGAAGCCTCTGACGGGGCGGATGTTCTGCCGACTTTGCATGTTCAATGTATCATAGTCGCTCGGCGGCGATTCTGTCTACGGCCTGTCGCACCGCGCGGATGTGCTCGGGCGTGGTTCCGCAGCAGCCGCCGATGAAGCTCGCGCCCGCCTCCGCCAGCGCCGGGACGAACGAGGCGAACTCCTCGCTGTCCATGGGAAAGACGGTGCGCCCGGCTGAGTCCACGTGCGGCACGCCGGCGTTGGGCTTGATCCAGATGGGCAGGTCGGTGAACTGTCGCAGCAGTCCGGCGACGCGGACGTAGTTGGCCGGGCCCACGCCGCAGTTGGCGCCGACGGCGGCGGCGCCGCATTCGGCCGCCGTGCGGACGAAGGCGTCGACGGTGTCGCCCATCATGGTGGCCGAGCCGTCGGGCCCGCTGGAGAAGGTCATCGACGCCGCCAGCGGCAGCTCGCAGGCCTCACGGGCGGCCCGCAGCGCGATGGTCAGCTCGGCCAGCTCGGCGAAACTCTCGAAGAGGATGGCGTCGGCCCCGCCGTCCTGGGCGGCGCGGGCGGCCTCGGCGAAGGCGGCGGCGAAGACGGATTCCTCTATCTCCCCCATCATGACGATCTTGCCGCTGGGCCCGATGGAGGCGAAGACCTTGGCCTGCTCGCCGGCGGCCTGGCGGCTGATCTGCACGCCGGCGCGACCCAGTTCGGCGGCGCGGTCGGCCAAGCCGTGGGCGGCCAGGATCAGACGGTTCGCGCCGAAGGTGTTGGTGAGAATGACGTCGCTGCCGGAGCGGACGTAGCCGTCCGCGACGGCCCGGACCGCGCCGGGGTTCTCCACGTTCCACAGTTCGGGGGCCGCGCCGGCCGGCAGGCCCTGGACCTGGAGTTCGGTGCCCCACGCGCCGTCGCTGACGCGGACAGTGGAGGCATAATCTTGGATGTTCAGTGCCATGGTCAGCCCTCGATGTTCTCAAACAGCGCGGTGGAAAGGTACCGCTCACCGAAGCTGGGCAGGATGACAACGATGGTCTTGTTGGGGCCGTCGTCGCGTTTGACGAGTTCGGCGGCCGCGGCCAGGGCGGCGCCCGACGAGATGCCGACAAAGACGCCCTCGGTCTTGGCGGCGCGGCGGGCCCAATCGAGTGCCTCGTTCTGGTCGATGGCGATGACCTCGTCGATGAGCTTCAGGTTGAGCACCTTGGGCACGAAGCCGGCGCCGATGCCCTGGATCTTGTGCGCCCCGGGCGAAAGAGGCTTGCCCTGGAGGGTCTGCGTGAGCACGGGGCTCTGGAGCGGCTCGACGGCCACCGCGCGGAACGACGGCTTGCGGGGCTTGATGGCCTCGGCGACGCCGGTGATGGTCCCGCCGGTGCCCACGCCGCTGATGACGACGTCCACCTTGCCCGCGGTATCGTTCCAGATCTCCATGCCGGTGGTGCGGCGGTGAACCTCGGGGTTGGCGGGGTTCTCGAACTGCTGCGGCATGAAGGCGCCGGGCGAGTCGCGGAGGATCTCCTCGGCCTTGTCGATCGCCCCGCGCATGCCCTCGATGGCGGGCGTGAGCACCACGTCGGCGCCCAGGAAGCGCAACACTTTGCGCCGCTCGATGCTCATCGAGTCCGGCATGGTAAGAACCACCTTGTAGCCCCTCGCGGCCGCCACGAACGCCAAGGCGATTCCCGTGTTGCCGCTTGTGGGCTCGACGATCAGCCCGCCGGGCTTGAGTTTGCCCTCACGCTGGGCGGCCTCGATCATGGACAGGCCGATGCGGTCCTTGACGGAGGCCAGCGGGTTGCGTCCCTCCAGCTTGCCCAGGACCGTCGCCTTGCACGCGAAAAGCTTGCGAAGGGCGACCAAGGGCGTGGAACCGATGGTGTCGACGACTGAGTTATGGATGCCCATTCTGATTCCTTTGGTCAATGCGTATCCAGGTACTGTACTGTGACGGCCGGCCGAAATCAAAGGGCCTTCCGGCGGGAGATGCGGCTGGCTGAACGAACGAGGTCGCAAGAGGCACCCCGTCGGGCCCGATTTCTCGCTTCATTCTAGCTCCACCGCATACCCGCTCGGGCATTTTTTGCCTCCCTCACTCGGGCCCGTGCGTTAGGATACGCCTCATGGACGAGGACCGGACCAGCAGACAGGCGGATGCCGGCGCCCGCCCGGGCGCGGTGTTCCTGGACCGCGACGGCACGATCATCGAGGACCGCGGGCACCTGGGCTCGATCGAGCAAGTGGTGTTCTATCCGCGCGCGCTGGCGGCCCTTCGCGAACTGGGCCGAAGCTTCCGCCTGTTTATCGTGACCAACCAGACCGGTGTGGGCGAGGGGACCATCACGGCCGGCCAGGCCCGCGCGGTCAATCGCCACGTCGTGGAGCGCCTGGCGGCGGGGGGGGTGGAGATCGTCCGGACCTACACCTGCCCGCACCGGCGCTCCGAGGGCTGCATCTGCATCAAGCCCAATCCGCACTGGCTGTTGGAGGCCGCCAGGGCCTACGACGTGGACCTGGCCCGCTCGTGGGTGGTGGGCGACCATCCGCACGACGTGGAACTGGCCCGGCGGGCGGGGGCCCGCGGCGTGTACGTGCTGACCGGGCACGGCGCCAAGCACCGCGCCGACGTGCCCCAGGGCACGAGTGTTGCCGAGGACATCAGCGAGGCGGCCCGGCTGATCCTGGACGAACGAAGTTGAGTTGCTCCGTCTCCGGCCCGTCGGCACGTGGATGATGGGCGGGAACAGGGCGGCGCTTCCTGTCGTGAGCAGACCCCGCGGACAGTTCTCCCCGGGTCGTGTTTTGCCTCCCCCCGACATTGCCGAAGCGGCCCGGCTCATCGCCCCAGACGCTTGGTCAGGTCCAGCACGGACCGGGTGAAGGTGAAGTCGGCGGTGTCGGGGACGCAGCGCGAGGGGCCGGCGACCCAGCTCTCGACCATGATCTGGTCCGGCCGGCCGTCCACCAGCGCGTAGTCGTAGCCCTGCTGCATGACGCCGACGTACCAGGCGGCGTCGTCGCCCAGGCCCTTTCGCTGCATGGCCGGAAAGAGCGAGGCCCAGTAGATCAGGCTGAAGGGGAGCTTGAGGCGGCGGCAATGGAGTTCGAGTTGGCGGACCTCGCGCCACGAGCCGCGGTTGAAGGCGACGAACTCCGCCCAGTTCACGTCCAGGCGGTAGAAGTCCAGGCCGCGGACCTTCCGCTCGGCCAGGCGGGCGTTCAGCGACTCGATCCAGCGATAGTGGTCGGCCAGCGGGACCGACGGGTAGGGCTCGATGTCGCCGACGAGGATGGACGGGTCGTAGCGGCGGACGGCGGCGACGTACTCGGCGGTCTCGCGGAGAGCGTGCTCGTCGTCCTTGTGGATGTGCTTTCGGCAGCAGAGCAGAGGTTCGTCCATGGCGACGGCGTGGATGCGGCCTCCCAGGCGGCGCAGGCGGTCCCACATGGGCTTCTCGATCTCGAAGGTTCGGGCACCGGTGTGGCTCCAGGGCTTGATCGCGCCGACCTCCAGGGCGAGCTTGATCTTCCAGTCGGCCAGCATGACCAGCCAACGGCGCAGCTCCTGATCGTCCTTGAACTGTTTGGTGAAGTTGAGGTCGGTGTAGGAGATCACATCGACCCGCTCGCGCGTGGCCGCCCACTGGTCGGGGTGCTCGAAGAGTTCTCGCAAGCACCGCCCGTTGTCGTAGGCGGGCGGGCCCATCCAGACCTCCGGCTTTGGAGCGGCGGGACGCGTAGTCCCGGCCTGCTCGGCCGGGCGGGTGGTCTGGGCCTCGGCGGGCGAAGTCCAGAGCGCCAATGCGAGGATCGGGGCCAAGGTGGCGCACGTGGCGGGCAGCAGGACGGGCACTCGTTTCATGAAGGGCATTGTCGCCAAGGCGCGCCGGCGGTCAAGGGAGCGTCACGTTCAATGGTCAATGGTCAATGATCACCGGCTGATGACGAACAGGGCCAGGTCGGCGTTCAGGTTGGGGTCTTCGTGGACCTCTCTCTGGGCCTCGGTGTCCAGTGCGATCCGCCTGTGGATGGTGATGCCCTTCTCGTGACAGAACTGCTCGAAGTCGGCGATGGTGATCACCCGGATGTTGGGCGTGTTGTACCACTTGTAGTGGAGTTGGTCGCTCTCGGGGGCCCGGCCCTGCTCGGCGAGCATGCGCCGCAGCCTGCGGTAGCCGAAATTGGGGAAGCTCACCAGTCCCCGCCGTCCCACGCGGACGATGTCGTTGATGACCAGCTCGACGTCGACGATGGCCTGGAGCGTGCGGGAGAGCACGACCCAGTCGAACTGGCCGTCGGCGAAGCTGCCCAGGCCGCGGTTGAGGTCGGCGTGCACCACGTCCAGCCCGCGCCGCACGCTGGTGACGATAGCCTGCTCCAGCAGTTCGACGCCCATGGCCCGGCCCAGCCCGCGCTGCTTGAGACGCGCCAGCAACTCGCCGCCCCCGCAGCCCAGGTCCAGCACGCTGGCGTCGGGAGGGATCAGTTCGGCCAGGCGGTCGTAGTCCAGCCGGTGGCGCCGCACCGGGCTGAACATGCTGGTGGGGCTGTAGCCGGCGTCATCGTCCGGGAGACTCTCCTCCGGCTCGCCCTGCCCGGTCAGCGAGGCCAGGAACCCCCGTATCAACTCGCCGTAGCGGTCCACGTCGTCCTCCAGCAGGAAGGCGTCGTGCCCGCAGCCGCTGGTCACGTTGCAGTAGCTGACCGGCTTGTCGGCCAGGATCAGGGCGTGGACCATCTCCTGCGACTCCTCGGGCGAGAACAGCCAGTCGCTGGTGAAGCTGATGAACAGCCAGCGGCAGGTGGCCGGGGCGAAGGCCTTGATCAGGTCCTCCAGCGTGGGCCCCATGTCGAACAGGTCGATCATGGTGGTCAGGACCATGTAGCTGTTGGCGTCGAATCGCTCGACGAACTTGGCCCCCTGGTAGCCCAGGTACGTGCCGACGGAGAACTTCTTCTCGAAGAGGATGGGCACGTCGCGGGGGCTGGTGCGGTTGGCGTCGAACTTCTCGCGCATGGCCTCGCGCGAGAGGTACGTGATGTGCCCGATCATGCGCGCGATGGCCAGGCCCACGCGGGGCAGGTTGCCGCTGTCGTAATACTCCCCGTTGCAGAAGTTGGGGTCGCGGAGGATCGCGTTGCGCGCGACGACGTCGAAAGCCAGCCCCTGGCTGGACAGGCGGGCGGAGGTGGCCACCGGGATGGCCCCGCGAATGCGCTGGGGATAGACGGTGGCCCACAGCAGGACCTGGTGGCCGCCCATGGACCCGCCGATGACGCCCAGCAGGCACTCGATTCCCAGGTAGTCGACCAGGCGGCGCTGCGTCTCGACCACGTCGCGGGTGGTCAGATTGGGGAAGTCCGCCCCGTACCGCCGTCCCGTGGCGGGGTTGATGGAGTTGGGCCCCGTCGTGCCCCGGCAGCCGCCCAGGATGTTCGGGCAGATGACGAAGTACTTGTCGGTGTCGATGGGCTTGCCGGGCCCGATGGCGATTTCCCACCAGCCGGCGTCGTCGGCCTCGTCGTGGCGGGCCACGTGCGAGTCGCCGCTCAGCGCGTGGCAGATGAGGACGGCGTTGCTTCGGTCGTCATTGAGGCGGCCGTACGTTTCGTAGGCCACCGTCACCTCGTCCAGGCGCCCGCCCAGCTCGAGATCCATGGCCCCCACGCGGGCCGTCTGGACGTACTTGAGCGGCGCGGCGCTGCGGACGGTGTCGCTGCTGAAGAACGGATCGGTCATGGTAGTCAAAAGCCTGCAATCACGGCGTAAGTCATACACGCGAAGCGGGCGGGCTGCAAGGCGAAGCCGCCCGCCGGACGCTATTTCTGCGATGCCTTGAGGGCCTGGTCGAGGTCGGCCTGGATGTCTTCCAGGTCCTCGATGCCCACGCTGAGGCGAATGTATTCCGGGGTGACGCCGGCGGCCTTCTGCTCGTCCTCGGTAAGCTGCTGGTGCGTCGTGGAGGCCGGGTGGATGACCAGCGTCTTGGCGTCGCCGATGTTGGCCAGGTGGCTGGCCAGCTTGACGTTGTTGATGAACTTCACGCCCGCCTCGCGTCCGCCCTTGATGCCGAAGCCGATAATCGCGCCGGCCCCCTTGGACAGGTACTTCTGGGCCAGGGCGTGCTGGGGGTGGTTCGACAGGCCGGGGTAGTTCACCCACTCGACGGCCGGGTGCCGGCTCAGCCATCCCGCGACGGCCTGGGCGTTCTGGCAGTGGCGGGCCATGCGGAGGTGAAGCGTCTCGACGCCCAGCAGGAAGAGGAAGGCGGCGAAGGGGCTCATGCACGCCCCGGTGTCCCGCAGCCAGTGGGTGCGGATATGGATGATGTAGGCGATGTTGCCGATGGGCTTGAGGGCCTCGGTGAAGACCACGCCGTGGTACGCGTCGTCCGGGGCGCAGAACTCGGGCCATCTGGCTGGATCGTCAGCCCAGGGGAAGGTCCCGGCGTCGACGACGGCCCCGCCCACGTGCACGCCGTGGCCGCCCAGGAACTTGGTGGTCGAGTAGACCACGATGTCGACCCCGTGCTCGATGGGGCGCAGGAGCATGGGCGTCAGGACGGTGTTGTCGCAGATGACAGGCAGGTGCAGCGAGTGGGCGATGTCGGCGATCTTGCGGAAGTCGGGCACGTCGTTCTTGGGGTTGCCCACCGCCTCGAAGTAGACGCAACGGGTGTTGTCGTCAACCAGGTCGCGGATGGTCTCGGGCTTGTTGGGGTCGAAGAAGCGGACCTCGACGCCCAGCTTCTTGAGCGTCTGGGTAAACAACGTCCAGGTGCCTCCGTAGAGGCTGGTGGAGGACACGAAGTTCTGCCCGCTGTGGGCCAGGGTGAGCACGGCCGCGGTGATGGCGGCTGTGCCGCTGGCGAACGTCAAGGCGCCCGCCCCGCCGTCCAGTGCGGCCAGGCGCTTCTCCAGCACGTCGCAGGTGGGGTTCATCAGGCGGGAGTAGATGTTGCCGAATTCCTTGAGGGCGAACAGGTTGGCCGCGTGCTCGGTGTCGCGGAACAGGTAGCTGGTGGTGGCGTAAATGGGAACCGCGCGGGACAACGTGTCCTGGTCCACGTTGTGCCCGGCGTGAAGGGCCAGGGTTCCCAGACGGTGTTTGCTCGCGTCGGCGGACATTCAATTCTCCTTAGCTCATGAGGACGCTTGTGTTCTGGTTCTCGTGCGAGGCCCGGCCCGACAACCGGACGAGGGGAACTCGCGATCCGACTGCAATGGCATCCAGGAGGAAGGGACCGAAACGACGGCGCTGCGTTCGCGCCGGGTGGTGGCTTTGCGGGTGCAAAAGAACCTCTTGCAAGGAGAGGTTCTTCCGAATTGCCCGAGCCGACTCTCGACGACTCCAAGCCACATCGGTCCCTTGCGGGCTGGCTGGCGGCACCTTATCCCAACCACCGGGCCGGACAGGTTGCCGTGCGATCAACGGGCCAGTACCCTCACGCACTCTTGATGCCTGGAACCATAATAGCAATCGCCAAAAGAATGTCAATGGGAATTATGGGAATTCCATTGCGAGGGGTCCTGGCGGTCATAGAGGACCCGTGATTCGCAGGCCGATAATGGAAGCTCAACTGCCGCGCTGACAGCCGGGAACGGCAAACGGACGGGGGGGAGGCTACTGTCCGCCTTCCTGTTCCAGGTCGAACTCGCGGATCTTGGCCCGCAGGGTGTTGCGGTGGAGGCCGAGTATTTCAGCCGCGGCGGACTGATTGCCCCCGGTTTGGCGGAGGGCGTGGCGGATGAGGGCCTTCTCCAGAGGCTCGACGGCGGAGCGGTAGAGCTGCCCGCCGGGTGGCTGGAGGGTCTGGATGTAACGGTCGAGCAGGTCCTGGGCGTCGCTGGTGGAGGCTGCGGCGGGCAGTCCGCTCTGGACGGCATGGGGCAGGTGGGCGGGCAGGATGGTCGTGCCGGCGCAGACGGCGGCCGCGTGCTCGACGGCGTTCCGCAGTTCCCGGACGTTTCCCGGCCAGGGATAGCGTTGGAGCCGCTCGGCGGCCTGGGCGCTGATGGTTCTTGCGGCGCCGCGGTCGTCGTCCATGCGGGCCAGGAAATGCCGGGCCAGCGGCAGGATGTCGCCCTCGCGTTCGCTCAGCGGGGGCAGGGCGATCTCGACCACGGCCAGGCGGTAGTAAAGGTCGCGTCGGAAGGCGCCTTCCTCCAGGGCCCGCGTGAGGTCGCGATTGGTCGCGGCGACGATGCGGACGTCGACCTGTCGCCCGCGGAGCGAGCCGAGGCGCTCGACCATCTGGCTGTCGAGGAACCGCAGGAGCTTGACCTGGGCGGCCAGGGGCAGTTCGCCCACTTCGTCCAGGAAGAGCGTCCCGCCGTCGGCGGACTCGAACCGTCCGGGCTTGTCGCTGTCGGCGCCGCTGAAAGCGCCGCGAACGTAGCCGAACAACTCGCTCTCGACCAGGTTCTCCGGCAGGGCCCCGCAGTTGACGGCCACGAAGGGCCCCGCCTTTCGCCGGCTGTGGTCGTGGACGGCCCGGGCGACGACCTCCTTGCCGGTGCCCGTCTGCCCGCTGATCAGGATGGCCGAGTCCACCTGGGCGACCTGGAGGACTCGCTTGAAGACCTCCTGCATGGCGGCGGATGCGCAGACGATGTCGCCGCAGGCGCGAACGTCGTCGCCGGGCGCGCGTTGCGGTGCGCGACGCGAGGCGAGGGCCTGCTCGACAAGCTCGCCCGCCCGCTTGAGGTCCAGGGGCTTGACCAGGTAGTCGAAGGCTTTGCCGTTGACCGCCCGCGTGACGGTCTTGAGCGAGCCGTACGCGGTCATGATGACAATGCAGGCGCTGGGATCGTCGCGCCGCAGTTCATCGAGCACCTCCAGGCCGTTGCGGTCGGGGAGGCGAACGTCCAGAAAGGTCACGTCGGGCTGCTTGTCGCGATAGCGGGCCAGGCCGTCGGCGGCGGACGAAGCCACCTCCACCCGGGCCCCCCGCGACTCGAAGTATCTCTTGAAGGCGAAACAGATCGCCTCTTCGTCGTCGACAATCAGGATGTCCGCCCGCAGCGTCATGTGGGGACGATTATACGGCGCGGACGGGACGGACGGAAGATAATGGGACCAGCTTATGCTTCCCCCGCCAGCAGCGGGCGGGGCGCCTTCCATTGGCCGCGGGTGAAGTCGGGCACGCGAACGGGCGCGCTCCCGCTCGCGACCGAGGCGATGCTCAGCGGATACACGCTGGACCATGCGGCTGCGTCGTAGACGGTCATGTCCAGCGGCTTGCCCGCCAGCAGGCAGTGCACCAGGCGCCAGTTCATCAGGTAGTCCATCCCGCCGTGTCCGCCGCTCTTGAGGGCCTGGGCCTTGTGCCTGACCCACAGCGGGTGGCCGTGCTTCTCGACGTACGGCGCGAGGTCGCTCTCCCATTGGTGGCTCTTGCCCCGCAGACTGATGCGGGGCGGGTAGTCGCCGAAGACCCCGTCCGTGCCGCACAGCAGGTTGATGCGGCTGTACGGGCGGGGCGTGACGATGTCGAACTGCACCATGATTGTCCGCCCCAGGGCGGTCTTGATCAGCGTCGTGTTGACGTCGCCGCAGGCGTAGGTCTCCTTGCGGCGCGGGTCGTCGGCCGGCAGGCGGTCGCGGGCGGCGCTGAGGCTCCGTTCGCACGAACTCATCGACACCAGCGTCTCGAAGCGGTCCCCGCCGTGGACGTCCATGTACAGGGCGACCGGTCCCAGGCCGTGCGTGGGGTACAGGTTGCCGTTGCTCTCCATCAGGTGACGCCGCCGCCAGACCATGCTGTCGGCGTTGGACAGCAGCCCGTCGGCGAAGGCATGCAGGTAGCCCGCCTCGGCGTGCGTGAGCTGCCCCAGCACGCCCTTGCGGACCATGTTCATCACCAGCATCTCCATCTCGCCGTAGCAGCAGTTCTCCAGCATCATGCAGTGGCGCTGCGTCCGCTCGGCTGTGTCCACCAGGTCCCAGCATTGCTGGAGCGTGATGGCCGCCGGCACCTCGATGGCCACGTGCTTGCCCGCCTTCATGGCCGCCGCCGCCATGGGCACGTGATCGGCCCAGGGCGTGGCGACGTAGACGATGTCCACGTCGTCGCGGGCACAGAGGCTGCGGTAGTCGGTGTCGTTCTTGGAGTAGCCGGCCGGGGTGGCCTGGCCCTTCGCCTTGACACGGGCCACTGCCGCCGCGACGCGCTCGGGCACGACGTCGCAGACCGCCGTCACGACGGCCTTGTCGATGTCCAGGAGGTTGCCCATCAGGCTCATGCCCCGCCCGCCCATGCCGATCAGGCCCACGCGGACCTGATCGAGGGGCGGATACTTGAGAGCCAACACGCTCTTCTGCCTCGCCTCGCGCGGCGGGTCGGCCGGGGCGGCAGCCTGGGCGGAGGCGGCGCCCACGGCAGCGGCTGCTCCGCACGCGCCCGCGCGTTGAATCAGGTTGCGACGAGAGATCGAATGCTCGGCCATGGGTTGCTCCTGGTGGAAGACCGGCAGCGAAGAACAGAAAGTTATCTATACGCGATCGGCCCGATGTACTGCCTGGCCACGACGATCTGGTCGAACCACACCTTGCTGACGTGGCCTTCGGGGCTCTTGGTGATGTACAGCAGCACCCAGAGGAAGTTGAGCTTCAGCCGCTCGTCGCTGCGGAAGCGAAAGCCCTCGAAGGGCCGGCCTCCCTCCGGGACGTTGAAGCGGACGGGGCCTTTCTTCGTGTCGTCCCAGCGGATGGCCCCGCCGCCCTCGCCGGCGAGGAACTTGTCGTACGTCCACTTGCCCTTGGGGAACCCCTTGCCCAGGTGCCCGACCAGCTTGCCGTCGATCCACAAGGCCTGCTCGCCGTTGGACTCGCCCACGTCGTTGAGCTTCATCATGACCTCGGCGCAGACCCACTTGCCCCGCTCGGCCTTGACGGGGCTGTTGATGAAGAAGCAGTTGCCCCAGGTCTGCCCGCGCGGGGGGCTGCCGCCCATTTCCATCCAGTAGCTGTAGAGGTCCCACCGCCAGGAGTTTCCGAACGGCTCGACGCCGGTGGTGACGCGGTCGTTGCCCCGGGGCCGCTCGCCCGCGCCGCCCTGGGCCCAGCGCGTCGGCGGGTTGTAGCCGCCCGCGTGGAAGAAGTGATGGATCTGCCCGCAGTCCTCGCCGAACTTGACGTAGAAGCGATAGTGCAGCTTGTCGTAGCCTTCGCCCAGGCGACGGTAGAGATGTCCGCCGGTGCTCTGGCCGCCCACGTGGGTCATCAACAGGGACCGGCCGGCACTGCCGGGCGGCACGTCCGGCGAGAACGACATGATCTCGCCCTTGACCACGTTGTCGTAGCGCGCTTTGAGGGCCTCCACCGTGGGCGACTGGAAGTCCTCCACGAACACGACGGCGGGGTCCTTCTCGATGCCCTTGTCGCCCGGATACTTCGCCGCCAGGCCGGATGCCCCCTCCGGCAGCTTGGCCGCGCCCGTCTGGGCCGGGGCCAGGATCGGCAGCGACAGGAATGCCATCACGAAGGATGCGTACCGCATGGCGTACTCCTTCCACCGTATGGTCGCAAAGCCAGCGTTCCCGGCCCCTCTTCCCCGGTCCCTGTTCCGGGATTCGGGCGGTCATCTCTTCCAGGCGGCGAATGACAGGCCTGGGGGCGGCTTGCAGATGGTCTGATTCTTCTCGCGGAGTCTGTGTCTACTTCTTCTTGTCCGCGATGTGCTTGAGGATGGCCGCCGCGGTGAGGTCGTTGAACTTCGGCATGGACGCGTGCCCGGTGAGCGGCTCGCTGTAGATGCTCTTGGGCTGGGGCAGGGCGTTGTAGGCCGCGTAGACGCTGGTGGGGGGGCAGACGGCGTCGACGAAGCCGACGCTGACCATGGCCTGGGCCTTGGAGCGGGGCGCGAAGTTCATGCAGTCGAAGTAGCGGGCGACCTGGAGGACCTTGGGGTCGGGTTTGTTGTCGTTGTCGGGCACGAGCTTGGGCCAGCCGTTGATCCGCCCGGCAGCCTTGCCGCTGTGGTCGCACATCGCCGGTACGCCCGCGGAGAAGAACGTCACGCGGTTGTCCAGCCCGCCGGCTACGATGGACTGCCCGCCGCCCTGGCTGGTGCCGCGGACGACGACGATCTTACCGTCCCATTCCGGCTGGGCGGTCAGGAAGTCGATGGCCCGCACCAGGCGGAGGTACATGCCCAGGAAGTAGCAGGCCTCGCGGTCCTCGCGCCCGGCATGGCGATAGCCCTTAAGTTCGCCCTTGTCCAGGTCGCGGTAGAAGCTGTCGGGCTTGCCGTTGGCGATGCCGTGGGCGTTGATGTCCATGCCCAGCGCGTTGAACTGCTTGGCGCTGCCGGCGGCGGCCGGCAGCGACGAGCCCCGCACGCCCGCACCGTGAACGTTGAGGATAGCGGGCAGGCTCTTGGGCTTGGCTCCCGCCGGGCGGGCGAAGTACCCGCTGACCGGCCGGGGTTCCACGCAGGACACCTGGACGTCGAAGCACTCGATGCCCTCGATGGGGCTCTTGACCGGCGTGAGGGTCGGCTTCATCTCCACCTTGGCCAGGCGGGCCTTCTGGGCGGCCCAGAAGGCGTCGAAGTCGTCCGGCGCGGGCAGGCTCGGGGGAATCTTGAGTGGGTCGAACCCAGCCGAGGCCATCGCGAAGACCGACTTCTTGTCCTTGTCCATGTAGATGACGCGGCAGCGGAGGAACCCGGGCTCCTTGAGGGTCTCCTGAATGGCGCCGCTTCCGTTCTTGTCGAGCTTGAGCTTATCCTGGCGGATCGGGGGCATGCCGTCCTTGTCGAGGCTGTAAACGACCTCGGTCTGCAGGGGCTTGCCCGCGGCCTTCAACGTCACCTGGAAGCGGGCGGGTTTCCCCGCGGCGTAGAGGGCGTCCTCGCGGTCGGTGGTGACAGTGATCTGGTAGGGCGTCGCCGGGGCGGCCGGGGCCAACGGTGCGACCAGGATCGACGCGCACAGGATGCCAAGCGACAGGGCGAACAACCGTTCACGCATGAGACTTCTCCTGTAGGGCTCTGGAGAGAGTAACGCCGTGCGCAGAGGTTTGTTGTTTGGAATGGGACTTATGGGGCCTGTACGACCTACGGCCCTCCAATACAGAAGCCCACCTCTCAGGGGTGGGCTTCTGGGTACGCATGTCTTCGCCCTGCGCCGCGGGTCAGGCGATCTTCCACGGATCGCGATGCTCGTAATCCAGGCGCTTGTTGGCCTCGTCGTCGCCGATGAACTGCTCCTTGGCCGGATCCCACTTGAGCTTCCGCCCGAGCTTCATGGCGATATGGGTGATGCAGCAGAGGGTGTTGGCGCGGTGGCCGGCCTCGACAGGGGCGGCGGGGTCCTTGCGGGTCCGCATGCACTCCAGGAAGTTGGCCATGTGGTTGGTGGAGACGTAGAGCTTGATCTCGTCGTCCTTGATCTTCTCCTTGAGCACGGCGGGGTTCTCAGCCTTGATCGCGCCGCGCTGGACCCAGATCCAGCCTTTCTCGCCGGTGAAGCGGACGCCGGCGGCGCCGCTGTGGGCCTTGATCCGCACGCCGTCGGCGTAGCAGCCCTCGGCCTCGAACTTCGTGTGAACGTTGAACAGCCCGCGGTCGGGGAACTCGGCCTTGGCCTGCATCTCGGCCAACTCGCACGCGCCGTCGCCGTGGCCCCACTGGCAGATGTCGTACATGTGGGCGCCCCAGCCGGTGATCATGCCCAGGCAGTACTGCTCGATCTGGAGCCAGCCGGGGCGGCTGTAACCCTTCTGCGGATGGACGCGGTGCTCGGTGTAGGGGGCGTCGGACGTCGGCCCGAGCCACATCTCGTAGTTCAGGTTCTTGGGCACGGGCATGGGGTCCTTCTTGCCCGTTCCGCTGTCGGTGGGCAGGACGACCTCGATCTCCTGGAGCTTGCCCAGGCGTCCGTTGCGGACCAGCTCGCAGGCCATGCGGAAGTAGACCTCGCTGCGCTGCTGGCTGCCGGTCTGAAGGATGCGCTTGTTGTCGCGGACGGCCTTGACCAGGGCCTTGCCCTCGTTAATGGAGTAGGTGAGGGGCTTCTGAACGTAGGAGTCTTTGCCGGCCTTGGCGGCGGCGATGGCGATCAGGGCGTGCCAGTGCTCGCTGGTGGAGATGGTCACGCCGTCGATGTCCTTGCGGGCCAGCAACTCGCGGTAATCGCCGTAGGTCTTGATGGGCTCGAACTTGCCCTCGCCCAGCTTGGAGGCGTAGGCCTTCTCGCAGACCTCCTTGGCATGCTCGGCCCGGATGGAGTCCAGGTCGCAGACGGCCACGATGCGGGCGTTGAGCTTGGGCGAGAGCCCCTGGTGCAGGGCCTGCTGCATGTCGCCGTGTCCCATCCGCCCCGTGCCGATCGAGGCCAGGCGGAGCGTGTTGCTGGGGGCGTCGGCTCCCAGGACGCTTGAGCGGACGATCAGGGGAGCGGCGATGGCGGCGGCCGCCGCCGACTTGAGCGCGGTTCTGCGGGTGATGCGCGTGGTCATTGGATTTCCTTCTACTGTTAAGCGGCAATGCCTTTCTGGACTAACGTCACGACAAGGGCGATTATTCAGGGAATAGGGACCAGGGTTCAGGGATTAGGGACCAGGATTCACGGGCGTTTTTGCCCTCGTCCCTATTGCCTCGTCCCTCGTCCCTATTCCTTCACGCTTCCTCGATGATCGTAAACCCGATCGCCTTGGCAAACTCCTGGACGGGCGCCTTCAGGTCGCCGTAGAACGTCACGCGGTGCCAGCCCCAGCGGTCCCATTCGTTGAAGAGCTTCTCGATGTCGCCCTTGACCTCGCAGGCCAGCTTCGTGCGGCAGGCCTTGTCCTCGTCGATGTTGTCGACGGCCTTGCCCTGGTGCAGCAGGATCTCCTTGCGCTGGACCTGGATCTCCAACGTGGTGGTCAGGTAGCCCAGCGGCAGCAGCGAGCGCAGGCACGCCCCCTGGCGGTCCTCGCTGTGGCTGCGGACGTGGGCGGGGTTCACCGGCCCGGACGGGCCGAACACCTTCGTCGGCCCCACGCAGTGGGCGTATATGATCTGGTTCTTCGACGTGTCGATGACCGGGTCGGAGATGAACCCCGGTCGGCCGGTCATGGCCCCGATCGTCATCATGGTCAACGAGGAGGTGATGTCGGCCTCGCACGCGCCGACCAGCCCATCGTCATTGAGCTGGGTGAAGCCCAGGCACGGGTAGCCCTTGATGTGCCCGCCATAGAAGCCGCCCAGGCAGTTGATCGTGATGCCGCAGGCGCCGCGGGCCTTCATGACCTCCCGCATGGCCAGGTACATCCGGGCGGCCGAGCGGATGTCGTCGGCCTTGGGCTCGACGATCTTCTCCGCCGCTTTCGTCCAGGTCTGGGCCCACGTCTCCGCCTGGTCGGCGTCGGCCTTCTCGAAGGCGGCGTGGAGTTCGGGGAACTGGATCGGCAGGACGGTGATGCCGAGGGTCGCCTTGGCGGCGCCGGCGATCTTGGGCATGCCCCAGCCCCCGCCCACGGTCAGCAGCGTCATCTTCTTCGCCTTCTCGATGGTCTGGGCGATGTCGATGTTGGGCAGCTTGTCCTCCTTGCAGGCCGTCTCGTCCCTTGAAGACGTGGCCTGGTGCCGAACCGCCGCGACAGCCGCCACGAACTCCTCCGCCGACTTGCCCTGCTTGAGCAGCGCGAAGCACCTGGCGGCGTCTGCGGCGTCCTGGAGGCGCGAGGAGGACACGCAGGCGACCTTCATCTTCGCATTGCGCCGGGCGGCCGCGTTGGCGATCAGGAACTCGCCCGACCCGCCGTAGAGATCGTCCACGAACAGCGTGGGTTTGCCCGCCGCCGCGATCGCCTGGGGGGCGCGAGTCCACAGCCCGAGCATGAACACCAGGTAGCCGTCGAAGCCCTTGGGCTCGTCGTCCTTGAGCAGTTGGACCGCCTGCTGGGCGTTCTGGACCTCGGCCACCTCGAACGCCACCTCCCGGCAGCCGGGGATCAGCACGTCGAGGATCTGCTTCTTGCGCTTCTCGAAGTCGTAGCCGATGTTCGGCCAGATCGGCCGATTGTTGGGCACGGTGGTGAATACCAGGCGAACCTTGGCCTTTCCGGCCGCGTCCGCGCCGGCCGGCTGGCCCGCCGCCCGTCCGGGCAGGGCCAACCCCGCCCCCGCGCAGGCCGCACAGCCGGCCAGAAACCCGCGACGGCTGATAGGACATCCCCCGCACCCGGCAACCGCAATTCGACTGGCGTTCATCGTCGGCTCCTTGTCAGAGTCCAGGACAGGACTGCGTCACGATGATGACGCGCCAAATGACCCGTGTAAATGGGAAAACCAGCCAACGGGTGACGCAGGCCCAATAAGGCCGGAACCCCACAGCCGCCCGGGCTGCGGGCACGCCTCTCCGCTGCCAGGCGACTATTGCTGCTTTGGGGCCTCGGCCTTCTTCGCCTCGGCGGCCCGCTTCTTCTCCTCGTCGGCCCGCTTCTTCTCCTCGTCGGCCTTGGCCTTTTCGAGGATCGGCTTGAGCTCGGCGATGGCGGCCTCGGCCTCCTTGATTCGACGCTCGGTGTCGATCAACTCCATCTGTTTGCGAAGCTGGCCGGCGGCGTGCTTTCTGGCCCTGTCCTCGGTCCAGTCGTCGGGGGTGGCGATCTTCTCGGGGGTCTCTTCGAGAATCCAGTTGTCGTTGCGCTGGGTGGCGATGGGGATCTGCCGGCCGTTGGTGATGTTCGCCATCGGGTTGCGGGCCCAGGCGTAGCGGTAGGCCACGGGCTCCGCGACCATCGGGCTGCTCAGGACGAGCGCGTCGCGCTGGTACTGGAGCCGGTTGCGGTTGTCCTTCTTGCCGTCGGTGTAGTACTCGACGACGGCGGGGTAGAACTTGCGGTCCTCGCCGGCGACGGCAAAGCCCAGCAGTCTCTTGTCGCTTTCGTCCCGGGTCTTCACGGCGGTGCTCATGGTCAGCCGGATCTTGCCATCGGCGATCTTGACTTCCTTGATCATCGGCGGCAGCCAGAACTCATCGGCGTCCCGGCCGGTCAGCAGTTCGTACTGCGTCACGAGCGCCCACTTGGCGACCCGCTCGCCGACGGGGACCTTGATCTGCGGATGGTAGAAGCTCTTCCGCTGGTCGAAGCTGCTGGCGAACCCGACGCTCTTGTCGCCGGCGCTCCGCAGGTCGAGGAAGGTCTTGTACTGGGCCTCGCGGATGAGGGGCCCGACGTCGTACATCGGCGGCAGGAAGTTGTCCCACGTCTGCGGCTCGCCCGCGGTGCAGAGCGAGACGATGCAGAACGGCAGGGCCGGATCGCCGAACGTCTGGCGCCAGGCGGCGATCATCTTTCCGAACACCTGGTAGTACATTCGCGCCCCGGCTGAGCCCCCGAAACAGTTGTTGAAGCCATGATGGAAGACCGCACCCTTGATCGCCAGTCCCGTCAGCGGCTGGATCACGCTGGCATAGCGGCAGCCCGGGCGGTTCTTGTCGCCTGCCGGACCCGGCCGCAGATCCGTCGGGACGCTGCCCTTGGCCTTGCCCTTTTCCTTGGCGGCGTTGTAGCTGTCGATGCGCTTTTGGAGGTCGGCCTTGGGATCGAAGGCGGCGATCTTGTCGACCCAGCTCTTCATCATGTCCCGCGTTTCCTGGCCGTCGATCTTCTTCAGCACGTCCTCGGGCGTCCAGGCCTCGACGGTGGTCCCGCCGATGGAGGCGTCGATCAGACCGATCGGCACGCCCGCGGCCATGGCCAGCCGCCGCCCGAACACGTAGCCGATGGCGGAGAACTCCTTGACGGTCTCGGGCGTGCAGACGTCCCAGTCGCCCTTGCGAAAGTGCCGGCCGGACCAGTTGCTCCATTCGTGGAGCCGCTCGAAGCTGTGGACCGACCCGAAGCCCTTGCCGTTCGGGACTGTCAGCAGCCGGACCTGCGGAAAGTTGGCCGAGACGATCTCCAGCATGCCGTCGTCAACCTTGGAGATGGGGAATTCCATGTTGCTCTGGCCGCCCAGCAGCCAGACGTCGCCGATCAGGACGTTCTCCAGCGTCAGCGTCTTGCTCTTGCCCTTGATCGTCATTGCCTGCGGGGAACTGTTGGCAGGCATGGGCTTGAGGGTGATCTGCCACGACCGGTCGGCCGCCGCCTTGGCGCCGGCCTGTTGGCCGGCGAACGAGACGGTGACCTCCTCGCCCGCGTCCGCCCAGCCCCATATGTTCACGGGCTTGTCGCGCTGCACGACCATGTTCGTCTGGAAGGCGTTGCTGACGCACAGGCCCTCGCCGATGGCCGGGACGTCCACCACGTCCTCCTTGGGCATCTCCTTCTTCTCCGGGGCGCCCAGGGCCGGGCCCGACAGCCCAATCGCCAACAAGCACGCCAGAGCCGTTCTGCGAATCATGACTTTGTCTGTGAGAGAGCCAATCAAGTCTGCCATCTTCCACCGTCTATCGAAGATCTTCCGGGTTACGTCTCGCCGACGACCGTCGCCGGGCTTTGTGACGATTCTATTGCTGAATACGGAATCGGCAAGCATTGTTCGTAAACGGCTGAGACAGGAGAGGATTACGCCTCGCCCTGCCACTGTCGGGCGGTGCGGCACATGGCGACGATGTTGGCCGGAGGCGTGTCGGCCTGCACGTAGTGCGACGGGCAGCAGATGTATCCCCCGCCGGGCGCGAAGGCCCGCAGGCGGAGCTCCGTCTCGGCGATCACGTCCTCTTCGCTGCCGAACGGCAGGACCTGCTGTTCGTCGACGCCCCCGTGGAAGGTCAACCGCTCGCCGAAGTCGCGCTTGAGTTCGAAGCTGTCCATACCCTCGGCCCGCGGCTGGACGGGGTCGAGGATCTGCAGGCCGATGTCGATCAGGTCCGGGATGTACGGGCGGATGCCGCCGCAACTGTGGAATATGATCTGGATGCGCGGATTGACGGCGTCCAGCAGTTCGCGGGCGGCCAGCCAGCGCCGCCTCAGCCGCGGCAGGATCAGCCCGCGGAACGTCGCGGGCGAGTACAGCGGCCCGCGCTGCGTGCCGAAATCGTCGCCGCTGATCTTGAAGATCTGGAGATACCGCCCGGCCGCCTGGAGCCCGACGCGGTCCAACTCCATCATGATGTCGGTGAGCTTGTCCAGCAGGAGGCCCGCCCAGTCCGGCTCGAGGATCGACCGCTCCAGCCAGCGCTGAAAGCCCACCAGGTAGATCGCCGTCTGGACGATCGGTCCGCCGAACCGCCCGACGATGGCCAGGTCGGTGTCCTCGAAGAGCCGCTTGGCCTCGCGCTGAGCGCCCTCGCCGCGCCCCGGCAGCGACGGATCGGGCCAGGGGTAGCGCTCCAGGTCCTCGATGGTCGCCTCGGCCAGCGGGTGATGGACCGGTTCGAGGTAGCTGCCCCCGCCGTCCTGGTGGACGCGCTGGAGGCCCACGCCCCAGTCGTCCATCACCAGGTCCGCGCGCGGCGGATCGGCCCGCCGCGGTCGCACCGTCGGCGAACCGAGCTTCACCGAGATCAGGTCCGCCCCCAACGCCGCCAGCACCTTCGGGTGGGGGATGGCCTCTTCCATCGTGCCGTAATCGCTCGGCTCGTCCAGCTCGATGCCCAGGTGGGCCTTGAGCCTGCGGTAGTGCTCGGGCACGGGGTTGACGTCGATCGGGACGCGGTCCACCGCCCGGTGCTCGATGGCCGCGACCACGCGCTGGCGAGAGGTCATGCTCATGAGGACATTGTCCATTGTTCGCGGGCAATTGACAATTGAAGATGGCCACAGGCCGCCGACAGTTGGTGCGCGCTACAATACGTTCAGCGGGAAACCCCATTTCAAGGAGACCGTGCCATGGACATGACCGTCGAGCACGTGGACGTATGGGCTGCGAGCATCCAGGATGAACCCGGCGGGCTGGCCGCCAGGCTGGCCCCGTTGTCCCAGGCGGGGGCCGACCTGGATTTCGTCATTGCCCGCCGTTCTCCGGAGCGCCCGGGCACCGGCGTCGTGTTCGTTACGCCCCTGCGGGGCGACCGCGAAGTCCGAGCCGCCTCCCAGGCCGGCTTCAGCGTTACCGAGAGCCTCCATTCCGTCCGTGTCGAGGGAACCAACGCTCCCGGCATGGGCTACAAGCTGGCCCAGCAGATCGCCGAAGCGGGCCTCAACCTCCGGGGCGTGTCGGCGGCCGTCATCGGTCCCCGGTTCATCGCCTACTTCGCCTTCGATACGTCCGCGGACGCCGACCGGGCGATCGACGTGCTGAAGAAGGCCTGAAGGCGCCCACGGGGCTACTTCGCGCCGGCCGGCACGCGGACCGCGATGTCGTCGGGCTTGGACTTGTCCTGAGACGCGTCGTCGTTGAGCCCGCCGTCATCCCGGCCGTTGCTGCCGACGCTGTAGAGCACGTACCCGTCGCTCTCCAGGCGGTAGACCAGGGGCCGGCCGGAAAAGACGTCGGTCGGGACTTCCTTGATCAACTCGCCCACGAGGTCATCCAGCCTGGCGGGCCAGCGGCCGTGACGGGCCTTGTGGCAGGCCAGGGCGAGAGCAGCCTTCTCCACTTCCAGGCCCATCAGTCCTTGCTGGTGGACATCGACGGCCCGTTGCAGCGCGGGCATGAGCAGGGCCATCAGCAGGTTCGCGATCTGGCGAGACAGGAGCTTTCGCGTCGGCCAGCCGCCCAGCCGGTACAGCACGATCCGAACCGCGCCGGCCGTCTGGAGTTTCATCGACTCGATCAGCTTGCGGTGGAATTCCGCCATTGCCTGCTCCCGCTGGGCCGACCGGGGCATTCGCATCGCCCGGACCATCTCGTCGTACCAGCGGTTGTTGATCCGCAGCACTTCGTTCCAGTCGAGGTTCGCGAAGACCCTCTCCATTCGGCTGGGCTTCTGCGCGACCCCGCCGGACATGCCCTCCAGGCCGACCGTTCCCCGAGACAGCATCATGGTCGCGTCGCACATGAAGAACCGCTCGCCTCGGTCGATGGCGTCGACGATGTCCCGCAGGGGCGGCAGGGCCTGAAGGTCCTTCAGGGCGGCCTGGGCCTGGTCGCCGTCCACGGCCCCGCGCGTGGCCAGGCGCCTTCCCGCATCGCAGGCCAGCGAGTCCAAGGCGACGGCGACCAGTTGAGAGATCAACAGCGATTCCTGCTGGACCAGGCGCGACAGCCGATGGACGGTCAGCACGTCGTCCCAGGCGTCGGGCAGACGGCCCTGCCGGCACCGCAGACGGGCGCGAAGGACCAGGGCCTTGGCCGCCTCCCGCAGCTTCGCTGAATTCGGGATAAGGCAGTCCAGCAACAGGGGCGGATCGGAGGGCGAGACCAGGGGCAGATAGTATCGAGGCCTGGCGGCGGCCTGGCGGATGGTCTCCAACGCCGCCTCGTTGTCCTTCAGCCACTGGCCCAGGTCGGCGTGAACCTCGCCGGCGTCCAACTTCTCCATCACCTCGTTCAGGTCCGGCCCGTTCTCCTGGTCCTCGTCAATTCGGGGTTCGGCGTCTTCCGGCGCGGGCTGGCTGGCGGGTCGGCTGGCCGGCTGGCGGACGCGCTTCTCCCAGGCGACGAAGTGAGGCCCAGCCGTCAGCCACGCGGCGTCCAGGTTCAGACGGCGGAGGGTCTCGCTCCTGTTCTTGTCGTTCAGCATGGACTCGCCCATGACCTTGAGCAGGAGGGGGGCGGCGTTGTTGTCGGCCGTCACGCCGCGCCCGTGCTCGCCGTCCAGATAGGCCACGTAGTTCACCGTGCCGTCGGCGTTGAGCGGGCCGTCGATGACGGTGGTGTCCGGGCCGATCTCGATCTTCACCGGCCAGTTGGGCAGGTGCAGGAACAGGAGAATCGCTATCAGGATGAGGGGGATGAGGTAGCGTTTCTTCTTGTACCAGAAACGGGGCGGCCGGGGGCTGTCGTCAGTCATGGATACTCTCCCTGTGCTGCAAGGCATTGTTGCCCAAGGCAGGGCACGGTGCAAGGGGGTGGAAAAAGAGAAGTCCCAACGGAGGAACGTCCAATGGTCAATGATCAAGCGGGACTTCTTCTTGTTCCCTGTATCGTCATCCCTTGGAGGAGCAGCAAGGGTCACTTCGCCGGCGTGAGCAGGCCCAGGCGCCAGGGGATCTGCCCGTAGTTGCGGGGTTTGTTTTTCTGGAGCACGCCCTGGATGAGCAGGCGGAGGTTGTTCGGATCGACGGTCAGCGTCTCGTCGCAGCCGTCGCGGAGCAGCTCGCCGTGGCTGATGTTGTCGGTCCACAGCTCGACGCCGGCCGCTGGGCGAACGTTTCGGTCGGATGCGAAGGGCAGGTTGTCGTGGGCCTTCATCTCGGTCCACTTGCCGTCCAGCCTGTCGGCGACGAACGCCTTGTACAGCCGCTTGCCCCCGGGGTTGGCCTCGATCAGGGCCAGGAACTTGTCCATGCCCTTGAGGCGATAGATATGGCTGGCCTCGAAGATGTCGGCCTGGAGGGCGACCTGGCAGTCGCGGAAACCGAACGGGAATTCCTCCAGCGTGGTCCACATGCGGTACATCTTGCCCTTGAGGTTGGTGTAGAACAGGTACGCCTTGGGGCCGTCGCAGATCATCCAGAAGTCCAGCCCGCCTTCCTTGCGGGTGTCGTCGGCGTCGGTGCGGAAGATCGACTGCGACGGCGTCCACGACTTGGGGTCGCCGATGGTCGCGGTGGTGGAGAAGCTGATCTGCATGAACTTGCGCCCGGGCACGCCGAGCTGATGGATCAGGTACCACTTCTTGTGCGGGCGGAAGTAAAACACCTGCGGCGCGCAGCGGTACTTCTGCTCGCTCGTGCCGCGGAGCACGTGGCGCGGGGCCTTTTCCGCCTCTTCCCACTTGGCGAAGCTGACGTACTCCATCGGCACGTAGCCCTCGCAGCGGATGGTCATGAAGACGTGCCACTTGCCCTCGGCGAAGACGACGGTGGGGTCCTTGACCGAGACGGCCCGGTCGGCGTCTCGCACTTCCGGGCTGATCAGTGGGGGCGAGAGCTCCCACCTCGCCGGGAGCTTCAGTTCCTGCGGAACGGCGGGCACAGCCATGAGCACAACCGTCCACCAAGCCGCCTGGACCGTCTTGCAGAGCGTCATCGCGGGCTCCTGTGTTGGAGGAAGAGGGCGGCGTCGCGCCGTCGAGCGGATAAACGCAGCCGCCGGGTGGAGCTTTCACCACAACACGGACCCGGCCAAGGCGCGAAAGACGTGGAAGGGGCTGCGGCGTGCTATTCCGTTTCGGGCGAGCCGCGGAGCCGCTTGAGGCGGCTGCGACGACGCTTGGACTCCAGGCGGCGGGCCCGCGAGGCGGCGGTGGGGCGGGTCGCCTTGCGCGGGCGCGGGATGTCCGCGGCCTTGGCCACCAGGGCGATCAGGCGGTCTACGGCGTCCTGGCGGTTGCGCTCGCGCGTGCGGTGGCGGCGGGCGTCGATGACGATCACGCCCTCCGTGGTGGCCTTCTTGCCGGCCAGGCGGAGCAGGCGGTCGCGCACTTCCGGCGGCAGGTTTGGCGAACCGGCGGCGTCGAACCGCAACTGGACGGCCGTGGAGACCTTGTTCACGTTCTGCCCGCCCGGACCCGAGGCCCGCACGAACTCCTCGTGCAACTCGCTGTCGTCCAGGCTGATCTTGTCGTTGACGCGGATCATGCGTTCAAGCATAGCATTACGCCCTGCGTTTGGAAATCGCGTCGGCTGCGTTTGTACTTCAGACATCGGAGCGAAACATGAGACATGCAAGCGGGCTCTTGAGCGTGTTGATCATCGTCGCGGCGGCGGGTTGGACTCTTGCCGAGCCGCCAGCCAAGCCGTCCTGGCCGACCAGTCAGCCGATCAAGGGAGCACCCACCCACCGCACGCCGCAAGGCGACTTGTTGCCGCCTCCTCCAGCCGGCACGCAGTGGAAGCTGATCTGGAACGACGAGTTCGAGGGCGACAAGCTCGACCTGACCAAGTGGATCTACCGTGGCGAGGGGCGTCGCCGCGACGGCTGGTGGACGCGCAAGGCCACCTATCTCGACGGCAAGGGCCACTTGGTGCTGGCGGTGATGAAGGAGGACGGCAAGTTCCTGGATGGCTGCCTCAAGAGCCGCCTGGAGCGGGCGTACGGGTTCTACGTCGCCCGGGTGCAGTTCTCGACGCAGGAAGGCCACTGGTCGGCCTTCTGGCTGATGGGCTCGGGCATGGGCAAGGTGGGCGACGGCGGGCGCGACGGCACGGAGATCGACATCATGGAGAAGCCCACCCGCACCGGGCGGGTCGAGCACAACCTGCACTGGGACGGCTACGCCAAAGACCACAAGTCCGCCCACTGCCACAGCATGATCCCGGGCGTGATGAAGGGCTTCCACACGTTCGCCCTGCTCTGGACACCCACGGAGTACGTCTTCTACGTGGACGGCAAGGAGACGTGGCGCACGTCGGCCGGCGGGGTCTGCCAGGCGCCGCTCTACATCCTGCTGAGCGACGAGATCGGCAAGTGGGCGGGCGACATCAAGAAGGCCAAGCTGCCCGACCAGACGCTGGTGGACTATGTAAGGGTGTATGATCTGAAGTGATTGCCGATTGCCAATTGCCAATTGAAGAGGGCCGGAGGCCCGGCAGAATTGTACCCATCGCGGGAGCAGTGGGCAGATGGCGCGTCAACGCGCAGCATGGATTATGCGAATGGCTTCTTCGTTGAATCCTCCGAAATGCCTCACCGACTTTTCACGATCGACGAACCCGTACCGTCTTTGGAAGGCTTCGATATCTTGCGGGTTCTCTTTCCGGTCAATGAGCACAACCTTCCCCTTGTGCCGATTGCCAGGGAAATCCTCATTCCACCATTTCTCCTGGTAATTACGTAACAATTTGAACATCGCCTGTCTGACGTAATTGTCGTGCGGAGGAAACGAATATCCAATAAACGTAACTCCAAGTATCCAGGCACCTGCCTGGCCTAAGCCCCACCAGAATTCTCGCAGTTTGTCGGAGTACACGAACTTCGTTGTTGACGGTGATAGCAGCCAGGGTGTCGGACCAACAAGGATAGTCTGATGGCTGGCGTAGAGAGCTTCTATATTAAGGACTCTGAACATCGGGGCAAGGGGGTCTTCTCCGGGTTCTTGCCCCTGCATGACTGGCACGGTCTTGGCGATACTACCTGGCATGAAGATGGGGTCTCTAGGTGGGTCACTGAAACCCTGGTCGCGATATGATCGCTCCAAGTCAGTGTAATCCGTTCTGTCAAACCAATCCACAGAACCATGCAACTTGAGTACAACCACTTCTTCCCTTTCATCTACAGTACCATGGGCATCTTTATAGCGAATGGGGAAGAGGCGGTACGGTTTGCCCACCTTCTCAAGTGCTCTTTCGAGTAGCAGATCGTAGTTAAAAGTGAGAACTGCGTCGGTGACGTCCAATTCCTCCGCAAAACGGTAATATACGTCGGGAAGCTCATCAACTGGGGGCGTTCGCTCAACAATGATCCTCGCGATGAGAGACTTGATGAGAACCTGTGTCTTGTTTCCATCTCTGCTCCAGGTATCGGATCCGCGTAGGCCAAGGAAGTGTTCTAGATCGAGGTAGCCCATAAAATCTTCAAAATCAACCTTCTCTGGGCTCAGCTCAACCGAGTCACAGGTCCTCTTAAACTGAATGTACTCATCAAGATCCCGCTCCAAATGGACATGAATCCCTTGTTCTCTGGCCCTCGCTCGGATTTCAGGCCAGAGTTCATTCCCCAACGGCAGCCCGGCAGGTCTTGAGAATCCGGCACCCAAGACGAAGACACGAAAGGTAGAAGTGGACATATGTCTATCTTACAAAGAAATAACAGTTGTGCTACCTAAATTCATTTGGAAATCTCCCAACTCAAAGCGATCTTGGGCGGCAAAATCACTGGGCGGTCCAGCATGGGAGGAGTGTCGAAAACCTCACCCGGCTGGGTCGTCGCGTCAGGGGCTGACGGGCGGATAACCTGCACGTGGAGCTTCTCGCCCGTCAGGCCGGCGGCGCGGAGGTCGAGCTTGATGCGGGCGTTGACGGCGTTGTCGGAGACGTTGGCGAAGAGCAGGACCAGCCGAGTCTTGTCGGCGATGATCCACGCCCCGGTCTGGACCGCGTCGGTGGTAACGGGCCACACGCCGCTCCAGCCCCAGTCGGCGGTCACCTTGGGCGGGGCGGGGTCGAGCCTGGGCGGGCGGCGCATTTGGCCGGCGTAGAAGTAGCGCCGCAATTGCCAGCGCAGGTGGACGACGTCGCGGAAGAACTCCGCGCTGGGTTGACGGCGGATCTGCTCGGCGTCGCCCCAGCCGATCTGCTCGCCGAAGACAAGCTGCTGGCCCACCTTCATCCGCATGGCCAGGTCCTGGCTGTCGCCTCCGCGGAAGGCCCGCCCGAACATCTGGAGCGTCCCGCCGTACACGGCCGGGAAGGCCGGCACCTGACCGTCGTGCTGCCAGTGCCAGGTCAGGTAGCCGTCGAACCAGCGGACGTAGGGGTCTGCGTTGCACTCGGTGGTGAGCATCTTGTCTTTGGGCATGGCCGCGCGAAGCTCGCTCAGCATCTTGGCGTAGCCCTGCTGCCACCAGCACCCGCCCCCCAGTGGATGCCCGTGCGAGGCGTCCATGCACAGCACGGGCGCTGCCGCGGCCACCTGGTCGATGTATACCCCGTCCACGCCATGCTCATTCATCAGCGACAGGACGATCGACTTGACCTTCTCCTGCCAGAGCTTCGTGTGCGGGCACATGACGGCCAGCCGCACGGGCGAGCCGTCGGACTCCTTGCTGCCGTAGACCTCGGTGAACGGTTTGCCGTGCTCGTCCTTGGTGGCTGCGGGCAGGGCGGTGCGGGTGAACTCGGCGTCCTCGGTGCCCTTGTCGCGGGTGTCCCACAGGCGCCCGTTGATGTAGGGCATGACGCGGACGTTGTGCCGCTGGAGTTCGCGGACGGCCTGGGCGAAGCCCTCGCGCGGGGGCAGGTAGTGGGGGTAGTCGTTGTCGAACGGGTTGCGATGCCAACTGTACCAGTGGATGCCCACCGGCACGCCCAGCCACTTCTGGAAGCCCTTCATCCGCTCGACGACGGCGGCGGGGTCGCCCCCCGTGCACACCCACGCGGGCAGCTCGCGCATCCACGCCGGCGTGTCCGGCCGGCCCGGTAGATCGGGGAACCAGTCGGCGACTTCGCGTACTCCACGGCGGTGCATCACCGCCGCGTCATACCAGTCGCCGCGCACCAGGCGCAACCAGGCCGGCGGGGTGCCCAAACCGAACTGCCGTTCGCCTGGATTCGGCGCGGGGTGCGCAAAGGCCAGAAGTACGTCGCGCGGCTCGGCCCGGCCCAGCAGGCGGATCTCCTTGGTGGTGGCTTGTTGCTCCAGCAGGCCCACGTAAAGTCCCGTGCCGACCTTCTCGTCATAGCAGGCCAGGAACTGCATCGCCGTCCAGCCGCTGGGGTAGCGGCCCTTGAACTGGAAGTCGTCCTTCCAGACCCCGCGCCGAACCTCGCCCGGCCCGCGGGGGAAGAGGCTGGCCATCTCGTCCGAGGTCGCCCGCAGGGCGACCTGCGGGAAGACGACGTCCTGAACGGACCAGTCCAGGTCCAGATCGTAAACATGAACCCAGGCACTTAAGGCTTCGTTCCCCCAGTCCGAGACGGTCAGTTGCACCCCAAGCCCGGACGCTTTGGCTTCGATTGGCTCGGTGAAGTTGGCCACCAGGTCGGTCCACTTGATGGGCTGTGTCTTGGACTCCACGCTCTCTTCGTGGGAGAAGACCTCGATCTTCTCCCAGCCGCCCTGCGACGTCAGGTGAACTCTCTTGCCGGTGCTAAGCTGTCGCAGGGTGATCTCCAGCAGGGGCGGCGAGCGGTCTGACAGCAATTCCTGCTTCGTCTTGAGGTCGTACAGGCTTTGCAGGGCCAGCCCGTGATCATTCGGCCCGTGTTGAACGCGCCGCACCATCAACCCCAGGTCCCCGCGGTCCAGGATGAACAGGCCGGGGAGTTGACCCGTGTTCAGGAACTGGAAGACCGAGTCGACGCTCATGGTTTGGCCAAGCGTCAAGAGACGTTCAGCGACGGACACTCGCCAGAGTCCTAGGAGCCCTCTTCTGGTGCTCATGGCGATGGGCAATCGGGCTTCGATTGCCCGTCGAGTCTCCTCCAGCACCTTGGCCACCCGGGCATCCAGCAGGGTTCCCTGGGCGTCGCTCGGCAGCGGTCCGGCCGCCGCCTGCCGGATGGCGGCCAGCGGGTCGTCGGCAGCGCCGATCCAGTACCAGGCCAGGAAGGTCCGCGAGTGGCCATGCTCGGCCTTCCAGCCGGACCAGGCCTTCTCGCCGTGGGCCAGCAGGTAGCAGCCGTGCCCGCCCAGGCCGTCGTAAATGAGTGGCCTGCCGCCGCGGAGCAGAGCGACTGCGCTGCGGCCGTCGATCAGGGCGCCCCAGTGCGGCAGGGTCGTGCCCTGCTTCGTGCCGGTGAACTCGGCCTGCCGGAGGGGCATGCCGCCCGCCCAGCGGGGAAAGCTCTTGTCGCTGAACGTCAGCTCGAGGACGTGCTGCTCGTCCCATTCGCGGTCGTCGAGCTTGTCCGTTCGCGCGCGGACCAGCACCAGCGGGCGGTCGCGGAAGTAGAACCAGTCGTAGGTAGCCGTGGCCTCGGGGGCGGTGCCAGGTGCGGCGTCGGCGTACTGCCCGCGCACGCGGACGACCGCTGCCAACGGTCCGTCGCTGAGCAGGGTGACAGGCGGCGTGGCATGGGCGTCTCGCCCATGCGTCGCAGGACCGTCCCGGTCCTGCACCACGGGCGGGACGCCCGTGGGACGCACGGGCAAGATGCCCGTGCCACGGCTTGCCAGGCGCCGCCCGCCCAGTAGGCGGCTGTGCAGGCGGTCGTCCCAGCGGAAATTCTTGTCCGTGATGATCTTTCCCGAGCCGAGGATCTCGATGTGGCTGGGCAGTCCGCCGAAGCGGGCGGCGTCGTGCACGACAACGAGATGCGGCGTGCGGACCGTTTGCAGTGCACCCGTAAGAGCGTCCGGTGAGGCGGGTCGAGTGGCGACGTCATCGTGCGAACGCCTTGCGGCGCCACCACGAACGGTGACCCGGTGGTCGCCCCCGGCGGGCAGCTTGAGCAGGATCGTGCCGCCCGCGCGGGCCTGCAGTCCAGCCCAGGCCTGCTCATCGGTCCATGCCTGAACCGGGACAGGCTTGTCGCCTAGCATCGCCTCGACGGCGACGAGGCCGGCCGGCGGACGCGTCTCGCCCAGCAGGGCGGCCAGGTCCACGTCGACGAGGACCAACCCGTCGGGCGGGGCGTTGCGGACCAGCAGGACGGCCTGACCGGCGGGGCACGGCCCGGCCGCCAGGGCCAACACGGTTGCCAGGAAGAGGGCGTGCGACGGGCTTTGTCTCATGCCAAGACCTCTCGATGCTTGCGTTCGGGTGGCGCCTTTTGTGGGCGCCACCCCCGTCAGCATCGCAGACCGGCACGAAACAATCAACCGCCGGCTACCGCCGCCGGCGGACGTAGCCGCCGATCCCGGCCGAGGCCAGGGCGATCAGGGCCAGGGTGGCCGGCTCGGGCACGTCGGAGACCTGGGCGATCTGGAAGCCGCTCCAGTTGCCCTCGCGGTTGTTGTTGAGCATCTGCCCGATGATGACGCCCTGATCGTTGGGCAGCAGCCCGTCAAACAGCAATCCGCTCGTGCCCACGTTGCGGGCGATCTCGTCGCTCAGGTCGCCGTCTCCGTCGGAGTCGATGAGCATGTTGAAATCGCGCGAGCCGCCGATCGCGCCGTAGATATACAAGTCGTACAAGAAGTTCGGCGTCAGGCCGCTGATGGCCCAGTCCAGGTTTGCGGCGGAACTGCCCGCGTTGATGAACAGGTAATCCTGGCCAAGGGGGTCGCTCACGTTGGCGTTGTAGCCCGAGACCCTCCCGGTTATGGAGAAGGTCGCTCCGGAGGGGTTGCCCTCGCTGTCCACCAGGGCCATCGACGGATCGAGGCTCGTGCCTGAATGGTGGGCCACATTGAAGGCGTTCCAGATGTTGCCTCGCCCGAAAGCGGCCTCACGCCCGGTCATTGTTACGGGACTGCCGCTACCCTGGATGTCCACGCTCCAGAGGTTCCAGACGGGGGCCGCCGGGGCCAACTCGCCGCTGGCGGCGTAGCTGAAGTCGGAAGACCTGCTCCTGTCGCTGGTCTTCATAACCAGGCCCATCCGGGCGTTGGGCACGTCGCGGTCCAGGATGGCCAGGTGCTGCCACGGATCGCCCGCGTTGAGCTTGTACAAGGCGCTATAACGATCCACGCCGCCCACGCCGCCGTCCCGGTCCACTTCCAGACGCAGCCAGGCCTGCCCTGCCGGCACCGGGATCGCCGTGGCCGGGTTGTTCGTGCCCAGGCCCTGAATCTTCACATGGGCCGCGCCCCACTGATCCAGCCCGACCGAGAAGTTCGGCTTTTCGCCGTCGTCGCTGCCGACGCCGTCGCCGTAGACCACCAGGCCCGAGACGGTTCCGTTCTGCGCCGCGGGCATCGTCACTCGGGTCTCGATGTAGAAGTCCCCCGCGGGCGAGGGAGTCCACAGGATCGGGGCGTTATTGCGGCTGCCCCACATGTCCGTGTTCCCATACGCCTGGAAGTGCGCCCAATCATTCACCGTGTCCAGCGTGATGTCGCCCAGAGCCGGGTTGGGCGTATCCAGTCCCCAGCGGGCGTCAAACGCCGCCTGGTCGAAGTTATCCACGAATCCCGCCTGGGCCATACCCACCCAGACCGCCAGCACCGCCACCGTCGCCATGATTGTCCTGATACCGTCCATTCGCTCGCTCCTTAGGTAAACTGGGTCTATGTCAACCGTGTGTTCAGGCCAAAACCCGGCCGCAGATTCCAGCGACATGCTGCGGTCGGGGCTGCCTGAACAGGGAAGACCGCTTCTCCGGGGGTCTATCCTACCATGGCGAGCGAACCTGTCAACCGGAGAGCCCCATTTCCCGCCGGTGCAATGGGCTTGTTCATCGGGGCGTTAAACCGGCGTATCCGAAGCCGATAACCCTCAAATCGAAAGGGTCCATCATGCACGCACTCAATCGTCGATCGTTCCTGAAAGGCGCCCTGGGCTCGGCCGCCGCGGCCGCCACCATCCCCATGCTCGATGCCCGCAGCTACGCGCGGGTGCTGGGCGCCAACGACCGCCTGCGGATCGGGGTGGCCGGCGTGAACGGGCGGGGCATGAGCCACGTGGGCGCCTACCAGGGCATGAAGGACGTGGAACTGGCCTACCTGATCGACCCGGACAAGAAGGTGCTCGAGCGGCGCCTGAGCGACGTGAAAAAGAAACAGCCCGACTGCCCGACCGTCTGCCTCACCGACGTCCGCAAGGCGCTGGAGGACAAGAACCTCGACGCGATCTCGACGGCCAGCCCCAACCACTGGCACGCGTTGATGGTGATCTGGTCGGCCCAGGCGGGCAAGCACTGCTACGTGGAGAAGCCCGCCTGCCACGACGTGTACCAGGGGCAGGTGGCCGTGGCGGCGGCCAAGAAGTACAAGACGGTCATCCAGCACGGCACGCAGCAGCGCAGCAGCGACGGGCGGGCCTCGCTGATGAAGGCGATCCAGGAGGGCAAGTTCGGCAAGCTGAAGATATCGCACGGCCTGGCCTGCAAGTCCCGCGGCGGGATCGGGCACAAGGACTTCTGCGACCCGCCGGCCACCCTCGACTGGGACCTGTGGCGCGGCCCGGCCTGCCTGGACAAGTTCCACCCCAACTACGTGCACTACAACTGGCACTGGTTCTGGGCGACGGGCAACGGCGAGCTGAACAACCAGGGCACGCACCAGCTCGACGTGGCCCGCTGGGCCCTGGACCCCTCGCTGACCGCACCGGTGCGCGTGATGGCCCTGGGCGGGCGGTTCATGTGGGACGACCAGGGCCAGACGCCCAACACGATGTTCGGGTTGGCCGAGTTCCCCAACGGGCAGTGGATGTTCTTCAACGTCCGCAACTACGGGCACAAGGGCTACGTCGCCCAGGTGGACAACTACTTCTACTTCGCCGACGGCGGGAAGATCGTCAAGGGCGAGTACTTCCCCAAGGGCAGCACCAAGGGCGAGAAGGTCAAGACCGACAAGGTCCAGATCACCCCGGGCGGGGCGTTCGGCAGCTTCATCGCCGCCTGCCGCGCCAACAAGCCCGAGATGTCCAATGCCGACATGGTCACCAGCCACTACTCCTGCCTGCCCGGGCACCTGATGAACATCTCCTACCGCCTGGGCGAGAAGGTCCCCTTCAACGCCAAGGCCGGACGCTTCGGCGACAACAAGGACGCGGCCGAGCAGTTCATGGCCCTGCACGAGATGATGCGCGGCGCTGCCGGCGTGCCCGAGGACAAGGCCCAGTACACCGTCGGGCCGTGGCTGAGCTTCGACCCCAAGACCGAGACGTTCACCGGCGAGCGGGCCGACGAGGCCAATAAGATGCTCCGCGAGCCGTACCGCGAAGGCTTCGAGCCGCCGGCGCCCGACAAAGTCTGAGAAGGGACAAGAAGGACTCAAGACGTCAAGAGCCCACGGCAAGCTCCGTGGGCTTTTGACGTTTCCGGACCTTCACAGGCGATACGACACTCCACCGTTTCACTTGTCCCAATGTGCATCGATGATCGCCTGCACGGCGGGGTACTTCGCATCGGTTTCGTTCAACTCTTCGCGGGTCTGTTTGAGCAGGATCTTCATCTCGGCTATGATCTTCCTGCATTCCGGGTTGGAGTATTCGTTTCTCATTTCCGCAGGATCGCGCTGGAGATCGTAGAACTCCCAGGCCGCCGGCGTTTGCTGGCCTCGCCCGTTTGGGTTGATTCCGTAAAAGAAGATCAGCTTGTAGCGGTCGCTTCGGATGCCGAAATGGGCGGGGACTTGAAGGGCGTGGGCCATGTGCATCCAGTAGCGGTAGTAGGTCGCCTTGCGCCAGTCATCGGGCTTGGCGCCGCCCCTCAGCGCAGCGGCGAAACTCCGGCCCTGCATGTAATCGGGCGTCTTCTCGACGCCGGCCAGTTCGAGGATCGTCGGGGCGAAATCCGTATTGTTGATGAGCCAGTCGTTGACCTTGCCGGCTTTGACGCCTTTGGGCCAGTGGACGATAAACGGCATGCGAAACGCTTCCTCATACATCCAGCGTTTGTCCATGAAATCATGCTCGCCGAGGAAGAAGCCCTGGTCACCGGTGTAGAGGATGACGGTGTTCTCCAACTCGCCCGTCTCCGTGAGGTAATCGACGATGCGTTTGACGTTGTCATCGACGCCCTTGACGCATCGCAGATATCGCTTGAGATACTTCTGATAGGCCAGTTTCCCGTGCTCCGGTTCGGGGATATCCTGGGCAACGCCGAGTTTCCGGGCGAGCCCCCAGCTCGGGTGCGCCTTGGTCACGCCCGCGCCATACGGCCGGGTGGCGATTGAACCGAATCCCTCCGCGGGCTGGCCGTGCAGGTTGGCCGGTTCGGGGATCTCGACATTCTCAAGGTACCTGTCATATCGCGGGGCGTTCTGGAACATGTCGTGCGGCGCCTTGAAGTGGTGCATCAGAAGAAAGGGCTTGCCCTTGTCGCGCCCATGTTTGAGCCATTCCAGACTGATATCCGTGATGGCGTCGCTGGAGTGCTGCCCCTGTTTACGGATGGTGTTGCCAGGCCAGTTCTTTGTCCCGCGCACGCGAAATGTCGGATCGAAATACGATCCCTGTCCCGGCAGCACGCAGTAGTAATCAAAGGCCGCCGGCTCCTGCTTCAGGTGCCACTTGCCAATCATTGCCGTTTGATATCCGGCCTTCTTGATCTCCATGGGCAGGTACTGTCTGTCCGGCGCGATACTGCCGTTCAGATCGAGCACCCCGTTGGTTTGCGAGTACTGCCCGGTGATGATGCTGGCGCGGCTGGGCGTGCAGATCGAGTTGTTGCAGTACACGCGATCGAACCGCATGCCATGGTTGGCCAGACGGTCGATGTTCGGCGTCGGGTCCAGTTTCGCCAGGCGGCTGCCGTACACGCCGAACGCCTGCGTCGTGTGGTCGTCGGACATGATGAAGAGGATGTTCGGCTTCTCTTGGGCGGCGCCGGCAAGAGACGCGACAAAGAACAGGTTCGCCAGCAGTGGTACGATGTGTTTCGTCATGGAATCTCCTGCCTGGTATCGTACGTTCGCTTCAGGGTTCGCGGATAGGCCGGAAGCGCTTGAGCACTTCTTCGATGACCAGGATGCTGGAGGCGGTGGCGACGATCAGCAGCCAGTCGATCGCCGAGAGCGGGACGGTCTTGAACAGGGAGTTGCCCAGCGGCGTCTGGACGGCCAGGAACTGGAGGGCGACGGCGGCGGCGATCCCGCCCAGGAGCCAGCGGTTGGTAAGCAGGCCGATGGCGAAGACGGACTCGTGCCTGGAGCGGGCGTTGAAGGCCTGGAACCACTGGAAGGCCGACAGGGTGGTGAAGGCCATCGTCTGGGCGTGGATCAGGGCGTCGGCGCGGGCGGAGATCAATTCGAGGTAGAACTGGAGCAGCGTGCCGACGGCCATCATGCTGGACAGGAGGGCGATGCGGAGGATGGCGGGGCGGTCCAGGAGCCCGGCGGTGATGAGGCGGGGCCTCTGGCTCAGGACGTTTCGGTGCCGGCGTTCCATGCCGAGCGGGACGGTGGCCGCCCCGTCGGTGACCAGGTTGACCCAGAGGATCATGACGGCGGTGAGGGGCAGAGGCAGGCCGAACATGAGGGCGGCGCCGAGGGTGAGGATTTCGCCGAGGTTGGTGGCGATGAGGAAGAAGGCGACGCGGCGGAGGTTGTTGAAGATGACCCGCCCCTCCTCGACGGCCTGGACGATCGTGGCGAAGTTATCGTCGGTGAGGATCATGTCGCTGGCTTCCTTGGCCACCTCGGTGCCGGTTCGCCCCATGGCGATGCCGATGTGGGCGCCCCGCAGGGCCGGGCCGTCGTTCACGCCGTCGCCGGTCATGGCGACGACCTCGCCTTCGGCCTGGAGGGCGCGGAGGATCTTCACCTTGTGGGCGGGCGAGACGCGGGCGAACACACCGATCTCGCGGGCCTTGGCCGCCAACGCGGGCTCGTCCATGTCGTCGATCTCGCTGCCCGCGACGGCCTGCGAGCCGGGCGGGGCGATGCCCACCTGCTGGGCGATGGCGGCGGCGGTGACGGCGTGGTCGCCGGTGATCATAACCACGCGGATGCCCGCCCGCTGGGCGTCCCCGACGGCCCGGGCGGCCTCCTCCCGCGGCGGGTCGACGATCCCCCACAGCCCGGCCAGCGTCAGGCCCGCCGTCGCGTCCTCGTCCCGGATCGCGTCGGCGCCGGAGAGCCCTTCGCGGTAGGCGCCGGCGATGACGCGCATGGCCCGCCCCGACAGCTCCGCGTTGGCTTGGCGGACCTCCTGGCGGCGCGACTCGTCCAACTCCACCCGCTCGCCGCCCACCAGCACGTGGGTGCAGAAGTCCAGCACCCGGTCGGGGGCGCCCTTCACGCAGAGCCGCCGCCCGTCGCCCTGTGCGTGCAGGGTGGCCATGTACTTCTTCTCGCTGCTGAAGGGCAGCTCGTGCAGGCGGGGGAAGTCCCGGTCAAGCCGTTCGGACGTCAGGCCCGCCTTGGCCGAGGCAGCCAGGATGGCGCCCTCGGTGGGCGTGCCGACCATGGGGGCGCCTTCCTCGTCGCGTTGCAGGCGGGCGTTGTTGCACATCGCGCCGACCTCCAGCAGGCGGCGCAGCGCCGGCGGGGCGGTGTCAGCGGAAAGCCCACGGGAGGCCTCCCGTGGGCTTGGGTCCGCTGCTTGTGGAATGATCTCCCCTTTGCCCTCGTATCCGCCGCCGGTCACTTGGTAGGACTGCTCCGCCGTCCAAATCGCCCGCACGGTCATCTCGTTCTGTGTGATCGTGCCGGTCTTGTCCGAGCAGATGACGGTGGTCGAGCCGAGCGTCTCCACCGCGGGCAGGTTGCGGATGATGGCGTTGTGGCGGGCCATCCGCTGCACGCCCATCGCCAGCGTGACGCTGATGACCGCGGGCAGGCCCTCGGGGATGGCCGACACCGCCACCGCCACCGCGTACAGGACCATCTCCATCGTGCCGTATCCGCGGAGCAGGCCCAGGCCGAAGATCACGCCGGCCAGGGCGATGCCCGCCACACCCAGCCAGGTGCTCAGCTTGGCCAGGCGGCGCTGGAGCGGGGTTTCCTGAGCGGTGGTGGAACGCATCTCGCGGGCGATCTGCCCGATCTGGGTGTGCATGCCGGTGGCCACGACGAGAGCTTTGCCCCGCCCCGCGGTGACAGGCGTGCTGGTCCAGACCATGTTGGCCCGCTCAGCCAGCGGCGCGTCGGCGGGCACGGGCGCGGCGACCTTGGCCACCGGCTGGGACTCGCCCGTCAGGGCCGACTCGTTGAGGTGGAGGTCGCCGGCCTCGATGACGCGGGCGTCGGCCGCCACGCGGTCGCCGGTCTCCAGCAGCAGCAGGTCGCCCGGGACGATCCCGTCGGCCGGGACCTGCGTGGCCTGACCGCCGCGCAGCACGCGGGCGTGCGGGGCGGCCAGGTGGTGCAAGGCCTCCAGGGCCTGCTCCGCGCGGCGCTCCTGGACCAGGCCCAGGATCGTGTTGGCGACGACCACGCCGAGGATCACCCCGGCGTCCACCCAGTGCCCGGTGGCGGCCGACACGCCGGCTGCGCCCAGCAGCAGGTAGATCAGCGGGCTGTTGAGCTGGCGGCCCAGCAGGGTCAGCCAGCCGACCGTCTCCTGACGTTCCAGCGCGTTGGGGCCGTGGCGGTCGAGTCGCCGTCGGACCTCGGCCTGATCCAGCCCCTCGCGGGCGCCCTGGACGCGGCCCAGGACCTCCTCGTCGCTCAGGGCATGCCAGGAAACCTGCTGGACATCCTCGTTTGCCGTCTGGGTCATCGTCGTGGCGTTCTCCCGTCAGGTGCGAAACAGGCCCATTATAGGGAATGGGTCGTCAAGGCAAAGAATGCATTCGCCGGCGCCCCCCAGGAGATGATCCGTCTTTCCTGTCTCATCCGAAATGCAACGCCCACGGAAGGCCTTCCGTGGGCGTTCTTCAATAGTCAATCGAGGATGGTCAATCGGCAACGGCCAATTACTTGGCGACGTGCGTCTCTCCGGCGTCACCGCGTCCGGTGAAGGAGGGCAGTTGGATGTTGAAGGTGGTGCCCTTGCCCAGGGTGGACGAGACCTGGATCTCGCCCTGGTGTTCCTCGAAGACCTTCTTGGCGACGGCCAGGCCCAGGCCGGTGCCCTTCTGGCCCTTGCCGGAGTAGAAGGGGGTGAAGATGCGGTCCATCATCTCCGGGGCGATTCCCGTTCCGTTGTCGATGATCTGGACGAGGACCTGGCGATACATGGAGTCGTACTTGCTGGTGACGGTGATGGCGCCGCTGTTGTCGGGGACGGCGTCCAGGGCGTTGTTGAGCAGGTTCAGGAAGGCCTGGTGCAGCCCGGCGGGGTCGGCGGCGATGGGGGGCAGGTCGTCCAGATCGGTCAGGATGGCCACGCCCCGCTCGTCGGCGGGCGGGGTGACCAGTTCCAGGCACTCGTTGAGCACGTGGTTGACGTTGAGGCTCTCGCGCAGCGGCTCGCGCCGCTTGGAGAACGCCAGCATGTTCAGGATCAGGTCGTTGATCCGCTTGAGGTTGCGCTGCACGATGGGCCAGGCGGACTTGGCCTTGCCGAGGTCGTCGCGGTCCAGGCCCATCTCCACCACGTCGATCCCCGCCACCAGCGCCTGGAGGATGTTCTTGATGTGGTGGGACAGAAACGCCACCGCCTCGCCGACGGCGGCCAGCCGCTCCGACTGCACCGCCGATTCGTACAGGCGCACGTTCTCGACGGCCAGGCCCGTCTGGTAGCCGATGGCCGTCAGCAGCCGGAGCTGTTCGGTGGAGTACGTGTGCTCGCCCACGCCGCAGTCGACGTGGATGACGCCGAGGATTCGCTCCCGACCCTTGATGGGCACGCAGATGGCCGAGCGGATGCCGAAGTTGTGCACGCTCTTGCCCGAGGTGAACCGCTTGTCGCTCATGGCGTTCGAGCACAGCACGCCGACCTGCTTGCTGACCACGTCATTGACGATGGTGCGGGAGATGGGGATCTGGTTGTCGCTCTTGTCGTTGGCGTGGCGGGCGGCCTTGAGGGCCAGCTTGCCCTTGTCGTCGATCAGCAGGATGTAGCCGCGGTCGGCTTTCAGGACGTCGAAGACCTTGTCCAGCGTGCGTTCCAGCAGGAGGTCGACGTCGAAGATGGAGCTGACCTCGGCGATCAACTCGTAGAGGATGCGGAGGGTGTCGATCGCTTCGGCGCCGGCCTCGGGGGTGGGGATGATGACCGAGTCCTCGTTGCTGGGCAGGGTGGCGACGATGGCGGCGTCGACCAGGTTGCCCTCCTCGTCGACGTCGACGGAGGTGACCTGTCGCCCTCCGCTGCCGGTTCCGAAGACCAGCAGCGTCGATCCGCAGCGGATCTGGTCGCCCCGGTTCAGGACGGTGGGCTTACGCATCCGCACGCCGTTGAGATACGTCCCGTTGGCCGAGCCCAGGTCCTCCAGGACCCATCGGCCGTCCTGGGGGATCAGCCGGGCATGGCGGCGCGACACGGTTCCGTCGGAAAGGGAGACCGACTTGTTGAACCGCCCGACGACGTTCTCGCCGTCCAGCAGTTCGTAGACGACTCCCTTGTCCGGACCCTGCATGACCTGCACAATCGCCACTGGCGGGCCTCGAAAAGCGTTCAGACCATCACGTGAAGACGGCGCACCTGCCCCGGCTAGCCTGTGCCAAGCTTAGATCCACCCATGCCCTGGCCGCTGCGCCATGTCTGCCCGATAGGGTATTAGACGTATGGTATGAAGTGCGGGTTCATCAAATACCGGGCACCCGACGTCGCCAGCCTCGACCGTCTGTAAGGCTTCACTATATCATGCTCTGCCCTCTCTGGCAAGTCCGCCAAAGGGCCAATCCTAGCCGTGCAGCCGCCGCCACTCGGTCAGGAACATGTTCGACTCGACCTCCTCGCCGATGGTGCTCTGCGGGCCGTGCCCGCTCAGCACCACCGTCTCGCCCGGCAGGGGGACCAGGCTGCGGAAGATGTTCCGCAGCAGCGTGCCCGCGCTGGCCCCGGGAAAGTCCGTTCGCCCGATGCTGCCGGCGAAGAGGGCGTCGCCGGTCAGCGCCACGCCCAACTCGCTGCAGTAATAGCTCACCCCGCCGGGGGTGTGCCCGGAGGTGTCCAGCACCGCCCACGCCGAATCGCCCAGCGTCAGCACGTCGCCCGGGCGGATCATCTCGTCGGGCGGCGGGCAGGTCAGCGGCAGTCCGAAGGCCTCCGACATGTTGGCCGATGGGTCGCCCAGCATCTCCGCGTCGCGCTGGGGGCAGGTCAGGATCGCCTCCGGCCAGAGTTCCTTGAGCGGACCGGCGCCGGCGATGTGATCGCCGTGCCCGTGGGTCAGCAGGATCCTCTCCACCGTCCAACCGCCGGCGCGGATGGCCTCCACCAGGGGCTCCTCGCCCAGGCTCGGATCGACCACCCAGGAGGTCCGCTCGTTGTGCAGGAGGTAGCAGTTGGTGCCCAGCGGGCCCAGGATGAAGGTCTCGATGCGGATGGCCATCAGTGGGTCTTTCCGAGGTAGTCCTGGATGATCTGCTGGAGGTCGCAACTGACTTTCTCGGTCTGCCAGACGCCGACGATCTTGCGCTCGCGCTCGGCGTTCTCGGGCGAATCGCTGGCGTGGGCGCCGTTGCGCATCAGGTCGCGCCCGAAATCACTGCGGACGGTGCCCGGCTCGGCCTTCTCCGGATCGGTCGAACCGAGGACCTCGCGGACCTTGTCGATGGCGTCGGGGCCTTCGTACACCAGGGCCAGGCACCTGGCGGCGCTGGCGGTCGACTTCGTGGCCGGGTCCACCTTGGCCGGGTCCACGCCGGTCATGTACTCGACGATCTTGTTGAACTCGGTGATGGCGTTGCGTTCGGCCAGGCGGTCGGCCAGCACGGCGGCGTCCTCGGGGGAGAAGTCGAAATCGAAGGCGTCGTTGAGGCGCTCGAAGACCTCTTTGCCGACGTTGCCCTTGAGCTTCTTGACGAAGATGGACTTGAGCGGCCCGTAGAAGTCCTCGCCCTGGGCGACGGTCATGTTGAACAGCCGCGCCGCCACGATCCGCAGGCCGGTGAGGCTGAAGGTGTCGATGATGTTGCCCGGGCGGCGGGAGCGCCGGTAGAAGTTGTCGGGCTTGAGCATGACCAGGGAGGTCTGGACGTTGGGCTTGTCGTACTTGCACCGCCCGGCGACCACGCCGCCGTCGCGGAGGGCGTACTCGGCGAACAGTTCGAGGTGGCGGCGGTTGTTGTCGGGGTCGCTGCCGGTGATGACGGCGGGCTCGAAGTACAGGACCTTCCCGTCGCTGTCGCGGATGAAGTCGCCGAACGTGCCGCGGATGGTGTCGCCGACGGGCATCTCGCTGAGCTTGCCGATGACGTCTTCCTTAAGGTGGCGGACGGCGTTGGGCCCGCGGAACAGCAGGAGCATGCAGCGGGGCAGGAAGCCCCAGGGGTTGTTCTGTCGCAGGCTGCGGTCGAGATAGTCGCGCCACGCCTGGGCGAGGCCCGGCTCGCAGTCGTTGGGGCAGATGACCTCGCGGTAGGCGTCGATGAAGGCGTCGGAGAAGACGTACATGCGGGCGGCGACGAACTCCAGGCGGGCGTGGGCCAGCAGGCGGGCGATGATCCCGCCGGTGCGGCTCTTGTACAGGCTGTATGGGGTGATCAGGGCATAGGCCAGTTCATCGCTCACGAGCTGTGTCTCCATATGTGGTTATGTTTCCGGGCAAAAGATAAGCCGCCAGAATAGCACATGCCGCCCGCCGTGGCAAGGAATCAACAAGGTCGCCGGGACCACTACGCCCTCAAAGGGCAAGTGCAGAACACAGAGACCCTCGTTCTGCGGTCCGCGCCGACGTCGCGGGCCTGATGATTCCGTCAGTCGCCCGCCAGCAGGCTCAGGAACTTCCGGGCCATCTCCACGTCCGGGTCGTCGGCCGGCTGGGTCGCCGGGGGCGACAGCGGCCCGGAGAACCGAAACTCCTCCGCCGCCTTCGCCAGGGCCGGGCCCGGGCGGAGCTTGTCCAGGAAAGTGTCCCACTCCTTGGCCCGCTTGGCCGACAGGGCCTGGCGCCACAGGCAGTACTCCAGCAGGTTCTGGCCCGTGAGGGCCACCCGGCCGAAGTGTTCCTTCTGGTACTTCTCGTCGGCCTTGGCCCAGGCAGCCGTGCAGACCACAGGCAGGACCGCGGCCGACTCGCTGGTCTTGCCTTCTTCGTCACCGAGCTTGCCCGACCAGGCCACCTGCATCTTCCCGGCGTCGTACTCGCCGTTGGAGTAGACCAGTTCGCCCCCCACGTGGAGCACGACCCGCAAGACGTCGTTGCCGACGTCCAGCAGGGGCGGGACCGCGCCCGTCAGCAGGTCATCGGCGACCTTGGAGGGAGCGACTTCCTGGGCGTCGACCTGGCCGCCCTCGCGGCGGACCCGGTCCTCTTCCTTTCGTCGCTCCTGGACGAGCCGCGCATATTCGGGCGTGGTTCTGAGCAGGGCCTCCCACGACGCCTTGGCCCGGTCGATGTTGCTCAGCAGGCCGACCAGCGCATCGATGGTGGACTTGTCCTCCAGACGGCACTTGCGGCGGAGGACCGTCTCCAGCATGGCGAGGATCGCCTTCTCGTCCTCGTTCTTCAGGGCCCGCACCAGCGACGGGACCTCCGACGCGAGAACGTATTTCCGTTCCACCAGGTACTGGGCGGCCAGGCTGAACGCCGTGCTGGCGACCAGGTCCTGGGCCTGGTCGCGGCTGAGCGTGGGCCCGGGCGTGAGGGGCGACTTGTCGTCCTGGCCGGGCGGGGCGTCGCCTTCGCCCCCGGCCGCCGCGGCACCCGCAACGATGAACCGGTCGCGGTTGCCCAGCAGCCACGCGTACAGCCGCAGGTTCTGAAGATCGCGACGGAGGTCCTCCCGCACGAATCGCTGGAGCTTGTCGATCTCCGGCTTGCCCGCAAGCTCCTTGCCCAGCCACTGGGCGATCAGGTCGACCAGGCGGTCGAGGTTCTTGTGGGCCTGCTGCATCCGGGCGGCTGGGTCGTCGCTGCCGCGGAAGCGCTCGGCGTAGGCCGACACCCACCCCAGGCGGGTGGGGTAGTGGGCGTAGGTGCCGTGATTGCCCACGTCGTCGGGCATGTCCTGCTTGAAGGTTCCGCGGAAGACGTAGCGAATGCCTTCGCCCTTGGCCGGGGCGAGCTTCTCCGCATACAGCTTGGCCAGCCGCTGGGCCGCCGGCTGGCCGGACGCGGGCTGGGTGGCAGCCGGCCGACCGTGCTCCACGTACGTCAGCGTCCGCTCCAACTCGCCTTGGCGATCGCGCAGCTCGATGCGGTACTCCTCGTACGGACAGCCGCCCAACTGCGTGCACACGACCAACGCCGGAAGGAACCATCGCCACGTCTTCATATCCATGCCCCTTTCCGCATCATGCCCACGGGAAGCCTCCCATGGGCTTTGCTCATCTGTCGGTCTAGCTGGTTTCCTCGGACTCGCACTTGAACAGATACGTAAGGCCGTGGGGCATGCCCCGGTCATCAACGGGATAATCGAGGCCCAATTTCCCCATGAAGTCGACAAGTTGCCAGTCTTCTCCATACGCGAACTTGTCCGTAGGATAGGCCTTCTTCCGGAGCGGCGACTTAAGCGCCTCATCGTCCCATCGCACCAGGTATCTGGAAATCTCTTCCGGCGCCAATCCGGGAACACGCTGGGCCACCGCGGTTGGATTGCCTCGCCAAGAATCTCGCTCTTCGCCTTCAAGTTCTTGCCAGTAGTCTGGCACCGGGTTGAACTGATCAACCACTTCGCCATCTTCATAGAGCGAATACATCCACAGATCCCCATCATGGATGTGAAAGGAGAACACCGCCTTTGCGAGTCGCTCGGAGAGGAACTGCGACACGGTTTCCCAATCAAAGAAATCACCCGGGTAGAGCACGGTTACCCCACCAATACCTTTGGAGATCACCAAACACCCATCCTCTTCAGTGGTCAGTTGTTTGTCCTCCAGCGATCCCCCGTTGCATTCCGCGTAAGTCCGCAGTGCATCAATGACAGAATCCTCAGTGCCGCCCACTACGCCAGACATTGAAAGAAACAGTCCCATGGTTCGGTCTCCTGTCCTTAGTCACTAACCTGGTCACTGAGTCTTTCCGCCGCCTGCTTGAACATCGGCCAGCTCTTACCTCCCTCGCCGGGGAAGCCCTGGGCCTGGACCATGAACACCGTCACCAGGCCGCGTTTCGTGTCGATCCAGATCTGCGTGGCGCAGGCCCCGCCGTGCCCGAAGCCCTCGCCCTTGGCGTCCACCGCCCATCCGACGCCGTACTGCTGGGGCAGCTCGCCCGTCTGCTTGGCGGTCATCTGCTTGATGGCCGCCTCGGAGAGGTAGCGCTTGCCCTGCCACACGCCGCCGCCGAGGATCATACGCCCGAAGATCGCCAGATCGCTCGCGGTGGAGAAATACCCGCCGCCGGGCGAGACGGTGCGGCGACGGTCGGTCAGGGGGTAGGTCATAAACGGCATGGGCGTCTGGAGGAGTCCCTTGCCCTTGGGGCCGCTCTTGTAGCACTTGGGCAGGCGGGCGATCTGCTCCTGGCTGGGCCAGAGCGTCGTGTCCTTCATGCCGAGCGGCTTGAACAGGCGCTGGTCCATGAAGTCGGCGTAGCTCAGTCCGCTGACGACCTCGATGATCCGCCCGCCGGTGTCGATGCCGCAGTTGCTGTAAGCGTATTTCGTGCCGGGCTGGGAGTTCAGCGGCAGGAGAGAGTAGGCCAGGCACCGCTCGCGGAGGGGGAACATGTCGATGCGCGGCTCGAAGGGCCCCAGGAAGGGCAGGCCGCTGGTGTGGGACATCACGTTCCGCACGGTGACCGGCCTCGCGGGCTTCTTGAGCAGAAGATGATCGGCGGACTTCTCGGCGATCACCATCTGGGTCTTGAACTCGGGAAGGTATTTCTCGACGGGGTCGTCGAGGCTGAGCTTGCCCTCATCCACGAGCATCATCAGGCCCGTTCCGGTCAGGGGCTTGGACATGGACGCGATCCAGAACAGCGCGTCGGTCCGCATGGCCGTCTGTGCCTCGACATCCGCCCAGCCGACGGCCTCCTCGGCCAGCACCTTCTCCTTGTCGGCGGCCAGCACCACCGCTCCGGCCAGTTCGCCCTTGTCCACCAGGGGCTGAAGGACCGCGGCGAAGGGTTTGGCCTGCTCGGCCCCCAGGACGGGGACCGCAAGCAGCAGGGCCAGGGCCAGGCTCGGCAGGATCGGACGTTTGAGCTTCGCGGCGGCAACGGGGATCATGAACTCACTCCAGGACGATCTTGGACACGTCGAAGGCGGGTTTGGGGAACTTCATCCGCATTTCGCCCAGGGTCTCCACGAGGATCTGCGAGACGGCGGCGTTGCGGTACCACTTGTGGTTGGCGGGGATGACGTACCACGGCGCGTCGCTCGTGCAGCAGCGCCGGATGGCCTCTTCGTAGGCGGCGGCGTAGTCGTCCCACCGCTTGCGGTCTTCCAGGTCGGCCGGGTCGAACTTCCAGTGTTTGCGGGGGTCTTCGAGCCGCTTGCGGAGGCGGGCGAGCTGTTCGTCGCGGCTGATGTGCAGGAAGAACTTGAGGATTCTCGTCCCGTTGTCGGCCAGGAGGCGCTCGAAGTCGTTGATGTGATCGAACCGGCGCGACCAGACGCTCTTGGGCGCGAGCTTCTTGACGCGGACGGCGAGGACATCCTCGTAGTGGCTGCGGTTGAAGATGCCGATCTGTCCGCGGCGGGGGACGACGTGGTGAATCCGCCAGAGGAAGTCGCGTGCCAGTTCCTCGGTGTTGGGGGCCTTGAAGGCGATGACCCGGCAGCCCTGGGGGTTCAGGCCGCTCATGACGTGCCGGATGACCCCGTCCTTGCCCCCGGCGTCCATGGCCTGGAAGATGATCAGGACGCTGCGGCGGTTCTCGGCGTAGAGGCGGTATTGCAGATGGGCGAGTTTCTCGACGTTGCGGGCCAGGGCCTGCTTGCCCTGGTCCTTGTCGTCGATGCCGGGGGTGGCGTCGGGGTCATAGTCGCGCAGGCGGACGCGGCCGCCGGGCTTCACCATCAGCTTGTGGGCGAGCTTCATGTGGCGTCTCCGGCGATATTACACCGGAGAGGGATGGAGATGTCAACCACGGGACGCCCGCCCGCGGGCCTGTCCCGGCGGGCAATAGAAGAACCGGCCGGGCCGTTAAGCCTCGCAGATATGAACGCCTCAGGGGACAACTTCGAGATCGATCCACAGGCTGCCGGCGCCGCCCGGATGGACGCTGTGGCCGCGCAGGGGGACCACGCGGGGCAGACGGACTTCTCCAGTCGGCAGGTCGAGTTTCCCAGCCGGCGATGGCTGCGACAGGCGACCGAGCAGGTGCGTCGGCGGGCCTGGTGGCGGCTCTTCGCCGGGCGGCCTGACTCGCTGGCTCGCTGAGCGGCCGGGTCGAGCGACCGGGGGAGCGAATCCGCTCAGCCTTCCACGAGGGAGAACTGGCTCTTGTCGGCTCCGCACTCCGGGCAGACCCAGTCGTCCGGGATCTGCTCGAAGGGCGTGCCCGCGGCCACGCCGTTGTCCGGGTCGCCCACGGCGGGGTCGTACACGTACCCGCACACGTCGCACACGTACTTCTTCATGTCGTAGTCCTTCTTGATTGTCTCTTTCGCACGGGACCGGAGGTCAACGACGTATTGTAGTCTATGACCGCAGCAAACGCATGATGTCCTGCCAGGTGACGGCCACGAACACGAACAGCAGCGTGGCGATGCCGATGATCTGGACCACGTTCATGACCTTGACCGGAACGGGCTTGCCGCGGAGCTTCTCGATCAGCAGGAAGACCGCGTGCCCGCCGTCCACCACGGGGAAGGGCAGGAAGTTGATGACCGCCAGCGAGACCGAGATCATCGCCAGGAAGTAGATGAAGCGCACGAAGCTGTCGCGTCCGACGTCGATGGCGACGCTGGCCATGCCGACCGGGCCCATGACCTCCTTGGTCGAGACGGTCCGCTGGAGCAGGCTCTTGAGCGTGAGGTAGGTGCGGAGGATGAAGTCGCCGGTCTCCTGCACGCCCCAGACGATGGCCTGGAGCGGGTTCTTGCGGACCTCCGGGCCCATCAACGGGCGGAAGGCCATCCCGTCGAACAGGAAGACGTGGTAGTCCCTGGGGGCGAACTGGTCCGGGGCCACCTTGCCCAACTCGGCGTCGAGGGTCTGTTCGCCGCGGGCGAAGGACAGCGCGACCGGCTTGTCGTCCTTCTGCGCCAGGGCGAGGCCCTCAAAGACGTCGGCCCAGTTGTCGACCTTCTGGCCGTTGACCTTCAGGAGGACGTCGCCCGAGAGCAGCCCGGCCTTGGCGGCGAGCGAGCCCTCGCGGACGCCCGCGACGTTCAAGTGCTTCATGTCGGGCACGAGGCTCAGGCCCACCTGGAACACGCCGCTCCTGACTTCCGTGGGGGTGACCGTCAGCTTGACGTTCTGCCCGTCGCGCAGCACCACCAGCGGGATGGGCTTGGCGCCCACGCCGTTGCTGACGTCGGTGAACTGGCGGTGCGTGGGGCTGTTGCGGTCGCCGTAGCTGAGCACCACGTCGCCCGGCTGGACGCCCGCCGCCTGGGCGGGCATGTCCGCCAGGACCGTCTCCACCTGCAAACGAGGCACCAGCCCCAGCAGGTCCAGACGCTCGTCGCTCACGCGGGAGGCGATCTGCGACTCCTCCAGGACCCGCTCCTGGTCCGAGCCCTTCAACGCGACCTTGACCTGCGGCTTGCTCTCGACGTCTTCGACCTGCCCCCGGACGAACGTGCCGTCCTTCAGGAACACGCCGTTCTGCACCAGCCACAGGGACGGCTGGACCGTCAAGTCCATCCGCTTGTCATCGCGGACGACGGTGACCGTGACCGGCTGCCCGGTGAAGGTCTCGACGATGGGCTCGATGTCCCAGTAGGCGTTGACGGCCTTGCCCGCGATGGCCACCACCCGGTCGCCGTCCTGGAAGGGGCCGGCCAGGAGCCGCTCTTCGGGCTTGCCCAGCACGCTGTCGCTGGGGCGCTCGATGCCGAAGGCCAGGATGTCCGCCCCCGAGGGGCCCGGCGTCTTGGTCAGTCCGACCTTGGCCAGACCCTTCCGCGCCTGGCCGTTCACCGTTCGCTCGATGAGCATGGTGTGCACGTCATCGGGGTTGGAGAGGGCGGCTGACACGAAGATCTTCGAGAAGTCCGTCACCTCCGCGCCGTTGAGCTGGAGGATGCGGTCGCCGGCCTCCAGGCCGACGGAGGTCTTGGGCTCGCCCTGGTCGAGCCACTGGATCTCGGCCCTGGACGCCGGCTTGCCCGGCGAGGCCCCGCCCACCACCGGGGCGATGAACCGGATGCCGGCCAGGCAGACGACGATGAACAGGACGGCCGCCAGAACCACGTTCATGATCACGCCGGCGGAGATGACCGCGAAGCGGGCCCCGACCGACTTGCCCATGTACGAGCGGGGGTCGGGCTTTTCGTCCTCCTCCAGCGGCTTGAAGTCCTCCTGGCCGAGCATCTTGACGTACCCGCCCAGGGGCAGCAGGTTGACGCAGTAGTCCGTCTCGCCGCTCTTGACGCCGAACAACCTCGGCCCGAAGCCCAGGGCGAACCGCTCCACCTTGATGCCCACCAGCTTGGCCACCAGGAAGTGGCCCAGCTCGTGGCAGAAGATGACCAGCCCCAGCCCGAAGACGAGCATGACGATCGGCCAGATGTAGTCCAGCCAGAGCCCGGCCAACGCCGTGGACCAGGTCGCGACTTCCGCTGCCAGCATTTCCATGCAGAACCTCTCACGTCCCCAGGGGACGATCTCGTTTTGACGATTTTTCCACCCGCTCGCGGGCCGGGTCCGAGGGCGCCTCGCCCGTCGCCGCCGCCACCTGGAGGCGGGCCCACCGGTCAGCCGCCAGCAGCGAGGCAACGCTTACTTCTGCCGCCGGCGGCGTCTGGTTCACTATATTCTCGACCAGGGGCACGATCTGGCCGAAGCGAATCTTTCGGTCCAGGAAGGCCTGGACGGCGGCTTCGTTGGCTGCGTTGAGCACCGCGCCCGCCAGCCCGCCGCGCCGGATGACCTCGAAGCCCAGTTCCACCGCCCGTCTGAAGCGCTCGTCCAGCGGGCGGAACGTCAGCCTGCCCAGGGCGGCCAGGTCCAGCGGCGGCGTCGGACGAACCGATCGATCGGGCCAGCCCAACGCGTACGCGATGGGCAGCGTCATGTCCGGCCGGCCCATCTGGGCCACCATCGAGCCGTCGCAGAACTCTACGCAGGAGTGTATGATTGACTCGGGGTGTACGACCACTTCGATTTGCTCGGCCGACAGGTCGAACAGCCAGTGGGCCTCGACGATCTCCAGGGCCTTGTTGATGAGGGTGGCCGAGTCGATGGTGATCTTGCGACCCATCTGCCAGGTGGGGTGGTTAAGGGCGTCCTCGACGGTGGCGTCGGCAGCCGCCTCGCTCGACAAGTCCCGCAGGGCCCCGCCCGAGGCGGTGATGACCACGCGGCGGACCTCGCTTCGCTTGCCGGCCTGGAGACACTGGAAGATCGCGGAATGCTCGCTGTCCACCGGCAGGACCCGCACGCCAGACTGGCGGGCGCGGGGCATGACGATGGCGCCGGCCATCACCAGCGTTTCCTTGTTGGCGATGGCCAGGTCCGCCCCACACTCGATGGCCGCCAGCGTGGGCCCCAGCCCGGCCGAGCCGACGATCCCCGACAGCAGCACGTCGCAGTCGCAGGCGCGGACCATCTCGGTCATGGCCTCCGGACCGGCCAGCACGCGGGCCGACTCGCCCAGGGCCGAGCGGAGGGGCGCCTCGGCGGCTGGGTCCGCGATGGCGGCGATCTCGGCCCCGCTCTCCCGCACCTGCCGGGCCAGCAGCTCCCAGTTGCTGCCCGCCGCCAGGGCGCACGCGCGCAGATGCGGCTGGCTGGAGATCACCTCCAACGTCTGAGACCCGATGCTGCCGGTGCTGCCCAGGATGGCGATTCGCCTGGTTGCGCTCATGCTCGCTGTCCGCCCCGAAGGGCTGAAGCGGTTATCTTACCCAAAACAGCGGGCGGAACAAGAGACTGAAATGCGGGGACAAGGGAACCAGGACGAGGGACTGGCGGCCCGGGCGCAGGCGCGCGCCCGTTTGCGGCGTTATACTCAGCAGCGGCCCGAGTGGTGAAAGGACGAATCATGAGAGTCTCGACTATGCGACAGGCAATTCTCGGTGGGGTGGTGGCGGCGATGGTTGCAGCGTGGGGGCCGGCCTGGGCCCTGGCGGCGGACGAGCCGGTGGTGACCCTGAAGGACGCGACCGCGGCGGCCAAGGTGGCTAGCCCGGTGCTGGCGGCGGTGAGCCTGGACGAGGAGCTTCGCAAGGCGGCCGGCGAGAACCGGCTGTGCGTGGTCGAGGTGCTGAGCGACGGCAAGAGCGGCCCGGCTGTGCCCGCGCAGTTCGCCCCGGCGGGGGCGGATGATCCAGCCGCGGGGGTGCTGGGCTTCTTCCCGCCGGCGGGGGCGGCTGGCGAGCGGCGCTTCCGCGTGCAGGCCGGCCAGAAGCCCGCGGACGGCGCGATCATGAAGGCCGGCAGCGACCAGGCGGGGAACGTCTGGACGCTGAGCGACGGCGACAAGCCGGTCGTCTGCTACAACTACGGCACTGTGCCCGTGCCCGCGGGCGTGGGCGGGCGCTACGCCGTCGCCCGCAGCGACTACGTCCACCCGCTGATGGGGCCGGGCGGCGAGACGCTGACCTACGACTACTCCAAGGACCACCCGCACCACCGCGGGCTGTACTGGGCCTGGCCCGAGACCTACTGGAAGGGCCAGGTCCGCGACCTGCACGCACTCCAGGGCTGCTTCGCCCGGCCGGTGAAGATGCGCGAGTGCGAGTCCGGCCCCGTCTGGTCCGCCCTGACGGCCGAGAACCGCTGGATGTGGGACGACAAGCAGCCGATCGTCCACGAGCGGGCGACGATCCGGGCGTTCGCCCAGGCCGGCGGGCGGCGATGCGTCGACTTCGAGTTCATCTTCACCGCCCTGGAAGAAGGCGTGCAGATCGCCACCCGCGGCCAGAAGGCCTACGGCGGCTTCAACTGCCGCTTCTCCGCCCGCACCGGCCAGAAGATCATCACCGTGGAGGACAAGCCCGGCGCCGCCCCGCGCGTCAGCGCCGCCCAGATCGTCGGCACGCCTCCCGGCGGCAAGGGCCCGGTGGCCGTCGCCATCCTTCAGAGCGCAGCCAACCCGTGCTACCCAGGCGCGTGGGTAAGCTACCCGAACCTGAACTGGCTCCAGCCGACCTTCCCGACCAACGGCACGAAGTACGCCCTGGACAAAGGCAAGCCGCTCACGCTCCGCTATCGCCTGGTGGTGCAGGCGGGCGAACTCGACGAGCCGGCCCTGCGGGAGCTGTGGGCGGCATACAACCAGCCATGACGCAACCGGAGACGATAATGAACCGGCATGTAAGTCTGACCTTGTTTGTGGGCGTGCTGCTGGGCGCGGGCGAGTTGTTCGCCGGCGTCATCCCCGTCACGGACAAGGACGTGCAGAACGGACTGTCGCCCTGGAACTGGGTCTGTCGCGACGACTACGTCACCTCCGCCATCTGCGGGGCGTCGCTGACGGTCGGCTTCAAGGGCACGCGGCAGGTCAGCCTGCTTGTGGACGTGGGGCACATCAAGAAGCTCGCGCCCACGCGGTACCCGATCATCGCCTGGTCGGTCAACGGCGGGGCGTTGCGGTCGCACCAGCTCGCCGAAGGCCGGACGAAGATCGTCCTGGCCTCCGACGCAGCCGACCCCGTCGTGGACCTGTACGTCAAGGGGATGTCGCCCTACGAGAACCGCTACGCGGGCGACGTGGGGGCGGCCGCGATGAAGATCACCGGCTTCGCGGTGGACGAGGGCGGCGCCGCCAGGCCGCTCGACCTGCCGGGCAAGTTCTGGCTGAGCATCGGCGATTCGATCATGTCCGGCGACGGCGCCGCCTACGCCGCCGGCCAGGGCAGGCCGCACAACGACCGATGGCCCGAGGCCGGCGACGGACGCGCGAGCTACGGCTGCCTGCTGGCGCGACACTACGGCTGCCGCGAGGGGCGGATCGCCTACGGCGGATACAACTGGCCCCGCGGGATGGCCGGCGTGCCGGGCCTGGCGACGCTGATCGACCAGAAGACCTCGACGGTCAGCCGCCTGAACGGCCAAGCCCTCAGCCCGCTGCCCGACGTGGTGCTGATCAACCTGGGCGAGAACGGCGTGCCGAAGGACGCGACGGTCATCGAGGCGCTGACGAAGGTGCGCAGCCGCGTCGGCCCCAAGGCGAAGATCATCGTCATGGTCCCCGTGTCCGGGCGCGGGCGGGCGGAGATCACCCGGGCGTTCAACGAGTACAAGAGCAGCGCCAAGGACGCTACCGCCCACCTGGTGGACCTGGGGCCGCTCAAGTTCGCGACGTGCGACGGTCAGCACCCGACCGCCGCCGGACATGAAGCCATCTTCAAAGCCGCCGTGGGGCGACTGGATGCGATCGTGACGGGCCCAAGCGCCCGCTGACGGCGGGGCGGCTGCGACCCGCCCGTCCGATCACGGCCAGAACACCGGGACCGCCCACTTGCCGACGGTGACGGTCTCGCCTTCCTTGCACGCCTTCTGGTAGAGCGTGCAGAAGTTCCGCGAGTTGGCCGGGTCGAACAACCGCACCTCCGGCAGTTGCACCTTCTGGAATCCCTGGTCGAGCAACTCCTGCGAGCAAGAGTCCCGGTTGCGGGCCGGCGCCGGCGTGAGGAAGTAGACCACGCCCGCCCGGCTGCACCGCAGCGTTTTCTTGCCGTCGAGCTTGACGCGGAGGAACCGGCAGCCCGCCAGCGCGGGCGGGCACTCGCTCAGCGTGTACTTGCGGTCGGTGAACAGCAGGGCCTGCGGGGCGAACTTCTCGGCCTCGGCCCCGTCGGCCGCCAGCGAACCGGGCGGGTCCTTCCGCATCGGCTGGCCGTCCTTGTTGGCTTCCACAGCCGCCGGCTTGACGTTCGCCGGCTTGACGCGCTCGCGCCCGCCCGAGCCGGCGCTGACCACCTGACGCAGGCGGGCGGACTTGCTCACGATCTTGCCCGCGGCCACGTCCTCCTCGCGGAACGTCGCCAGCAGGATCTGGCGGTCGCTCGTGCGGTTGTAGTCGTAGATGATGCGGATCACCCCGTCGGCCGTCTGCTGCCCGTCGGGGTAGGAGACGCCCTTGCGCTCGTCGAGCACGAGGCCGCCGGTCCACGTCTTGCCCTCGTCGGCCGAGACGTACGCCGTCAGCAGCGAGCGGTCGGTCCGCTTGTCGATCGGCCCGTGCTTGACCAGCAGCAGATTGCCCGAGTTCAGGCGGCGGATGAAGAACCGGGCGCTGGGGTGCTGGATGGCCGAGGGCTTCAGGTCCGGCCAGGTCTTGCCCCGGTCGCCCGAGACGCTCTCGCCGATGCCGTACTTCGTGCGGGACAGCACCCAGATCGATCCGTCCTTGCGCTCGATGAACATGTGCTCGTCGAAGCAGCGGTGCTCCTTCGGCATGGTCGCCCCGCCGCGGATGGACCACGTCTGGCCCTTGTCCGTCGAGACGACCATCTTCGAGCTCTGCTCGGTGAACCAGGTGCAGACCGGCAGGACCCACTCGCCGCTGGACAGCACCAGCGGCTTGCACATCATCACGCCCCGCGCGACGCAGCGGGGCCTGGCCCACGCGGTGGTCTCGCTGTCCGGCTCAGCCAGCTCGATCATCCACAGCGCGTCGGTCCGCGAGCTGCCGCCGGCGCGGTCGGCCCAGAACCACCGGACCTTGCCGTCCGGCCCCAGCCACAGCTCCGGGTCGAAGGTCCGCCGCGGGCCCTCGGCGTCCGGGTCGACGACCAACACTTCCCTCCACGTCTTGCCGTCGTCGCCGCTGGTGCTGAGGACCACGTAATTGTTGTGGTCCTCGCCCGGCGTCACGCCCGCGTACCACGTGGCCCACAGCCTCCCGCCGGGCGAGACAGCCAGGCTCGGGATGCCCGTGAACGCGCGGTTGGTCACCGCGTGCAGGGCCTGGGGCGGCCCGGCGTACTCCGGCGGCGCGGGCGGTGCGGCCGGGTCTTCCGGGGCCGCCAGGGCTACAAGGACCAGCAGGCAGCTAGTCAGAACGTGCATGAGCGGTTGCCTTTCGTCGGGTGTCGTCGTCGTTCTCGTGCTCGCAACCAGAATAGCCGCCGCGCCGATCCGTGCAAGTCGAAAAGGGGGCAGCGACTTCTCGCGCCTTCCGCCAGAGGTGGCCCTCCCGAGGGTCCTTTAGCGGTGCCACCCCCAAGCGCAGCTTGGGGGTGTCCATAGCAGGAATAAGTCAGTTCATGGGCTTCTCACGGAACGCTCCATCGGCGAAGGCCCGCCGAGAAGACGCGGACACGCCCGTACGCCGGGCCGCGGTTCCGGACGGGCGAATGTCCCGTTTGTTCGAAAAATCAGGGTCGCCTCTCGGCCGAACCGTTCTTATGTAAGTGATTATTATATAGCATTTTATGATGCGCCCCGTAAAATCTTAAAAATGGGCGCAATTGGAAAACCCTGCGCAGAAACGGGACAATGAGACCCCAAATGGGACATTCGCGCGCCCTTCGCCGCTCCGCTCATCGCACGCTGTGATAGTGCCGTCGCCCAAGGGGCCAGCAGCCGGGTTGTTCTCACAGTCTCCTCGGGGCGGGCGTCTCACGGGTTGTCGTGTTTGCTGTTGTAGCCGTGGGATGGATCGGGCACAATACGGTCAGTGTCCGGCCCGCCGCGCGGGCGGCGGGAACCGGCCCGGGGATTCACACAAGAGGGTCTGCGTATGTGCGGCAGCATAGCGGACGGTCGCCCGCGGCGAGTTGCGCGGAAGCGCCGACGGCTGGGCCTGGGCGGGTGGTTCGTGGCGGGGGTCTTGGCGGCGACGGCCTTGCAGGCCTGGGCCACCAACGAAGGCGGCGAGCGCATTGTCTGCCCGGCCTGCAAGCAACCTTTCGAGTTCATCTTCATCGGTTCGACCTCCTTTGGCGGCAGCGACCAGGAGTTGCGCCCGCGGACGCTCGGCGAAGACATCCAGCGGATGCGGATCAACGCCTGTCCGCGGTGCCACTACGCGGGCTTGGGGGGGATGTTCCAGGGCCGGGACGTCCCGCGGGGCGAAACGATGGAAGCGGTCCGCGCCGCCCTGGCCCGCGAGGGGCGCTCCCTGCCGGCTGGGCCGCTCTGGCCGCTGGAAAAAGTGGCGGCCGCGGAGATCTGCCTGCGGGCGTGCAAGGGCGGGCCGGAGGAACTCCTCGACCTGTACATGCTCGGCGCGTGGTTGGCCGACGACGCGGGCGAAGACGCCCTGGCGGCTGGCTACCGCGACAAGGCCCTTCAGGCCTGCGCGCGGCTGACGGCGGCGGGCCGTCCGCCCGAGGGCGGCGGGGGGTGGCAGGCGTGGTACCTGCACGGCCTGCTGCTCAAGCGGCAGGGGCGGCTGGAGCAGGCGGCCACAGCCTTGCGCCAGGGGCGGGATTTCCTGGGCACGCAGTGCGACCGCCTCCAGAAGGAGCACGAGGACCTGCGCGAGCGGGCGAGACAGGCGGCTGCCAGCCGCCCGGCTGCGCAGACCGCGCCGGCGGGCGGCGCTCTGGGCGACGCGGACGAGCAGGAAGCCAAGGCCCAAGAGGCGGAGATGGAGCGCCAGGAGATGGTCTTCCACGTCGCCGGCCTGTGCGAGCGGGCCTGCGAGGTGCTGGCGGAGGTGGAGATGACTCGCGGGGGGGAAGACAAGGCCCGCGAGATGGCCGCCAAGGGCGGCTTCTCCGAGCGGAAGGTCTTCGCGCGGATGTTCCGCGCCAGCCGGGACGCCCGGACCGTCGCCACGATCCAGCACATACTCGATCAGCCGCTGGGGACGGAAGTGGCACGCCTGACGCCCGACAAGCGCGAGCACCTGCAGGCGGAGTATCGCGAGCGCTTGAAGTGGTACCTGGAGCCGCCGCCCTGGGTGGAGACGCCCGAGCCGGAGCAGCCGGCTGACGAGCAGGCCGAGGTGCGGCAGGACCTGGAGTCGATCCGTATGGCCCGGTTGCGGGAGGGGCTGATCAAGCGAGAGGCCTCGCCCGCGCTGACCCGCCCGTTCCGCGACGACCAGGCCTATCCGCCCGGGCGGAAGGTCTCGGGGGCGGCGCGGTTCAACTCGCGGGATTACGTCCGTATGCTTGCCGAGCGTGAGACGCCGCAAGCGGGCGCCGCCTTGCTGGACGATCTCCTGAGGCACACGAACCTGTACCTGCACGGGCGCCAACGGGATGACGCGGATGAGCCCGTGGTGTGGCAGACGATGGCGCTGGCGCCGGAGGCCGCGCTGCGGGCCGCGCGAACCCTGCTGGACCGCCTGGCCCGCAAGGAGCTGACCGCGCGGGAGGCGGCCCTGGGCCTGCGCCCGCTGGCCTGCGTGAAGACGCCGGCGGCTGCGGAGCTGCTGAGCGAGGCCGCCGGTCACCCCGAGCCCGCGGTGGCGGCGCGGGCGGTGCTGGCCCTGGCGAAGTTGGGGCAGCGGCGGGCGGCGGCGGTATTCGTTGCGAGGCTGGAGGCACTGGCCGACGAGATGCCGACGTTGCGCTCCGGCTCGGCGCGGGCGCTGGTGAAGCTCATCGTCCGCGAGGACTACGACCAGCTGGTGCGGGCGGCGGGGCGGCTGGGCGAGCCGGGGGCAATGGACCCGTGGCGGATCGCGCTGCCTCGCGTGGTCTCGGCCGCCATCGCCCGTGCCGACCCCGCCCGCGGACGGGCGCAGTTCGAGGCGATGCTGGCGAAGGCTTCCTCGCAGCGGGGCGAGTACCAGATGAGCGACGAAGAGATCCTGTTCCAGCTTGCCCACCTGCACTGCACCGACTCGATGGACCGCCGGGTCGGTCAAGTCCTGCGGACGCAACTGGGGGACCTGACCGAGGCCCTTGAACTCGCCGGCGCCTGGGCGATGAGCCATCACGCCGAGGCGCTTGCCGCCCTGGTGCGCCGGCCCGTCCCGCTGGAGATCAAGATGGGCTTGCTGGAGCACGTGGCCGGGCGCTTCGACGTGGGCGGTCTGGAGGAGGCCGCCAGGCGGTGGGCCGCGTCGCGGAACAAGGCGCTGGCGGCGTCGGCCCGGGCGGCGCTGGAACGCATGGGCAAGAGGCCGCCCGGCAAGGGAGAGGCCGAGCGGGAGGGCCCGCGATGACAAGCTCGACGTGGACGGCGTGGTGTCTTCTTCAGGCCGTGCTCTGCGGCGCCGGCGGCGTGGACGTGTACGACGATCCGCTTCCGGAGGGCGCGTTGTCGCGGTTGGGCACGGTCCGCTTCAACCATGCGTCGCAGGCGGACTTCGTGGGAGACGGCAAGACGCTGGTGTGGATTGACCAGGCCGACCAGTCCGTGCGCTTCTGCGGCTATCCGGGCGGGCGGCTGGTTCGCTCCGTGCCGTGCGAAGGGGTGCTCTGCCTGTCGCCTGGCGGGCTGCGGGCGTTGAGGCAGGGTCCTACCAAGCTGGAGATCGTATCCCTGTCGCAGCGGGCGGCGCCGCCGGTGCCGCTGGACACCACGATCCTGGCCGGGCAGGAGGACGAAAAGGGCCGGCCGGCGGGCGTGAGGCGGGCCGTGTTCTCCGGCGACGGCAGCCTGGTGGCCGGCGGATGCGGCGGCGGCCTGGTGGTGCTGTGGCAGGCGGAAACGGGGAAGATGTCGTCGAGCTTCCACGTGACGGAAGGCGACGTGGCGCATCTGGCATTCTCTGGCGACGGCAGTCTGTTGTGCGCAGGCGACTACTACGGCGGCGTGGCGCTGTATGACTGCAAGCGGAAGAAGATCACCGCCTGCCTGGACGAGGTGCTGATCTTCAGCCGCGAGGTGGGTTTCTCTCCGGACGGCAAGCAGGTATGGGCGGCGGGCAAGGCGATGGGGGAAACGCGGGAGGAATGGGCGCTGCACGTTTTCGACATCGCCGGCGGCCGACAGGTGCGCGCGTTTGGCGGGCACAAGAACGGCCCCGAGGCGATCACGTACCTTCCGGGCGGACGGCTGATCACGAGCGACTGGTATGACGGGATCCGCGTGTGGGACGCCGCCACCGGCCAGAAGGTCGGCCAGTTCAGGCTGCCCAACCGCAGCGCTCAGCGCGGGCGGGTGTCCAGCGACAACCGGACGATGCTGATCGAGGACTCCGGAGGCCACCTGACGCTGTGGGACCCGCGGACGCTGAAGAGACTGCCCGGGCCGGTGGCCTGTGCGGGTCGGGCGGTGTTCCTGCCTGGCGGGGCGACGGCGGCAGCGGGCAACCGCCTGTGGGAGGTCCGGACCGGAAGGGAACTGTTGAGCTTCGAGGGCGAGGGCGAGGCCTTGTTCGTCTCGCCGGACGGGCGGAAGGTGATCGGCGAGGACGGTGGGCGGAAGGTGATCGTGTGGGATGCCCGCACCGGGCGGCGCCTGCACGAGTTCGACAAGCACGGCCGCGGACCGATGGCGATGAACGCGTCGGGCACGCTGTTGGCCACGCTGCATTGCCTGTGGGACCTCGAGCGGGGCAAGGTGTTGCGGGGCGTGGAGGGGGAACATGACGTCTTACAGGCCGCGGCCGTGGCGTTCGGGACCGATGGGACGCTGTACGAGTTGCTTTGGGACCAACTGACGGAGAAGAAGGACCCGCTGGCGCCGCGGGGACGGACGTCGCCGAGCACCGGCGGCACGGAGATCCGCGTGTTCTCGCCGGACGCCTCGCGGCTGGCCTGCGTGACGAATGACTGGAGCGAGCCTCAGCGCCAGTTCGTTCGCATCGTGTCGATCCCGCTGCACGAGGAACAGATGAGGCTGACCTGGAGTGGAAGAGAGAGGCTTCGCATCGTGGGCGTTGCCTTCAGCGGCGACGGCAAGCGCCTGGCCGCGGCAGAGACGCTCGAAGAGCCGATCCTGACCTCGAAGCGACGGCCAAAACAAGGCCACGTGATCTCCGTCTGGGACCTCCAGACCCGCAAGATCATTCGCCAGATACGGGGCTTCGACACCTGCTACGAGGGACTGTCCTTGAATTCGGACGGCCGCCTGCTGGCCGCCCAGGGCGACGGCGAGGTCGTGATCTGGAAGCTGGAGTGAGCAGGGGTACGCGCCCGCCGCATGTCGGCAGATGCTTCGGTCATTCCACCGCCGCGGCGTCGATCAACTGGCCGGACGGGTCCACGAGCTTGACGCAGACCGGCGGGCGGTTGGAGTGGGCCTTGAGGAATTCGCCCAGGTCGATCGTGTTCTCGCCCGGCCGGGCGGGTTGGAGGGAGTGCAGCTCGCCGTCGCGGCCACATACGCCCAGTCGCCAGGCGGGTCCGCCGGTTGGGTCATCCTGGGTCCGTGCCAAATTCACCTTCAGCGTGGTTGGGGATGGCCTGGTGACCGGGCCGAGGATCGACGGCAGGCTCGCGAGGCAGGCCACGTCGTCGCGGGCCAGCAGGACGTGCACGACGGTGTCGGCCCCGTCGGCCCGCGCATCGGCCTGGCGGAGGTTCAACAGGTCGAACACGTGGCGACCCGGCCTGGCGGGCCACCTGAGGACCGGCCCGCCGAACGTGTGGCCGGCAGCGTTGTAGAGCGTCCAGACGACCTTGCCGGCCTCGCCCTGGCCGCCGTCGAAACGGTTGGCGTACACGCACCGCGCCTGCGTCTGGACCAGCGGCTCGGCCCGGCCCGTCTCGAATACGTCGCGGTTCTGGGTCAGCGCGTGGTACATCGCCGGCGGGTAGTACGCCCCGAACGAGCCCACCGCGTTCCAGAACCGCTTGCGGTGGAGCTTGTCGGCCCCGCGGTGGTCCAGCTCGTACGCCTTGCACTGCGGGAAGTAGAACCGCTGCGTGTTGCACTCCAGCGGGCGAAGCGGGCTGGCCAGCACCGTCAGGTCGTACGTGATGCACCCCTCGATGTGCTGGAGCAGGTAGTCGTAGCCGGGGTGCTCGGTGGTCAGGACCGAGCCGGGCTTGACCGCGTCCATCGCCTCGCGGACCAGCCTGGTCGTCTCCGCGATGCACCGCTGCCACTCCGTGCAGCCGCCCTCCGCGAAGGTGTGCTTGTGGAGCTTGCTGAAGCACGCAGCGCCGCGGTGGCCGTACTCGTCCAGGCGGAAGCCGGCTCGCCCGCCCGGGCAGCCACGACGAGACCAGCAAGGACCAGGGGAAGAAACACCGCGATGCGATGTGCGATAGGCATGGGTCCATCCTACCCACCCCGGCAGGGTTGTCAATCAGCCGGCGGCACGTCCCGTCCCGCACCCCCGAGCCTCCGTGCCCTGCGGTTTAAGCATGGCACCTCGCAGTTACTGCCCTTCGGGTGGCCGCCCGCCGCAAGTCGAACGGCAAACGGGCGGGCCGCTGGGGCCCGCCCGTTCACGTTGAAGCATTCGTGTTTTCTTTGGCTGCGATGTCAGGCCGTCCGCCTGCGGCGGACGTATCCGCCCAGGCCGCCCGCCGCTAGGCCCAGCAGGGCCAGGGTGGCCGGCTCGGGGATGTCGTCGCTGCTCTGGCGCGGGTCGTCGGTGAGGTAAAAGGCGAGGCCCGTTCCAGTAACCGTCCACTCTTGCGGGCCGCGCCAGTACCCGCCATAGGACACGGGGGCGACCTCGAGCCAACCCCAGTCATCGGCTGCGCCGGAGGTATTGGCGATGATCCCGATGGCGTAGGACCCGGCGGCGAGGGGCAGGTCGGTCGGCAGCACGGCGTGGTACTCGTACACGTCGGCGTTCACGCCGAAGGCGCTATAGTTGAGCAATGTGTCGGTCCGCCCGACGTCGCCGAGGGCAAACTCGGCAAAGGCAGGGTCCAGCGGCAGGTCGGATGGCGTAGCCAAGCTGTAGAAGCGGACGGTCCAGTTGTCAAGGGGCGGGGGCGTGTTGCTCTCCGCGTAGATGCCCCACCAGTGGACGTCGCGGATCACCGCGGCGCCCGCCAAATCGAAGCGATTGGCTGCGTCGTGCCCGAAGTCGAAGTCGCTCAACCAGTAGCTGTCTTTCGTGGACGGCGGGCCGTTGTCATAGACGACGCCCGCGTGAGCGGTCCCGCCGAGGTTGGCCAGAGCGAGGACGGCGGCGATGACGACAAATACTCTCCCTGAACTGCGACGTTGTGTGTGCACGACTGTTCTCCTTTTGTCCAAGATTCCCGGGCTGACCTCCCGAACTCCACTGTCACGCCGGGATAGGAAGATCATACCCCGCCCCCGGAAATCTGTCTACTCCCTTTTCTTAAAATAACATCGGGTCTAATCCCAGCCCGGTAGCCTGAATATCGGTCGGTGGAACGTTCCGCCCCGCGGCCGCGACTTGAGCTCGGAGGCGGGTTCGGCTACCCCCCGCGCGACAAGCCGCGGCCTGGGGGCGGCTAGAGGGTTTGCGGGGCATCCCGGCCGGGTGGTGGGCTGGCTTACCGCCCCGGCGGGGGCTCCCGGGCGGCTTGCATCGTGGCGCGGAAGCACTGGGCGGCCTCGCCGGCTGGGGTCTTGTCGGCGACGCCGGCGGGAGCATGACCTACCTGCCGGCAGGCAGGTCGGCAGCCAGCAGCGGTCACGTCGGAATCGTCACCGTCGGCTCTATCTTTCAATTACCCACAGCTTTACCCCTGCCGCCTTGTGCGGCAGGTGGATCAGTTTGGGCAAGCTATCTGCGGACCACATTTGCCCGGGCCCCTGCCGCCTTGAGCGGCAGGTGAACAAGTGTGCTTGGCTATAGGAGTTGGCCATAAGCCGACAGACTTCTTCCCCTGCCGGATAAACCGGCAGGGGCCGGTAAAGAGGACCCGCCCGCTTATAGCCCACCCAGACTTCCTCACCCGCCGGATAAACCGGCGGGGGTCGGTTTGCGGAAGATGTGGGTAATTGAAAGCGGCTCTATGCCTGCCTGCCGGATGCAGGTCATGCCCCCGCTGGGCCAAGCCCGATGATGGGCGGGGCGCGATCCGCTGGCTGGCGAGTTGCCCTGCCTGTCGGCAGGCACGCTCCCGGCTGCGCGAAAAGAACCGCGTTTTGCACCCCGGCCGACCCCGTTTGCACCCCGGCTGCGCGCGAAAAACACGCTCCGGGACCACGGCGAAACGCGGCGAACCCGGGGATTTCGACCCCTTTTCCCTCCCTTCTTTGGCATGACAATAGCCCTTTGCCCCAAACCGCTTCTGCTTCTCAACGTGCGGGGCGATGAGGCGGGAATAGCCCCCAGGGGGCGTCTCGGAAAGCCCAGGACGACCGCAGAATTCCCTTTTCCTGAATTCCCTGTACGCCGTCGGCTTGAGCTGCGAATGCGGCGCTCGTAGTCCCGCCGTAAGGCGGTCTTCGGGATGCCCACGCGCCTACGGTCTGCGATGCCCTCACGGGCACACCTGCCTACGGCAGGCAGGCTACAAGCGGAGGTAGCCCTCCCAAGGGTTCCTTGGGGGTGGCACCGCACGTCAATGCTACTTGGGCAGGCCGTCGGCCGGCTTTGGGGGCACAGTTTCCTCACTCCCCTTTAGCGGGCTGCCCGGCGGCTTGCATCGTGGCGCGGAAGCACTGGGCGGCCTCGCCGGCCGGGGTCTTGTCGGCGCCGGCGGGCTTGTTGTACGCCTGCATGAACGGGACGACGCCGCACCAGGTCGTCTGCACGACCCCCAGTGCGTGAGCGGCGGCCGGGCGGTCCTTGCCCGCGCGGATCGAGCGGATGATCTTCACCTGCGCTTCGCCCACAGCCGGCTTGCGCCACGGGCAGGAGACGACGTCGAAGCCCTTGCCGGCGAAGAACCCGGCGGTCTCGGGCGCCTTCTGGTAGTGCCAGTCGCAGATCACGATGTCCTTGGGTACCACGTCCACGGCGGAGTGGGTGGCGTTAGTGCTGGCCTCCCACGTGCCGATGCCCGTCTTCTTGCCGTCGATGAACCGGTCGCCCCACATCCACATCCGGCAGCCGATCGACGCCAGGTGGTCGTGCAGGCACTTGACCTCGCCGGCGAACACTTCGGCTGTCGTCTTGCCCTTGCACCGCGGGCAGTCCTTGTCGGCGAGGATGAACACCTCGTCCATGCCGACGTGGAACGCCTTGGCCTCGCATGCCTGGGCCAGCTCGTCGATCAGGGCGAAGAGGACCTTGTGCACCTCCGGGTGGAGCGGGCAGTAGCTGCGGCAATAGATGCCCTTGTTCTCGGGGTACTTGCCCGGCGTCTCGTCAAACTCCGGGTGCTTCTCCAACAGCCGTCCCGTGTGCTTGGCCCAGGACTGGTGGCCCAGGCAGTTCACCTGCGGGATCAACTGGATCTTCGCCTCGCGGCAGGCGTCGACGATCCGCTTGACGTCGTCCTTGTTCGGGGCGGAGGGGTCGGCGAACTCCGGGCGGGATTTGAAGTCGAAGCGCAAGTTGAACTCGACGATCAGCGTGTTGACGCCCGCCTTGGCCAGCGGCCCGCGAATGAACTCCGCGAAGGCCGGGATGTCCTTCCTGGACGGGGCCGACACGTGCAGCCCGCGAACGGGCAGAGGGCCCGCCCGCGGCTCGGCCGCCCGCGATGAACACGCCAGGATTCCCGTCAGGCACGCGATGGTCACGATCGTCTTCATTTCACTCTCCCGCAAGAGGGTCTGCCGGGCCGAACCCGCCGGTCTGTTTCTTCTCCGCGGCGCGGAGCTTTTCGCGGATGGGGCCGTGGTGGCGGGTCATGAAGTAGAACGATTTGGTGAGGCTCTTCTCGCCCAGGCAGAACTGGAACTCGATGCGGTATCCGCCCTGGGGCCAGGCCGGGCCGTCCAGGCGGAGGGCGTTGACCACGGTGGAGACCGAGGCGCCCGGCGCCAGGCGCGTCGCGGCGACCTTGCCGGTCACCCCCGCAAAGCCCGGGCAGGGATAGGCCTTGTGCTGGCAGAGGATGACCAGGCTCTGCTCCCAGAGGACCTTGCCGGCTGCGTCGCTCAGCAGGGCGGGGACCTCGACGGCCTGGGCGGAGGCATTGGCAACGGTGATCTTGTACTCGCCGTCGCCGTCGGGGTTGGTCCACTTGATGTCCTTGGCCGGCGGGACGGGCTCGACGCGGAGGGTGACGGCCTCGCCGGCCAGCAGGGCGGGCCGGCCGGTTGTGGCGCAGGTGAGTCCGGAGGCGGCCTTGGGGGCGGCTTGCGGCGACCAGGCCTTGGGCCCCAGCGGCGCCCAGGGCGAGAGGGCCTGTGCGCCCGTGCCGCTCTTGTACGTCCAGCCGAGCGGCAGGGAGGCAAGCGTCTGGACGTCCATGATCTTCTGCTCGTCGGCCTCTTCGACGATCAGGGCCTGGAGACGCCCCTGGGCGTTCTTGGCGGCGACCAGGCAGGTCTTGCCCTGGGGAAAGCGGGGCGGCTCGACCTGCCGCGCGGCGTGGGAGCAGACGGCCTGCCCGGACGCGGGCAGGCTGCCGCGGAGCACCCGCGCCACCTCGAAGGTCAGCGTGTGGGTGTGCAGCGGGGGCATGGACATGCCGACCGGCCCGGCCTGCGCCTTGGCGAGCCTGCCGACGAAGATGATCTCGGCCTGGGCCCAGTCCAGTCTGGCCGGAGCGGCCGGCCCGCGGCCGGGCATGGGGCGCGGCATGGGCCGAGGCGCGACGCGCTGGGCGAAGACCAGGGGGCAGAAGGCCACGAAGGCCGCCATCGAGAACGCCAGTCGTGCGAACATGGCAAGTCCTTTGCGTTGACGGGAACAGGTCGGGCAGATTGTACCGCCTTGCCCGCCGCCAGGCCAGCCGCCCCCGGGCCGCCCGGCGGGCCGGACTACAAAACAACAGGACCCGAGGCCAAAGGCCCCGGGTCCTGGGGGGGATCGCGCAAGCGGTCGGGCCGATCAGCCGGCCCCGTCCTCGTCGAAGGGCAGGGGGGTGGTCTCGGACACATCGTACTCGTCGACCTCGCGGTTCAGTTCATCCAGCTCGCGGTCGGTCCGGCGTGCGGTGGCCTTCTCCAACTCCTCGATCTGGGCGGCGATGGAGGGCTGGTTGGCCTGCGACTGGTCGATGGTGTGGGCGGCGTCGCTGATGATGCCGACCAGTCCGGCGTCGCTGCCGGGCTGGAAGGTGAAGTACAGGCTGACGCACGCCAGCAGGAGGGCGGCGGCCGCCGCGGCGGTCAGCGCGCCCAGTCGCAGGATGCTCATGCGCCTGGGGGCGGCGACGGCGGCGACCTGGCGGCCGACGCGTCCCATGACCCGCGCGGGGGCGGGCTCGGGCAACTCGCCGGCCAGCCACCGCTCGTCGTTGCGGATCTGCTCGGCGACGGCGGACTCCTCCGCGCTCAGGCGCGTCTGACGTCCGTCCAGCCACTGGGCGACTCGTTCGTTCTGCTCTTGATTCAACGCGTTCATTTTACCTCTCCACCCATGTACTGCCGCAGGGTTCGCAACCCTCGGTGCACCCTGGCCAACACCGTTCCCAGCGGACACTGGAAGATGTCCGCCAACTCCTTAAAGCTCATCTCGCCGAAGTACCGCAGGAGGATCATCTCGCGGGTGGTGACGTCCAACTTCTCCAACGCCACCCCGATCTCCTGCGACGACTCGGCAGCCAGCATCTCGGCGTCGACGACCTTCACGGCGCCCGGGAGCTGATCGGAAAGACTCTGGCCGGAATCGCTTTCGGCCGAAAGACTCACCGCGCCCGGATTGCTCTTCATGCGACGAATCCGGTCCCGGACCATATTGGCGGCGATCCGAAACAGCCACGGCTCGAATCGCCCGCGATCGTCGTAATTCTTCATCTGCCGGATCAGGCGGAGCATCAGTTCGCTGAGCATGTCCTCGGCGTCGTGATGGCTCGCCGTGGCCCGGAAGAAATAGCCGTATAGGCGAGGCCCGTAGGCTTCGAGAAGCGCCTGGTAACCTTCTGCCGATCCAGCCTGGGCGGAAGCTATCGTGGCACGAAGCCGCTTGGGTTCCATTCTCTAGTCCGTCTAACGCGAAGGCGACAAGAGTTATTGCAGATCCACCGGTGTTGGGGCTTGACAAACACCTGCTGGTTTGTCCCGCCTCCGGGTGCGGCCGCCGGGGGCGGGCGCAAGGGAGCATTGTACTTCATCCGGCCCGTCCTGGCGAAACTTTCTGACGGCCGCATCCATGCTTCTTCGCATCGCTCTTGTCGCAACAGGGACGAAAATGCACCCATGTACCTTTCTCATCGCCAAAAAGCAAGAGGCTCTTGACGCCGGGCCCAATTACTCCTTGTCGCCGTTGCGGGCTTCGTGGATCTTGGTGGCGGCCTGGATCAGCCGGCGGAGGCCCTCGTTCTTGCGGGCCAGCTCGTGGATCCGGTAGGCCATGAGGTCGTCGCTGGTCATCTGCGACTTGGGCACTTCTCCGGTGAGCGTCCGCCCGTCCTTGTCCACGAAGGTGAAGATGTAGACCGTATCTCCGCGGGAGTCGAAGCTCCTGCGGATGTCATGGATGATCGAGGAGTCCGCGTCGAACCGCCCCGTCACGCCCGCCTTGGGGGCCCACTGGCGGGATTCGTCCACGCCGTAGAAATACTCCACCACGCCGGCCGCCTGGTCCACGTGGGCGGCGGGGAACTGCTTGAGCAGCCCGGCCTTGTTGCGGAGGGCGTCGCTCTTCTGCTGGCGGTTGAGCCGGTTGGTGGCGGCGTCGGCCGACCGCATGAGCCCGCCCACGTCCGGCATGGGGGCGTCGATGGGGCGGTCGTAGGGGAAGGCCTGCCGCTCGCCGTCCACGCTCGCCCCGCCCCAGCCCCCGCCGGCCATGCGGGGCGAGGGGCGCCCCATCCGCACCATGCCCTCCTGGATGCCGAGATTGATCGCCAGCACGGCCAGCATGCCGTGCAGCGACAAAGATCCAAGAAGGCCCCAGGTTCCGGGTCGAACGGCCATGAGCGGCTCCGCAAAGGTCCAACCATATTATATGGGCCGCCCCCGGAGGGGCAATGGTCTGCCCGAAGACGCCGGCCAGGGGCCAAATCGCGATTGACAATCCCCGAACCGGCGTGATATAGTCCCAGGCTGAATCGCCCCTCGGGGCGAGCGACGGTGGATGTAGCTCAGTTGGCAGAGCATCGGGTTGTGGTCTCGAGGGTCGCGGGTTCAAATCCCGTCATCCACCCTTCGTAGAGCGGGAAGCGATTCCCGCTCTTTTTGCGCGCTCCCGGCCGCGGAGACGCCCGCCGGACCGCCCGCCTTCTTCCCCGCGACGCCCGCCCCCTGCCGACCAGCGAAGAAAAATGTTTGTTTGAACTAAACGTTTCAAATGGATGTTTCAATCACGGGTAGAGACAGGAGAGCACCATGGCTCACACGCAGCGACAACCTGGCCCGACGCGGGAACGGATCCTGGACGCCGCCTGCCGCCTGTTCGCCGAACGGGGCTTCCGCGGCACGACGGTGGCCCTGATCTGCCGCACGGCGAAGGTGAACATCGCGGCCGTCAACTACTACTTCGGCAGCAAGGAGAACCTGTACCAGCAGGCGTGGCGGCATGCGCACGACCGGGTGCAGCAGCAGTTCCCCCACGACGGCGGGGTCGGGGCGGACCGCCCGGCCGAGGAGCGGCTTCGCGGGCGGATCCGGGCGTTTCTGCACCGGGCCCTGGCGGGGGACACCGTCGAGTTCGGGATCATGCGCAACGAGATGGCCAACCCCACGGGCCTGCTGCGCCAGGTGATCGACGACGCCATCCGCCCGATCCGCCACGCGACGCAGGCGATTCTCCGCGAGCTGCTGGGGCCGAACGCGGGCGAGTTGGACGTGGAACTGTGCGAACACTACCTGATCGCCCCCCTGATGCAGGTCATCCACCGTCGCCAGGTGGAGAAACACCATGACCTGGCGCCCGTCTTCCGCGAGGAGATGCTCGACACCATGGCCGAGCACTTTGCCGTGTTCGCCCTGGCGGGCATCCGCGAGACCCGCAGCCGGATCGAGGGGGCCGAGCGGCCGGCCGGCCGCAAGAAACAGAGAGGTCGTCCATGAAGACATTCCTGAAACGAGCGGCGGCGGTCGTCCTGCTGGGCCTGATCGGCACGGCGATCGCGTGGCAGTTCCGGCAGGGCAACGGCCCGGTGGTCGCCTACGACACGGTGAAGGTGACTCAGGGCGAGTTGCTGGTGACGATCGCGGCCTCGGGCACGCTCGAGCCGGAAGAGGTCGTCGACGTGGGCGCCCAGATCAGCGGGCGGATCGTCGCCTTCGGGCAGGACACCGAAGGCAAGACCGCCGACTACGGCTCGGTGGTGGCCAAGGACGCCGTCATCGCCAAAATCGACGACGCGCTCTACCAGGCCGATGCCGAGCAGGCCGAGGCGCAGGTGGCCTCGGCCAAGGCGGGCGTGCTGCGGGCGCAGGCGGACCTGGGCCAGTTCAAGGCCAAGCTGACGCAGGCCCAGCGCGACTGGGAACGGGCCCAGAAGCTGGGGTCCTCGCAGGCGCTCGCCGAGGCCAGCTACGACGCCTACCAGTCCGCCTACGAATCCGCCAAAGCCAACGTGGCGGTGGGCGAGGCCGCCATCCTCCAGGCCCAGGCCGCCCTCACCCAGGCCGAGAAGAGCCTCTGGCGCGCCCGGCGGAACCTGGAGTACTGCACCATCACCTCGCCCATCACCGGAACGGTCATCGACCGGCGGGTCAGCATCGGGCAGACGGTGGCGGCCGGGCTGAACACCCCCAGCCTGTTCCTGATCGCCAAGGACCTGCGCCGGATGCAGGTATGGGTCGCGGTCAACGAGGCGGACATCGCCCGCGTCTACCCGGGCCAGAGCGTCACGTTCACCGTCGACGCCCTGCCCGAACGCACGTTCCGGGGCCAGGTCTACCGCATTCGCCCCAACGCGGCCATGACGCAGAACGTGGTGACCTTCACCGTGGAGATCGCCACCGACAACTCCGACGGGCACCTGCGCCCGTACCTGACGGCCAACGTCCGCTTCGAGGTCAGCCGGCGCGAGAACGTGCTGATGGTGCCCGTCGCCGCGCTGAACTGGACGCCCACGGTCGGCCAGGTCGCCCCCGAGTACCGCGACGGCCCGCCGGACAGGCCCGCGACGCGCCCGGGCGCCGGCAGGCCCGCGTCTGGACCGGCGTCCATGCCGGCTTCCGCACCGGCGTCCAGGCCGGCCGGCAAGCCCGCGGGCAAGCGCGTACTGCTGTGGGTGGTCCAGGGCCAGTACGTTCGCCCGATCCCGGTTCGTTCGGGCCTCAGCGACGGGACCCAGGTGGAAGTCAGCGGCGAGGACCTTCGCGAGGGCCTGGACGTGGTGACGGGCGTTCGGGAGGCCCCGGCGGCGGGCAGTCCGTCCGACGTGACCAACCCGTTCACGCCGAAGATGCCCAAGCGGGGTCCGCCTCGCGGCGGACCGCCCCCGGTGTAGAAGGCCTCAGGCGACAGAGGGGCCGAGGACGACGACCATGAACTTCATCGAACTGCACAACATCTGCAAGACCTACACGATGGGCGACATCCAGGTGCCCGTCCTGAAGGGCGTCTCCGCCTCCATCGCCGCGGGCGAGTGCGTGGCGCTGGTGGGGGCCTCCGGGTCGGGCAAGACGACGCTGATGAACATCCTCGGCTGCCTGGACCACCCGACCGAGGGCGAGTACTGGCTGGACGGCGAGGAGGTGTCGCAGTTCTCCCCCGACCGGCGCGCCCTGGTCCGCAATCACAAGCTGGGGTTCGTCTTCCAGAACTTCAACCTCCTGGCCCGCACCAGCGCGCTGGAGAACGTGGCCATGCCGCTGTCCTACACGTCGGAGAACCTCAGCGACCGCCAGGCCCGCCGGCGGGCCCGCGAGATGCTCTGCCGGGTGGGCCTGGCCGACCGCCTGGAGCACGAGCCGTCCCAGCTTTCGGGCGGACAGCAGCAGCGCGTGGCGATCGCCCGGGCGCTGATCAACCGTCCGCCGGTCCTGTTCGCCGACGAGCCGACCGGCAACCTGGACTCTCACACCAGCGCCGAGATCCTCCAGATGTTCCGCCAGCTCAACCGCGAGGACGGCATCACGGTGATCCTGGTCACGCACGACGCCGACGTGGCCCGCTGGGCCGACCGCCGCATCCGCATCCACGACGGGTTGATCGTGGAGGGCGAGGCGGCGACGTCCGGTCCGGGCGGCCCGAACGAGGGAGGCCGGCCATGAAAGCCTACCGCACGGTCAAGACCGCGTTACGAGCCCTTCGCCGCAACCCCATGCGGGCGATGCTGACGACGCTGGGCATCGTGATCGGAATCGGATCGGTCATCGCGATGATGGAGATCGGCTCGGGCTCGTCCCAGTCGCTTCAGCGCGCCATCGCCAGCATGGGGGCCAACGTCCTGATGATCATGCCGGGCTCGACGGCGAGCAGCGGGGTCAGCCAGGGCGCCGGCAGCGTCGCCAGCCTGACCCCCCAGGACTGCCAGGCCCTGGCGGAGGGCTGCCCGTCGCTGCGGGCGGCCGCCCCGGTCGTCCGCGCCCGCACGCAGATCGTCTACGGCAGCCGCAACTGGGCGCCCAACCAGATGTACGGCACGACCCCAGCCTTCCTGGAAATCCGCAGTTGGACGCTGGCGAGCGGGCAGCCGTTCACCGACCGCGACGTGCTGACGGCCAACCGGGTGTGCATCCTGGGCCAGACGACGGCGCAAGAACTGTTCCAGGGCGAGGAGGCGGTCGGCAAGGAGATCCGGGTCAACAACGTGCCGCTGCTGGTGGTCGCCCTGCTGGCCCGCAAAGGCGCCAACATGGTGGGCATGGACCAGGACGACATCCTGATCGCCCCCTGGACCGTGGTCAAGTACCGCATTGCCGGCTCGACGCTGTCCAACGCCAACCAGAGTTCCAGCGGCGGCTCGAGCAGCGGGGCGTCCAACCTGCTGAGCAAGCCCTTCCCCAGCGACCCGCCCGATCTGTACCCGGCCCGGTCGGACGTCCAGACCCGCAACAGCCCGCAGCTCGTGCGGTTCTCCAGCATCGACTCGATCCTGGCCGCCGCGCAGAGCGTCGCTCACGTCAAGCCCGCGATGGAGGAGATGCGGACCGTCCTGCGACGGCGCCACAACCTCCGCGAGGACAAGGGCGACGACTTCGACATGCGCGACATGACCGAAATGACCAACACCTTCTCGTCCACCACGCGGGTGATGACCAACCTGCTGCTGTGCGTGGCCCTGATCTCGCTGGTGGTCGGCGGGGTGGGGATCATGAACATCATGCTGGTCTCGGTGACCGAGCGGACGCGGGAGATCGGCCTGCGGATGGCCGTCGGCGCCCGCAAACGCGACATCCTCCGCCAGTTCCTCTTCGAGGCGGTCACCCTCTGCCTGGTGGGCGGGGCCATGGGCATCGCCCTGGGCCACGGCGGTTCGCTGCTGGTTCAGCAGTTCCTGCGCTGGCCCGTGGAGACCTCGCCCACCGCCATCGTCGCCTCGGTGCTGGTTTCGGCGGGCGTGGGGATCGCCTTTGGTTTCTACCCGGCCTGGAAGGCCTCGCGACTGGACCCGATCGAGGCGCTGCGCTACGAGTGAGCGCGCGACGCTCAAGGAGCACGGACATGGACCGTATCCACCACATCCTCACGAATACGCGGACCGGACGACTGTCGCTCTGGCTGGCGTGCCTGGCCCTCCTGGCCGGGTGCACCGTCGGGCCCGACTTCTCTCCTCCCCGTACCGACGTGCCCAAGGCCTGGGCCGGGCCGGGCGCCATGCCCGCCACCCAGCCGGCCGGGGGCGCACAGGCCCTGGGCCGCTGGTGGAAGGCCTTCAACGACCCGCTGCTGGCGTCCCTGGTTGAGCGGGCGATCGAGTCCAACCTGGACCTGAGGATCGCCCAGGCGAGGATCCGCCAGGCGCGGGCCAGCCGGGGCGTCGCGGCCTCGGGCCTGGGGCCGAGCGTGTCGGCCTCGGGGGCCTACAACCGCGGGCAGTCCGGCAGCGGATCGCCCGTGACCAGCCACTACCAGGCCGGCTTCGACGCCGGGTGGGAGATCGACATCTTCGGCGGCGTGCGGCGCGGCGTCGAGGCCGCCGACGCGCAAGTGCAGGCCGCCGTCGAAGACCGCCGCAACGTCCAGGTCACGTTGGCCGCCGAGACGGCCCGCCTGTATGTCCAACTGCGTTCGCTCCAGCAGCGTCTGGCCATCGCCCGCAGAAACCTGGAACTCCAGCAACACAGCGCCGAACTGACGCGCCAACGCTTCGAGGGCGGGTTCGTCAGCGGCCTGGACGTGGCCAACGCCCAGGCCCAGGTGGCCACGACCAGCTCGCAGGTTCCCTTGCTGGAGTCCTCCGCCCGCCAGACCCTCTACGCCATCGAGCTGCTGCTGGACCGCACGCCGGGTTCGCTCGCCCAGGAACTGGCCGCCCCCGCGGATATCCCCTATGCCCCGCCGGCCGTCCCGCTGGGAGTGCCCGCGGACCTGCTCCGACGCCGCCCCGACATCCGCTCCGCTGAGGCCGGCATCCACGCCGCCACCGCCAACATCGGCGTTGCCGTGGCCGACCTCTTTCCCCGGGCCACCATCAACGCCTCACTGGGCTGGCAGGCCGACAGCCTCAGCTCGCTGCTCAACCCGGCCAGCCGTTTCTGGTCGTTCGGCCCGGCCGTCACCTGGAACGCGTTCCAGTCCGGGCGGGTGCTGTCCAACATCGAGGTCCAGAAGGCCCTCGAGGAGCAGTCGATCCTGGCCTACCGCCAGACGGTCCTGACCGCGATCCAGGAAGTGGAGAACGCCCTGGTGGCCTCGGTCAAGGAACAGGAACACCGCAAGGCCCTCACCGACGCCGTAGCCGCCAACCGCCGGGCGGTCGAATTGGCCGGCCAACTCTACGCCCAGGGCAACACCGACTTCCTGAACGTGCTCAGCGCCCAGCAGGGGCTCCTGAACTCCGAGGATGCGCTGGCCCAGAGCACGGCCGCCATCTCCACCGACCTCATCGCGCTGTACAAGGCCCTGGGCGGGGGATGGGAAGAGACCGTCCCGCCCGGCGGACAGAAGTAGCCGTTCCAAGCCGCGAAAGCGGCGTCTTGGATAGCCGGGGTGGTTGAATCGTGCCGTTCCCAGCCGCGAAGCGGCATCTTGGACAGCCCAGGGCGAGGGCCCGTCAGGGCCGAGCCCTGGGTAGCCGGCCGCCATATCACAAGCCGCGAAGCGGCGTCTTGTTCCACTGGGGAATACCCCGGCACAGGAGGGTGGGACAGCAGGCAATATTGCCCAACAGGAGCGTTTGGCACGGGGCAGTTCGCGATGCCACAAGAAGCTGTCAGTTCTTTTGTGGATTCGTAACTAGCTACAAATAAGAAATATACATGTCTTCCGGCCCCAGGGGATGACCAATCCGCCTGCCGAATGGCACGGCCGCTGCAAACTCCACGCATTCCAGAAAGACGCAGTCCCAAGCTCGCTAACTGAAAGGAAAGAACGATGAACGCCAAACCAAGAAATCTCGCAGTGGTAGGACTGGTAGTGATGGCCCTGACGTGCGGAGCTTACGCCCAGCAGATGCGAACGGTGTACCGCCGGCCCTTCAACAACGCGGGCCCAAACGGCTCGACGCTCGGGGGCACCGTGGTCAAGGTGGCCGGCGACAACGGAACGTCCGCGTTCCTGGGCAACGTGGGCCACCTTCTCCGCAACACTCGTTACGGGAATGCCTTCACCAGAGCCGGCGACGTGTCGACCGTGGTCGGTCTGGGGGCGGCTGCCTCCAACCACGTCGGCGATCCGTGGGGCGCTGCCAGGACCCTCGCCTACGAGGGCGCCCTTTCGTGGGGAACCGGCAAACTCGGGTCGGCGGTCGGCACGTTCGTCGGTGGGCCGGCCGGCACGGTGGTTGGCGGGGTGGCCGCTCACCTGGCCACTCGGGGCATCAACGGTGCGTACACGTACCTGACCACTCCGAGCGGACTCGAGCCCGGATGGCAGTCCACACGCGGCGCGGCGTTGCCCCGGCGCGGCGTCTCGTACTACGGCAGCGGCCATCGTCCGCCCCAGACCCCGGTCGTGGTCAACATCAACGCGACCCATCCCCGGTACGTCCACAGCACGTACAACACGGGCCCCCACAGCCCGACGGTCATCAAGATCACGCCCAAGACCCCGAGCTACACGCCCCGCCGGACCAGCACGCGGTCGACGACCCCCACTCCCAAGACCACGTTTACTCCCAAGACCACGTCCACACCCAAGACCTCGACCCCCAAACGGTCTCCCAGCGGGCACGTGTGGACCATCACCCCGGTGAAGAAGTAGATCGGCTGAATCCTTGCTGGAGGGGTTGACAAAGCGCCCCCGGCCTCAGGCCGGGGGCGCTTTGTCGCGCAGAGCTTCCGACACGGGTGGGTCCTCCTTGCGGGTTTGGTCCTTCTTCAACAGGTTCAACGCCCAACATGTCCGATAGCAGATGCATGACGTTGTGTCCGGGCCGAGGGTCCTGCAATTCGTCAAACCAGCGCAGCAGGCCACCGGGAGCATTGGCTTCCATGACAGAGTTCCTTCCATGATAAGGGGAGTTGTCCCTGCGTGGCCACCTGCAGGCTTGTGGGAAGCACCATACCCCCTGCGCAGCGCGAGCGCAACCCGAACATGCGCCGAGCGTCAAGAAGAATCACGACGAAGTGTTACATGCAATTGCCCTGATGCTTCCCCTTGCTTGGCTGCGAAACCTGCGAGTTCAGGTGATTATTCACGCGGGCACTCGATCGGCCTCAGCCGCGAAGCGGCATCTTGGATAGCCCGGGGCGAGGCCCCAAGGGCCGAGCCCTGGGTAGCCGGCCGCCAAAGTGCAAGCCGCGGAGCGGCGCCTTGTCCCGCGTCAATCCAACACGTATTTGAGATCGTATTCCACCCCGTGTCGCTCCAACAGGGAAAGGAACTCCTGTTCGAACGTCTCGGTCGCATGTCGCTTCTGTTGATTGGCAATGTAACGCTCCGCGTCTTCGCAGAGGGACTTGCTCACTGTGAACGACCCATACCCGTTCTGCCACGCGAAATCGGCCTGGGCGGGGAAGTGGGTGTGAACCCAGTCGCTGGAGATCGACTTGATGTCCCGGACGACGTCTGCAACAGCCCGCTTCTGATGGAAGAATGTGAGCAGATGCACGTGGTCCTCCGTTCCGTTCATGGCCAGCAAGGCCCCATCGCGATCGCGGGTGATCCCTCCGATCACCTTGATCAACTGGGGCATGATCTCCTGCGTCAACAGCGGGCGGCGGTGTTTGGTCGAGAAGACGGTGTGGTAGCGATAATAGACGAGCGTCTGGCCCATGGAAGTTCTCCCGTTGCCTGGATTGCCAATGCGCGACCTGAACCGTGAGGATACTTCATGTCTGCAGACAGCCTTGCGGTCGTCAAGGCGCCCCTTGGGGGCTTGGGGGTTCGGGGGGCACACACCCCAGGGCTCGGCCCCCGGGGCCTCGCCCTGGGCTTGCCAAAGCCCCGCTTCGCGGGTCGTGCGGGCGGCCTCTCGGCGTCTACTGTGCAATCTCCACCACCACACGAAAGCCAATGGCGGTGGTGTCAAGTTCGCGAAGAACGGGGAATATGCGTTGTGAGGATGTACAAACCGCCATCCAGTCGGACCACCCGCCTCCTCGGATCGAGTGAAACCTCCCGGTTGGCGGTCCACGCGGATCCTGAAGCGTCGAATAGCAGTAGTAGTCCTGCCAGTACCAGTCGCTGCACCATTCCATCACGTTCCCGTGCATGTCGTACAGTCCCCACGGATTGCACGGGTAGGAGCCCACGGAAGCCGTCCCCTCCTTGGTCTTGGGGACACAGCGCATGTGCCCTTGGGGCCTGGAGTCATCCACTATGGCCGGCAGGCCATACAGTCCTCCGCTGCCCGCCCGGCAGGCGATCTCCCATTCCGCTTCGGTTGGCAGACGAACCGCTCTCCCTGAAGCTCTCGAAGCGAGAACGCAGAACTGGGCGGCCTGCTCCCACGTTACAGAATCCACAGGTTTCCGGGGACTGATGAATCTGCTCGGGTTCCCGGCCATCAGACTGCCGTACTGCTCCTGCGTCACTTCATGGATGCCCAAGTAGAATGCCTTGGTCAGCACGACCTCATGAACCGGTATCTCGTCGCTGAAACTGCCCTGTCCTTTGGAGGCCCCGATGGTGAACCTGCCGCTGGGAACGAGGACGCAGGACAGGCCTACGTCCCCGGCAAGAGGCAGAGTGGTGTGCGTCGGGAGCCCCAGTTTCCGGCCGACCTCCTGCTGTAGTTGGGCGGCCGCGGCGGGAGACAATACGTGTTGCCCATGGCCCTGGAAAATGCTGACCGTACGCTGGGGGTCGGTTGCGAGTCTGTCTAATGGATATGCAGATGTCAAAGTCCACGTGTGACCCTTGCTCTGCACTGCGGCAACAGCCCATCTCTCGCCTTTGCGGGGCAGTCGATTGTACTCAAAGTCTCTCTTGTCATAGTAGACCGAAACGCTTGTGTCAGGCTTTGCGTACTGCCGTACGACCGTCCTGACGTCCGACAACTTCCAGTTCAGAGCCACGCCATCCTCCTGCGGAAGGACGACGTCGGCTACGGTTGTTCCGGTGAAGATGGCCTTGGTGGCAAGGAAGGGTAGAAGCGGGTTTGGGGAGTCCTCGGCCAACAACTGGTTGTATTTGGCGAACCAGGCACTCTTGACAATAGGATCCGGCCAGAGGTAATCGCTGAACCACCAAACCAAAGCGATGGCTCCGATTCCGATAGCCATCCCCATACGAAGTCTCTTGGCCGTCTTTCGATCCATGAGTTCCCCCACCCAGGCCTTGTACGCTATCCCAGAAACGCCTTCTGCATCTGCTCGCGGACGGTGGTGAGGCGCTTGAGGTCGCCGCCGCCGACCTCGGCGGTGACCCAGCCGCAGAAGTGGATCTCGCCCAGGGCCTTGCGGACGTCCGCCCAGGGCAGGTCGTCGCCCTCACCGGTGATGTCGGCCCATTTGTTCTTGGCCCGGCTGAAGCCCTTGGCGTCGCACTTGACGCAGCGGCGGCCGAAGGCGCGGATCCAGTCGCCCGGCTGGCCGTACTTCCAGTGGTTGCCCACGTCGTAGTACATGCCCACCCACGGGCTGTTTAAGCTGTCGACGAACTTGATGAACTTCTCGGGCGTCTGCTCCGGCGGGGCGTCGTGGTCGTACATCATCTTGTTCCAGACGTTCTCGACCAGGATCATCTGCCCCAGCGCCCCAGCCAGCGGAAGCATCTTGCGGATCTCCTGGCGGGCCCGCTCCTCGATCTCGGCGGCCGGGCCGTCGCCGGCCGAGCCGAGGACGATGAGCACTCCGCTTCCCCCGGCCGCGTGCGAGACGCGGATGCAGTGCTCGATGTTGGCCCGCCCCTGGGCGCGTTCCTCCTCCTTGGGGCTGGTCAGACGCTTCTGCCAGTGGGCGTGGTTGATGGCGTTGTGAACGAAGACGCCGCTCTCGCGGACGGCGTCGCGGGCCTGCTGGGGCGTCCACTCGCCGGCCTGGTCGAAGTCCACGCCGTCGAAGCCCGCCTGTCCGGCCAGGCGGAGTCGCTCGGCCAGCGAGAGCTTCTTGCCCGCGACTTCCTTGGGGATCATGCCCAGCTTGCACGACAGGAGGATCTGCTTGCCTTCGCCCGGACGGACGATCGCGTCGGAGGCGGCTGGGGCGTCGGCGGCCGAGGCGGAGGCGGCCGCTGCCGCGACGGCGGCGGCGCCAAGGCTCAGCACGCCGCGACGAGTAACGCTATGAGATTCGTTTGCCATAGTCACTTGCCTGTGTAAGAGGATGCGGTTGCTGCGGCGTCGGAACGGCCGACAGTTGGGAACTATACCACCGGCCTGGTTGAGGGGCAACGATGCATCCGGCCTGCCGGCGGCCTTCAGGCGAGTGGACCGCTGGGCGGAGCGATATGGGGCGGTCCGCAGGCGGCTACTTTCCCCGCAGGGCGTCCAGACATCGCGCGAGTTTGTCTTTCATGGCGGCCAGACGGTGCTTTTCCTGGGGGTCGGGGACGTCCAGGGCCAGCAGGTCGGCCAGCCGCCCGGACAGGCGGAGCAGATGTCCGCCCAGTTCGCGTCGCTTGGTCCGGTCCAGGGCCTTAAGGGAGGCGTGGTTGAGGTTCAGGAAGACCTTGACGATCTGGTGCAGATCGTCTCGGACGTGGGCGAGCTGTCGGTGGTGGACGGCCTGGGCGATCTCGGCGGGGATGACGGTGCGGTCGGCCCAGTTGGTGCCGCGGCAGAAGGGGCAGGGCGCCAGGCCCAGCCCGTCGCAGGTGGGGCAGGCTCGTCCGGGGACGATCTCCCCCTCTCCCTCGCAGGGGTCGCAGGGGACGCAACCGCCCTGGCACATGAAGCAGTGGAGGTGGGAGAAGGCGGACACCAGGTACTCGACGGCGGAGGGTCCCATGGCCTTCTGGGCCAGCTTGAGCGGGTCCAGACGGTGGGCGTGCGCGATCGGGCGCAGGGCCTGATACGCGGCGCAGATGAGTTCGACCTGCTTGGCGGAGGCGGCTTGGCGCAGGGCCTCAAGGGCCCGGGCGATGTCCTCCTTGGAGCAGGCGGGTCGATCGGCATGTGCAGCCCAGGTCTGCGAGGCGGCGGGATCGACGCGCATGGGTCACCAAACCTTTCGAGCGCGGTGGTTGCCGGGTTGTCCGGTCTACGGCGGCAGTCACGTCCTGCAGGCGGCTTGCGCGGCGGGAGGAGGTATGAATGATGGCATGGATGAAACCGCCGTCGCACCGCAGGCTTGTCCTGTATTAATGATATCATAAATATCGGCAAAATCGGAAGCATTCCCAGTTTCAGCGAGACGATTTTCCCCTCCCGGAGGGAATATTTGACAGGAGGGGAAACCGCCACGCCGTCTGCTCGTCTAAGAAGGTTCCTGGCCGAAGCGTCCAGGAGGGCGGGAGATGTTGTTTCCGCCTTCGCCGAGCGTTGTTTATAATGGGCCTCGCCGTGCGTTTAGTGGTGAGAGGTATGTTGATGGCAGCGGGTAGAGGCATGTTCAGTTGGCCGGCGGCAACGGCTGTTGCTGTTGTCTGCGCTGTTTGTCTCCCCATCGGGGAGGCCTGGGGTTCCCCTGCGCCGGCGGGGCGGGGACTGCTGGATGAGTTCCTGACCGGGCGCTCGGCGGCGGCGCCCCAGAATCCCGATCGCCCGCCTCCGCTTGTCCACTCCGACGACGAACTGTTCCAGGCCCTGGTCCGCGCCCGCCAACTGCTCGAGCAGAAGGACTACTCCGGCGCGCTGGAACTGCTCCAGATCATGATCACCCGCAGCGACTCGGGTTTCGTGGCCTCCAGCGACGGGCGGAGGTGGATCTCGCTGTGGACGCTGGCCAACGAACTGATCGCCCGCAGCGACGAGCAGGCCGTGCTGTACTACCGGCGGCTGCACGAGGTCCAGGCCCAGAAACTGTTCGAGCAGGCGCTGGCCGATGGAGACTCGCTGAGCCTCAAGAAGGTGGTGTCGCGATACCTCCACACCGAGCACGGGATGCTGGCGCTGGAGGCTGTGGGGCGGATGCACTTCGACGCCGGCGAGTTCGCCCAGGCCGTCGAGGTGTGGGAAGACTGCCTGGATCTCCAGTACCCAGACAGTCAGAGGCCGGCGCTGCTGGCCCGTCTGGCGGTGGCCAACCACCTGGCCGGGCGCAACGGCGAGGCCCGGCGTCTGGTGGACCTGTTGGCAAAGGACCACGCGGACGCCGAAGCGACGCTGGCGGGCCGACAGCAGAACGTGTCCGCTTTCGCCGCCGAGATGGTCCGCTCCCTGCCGGTGGCTCCGCCTCCCCCGGCGGCGCCGGCGCGAGACTGGCCGGGCCTGGGGGGCCTGGGCGACGGGGCAGCGGTCATGAGCGAGAGCAAGGTGGTGCTGGCCCCGCGATGGCGGGTGCCGGAGATGCCCGCCGTCAGCGGCGACGACGTGGGCGACACCCTGATCGCGCTCAAGAGCCTGCGCCGCTCCCTGCCGGGCAACCGCGGCTCGATGTCCGTGCGGGTCGTCAAGGGCCACGCCCAGGCGGAGTACCCGCGAAACGTTCACATCTACAACCCCGGCGGGGTCAGCCGGGGCAGCCCCATCTTCCTGCCGCCCTCGGTCCAGCCTGTGGTGGTCGGCGAGACGGTCATCGTCCGCCAGGACGACGCCGTGCGGGCCTACAACATCATCACCGGCATGCCCCTGTGGGAAGGCCGAGGGCAGTTGGAGAAGGATGAATCCTCCTCCGCACGCCAGTACTACGGCTACACCCTGCCATTCGACAGCGGGCAGTACTGCCTGACCTGCGGCGGGGGCTACGTCTACGCCCTGAGCGATTGCCCGCCGGCCCAGGTCGGGCGGTACGTCAATCGCTCCATGCCCGGCCCGGCCGACATGTCCTGCCTGGTCGCCTACTCGATCGAGGAAGAAGGCAAGATCAAGTGGACCCGGGGCCGGGGCCAGGGCGAGAGCGAACTCATCCGCAACGGCAGGTACCTCTCGGCCCCCACGTACCTCGACCAGCGCCTGTACGTGCTGGTCCTCTACATGGAGAGCTACCACCTGGCGTGCCTGTCGGCGCGGACGGGCGAGCTGGTCTGGAGCACGATCCTCGCCCAGATCCCCGCCCAGGCTCCCCATCTGCGGTACATGGACCTGGACAGCCGGGGCAGCCCGCCGGCCGTCAACGACGGCATCGTCGTGGCCGTCACCAACAGCGGGGTGATCGCGGGCCTGGAAGCCGACACGGGCCGGCCCCTCTGGGCCCACCAGTACCCCAGCGCCCTGAACCGCATGGGGGCGGCCTCGTACCCGGTTGTCCAGGGGCGAAACAACGCCGCCACCTACCCGCCCAACCCGGTGATCATCAGCCGCGGGCGGGCCTTCTGCCTGCCCTGCGACAGCGACAACATGCTGTCGCTCGACTGCCGCTCGGGCCAACTGCTGCTGGAGACCTCCCGCCAGGACCAGAAAGACCTGAGTTTCATCGACCACGACCGCCTGCTGCTCAGCGGTGAGGGCATCGTCGTCGTCGACGCCCAGAGCGGGCAGGTGCTGGCCAAGCACGAGAACAAGGGCATCCTGGGCCGGCCCGCCGTCTCGCGCCGTCACGTGCTGGCCAGCGCCGAGGGCAAGGTCTACCGCATGGGCCTCGAAGGGGGCTATCCGCTTGACGGCATGGAGTTGCAGTCGCCCCAGGGCCTGCTGGGCAACCTGGTGAGCCTGGACGGCAAGCTGCTGGCCGCCAACGCCGCGGGGATCTGCGCGTACTTCGATTACGAGTACGTCCGCCACCTCCTGGTCGACCGCCTCTCGTCGACCAAGGCCGACGAGCATCGACAGATCCTCCTGCAATGGGGCATGTTGGCCTTCGGGGCTGAGCGGTTCGACGAGGCCCTGGAAGCGCTGCTCAAGTGCGAGCGCCTGGCCGGGCAGGTCAACGACCACGACCTGTCCCAGCGGGTCATGCCCCACCTGTATCGCACGTACGTGGCGATGGCCAATCGCTCCGACACCAACGCCGGCATGTTGGAGAACTTCCGGAAGGCCCGCGCCTACGCCGTCAGCCCCAGCGACAAGGCCCACCTGAACATCCGACTGGCCAAGTACCACGAGCGGGCGGGCGAGTACCCCCGGGCGGTGGACGTGGCCCAGGAGTTGGCGGCCGAGGCGGGCGATCTCAAGGTCGCCGACGTTCTCATCGGGCCCGAGGGCAACGACCTGACCCGCCTGAGCAGCGAGGACGAGCAGCAGGAGGCCCGCGAGTGGGCTGAGCTGTTCGTCAAGCGGTTGATCGAGATTCACGGGCAGCAGGTCTATGCCGCCTGGGACGCCAAGGCCGAGCAGGCCCTGGTCGCAGGGCGCGACGGGCGCGACGCCGAGGCCCTCATGCGGGTGGCCCAGCAGTGGCCCAACAGCAAGTGGGCCGACGACGCGCAGTTCTACGCAGCCGAGCTGTTGTACGGGAAGTCGCAGTCCGCCTCGGGGGTGCAGGCCGAGTCGATGTTGACGCAGACGCGCAGGCTGCTGTGGCAGGTCAGCCGCCTCCAGACCAGCGAACTGCGGGTCTCGGCCGTGGTGGGGCTGGCGGCCATCTGCGCCCGGCGCGGGTGGCAGCTCGTGGCCAGCCAGACGCTGGACCAGGTTCGCGAGATGGCCCCGGAAACGTCGGTCAAGTTCGCCGACATCCAGGGCAAGCTGGGCGATCTGATCAAGCGGATCGAGTCGGGCAAGATCGGCCCGACGCCTCCCTCGCCGGACCTGCGGGACCAGGCGATCCAGGCGCTGCTGGCCCCGGTGCAGAAGCTCTGGGACATCGTGGACGAGAAGCTGGTGGTCCTCCGCGACCAGGACGGCCAGGCCGTCCGCGCGGGCCAGAAGCTCATCGCCCTCAACGGCAAACGGGCGATCCTGCTGGACACGGCTTCGCCCAAGGCCCCCGACGAGAAAGACTGGTCCGCCCTGGTGCCCCTGGAGGTGGACCCCAACCGGGCGTTCATCGTGAGCGGCTCGAACCTGGTCGGCTCGCTCAGCGCCGACGGCAAGAGCGTGCTGGTGGCCTACCGCACGGCCCTGCGGCGATTCGAGCTGTCCAGCGGGCGCCTGACGCTGGACAAGAAGCTGGCCGACTTCGGCGCTCCCTCGCCTTCCCAGATGTCCATCACGCCGCGGGAACTGGTGGTCGTGGACTCGTCCGGGACGATCGTGTGCGTGGACCTGACCTCGGGCGAGCTGCGATGGAAGGCGGCCTCCGGCGCCGGGCGCGGGGCGCTGCTGCCGCCGGAGATCGCCTGCGGTTGCGTGCTGGTCCGCGACCGGACGTTCCGCCAGATGCTCCTGCTGAGCCTGGACAAAGGGCGGGTGCTCAAGAAATTCGAGGCCTCCCGCGGCCTGGAGGGGGCGCTCACGCGGGAAGGCTTCCTGGTCACGATGGTCGACGACGAGTTGAACGTCTGGGAGGTGGGCAAGCTGGACAAGCCGCTGTGGTGGCGGCGGTACGGGGAGAACAGCGGGGCGTCGATCCTGTGCGTCCGGGACCAGAACATCCTCGTCCAGCCCAGCCAGGAGGGCGAGGTGAAGGTCTTGCCGATGGCCGGGGGCGGCCAGTCGCTGGCGGAGTTCCGCCTGGAAGCGGTCGGCGGCGAGAAGCCCATCGCCATCGACGCCATGTTCGACGGGCAGAGCATCTACGTGCTGAGTTCCTCGGGCATTCCGGGCAACGTGCGGCGGACGAACGTGAACATTCGGTTCATGCCCTGTCGCAACCTGGCCCTGCACCGGCTGAGCCTCGACAAGGACAAGCCCCGGTGGGTGTACCCGCTGGACGTTTCGGGGCGGTACGTCACGAGGCCCCAGTTGCCGGCGGTCGCCCAGAAGCACCTGGTGGCGACGGTGCGGGAGATGCAGACCCAGGCAACGGCGCGGGCGATCGTCCTGGACAAGGAGACGGGCAAGGCGGTCCAGACGATCGACCTGGGCGGGGACAGCCCGAAGGTGAACGCGGCGGTGCGCCACCGCAAGCTGCTGCAGTCGGGGCAGGCGGTGATTACGGACGGCTTTTTGACGGTCGAGACGGGCGACGGGGTCGCCGTCTACGGCACGAAGTGAGAGGCTGGCATGAGGCAGACGCGAAAGGCATGGTCGGCGTGGGCGGTGGTGCTGGCGGTGGCGACGACTTCGCTGCTGGGCGGCGCGTGGAGCAGGTCCGCCGCAGCGGCGCCCCCGCCGGGACCGGTCCCCCCGGACCTGATGGACCGTCGGACGATGGCCGCCATCGAGCGCGGGCTCAACCGCCTCAAGCACACCCAGCGCCCGGACGGGAGCTGGATGCATGACGGCTCGTACGGCAGTTACCCGTCGGTGATGACGGCCCTGTCGGGCCTGGCGTTCATGGCCGGGGGCTCCACGCCCGAGACCGGTCCATATTGCAGCAACGTCACCAAGGCCCTCAACTACATCCTCCGCATCACGGAGATGAACAAGGACGGGCTGATCGCCGGGCCCGGCGCCGAGCACCGCTCGATGTACGGGCACGGGTTCTCGATGCTCTTCCTGGCCCAGTGCAGCGGCGTGGAACTGCACAAGGACAAGGACAAACAGGTCCGCGAGGTGCTGGCCCGGGCGGTGAAGGTGACCGAGCGGTCGCAGTCCACCGTGGGCGGGGGCAAGTGGCCCAAGCCGTGCGGCGGGTGGTACTACACCCCCGAGTCCAACAACGACGAGGGCTCGGTCACGGTGACGCAGCTTCAGGCCCTGCGGGCCTGCCGGAACGTCGGGGTGCTGGTCGACAAGAAGGTCATCGACAAGGCCGTCGAGTACCTCCACATGTGCCAGCAGCCCGACGGCGGGATCTGCTACTCCGCCTCCAGCCGCGGGCAGAGCCGTCCCGCCATCTCCGCGGCGGCCATCGCCTGTTTCTACGCCGCCGGCGTCTACGACCGCACCACCGGGGGCAAGGGCGGCGAGGCCGAGATGGTCGAGAAGCTGGTGCAGTACGTCCAGCAGAACGTGCGGGTGGACAACCAGAACTACGGGCATTATTTTTACACGCACTTTTACATGGCCCAGGCGATGTACCAGCGGGGGGGCAAAGACTGGGCCCAGTACTACCCGCAGATCCGCGACCGCCTGCTGACCATGCAGGCGCCCGACGGAAGCTGGAACGGCGACGGCGTGGGCACGACCTACGGCACGGCCATCGCCACGATCATCCTCCAGTTGCCCTACGGCTACCTGCCGATCTGCCAGAAGTAGCCGACGACGTGAACGATCCCAGACGTCCCATGAGTCCCATGCTTCCCAGCGAAGAATACAGAGGAGAATCCCAGTGGTGAATGAGAACGCTCCGGGCGAAAAGCCCCTGACCGACGCCGACCTTCAGTCGGCCGACCGGCTGACCAAGGCCTACCAGACCATTCGCGCCGAGATGGCCAAGGCCATCGTCGGGCAGGAGCAGGTGCTGGAAGAGCTGCTGATGTGCATCTTTGCCCGCGGGCACGCGATCCTGGAGGGCGTGCCGGGCCTGGCCAAGACGCTGATGGTGTCCTCGCTGGCCCAGTGCCTGGACCTCCAGTTCGCCCGCATCCAGTTCACGCCCGACCTGATGCCCTCGGACATCACCGGCACCGAGGTCATTCAGGAGGACCGCGCCAGCGGCCACCGCGAGTTCAAGTTCCTCCAGGGGCCGATCTTCAACAACATCATCCTCGCCGACGAGATCAACCGCACACCGCCCAAGACGCAGGCCGCCCTGCTGGAGGCCATGCAGGAACGCCAGGTCTCCGCGGGCGGGCGCCGGATGCCCATGCTCGACCCGTTCTTCGTGCTGGCCACCCAGAACCCCATCGAGCAGGAAGGCACGTATCCCTTGCCCGAGGCCCAGCAGGACCGCTTCATGTTCAAGATCTTCGTCCAGTACCCCAACTGGGACGAGGAGTTCGACATCGTCCGTCTGACCACGGCCGTCCAGAACGTCCAGCTCACCAACGTGCTGGACGGGTCGGATATCATCAAGCTCCAGGAGATCATCCGCCGCGTCCCCGTCGCCGATCACGTGATCCACTACGCGATGCGGCTGGTGCGGGCCACGCGCATTTTGGAGGGTCAGGTGCCCGACATCGTCCGCGACTACATCTCCTGGGGCGCCGGGCCCCGCGCCTGCCAGTACCTCATCATGGGCGCCAAGGTCCGCAGCGTCCTCCACGGGCGATTCCACGCCTCCACCGAGGACATCCAGGCCGTCGCCAAGCCCGTGCTGCGCCACCGCATCGTCACCAACTTCAACGCCGACGCCGAGGGCTACAGCACCGACAAGATCGTCGACAAGCTCCTGGAAATCATCCCCGCCAAGGAAAGCGCCATCGAGGCCAACCCCGCCACCGCCAAGGCGGTGTCGTGAGTGCCGATTGTCGCTCTTCGATCGTCGAGTGACGCCGTTGCGAGGCTAGGCAGGAGATCGGACCGTGCCGGCAAGTAGAAAACACCGCGATGTCTGGAGGCCTTGGCTGGTCGTCCTGGTGGTCGCGTGCGCCTTGGCGGGAGCAAGCCCGAAGGGCCTGGCCGCCGGGCAGGCCAGCGACTTCGACTTCCAGTTCGACTCGGCCCGACTGGCCGCATACGGCATGAAGCCGGATCACGTCGTGCGGCAGATCGAGCGGGCGCTGGAACGCCTGCCCAAGGATGTCAGCGACGAGGAGTTCCTGGCCGCCGCCCGGAAGATCCAACTGCTCACGCCCAGCGGCAAGCGCGTGCCGCTCAGCGAGGTGGCCGCGATCGTCCCGAAGTCCAAGAGCGAGCCGAAGCCCGCGGCCGACAAGCCGCCCGAGGGCGGCAAGACCGCGCCCAAGGGAAAGGTCGAGAAGAAGATCAGCCTCCAGTTGGACCGGGCCAAGCTCAACCAGTTCAAGCTGACCGCCCAGGAGGTCAGCCGGCAGGTCAAGGCCCAGATCAAGGCCCTGACGGCCGACGAGTTGAGCAAGGTCCTCATCACCACCGACGACGGCAAGAAGGTGCCCCTGACGTCGATCGCCACCATCGAAGAGGTCCCGGTGGACGACAAGGGCGAGCCCAAGAGCGCCCCGGGGCCGTCCTCGTCCCAGCCGCCCAAGCCGTTCGCGGTGGACAAGCTCGTGGGCAAGCTGGAGCTTCGCGTCGTGCCCAACATGCCCGGCAGCGATCGCGAGCCGGAACTGAGCGAGCCGGACATCAAGGCGATGATCGAGCGCCTGAGCAAGGGCCAGGCCGACATCCGCGCCGACGACGCCTACATGTGGGCCGAGCTTCACTGCAAGAGCGACGGGTTCGTGGTGGCGGACTTCCGCGACATGAAACTGGGCCTGCTGTGCAATGCCCCGTCGCGGGTCCTGCTGCCGGGCAAGAGCGACCAGACCGCCTGGGGCCTGGAGAAGGCCTTTGTGGTCATGGACCAGTTCGACCAGTACTGCGTGAGCGTTCGCTTCGACAGCGCGGGCATGAAGCGCTTCGCCCAGTTGACGCGGAGCAACCTCAACAACCGCCTGGCGGTCCTGGTCGACGGGAAGGTGCTGTGCGCGCCCATCCTGAAGTCGGCCCTGTCTCGCGACGCGATCATCTCGGGCAACTTCACCCGCCAGGAGGCGGAGAAGCTGGCCGAGGCCCTGAACAAGACCATGGGCGCCAAGCGTGCGGGAGAGACGAGCGACAAGTAAGCCCAACACCGACGTGAGATGACTGACAACCGACAACCGACCACTGAAAGCTGTCTTTATGAATGAGCTTCAGAAGTATCTGGACCCGAAGGTGCTCTCCAAGATCACCCGCCTGGACCTCCAGGCCCGCCTGGTGGTGGAGGGGTTCGTCTCGGGCCTCCATAAGAGCCCCTTTCACGGGTTCTCCGTCGAGTTCGCCAGCCACCGCGAGTACGCCCCCGGCGACGACATCAAGCACATCGACTGGAAGGTGCTGGGCAAGACCGACCGCCTCTACATCAAGCAGTACGAGGAGGAGACCAACCTCAAGGCCACCTTCCTGCTCGACGGCAGCGAGTCCATGCAGTACGGGCGCGACGCCGCCCGCGACGGGCTGACCAAGTACCGCTACGCCGCCGCCGCGGCGGCCAGCCTGGCCTTCCTGCTCCTCCAGCAGCAGGACGCGGTGGGCCTGGCCGTCTTCGACGAGCAGGTCAAGAGCTACCATCCGCCCTCGGCCAACCCCAACCAGATCAAGACGCTCGTGCACGCGATCGACAGCGTTCAGCCGAAGGCCAAGACCTCGCTCGAGCCGATCTGCCACAGCCTGGCCGAGAAACTGCCCCGGCGCGGGCTGATCTGCCTGGTCAGCGACCTGCTGGTGGACGTCGAGGGGCTGATCAAGGGCTTGCAGCACTTCCGCCACTACGGGCACGAGGTGATGGTGCTGCACGTGCTGGACGAAGACGAGCTGACCTTCCCGTTCCAGGGCAACACGATGTTCCAGGGCCTGGAAAGCATGGGCCGGCTGCTGGTCGAGCCGCGCTCCCTGAGAGAGGGCTACCTGGAGGCCCTGGAGACCTTCTGCCGCGACGTCAAGCGACGCTGCGTGGCCAACCGCGTGGACTACAAGCGGATCTCGACCGCGGACCACCTGGACGCCGCGCTGCTGGCTTTCCTGGCCGCCCGCGCCGCCGCCGCCCGAAAGGCGGGCTCCAAGCGTTGACCCAGGACGCAGAGGAGCAGAGACGCAGAGAAAACAAGAGAGAAGAAGAGAGACGGACGCAGAGGAGCAGAGATGCAGAGGGCTGAAGGGAAAGAGACTGAAAGGCATGAGAGATGAGTCGACGGCATCGCTCGGTTGAAGGCGCAGAGGTTCATGCCTTTGACGAACGTGATTACCCGGAGCCGGAATTAACCGGCAAGATCATCGGTTGCGGGATTCAGGTGCACAGGGAACTGGGCGCCGGGTACGTCGAGAAGATATACGAGCGTTCATTGAAGCATGAGTTGGGCAAGCAAGGGTTGCGGTGCGATTCACAGCGAACGGTAAAGGTGTACTACGACGGTGTGGAAGTCGGCGAACACGATGCGGACTTGGTTGTCGAAGACAAGGTTGTGCTTGAGTTGAAAACCGTGGAAGTGATCCTGGACAAGCATGTTTCCCAACTGATCAGCACCATGAAGGCGCTGAGAATCCCCCTTGGGCTCCTGATGAATTTCAACGAGGCCAAGCTGGTCGACGGGATCCGCCGTGTCGTCCTTAGCGGCTGGAGGCAGGGAGGAGGGCAGGATGCATAGCGCGAAGCGGCAAGACGCTCTCTCGTCTGTCCTCTGTGTTTCTGCGTCTCTGCGTCGTGTCGTTTCTGCCTTTGGTTCTCTTCGTCTCTGTGTCTCTGTTCCTCTGCGTCCCGCTGTTGTTCTTCTGACTGGACGGGCGAATGTTTCAACATGAAGCGTTATTCTGGGGCGGGTTTGCGGCGATCTCGCTGCCGATCCTGATTCACCTGCTCAACCGCAGACGCTTCCGCGTGCGAGACTGGGCGGCCATGAAGTTCCTGCTGGACTCTCTCCGCAAGAACCGCCGGCGCCTTCGCATCGAGGAGCTGATCCTGCTGGCCGTCCGCTGCCTGGCCGTGCTCATGCTGGCGGCGGCGGTGGGGCGGTTCACCGGCTGTTCCGCTCTCAACGCCCTGCCCGGCGGGGAGGGGGCCAGCCGCGAGATCGTCTTCGTCCTGGACGACAGCTACTCCATGGGCCAGGCCTACGGCGCCACCACGCTGTTCGCCTCGGCCGCCGGCGACCTGTCCGAGCAGATCAGGCAAATGCCCCGCACCGACGAGGTCGCGATCCTCCTGGCCAGCCAGGCCTCTTCACAGAACGAGTTCTTCCCGCTGAACCTCATCACCGACCCCGACTCGCTGCTGGCCCGCCTGGGCACGCTCAAGCCCAGCGACCGTCGCACCGACCTGGCCTCGGCGCTGGCGGCCGCCTCCAAGTCCTTCGGCAGCGAGAAGAAGCCGCGCTGGCTCTACCTGCTGAGCGACCTCCGCCGCCACGACCTCCAGGGCGCCGAGCGCACCGAGGCCCTGCGAAAGCAGATGGCCGACCTCCGCGAAAAGGGCGTGCGGGTGGTGGCGATGGACTACGGCCTGCCCGCCAGCGACAACTGCACCGTCCAGGCGATCGAGCTGCTGGACCGCTTCGTGGTGGCCGGCACGCCCGCTCGCCTGGCGCTGAGCGTCCGCAACAACAGTCCCCGCCGGGCCGAGAACGTCGAGGTCAACCTGTCGGTCCGGGCCAAGGCCGGCGGGAGTTTCCGCGACGTCCAGCCGCCCGCCCTCCTCATCGACTCCATCGACCCCGACGAGGTCCGGCGCGTCGAGTTCTCCGTCACCTGCGAGGAGGCCGGCTCGGCCGTCGTCACCGCCCGCCTGCCCACCGACGAACTCGCGGGCGACAACGCGGGCTACCTCGCGCTCGATGTCCGCCCGGCCGTCCGCGTCCTGCTGGTCGACGGGCGGGCCGACGCCGCCGACCCGCTGGACACGGAGTCGTTCTTCCTGGCCGCGGCGCTGGACCCGCACGGCGACGCGTCGTCGGGCTGCAAGCTCGACCGGGTCTCGGCCAGCTCCCTGCCCTCGGTCCGGTTCGACGACTACGACCTGGTGTGCCTGCTCAACGTCAGCGACTTCCCCCTGCGGGGCGTCAACAGCGACGGGCGCGACGCGTACCCGCAGTTGACCGCCCTCCAGGAGTACGTGCAGGCCGGCGGCGGGCTGATCCTCTTCACCGGCGACCGGGTCAACCTGGAGTTCTACAACCGCCGCCTCTACGACGAGGGCGCCGGGCTCGCGCCCTTCCCGATCGGCCCGCCGAAGGGCTCGGCCCGCCAGGACAAGTACTTCCGTCTCGATCCCCGCAGCGTGCAGGCCGACTCCATCATGCGGAGTTTTCAGGGCGAGGCGGTGATCGCGGCCACGCTGATCCGTTTCTTCGCGTTCAGCCCAGCCGACGAGATCGCCCCGGCCCGCACGACAACGCAGGCACGCCCGCCGCGGGTGCTGGCCCGCTTCGCCGACGACAAGAACTCGCCCGCCGTCGTGCACCGCCAGTTCGGGCGGGGCAACGTGCTGGCGGTCTACACGACGGCTTCGGCGGAGTGGAACGACTGGCCTCAACTGCCCACCGAGGTGGCCACCTTCCCGCCGGTGATGCACGACGCGGTGGCCGCCATCGCCCGCGCCCAGCAGCAGCTTCAGACCGCGCAGGTGGGCGAGCCGATCCACTTCGACCTGCCCGCCCGCCAGGCCGAGGCCCGCGTGCTGGTTCGCACGCCGCTCTACCCGGCCGCCGACGCGATAGCCCTGCCGGTCAACCCGGACAATGGCAGACGCAGCGTCCATTTCGCCGGGGCCGACCGCGCGGGCGTCTACAGCCTCCAGATGAGCGTGCCGGACACCTCCACCGAAGAGGTGCTCCTGGCCCGCAACGTGGACGGCGACGAAGGCCGGCTCATGCCCGGCGGGCGCGACGAACTTGCCGCCGCACTCGGCAGCGGCGAGTTCGCCTACGAGAGGCGGACCGGCGGCGCGGAATTGGCGGAAATTCGCTCCGGAAGCGACAAGGAGTACTGGATATGGGCGGTGGCGGCCCTGCTGACACTGCTTGCCGTCGAGACGTTCCTGGGTCAGAGGTTCGGACATTACTCCAACTGAATAGGGACTAGGGATTAGGGATTCGGGAATAGGAAGAGAGAGCGTGGGCATGATCGGATCAGTCTGGTACGGGACACGGCGGCGTGGGACGAAGATGCCCGCGGTTCCAACGGGTTCGATACCCGCCTGCGGCGCCTGGGACTGGAAGGGCATGAGCGGCTGCGCCGCCCCTGATCCGGTTCTTCAATGGTCAATAGTCAATGGTCAATGGGCAATAGACAATAGGCAATAATGGACACCAGTAAGTTGCTCGAATGGTTGTTTCGGATCCAGCCCGGACAGACGGCCGGCGGGGAGAGCTGGCGCGTCGACTTCATTGCCGAGTACAGCAATTACGTGAAGCTCGGCTTGCTGCTGGTGCTGGCGGGCCTGGCGTTCCTGGTCATTCGCAGCTACCGGCGGGAAGGCGACGCCTCCAGGCGGGCCAAGGGGTTCCTGGCCGGTGTCCGCCTGGCGGTGATCGTGCTGGCCATGCTCATGCTGCTGCGCCCGGCGGCCATCCTGCGTTTCAGCAAGACGCTCCGCTCGACGGTCGTGGTTCTGGTCGACGACAGCTTCTCCATGTCCTTCAAGGACGCCTACGCGGGCGAAGACAGCGGGCCGAAGCTGGCCCGGTTCCTGGGCATCTCGCCCGACAAGCTGGCCGACATGTCCCGCCAGGAGATCATCCGCCGCCTCCTCGCCCGCCAGGGCGGGCCCCTGGCCAAGCTGGCCCAGGACCATCCGCTGATGCTCCTGCGATACTCCTCGCAGGACACCTCCCAGCCCTACACCCGCCTGCTGAGCCTGCTGGACTACGGCGAGGCCGGCCCGGCCGGACAGGAACAGGTGGTGGCCCAGGTGAACTCCGCCCTGTCGGTTCTGAGCGGGGCGGGGCACGAGACGAACATCGCCGCCGCCCTCCGCGACGCCCTGGAAAAGGTTCAGGGGCGCTGGGTCGCCGGTGTGGTCCTCGTCAGCGACGGGCAGATCACCTCCGAGGACGGCTCGGCCCGCCTGGCCTCCGCCCTGACCTTCGCCTCGCAACGCGGCGTGAACCTGTACTCCGTGGTGGTGGGCGACCCGACGGTCCCCCGCAACGTCGGCGTCAGCAGCCTCCAGGCCCCGCAGGAGGTCGTGCAGGGCTCGACGGTGGAATTCTCCGCCCTGCTCAGCCATCGCAACTTCGGCGGCCGGAGCGTCAAGGTCCGCCTCCTCCAGCGGCCCATCGACAAGGAGCAGTGGACCGACACCGGCGTGTCGGCCGACGTCAAGCTGGAACAGGACGAGGGCGGCGGGGCCGACGAGGTCCGCTCCCGCGGGCTCCAGACGGTGAAGCTGGCCTGCGAGGTCCGCCAGACCGGGCAGTTCGTCTACAGGGCCCAGGTGGAGGCGGCCGAAGACGACCGCCTGGCCGAGGACAACTACGCCGACACCCGCCTGGAGGTCTCCGAGGAGCGGGTGAACATCCTGCTGGTCAGTTCCGACGCCGGCTGGGAGTTTCAGTACCTCCGCAACTTCCTGCTCCGCCAGGGCGAGCTGTACCGCGTGAGCATCTGGCAGCAGAGCGCCGACGCGGAGGTCAACCAGGCTGCCTCGAGCGAGAAGTTCAAGCTCGCCGAGCTGCCCAAGACGCTGGCCGAGCTGATGAAGTACCGGGTGGTGATCCTGTACGACCCCGAGCCGACGGTGGGCTCGGGCGGCAAGAGCGGCGGGATGGTCACGCTGGCCTCGCTGCTGAAGGATTTCGTCACCCGCCACGAGGGCGGGCTGTGCTACATCGCCGGGAACAAGTACTCAGACTCGCTCCTGCCGGGCAAGAGCTCCATGCCCGAGCTGGTCGAACTCCTGCCGGTCATCCTTCGCCCCAACACGCTGGATCTGGGCGAGCGGATCTCCGAGCAGACGCCGCCCTCCTGGCCCCTGCGACTGACCACCTACGGCAGGGAACACCCCTCGCTGCGCCTGGCGCCCAAGGCGGAGGATAACGCCAACCTGTGGCAGGCCCTGCCGGGGGTCTTCTGGACGCACCCGGTCGAGCGCGTCAAGCCCGCCGCCCGCGTGCTGGCGACCAGCTCCAATCCGCAGCGCCGCACCGCCCGGGGCGAGCCGGAACCGGTGATCGTCACCCAGCCCGTCGGCGGGCGGGTGCTGTACATCGGCAGCGACGAGACGTGGCGATGGCGGTACCTCAACGACGGGCAGCTTCACCGGCGCTTCTGGGAGAACTCCATCCGCTATCTGGCCAGCCTGAAGGCCCGGCGCGTGATCATCACCGCCGGGGGCGACCGCTTCGACGTGGGCGAGAAGATCACCGTCGAGGCCCAGGCCTACGACGAGGAGTTCCGCCCCTTGACCGCCGAGACGTTCAAGGTCCGCATGGTGGCGGTGCAGACCGCCGAAAGCCGGCCCGCCGACCGAGAACTGGAACTCAAGGCCGACCCCAAGAGCGGCGGCTACAAGCTCACCATCCGGGCCGACCAGACGGGCACCTACGAGTTGACCGCCCTGGACGGCGACCCGCAGAAGGTGGCCTCCAAGCGGATCGTGATCGACAACCCCCGGGCCGAGGCCCGGCGCAGCGAGGCCAGCCCGGCCACCCTCCAGACCTTCGCCACCCGCCCGGAGTTCTGCCTGCGGGCCTACGAGGTCGACCGCCTGGCCGAGTTGATCCCGGCGGGGCGGCTCAAGGCGGCCGAGGAGAAGACCTGGGAACTGTGGGACTCGCCCCTGACGCTGGTGCTCATCCTGACGCTGCTGGGTGTCGAGTGGATTCTACGCAAGAAGTACAACATGGCATAAGGCATAGGGAATAGGGACCAGGGATGAGGAACAAGGGACCAGACATCATGCGACAGGAAGAAGGCTCGGGCCGGCTTCCATGTCCCAGCCCCCAGATCCGAACGTCCAATCCGGAACCCTATTCCCTGATCCCTATACCCTAGTCCCTACGGAAGAACGATGTCCCAACTGATCAGTACACGAGTGCGAAGTAAACTGCTGACCCTTCGGGGTGGGCTGAGACGGCGCCTGGCGGTCGAGGCGGTGAGTTGGCTGGTGCTGGCGCTGGTGGCGTTGGTGCTGGTGAGCCTGGCCTTCGACTTCACCCTGCGCCTGGACCGCCTTCAGCGGGGAATCATCCTCTCGCTGTGCGCGGCGGGGGTGCTGACGGTGTTCTGGCGACAGTTGGTCCGCCCGCTGGCGGTCGCCATGAGCATGGACGACCTGGCCCTGCTGGTCGAGCGGCGCTACCCGCCGCTGGGCGACCGGCTGATCAGCGCCGTCCAGTTCGAGCAGAGGCAGATCGACGACCAGTTGAGCCAGGCGATGATCCACCGGATGGCCGAGCAGGCCAACACCCTGGCCGCCGCGGTGGATATGGGCACGATCGTCGAGCGCAGCCGCCTGCGCCGCGTCGGCGCCGCGGCCCTGCTGGCGGCGGCGGCCCTGGCGGGCCTGTGGGCCTGGCAGAGCGACGTGATGAACCTGTGGCTGGCCCGCAACCTCGCCTTCGCGGACATTCCCTGGCCGCAGCGGACCTACCTCAATGTCCGCGGCGGGCCGGACTTCACCGTCCTTCGCGGCGACGACCTGGAGATCGAGATCGACGCCTCCGCCTCGAGCGTCGTGCCCACCCAGGTGGTCATTCACGCCCGCTTCCCCTCGGTCGGCTGGACGGAGGACCGCCTGGAGCTTACCGGAAACGGCCAGGCCGTCTTCCATAAGAAGTTCCCCGCCGTCCGCGAGCCGTTCGAGTTCTACGTGACCGGCGGCGACGACGATCGCGACCGCGACCGTCCGCACCAGGTCCATCTCCAGGACCCGCCCGCGCTGGCCGACGTCCGCTTCAGCGTCGATTATCCCGCCTACATGCAGCGGGAGCAGCGCACCTTCGACGCCTCGGGCGGGGCCCTGGCCGTGTCCATCGGCAGCACGGTCACCGTCTCCGCCCTGGCCACCAAGGACATTGCCTCCGCCCGCCTCCTGCTGGACGGGCGAGAAATCGCCCCGCTCCGCATCCACTCCGTGGACGTGGGCGAGGGGCGCCCCGTCCCGCGGGAACTGAGCGGGACCTTCAGCATCGATCTGCCCCCCGCGCCGGCCAGCTTGCCCGCCAGCGGCCCGGCCCCCAAGGGGCGCGATCCCGCCCGCGAGCTGCGCCTGGCCCTGGTCGACACCGACGGCTACACCAACCGTCACTCCGGGCAGTACATTCTCCAGGTCCTTAGCGACCAACCCCCCAGCGTCACCCTTCGCAAGCGCGGCGTGGGAATCAACATCACCCCCAACGCCATCCTCCCGCTGGACATCGAGGCCAAGGACGACTGCGGGCTGGCCCTGCTCCAGGTCAACTGCCGGGCGGACCTGGCCAAGGAGCAGCCCAAGCCGACCGAATTGAAGGACGCCGCCCTGGGCAAAGACCTGCGCAGCGTCCGCGTGAATCATGCGCTGGACATCAAGGGGGCCAAGTTCGAGCCCGGCTACACCGTTCACGTGATGGTGACGGCCCAGGACACGCTGCCGGAGGCCCTGCGGGGGCCCAACCGCGCCAGCAGCTCCTCGCTGGATTTCAAGATCGTCAAGCCGGAAGAGCTGATGGCCGAACTCGTCCGCCGTCAGAAGGAGATCCGCCTGGAGTTCGAGCAGGCGGTCGCGCAGCAGGCGTCGGCGCGGGCCAAGACGACCTCCGCCGGGCAGTCCGTCGGCTCGGGCGTCACGCCCGAGACGGGGCGGCTGCTGGCCGAGTCGGCCTCGCTGCAGACGACGGTGTCGGCGCAGTGCGGCAAGGTGGCTTCGCTGCTGGACGCGGTACGGGAAGAGATGGTGAACAACCGTCTGGGCACGCCCGCCGACGCGACGCAGTTGGCCGAGGGCATCGTCCAGCCGCTGCGGGCGATGGGCGCGCCGATGGCCCAGACGGCGGCGGCGCTGAACGCAACGGCCCAGCTCACCCAGGCGCAGGCCCTGCGAGAGCAGGCCGACCGCATCGCCTCCATCCAGGCGGATTTCCTGGCCAAGATGCGGGAGGTGCTGGACCGGATGGCCAAGCTCGAAAGCCGCCAGGAGCTGGCCTACAAACTGGAAGTGATCATGAAGACCTGGGAAGAAGTGCTCCAGGCCACACGCGCCAAGGGCGAGGAGCAGCTGAAGGGCGTGTTCGAGACGCCCACCCAGCCGGCGACCCAGCCCGCGACCCAACCGGCGAGCGGGCCCGCCAGATGAGCGGGCACTTTCGCCTCCTTGGAGCGTCTAATACGACCGAGTTGGAGACCTGAACATGCCGGGCACACACGCCACCGGAGCATCGAACGTCCGACGCTCTGCCGGTCGGGTTGTGGGTGGCTTGGGCCCATTGGGCTAACCCCGAGGTGCACCATGACGAGAATAGGCAAGGCCGTGCTGTATGCCCTGGTCCTGAGCGCGTGGCTGTCGCCCTCCGCGCTGTGGGCGGTCGAGGAAAAGGCTGCCGACGAGTCGGCCAACATCGGGCTGATCACCCAGGTCCGCTTCACCAAGGAGGAGCTGACCAAGCTGACCAACCAGTTGATGGAAGTGGCTGACCTTCTGGAAAAGACCGAGCCGGAAACCGCCAAGGTCCTCCGCGAGGCGGCCAACCAGGCCCAGCGATCCTTCATCGCAGAAGAGATGGACCAGGTCGAGAAGCACCTCCGCAAGGGCCTGATGATGCTCGCTGCCCGCAAAGAGCAGAACATCCAGGCCGCCCTGGCCGAAGTGCTCAAGATCCTCCGCCAGGGCGCCCTGGACATCAACCAGCGCATGGAGATGCTGGACAAGTGGACCAAGGCCCTGGAGGAACTCAACCAGATCATCGCCAAGCAGAAGGAACTCGAGCGCAAGAGCCACGTCAAGAACAGCGCCGATCGCCTCAACCAGGAGATGGCCGCCCACTCCGCCGCCCTGGAGGCGATCGTCCAGGAGCAGAAGGCCCTGCTGGCCGAGGCCAGGAAGACTCCCCAGGGCGACGACGCCGTCCGAAAGCTCGCCGAGCTTCGCGACGCGGTGGCCGCCGTGCTGGAGGAGCAGACCAAGCTCACCGAGATCACCGCCAAGACGCCCATCGCCAAGCTGCCCCTGGCCTCCACCGCCCAGAAGGAAGTCGGCCAGAACAACCAGAAGGTCAACGACGCGCTGAAGCAGGCGGCCGGCGACAAGGCGATCCAGAAGGCCCTGGATGACGCCAAGGGCGACTCGAAAGCCGTGCAGAAGGCGGCGGACAAGGTCGCCTCGGCGGGCCAGGAGATGAAGAAGGCCTCCGGCCACCTCGACAAGACCGACCCCCGCGAGGCGGGCAAGGCGCAGGAGAACGCGGTGGCCGATCTGAAGGCCGCCCACGAGGCCCTGTCGCAGGCGCTGGCGCAGGCGGGTTCCCAGACGCCCTCGGGCAAGCTCGCCCAGAAACAGGGCGAACTGGCCCAGAAGACCGGCGAACTGGCCAAGGCTGTCGAGAAGACCGCGCAGGAGTCAGGCACGCCCACCAACGCCTCCAACCTGGACAAGGCTTCCGACCACATGGACCAGGCCAAGAAGGATCTCACCCGCCAGCAGCCCAAACAGGCCCAGCCCAGCATGGAGAAGGCCCTGAAGGAGCTGGAGGATAAGAAGGTCGAACTGGCCGAGTTGAAACGCCGCGTCGAGGAGAAGGCCAAGGACCCCTCCCAGCAGCAGTCCAAGGAACAGGACCAGTTGGCCGGGCAGACCAAGGACGTGGCCGACGAGGTCAAGAAGTCCGACAAGAGCGGCAACAACGCCTCGCCGCAGTCCATGCAGAATGCGTCCGGCTCGATGAAGAAGGCCGGTTCGCAGCTCAGCCAGGGCAACAGCTCGCAGGCCAACCAGGACCAGCAGAAGGCCCTGGAGGAGTTGGAGAAGGCCAGGAAGGACCTCGAAGAGGCCATCGCCCAGGAGCGACAGGCGATGCAGGCCGAGTCGCTGGTCAAGATCGACCAGATGCTTCAGAAGATCCTGACCGCTCAGCAGGAGATCTCCTCCTCCACCAAGGAGGTCTACCGCAAGGCCGGCGGGAAAGACGGCGCCTACGAGCGGGCCGAGCAGCTCAAGCTCACCGAGCTGTCCCGCGGGGAGGGCAAACTGGGCGAGGACGTCCGCAAGGTCACCGAGATGCTCAAGAAGGAAGGCTCCACGCAGGTCTTTCCGACGGTGTTGCTGGAGGTCGAAGCCGACCTGGTCAACGTGCAGAAGCTGCTGAGCGACCGCAAGGCGGGCGACCTGACGCAGGCGGTCCAGGCCGACGTGGAGCGCAACCTGATCGAGATGCTGGACGCGCTCCGCAAGGAGCAGTCGCGCCGTCGCAAGCAGCAGGGCGGCGGCGGGGGCGGCGGCGGAGGCGGAGGCGGGCGCCAGCCCCTGGTGCCTCCGGTGGCCGAACTCAAGATGCTCCGCTCGCTCCAGAAGCAGATCCTCAGCCGCACCCTCATTCTCAACGAGCAGAAACCCGGCGCCGAGAGCGCCTTGCAGCAGCTCCGTCGGGACCACGATCTACTCTCCGAACGCCAGGCCAAGGTCAAGAACATGACCCGGGAAATGGCCGAGAAGATGAAGGCCCAGTCCATGCACCACGGGCCGGGAGGCATGTAATGAACGCGATGAAACCTGCGATCGTAGCGGCGGCGGTTCTATTGGCGTGCGCAGCCGCCTGGAGCCAGGACCTGGCCGACCCGGTCCTGCCCGACAGCACGGCGCCCGCCAATGCGCCGACCACCAGACCCGCCCAGCCGCTCGGCACGCCGGGCCTGCCCCAGCCCCGGGAACTGTCCGCCGACGAGATCGACCGCATGCTCCAGAGCATGACCCCCGAGCAGATCGAGGAACTGGTCAAGTCCGCCGTGACCAGCCAGCTCAAGACCGAGCGACAGCTCGTGGCCGCCGAGATCCGCGACAACCTGGCCTACTGGGACCGCCAGAAGGAGATTGAAGCCGCCATCAAGCGGATCAACGACAAGCCCAAGGACACCCAGAAGGACAACATCCAGCGGATCCTGGAGGCCCTGGCGATCGTGGACCCGGTTTTTGCCAAGCCCTACAAGCTGTTCACCGAGGGCAAGTTCGAGCCGGCGGCCGAGGCGGCCAAGGAACTGCTGGACGCCCAGCGCACGACCTACCTCAGCGCCGCCCAGCACTACCTCTACGCCGAGGCCCTCGCGGCGGCGGGCAAGCTCGAGGACGCCGTCGAGGTCTACAGCGACCTGATGGTGAACATGCCGGACCGGATGAGCTTCGCCGCCTCGGCGTCGCTGTCGGCCGCCAAGGCCTACGAGAAGCTCCACCGCTTCCAGTACGCGATGGAGATGTACGTGTACTGCATCAAGAACTACGCCCTCACGCTGGACAAGGAGCAGGGCGAGTCGATCACCAAGAAGATCGACGACTACATCGCCATCTACAAGGACCCGCTGGCCCACCTGGCCGGGGAGATGGGGCAGGTGCAGGGGCGCCTGGCCAAGTCCGACAGCGGCAAGAAGACCCAGGAGACCGAGCAGCAGATCATCGCGCTGCTGGATGACCTCATCAAGACCGCCGAGGACCGCCAGGGCGGCGGCGGGGGCCAGAGCAAGAAGCGCCAGCGAGGCGAGCGAGAGGGCGAGCAGGAAGGCGAGGGCCAGGGTCAAGGCCAGGGCCAGCAGCAGGCCCAGGGCAGCCAGGGAGGGGATCAGCCGACCAGCCCGATGCAGGACAGCCGGCTGGTGCCCGGTGCGGTCCAGCGACCCAACAAGCTCAGCCAGACGCACAACTCCGGCGAGAGCGGCGACTGGTCGACTCTGCCCCCGCGCCAGCGCGAGCAGATCATGCAGAGCGTCAAGAAGGTGCTCACCGAGCGGCACAAGGGCATCATCCGCGACTACCACTCGCGCCTGAGCAAAGAAGGCGTCCGGTAGGCCCGCGCCGAAATGACCAATGAACAATGGCCAACCTGCCTGCCGGCAGGCAGGTGATCAATCAATGACCAAGACACCAAACAAGAAAGCCATCGGACCTGGCCCCAAGGGCAGGCTTTCCGTGGGCTTGGGGGTCCTGGCTGGCACGCTCCTGGCGGCGGCGTTGACCGCCCCGGGTGAGGACACGAAGCCTCCGCCCCCCCCGAGCGACCAGGTCCGCGTCGAACTCAACGACGCCCAGACCCTCCAGGGCAAGCTGGAGGCGGTGACCGGCGAGACCGTCGTGCTGGTCACGGCCCAGGGCAAGCGCGACCTGCCGCTGAGCGGGGTCTCGGAACTGACGCTGTCGTCGGCGCCCATGCCCAGCCCGCTCGACCAGGACGGCAAGCTGGTGGTCCTGACGGCTGGGCAGGAGCCGGTCCTGGTCTCCCGCCTGGCCATGGCCGGGGGAAAGGTCGAGATGACCAGCGTCAGCCTGGGCCGGCTGGTCGCGCCGCTGGCGGGGGTATCCATGCTGCTCATGCCCCCGCCCGGTCGCACGCCCGCCGACGTGCGGCGCAAGCTCACCGAGATCAAGACCGCCGACGAGGCCGCCGACCTGTTCCTGGTCGGCGAGCAGATCGAGCAGGCCATGCCCGTCGAGGGCGTCCTCAAGGCCATGGACGAGCAGTTCGTGACCCTGGATTGGAAGGGCCAGGACCAGCGGATCGCGCGCAAGAAGGTAATGGGCGTGGTGCTGGCCGGGACCAGGCGGCCGGACAAGGTCATCGGCAGGGTCGCGGGCGTGGACGGGTCGGAACTGGCGATGACGAAGATCGAACTGGCCGGCGGACAATTCACCATCCACTCGCCGCTGGCCGGGGCGGTTCGGGTGGCTCGCCCAGCCCTGGCCCGCATCCGCCTGGTCTCCGACAAGATCGCCAGCCTGCTGGACTTCGCGCCCGCCGCCGCCCGCCACCACGGGCTGCTGGACGCGGGATTCCCGCACCGCCTCAACCGCTCCGCCGGGGGCAAGCCCCTCAGCCTGGACGGCAAGGCCTACGCCACCGGCCTGGGCCTGCACAGCTTCTGCGAACTCACCTACGACCTGGGCGGGGCCTACAGCAAGCTGGTCTTCCTGGCCGGCATCGACGACGCCGTCCGCCCCAACGGCGACGCGGTGCTGACGGTGCTGGCCGACGACAAGCCCCTGGGCGAGCCCGTCCGCCTGACCGGCAAAGACAAGGCCCGCTCGCTCTCGCTGGACATCGCCGGCGCCAAACGGGTCACGCTTCGGGTCGAATTCGGGCCGGACAAGCTCGACGTAGCCGACCACGTGGACATCGTCTCGGCCAGGCTGATCAAGTAGGGGCGGGTGTTTGGTCTTCGTTGTCTTCTGTTGGTTGGGCGTGCTGATAGCGGCGCATGCCCTGCTAACAACCAACAACCAACAACCAACAGCTATTTCGCCTTGTCGGCCTGTTGCTTCCTGAGGTCATCGAGCTTGTCGAGGTTCATGGCGTTGCGGCACTTGGGGAAGCCGGAGCAGGCAATGAACTCCCCTCGCTTGCCGATGCGGATGAGCATGGGTTTGCCGCACTTGGGGCAGTTGACGCCCGCTTGCTTGGGCTCCACGCGCGGGGGCGGCTCGATCTCGATGCCCTCGGGCACCCCCGCGGTCGTCTTGCACTGCGGGTAGCGGCTGCAGCCGAGGAAAGCGCGGCGGAACTTGAATCGCACGTTCATGGGCGCCCCGCAGTCGGGGCAGGTCTCGTGAACGTCCTCGGGCTTGACCACCTTCAGGGGCACCCCCTGGCTGTCGCAGCGAAGGGTGGTCTTGCACTCGGGATAGTCGCTGCAGCCCAGGAACGGGCCCCAGCGGCTGCGGCGGAGCACCATGGGCTTTCCGCACGTCGGGCAGGGCACGTCCACTTCCTTCCGCTCGACCTTGCGCCCTTCCTCGTCGATGGGGTTGGTCTGCTTGCACTCGGGGTAGCCCGAGCAGGCGAGGTATCGCCCGCCCTTGGAGAAGCGGTAGACCATGGGCCGCCCGCACGTGTCGCAGGTGTACTCGCTGGGCTGGCTTTCGGCCTTGGCGTGGACCATCTCCTCCATGGCCCGCTCCAGGTCCTTGTGGAAGGGGTCGTAGAAATCCCGCAGGACGGCCACCCAGTCGGCGTCGGCCTCCTCCACGCGGTCGAGGCGGTCCTCCATCCGGGCGGTGAACCGCACGTCGAAAAGCGTGGGGAAGTGCTTGACCAGCTTGTCGGTCACCACCGCGCCCAGGTCGGTCGGGCGGAAGGAGCGGTCCTGTAGCTCGACGTACTGGCGGTCCTGGATGGTCTGGATGATGCTGGCGTAGGTGGAGGGCCGGCCGATGCCGTCGGCCTCCAGCGCCTTGACCAGCGAGGCCTCGGTGTAGCGGGGCGGGGGCTGGGTGAAGTGCTGGGTGGGCGCGACCTCGACCGGCGCCATGGGCTGGCCTTCGTTCAGCGGCGGCAGGATCGGCTCGCCGCCGCGGGGCACGCCGGCGACCCGGAAGAAGCCGTCGAACTGGAGATGGCGCCCGATGGCCTTGAACACCGCCTGCTTGCCCGCCGGCGTGTCGGCGGTGATGTCCGCCTCGGTGACCTTCCAGACGGCCGGCGGCATCTGGCAGGCGACGAATCGCGACCAGATGAGCTGGTACAGGCGGAACTGCTCGTCGCTGAGGGCGTCGCGGACGTCCTCGGGACGCCGGTTGGCGTCGGTGGGGCGGATGGCCTCGTGGGCTTCCTGGGCCCGCTCGCCCGCGGCGAAGAAGTTGGGCTTCTCCGGGACGTACTTCGGGCCGAACTCCCGGCCGATCAACTCCCGGACCTGCGAGAGGGCCTCTTGCGAGAGGTGGGTGCTGTCGGTTCGCATGTAGGTGATCAGGCCCACGCCGCCCTCGCCGGGGATCTCGACGCCCTCGTAGAGCTGCTGGGCGACACGCATGGTCCGTGAAGCGGCGAAACGAAGCTGTACGGAGGCCGCCTGTTGCAGGGCCGCCGTCGTGAACGGCGCGGGCGGACGTGAGCGGCTGTCCCGCTGGCGCAGGGCCGCCACGCGGAAACTGACGGCCGACTCGCCCACAGCGGTCGAAACCGCCACCAGGCTGCGGGCGGGCCCCTTGGCCTTGGCGTCCTCGCCGCGGCGGACGTCCCGCACGGTGATGCCCAGGGCCTGGATCACCTCCAGGGCCATCTGGTCATTGTCGCACTCGAACCGCTTGCCGTCCCAACTGGCCAACTCCGCCCGCAGGGCGGCCCGGTCGGCCAGGAACTGCTGTTGGGCGTCGCGGGTCGGGCCGTTGCCGCTGGGGTCCTGCCGGGCCAGGAACTGCTCCCACTGGACCGCGATCTCGCCCGCCCGGGCCAGATCGGGCGTGAAGATCGCCCCGATCCGCCAGTACTCCTCGGGCATGAAGGCCTCGATCTCCCGTTCGCGGTCCACGATGAGGCGGACGGCGACGGACTGGACCCGCCCGGCCGACAGACCCCGCGCGACCTTGCGCCACAGCAGGGGGGAGAGCTGGTAGCCGACGATCCGGTCGAGGATTCGCCTGGCCTGCTGCGCGTTGACCTTGTTCATGTCGATGTCGCGCGGCTGGGCGAAGGCCTGGCGGATGGCCGGGGCCGTGATCTCGTTGAAGATCACGCGGCGCATGCGGCTGCGCGGAACGCCCAGGCTCTCGGCCAGGTGCCAGGCGATGGCTTCGCCCTCGCGATCCAGGTCGGTGGCCAGGAAGATCTCGGCGGCCGACTTGGCCGCCTTCTTCAACTCGGCTAGCACCTTGCGGCGGTCTGAGAGCGGCTCGTAGGTGGGCTGGAAGTCGTTATCCAGGTCCACCCCGATGGCCTTGGCGGGCAGGTCCCGGACGTGGCCCATGGACGCCTTGACGACATAGTCCCGCCCCAGGTAGCGGTTGATGGTCTTCGCCTTGGCGGGCGATTCCACCACCACCAGCTTCTTGCCGCCGCCCGGGGCCGGCGCGTCGCCGGCATCACCCGCGGCGGGCTTGGCGCGACGACTCGGGGTCGACTTCTTGGTTGTCTTGGCCATAACGAACTTCCTCGCCAGCCTCCGCACTGACGACCAGGCGAAGGAGCGGGTCTTGGCGGAACATCATTTGTCGCCGGCGGCACGTTGTCAAGTGTATGCCGATAATTTCCCGTCCGTGGGCCCACCGGAGCGGCCTTTCCCGCAACTGGGGGGCGGGTTGTCTTGACGTGCAACTTGCATCGGCTATCGTGCGGGGAACGTATGAGCAAGAATTCTGCGCCCGGCCCGCCGCGGGGAGCGGGGGCGGCGGGCGGTTCCCGGACGTGGGAGGGCGACGGGCAGCCCCGTGAGGGCGGCAGGGACCGCTATTTGAACACGGGAGGCTCGACCACCTTGATCTTGGGCGTGACCGGCTTGGGCACGTTCTTGGGCTGGGCGTCCTTGGCCTCGCCGTCGTCCGACGGCGCCTGCGCTTCGGTGCCGGTCCGCTTGGAGGACACGGTCGGCTGGGCGTCCAGCGAAGCGTCCTTGAACTGGTCGAACAGCCGCCTGGACACGATCACTCGCTTGACGTAGACGGCTTCCTTCAGGCTCATGCCGTCCGGGCCGCTGAACCGCTCGTGGAGTACCAGCGGGCCGAACGTCTTGCCGGCCACCGTTTCAACGTACACGGGCTGGCCCTTGACCGTGCCCTGGAGGTAGCTGTCGTCGATCAGGTGCAGCTTCCACTCGAAGATGCGGAACGGGTACTCCTTGCCGGTGAACACCTTCTCCGGCACGCCCATTTCCTTCCATCGCCACCGCTGCTCCATCTTCTCCTCGAGGACGACGGCATTGATGGACAGGCAGTTGAGGAAGGGGATCTGGCGCCAGCGTTTCTCAGCCTCGATCCAGATCTCCCACGGCTTCTCTCGCGTGGTGTAGACCCCGCCCGCCACGACGCGTCCGTCGCTCAGTTCCACCACGCCCGGCAGGGCGTCCTCCCGCTGGAAGGGGAATTGGGCCGCCGCGAAGGGGTTCTTCCCCTGCTCCATGGGGTTGACCTGCTTGGACGAGTCGGCCGTCTTGGCCCGGTTGAGCCAGAAATCCAGGTTGGAGGCGGGCTTGGTGGTTGGCTGCTTGTTGGCCTGGGCTTGCAGCACGCCGGCAGCCGCCAGGACGCCCAACGCTGTCGCCAGTGTTCGGATTGTCATCGTCCGCTTCATGCTCTGGGGCTCCAGGATGGTGATTCTTCCGCCATGTAGTATAACGCAGTCGATGGTTGACGAAAGGCCCCAGCGGAGCTTTCTCGCCAATTCCTTGTGCCAGTCGGGCCGCCTTTTCGTGGCGAAGACGGGCAGGGTCTGCTAGTATCAAATGGGTTGCCCCTTTCGGAAGTGCGTTTTTTGGGCGGGGCATCGGATCGGCGACATGAAACGTCTGTGCCTGATCAATGTGGCGGGGTTGAGTCCCCGAGTGCTGGCGGAGGGCAGCCCGTCGTGGCTGGACCGCCTGGCCGGCCGCCCGCGGGCCATGCGTCCGTTGCTGCCGGCCACGCCGGCGTGCATGCAGGCGTGCATGACCACGGGCGTGAGGCCCGAGGTGCACGGCGTGGTGGCCGACACCCTGTACCGCCGCGGGCGGGGGGAGATCAGCCTGTGCGAGCGGTCCAACACGCTCTTGAGCAAGAAGCGGTTCTGGCACTCGCGCCGGCTGGCCCAGCGCCCGAAGGTGGCGCTGGCGTTCTGGACTCAGCCGCTGGCGGGTGCGGCCGACGTGGTGCTCGGGGCGATGACGGCCTGTCCGGGCCCGCCCCAGCCGCCCGACCAGCCCCACGGGCTGTACGAGCGGATTGCCGAGCGGATCGGCCCGTTCGACGATGCCTGGCTGTGGGGCGCCGCCGCCTCGTGCCGGGCGGCGGAATGGACCGCACAGGCCGCCTGCGAGATCTGGCGCGAACAGCGCCCCGACCTGATGTGCGTACACCTGGCCGGGCTGGACGCCGAACTGGTGCGACACGGCCTGGGCTCGCCCCAGGCAGCCGAAGCCCTCCGGCTGGTCGAGAACGCCGCCGCCCGCGTCTCTCAGGCGGTTGGCGACGACGGCGCCCAGACGCTTGTCGTCAGCGACGGTCCGTTCGTGAACGTTTCCCGTGCCGCCAGGCCCAACCTGCGTCTTCGCCAGGCCGGGCTGCTGGTGCACGTGGAAGAGGGCGGACGCGTCCGGCTGGACCTGGCCCGCACGCGGGCCTTCGCGATGGTCCAGCACCAGGTGGCCCACCTGTACTGTGCGGATGAGGCTTCCGCAATAGCCGCCACGCGGGCCCTGGAGGGGGAAGACGGCCTGGCTGGCGTTGTGCCGCGGCAGGAGGTCTTTCCGCAGGGGGCGGGGTATTATCGAAGCGGCGAGTACCTGCTGTTGGCCGAGAGCGACGCCTACCTGGCCTGCTCGTGGCTGGATGAGCAGGAAACGGCCTCCGGATGGGGGCAGCAGCTCCTGGTGGACTGCTGCGGGTGCGACACTTGCGAATGGCTGGCCCCCAGCCCAGGCAGGCCTCCCGCGGCGGTACGGGCCAGTCGCGGGCTGGTCCACCATGACCCGCTCGACCAGTGCCTGCTGGCCGGCACGTGCGAATTGCCCGGCTGGGAGAAACCCAGCGTCCTGGATGTCCCACAGATCGCTCGCGAAGCAATGGGCATCTGACTTGTACGGCGAGCGGCCGTTGACGCCCTTGCCGGAATTTTCATAAATATTTTGTATTTGACCCTTTGTCGCTGAGTTGGTACTCTCACGGTCCAGGAAGGAGCACGTGTCATGGAAGATTTTGAACGGCTCAAGCAGGCAGTGGCGGACGTGGAGGCGGATGTGGCCAAGTGCGAAGGCGGCAACAAGGCTGCCGGCACGCGCGTCCGCAAGGCGATGATGGAGATCAAGAGGATCGCCCAGGCCATCCGCGTGGAGATCAGCAGTGCCAAGAAGGAGGCGGCGCCCCCTGCCGCCCCGCCGGCACTCGCTCCCGACCAGTCAGCCCCGCAGGCCTGACCGGCCCGCCGGACGGCCCGCAAGGCCGCCTGCGAGACGCACCACGGAAGCCGCTTCGGCAGGACCGGAGCGAGTCACAGGGATCTTTATGCCTCCAAAACCGCTGTTCGACCTCTCCCGCATCGACACCAGCAAGGTCCTCGTGGACCGCGACGGCATCTACACCGTCAACCCCCACCGCTTCGAGTTCCAGCAGCTTGACGGCATCTACGTCTGCGAGCCCCAAGAGGGCATCATTGTCGGCTATCGCGATGTGCGAGACGACGAATTCTGGGTCCGCGGGCATATCCCGGGCAGGCCGATCTTCCCCGGCGTGCTCATGATGGAAACAGCCGCCCAGCTCGTCAGCTACTACGTCATGACCGTCCATCCGGGCAAGGGATTCCTCGGCTTTGGAGGCGTGGACCAGGTCAAGTTCCGCGGGGCCGTCCTGCCGGGCATGAGGCTGACCATGGTGGGCAAGATGATCGAGGTCCGCGCTCGCCGCTGCGTGGGCGCCACCCAGGCATTCGTCGAAGACCAACTCGTCTACGAGGGGCTCATTACGGGAATGTGGGTCTAGAGACAGGGACCAGGGATTAGGGACCAGGGATTAGGGACTAGGGACCAGGGAACCTGCCTGCCGGCAGGCAGGTAGGGATCAGGGATCAGGGATTGGGGCATGGGGAACGGGTTGAGCACCCAGACTGCGCAGGACACTATCGAGACGCCCGGAGTAGCGTGCCCATGAGCTGCAAAACGGACCTGGATCGGTTCTTCGACGGCGTCTGCCAGGTCCAACCCCCCGTGGCCGAGGAACAACTGGCCGTCATCCCCCCCAAGCGCGGCGTGGCCCTGCTGCTGGCACAGGGCGGCCGGCCCATCGTTCTGTTGCCGGCGGCCGATCTCCGCAGCCGCGTCAGGCTCCGCCTCCAGGAACCGCTGAGCGACCAGCGGACCAAGACCGCCGACCTCCGCGAAATCACCCGCGAGATCCGCTGGACGCTCGCCTACAGCCATTTCGAGACCGACCTGGCCTACCTTCACGCCGCCTGCTCTCTCTGGCCCAGGACGTTTACGTCCCTGTTGGCCTGGAAGCCCCCGTGGTTCGTCCACGTCCAGCCGGGCGAGGAGTTCCCCCGATTCCAGAAGACCCGCAAGGACTTCGCCCTGCCCGGGCGGCTGCTTGGGCCTTTTTCCAGCGGGCAGGCCGCCGACCGCTTCATCGAGACGATCCAGGACGCCTTCGATCTCTGCCGCGACTACCGCTGCCTCCGCCAGGCCCCGCACGGCCAGCCCTGCGCCTACGGGCAGATGGGCAAGTGCCTCAGCCCCTGCGACGGGCGGATCTCCATGGACCGCTACCGCGAGGTGATGGCCCAGGCCGCGAATTTCGCCGCGGGAGACCGCCAGGAGCCCCTGGATCGCCTTCGCCAGGAGATGATGCAGGCGGCCGGGAAACTCCAGTTCGAGCGGGCGGCCGCCCTCAAGGCCCGCCTGGGCCGGCTCGATGAACTCCACCACGCCGATTACGCCCACCTGGCCCCGTTGGACGACTTCCGCTTCGTCCTGGTGCAGCGCGGGGCGGGCCGGCGCAAGGCCCGGGCCTTTCTGGCCGACCGCGGCCTGGTCCAGGACGCCGGCGACCTGGACTACCCGCTGCGCCGCCCGCAAGTCGACAGACTGCTCAAGAAGATGGCCAGGCTCGTCGCCCGGGGCGACCGCGAGCGAATAGAAGGCGATCTGGCCGCCTGGCGGATGGGCCTGGTCGCCCACTACCTCTTCACCAGCCCCGATCGCCGCGGCGTCATCCTCCGCTGGGAGGAATCGCTCCAGCCAGCCGACGTCGAACAAGCCATCGACGACGCCGCCCGCGAACTGCACCTCAGCAGGAAGCAACCGCCCAAGGGCCAAGGGCCGGATGCGGGCCCCTCGTAGCCTGCTGCGGGGCAAGGTTCCGCCGATCCCGCCGAGAAGGGGTGATTTAGCCTCCCTCAGATGGTAGAATCCGGTCAGCGGCCTATTGGCCGCCGCGGGTGCTCATGGGCAAGTTGATTCGGATCCTGAGGGAGGCCTTCCCGGGTCGTCCCCGGAGATACTGGAGGTACGTCTCGCCTCGTCGCCACGGCGTGGGCATGTTGCTGCTGGCGCTGGTGCTGACGGCGACCTACGGGTACTGGTTCTTCACCAACGACGCCCGGATTCGCCGCTCGGCCGAGCGATACCTCAGCAAGGCCACCGGCTGGCACGTACACATTCGCGACGCCCATTTCACGCTCTTTGGCGGCCTGGAACTGCGGGACCTGCGGGCGTACCTGCCCGGCAGCAAGACCGAGTACCCGTTCCTGGCAGCCTCGCACGTCCAGATGAGCCATAGCCCGCTGCGGCTGCTGACCGGGGAGGGGATGGAGCCCACGGAGATCGTCTGCCTCTCGCCGGTGGTGACCTTCGAGAAGGAGCAGCTCGCCTACCAGGGCGGGGCCAAGGACCTGCTCATCGCCAAGCAGGGGGCGACGTCGCGCCCGCATCTGGAGAAGCTGATCCCCATCCGCTTGCGCGAGGGCAAACTGCAGGTGGTCGAGTCGAAAGCGGCGAGCCGCCCGGCCGAGGGGGGCTCACGGATTATCCAGTCGATTCCTCTGAGCATGTCGATGCTGCCGCGCGGCGAGGACATCTACGAGATCACCTTCGAGGATCGCAGCCAGAAGGTAGTGCGCCAGGGCTCCCTCACGATCAACGTGCGGACCGGAGAGACGGTGGGTCGGGCGACCGGTTACGTCCCGTCGTTGCTGGGGCTGTGGTCGGTGCTCCCGCCCGAGCAGCAGAAATGGCTGGAAGGCTACTCCATCAGCGGCGGGGACTTCGAGGTCTTTGCCCGCACTGGCGGCGGGGACGACCACTTTGAGGTCAAGCTGGTGGACCTGGCCATGACCCTGCCCGAGGACCAGGGCGGCTTCCAGCTCGAGGGCGTCACGGGCAGGATCATCTTCCGGCCCGAGGAGATCGAGGTGCCCGAGCTGGTTGGGCGGCTCCACCAGGCGCCGAACGCCAGGCTCAAGCTGAAGGGTTCCTACAAGGGATACGAGAAGGACAGTCCCTACTCGCTGAACCTCGAGATCCAGGACCTGGACCTGCCCACCAACTCGCCCATTACCGGTCAGGTCGGACAGGTGCTGGCGAAGTTCCTGGCCGACTACAAGGCCAGCGGGCGACTGACGCTGGGCGTGGCGCTGTCCCGCAAGGCCGAGCAGACCGACATCACCGGCTGGGCCGAGCCCCAGGGCATGGCCCTGACGTACAAGTACTTCCCCTACCGCGTCGACGACGTGCGGGGGCGGATCGAGTTCCACGACAACAAGGCGTTTCTGAAGGAGATCACGGCCCGGCACGCCCAGACGCGGGTCCGCCTCCGTGGCGAGATGGAGTGGGTGGCGGGCAAGCAGACCTACGACATCCACATCGAGGGGCGGGACGTGGGGCTGGACGAGGAACTGGCGCGGGCGGTCCCGCGGACGTTCGAGTTCGTGTGGAACACGATCCACCCCGGCGGGCGGACCCATGCCAAGGTCCGCGTGCGGCGCGGCGTGAAGGACACCCAGGACATCATCGACCTGGAACTGGCGCCCGACGGGCACGCCTCCATGCGCCACGCCGTGTTCCCCTACCCGGTCGAGAACATCGCCGGACTGGTTCGCATCTCCGACAACGTCGCCACCATCGAGGGCGTCAGCGGGCGCCGGGGGCCCATGCGATTCACCATCAACGGCGTCATCCGCGACGTCCACCGCAAGGACTGCGACGTGCAGGTCGACATCGACATCCGCGACATGCCCCTGGACGATACCCTCCAGGCGGCCCTGGGCGGGGCCGTCCTCAAGACCTACAAGTCGCTGCACCCCGCCGGCAGCGCGCAGTCGGCCACTGTCAAGCTCCGCCAGAGCGGGGGCAAGCCCATGACCTACGACATCGCCGCCAGCCTGGCCGGCATGTCGCTCTGCTACGACGCGTTCCCCTACCCGTTCACCGACATGTCGGGACAACTGGAAGTCCAGACCGACGTCTTCCGCCTGCGCCATCTCTCCGGGCGCAACGCGCAGTCCGAGATCACCGCCGAGGTGCTGGCCCAGCCGGTGGGCCAGGCCCTGGGCATCGAACTCGACGCCTCCGGCAGGGGGGTGCTTCTGGACAAGGCCCTGTACGATGCCATCCCGCCGGCCGCCAGGCGGGTGTGGGACATGCTGGCCCCCGTGGGCCGCAGCGACCTGCACCTCAAGCTTCGCAGCGACATGCCCGACCAGGCGCCGGGCGTCATCGACTATCGCCTGGTTCTCCACCCCCAGGACATGCGGATGCTGTACAGCGGCTTCCCGTACCCGTTCGACCAGGTGCGGGGCGAAGTCGTCATCACGCCCGGGCGGACGGAGCTGAAGGGCATGACGGCCGGTGCGGGCGACATGTCCGTCTGGCTGGACGGCCTGGTCCTCAGCGGTCAGGAAGACCGCGTCGAGCTGGCCGTGCGGGCCAAGAACGTGCCCATCGACGCCACCCTGCGCGAGGCCATGCCCGCCGAGGTGCAGACGGTGCTGAAGTTCTTCCAGAACACCGGGCAGCTCGATCTGGACCTGCCCTCGCTGCAATTGGCGCAGGTGCCCCTGGCCACGACCCGCCCGGCCGACGACGGGGGACGACCCGCGTCGCCGGCCACCGCGCCGGCCTCCCAGCCGGCCGAGCCGCTCTGGAGCCTCAAGGGCGGGACCATCACCCTCCGCAAGGCCAGGCTCGACCTGGACGACGCGCCGCGCGAGTTGAGCGGCAAGATCACCGGATCGATCGCCCGGCGGCGCGAGGGGCTGGAGCTGTCGGCCGAGATGAGCCTCGACCACCTCACCATGCTCCAGCGGCGTCTGGAGAAGATCCACGGCAAGCTCACCAAGCAGGCGGCCAGCCCGCTGCTGCGGGTGGACAACCTGCTGGCGTCGGCGCAGGGCGGGGGGCGAATGGCCGGGTTCGCCGAGGTCCTCTTCGTCGAGCCCATGCAGTACGGGTTGAGCCTGTACGTCGAGGACATGCCGCTGGCCCAGCTCTTCCCCCCGCCGGCCAAGGAAGCGGCCAAGGGCGACCCGCCCCAGGGCATGGTCAGCGGCAATCTCCAGATGACCGGTTCGGCCAACCAGCCCCGCCAGGCCCTGGGTACGCTGCAACTGTCCAAGGCCAAGCTCTACAAGCTGCCCGTGCTGCTGGGCCTGCTCAGCTCGGTCTACCTCAGCCTGCCGGGCGACTCCGCCTTCACCGACGGGCACGTCAACTATCGCCTCAAGGACAACCTGCTGATCTTCGACGAGATCTACCTCACCGGCCCGGCCCTCTCGCTGGTCGGCTCGGGGCAGATGGACACCCGGACCGAGAAGATCCGCCTGACCTTCCTGACCGGTCCGCCCGGGCGGATTCCCCGCCTGCGCAGCCTGGCCGACGAACTGATGAAGCTGATCCACAAGGAACTGATGGAGATCGAGGTGACGGGCAAGATCGACCGTCCCATCACGCGGACCGTCCCCCTGCGGAGCGTCGACGCCTTCATCCGCCGGGTCATGCAGCCGGAAGAGAAAAACTAGGCGCCGTCTCGCGGGACCCGTGCGACTTGTGCCTAATGCCTACACGGCCGCCCCCTCGTCCGCTATACTGCACCCTTTGCATACAGGAGAACCATCGACATGGCCACGCTGGGGATCATTGGCGGCAGCGGACTGGGTCAGGCCCTCGGGGCCGAAGGCGGCGAGCCGGTGACGGTGAGCACGCCCTTCGGCGAGCATTCCGGTCCCATCGTCCGCACGCGATGGGCCCATACCAACATCGTCCTGCTCAACCGCCACGGGTCGGGCCACACGCTGGGGCCCTCGGCCGTCAACTACCGGGCCAACATCTATGCCCTGAAGGCCCTGGGCTGCACGCACGTGATCGCGTCCGGGGCGGTCGGTTCGCTCCGCGAGGAACTGGCCCCGCGCCACCTGGTCGTGCCCGACCAGATCATCGACAAGACCCACCGCCGCCGCGGAACGTTCTTCGAGCAGTACCTGGCCGCCCACGTCGAGCTGGCCTCGCCTTTCTGCCCGGTGCTCAGGAAGCACCTGCTGGACTGCGGCGACGCGGTCGACACCAGCGTCCATGACGGCGGGACGTACGTCTGCATGGAGGGGCCGGCCTTCTCCACGCGGGCCGAGAGCGAGATGCACCGCCAGTGGGGCGGCGACCTGATCGGCATGACCCTCATGCCCGAGGCCAAGCTCGCCCGCGAGGCCGAGATCGCCTACGCCGCCGTCTGCCTGGTCAGCGACTACGACTGCTGGCGCCCCGCCCCGGGCGACCTCGACCGCCATGAGCTGCTCAAGGAGATCATCGGCCATCTCAGCGCCGCCACCGCCAACGCCCTGGCCCTCATCAAGACGGCGGTGGAGCGGTTCGAGCGGATCGCCGAGAAGCCCTCGCCGGCCCATTCGGCCCTGGAACTGGCCATCTGGTCCGACAGGGCGTCGATCCCGCCGGCTGCCCGTGACCATTACGGGCCGCTGGTGAGCAAGTACCTGTAGTTCCGTAACGCCGCCGATGGAAGGCTTGTAGTCCCGCCGTAAGGCGGTCTTGAGGAGTTTATCCAACGCCCTTGCGGCCTGCCTGCCGAAGGCAGGGCACACTATGAACGGACGCCCTGGCGGGCGCAGACAGACATGGCCAAACTGTTCCACGAGCCGGCGGACGATGCGAAGAAGCAGCCGACGCAGTCGGCCGACCAGCTCCTGCGCGACGGCGGGCGGGTGGTCGGCGTGGCCGTGGCCGCCAACCTCTGGCGGGCGTTCGACTACGCCTGGCCCGCGGGCCTCGGCGAGTGCGCGCTGGGCCAGCGCGTCCGAGTGCCTTTCGGGCGGGGCGACAAGCTCACCCTCGGCTTCGTCGCCCGCCTGGGAAGCGAAGGGGCCGGTCGCGTCAGCGATCCGGAACCAGGCGGTCTCGACGGGTCCGCGGACCGGCTCAAACCACGAAAGCTCAAACTCGTCAGCGAGGTCCTCGACGCCGAGCCCCAGCTCGACGCCGAACTCTGGCAGCTTGCCCAGTGGATCAGCCGCTACTACCTCACGCCCCTGGGGATGACGCTGGCGGCGATGGTGCCCTCGGCCGTTGGTCGCCACGCCCCCCAGAGCGAGAGCGTCGTCTACCTCACCAGCACCCGCGACCAGTGGAAGGCAGCCCGCCTGGGCCCGCACCAGAAGAAGGCCCTGGACGAGTTGTACGAGGCCAAGCTTCAGGGCATCGAGCCGGTGACGATGGAACTGCTGCTGCACCACAGCGGGGTCTCGTTGCAGAGCGCGCGACGGCTGAAGGACCGCGACCTGGTGCGGATCGAGCAGCGGCCCGTCCGCCTGCCGGAGTTGTCTGACGAGGCCGCCGGCGACGCCTTCGAACCGAACGCCGACCAGCAGGCGGCCCTGGCCCAGATCGAGAAGCGGCTGGGGGCGGGCTTCTCGGTGACGCTGCTGCACGGGGTGACCGGCAGCGGCAAGACCGAGGTGTACCTGCGGGCCATTCGCAAGGTGATCGCCTCCGGGCGGCAGGCCATCCTGCTCGTGCCCGAGATCGCCCTGGCCACGCAGACGCTCGCCCGGCTGACCGCCCGCCTGCCGCGGGTGGCCGTCCTGCACAGCTCGCTGACCTCCGCCCAGCGGGCGTTTTACTATCAGCAGATCCGCGACGGACACGCCGCCGTCGTCGTCGGACCGCGAAGCGCCGTCTTCGCCCCGACGCGCAAGCTCGGCCTGATCATCGTCGACGAGGAGCACGAGGGCAGCTACAAGCAGGACAACGCCCCGCGATACCACGGGCGCGACGTCGCCGTCATGCGGGCGTCGCTGGCCGGCGTGCCCGTGGTGCTGGGCTCGGCCACGCCCAGCCTCGAGTCCATGCACAACGCCCGCCAGGGCAAGTACCACCTCGTCCGCCTGCCCAGCCGGGTGCGAGGCCTGCCCATGCCCAGGCTGGAGATCGTCAACCTCCGCAAGGAGATGCAGCCGGGGCGGATCGAGTTGATCGGCAAGACGCTGACGATGCGGATGGCGGCCGCTCTGGACCGAAACGAGCAGATCATCCTGCTGATGAACCGTCGCGGCTACGCCAGCTACGTATTCTGCCCCTCGTGCCAGTGGAGCTACCAGTGCGACAACTGCACCCGCCCGATGGTCTTTCACCAGGCGACGCGGATGGTGCAGTGCCACTACTGCGAGGCGACGGCGGCCCTGCCCGAGTTCTGCCCCGCCTGCCGGGGCAAGCTGACGCTGTTCGGGCTGGGCATCCAGCGGATCGAGGGGGAGCTGGGGCGCAAGTTCCCGACTGCCCGCCTGGCCCGCATGGACAGCGACACCATGACCACGCCGGGGCAGTTCGAGAAGGTCCTGCGGGAGTTCGCCTCGGGCGAGATCGACATCCTGCTGGGCACGCAGATGGTGGCCAAGGGGCTGGACTTCCCCCGGGTGTCGCTGGTGGGGGTGGCGTCGGCCGACACGTCGCTGATCATCCCGGACTTCCGCGCCAGCGAGCGGACGTTCCAGCTTATCGTGCAGGTGGCCGGGCGGGCCGGGCGATCGGACGTGCCCGGGCACGTGGTCGTCCAGACGCTGCACGAGGACGATCCGGCCATCCAGTACGCCATCGGCCACGACTATGACAGCTTCGCCGCCTGGGACCTGGCCACGCGCGAGTCGGTCCGCCTGCCGCCGGTCACGCGGATCCTGCGGTTCATCGTCCGCGACACGGTCATGGAGCGCGCGAGCGAGTCCGCCGGCAAGCTCGCCCGCGAGTTGCGGCGTCTGCTGGCCGGGCAGGAAGTCGAGATCATCGGCCCCCAGCCGGCGTCGATCCTCAAGCTTCGCAACCAGTTCCGCATCGAGATTCGCTTGACCACGCCGCGCCCGAACGTCGTCCAGCCGATCGTCTACCCCCGGATCGAGCAGCTCCTGCACGACGTTCACTCCGACGTGATCGCCGACGTGGACCCGGTGAGCCTGGCGTGAAGAACGCCACAGTCCCGATCAGGGATGCCTTCGGCAAGCCACGGAGGACACAGAGGAAGCTACCATGACGTCGATAAGTCCCGCACGACCCACGCAGCATGAAGGAGCGGTCTGTTGCTGACACGACGAGGTTTGATCGGTTGCGCCGCGGCGGTGTTTGCGGCGGGACGTTTGAGGGATGCCTCGGCCGCTGAGTCGCTTGCGGCTTCGCGGAAGGCTGCTCCGCTCCCCGGCTGCCCGGACCCGGCTGGCTGGCAACTCGTCTTCTCCGACGAGTTCGACGGCGACAAGCTCGATGCGGACAAGTGGCAATGCGAAGCCGGCTCGCCCGGGCACATCCAATCCAGCCGCTGGCCCGAGAACATCGTCGTCAAGGACGGTTGCTGCCGCCTGCTCACCCGCAAGGAGAAGCGTGGGGGCAAGGAGTGGACGTCGGGCCATTTCTGGACGCGGAGCTTCGCGCCTCGCTACGGGTTCTTCGAGTGCCGCATGAAGACGGGCGGTGCCGCCGGCCTGAACAACGCCTTCTGGCTGATGGCCGACGGGAAGAAGGACGACGGCAAGAAGTTCGAGATCGACATCTGCGAGAGCCACTTCCCCGACAAGGTCAACACGAACCTGCACTGGTGGGGCGGAGAGCACTGGGCCAAGAGCTTCCAATGGAAGGCCCCGTTCAACCTGAGCACGCGCTTCCACACGCTGGGCCTGGAGTGGACGCAGGACGAACTGCTCTGGTACTTCGACGGCAAACAGGTCCGCCGCCAGGAGCACGCCATCTGCCGCTCTCCGGCCCGCGTGCGGTTCAGCACGGCCGTCATGCCCTGGGCGGGCAAGATTACCGACGCCCTGGACGGCACGAGCATGATCGTGGATTACGTGCGGGTCTGGCAGCGGAAGTAGAATCGCACGGGGCTGTGTGCCAAATTGTCTCTATTTCGTTTGACGCGGTTTCACTGATTAGACATAATGTCTATATGAGAGTGATCAGCCTGAAGCCGTTGCGGGAGTTCTGGGAGCGTCATCCCCAGGCCGAGACTCCACTTCGGCAGTGGTACAGGATCGCCTTGGATGCTATCTGGCGAAGTCTGCGGGATGTGCGACAGACTTATCCTCATGCCGACGGCGTCACGAACAACCGAGGTGAGACGTTGACCGTGTTCAATGTCGGGGGGAACAAGTATCGGTTGGTCGCGAGGATCAACTACGAGTATCGACTCGTAAACGTGCGAGCTGTTCTGACGCACCAGGAATACGATGATGCGAAATGGAAGGAATAGCCATGTCCACCATTCAGACTGACAAGACCAGACTCCCCGGGCGCCTGGAAGAACTGGGGCAGGTCATGATGCCCCGGGCGATCGAGAATGACGCGGTATATCAAGAGACTGTCGAGATGATAGACCGCCTGATGTCGATGCCGAAGTTGACCAAGGGCCAGGAGGTGTACCTGGAGACTCTGGTGCAGCTTGTGCAGGCGTACGAAGCTTCTCATTATCCGATCGAGGCGGGCGATCTGGGGGGCATCTCAGCCCTTCTCCATCTGCTCCAAGAGAACGGGATGAGCGCGTCGGACCTGGCCCGCCTGCTGGGCGTGCACGTCAGCATGGGTTCTAAGATCCTGAACGGTGAGCGGTCTCTGACGGTCGAGCACCTGCTGAAACTAGCCCAGCGATTCAGGGTCCGGCCGGAGTTGTTCATGCCGCGATATGATGCTGCCGCGCAACAGCCCGGGCGCAAGGCCAAACACAAGATCGCGGACTGGAAGGACTGACGACGCTACTTCTTGCGTGCTGCCTGGCCCACCGTGTCGGTCGGTCCGGTGAAGCCGGGTCCGCCGGCGGCGACGTACCCGTGGCTGGCGCCGTTGGGCGCCGGGCTCACCCAGAAGGCGTACAGGCTGGCGCTGGTGAGATGGAAGCGGAAGCGAACCGGCTTGCCCGCCACAGCGGACAGGTCGGCTGCCCCGTCCCACGTCACAGCCGTCAGCGTCTTGTCGCCCTTCACCGCCCTGCAAGCGTCGCGGGTGAAGGGGGCGATCACCTTGCCGTCCGCATCCAGCACTTCGGCCCGCAGTTCGCCGCCCCCGGCCGCCACGTTCACGAACAGGTGCTTGCCCCCGAATCGCACGGGCCTCGTGGTGAGCGTCCCGCCGGAGGCGCCCGCGTCGAGGCTGGCGAAACCGTCCCGCCGCAGGAACGCCACGCCCATCGACGCGCCGGTGTCCCAGAACTGCTCGGGGCGGGCCCGTCCGCTGACGTAGAAGTACAACCGGTCGCCCACGACCAGGCACGCGCCGCCCGCCGACTGCATGTTGCCCCAGTTCCAGTCGCCGTCCTTCTCCGTCACGCCCAGGAACCGCTCGCGGCAGGGGCGGTCCCAGTGGAAGCCGTCGCGCGAGAAGCCGATCAGCAGTTCGTTGCGTTTCTGAATCTTCAGCTTGGCGCACGTGGAGTTGGGCGGGCCCTGGTGAATGGCGAACAGGCCGATCATCAGGCTCTCGTAGGGCGTAGCGTCGAGGTTGTAGAGCTGCGGCTCGACGTCCGGGTACTTGGGGTGGCGCGGGTCAAGCTTGTCGGCGCAGGTCCAGAGGACCTTGTCGTCGTCGCTCCAGGTCAGGCCCTGCTGAGCGTCGGCGTGCTCGCGGTAGGCCCGGCTGCGCCCGATCCCGCCGCCCAGGCCGATCCGCAGGCTGTAGACCCACCGCTTGCGGAACGGGTTGTAGAACACCGTCGTCCGGTCGCCGATCGACGGCGACAGGGCCAGCGGCTCGGACCAGTGGATGCCGTCCGGAGAGGCGTTGAGCTGGAGCTTCCAGCCGCCCTTGTTGGTGGCGGTGAACATCTTGAACCGCTTCTGCGGGTCGCGATCGAAGTGGTCCAGCCAGACCGTGCTGGAGTCGCGGGTGACGGCGATCACGCGGTTGGTGCCGGCAAAGACGTCAAACTCCGGGCGCTGCCACCGCAGGCCGTTGTCGCTGACGGCCAGGCACGTCCCCTGGAAGTAGGGGGCCATGTACCACATCTTGAACTTGCGGTCGGCAGGGTCGTACCACACGCCGTCGCTGAAGGCGGCGGCGAACGCCCCCTTGCCTTCCTTCTCCCACGGTTTTTCGGGCTTGAGCACGGGGTTGCCTTCGTGCCAGGTAGGCTGGTGGAAGGTCCGCGTCAGGTCGGTCTGCTCGACCAGGAAGTCATCGACCAGGAGTTGTCGGCCGACGTCGATGGGGATGACCTTGGGGATGTTCTCCAGCCAAGGCACGGGCATGACCTCGCGGGTGAGCTTGTCCGCCCGCGGCGGCCAGAGGTCCGGCAGGACGATCCCGTTGTAGAGGGTTTCGCCCGCCTGGGAGGCCGCGGAGAGGACCAGGCAGGCCAGGAGCGTCAGCGTGACGACAAGCCGCGAGCGGGACATGACGGGTTCCTTTCGCTTGAATTATGGCGCGGGGACATACTGCGGCTGGGGCTTGCCCCAGAACGTGCCCTTGGGCAGATGGCGGACCTGTCCGCGCTTGACGATCAGGTCGTAGTGATCGAGGCACCAGCGGGCGATGCGGTCGCTCTGCTCGGGCGTGGCCTGCCCGGAGTACACGGCGAAGAGCGACCCCCAGATCGACGGCTGGGGCCACTTCTCGCTGGCGGCCACGAACAGGCCGACCTTGTCGTCCCACAGGCTGGTCAGCGACTGTCTGACGCGGTCGGCCTCGCGCCGCCAGGGCTCGGCCCGCTTGCCCTGGCCCGCGGCGTCCAGCAGGTCGGCGAGCTTGCGGCAGGCGTCCCAGAACAGCACCGAATCGAACTGCTGGTCGCCGACCAGCGGGACGGTGTCGAAGAAACTGTACGGTCGGAAGACCTTGGCGTCGGTGATGACGACCAGGGCGGTGGCGGCGCTGCGCGGGGTGAAGCGCATGGCCTTCTCGAGGGCGTCTGCCGTGCGCCGGAAGGGCTCGAGGTCGTCGTATAGCTTCCAGTACTGGTGGCAGACGATGACCATGAACGGCGACTGATCGACCGAGCCGTTGCTGGAGAACTGCCTGTTCTCCGGGCCGGGCGAGTACACGCCCCGCCCGTCGGGGCGGACGCGGTCGGGCATGCAGCCGTCGGCCCGCTGGGCGGCGGCGAGGAAGTAGTACCCGTCGCGGATCTCTTCACGCGTGAAGGCGTCGGGGCAGCCTTCGATCTGGTAGGACCAGTCGCGGACCCAGAAAGACCCGTACCCGCCGGTGGCGTCTGGGGTGAAGATGCGAACGCCGCCCTTGCCGACGCGCGACCCGCCCCGCAGCACGCGCCGAGCCTGCGGCCGGAGCCACGCCTCCGCCCGGTCCACTCGCTTGGCCAGGTCGTCCGGCAGCGTCCGGCCCGCCTGCTTCAGGTGGGCCCGCAGACGTCGCAGCCCCGCCAGGGGCATGGCCGCGCTGGCGCAGTAATCGCGGACGCCCGCTGGGCGGGCCGCCCGGTCGTTGACCCACTCGTTGATGTCCTTGCGGGACTGGAAGTCCTCGACCGCGTCGCAGAACGCGCCGGCCGCTCGCGACGGGTCGACCCGCATGAGCGTCGCCATCAGCCAGGGCAGGGGCGTGGCCCAGTACCCGCCGTCCTGGTACGTGCCGTCGTCTCGCAGCGCCCGGTCGCCCTGGCCTCCGGCCGGGGCCGCGGCCGCCAGCGACAGAGCCGCCAGAAAGACCAGAAGGACCTTTGTTGCGACGCGACTCACGCGAGTTCTTGGTGTCATAGGAGGCTTAACGTGCGAGCGGACGCAGTGCGTGCATGTGCAGCCTTTCATTCTCTGGCGGATGAAGGCCCGATGATACACGCCGGAGCGCGGGCAGAAAAGAAGAAGGTCCGACAGACGAACGCTCCAGTCTCAATGGTCGAGTGAACGGCCGCATCGTCGACCGTTCACCATTCGCCGCTCATCTGTCGTGCATTCTCTTGGCTTGCGTGTCCTTGTCGCCTCAGTAGCCGGCCGCTACCGCAATGGCGTGGGCAGGAAGTCCCAGTCGAGGACCATCTTCTCGGTCAGTGCCCGCTTGAGCTCCGTCTCCGCCTCCCTGTGGGCGGGGTCGCCGGCCAGATTTCGCAGCTCGCCCGGGTCCGCCTGGAGGTCGTACAGCTCGAACGTGGGGCGCGGCGTGGTGAAGTAGGCCTTGACGAAGGGCTCGCCCAGCTTGCCGGCGGCGTGTGCGGCCTTCATCTCCTGCCAGGAGGGGTCTCGCTGGCTGTCGACGGGCGCGACCGGCTGGTGGGGCGTGCAGTTGTAGATGAGCTTGTAGCGGTCGCTGCGGACGCAACGGACGAGGTCGAAGATGGCGGCCGAGATGTCGGGCTTCATCCCGCCGTCGCCCCCGTGGGGCCCGCGTTCGGCGAAGATGTACTTCCGCGGAGTGAAGGGCTCGCCGCGAAGCAGCTTCAGGAAGCTCACGCCGCTCATGGCCTTGGGCGGCGTGACGCCGGCGGCCTGGAGCATCGTGGGGGCGAAGTCCTCGCCGGAGATAAGCGCCTGCGTGGCCTGGCCGGGCCTGGTCATGCCGGGCCAGCGGACGATGAGGGGGACGGCGATGCCGGGGTCGTGCAGGGCGCCCTTGCCGTGGGGCAGGGCCAGCCCGTTGTCGCCCATGAACACGACGATGGTGTTGTCGGCCTGCCCGCGCTTCTGGAGCGTGTCGAGCACGTCCTGAACGTCGGCGTCGAGGTGTTCGATCTCGGCCAGGTAGCGGGCCAGATCGCCGCGGACGCCCGGCAGGTCCGGCAGGTGGGGCGGCAGGGCGAGCTTGGCCGGGTCGAGCGATCCGCGGGGGCCCTGCGTGTTCCACACGTGGTGCGGGTCGCTGAAACCCAGCCAGAAGAACCATGGTTTGCCCTGGGGCACTTTGTCCAGGAAGGCCGCCAGCTTGCCGCCGAAGTCCTTCATCCCGCCGCCTTTTTCCACGTAGTCGACGCGGGCGGCGAAGGTCCGCAGGTTGTGCTTGTCGATGGCCCCGCCGACGTTGACGGCCGCCCGCTGGCCCTTACTTGACGGGCCGTCCAGGTGGTAGCTTCGCCCGCCCACTCCGGTGAAGTAGCCCGCCTGGTCGCGCAGCAAATCGGGCAGGGCGGGCAGGTCGGCCGGCAGGGGCGAGGTGAACCGCACCATCCGCACGGCCACCGGCGAGCGCCCCGTCATCAGCGCCGCCCGCGAGGGCACGCACTGCGGGCACGAGACGAACATCCGATCGAACCGCATGCCCTCGCCCGCCAGGCGGTCCAGGTTCGGCGTCCGCACGTCCGGATTGCCGTAGCAGCCCAGGTACGGATAGCTGTGGTCGTCGCTGAGCAGAAAGAGAATGTTCGGCTTCTCGGCCGCCTGCGCTGCGGCTGCGATCAGCAGCGAAGCGAGCACGGCCGTTCGGAATCGTGTGAGGGACGTCACGGCTTCTTCTCCTTGGCGGGCAACGGTGCGTCCGGCACGGGCCAATCGTCGGTGCGGAACGGGGACGCGGGAAGCCCGCGCGCATTGGCGAGATTGCAGTCGGGGACGGTCTTCCACGCGTAGCGGACGGCGGCGGGCTTCTCGACCCGCGGGCTGGAGACGACGACCTTATCGCCCTCGATGCGGGCCTGGGCGGGCGCCCACTGGCGGTCCTCGCCGGCGATCTCGAATCCTTTCAGCTCCCCGCCGCGGGCGACCAGTCCTCCGTCGGCATGGGTGAAGGACAGGATCACCTGCGAGCCCTTCACCTCGGAGCCGGCCGGCAGCGGACCGCTGGTGGCCACGTCCTTGCGTCCGTAGACCTCGCCCAGGGCCCACATCCCCAGGCGCAGGCCCACGTCCTGCTTGTTCTTGGGGTGAATGTCCTTGGCCTCGCCGATGTCGATGGTGATGGCCATGCCCGTCGCGGGCAGGCGCAGGGCCTTGAGCTGGGCCTCCTGGACGAGCAGCCAGCCTTCGCCGGGGCGCTGGAAGTTGGGCAGTTGAACCCAGGCGAAGGGCATCTCCCGTCCCCAGCGATCGCGCCAGTCGCTGACCAGCAGCGGGAGCTGGTAGCGGTACAGGGCGCCTTTGCCCGGGTGAGAGTTGGCTTCGCCCTGATACCACACCACGCCGCGGAGGGCGTACGGGATCAGCGGGGCGATCTTGCCGTTGAACAACCCGCCGGGCCCGCCGCGCCGGCGGCGCGCCTCGAGCGGGTCTCGGGGCTTCTGGGGGGCAGTCTGCCCGGCCTTCTTGGCCTGGGTGGCCTTGTCCTTCCATTGGGCCAGCGCCTTCTCGTAACGCGCCTTGGTCTGGGCCTCGTCAAAGGCGGCGTCGGCCCGGGCCGCCTCGTCCAGCAGGACCTTGAGCTGCGGCAGGCGGGCCTGCGCGTCGGCGGCGATCCAGGATTCGATCGGCGTTCCCCCGACCGACGAGTTGATCAGGCCCACGGGGACCTTCAGTTCGCGATGGAGATGGCGGCCGAAGAAGAACAGCGTCGCCGAGAACGATCCCACCGTGTCGCCCGAACAGACGGACCACTTGCCCTTGGCGTCGGCCTGGCCCTCGCCCGCGGCGCCGGACTCCTCGCGGAACATGCGAATGAGCGGCAGGTCGGAGGCGGCCTTCTCCTTCTCGAAGTCCTTGGCCCGGTTGACGGTCATGGCCATGTTCGACTGGCCCGAGCCGAGCCACACCTCGCCCACCAGGACATCGGCTGCCTGGCACGTGCGATCGGGCTTGGCGCCCCGGGCGACGAGCGTGCGCGGCTCGGCGCTGGCGGGCAGGGGGTCAAGGGTCACTCGCCACTTGCCCGCCTCGTCGGCCTTGGCCGTCTTCTTCTGGCCGGCAAACTCGACCGTGACTTGCTCGCCCGCGTCGCCCCAGCCCCACACGGGCAGCGGCAGGTCACGCTGAAGAACAACGTGGTCGCAGAAGACAGCCGCGAACCTCATCTCGGCGGCCGGGGCAGTCGTCGCCGATGCAACGACGCAGAGCAGCAGGGGCAGAAGACGTTTCATGGGTGGTCCTTTCTCTCGGGTGGCCTGTGTCCGTTCCTGGGTGTCGTGTACTCGTCCAGCAGCCTCCGGTAGCAGCGGTACTCCGCGAGCGACACGCCGGGCGGCGTCTGGTGGTCGACGCTGGGGATGAACCCGCCGCTCCTGCACAGCGGGAGCAGCCGCTCGAACTCCGCCCGCATGGCCGGCTCGCCCTTGTTCATGACCATCTTGTCGTAGTGGCCGATCATGCGGAAGGTGGGGAACCGCTCGCGCAGGGCCATGCCGTCCACGCCGGCCTGGCGCTCCAGGGGCAGCACGCCGTCGACGCCCACGTCCTGAAGCCAGGGCACCAGCAGCGTCACGTCGCCGTCGGTGTCGACGATGGTCCAGATCTTCTTGCCCGGCATGTTCCGCACTCGCTCCAGCAGGCGGCGGTAGTAGGGGGCGACGAACTCCTCGAACGTCGCCTGCGAAATCATCGGCCCGTTGTTGTAGGACATGTCCTCCGCGACGGTCATGAACGTCGGCACGCAGACCTTCTCGATCTGGTCCAGCAGGGCGAGGTTGAACTCGAGCAGGTCGCCGTTGATGCGGTGGAGCAGCTCCGGCTGATCGTAGAAGGCGAGCATGAGCTTCGTGAAGCCCATGAGCGTCCGCGGGAACCAGAAGAAGCCTTCCAGCGTGATCCACACCACGGCCTCGCCCTCCGCCTGGCGCCGGGCCCACGGGGCCATCGTCCGGATGGCATGCGAATGGTCCGGGAAGAACCGCGGCCGCAGGCGGAGATAGTCGTCCATGTCGCTGACGATGCCCTCCACGTGGTGCTGGGCGGCCTCGATGACGTTCTCGGTCGTGCTGAACCAGTACTGCTGGTACGGGTCCAGGCCGAAGTACGCCGAGATGTCGAAGACGCTCTCCAGATTTGCTGGCAGGCCCTCGCCGCGCCAGCGGGCGATGGTCTCGTCCCACCACATCGCCCACTCCCACCGCGGCAGGCGGTCGACGGCCTGGAACTCCATGACGGCGCGGAAACGCTCCACGTGATTCATGCGGTGACTCCTTCGCGGCTGGCAGTGTACCGAAAAGAGATCATCAAGACCACCAGGACCACAGAGACCACAAGGAGGAATGCAGATCACAAAGACAACAACAGTTGACTTAGCCGGGCGACGCGGTAGCCTAACGGTCGTCACCTCAGCGACAGAACAGGCAGGACAACATGAGTGATTCGAAGTGCCGTATCAGTCGTCGCCGCTTCCTGGGCCGCTCCGCTGCCGCCCTGGCCGCTCCCCTGATCCTCCCCAGCCGGGTGCTGGGCCTGGCCGGCCAGACGCCGCCCAGCCAGACCGTGATCGCCGCCCTGATCGGCTGCGGCGGGCGCGGGGGCAGCCTGCTGGGGATGCACTCGATCCCGGGCTGCTCCATCGTGGCCGTCTGCGACGTGGACCGTCAGCGCATGGAGAACGCCCAGAAGCGCGTCAGCGCGGGGCTCGCCTTCCAGGACTTCCGCCGCATCCTCGACCGCAACGACATCGACGCCGTCGTCATCGCTGCGCCCGACCACTGGCACGCGCCCATCACGGTGATGGCCTGCCAGGCCGGCAAGGACGTCTACTGCGAGAAGCCCCTCTGCCGCAGCGTCGTCGAGGGCCGGCGCATGGTGCAGGCCGCCCGCCGCCACGGGCGGATCGTCCAGATGGGCACCCAGTACCGCTCCATCGCCCGCACGCGTCAGGCGTGCGAGTGGATCCGCAACGGGCGCCTGGGCCAGGTCCATACCGTCAAGCTCACCCACGCGCCCAACCCGACGCACCCGATCGAGCCCGCCCAGCCGGTTCCGGCGAACCTCGACTACGACCTGTGGCTGGGCCCCGCCCCGTGGGCGCCGTACCATCCCAAGCGCTGCCACTTCAGCTTCCGCTTCTTCATGGACTATGGCGGCGGCTTCATCGCCGACAACGGCGTGCACATGTTCAGCGTCGTCTCGTGGGCCATGGGAACCGACCAGACCGGGCCGGTGAGCGTCCAGGCCACGGGCACGCCGGCCGGCAACAGCCTCTACACCGTCCCCGTGGAGCTGCGGGCGGAGTTCGAGTTCGCCGATCCGCCCTGGCGGATGATCTGGGAGCAGGCCCCCGGGGCCGGCTTGAACCTGGAGTTCATCGGCAGCCGGGCGACGCTCAGCGGCTTCTGGGACTTCCGCGTGACGGCGGGCGAGGCGGACCTCTCGCCCACCCGCGGCAGCGAACTGCACCTGGCCAAGAGCCTCGACCACTCGATCAATTGGCTCGAATGCATCGCCACGCGGGCACGCCCGGTCATGGACGTGGAGACCGGCCATCGCGTCACCACCTGGAGCCACCTGGGCAACATCGCCTGGCGCCTGGGGCGAAAGCTCCGCTGGGACCCCAAGACGGAGAGCTTCATTGGCGACGAAGAGGCCAACCGGCTGCTCCACCGGAGCTATCGCGCGCCGTGGCGATTGTAGCGTTCCGCGAAGCCGCGAGCGGAGTGGGCGAAACCAGCGTGCGGGGACGGGATCGAAGAGATGAACAACAGAATGTTCGCAGCGGTGGCGATTGGGATGCTCTGGGTTCCGGTGATCGTTCACGCGACGTCCGTGCGCACGGACGAGCATGCGGCGGCGCGGGCGTGGGCGGCGGCGAAGTTCGAGGACAAGGCGGAGGCCCCCCGGCAGGACCTGCCGGGCCTCAAGGTGCTCGCCAACAACGACCCCGTGCAGCTCAACGCCCGCGGGGGCAGTCCCATGCGGATCGTGGACAAGCCGTACACCCGCGGGCTCTACTGCCACGCCGTCAGCAAGGTCGTCGTTCGCCTGCCGGGTCCGGGCAAGACGCTGTCGGCCGTCATCGGCGTGGACTCCAACGACCAGACCCGCCCCGGCAAGGGCAGCGTCGTCTTCGCCGTGCGGGCGGGCGAGAAGGAACTCTACCGCTCGAAGCTCAAGCGCGAGGGCATGGCCGGCGAGCCGATGTCGGCTGACCTGGGCGGGGCCAGGGAGTTCGTGCTCGAAGTGGCCGACGGGGGCGACGGGATCGGCTGCGACCAGGCCGACTGGGCCGACGCGAAGGTCACGCTGCAAGACGGGCGGACGCTCTGGCTGGGCGAACTGCCGCTGCTGGGCGAACCGCAAACCGTGGCGACCGACCCGCCGTTCGCGTTCGTCTACGGCGACAAGCCGTCCAGCGAGCTGCTCAAGGGCTGGCCGTGCAAGCGCGAGTCTCGCAAGCTCGACGCGGCCCGCACCGCCCACACGCTCGTCTGGAGCGACCCGGCCACGAAGCTCCAGGTCCGCTGCGAGGCGATCGAGTACCACGACTTCCCGACCGTCGAGTGGACGGTGTACTTTCGCAATGCCGGCCCGGCCGACACGCCCATCCTCCACGACATCCACTCGATGGACATGGGCTTTCATCGCGGCCAGGGGGCCGAATTCGTCCTGCACCACCACGTGGGCAGCCCCTGCCGCGCCGACGACTACATGCCCCAGGAGACCGAACTCAAGGCCGGGCAGTCCAAGCGCATCTCGGCCGCCGGCGGCCGGCCCACAAACAGCGACCTGCCCTACTTCAACATCCAGTGGGGCCAGGCGGGCGCGATCGTCGTGGTGGGCTGGCCCGGGCAGTGGGCGGCAACTTTCGAGCGCGACTCCGCCCTGGGCCTGCGAGTGCGGGCGGGTCAGGAGCTGACGCACTTTCTCCTGCGCCCGGGCGAGGAGGTCCGCACGCCGCTGTCGGTGGTGCAGTTCTACCGCGGCGACCGCGTGCGGGCGCAGAACGTGTGGCGGCGCTGGATGCTGGCGCACAACCTTCCCCGGCCGGGCGGCAAGCTCCCGCCCGTGCAGATGGCCGCGTGCAGTTCGCACCAGTACGGCGAGATGATCCACGCCAACCCGGCCAACCAGATGATGTTCATCGATCGCTACCTCGCCGAGCAGCTCAAGCTGGACTACTGGTGGATGGACGCCGGGTGGTACGTCAACCGCACCGGCTGGCCCGACGTGGGCACGTGGGAGGTGGACATGAAGCGCTTCCCCAAGGGCCTGCGGGAGATCAGCGACCACGCCCACGCCAAAGGCGTTCGGATCATCGTGTGGTTCGAGCCCGAGCGGGTGGTGGGCGGGACCTGGCTGGCCGAGACGCATCCCGAATGGGTGCTGGGCGGGCGAAAGGGCGGCCTGCTGAACCTGGGCAACGACGAGGCGCGGAAATGGCTGACCGAGCACGTGGACAAGCTCCTGGTCGCCCAGGGCGTCGACCTCTACCGCCAGGACTTCAACATGGACCCGCTGGGGCGTTGGCGCGGGGCCGACGCGAAGGACCGTCAGGGCATCACCGAGATTCGCCACGTGTGCGGCTACCTGGCCTACTGGGACGAGCTGCTGCGGCGCCATCCGGACATGCTGATCGACTCGTGCGCCAGCGGCGGGCGGCGCAACGACCTGGAGACGCTCCGGCGGGCCGTGCCGCTGCTGCGGAGCGACTTCATCATCCACCCGGAGGGCAACCAGGGCCACACGTACGGCATCGCGTCGTGGATGCCGTACCACGGCACGGGCTCGGGCCGGACGGACGCGTACGGCCTGCGAAGCGTGCTGTGCCCGCACTTCACCGCGTGCTTCGACATGCGCCGAAAGGACCTGGACCTGGGCGAGCCGCGCCGCGTGCTAAGCCAGTGGAGGCAGTACGCCGAGAACTTCTTCGGCGACTATTACCCGCTGACGCCCTACAGCCTGGCCGAGACCGACTGGATCGCCTGGCAGTTCGACCGGCCCGAGGCGGGCACGGGCGTGGTCCAGGTCTTCCGCCGCCCGCGCAGCGTGTACGAATCGGCCCGGCTGAAGCTCCGCGGGCTGGACGACGACGCCAGCTACACCGTCACCGATCTGGACAGCGGCGCCGCGCGGACCGTCACCGGCCGGGAACTGATGCACGCGGGCCTGCTGGTGACGATAAAGGACCAGCCCGGCTCGGCGGTGGTGACGTACCTCAAGAAGCGAGACTGAATGCGGGGCGCGTGAAGATGCGCGTCACTGGCCGCCCTGCGACTCCTTGTCGCCCTGCCTGCTGCGGAGGAGGGCAGCCTTGTGAATGGCTTGTCGCGCCTCGGCCAGTCGCGCGGGCCACTTGAAGCGGGGAGCCCCCCGGGGGTCATAGCCTTTCAGGTGTCCGGCCAGACGCGTGGCGGGCTTGGTGTACGTCAACTTGGTGTCGCCGAAGACTTCCTTGCACAGGGCCGCCAGCGCCGGGTCGTACTCAACCAGTTCGGCGCGGGTATTGACGTGGTTATGATCGTGGTCGTTCTGGCGGTTGTCGTCGAACCACGACTGGACGCCTTCGGCGAAGTACTCGTGATGGTTCACCCCGGCGTACTTGCCCTTCCAGAGCCCTGCCTTCATCGCCGCGCGGTACGCGTCCTCCAGGCGCCGGTCGAATGTCGGGTCCACGTTGGTCAGGCCCCGAAGGTGGATGTTGTGAGCGAACTCATGGATCAGGATGCACTCGGCGGCATACGGATCGCCCGGATACCCCAGCAGGTTCTCCTCCGCGCAGGTGCAGAAGGGGTCGGTCTGGCTGCCGCCCGTGCCGCGAACCCGGGCGTCCCAGTACGCCTTGGCGGGAATATCCCGCATGGAGGGGTCCGGCGCGCGGCCCCGGGTCATGCGGGCGAACTCGGGCAGGTCCGTGATGAACTCGTCGTGCGCCATGACGCAGAGCCTCGCCCCGCTCCTGATCATGGCCTGTCGCACGTCCGGCCGCTTCGCCAGCATCATGTTGACCAGGTACGCCGCCTCCTTTAGGGCGCAGGGATTCACATTCTTCGAGGCGACGATCGGGAAGCCCTCCGCCCGGACGAGTTGAGTATAGAAGGGGGGGATCCCCTCCCGGCTGCGGGGGTCGTACCGAAAGGCCTGGATCGTGACTTCAGAAGTCACGATGCGTTCGCAGTCGGCCTTGCGGTCGACGACGGCAAAGCGATGGCCCGCAGTCGTGTCGATGGTCACGTCTTTGCCCGGGGCGACGGACCCATTGGACACGCGATCCTCGTCGGTCCGGAGCCAGAAGATGTCGATGGGGGCCTCGCTGCCGTTCAAGATCTGGAGCCGCGGGCGCGGCGGGCGCGGCGCGTCCTTGTCCCCGGCCTGGGAGATCACGGCCCCGGACAGCAGGGTGATGCAGAGTATGCCCTTCCAGTGACGAAATCGGAAATCGAGAAACACCATCAAACACCATGTCGCTTTTCGCGCCGGCAGCAGCCAGAAACTCATCGGACGCCCTGCCCGAATCCGTCGGCAGGCCGGAGCGGTTGTATTGTACTTCTCCGCGGGATTGTGCCCAACCCCATCTTGAAGGCCCGCCTGCCCGATCCGGGGTCGTGTCTCCCGTCTGTGCTGGCGAGCAGGGAATTCGGTCGCGCGTGCCGAACCTCCAGGGAAAGCACGGCCCCCAGTGTTCTCCTCGCTTCAGCGCCGCTTCAATCGCCTCGGCCACCTGCTTGCCAAGCAGGGCGTAGCCTTCGGAGTTGAAGTGCACGTCGCCGGGCCTCTGTGTCTGCTTCAGGTGGGGGGTGATGAACGTGAACAGGTCGTTGACGGGGATGTTGTTCTCTCGCATGACGCCGGCGGCGACGGCGTTGCGCTCGATGACCGCCTGCACCAGGGCCGGGCCTTCCTTGCCGTCGGCCGGGCGCGGGGTGGTGGAGGCCCAGACGACCTTCGCGCCGGTCTTCTGGAGGCGGGCGAGGATCTCGCGGAGGCGCTTCTCGTAGTCGGCCTTGGGCGTGCGGCTGTCGTGGAGGCCGAAGTTGAAGTGGATCACGTCCCACTTGCCCTTGCCCAGCCAGATGTCGAGCTTCTTGATCCCGTTGGCGGTGGGTCCGCAGTTCTCGGGGGCCTTGTGGACGTTGGCCTTGCCGGCCAGCGCCTTGCGGACGCCAAGCGTGTAGCCGCCCGAGATCGAGTCGCCGATCAGCAGGACGCGAGGCAGCTTGGGGTCGTCGCGGACGAAGTCCCAGCAGGACGAACGCCCCTGCACCCGCGTCCGCTTGTGGATGGGCAGGTAGAAGCTGCCGAGGTTCTCCTGGAGCGTGCGCTCCCAGGCCTGCTCGTCGGCGGGCAGGGCAGCGACCAGGTCGGCGTACTTCTTGGCGACGACGGGGTCTTCGGGCGCGGTCTTTCGGACGGTGGGGGCCTTGGCGGCCTTGGGCTGCGCCCACGCGGGCGCTGCGGCCAGCAGGGCGATCAACGCGGCGGCAAACAGGGCGATCGGGCGGCGGTTCATGCAGCTTCTCCTGATACGTGAGTTTCCGTGTCGGGACCGGGCGTCACCTGCCCTCCAACTCGAACTGGATGTCCAGGTCCCTGTCGATGCTCCCGCTGTAGAGTTGCTTGCGGTGTTCGAGGTAAACGCCGATGGATGGGCTCAGACCGGGGAGCATGCCCGCATCGCTCCCCACGCGCAACTTGAACTTCCCGTTCACGTCCGTCCAGGCCTTGCTGGTGAAGTTCAGGGGGTCCAGCAGAAGAGTAATCAGGAGACCCTTGATCGGTCTTCGTGTCTTCTTGCCGATGATCGTGCCGGTCACGTAGTAGTAGGGGGGCTTCTTCTGGCCGGCCGGTGCGGGTGCGGACTTGTTCACCCGGATGGACGTACCGGAGTCCGGGGGGGCGTTCTCGGCGGCGTCCTGCATGAGCTCGCTGAACTTCTTGACGCCGGAAACGGCGAACCGGACGATGGTCTTGTCGTACCCGAGCACGGTTGATTTGGTCGGGTCGTTGTAGTCCTTGACCGCCAGGGCGATATTGCCCAGGATCGGATGGCGGTGGAGGAGGCGGGCGCGGGAGGCGACCTTGGCGGCGTACTGGGGCGTCCAGGTGTAGGGCACCTGGAGGGCCTGCTTGTCCCCGCGCCGGCGCCACTCGGCGACGATGGACTGCGGAGACGGATAGCAGGCGGACTTCCACTTGCCCCCGCGGTAGACGATCTTGAGTCCGGTGGCGAAGCGGAATGTCGGCTCCGTCTTGCCGGGCTTGAAGGTGGAGCACTTGAGGATGCAGAAGTTGAAGTCGTCGGGCATGACCGCCGTCTTGAGGCGGGAGTTCACCGTCCCGACCGGCATCTCCGGGTTCACCCGTTCGTATTCCGCCTCGTTGCCCAGGAAGATCTTCCACCAGTTTTCGGCGGGAATCTCCAGGAGCCTTGGCCGGCCGTCCTTTTCTCCGGGGCACTCCAGCAGAAGGGCCCCGCCCGGCTCGATGGACTTCAGCAGGCCCCGGATCTCGTAGAACATCGGATCGCGCATGCGGACCGTGACCGCCAGGTTTACCTCCACCCGCGAGTGCAACTGGGCCTGGGCCAGGGTGAAGCTGTTGCGGGTCTGGAAGAACGGGTCCTGGTAGGTCCCGGCGATTTCGTGGCCGCTGACGACCCCTTCGAGGATGAACGGCATGGGAAGGCTCTTGGCGGTTTTGGGCTTCTGGGCGGCCCGGGCCTTGTCCGTCAGTTGCACCGCCAGACGATTGCCGCTGGCGGAGCCGACGACCTCTACCTGCCGATAGGGTTCGTAGATGGCGTCCGGGTTCTCCGGGTCGCCGGGCGAGGCCCACGTGGTCATGCCTTCAACCCTGCCCTGCGGCGAAACGGAGATCAGCAGGTAGAAGCTGTAGTCGTCACGCGGGGAGACATTGTAGTGCCCGTACCACAGGCCGTTGAGGTTGCCCGCCGGCGGCTGGGTCTTCACGGATTGCACCGTGAAGGTCAGGTCGGCGATCTCCACGCCGATCGCGCCGGCGCCCAACCGGGTCACCGAGGTCAGCGGCTGATAGCTCTTGCCCGTGTGGACCAGGACGTTGGCGATCCGGCCGGTCAGTTGGACCGAATCGATCAGCCCGTGGTCGTCAGTGCCGAAATTCAGGGCTGCGATTCGCCCCGCCAGCCAGACGCGATCGCTCAGGCGGCGTCGCCACGTCTTGCGGTCGTCGGACAGATCGCTGCGCCGCAGGGGCACGCTCCATCGCACCGTTTTGCCGATGCACGCGCGCATCTGCTGTCGCCAGGCGGCGCCCTCGTCGGCGGGGGCTGACTCGCAGAACTTCGTGAAGCTCTCCAGGGACGAGAGGACCGCGTCGGCCGACTCGGACGATCGCTCAGGCTGCCGATCCGTCGAGGGCTCTTTGACGCCAGCGGGCGGCGGTGGGGGTGGCGGCGCCTTGGCCTGGAGGGCCTTCAAGCGTTTGCCGGCCAGGACCGCCACCCAGGGCCTGCGGGCCGCGGCGCTCGCCTGCGCATAGAGGGTCTTGGCCTTTTCGACCTCGCCCCGGCTGGCGGATTCCTCGGCGGCGGTCAGTTCGGGCTCTTCCAGGATCTTGATCTTGTCCACCGAGGCCAGCGGCTTGCGAAGAAGGCGCGGCCCGACGCGGAAGACGATCTGATCGTCGGCGAACTCGACGACGTAGACCTTGGTGTACGGGACGCCGTTGACGGTGACTTCGTCGGATCGAGCCGCCTGGCAGACCGCCAGGACGAGACAGGCCGCGAGATGCCAACCAAGGCGGCGCGACCGCGGATGTCCGATGCCGTTGCGGTGGGAACCCATTGTGATCTTTCCGGACAGGGCGAACGTACGTGACCGATTGTAATCGGATGTCGCCGGGGTGTCTACCCGCCGGGAAGAGGATTTCCGCATCGCGGCGTGGGGGGATGGCGCTACTCGCCCGCCATCAGGTCTTCGTAGGTCTCGCGCCGGCGGACGATCCGCCAGGCGTCGCCCTCGACCAGGACCTCGGGCGGGCGCGGACGCGAGTTGTACTGGCTGGCCATCACGAACCCGTACGCCCCGGCCGAGAACACCGCCAGCAGGTCGCCCCGCCCCGCCGGGGGCAGCACGCGGTCCTTGGCCAGGAAGTCGCTGCTCTCGCACACGCCGCCCACCACGTCCACTTTCGTCCCGGCGGGCGGGGCGAAGTCCATCTTGCGCTGCGGCACGGGCACGCCCTCGCCCAGACGCACCGGGTAGATGAAGTGCTGCGCTTCGTACAGGGCCGGGCGGATCAGGTCGGTCATGGCCGCATCCACGATCACGAAGTTGCGCTCGCCTCCCTGCTTGACGTACTGCACCTGCGTGACCAGCAGGCCGGAGTTGCACGAGATCTGGCGGCCCGGCTCGAGGATGATCGCAAGCCCGCTGCCGCGCAGCAGCGGCACGATCTGCTGGGCGTACTGGACGGCCGCCGGCGAGCGGTGCTCTTCGTAGTCGGCGCCGAAGCCCCCGCCGATGTCCAGCGCGGTCACGCTGAAGCCCTTGTCCCGCAGGCGGGCGATCAGGTCGAGCGTCTTGCGGATCGCCTCGACGTACGGGTCGGCCGAGTAGATCGGGCTGCCGATGTGCAGATGGATGGCGTCCAGGCGGGCGAACTCGTCGCGCCCGTAGCGGTCGAAGAACCGCTCGGCCCGCTCGATGTCCACGCCGAACTTGGTCTCCTTCTTGCCGGTGGTGGTATAGCGGTGGGTCTTGGGGTCCACGTCCGGGTTCACGCGCAGGGCGGCGTGGACCGTGCGCTTGGCCTCGGCCGCCAGGCGGGCGAGGTTCTCGAACTCCGCCTCGCTCTCGACGTTGAACGTCCCGATGCCGGCGGCGATCGCCTCGCGGATCTCGCGGTCGGTCTTGCCCACGCCCGCGTAGACGATCTTGGACGGGTCGCCTCCCGCGGCCAGCGCGCGGGCGATCTCGCCTCCGCTGACCACGTCGAACCCGCTGCCCGCCTGGGCCAGCAGCCGCAGCACGCTCAGGTTGGCCAGCGACTTGATGGAGTAGCAGATCAGCGGCTTGAGTTCGGCGAACGCCTGCTCGATCGCCCGGTAGTGGTGTAGCAGCGTGGCGGCCGAGTAGATGTACACTGGCGTGCCCGCCTTGGCGGCGATGTCCGCCACGGCCACATCCTCGCAAAACAATTCACCGTTACGATATTCAAAGAAGTCCATATCCTGCCTCGTTCAGAGACCGGTACTGTACAGCCGCCCGCTGATTTCGACAAGTCCCATGATTCTCGCAGGTCCTGTGACGCCCGCACAACGCGTCCCTGCGCCTGGCTTATGCTGGACATTCTCCCGCTTACGCGGGATGATATTGCCAGACCTTTACCGCCTAAGGGGTGCCCATGACCGATCCACAAGGCAAGGCGCCGCAGGACCTCCAGAAGACCCTCCAGACGCTCTTGGAGCGGATGCTCCAGATGGAGGACCGCATGGACGCCCTGGCCGAGCGGATGGGCCGGCTGACCAGGTCGACGGAGCCGGCCCCGCCGCCGGCGCCAGCGTCTCGCCCCGCCGCCTCGCCCGGCATGGACGTCTTCCCACCGCCTCCGGCCCCGCCCCCGGTCGCGCCGCGCATTCCCGTCGCGCCCGTGATCAAGGAGGAGGAGCCCGACTCCGACGCCGAGGCCGTTGCCGCGATCATCGTGCCCGAGTCGCCGCCCGCTTCCGAGGCGCCGCCCGCCCCCGCGGCGCCGGTGGTTCCCGCGCCCCCGTCTGCGCCGCCCGCCTCGCCGACACTGCCGGCCGCGAGGCCTGCGACTCCCCAGCCGCAGCAGACTCCGCCTGCCCCGGCTCCGCCCGCTGCCCGGCAGGCGGCCGCACCGGTCGCACCGCCCCCACGAACCGCCGCGCCGCCACCGCCGCCTCCGCCTGCGACGGCGCCGGCCAAGGTCCCCGCCGGTTCGACCGGTTCGCTCGAGCAGACCATCGGCCTGCGGTGGATGCTTCTGGCGGGCCTGGGCGTGATGATCCTGGGCACCGTCTTCTTCTACCAGTACGCCGTCACACAGGGCTGGATCAACGAGCGCGTCCGCCTGGCCGTCGGCGCGCTGGTGGGCCTGGGCATGATCGGCGTGGGGGAGTGGGCCTTCCGTCGCGGCCTGCGATCGTGGGCGGCCGCCGTCATCGGCGGCGGGATCGTCCTGCTCTACAGCGTGGTCTTCCTGGCCAGCCCCAACGGGCCGGAGGCCTACCGCCTGTTGCACTCCACCATCGCCGCCTTCGCCCTCATGTGCCTGGTCACGCTGATCGGCGTGGTCATGAGCCTGCGGACGAGCCTGCTGGTCACGGGCGTCGTCGCCCTGATCGGCGCCCTGGCCACGCCCGTCCTGCTGAGCACGGGCGAGAACCGTCAGGTCGAGTTGCTGACGTACCTGTTGGCGGTCGACGCGGGCTTTCTGCTGGTGGCCCTGCTCAAGCGATGGCCCGTGCTGGCCACGCTGGCGATGGTCGGCACGGTGGGGCTGTTCGGCGGCTGGTTCACGAAGTTCTACGAGTTCGGGCCGACGATCTGGACGACCACGACCTTCGCATGGGCGTTCTTCGTTCTCTTCGCCGGTTATGCGACGGTCGCCGGCGTGCTGCGGAGGCTGTCCACCAACGCGGCGATCGCCCTGTCGGCGGTGGCGGCGTTCCTGCTGGGCGTGCTGGCAGTGCAGACGTGCGACAGCCCCGAGTGCCGCTGGGGATTCTGCCTTCAACTCGCCGCCCTGGAGGCCCTGACGCTGCTGGCGGCCTACCTGATCCGCGGGCCCATGCTCGCGCCGTTCATCCTGCTGTCGAGCGTCCTGCTGTTCGGCGCGTGGTACGGCGACCTGTGCCGCTTCGATCCGATGACCGACGCGGTGACGACGCTGGCGTGGCTGCACGCGGGGTTGTTCTTCGGCTTTGTCGTTGCCCAGCGCCGGCGGGGGCAGGACCACGGCGACCTGCTGGGCAGTTTGGCGCTGCTGGCTGCCGGGGCGGCCGGCTCGGCTTTGCTGGTCGCCTGGAAGGCCGGCGGCGCCGATTGGCGCTGGCCCTTCTGCATGCAGCTTGCCTTGTTGGAGGCGGCCACGCTGGCGATCGTGTTCCACCTGCGCCGTCCCGTGCTCGCGGGTTTCCTCTTGCTTGGTGCGGCGGTGCTGCTGGCGACGTGGTACGTGTCGCTTTACTGGTCCTCGCCCATGACCGATGCGGTGACGGCGCTGGCGTGGCTGCACGCGGGGATGTACGCGGCGTGGGCGTTGGCCGAGCACCGCCGCGGCTGTCGCGAGCCCCTGCTGGGCGCGGTGCTGCTGGCGGCATCGGCTGTGTCGGGCGGCGTCCTGCTGGCGGCCTGGCGACAGGCGGGGGTGGACGGGCGATGGGCGTTTTGCATGCAGGTGGCCCTGCTGGAGGCGCTGACGCTGGCGGCAGGCTGGCCCCTTCGCCGCCCGCTGGTGCCGACGGTGACGCTGATCGGCGCCTCTGCCCTGTTCGCCGCGTGGTACGTGCCGCTCTATCGCTTCGCCCCGGCCACCGACGCGGTGCTGACGCTGGCCTGGCTGCACGTGGCGATGTTCGTCCTGACGGCCGTCGCGGAACGGCGGCGCGGCTCGGGCGACGACTTGAGCGGCGTGCTGATCATCGCCTCGGCCGTCGTGGGCGGAAGGGCCATGGTGGCTGCCTGCACCCTGCTTGGGCTGTGGCCCCTGCTGGCAGTCCAGGTGCTCGTGCTGGCGGTGATTCTGCTGGCAACGGCGGCATGGCTGGACTGGCCCGCCCTGTCGCTGCTGACGCTGCTGACGGCCCACAACGTCGTGCTGGGCTGGTTCGCGCATTACTATCAAGCCGATGCCGTCGTGCCGGTGTCGCTGTACTGCTGGGCGGTGGCCGCATTGGCGGGCGGGGCGGCCCTGCTGGTGCGCCGCGACAACTGGAACTGGTTCCACGCGGGCAACGTGGGTTTGGTGGCCGCGGTGTCGGTAGTGGCGTGGGCGGCGATGCGCGACCACCTTGCCCCCAGTGCCTTCCTGGGCCAGGTGCTGGCCATGGACCTGCTGGTGCTGGGCTTCTGTTGGATCCGCGACTGGACGCCGCTCCGCCCGGTCCTGCTGGTCTGGACCGCGGCGGCCGTGTTCGTCGTCTGGCGTCGCTGCCCGCTGGAGGCGTGGCTGATCGCCCCGTGGGCGTGGACGTTCCTGGGCGTCTTTGCCGGCGATCTGCTGGCGCGGGCCATGCGCGGGCGGCGCGAGGGAGTAGCGCAGGTGGAGGCGGCGATGGCTGCCGCCGCCACCGCCATGGCCTACTGGATCACCTACCGCGTCCTTCACCTGCCGTACGAGGCGTGGATGGGCGGCTACACGGCCGCCCTGGGCGCCGCCGCACTCGCCGTCGGCGTGCTGCTCTTGCTGCGGTTCGCCAAGGGCGTGCTGGCCCGGGCCTACATCGCCCAGGGCCTGGTGCTGCTGACGATGGCCGTGCCCATCCAGTTCGAGTTCTCGGCCACCACCATCGCGTGGGCGGCGCAGGCCGTGGTGGCCTCGGTGCTGGCCAGGCGGCTGCGAAGTTGGATGCTGCTGCTCAAGGCGCCCATCGTGTTGGCCCTGGCGGGCGGACACTATCTCCTGATCGAGTTGCCCCGCGATCCGACCGTGCAGCGCGTGGTGGCCAGCCCGCTGGGCGTGGTCATCCCGTACTCGCTGGTGCTGGCGGTGGCGCTGACGGCGGCGATGCTGGCGATGGCGGCGATCCTTCGCCGTTGCCGGCTTCTGGGCGATCGCGAAGAAGGTCTTCTGGCCGCCGTGCTGGCCCTGGCGGGCACGACGCTGTTCTTCTGGCGGACGGCGAGCGACCTGCCGCTGCTGGCTGCGACGTGGTGGTGGACGGCCTACGCCTCGGCGGCGTTGGCGGTGGGTGCGTGGCGCCGATCGTCGCGACTGGTCGCCCTGGGCCTGGGCCTGTTGGCGCTGGCGACGGCCAAGTGGATGTTCATGGACACGCTGGTGACCGCGATGGACGACCGCTACGGAGACGACCTGGTCGTGCTGAACTGGCAGGCGGGCGCGGGCGTGACCCTGGCGATCCTGCTGTTGTGGGGGCGGTCCGTGCTGAAGCGGGCGGCGGCGGCCCTGGACGGCGCGCTGGCGTGGATGCAGCACGTGTGGTTCCCGCTGGCGGCCCTGCTGCTGCTGTGGGCGGGCAGCTTCGAGATCGACCGCTACTTCGAACTGCCGTTTGGCCGCCGACTCGCCAACCGCCAACAGGCGATGCAGATGGCCTATTCCATCTGGTGGTCGCTGTGCGCGGTGGGCTGCCTGGTGGCGGGTTTCGCCCTCACGCACGCGGTGCTGCGGTACCTGGCCCTGGCGGTGTTCGGCGTGACGCTGGTCAAGGTGTTCCTGGTCGACCTGCGCCACGTGCATGCGGTCTTTCGCATTCTGTCGTTCATGGCCCTGGGTCTGCTGCTGCTGGCCGGCTCGTACCTGTACCACGTGCGACTGCGCCGAAGCCCCGCCCAGTCTGCTCCGCCCGACCCGCCGCAGCCACCCGCCTCGTCGGAGGACCCGGCGTCGCGGGAGTGAAAACTCGCCGGCTCCGAATAAGAAAACCTTACGCGGACGCCTTCCTTTTCCGCCCGAAGCATGGTATGCTCCGGGTTTCTTGCTTTTGCATCGGAACAGAAGGAAGACCCAGACCATGTTTGAAGTACGGAGCAACGAGGTCCTGGCCCCGCAGGTCCACCGGATGGTGGTGCGGGCGCCGCGGGTGGCGGCCGCACGCCAGCCGGGCCAGTTCGTCATCGTTCGACTCAAGGAAGGCGCCGAACGAATCCCCCTGACCATCGCCGATGCCGACCCTCAGGCCGGCACCATCACCCTGGTCATCCAGGCGCTGGGCCACAGCACGAAGGACATCGTCGCCACTCCGGTCGGCGGGGCCCTGCGCGACGTGGCCGGGCCGCTGGGCAAACCCACCGAGATCCACAAGTGGGGCAAGGTCGTCTGTGTCGGCGGCGGGGTGGGCACGGCCGTCCTGTTCCCGCTGGCCAAGGCCCTGGCCGACGCGGGCAACGAAGTGACCGCCCTGATCGGCGGGCGAAGCGCGCCGTACGTGATCCTCAAAGACGAACTGGCCGCCTTCTGCACGCACGTCCTGGTCACCACCGACGACGGCACCCTGGGCGTCAAAGGCTTCGTCACTGCCGTGCTGGGCGAGTTGCTGGCCGACCCGGCCCGCCGCCCCGACGCCGTCATCGCCGTCGGCCCCGTGCCGATGATGGCGGCCATCTCCGAACAGACCCGCCCGCTGGGCATTCACACGCTGGTCAGCCTCAACCCGATCATGGTCGACGGCACGGGCATGTGCGGCGGCTGCCGCGTCACCGTCGGCGGACAGATCAAGTTCGCCTGCGTCGACGGACCCGAGTTCGACGGCCACCAGGTCGACTTCGCCGAGTTGGCCCAGCGGCTGAAGGCCTACCAGGAGATCCACGACCGCTGCAAGCTCGCGGACGTCCCCGCGGGAGGTGCCGCATGACGCCCCTGACGCCGCAGCAGCGGATGGCCATCCCCCGCACGAAGATGCCCGAGCAGGACGCCGCCCGGCGCGCCACGAACTTCCAGGAAGTGAACCTGGGCCTGGGCGAGGCCGCCGCCGTGGAAGAGGCCAAGCGCTGCCTTCAGTGCAAGACGCGTCCGTGCGTCCAGGGCTGCCCCGTGGCGGTTCGCATCCCGGAGTTTCTGACCTGCCTGGCCGAGGGCGACTTCGCCGGGGCGGCCGCGGTCCTCCGCCAGGACAACGCCCTGCCCGCCACCACCGGCCGGGTCTGCCCGCAGGAGAAGCAGTGCGAGGCCCTGTGCGTCCGCGGCAAGAAGGGCGAGGCCGTCGCCATCGGCTGGCTCGAGCGGTTCGTCGCCGACTGGGCCGGCGAGCACGCCGTCCCCGCGGCGCCCGCGGCCGCCGCCAGCGGCTTCAAGGTCGCGGTGGTCGGCTCGGGGCCGGGCGGGCTCACCGCCGCGGGCGAGCTGGCCCGCCTGGGCCACGACGTGACCGTCTTCGAGGCCCTGCACGACGCCGGCGGGGTGCTGCGATACGGCATCCCCGAGTTTCGTCTGCCCAAGCGGATCGTCGACATCGAGGTGCGGAACCTCCAGGACCTCGGCGTCAAGATCGAGTGCAACGTGGTGGTCGGCAAGACGATCACCGTGCCCCAGATCATGCGGGAGTTCGACGCCTGCTTCGTGGCCAACGGCGCCGGGCTGCCCGTGTTCCTCCGCGTGCCGGGCGAGAACCTCAAGGGCGTTTACTCGGCCAACGAGTACCTCACCCGCGTCAACCTCATGGGCGCCTACAAGGCCGACCACACCGGCACGCCCGTCGCGCGCGGGGCCACCGCCGTCGTCTTCGGCGGGGGCAAC
>JAKJER010000079.1 GCA_022705325.1 Planctomycetota bacterium | reverse complement strand
CGTGATTGGATCGGCGGCTGGAATGTCCCATTTCGGGTGAAGATGTCCCGTTTGCGCGCCTGGTTTTCGCAGATTTCCCAGTATTCGCGATTACGCGATAAGACTGCAACCAATTGCAGGAAAAAGGCTTACGCCCGTTTCGAGCGTCGAGGCATCGCGGGTCGATTTTTCGGAAAAATGGGACGTTGAGGCGCGGGGGCGGGGGATCGCCTGGAGGCGCTAGGGTCTGAGCCGGCTGCGGTAGCCGTCGAGGATGACGGCGACGACGATGACGGCGCCGGTGATGACCCGCTTGTGTTCTTCCCTGGCCCCCATGGCGGTCAAGCCGCTGCTGAGGACGGCCATGATCATCACGCCCAGGAAGGTGCCGACGACCGATCCCCGTCCGCCCATGAGGCTGGTGCCGCCGATGACGACGGCGGCGATGGCCTCGAGTTCGTAGCCCTTGCCGGCGTTGGGTTCGGCGTTCTGCTGCTTGGAGACTTCGATCACCGCGGCCAGGGCCGCCAGCAGGCCGCTGAGCATGAAGGCGGTCACGCGCAGGGGTTTGACCTTGATTCCCGAGAGTCGGACGGCTTCCTCGTTGCAGCCCAGTGCGACGAGGTTGCGGCCGAAAACCGTGTTGCTGAGCAGGAACTGCCCCAGCACCACGACGGCCAGCGCGATCAGGAAGGACAGGCTCATGCCGCCCAGCGAGGCCTCGGCGAACGGTTGGATCTTGAGTCCGATGTAGGCGGTTCGGGACTGGGTCAACATGTAGGTCAGGCCGCGGGCGACCTCGAGCATGCCGAGCGTGACGATGAAGGAAGGCACGCCCCATCGGACGACGACAGCGCCGTTGGCGGCCCCGGCCAGCAACCCGACGCCCAGGCAGGCGAGAACGCCGATCCAGAGGGGCAGGTCGCAGCCCACGTCGCCGGGTCGTTCGGGCACCGCGACCAACACGCCCAGGACCGCGGCGGAGAGACCCAGCACCGATCCGACGGAGAGGTCGATCCCTCCGATGATGAGCACGAGCGTCATGCCGACGGCGAGGATGGTCGGGGCGGGCAAGGTGCGGTTGGCGAGGGTCTCGAAGTTCGTCCAGGTGAGGAATCGGTCGGTGGTCTGGCCGAAGAAGAGGATCAGGGCCGCCAGCACGAAGGCCAGGATGCCGTACTCCCAGACGATGGCCCTGAGGGTGCGATAGCGGGGTGCGATCGGAAGCGGCCGCGGCGGCGGGGGCGTTGAGATGTCCTCGTGCTGAGGCATGTTGGCGGAACCCGGGGTCATCGATGCGGGCGCGGCGTCATTTCACGTCGGCCTGGGTGATCAGGTCGGTGGGCGTTTCCTGGTTGCCGCCGGCCTGGGCGCCCTTGAGCAGGTCCATGGCGTACTTGATGCCGTTGACGGCGATCTGGTCTCCGTGCTGATCGACGGTGGCCAGCAGCCGTCCCTCCTTGAGCAGGTTTCGGGCGGCCTGGATGTTGTCGAAGCCGACCAGCAGCACCCGGTCCTTCTTGCCGGCGGCCTGGATGGCGGAGGCCGCTCCCAGGGCCATGCTGTCATTGGCGCAGAGCAGGCCCTTGAGGTTGGGGTGCTCGTTGAGCAGGGCGGCGGCGACGTCGTTGGCCTTGTTCATTTCCCAGTAGGCGGACTGGACGGCGACGACCTTGAGGTTGGCGGCCTTGGCGGCGTCCTCGAAGCCCGCCTGTCGCTGGACGCCGTTGAAGGCGTCGGGGATGCCGGCGATGATGGCGACCTCGTCGCCGGCCTGGAGCTTGCCCGCCAGCACCTGGCCGGCCTTGCGGGCGCCGGCGCGGTTGTCGGGGCCGACGAACGGGATGGCCGCCTTCTGGTCGGCCAGCACCGCGTCGTCGAACTTGTTGTCGATGTTGACGACCTTGATGCCGCGATCGATGGCCCGCTTGCAGACGGGGACGAGGGCCTTGGAGTTGGCGGGGGCGATCACGATGGCGTTCACGCCCTGCGAGATCATCTGGTCGACGATGTCGATCTGCTTCTGGACGTCCTCTTCATTCTTGATGCCCTGTGCGATCAACTCGTACTGGTCGGCGTGGGCCTGCTGGTGGGCGCGGGCCCCGTCCTCCATGGTCTTGAAGAACTCATTGGCCAGCGACTTCATGACCAGCGCGATGCGGGGCTTGCCCTTGCCCTGGGCGGCCTGGTCCTTGTTCCCCGAGCAGCCCGCGGCGACCAGCATCGCCGCCAGGACCGCCGCCGCGCACCGAAGGATCGACTTTGCCATACCGGCACCTCATGAAAGAGAGTGAACGCCTGACGGGGGCGACTATACGCCCTGCCCCGCGGCGGGTCAACTGTCCGCGCACCCGGGGCGAGTCAGTCCAGCCAGGGCAGGAGCACGTCCCGCGGCTGGCCGCCCTTGTGCCAGATCAGCCCCCACATGTCGGCCAGTCGCGTAAGCGACGCGTGCCCGTCGAAGAACACCAGTCCGGCCCGCCCGTCGTGGCGGTTCATGGCGAAACGGTTGAGCATGTGCCCGCTGTACATCACCTGGTCCCACTCGTGGTCCCAAGGCACGTCCGTGTCGCGCGGATAGCCGCCCACCCAGTGGCACTCGCCCACCACGGGCACCAGATCGCCCTGGAGGATCGAGCCGACCTTTCCGCCGAAGTGCAGCGCCTCGGGCTGGCTCCAGTTCTGGATCGAGAGATCGTAATGGTTGAGCCACATGTTCTGCCCGTAGCTGCCGCGATCGAGCGGGTCGCTGGGGTACTGCTTCCCGTCGAACCAGCCGGTGCTGCGCCCGCCGATCATCAGCAGGCCCAACTGCGGCTGCACCACCATCCGCGTCGCCTCGGGGCAGAACAGGATGTCCCGGTTGGCGATGTACTTCTGCAACGAGGTGGTCCACCACTGGCGCTGCCGGCTGACGGTGGGGATCCAGATCCCGTTGCTGGCAGAGGCGTAGGTGTGGTGGCCCACGCCGATCTGATGGAGGTGGCTGGTGCACGCGGCGGCGCGGGCCAGCCGGCGGGCACGCGACAGCGACGGGGAGAGCATGGCCAACAGCAGCGACACGATGGCCACCACCATCAGCAACTCTACCAGCGTGAAGCCTCGATCTGTCCTGTCGGATCGCATCGCCTCGCCCGCCTTCCGGGGCGCATCTCCGCGGTGGGGGATGTGTCGCGCACTATGATACGGCCCAGCCGCCCGGGGCGGCAAGAACAAGCCTTCCGCGGGACGGGTTTGCATCCGCTCGCGCGGTCGATTATGCTACAATTCCTGGCCCGGCCCGACTGCCGGGACGCGTGAAAGGATCCGCCATGGATTGCAAGAAGGCCGCCAACAGCAAGAACTGCGCGTGCACCTACACCTCCTGCGACAAGCGGGGGGCCTGCTGCGATTGCCTCCAGTACCACCTGGCCCAGAAGCAGCTTCCGGGCTGCTGCTTCCCGCCGGAGGCCGAGCGAACCTACGATCGCAGCTTCGCGAACTTCGCCCGAGCCTGGAACCTTTGACCGGCAGCGACCGGCCCGCTGCGGGCCGGCGACGTACAAACCGTTGCATTTCGCCTCGGCGGAAGGTATGCATACGCTACGAAAGGAACCGAATCCATGAGACATGTCATGACAGGTCTGGCCCTTGTGGTTGCGTGCATGGCGATCGGGTGCGGGGGCCCGGCCAAGTTGCTGGCGCCCACCTGCGAAGCCGTCGAACGGAAGATCAGCGTGGACGGCCTGACCGAAGACTGGCGGGGCATTCAGCCCGTGCTGGTGCAGGGCGAGAACCAGCTCTGGCTGGGGCAGGGCATGTCCGTCGACAACTGGAAGGGCAACGCGGACCTGAGCTACAGTTGGCGCGCCGCCTGGCAGGGCGACAAGCTGTACTTCCTGTTCATCGTCGCCGACGACAAGCTCGCCGAGCCCGCCGAGCCGCTGAGCTTCCTCAACGACTGCGTGCTGATCTACATCGACCCGTTCAACGAGGGCGGACCGAGGCTGGCCGACGCGGACGGTCGCACGGAGGTTCGCGGGCAGGAGGTGCAGGTGGTGGTCTCGTCGTCGCCGGGGGTCTTCGTGGGTCAGGCCGACGATCCCCTGTGCATGTACTCGGTGACCAAGCCGCAGACCGAGCTGTTCCAGTCGAAGTGGAAGGGCCAGGTCGCGATGCAGAAGACCCCGCTGGGCTACGTGATCGAGGTGGGCTTCTGCGTTCCCGGTCTGTCCCTGAAACAGGGCCAGATGCTGGGCGTGGAGACCGGCGTCTGCGACAACGACGGCAGCGGGCGCAAGAACCTCATGACCTGGATCGGGGCCAAGCGCGACTTCTGGCAGAACATGAGCCTGTGGGGGCAGGTGCGGCTGGTGGGACGGCGCTAGCAGGAGCGATTGCCCGTTGAAGCGTGGACTCGTGGATTCGCCTCCCGGAATTCGCGAGTCCACGAGTCTTCTGAGGAGGCAACCGGCGCGGATGAGCAAGCCTGTCATCGGCATTCTCGGGGGGATCGGAGCGGGCAAGAGCACGGTGGCAGCCGAGCTGGGCCGCCTGGGCTGCCGCGTGATCGACGCCGACGCGATCGGACACCAGGTTCTGGACGAGGCGGATGTCCGCGCGCAGATCGTGGAGTTGTGGGGCGAGGGGATGCTCAACGAGCAGGGGGGAGTGGATCGTTCGCGCCTGGCGGGGGTGGTGTTTTCCGACCCGCGCCATCTTGCGGCGCTGAACGGCATCATGCACTGGCGCATCCGGCGTAGAATTGAAGAGCTGATCGAGCAGGCCCTCGCGGACGAGTCCGTGCGTGGCGTGGCCGTCGACGCCGCCGTGCTGCTGGAGGCGGGGTGGGACGACCTGTGCACGGTGCTGGTGTTCGTGGACGCACCCAGCGAGGTGCGAGAGAAGCGGGTGCTCGATGCACGCCGCTGGTCCGCGTCGGCCTGGGCCGAGCGAGAAAAATTACAGATTTCGCTGGACAAAAAAGCAGCCAGATGCCAATATAGGCTTCGTAACAGTTCCTGCGCTGCCTGCCTGCGCGAGCAGGTCCGTCGGTGGTTCGAGCAGTTCCTTCACTCGACGGACCGTTCCGGATAGTGTTTCGGGCCTGTTCTGTTAGGCCTTCCGGGCGTTGCCTGCGTGGAAGGACAGCGAGGGGACTGGACGGGTACTTCTTCCCGCCGGGTCCGCAGCGTTGATCCAGACCGCCTTGTTCCCCAAACCGCGGCTTCTGTCAATCGGACTCTTTGTATACCCGAAACAACCTGAGCTAACACGATCCGTTCGCATGTGAGGCGGAGCCGCAGACGGATCCGGCATAACGTGGAGGCCAAATATGGCAAAAGCTGCAAAGAAGACAACCAAGAAAACCGCGACCAAGACCGTCAAGCGCACCCGGAGCAAGAAGGCGGCGCCGGCGACGAGCGACCAGGCCGTAGTGCAGGAGCTGGCGCCCCAGGCCGACCCGGCCGAGACCTCTCCGGCCGAGGAAACGCCAGCCGTCCAGGCCGGCGCCGACACCGAACACCAGCCGCCCGCCGAAGCCGCCGAGCCGGCGCCGGTCGAGCAGGCCGTCGTCGCCGTCGAAGAGGCTGCGCCGTCCCGGGCCGAGCAGGCCGCCGACGAGCCCGGCAGCCAGGAAGAAGCCCCCGCCCGGGCGGAGCCCGGGAGCGAGCCGGCAAGCGAGGAGCGGGCCGACGAGAGCCCCGAGGCGGGCATGGCCGAGTTCGACCGCGAGATGCACGCCAAGTACGAGAAGGTCAAGCGCGGACAGGTTCACATCACCGACCTGCAGAAGATGACCGTCGCCGAGCTGCACGAGGTGGCCAAGCAGGAAGAGATCGACGAGTACGCCGGGCTGAGCAAGCAGGACCTGGTCTTCCAGATCATCAAGGCCCGCATCCAGAAGAACGGGCTGATGTACGGCGAGGGCGTGCTGGAGATTCTGCCCGACGGGTTCGGCTTCCTCCGCAGCCCCGACTACAACTACCTGCCCAGCCCCGACGACATCTACGTCTCGCCCAGCCAGATCCGGCGCTTCGGGTTGCAGGCGGGCAACATCGTGGCCGGGCAGATCCGCCCGCCCAAGGAGTCGGAGAAGTACTTCGCCCTGCTGCGGGTGGAAGCGATCAACTTCGAGGAGCCCGACAAACTCGGCGGGATCGTCAACTTCGAGGACCTCACGCCCACCCACCCCGACAAGCGGATCTTCCTGGAGACCATCCCCAAGGAGATCAACATGCGGGTGGTCAACCTGGTCACGCCGATCGGGTTCGGGCAGCGCATGCTCATCGTCGCCCCGCCGCGAACGGGCAAGACCATCCTGCTCCAGAAGATCGCCAACGCGGTCACCGCCAACCACCCCGACGCCTACGTCATTATCCTGCTGATCGACGAGCGCCCCGAGGAAGTGACCGACATGCAGCGCAACACCAAGGCCGAGGTCGTCTCCTCGACCTTCGACGAGCCCGCCAGCCGGCACATCCAGATCGCCGAGATGGTCAACGCCAAGGCCAAGCGCATGGTCGAGTACGGCAAGAACGTGGTGATCCTGCTGGACAGCATCACCCGCCTGGCCCGCGCGTACAACGCCGAGGCCCCGCACAGCGGCAAGATCCTCACCGGCGGCGTCGACGCCAGCGCGCTTCAGTCGCCCAAGCGGTTCTTCGGGGCCGCCCGCTGTGTCGAGGAGGGCGGCAGCCTCACGGTCATCGGCACGGCCCTGGTAGACACGGGCAGCCGAATGGACGAGGTCATCTTCGAGGAGTTCAAGGGCACCGGCAACAGCGAACTGCACCTGGACCGCCGCCTGGTCGACCGGCGCATCTGGCCCGCCATCGACATCAGCCGCTCCGGCTCGCGAAAGGAAGAACTGCTGCTGGACCCGATGGAGCTCAAGCTTGTCCAGCGCCTCCGCAAGGCCCTGGCCGACATGCAGCCCGTCGACGCCATGGAACTGCTCATCAGCCGGCTTCAGAAGTACAAGACCAACGCCGAGTTCCTGATGACGTTGAACGTCGAAGGATAAGCGATTGCGGAACGCGGATTGCGGAATGGAGAGCCCGCTTCCGCTCGCAGGTCCGCAAGATCATTGGCGCGAGAACGGTCAAACCGATGCAATGGGCGGTGTGGTCGACAGACCCGCCGCCCTTTGCTGTTTGGCTGTCATATCCCGTTTCGCCAGATGATCTCTTTGCCCAGGTAGATCACGACGCGCTTGGGGCCGGGGCCCCAGACCACCTGTCCGTCGACTCGCAGATCCGCCCAGGGGATGCCCGGGCCCGTGTCGACCTCGGCCTGCCTGATGACCTTTCCGGTGCTCTGGTCGATGACCTGGAATTCATACCACTGCTTGGGTTGGCCCAGCAGCGTCTTGCCCTCGTGGTTCATGGCCACCAGCGCATAACGCCCGTCCGGCGAGTTGAACGACCGCCCGACGGCCTTCGAGTCCAGCGATGCCCAGAACTGGCGTCCAGCCATCACCAGCGCCGCGGCGAACACCGCGAATACTCCCAATTTCAAGAGACTGCGCATGGCTCCTATCCCTCCATCATGATCATACGATACAATTTGCCGTGATGCTGCGTCCGGGCGTGTCCGGCAACGCCCTCCATACAAAGGAATCGGTCCATGAAGCGATCATCTTGCGTTCTGGCGGTGCTGGCGGTGACACTGGGGACGGCCGGGCCGATTGGGGCGGTCATCAAGGTGGACCTGCCCCTGTCGAAAGTGTACGCGTCGGCGCAGACCGTGCTGATCGCCCGGGTCGCCGACGTGCAGGCGGCATCGCCCCTGGCGGAGTTGGCGGTGAGCGAGTTGCTCAAGGGGCAGGCGCCGGCACGGCTGAGACTCCAACTCGCCGCCCCGGCTGACCTGGCTGCCGCGGTGCGACCGGATCAGCCCGTGGTGGCGTTCATCAACGGTCACGGGCCCGGGGCGAAGATGCTGGTGCATCTGGACGACCGGTGGCTGCTGGCCCTGCCGGCGGGGGGGGACGGCTCGCTGTGGCGGACGGCTGGGCCCCACGAGGCCGCCAGGACGTTCCCCGGGCGAACGGCTGCGCTGGCCCGCGTGGTGCAGGACATCAAGGCCGGGCAGCGAACCTTCCGAGACGGCGTGAGTCACGAGGCCTTCACCGACGGCCTGGCCCGCGTCATCGGCCAGACAGCCGCCGGCGTGACGTGCCTGGCGTCGGCCGACTTCGACGCCGACTCGCGCCTGGACCTGCTGGCGGCCGGTCGCGCCGGGCCAAAGCTGCTGCTGTCGAGCGACAACGGCGTTCGCGACGTCACCGCCGCGTGGGGCCTGGTCGCGGCCAAGGCGGCCTTCTGCGCGGCCGCGGACGTGGACGGCGATGGCAAGGTCGACGCCCTGGTGGGGCGGACGATCTGGCTCAACCGCGGGCAGCGGTTCACCGCCATAGGTCCGCCCCTGGACCTGGATGACGAGGCCGGCTGGCTGGCGGCGGCGCTGGCCGACGCGACCGGCGACGGGAAACCGGACGTGCTGGTGCTGCTCAAGACGGGCAAGCTGTTGCTGGCCGAGAACCCGGGCCTGGTGGGCCCGCCCTGGCCCGTCGTCTCGTGGACGTTGTGGACGCAGAAGACCGAGCCGGCGGCGGCGATCTTCTCCGCCGCCTGGGGCGACAACGGCGAGCCGCACGTGCTGGTCCTGGGCGAGGGGCGCATCACCCGCTACGGCGTGGGCCCGTCCGCGAGTCCGCCCGCCGATTTCGAGCGCCTCAGCGGTGCGCCCCTGAGCATCTACAAGGACCTGGGGGCCATGAAGGTGCTGCTGGCGGCCGCCTTCGACTACGACGGCGACACGCGAACGGACCTGGTCGTGATCACCGAGACCGGCGGCATCACGCTGGTCAACCGCGGCTACGGGTGCTTCCTGATCAACGCCTTCCTGCACAAGCAGTTTCACTCCCGCCCGGACCGGCCGATCAAGTGGACCAAGCCCTTCCCGTTCCGCGTGGACCAGGTGTCGGCGGCAGCGCCCGGACAAGTCCTCAAGACCACCAAGCGGCCCAGGCAGAACCTCTTCGTCGTCACCGCCGACGGGCGGATATGGGAGTTGCAGAACACCCGCTGATAACAGCCGGGAGCCGGGAGCCGGTAGCGAGTGGCCAGTGGCCCGAATCGCGACGCTTTGCGAAGCCGCAAGCAATAGCGGCCGACATACAAAGCCCGGATCAACTACTGACTACGGGCTGCCGGGCACTATCTGCAACGCATCGACCACCACGTATCCGTCGGTTCCGGCCGCGGTGATGGTGACGCGTGACTTGGCGTCCAACTCGAACGTGCCCAGGGGCTGGAGCAGGCCGTCGATCCTGGGCGGCTTGCGCTGGTCGATCCGCACGGTCTTCGGGCCATCGGGCGTGGTGATCGTCACCGCGACGTTGCTTGCGCGGTTGGTGAAGGCCGAGTACGCCAGGCGGAGTTCGTAGCGTCCCGGCTTGATCATGTCCAGATCGAAGCGGAGCGACTTGCCCGCCTTGTCGGCATTGGCGTCGTGAGCGTAGCCTTCGCCGATGTACGTCTTGCCCCAGGTGGACTGCGCCCAGTGGCCGGCCGCGACGCCCTGCGCGTCGTCCAGGAAGGTCCCACCGAACCGCCCAGCCGCCTGCTCCAACGAGATGGCCCCCTCGACGCGCTTGCCGGGGTCCAGGGGTTGCGGCGGCACGGGCCGGGCGGTGGCCACGGGGATCTCCCACGGCAGGAACGGCCCGGCGTCGCGCTGCCTCATCACCTCGTGCGCCCGACGAGCGGTCTGGACCGCGTCGGGCGGCTCGAGGTACACGCGGATCTCGCAGACAGCCGCCGGGCGGGGCGTCACTACCCGCAGCCTGTCGCTCTCGACGCGCGCATTCGCGTCGGCGACCGCCAGGACGTGGCGGCGATGGCGATTGTCGCTCACGCGAGTCAGCGTCTTCCACGCATCGTCCTGCCAGGCCTCCACGGCGAACTCCCGCGGGGCGCGGGCGGCCGTCTGAAAGTTCACGTGCACCACGTTGAACGCGACGCAGCGCTCCCACGCCAGTTGGACCCAGTGGGGCCCTGTCGCGTCGCTCGCCGGCGCCCACGCATGCAGCCGCGTGCCCTCCGCCCGGCCGTACCCGTCGGTAACGTTCCCCGCCGACAGCACCTGCTCGCCGTCGCGCCCCTCGCTCGACGCGGACGCCTTGGCCCGGCGGGCCAGGTCGCGCGGGTCCTCCGCGGGCAGGTCGATCAGGTAGGCGCCTTCCTTGAGCAGTTGCTGCTGCAACAGGGCGATGTGCTTCTGTGCCAACTCCCGGGGCGGCACCTGGAACTGCTTGCACAGGCCCGCCGCCGTGCCGGCCGCGTGACCCATCAGCGCGGTGGTCATCATCACCCGCGTGTCGGCCATGGCCAGATGGGTCGCCGAGATGTTCCGCCCGGCCATCATCAGGTTGTCCACGTTGCGCGAGTACAGGCAGCCGAAGGGAATGGCGAACTGCGTGCCGAACGCCGCTTGCGAGCGGTCGTCCTGATGGCGGCCGAACGTGCCCTTGTGGAAGAACCCGGCCGAGTGATGGTCGTCCACGACCCATCCGCCGTAGGCCACGCGATCGGGGAAGAGCGTCTGCTTGACGATGTCGTTCTGCGTCAGGATGCAGTCGCCGATGAGCCGGCGGTTCTCGCGTTTGCCGGCGACGTGGCCGACCCACACCAGACGGTGGTTGACCAGGCGATCCTTGAGAGTGGGGCAGCGGTTCTTGGCGTGGTCCCACAGGCCGAAGATCAGCCGCAGGATGTCGTCGCGGATCTCCTCGGCGTCGGCGAAGGTGTCCCGCTTGCCGCCCAGTTCGAGCATCCACTGGTAGCCCACGTCGCGGACCAGAGGCGGGTGACGACCCGGGGCGAAGTCGCCGCAGTCGTCGAACCGGAAGATCCAGTCCGGGGCCTCGAACGGCTGGGGCGAGCCCGCGTCCTGGTGGAAGTACTTCAGGCTGTTGCCCATGGTTTCGCTGCTGGGCTGGTCCGGCGCCCACGGCTCGTTGTGCTGGGCCTTGCTCTCCTTGCCCTGGCGAAACTCCGCGCCGGCGGAGAGGGCAACCACCGAGTCGCCGGAGCAATCTATCACCAGGCGGGCGGGGAAGCGCATCCGCCGGCCCGTCGTCACGTCCACCGCCAGGACGCCCGCGATGCGGCGCGGGGAGCTTTTGTCCATCTCGGCCGCCGTCGCGTGCGTGTTCAGGTGCAGGCGGATGTCCGGCTCGGCCCGCACCCAGCGCGTCAGGCGCTGCGTGTACAACTTGCCCTCGCTGACCTGCTGATTGCCGGTCGTGCGGAACTCCTCGACCAGGCCCGTCTCGCGCGGGTCCAGGGGCGATCGCTTCATGTGCGGCCAGACGCCCACCGGCGGGACAAGAATCTCCGTGCTGGCGTTGCCGCCCAGGATCGGGCGGTTCTGAAGCAGCGTCACGACAGCGCCGTTTCGCGCCGCGGCCACCGCGGCCGTGCATCCCGCCAGCCCGCCGCCTATGACCACCACGTCGCTGGCGGGCATCTCCCGGACGTTCGGGCTGAGGCCGCCGTACTGGTGGCGCAGGCCGGCGAGGGCGCGAGGCTCGTCCTGCGGTCGCCAGGCGGCGCTGCGGCTGAGCACAACCGCGTCGCATCGCCCGTAGTAGCCGGTCAAGTCGTGCAGGGAGACCGTCACCTCGCCCGACAGTTCGAGGCTCCCGCCGTCTTCCCAGAGCCAGCCCGCCCGGCCCGACTGACCGAACGTCGCGCCCGCCGTCTTGCCGTTGAGCAGGACCTGGAATCGCCCCGGGTGGTGCGAGGGGAACCAGTCCTTCGAGCGGACCCACAGGCGGTACGTGCCGGCCGGAAGGGTCGTGCGCGTGGTGGCGTCGGCGACGGGCGTGCCCATGCCGGCGGCCAACAAGCAGGGCGAGCCCATGAGGTCCAGGAACTGGGCGTCGTTGACCCACCCGCCCAGGTTGTCGAACCGCTCGGCCTCCAGCCAGACCACGTCGCCTGCGGCTGCGTATGATGCGCAGGCCAGCAAGGGCGTCAGAAGGCACACGTACTTCATCTTGATCATCGTCACCTCGTGTTCACCCAGTCAAACGTAAGGGCGGTGCGTATCCCGCACGAAAGCCCGCCCGGGAGGCCCGTGGGTCCGCACGGAGCACCGGCGCCCGTCACGGTTCCTCGACCGGTTGTTCCTTCCTGGGCTTGCCGAACGGCAGTTCGATGATGCTGCGCAGGGTGTTGAGCACGTCGCCGCCGATCTGCCCGCCGCTGCGGGCCACGTCGCGGAAGAACGTCAGCGTGCCTTCCCCGACGTTGCGAATCGGCTGGACGCTCAGTAGCTTCGACGGGGGGTCGTCCCACTGGCCCCTGACCAGCAGTCGCGTGAGCTTGTCCTGGAGGTTCACCAGCAGGTTCACCAGCGGGATCTTCAGCAGAAGGTCGCGCACCGTGGACAGAGGCACAGCCACAAGGTAGAAGTCCATCCGCCCCTGGCCCAGATCGATCGTGCCGCCGGGCTCGACCTCCAGGGCCGACAGGCGATTGGCCAGCCTGGCCCGTTCGATGGTGGCCGTCAGCCCCTGCATGTCGAACGTGCCGTGGAAATCGGACGTCTCTTTCTGGACCTTCAGGAACGTGAGAATCTGCGACAGCACCGGCAGGCGGAAGGCTTCCACGTCGTCCATGTAGACCGCCACCTTGCCGCCCAGGCTCTTGACGTCCAGTCCGCGGATGCTCAGCTTGCCGCTGGCCGACGCCCGTCCCTGTCTCGACGGGTCGTGCCCCTGGAACTGGCGGGTGACCTCCGCCATGTCAACGTTGGTCAGGATCACGTCGCCGCTGAACACCACGTCGTCCAGGCGGGTCCGTGCGGGCTGGGTCCGGCCGCTCGGCGCCGGCGGGCGGAGCGGTTGCGTCGTCGGCGTTCCCCACGTGGCGCCGGCCGCCCCTTCCAGCCGTCCGCCCCAGACTCGCCCCGACACCCCCCGAAGGCGGACCATCGCGGGGCGCACGGACACCTCGCTCTCCAGGTCCGAAAGCACCAGCGGCGGGCGAAGCGGGACCGACAGCGTCCTGGCCTGGACCCGCCCCTTCAGATCGGCCTCCAGAAGCTCCCCGGTGTCCAACGACAGCCGCAACGGACCGGCTAGCTCCACCTGGCCGCTGCCTTCCACGTCGGCCATCAACTGGCGCCAGAACGTGCTCATCTGGTCCGTCTGCCAGCGGCTGCTCAGGGCCAGGTCCAGCAACAGGGACTGGTTGGCCCGATCGAACGAGAAGCGGATGCTGTTGACCTGGACCGCCCACGGCCCGGCCTCCAGCCCGCCCTGCACAACCTGGCCCGCGAGCCCGTCCACGCGGATGTCCAAGTCCAGGTCATCCACCACCGCGCTGCCCCGCGAACTCATTCGCCAGTCGCCCAGGGTCAGCGTGCCCTCGGCCTTCAGCGAGAGGGGCTGGTCCAGCCGCCCGTTGACCGACAGGTCCGCGTGGACATGCCCCTGGGCCGAGTCCACCTCCGACGCGTTCACGGCGGCCAGCAGCATCTGTCCATAGCGGGGCCGGACATCCAGTGAGGCGAAGACCCGCATCGCGGCCTCCAGCGTCGCGGGGTCGATCTGGGCGAGGATCGAGATCTCCCCCGGCGACGAAGGCGGCCTGTGAATGGCTACTTCATACTTTCCGCCTGTTCGGTGCAGACTGACGGAGAAGTCGTCGCACTGCTCGAGCTTGCCGGAGTCGTCATTGAGCGCCAGCGCAATCTGGGTGGCTTCCACGCTCTCCAGGTTGTCCAGGAGGTCCACGTGGTCGCGGGTCGGCTGGACCGGCAGGATCGGTGTTTCGCCGTCGAAATGGACGGCTACGTCCACCTTGCGGGCCCGAACGCGGCGAATGGTGGGCCGGAGGCTGGGCCAGTCGCCCAGTTCGACGCTCGCCTGGTCCAGGCGGAGCCATTGGCGGCCCCCCCCGTCCAGCAGTTGCGCGTCGCGAAGGACCAACGTTCCGTTCAAGTCCAGGTCCAGCGATCCGATCCGCACCTGCCCCCGCCACACCTTGTCCACTTGACGCTGGATCTCCGAGCGGATCAGAACGGGCACGACCCATGCCCAGCAAACCGTCCCCAGCAGGCCCATTGCCAGCAGGCTCACGGCCAGCCGGCGTAGCACGCGCCGGCGCGCGGGGCCGGGCGAGGAGCCGACAGGCGAGGCGTCTGTCGTACCAGATCGCGGTTCGCGTCGGCGCACGCGGGGAGCCGGCCCGTACGGGGGCTTCGGCGAGTTGTCGGCCTGGTTCCTGTTTGCCATCGGCGATTGTCCCACTATACAATCATCGCATGGTCGTCCGATCCATGGTAGTCCTCTTGTGCGGCTGGTCGCTGGCGGCTATCGGCTGCGCCGGTGGCGGGCACGCACCGATCGAGCTGGCGACGGCGGGTGTCGAGCCCG
>JAKJER010000041.1 GCA_022705325.1 Planctomycetota bacterium | reverse complement strand
GTGGACAACCAGCACGCACTTGCCCTCGCGCACGGCCAGCAGGTAGCCCCGGCTGGCCCCGCCGTGGGCCAGGACCACGCCGTCGCCTTCGCTCTTGACGCGGGCCGAGACGATCCACGGGCCGACGGACGGATCGAGTTGCTCTTGTCGCCCCAGTTCGAGGGCCTGCTGCCCGGCGAAGCGGGCGGCCGACCGGCCGTCGCGGCCGGGCTCGCTCTGGATCCGGCCGACGGACTTGATCGCGAGCTTGGCCGGTCCGGCGTCGGCGGGGGGCTTGCCGCTCGGGCCAAACTCGACGTCCAGCAGGACGCCCCTGGGGGCATCCGCGCGCCGGGCCTTGGGGGCGGCGTCGCGCGGGCGGGGGACGTCGTTGCGGTAGCCGGTCTCCTTCATCAGGCGGTCGAGTTCCGCCTGGAGCGTTCGCTTCATCTCGGCGCAGGCGGGCTCGTTGGCGAGGTTGTGCATCTCGTGGCGGTCCTTCGCCAGGTCGTACATCTCGTCGATGCAGTCGGCATCCGGATAGCGGACGAGTTTGGCCGTCTGGGTCCGCACGCCGACCATGCGGGGGATGGTGGGTGTGAGGTCGACCCAGTACTCGTACAGCCAACTCTTGCGCCAGTCGGCGGGGCTCTTGCCTTCCAGCAGCGGCTTCATGGACCGGCCCTGCACGTGCGGCGGGATGGGCACGCCGGCCAGGTCCAGCAGCGTCGGGGCCAAGTCGATGTTGAGCACCATCTGCTCGACCGTCGCTCCGCCCTTGACCAGGCGCGGGTAGCGCAGGAGGAAGGGGATTCGCAGGGCCTCCTCGTAGGCCAGGCGCTTGTCGCCTCGCCCGTGCTCGCCCTTGAAGTAGCCGTTGTCGCCGGCGAAGACGATGACCGTGTCGTCGAGCTGGCCGGTCTGGGCCATCGCAGCGAGGACCTTGCCTATTCCTTCGTCTACGGCGGCCAGGGCGCGGTAGTAGTCCATGAAGCTCTTGGACGGCTGCCAGGGGCCCGGGGCGCGGCGGTCGGGAACGCGCTCCTCGGCGGCCTCTCCAGCCTTGGCGGTGCCTTTCTTGGCTGCGCCCTTCTTGCCCTTGGCCGGGCGGTGGGGGCCGCGCTGCCAGGCGGGCTTGCCGGCCAGGTCGTCGTCCCAACTGACGGGCTTGGGCGGGACGACGCCCTCGTAGAGGTTCTCGTGGCGCGGGGCCGGCGTGAACGGCCCGTGAATGGCCTTGTGAGACAGGACCAGGCAGAAGGGCTTGTGCCTCTGCTTGTTCAGGAAGCCGACGGCGTAGTCGGTCAGCAGGTCGGTAATGTAGCCGGTGGCCTTGAAGTCGCGGCCGTTCTCGTTCAAGGCGGGATCGGTATACTGCCCCTGCCCCTTGAAGCTCAACCAGTAATCGAAGCCCTTGCGAGGGTTGGCGTGGGGGGCCTGGTGCCACTTGCCCACGAAGCCGGTCTCGTAGCCGGCCTGCTGGAGGAGTTGGGGGAAGCTGGGCGTCTTGTCGGGGTCGTACTCCTGCCCGCGGTTGCCGATCACGCCGTGGCTGTGGGCGTACATGCCGGTCAGGAACGACGCCCGCGCGGGCGAGCAGAGACTGGTGGTGACGAACGCGTTGGCCAGCAGCACGCCCTCGTTGCGGATGCGGTCCATGTGGGGCGTCTTGAGGAACGGGTGGCCCAGGCAGCTCATCGTGTCGAAGCGCTGGTCATCGGTGAGGATGAAGAGGATGTTCGGTCGCCTGGGCGCCTCGCCTCGCAGCAGGCCCGCGCCCATGGCCCCGGCCGTCGCGGCGGCGGACGCCTGAAGGAAGCGGCGGCGGGACAAGTGATTGCGTGCGGTATCGCTCACGGTGTTCTCCTGCTCATTGTGGGGTTCCGGCCAAACCGACAAAGTGAGGATACCCCCCGGCACGTGAAGCGTCCAGCCGTGTCTGCCTTGTGCCCGCGGAGCACTGAAACGATCGTCCCGTCCGGAGGCGGCCGGAGGTTATTTCTGGAGAGACAGTTCCACCTGGAGGCCCTGGGCCTGGCCGACCGTGAGCGGCGCGTCGAGCGAGATCGTGACTCGCCGGCCCTCCTGGCTGGACCCGGCCTTGAGGTCCTTGCCCGCGCAGCGGACGATGGCGGCGGCAACCTTCGCGCCCTCGGGGGCCTGGAGAACGATAGTGCGAAGGGTCAGCTTGCCGCGACGGAGGGCGATGGAGGCGTTCTGTTTGCCGTCGGCGATGGTCTGGCTGAACGTGCCGTATCCTTCGGCGCCAATGAAGAACGAGCGGTGGTTCTCCGCCTGCCAGCGCGGCTGGAAGCCGATCACGCCGGCGGGGCCGTCGTGGATGAAGCCCTGGGCGGCCAGCAGGAGCGACCAGGAACTCATGGCCCGGGCGTAGAACTTGCCGCATTCGTCGTCGCCGAAGGGATTCCCGCTGAAGCCCCAGCTCGTGTAGGCCCCGCCCGAGAGGGTGGTCCTGAGCCGCCCGTCGTAGCGGTCGCTGACGGCCTTGGCCAGCAGCAGGGCGTCGTCGACCATGCCCACCTGCATCATCGCGCCGGCGGCGGCGTATTCGAAGCCGGTCATCGCCTCATCGGCGTAGAGGATATGGTTGGGCGGGCGCTTGTCGCCGGGCCACTGGACCATCTGCGTGCCGGCGTCGTCGTCGTGGACGAACTTGCGAGGCACCTGCCGGATGCCGTGGAAGTCCGGGCGGAAGTTCAGGCGGACCAGCGCCGCCATCGCCGAGCGGACGCGGTCGGCGGGATAGACCGGCGCCAGGTCGAGCTGGTCGGCCCACCAGCAGCCGAGCACCTGGTCGATCGAACAGCCGTTGAAGTAGTCGCGCAGCGGCTTGGCGTCGGGGATCTGGATGTAGTACTCGCCGTTGAAGAGCTTCTCGTCCTGGTTCTTCCGGGCCGCCTGGGCGATGCGGCGGAAACGCGTGGCGGCTTCGGCGTCGGCCGCGATGGCCGCCATGCGGCCGGCGGCGTCGAGGGCGGCGGCATAGAGGCTGCCGACCCAGGAACTGCACCCGCTGGAATCGACGTCGAGGGTGTTGTGCCATCGCCCGCCCATCATGCCGTCCTCGTCGGCATCCCACACGGCGATCATGTACTCCATGGCCTTGCGAATGCGCGGCCAGTTGGCCTTGAGCCAGTCGTTGTCGGTGCAGGCGAGGTGCTCGCGGTAGGCCTCGAGGATCTCGCCGGCCTGCGCGTCGGCGGCCACGCCCGTGGCGGGCTGTCGGAAGAAGAGGGCCCCGTCGGCGCGCTGGTAGCGGAGGGCCTGCTCGCGCATGCGCCGGGCGATCTCCGGCCACAGGCGGGCGTGGGACTGGGCGTAGTGCCACACGTGTCCGCAGTTGCCCGCGCAGCAGCCGGCGTCGGGGTTGCAGCCCTCCCAGCCTCCGAAGTAGCCGTCGCGGCTCCAGAAGCAGGTCCGGCTGGCCAGGATCGCCACCTGCGAACTGACGCGGTCCAACAGCCAGACGGGCAGATTGGAGTCGTAGAGGGCGTCGTGGTAGGCCCGCGTCTGCTCGGTCAGCTCATCCAGGCGGCGCGTGAATTCGTCCGTCACGGACATCGCGTCGGGCCACCAGGCGGCGTACCTGTTGCCCTGCCCGCCGACCCACGGCTGCTTGACGTTCGGGAAGTGCCAGGCCAGGACGAAGCGGACCGACTTGGTCTCTCCCGGCCTGAGCGCCAGGGGAACGGCCAGGGCGCCGTTGAGCGTCCGCCCGTCCTCGCTGGGCCCGGCCTTGTCCTCGCCTCCGAACGTGCCGCCGGCCAGCTTGTCGGCCAGGGCCTGGAGCGTCTCCCACGAGGCGGCGGCGCGGGCGTCCTCGGCGTCGGCGGCAAGCACCATGTCGCCGCAGGAGGGTCCCGTGCCTGCCTTGCCCGTCATGTGGATTCTCGTCCAGCCCGCCCGGCGGACGACGCTGTTGACGTTCTGCCCGTAGCCCTGCAGCTTACGATCGGCGGCCCGCGGGCCGCTCAACGGGTTGCCGACGGGGTTCTGCTGGCTGGCCAGGAACGTCACCGTCACGGGCGCGTCGCGGAGGTTCCTGGCGGTGAGGCGGAAGACGGCCGCCGGGAAGGCCGAGTCGCGGGCGTTCAGCGGGATGAGGACGGAGCAGCACTCCATCGACAGGCGGACGGGCAGGTCGGCGTCGGTGAACTCGAACCATCCGAAGGGGTACTCGCCGCTGAAGGAAAGGGCTTTGACGGCCTGGAAGGGCCCGACCGGCTCGGTCTGCAACGCGCGAAGGACGTGCTTGTCGTCTCCCGCCTTGACGCAGGCGGCGAAGAACGTGTCGGCCAGATCGACCGCCTTGTAGTTGTTGAAGATCTGCCAGATGGGCCTCATGGCCCGACCGTCGATCTGGACGGGCCCCGCCGCGATGCCCCCCAGCGGCATGGAAATCCCGGTGAGGCGGTCGCCGGAATAGACGCGTCTGGCGCCCGGCGCGGCCAGGGCGGGGTCCTTCTTCATTTCCGCGATGCGGGCGGCGTGGCGGGCCTGTCGCTCCTGCTGCTCTTTGCGGAGGCGCTCTTCGCGCTCGCGGGCAGCCGCCAGCAGCGTCTCGCGCTGCTGCTTGAAGCCCAGCGCGTCGGCGCGGGCGGCGACCTGCTCGACCGTAAGCGCCTGGGCGTAGACGGCCAGCTCGTCGTAGGCGCCGGGCAGGTTCTCGGCGCCTCTGGGATCGCTCGCGCCGAGTTGCAGGGGCAGCTTGCGCTGCTGGACGTTGAACGGCGCGGTCGAGTCGGACGGGCACGGCACGCCGTCCAGATAGAGTCGCGCGGCCGCGCCGTCGAAGGTGACGGCGAGGTGATGCCACTGGCCGGCCTGAAGCGGCTGGCCCGGCACCTCGTATCGCGCGACGGACTGCCCGTTCCACAGGGCGAGCTGCTTGTGGTCGTTCCAGACGTGGATGCTGAACCGGGTGGCCGAGTGGCCCCCTTCATTGGAGCGCTTGGCGATCAGGCAAGGGTTGTATTTGAACGTTCCGGGCGGCGTCTGGAGGCGGAAGCACAGTTCGACGGTGCACTTGTCCAGATCGAGCGTCTCCGCCGGGCCGAATGTGACGAACTGGCCTTTGGCCAACGCGAGGGCCTTGCCCCCGGCCGGGCCGTCCACGAAGGCTGGCTGGCCGCCCTTGAACTCGCCATTCAGCTTGCCCTGCGCGTCGGCCAGGTCGCCCTCGAACTTCCAGTGGGCGACGGGAGCGGCTTCTTCCGCGCCAGCGGTCAAGACGAGCGTGTGGAACAGCAGGACCGAAACGAGGCCAACGGACGCCAGGGCGGTTGCTCGGGTCTGCATGGGAGACTCCTCAAGTGATGGGTCCAATATGCCAGATGGGCGGCAGATTGTCAAAGAGTGGCGCCTTGAACTCGCGGGCGGCTTCGCGCAACCTGAGCGGGACGCGCGAGGAACGCTGCGCGGGCGGGCGATGGATTGGACGGGCTATGCAGGGCGGCAAACGCAGAGTGGCGTATGGCGTACACGGCTACGGCCGGGGTCATGCCGTGCGCGCCCAGGCGGTGTTGCCCCTGTTGCGGGAGCGGCACGACGTGCTGGTGCTGGCGGGGGACGAGGCGGCCGACCTGCTGAGCGCAGACTACCGCGTGCACCGGCTGCCGACGCTGCGATACGTTCACGACGCCGCCAGTAACTGCTCCGCCTGGCTGACGCTGCGGCGGAACGTGCCGCTGCTGGCCGACGCGATGGGCTGCGGCAGGGCCCTGCGAAGCGTGATGGGCCTGCTGCGGGAGTTCGCCCCGCACGTGGTCATCAGCGATTCGGAACTGTTCACCCACAGGGCGGCCTGGCGGATGGGCATCCCGCGGATCAGCTTCGATCACTACGGCGTCCTGGCGAGCTGCGACGTCGGCCTGACGGGCGTCGATCGGGTGGTGTGCGAGTTGGAGTCGCTGGCCTACCGCCTGCTGGTCAACCGTCCGCACCGGTCGGTCGCGACGGCGTTCTTCTCCGCGCGTCCGCTGCGGCGCGGGGTGCGGATCGTCCCGCCCGTGCTGCGGGAGATCGTCCGCCGGACCCGCCCGAGCGACGGGTCGCACCTGCTGGTCTACCTGTCCAACGCACACGTACATTTCACGCCGACCCTGCGGCGGGCCCTGGCGGAACTGGACGCGGACGTCCGCGTGTACGGCCCGGCCGAGGCGACGCGCGAGGGCCGGCTGGAGATCAAGCCGCTGAGTGTGGACGGGTTCGTGCAGGACCTGGCCTCGTGCCGGGCGGTGTTCGCGACGGCAGGCAACCAGCTCATCGGCGAGGCCATCCACTTCGGCAAGGGGATGCTGCTGCTGCCCGAGCAGTCGCTGGAGCAGCGGCTCAACGCCCGGTTCGTGCAGCAGTGGGGAATCGGGCGACAGGTCTCGCCGGGGGAGCTGTCGACGGAGCTGTTCCGCGAGTTTCTGGCCGGCTCGGCTGAGTTGGCCGCCCGCGTGCGGGCCTACCAGCGCGACGGACTGGCTGAGGCGGTGGCCGCCATCGAGCAGGCGATCGGGGAGTTGTCTCGTTGACTCAGGCGGCGCGGCGGCGTCGGCGGAGATACGAGCCCATTCCACCCGCGGCCAGCAGCAGTGCGGTCAGCGTGGCGGGCTCGGGCGTGGTGAACTCCAGTTCGGCCAGGCCGACCCGGAACGTGCTTCCGTAATTGCTCTGGATGTCCAGGCCGATGTAGCGGGCCTCCGGAATGCCCGTCAGGTCCAGCAGTCCGTCGAAGGGAGTGTTGTTGCCCGTGCTCTGCGGCAACGTGTAATTGCCGAGCAAGGCCCAGCCGCCGCTGGCGAAGCTGTAGGCCGAGTTGGTGACCGGAGTGACGGTCGGGGAGTCGGCATAATAGACGCTGAAACTCTTCATGCCGCGGTCGAGCACTTCACGGACGTTCCACATCCACATCTTGTCCAGGTCGATGTAGATCTGGCCGAGGTCGGCGACGAACCAGGCGCCGGGGGTGGCGCCGCCGGTGAAACTCCCGGAGCCCTGCCAGTTGTCCTGCCAGCGGTTGTTATGGGTCCAGGTGCCGGGGAGGCCGGGGTTGCCGACAGTCAGCCCCGATCCGTCGAGCATGCGGGAAAGCGACCCGTCGCCCGGATCATTGTTGTCGCCCCGGTGGAACGCCTTGCCCGTCACGCCGGTGATGGCGCCGGGGATCAAATCTCCCTGGGACACTCCCGCCAACGCAAACAGCGCCGCGGCCGCGCATACGATGCACCGTTTCATGGGTATCTCCGTTTTTCTCGCTTTCAGAAAGGACAAAACTACGATACCCACGAGCGGCCAATGTGTCAAGAGTGACATTGGTCATTTCCGGCCGTTCGCTGCGTCCACAAGCGGTCCCCACTTGAGTTTGCCGATCTGGATGCCCTTGAGCGAGGGCAGGAGGGCGGCGATGTAATACCGGCCTTCGTGCAGGATGATCTCCGGCGCGGCGGCTTCGAGCGTGCCGATGCGGAAGCGGTCGTGGTCCACGCCGAAGTCCAGCGGGTCGCGTGAGGCGTACTGCGTGTTGAGGGCCTTGCGCCCGTAGCGCTGGTTGCGGAACAGGTAGAACAACCCGTCCTTGTGCACGACGAACGGACACTCGGCGTGCCCGCCGTACCAGTCGGTCTGTTTGGCAGCCTCGCCGCCTGTGGAGACGATGACCGGCTCGCTCCAGGTCCGCAGGTCGCTCGACGTCCGGCAGAAGACGGCGGCCTTGTGCGTGTCCTTGGCGTCCCTGGGCTGGTGGCCGGTGTAGTAGCAGTAGAACTTCTCCCCGACGCGCAGGACCATGGCGTCGCGCGTGTTGCCGTAGGGCCCGCCGAAGAGTTGCGGCCGGCCCTGGTCGTTCAGCACGCGCGTGAACGTCTTGCCGTCGTCGCTGCGGGCCAGGCAGATGTGCCCCCAGTCGCCGTAGAACATCCAGTACTTGCCCTGCCACTGGATCACGTGCGGGGCCTGTAGCCCGCCCGGCGTCTCGCCGAGTTTCGCGTCGGCCTCCATGGCGATACCCATGGGCTTCCAGTCACGGTCGGTGAGCTTGCGGCCCTCCCAGCGATAGAACAGGCGAGTGTTCCCGCCGCACTTGGTGTGTCGGATGCACGACCAGAGCTGCCATGTCCCGTCGGCTGCCTGCCAGAGGCCGAAGTCCACCGGCTGCTGCTTGGGCGACGTGTACGCGCCCAGGTCCGGGTCGCCGGCGACCTGCCACCACTCGCCGTCGATCACGGGCCGCCCGGGCGGCTGGGCTCCAACGCACTGCCCGCTGATCGCGAAGGAACTGCACAGCCACGCGATGGCAAGACGAGTTCCCATGGCGTCCCCGATTCTACAGCGTCCACGGCTCGCGGGCGGCGCGGCTGCGCATGCGGTTGGCCTCGTCATCGTTGACGAAGGTCTCGGTCTTCGGGTCCAGGGTGAGCTTGCGGTTGAGCAGCCAGGCCAGGGCGGCCGCGTGACAGGCGATGTGCGAGCTTCGGGCGACGTCGGCATTGGCGACCGGCTGGGTCCGGTCGCGGACGCAGTCGAGGAAGTTGCGGGTGTGCTGTGCGGCGGACAGGCCGCTGGTCTTGAGGGCCTTGAGTTCGCCCCGGAGCGACTCGGGATAGACGATGATGTCGCCGCTGTCGCCGGTCTCGATCCAGCCCTCGTCGCCGACAAAGCGGACCGGGCAGGTTCCCAGCGAGGTGTGGTAGTGGGGGCTGCGGTCGCCGAACGGCTGGGGCAGACAGTCCAGGACCACCTTGACCCCGTTGGCGTAGCGGCAGGTGATGGCGCCCTCGCCGGGCTCGTACTCCACGGGCGTCGTGCCGTCGGCGTCGTTGGCCCACTGGCAGAGGTCCAGCGTGTGGGCGCCCCAGTCCAGCAGGGTCGCGCCGCTGTCGAAATCGTTGTGGACCCGCCAGCCGCCGCGGACGTACGTCTGGTTGTAGGGGCGCCACGGGCAGGGGCCCAGCCACATGTCCCAATCGACCTCGTCGCGGGGCGGCAGGGGCTGTTCGGGCAGCCAGTCGTAGGTGATCCGCGGACGGTAGATCGACGCGTACAGCGTGTGCAACTTGCCGAGCTTGCCGCTGCGGGCGAGCTGAACGGCGGCGCGGAAGTTGTTCACGCTGCGGCGCTGCGTGCCGGCCTGGAAGACCCGCCCGTAGCGCCGGACGTTCTCGGCGAGGATGCGGCAGAGGTCGATCGTGATGGCGCAGGGTTTCTCACTGTAGACGTCCTTGCCGGCGCGGACGGCGTAGCACGAGGCGTGGGCGTGCCAGCGGTCGCCGGTGGCGATGAGGAGGGCGTCGACGTCCGCGCGGGCGAGCAACTCGCGGAAGTCGCGGTACATGACGCAGTCGGTGTTGCCGTAGCGCTGGTCGGCCATGTTCTTGACGGCCTGTCGCCGGGCGGCCTGGGTGTCGCAGATGGCCACGAAGCGGAGGTCCTTCTCGGCGATGAGGCAGTCGAGATCGTGGCGGCCTCGCGGGCCGATGCCGATGGCCCCGAGCACGATCTTCTCGCTGGGCGCGACGTAGCCGTCCTTGCCCAACGCCGCCGCCGGGACGACCCAGGGGGCGGCTGCGGCAGCGGAGACTGCGGAGAGCCCCTTCAGCAAGCCGCGGCGGGAGACTCGCGATCCGGCAATGGCGTTATCCGTCATATGAGCGTTCCTCTGGTTTCGGTGGGTTTAACGATGAAGCGGAAGACTCATTCCCACCAGCCGCATAAGTCTTCAGAATCTTGTGCAAGACTGTAGGTTTCCTCGTTCGTGCGGCGGCGGACAATGCTCCTTCGAAGGCAGCGTTTGAACAGGTGTCCAGTTCGGCAACCCAGGAGCGCGAAATGGCAAAGCGGAAGACAGCCCGGTGGTGGAGTGCGTGCGCAGTGGTTCTGGCGGCCGTGGGATTGTGGAGCGCGCCGATGCCGGCGGCCCCGGCGGACGAGGCGAAGGCCTTGGCCCGGGACCTGCTGGCTGATTCGGGCGCGAGCGGGGGGCTGCTCGTCCAGATCGGCTGTGGAAAAGGAGAGTTGACGGCGGCGCTGTCAGCCGACGGGCGGTTCCTGGTGCACGCCCTGGACAAGGACCCCGCCGCCGTGGCCGAAGCCGCCCGCCGCCTGCGGTCAGCCGGCCTGTACGGTCAGGGCTGGGCGGAGCAGGGCGAGTGCGACCGCTTGCCGTACGCCGAGAACCTGGTCAACCTGCTGATCGCCCACGAGGTTCCGTACGGCCAACTGAACCTTTCGGAGATCTTCCGGGTCCTGTGCCCCAAGGGCGTCTTCTACGCGTGGACCGGCGCCAATGCCGTCTCGCCCAAGGAGGAGTTGGAGCGGGCTGGTTTCACCGACGTCCGGATTGTCAAGTCCGGCCCTCGCGGGCGGGTGCGGGCGGTGAAGCCTTGGCCGAAGGAACTGGACGAATGGGGTCATCCGCGTCACGGGCCCAACGGCAACGCGGTGTCGCGCGACACGGTGGCCGGGCCGGTCGAGCGGATCCGGTGGATCGCCGGCCCCATGCACGAGATCAGCAACATGGTCACGGCCGGGGGCAAGCTGTTCTACGCCGGGACGATCGCCCGCGACGCCTTCAACGGCCTGCGGCTGTGGCAGCGGGCGATGGACCCCACCCCCAGCCGCCTGGGCTTTCTCTCCTCGGCCATTGCGGGCAGCGTCCTGCCGGTGGCGGCGGGCGAGCGTCTGTACGTGGTGAGCGAGGGCAGGCTCCAGGCCCTGGACGCCGCGACGGGCAAGACGGTGCGGACGTACGAGGGCGATCGAAAGCCGCTCGAGATCCTCTGCGAGGCGGGCACGCTGGTCGCCGCCGACGGCCAGGGCGTGTGGGCGTACGACGCGGACTCCGGCCGGGCCCTGTGGTCGGCGAAGGTGGTCAACCCCAGTTCGGTGATCGCCGACGACGGGGGCGTCTTCTGCCTGGAGGGCAAGCTGCTGGACCGCAAGGGCCGGGCGATCGTGAAGATCGAGTTGGCGACGGGCAAGGTGCTCTGGCGTCGCAGCGACCACGCGTGGGCGCCGAACGTGCGTCGCCTGGCGTGCGATCGCGGACTGCTCGTGTGCGAGGTGTCCACGTACAGCGACACGCGAACGGGCAACGGGATTCACGTGCTGAATTCAGCCGACGGCGGGCAGATGTGGGAGCACCTGTACGAACCGGGGCAGAACCACTGGATGCAGGCGCGGGCCATGCAGGTGGGCGAGCACGTGTGGGTGCTCGCCAAGGGCCAGTGGCGGGCGCTGGAGCGCCGCACCGGGAGCGTCGAGCGAACGCTGCCCGGCTGGCACAACCACTGCTTCCCGCCCGTGGCGACGGTGAGGTACCTGCTGGGCGGAGAGATGAACCACGTCGAGATCGCCACCGGGCAGGCCGGGGCCAACCAGATCAGCAAGGGCAACTGCGACCGCAACGCGGGCTTCCTGCCGGCCAACGGGCTGCTGTACACCTCGCCCAAGCATTGTTCGTGCTATCCGATGTTGAAGAGCTACTCGGCGCTGGCCCCGGCCAAAGCGAAGCCGTCGAGCCCGCCCGAACCGGGAGCGCCCGTCCTCGAGCGCGGGCCCGCCTGGGGCGCGAAGGCCGGCGAGGCGCCGGTTGCGACGGGCGACTGGCCCGGCTATCGGGGCGACGTCTGGCGCAGCGCCTCGACCACGGCGCCCGGGCCGAAGAAGCTCGACGTGCTGTGGACCAGCCGGATCGGCGCCTGGCCGGACGTTCCGGCGGCCGTCGACTGGAAGGAGAACCTGTACGGCCGCGGCCCGCTCACACCGCCCGTGTCGGCGGGGGCCCTGGTGGTGGCGGCGGAGATGGACGGCCATCGCGTGGTCGCCCTCGACGCGGCCAGCGGCGGGCAGACGTGGGAATTCACCGCCAACGGGCGGATCGACACCCCGCCCACGCTGTACGGCGGGCTGTGCCTGTTCGGCACGCGAAGCGGGTGGGCCTATTGCCTTCGGGCCTCCGACGGGGCGCTGGTCTGGCGGATGCGCCCGGGGCCCGGCGACGAGCGGATCGTCTCGTTCGGGCAACTCGAGTCGCCCTGGCCCGTGGCGGGCAGCCCGCTGGTGATCGACGGCATCCTGTACATGGCGGCGGGGCGTCATCCGCTGGCCGACGGCGGCGTGCGCGTGCTGGCCGTCGAGCCCGACAGCGGGCGGGTGACGTGGGTGAAGATGATCTCCAGCCTGCCCATGACGCAGTTCTACGGCGGGGCGGCGCTGGAGTTCGAGCCGATCGACCTGCTGACGGCCGAGGCCAGGCGGGCGGACGAGGAAGGGGCTGACTACATCACCATGTCTCGCTGGCAGATCGACCCGGCCGGCACGACGATGAAAGTGGCCTGGGAGAGCGGCTTCGTCCTGTGCCGCAACGGCAAGGGCGGCGTGCTCGTCCCGCGAGGCGTGTGGACCTACGGGCAGCGGATGCAGTACATCAGCTCGGGCCCCAAACCGGGCCAGCCCGACTTCATCGGCGTCACGCCGCGTCCGCTGGCGGCCTTCCGCGGCTCCATGCTGCTGTGCAGCAGCGAGGACAAGCACACCCTCTTTCGCCGTGACTTCAGCGAGGCGGACCTGGCCAACTTCGACGAGAAGTGGTTCAACCAGCGCCACCTGCCTCGGGGCCTCAAGCCGGGCGACCGCAGCCGCAGCCATCGCCTGGCCCGCGGGGCCGCCTGGTCGAAGACCTTGTTCCCCCCAGGCGCAGGCGGGTCCGGCCAGCAGATCGCCGGCATCGCGCTGGCCGGCGACGCGGTCTTCGTGGTCGGCTCGCAGGGCAGGCTGATCGCGGTGGACCCGGCCGAGGGCAAGGTGCTGGCCGAGTGCGACGTCCCGCGGCCGATCTGGGACGGCCTGGCCATCGCGGGCGGGCGGCTGTATCTCTCGACGGCCGACGGCCAGATCGTGTGCCTGGGCGAGAAGACGCGGTAGCGATCAGCGGTCCGGGCCTTTTGCGGCGCGAGGCGAGGGCTCATCCGGGAGGATCGGGGCGTCGCTGAGGAAGGTCTCCCCCTTGGTGGACCACTTCCTGTCCACCCAGTCGTAAGGTGCGCAGGTGACGCGCCCGCCGCCGGCGGTCCTGATGCGCAGCACGTTGCAGGTGGAGTCCCGTTTGATTCCCTGGGCGCTCTTGCCCGCGCCGAGCACCAACCAGGTGTTGTCGAGGCGGTGCTTCTCGCAGCGATGGCGGTGCCCGTGGAGGATGATCGCCTTGCGGCCGCGAATGAGGCTGACGAAGCGGTCGACCGAGTCGCCGATGGTCAGGAAGTGCGAGCCGTTCCTGAGAGGCGGGGAGTGCATCGCCAGCACCAGGGGGACGTCCTTGCGCACCTTGGCCAGGTCGTTCTCGAGCCAGTCGAGCTGCGGCTTGCGGAAATCCGGCAGGCGGGTGCGGTGGACGTACGGATTCAGCACGACCACGTGCACGCCGCCCTTGTCGAAGGAGTAGTGCGTCGCGCCGTGGAGCTTGACAAGGGCGTCTTCCACCGCCCGCCCCCCGCGGATGTCGTGGTTGCCCATGGCCTCGTAGCTGGGGAAACGCAGGCGGCTGCGCAGGGCTAGATACTGCTCCCACTGCGGGGCTGTCCCGCGGTCCGTCAGGTCGCCCGTGGCGATGACGAAGTCGATGGCTCCGACCTTTTCGCCGCCGGCCTGTTTCGGCCAGGCCTTGTCGCCAAGGGCGTTGAGGTCGTCGACGATGCCTTGCTTGACGGCGGCCCCGCTGTCCTCGTTGCAGTGGATGTCCGACCAGTGGATGAACGTCACGTCGGCCCGCGACGGCGAGCAGAGTGCCAGGAACAGGGCCAGGGCGTGCAGGGCGGGACGGAAGGAAGTCACCGTCTACTCCTTTGATGGTGACGAAAGGAACAGCACCGCCGGGCCCTTGACCGGCGAGGCGAACTCCCGCCTGGCCCCGCCCTCGACCCGCCCGGCGGGCGCGACTTTGCCGGAACCCGCCTCCAGCCATTCGACCTCCAGGGGGCCCTTGGCCGCCGTCAGGTCCACCGTCACCTTTCCGCCCGAGGGCACGTAGACCAGGTATTCCCGGCCGGGCGCCGCCAGGCAGTAGCCGCTGGAAGCGAGCTTGCCTTGCGGCGTCGCGGCGGCCAGGTTCATCCGCTCGGCCAGCCGGCGGGCCTGGCCCAGGGCCTGGCGGACCGGTTCGCTCTTGACCTTCGAAGGCGTGGCCAGCACCTTGTCGTCGTAGGGGTCCATGAAGATCGGGTTGTGCCCGCGGAGGAAGCTCTTCCACACCCAGTCCGCGCTGCCGCCCAGGCCCCAGAGATGATCGGTGTCGGGGATGACGACCTTCCTGCCGTCGGCCGGCGGCGGGTTGTCGCGGTAGCCGCCATCGGGGTTCGGCGAGACCCAGTCTGCCGGGCTGTCGAAGAGCGTCTTGTTGCTGCCGCCCTTGTACTGGAAGGTCATGCCCACCGGGTGCTGGCGCGGCTTGGTCTTCTCGTAGTCCTTGATGAAGCGGATCATGTGATACTGCCACGGCGTCGAGGGGGGGTGGTTCTCGTTGGAGATCTCGTAGAGCACGTTGTCCAGGTCGTTGACGGTGTCGATGACCTTTCGGACGTAGGCCTCCTGGGCGGCCGTCACGGCGGGCACGACCAGCTCGTGGACCTCCAGCCCTTTACCGTCGCCGTCGGCGTCGCCATTCACGCCGTTAACGTTGTTCTTGCCGTTTAGCGGATGCGACTCCCACCCGCCGGCGGCGAACTGCATGCCCCAGCCCTCGAAGAGCATGATCGACATATAGATGCCGCGTTCGCCCGCCGCGGCCACGCGCGTGCGGAGACGCTTGAAGTACTCCTCGTCGAACTTGCCCAGGTCGAACTTCGCCTTGCCGTCCATCGCCTTGCCCGGCCCCACACGGGCCCACGGCAGCGGCGCGACGTGGTGCACCCGCTTGCCGTAGTTGGGCCCCGTGTTCCACGAGGCCGACTCCCACGTCCACAGGCGGACGAAGTTGTGTCCGTGCTTTGCCAGGAAGTCCAGGTAGGCGGGGAAGTCGAACGTCGCCGGCGGGTCGGCCGGGCCCATGTCGATCAGGTTGTTCCACGTGTGGGCCCCGACCAGCAGCACGGCCCGCCCGTCCGGCGTGGCGAAGTACCGCGGGTTGTCCGGGTGGACCTTGAGCGGCCCGCGGGCGGGAGGACTGGCAGCCAACGCGGCCGCGGACAGGAGGAGCAGAAGGAACGCCGTGGGGCGCCAACCCATAGGATACTCCTTCGGTGACTCTGGTAGGGGGCCGTCTCCGCACGAATCCCGCAGGTCTTGGACACCAGACCTGCGCGACTCATGGAAGGCTGTCCACACATCGCGCCCGTCAGGACTCGAACCTGAAACCTACTGCTTAGAAGGCAGTTGCTCTATCCGTTGAGCTACGGGCGCGGGCGGCGCGGCGTTCCGCGCAAGAACAAAAGCCCACGGGAAGCCTCCCGTGGGCTTTCATCCGTTGCCCTTATTGTCATCAGATCGGCTTTTGAAATCAACGCCTTCTGATCCGGGCGCTACTTCTTGACCTTCTCCTCGGCCTGGATGGCGTCGTCGTTCTCGCGGAGCATCACCCGCAGGTGCTCCAGGGCCTTCTCGTCCTGTCGCTCGGCGCGGTACAGGTCTCGGAGGGTCAGGCGGATGGAGTTTCGCAGGCCGAGCGTCTTGGTCTGCTTGAGGAGCTTCTCGAGGTCCTCGATGATCTCGGCGTTCTTGCGCCGCTCATCCTTGAGCCCGCCGACGGCGATCAGACCGGCCGACTCGGGCTCGAACGCGACGTGTCGCATCCGCATGACGGTCTGGAGCAGCGTGTCCATCTGCTGGATCTCGGGTGAGGAGTGCAGCAGGCGGCGCATCGGCTCCATGGGGCCCATGGTGCGGCCCGGGCCTTCCCCGCCGCCGGGCCCGCGGCCGTACCCGCCGCGACCCGGGCCTTCTCCGCCGGGTCCGCGGGGCACGCCTTCCACGCCCGGTCCGCGCCCGGGCGGAGGCAGAGGCGGCTGGGGGTTGTCGCCCGTCGTCACCTGGGCCAGTGCGGGCCAGAGGTCATCGGCCAGCGTGTACGGGACGACGATGGCGGCAAGGGCGGCGGCGCCGATCAAGACCAACAGTGCTTTCGCGTTCATAGCCTTCTCCATCCTTCTGCCTGAGGGATCGGCAAGACGATATCATCGCCTTTCCCGTTCGCCTTCGCGGCGCTCGCCTTCGCGGCGCCGTTCGATCTCGCGCCGCAGGGCCTCGCGGCGCTCCGCGTCCCGGCGTTCGATCTCAGCCTTCGGCGGCTGGGGGCGATCGCCTTCCGGGCGGGGCCCCATCCGCTCCTGCTGGGCTCGCATGATGCGCTCCATCTGGCGGCCCATTTCTTCGAGCTGGCGGAAGATCTTCTCGTCGCGCTCACGGCTCTGGCGTTCGAGCATCTCGACTCGCTCAGCCAGCTTGCGGGTCATCTGTTCGCTCTGCTCGCGGCCCTCGCGGAGGGCGTTGCCCAGACGCTCGCGCAGAGCGGCCGGGTCGAAGTCCGGCCTGTCACCGCGGGGTGCCTGCGGGCCGGCCTGCGAACGGGCCTGGGGGCCCATGGGGGGGCGAGCCTGGGGGCTGCGCGGGCCGAACTGCGGGCCGTGCTGCGGACCCATTTGCGGCCGGGCCTGGGGGCCCATCGGGCCCTTGCCGTCGCGCTGGCCGGCTTTGGGGCAGGCGGGGTTCGGGCAGCCGGGGCACTGCGACGGGCATGTGCGGCCGCGCATCTGCGGACCGCCCTGTGGGCCCACCGAGGGGCGGGCCTGCGGGCCGAACGGGCCCTTGCCGTCGCGCTGGCCGGCTTTGGGGCAGGCGGGGTTCGGGCAGCCGGGGCACTGCGACGGACACTGGCGACCTCGCATCTGGTCACCACGGCCCATGGCGGGCGGGCCCTGCATGCGCCCAGCCGACGGGGCACCGTGCCTGCCGCCGAACTGCGGGCCGCCACGGCCATGGCCCATCATCGGCGGGCCCTGCATGCGCCCAGACCACGGCGAACCATGCCTGCCGCCGAACTGGGGGCCGCCACGACCATGACCCATCATCGGCGGGCCCTGCATGCGCCCAGACCACGGCGAGCCCTGCTTGCCGCCGAACTGCGGGCCGCCACGACCCATCATGGGCGGGCCCTGCATACGACCAGCCCACGGCGGGCCTTGCTTGCCGCCGAACTGCGGACCGCCACGACCCATCATGGGCGGGCCCTGCATGCGCCCAGCCCACGGCGAGCCCTGCTTGCCGCCGAACTGCGGACCGCCACGACCCATCATGGGCGGGCCCTGCATACGCCCAGCCCACGGCGGGCCTTGCTTGCCGCCGAACTGCGGGCCGCCACGACCCTGACCCATCCACGGAGGCGGGCCCTGATCGGGTCGGGCGTCTGCCTTGGGGGGGCCGTCCTTCGGTCGGTCGCCGTCGCGTTGCGGCGCCGGACCGTCAGGGCGACGATCCCCGTCGCGGTTGCCTCTCATGCGGTGGGGGCCGCCGGGGCCGCGATCCTGCGGCGGGCCGGGAGGGGCATCAGGCGCCGGTGAGGCCGCCGGGGCCACTGCCTCGCTGTCGAACTGGCAGCCGGGGCACCCGTCGGCGAAGCCCCACGCGGAGGTCGTCCAGAAGACGACCGTCGCCACGCTCACTAAAAGCCACTGGATCTTCATGCTCGCGCATCCTTTCTCTGGCTGGACTACGTTTGACTATTATCGGCCGGAACATCCGGCTCTATGTCGATTCTTGGGGTGAGGTCCATCTGGGGCACGTTCCACGTGAATGTCCCGCCCCCCAGGGGGGGCATGGAGACGGTGGGGATGCTCAGATCGAGTTGCCCCACCAGGTTGGGCTGGGCCATGTCGGCCAGCTCGGGCGTGATGTCCGCCGGGACGTCCCAGTCCTCGGCCTGCTCTTCGACCTGGGCGAGCGGGGCCGTCCGGAACTGCGCGGGCACGGGGCGGTCGGACTTCCATGCCAACACGACAGCCAGCAGGATGGCCGCTGCGGCGGCCGTCGCCGCCAGGGCGGGCGGCCACCAGACCCGCAGGACCGTGCGACGACGAACGGGCCAGGCCCGCCCGGGGAACCGTCGGGCGTCGATGACCTGGGCCAGGCGCGCCAGGTCCGCGAGCAGCCGGTCCTGGGCTGGATCGTCGTCCTGGATGGGTCGGTCAGTCTGCATAGCTCATCACGCTTCGTAACTGCTGCATGGCCGCTGCAACGGCGGCCTTCACGGTGCCTTCGGCACAATCCATGGCCTGGGCCGTCTCCCGCACGCTCATCTGCCTGAGATAGCGGCAGGTGAGGGCCTCTCGCTGGCGGTCGGGCAGGCGGGCGATCGCCCGGGCCAGGCGGTCCAGATCCTCGCCCAACTGCGCCATCGCCGGCGGGTCGGCCTGCGGCGCCGCCGGTGCTTCGGTCGTCGCGCCGCCCATGTCAGCGAGCCCCAGGCATCCGTCGCCGATCTCGATCGCCACTTCCCGCCGCCTTCGTCGTCTGCGGCACTCGCGGACGACATTCATCGCGATGCCCGCCATCCAGGACCATGCGTCCGAGCCGAGCTTCCAGACGTCTCGGCGTCGGTAGGCCCGCAGGAGCGTCTCCTGGACGGCCTCGGCGGCGTCGGTCGCATGCAACAGATGGGCCATAGCGAAGCGATACAATCGGTCCTGCAAACCCTCGGCCAATTTGGCAAAGGCGCCGTCATCGCCTGACGACGCGCGGTCCATCAGTTCACTGATCTGCGACCGGTCCTGCATGCCTTGGCGCCTGTAATTGACCGCGGGCGGGGGCGGGTTTAGCTTCGGCCCAAAAATCTTCGTCGCAGGCCGGATTGTCCGTCATCGCCGCTCCCGGCGAAAGTACATTCCTCGCCTATAGATACGATCCAATCCGCCCGGCACATCCCCGCAAAGCCCCCCAGGCAGCGGCAGAGGCAGTTTTTTTGTGCAGACCCCCTTGACCGGCAGGCCCGTTCCTGATACAAAGATTAGACTGTTCACCTGCCGGTAAGTCGCTGGTTCCGGTCTGGGGCTGTGGCGCAGTTGGGAGCGCGTCTGCATGGCATGCAGAAGGTCAAGGGTTCGAATCCCTTCAGCTCCATCCGCGACCCTCGCAAGGGCAAGACCCTGCGGGGGTCGCTTTGTTGGTGCGGGCGCCGGGGGACGGGCGCGGCGGATCGAGTCTGGCCCCGACGGGGCGATGCGGTATAATGCGTGGACGCCGGCGCGACACCCGCCCGGGCCGGTGCACCCTCAAGCGACAGGACGCCTGCAATGCCGATCTACGAATACGTGTGCAGCCAGTGCAAGAGCGAGTTCCAGAAGTTGGTGTCGTCCGGCTCGTCCGGCGTCGCCTGCCCCCAGTGCGGCTCGAAGAAGCTCGAGCGGAAGTTCTCGACGTTCGCCGCCCACCAGGGGGCCGCGGGCAGCTCGGCCTGCCAGGCGGCCGGTTGTCCGTCGGCGGGTCAGGGCGGCTCGGCGTGCGGCGGGGGCTCGTGCCCCTTCAGCCGGTAGATCAGCGTTCGTAGACGCGGCAGGTCAGCCAGCGGCTGCCCCATTTCTTGGCCATGCTGTGACTGGGGAAGAACACGTCCAGCCGGTTGCCCTTGATCGCCCTGCCGGTGTCCAACACGGGCACGGGAGCCCCGCTGTTGTATCCGGGAATGCACACCCTGGTGTTGAAGGGCAACAGGCGGGTGTCGGCGGCGACGAACTTGGCCCCGTTGGCCCGGACGCTCCTGCCGCTGGCGGTGATGCCTTTGGCGTTGCGCCCGCAGCACGTACGGCAGGGGCAGTACGCGGTGACGCACATGCGGACGCTGCGGTAGCGGGGAGCGGGGGCGTCGCCGGTGCGGACGGACGGACGGGCCGCCGCTACGACAGGCGTCTCGCCTGTCGGTCGCGGGGGCTCCGCCTGGGGCGCCGGCGAGGCGAGCTCGACGGGTTCCGCGGCGGGGCCGTCATCTTCCGCGGCCTCCGCGACGGACTCTTCCGTCACGCGGGGCGGCCCGACCTTCACCAGGGCCAGCACGGGATCCGTGAAGGCGGATTCCTCCCGCTGTGTGGAGGAAGCGGGGCTGATGACCACCACAAACAAGGCTGCACCCAGCATGAGGGCCAGGGCCAGGCGTCGTCCAGATTGCGACATTTGTCCGGCGTCCGATTTTCTCGCCCGCCGCGTCTGGTGCGGGGGCGCCCTGGCCGGACAGGGGCCTGCCCGACTGGGAGACTTCGCGAGTCAGCCGAGGCGTCCCTGCCGGGCTGCAACGTTCACTGCTGCATCTTCCTGATGCGTCCGACCGCCGCCCGAGTCCGTGGGGGCGGTTTGCTCATGTCAACAGATGGCCGGTCGCGGAAACCAAACGCTGCACGACCGGCCGGCAGTAATCCTGTTATACGTCTACGCAACGGGCCGGTTCGGTCCAAACCGGCGCCGACGAAGCGTGCTCAAGCGGGTCCCCAGCCCGGCCAGACCCGCCGCCAGCAGGGTCAGCGTCGCCGGCTCGGGCACGAAGGCCGTTTCGGTCTCGACGGAGATCCGTCCGATCAGGACGTCCGCAGAAGCCGAACTGGTGTCGTCGCCCACGAACAGGAAGTTGCTCATCGCGTAGACCGGGTTTGCGCTCGGGTCGTAGGCCCGCAGCACGCCCGAGAGGACCTCCTGTCCGTCGGCCAGCAGACGATATCCGCTGCCGGCGACCAGCAGGTCGTAGGCGGTGGTGGCGGTGGTGTTGCGGGCGGCCCCCTCGGCGTGCGTGAAGGCCGTCGACTGGGCCCAGACCTCGTCGACCCAGAAACCCAACTCGACGCCCAGGTTGTCGTCGCTCAGCGCGATGACGCTGAAGCCCGCGCGGTTGCTGGAGGCGTGATTCTCGCTGACGACGGCCGCGTCGAAGTGCAGGGCGTAGCCCTGCTGGCGGTCCAGCACGGGCATGTCCGGGTGCGTCAGCCCGAAGTAGCCCGCCGAGTCGGACATCGCCGCCGTGGTGTTCAGCGACCACGCCCCGGCGGCCGGGCCCTGCACGGCCGAGTTCTGTAGCGGGAGGCCTGCGTAGGTCCAACCTTGCGCAGCCGGGCCGGTGCCCAGCGACGGGTCGTACAGCACGACCTCGCCCAGGCCCGCCGCCGGCAGCGCGGGAATAACCGAAATCAGGATGGTCAGGTATCGCACTCAACGCCTCCTTAGGGGCTTACCTCGGCTTGTGCTATCCGGCCAGGCCGGAACCTCCATGAAGACACAAGGTATCACAACACGTCAGTTCCTGCAAGGGGGAAAAACGGCGCGGCCCGGGCGCGGGCGCCGCGAAAGAGGATGAGTCTCAAGAGACGGAGGTGAATGGGAATCGAACCCACCCGGGACTTTGTTGAGCCCCACGCTGGTTTTGAAGACCAGGAGCGCCACCAGGCCGCCTGTCACCTCCACGTCATGCCGTGGATGAACCGGGCAGACTTGATCCTACCGTCGAGCCGCGGATAAATCAATCAGCCGCGTGCGGATTCTCGCGTGCGACAACCGGCGGCGTCCGGCCGGCTGGCCCGGGGCTTGGCCCCTGCCCAGGCGAAGTCGTATAATGGACGACACCGGCTGACTGCCGGCTGGACGGGAGCATCGTAGTGCGGTTGGAGAATCGTGCGTTCGTCGTCGTGCTGGCCCTGCTGATCTCCCTTGCCTCGGCTCGCGCCGACGACCTGGTCATCGAAGACTATCAGCCCGTTGGGGCGAAGAAGCCTGCCACCGCGCCGGCCACGCAGGCACACGACAACTCCGCGCCGACCAGCCGTCCGGCTCACGACGGACCCCTGCCCGCCGAGGGACACAAACTGCTGGCCAGGCTGGCCCAGCCCGACCTGACGCCCGAGGAGCGGCAGACGCTGGTGGGCCAGGTGCTCGCGTACGGACAGGCGGGCGCCAAGGCCCTCCAGGCCAAGTGCCAGGCCCAGTGGCAGATCAAGTCGAAGGCGTACCGGATCCTCTTCTACCAGGAGGCCCAGAAGCTGGGGCGCTCCAAGCTCGCCGAGATCGACAAGGCCCAGGCCAAGACCTGGCAGGACGCGGTGAACGCTCCGCGCCGCGAGAAGAAGGTGACCAAGGAAGTGCTTCACGACCAGGCGGGACCGGCCCTGGAGAAGTTGATGGAGGCCCTGGTCGTCCGCCGGGAAGAGGTGCTGGCCGTCGAGGCGGTGGCCCAGCGAAGGCGGGAACTGGAGGTCCTGGAAGAGACGCTGGACCGCTGTCGCCTGGCGGCCGAGGCGACCGACAAGCAGGCGCCCGAACAGGCGGGGGGCGAAGACGAAGGCGACGGTCCGTCGCCGCCGGCCGTCGAGAACGGCGCGGGGCAAGGCGAACTGGAACGGACCGAGGAGGTGCTCGCGCTGATGGGCACGGCGATGAAGGCTTCCGACCGCCGCCTCACGGACGCCAACTACGAGGCCCGCCGTTTCCTCTCGCACGAGGAGTTCGCCGGGCTGCTCTACCTCAACGTCGTGCGGGCGATCCTGGACCTGAACGTCATGAGGATCGACGGGAAGTTGTGCCTGGCCGCGCGGGACCACTCCAAGGACATGGTCGAGAAGAAGTTCTTCTCTCACAGCTCGCCGGTGACGGGCAAGGCCTCGCCCTGGGACCGGGCCCGCCGCGCCGGCACCAGCGCCAACGGAGAGTGCATCGCCGCCGGCACGGGCCGCGGTGCCGGCGCGATCCGCATGTGGTTCTTCAGCCCAGGCCACCACGTCATCATCCTCGGCGGCAGCGGACGCGTCTCGCTGGGGGGCGTCGGCGCCACCTGGACGCTCATGACCGGCGGATGAGGCTTGTCTTTGGCCCGCCCGCTCGCTACGCTCTGGCCATGCAACGCATCGGCATGGGATACGACTCGCACCGCTTCGCGCCGGGCCGCCCGCTCGTGCTGGGCGGAGTGCGGATCGAGCACGACCTCGGCCTGGCCGGGCACAGCGACGCCGACGCCGCCCTGCACGCCCTCACCGACGCCATCCTCGGCGCACTGGGCGAGGACGACATCGGCCAGCACTTCCCCGACAGCGACCCCCAGTGGAAGGACGCCGACTCCGCCCGTTTCGTCCGCGGCGCCGTCGACCTGGCCCGCTCCCGCGGCTGGGGCGTCGTCAACTGCGACCTCACCGTCGTCACCGAGTCGCCCAGGCTCGGTCCGCACAAGCGGGCCATGAAGCTCCGCATCGCCGAGCTGCTGGGCGTTGCCGCCGATCAGGTCGCCGTCAAGGCCAAGACCAACGAGCGAATGGGCTGGATCGGCCGGGGCGAGGGCCTGGCGGTCCTGGCGGCGGTGCTGCTGGAGAAGGACTGATCGCAGTCCGGCGGGGGGGGCAGTGTCCCGTTTTTGCGAAAATTCACCCGGTCGCCATCCAGGCCTGAAAGTGTGGATAACTGTCTGACAAGAAGCAAGTTACGAATTATCGACAACAATATGAATACTATGAATAGTCCCAAAAACATGAGCCAGAATGAGACATTGGCCCCCGAAATGGGACATTCGACCCCCGCAGTTTCAGTGTAACATCTTTACAGGCAGGCGGTTGCAATTGTTACCGTTTTGCCTTCGCCGCCTCGGACCCGCCGCTTCGTCGTCTGCAACGCGCCCCGGATCGCGGTCGCCGCGCTCGCCCCGCGAGGCCTGGACGACACGTCTACGGGTGACTGGAGATCTCGACCTTCGACCAGTACCCGCCCTCGTACTGCCAGCCGGTGGGGAGGTTCAGCAGCTCGAGTTTCACGCTCTTGCCCGCGTAGGCGGACAGGTCCACCTCGACGTCGGCCCAGCCCGACTTGCCGACCGTCTCCTTGGTGATCGGCTTGCGGAGCAGTTCCTGCCGGTCGGCCTTTACCACCAGTTCCCAGTCGCCCTTCTCGTGATGGGACACGGCGAACTTCAGCGCGGTCTTGCCGGCCGGGACCTGGACGGTGCGGTACAGCACGCAGGGGCTGAGGCGGCTGGGCGGATGCGTCAGCAGGACGCTCTTGCGCCCGCGGAAGGTCCCTTTGAGTCCGGGGTCCATGTCCTGTCCGCAACTCCGGATGGACCAGCCCGGGGCCACCTTCTTCACCGCGGCCACCACTTCCCCGCCGGCCATCGCGATCTTGGCCATCTCCGCGGAGGTGAACCTGGACCCGGCGGGCGGTCCGGGTTCCCAGCATTGCTCGAGCCTGGGCGGCCTGGGCGCCTGGACGGGGATGACGAATACCTCCTCGCCGGAGGGGTCCTTCTCGATCCGTCCGCCGGCGCGGGTGACGGCCTGGGTGGCCAGCTTGCGGCAGACCTCGATCAGGGCGGGGAAGTTGTACTCGGTGTGGCTGAACCTGGGAGTCTCGTCCAGGCCCGAGGTGAATCGCTCGGGCAGCTTGCCGAAGCCGACCGTGGTGAAGATCACCCCGCCGGCGTTGGAGGGGTTGCAGTCGCTGTCCTGCCCGGCGCGGCACGAGATGACGATGGTCTTGTCCAGGTCGCCCTGGCCGTACAGCAGGCCCAGGACGATGTAGGCGGCGTTGATCTTGGCGTCGATGTTGAAGTCGCCCTTGCTGCACGAGAACCGCCGCCACTTGGGGTCCTTGTTGTACTTGGCCTCGATCTTCTCCCAGGCCTTGGTCCAGTCGTCGGGCTGCTCGGCGTGCCAGGCCAGCACGTCCGAGATGCACGTGTGGAACTGGCTCCCCTTTGGCACGCAGCGGAGGGCGGCTCGGACGATTCTTTCCGGGTCGCTCTCGAAGAACGCCTCGGCGTACATCGCCCCGACGAACTGTCCCCCGTACACGCCGTCGCCGTAGTTCATCAGGCGCCCGAACGTCTCGCCCAGTTCGACGGCGGTGTTGGGCAGGCCCGGCGCGATCAGCCCGGAGAAGTCGGCTTCGATCTGGTAGTCGATGTCGTCGGCGTGCTGGTTGTACTTGGGGTGGCCCGAGTCGGGCGGGGCGATGCCGCGCCGCAGGTTGTCGCGCCCGGCGCGGTTGGCGTGCCACAGCGGATAGCCGCTGTTGGCGAAATCGATGCCCGCCTGGCGGATGGACACGTCCATCCCGTACAGCTCCAGCGTCCGCAGGAAGGTCATCTCCACGTAGATGTCGTCCTGGTTGAACTGGTTGATCATCTTCGCCTGCCACTTGGGCATGGAGGCCTCGGGAATGGTCTGGCCCTTCCAGCGGAACTCGGTGGGCCCGCCCCAGCCGACGCCGGCCATCTGGCCGATCCATCCGGCCTTCATTCTGTCGACGTACTGCTTGACGCTCAAGCGGCGGAAGGTCTCGGCGGCCTGGGCTGCGGAGGCGACGGGAAGAGCGGCGGCCAGAACGATCAGGACCAGGCGTTTCATGTCCGTATCTCCTGCGGGCTAAGGGATCGCCGCGGATTGTACTGTCGGCGGCGGGCGAAATCCACTGTTGCCCGGTACGCCTCACAGGCGGAATATGTTGCCTTCGCGCCCCAGATTGCCCGGTTTATCTTCTGCGCAAAACCGTGGATTTTCCCCCTTCGCGCTGCGGGCGAATCGTTCTACAATCAAAGTGTAATCAAGACGTGTCAGATTGCCCCAGGAGGTAATCGATCATGGCCAACGAAGAATTGCGTCGTAAAGTGCGAATGATCTTCTTCATCATCCTGAGCTTCGCCGCGATGTGCTGATCCCGGACGCACCCGCTATCTTTCGTCCTATCTGCGGCCTGCCCTTGCGGCAGGCCGTTCGCTTTTGTGCGAGGGGGGCCTCGCCACGACACGCCCGCCATCCGCAATCCGCATTGAACCCGCCTGCGGTCGGCTGTAGAATTCCGCTCGTGTCGTTTGCCTGGGTCCTGGACGCACGTCTTGGCCGCCGTGGAGAGTCGCCATGAACTGGACGCTCTACCTTCAACTCAGCCTGATGATGTTCCTCCAATTCGCCGTCTGGGGCGCGTGGTCGCCTGTGCTGGCCTCGCGGCTGCTGGGGCCGCTGAAGATGAGCGGCAAGCAGACGGGCTGGATCTACGGCTCGATCTACATCGGGTGCATCGTCTCGCCGCTGATCGCCGGGCAGATCGCCGACCGCTGGGTGGCCACGGAGTGGTTCCTGGCGGGGGCCCACCTGGCCGGCGGCCTGCTCCTGCTGGCGGCGGCCAGGCAGCGGCGATTCGGTCCCCTGCTGGTCGTCATGCTGTTGTACGCCCTGGCCTTCGCCCCGACGCTGGCCCTGATCTACTCGTTGAGCTTCTACCATCTCGAGAAGATGAAGCACTTGACCTTCGCGGTCCTGGTGTGGGGGACCATCGGCTGGGCGGTGGCCGGCTGGGGTCTGACGCTGTGGCGCCGCATGAAGGGCAGCGGCGAGGGCGCCGACTGCCTGGTGCTGGCCGGGCTGCTCTCGCTGGCGCTCGGCGTCTACTGCTTCTTCCTGCCCCATACCCCGCCGTCCGGGGGGACGGAAGAACTGCTGCCCTTCCTCAAGGCCCTGCGACTGCTGGGCGACGGCAATTTCCTGATCTTCCTGATCGTGGTCTTCCTGCTGGCCACGCAGTTGCAGTTCTTCTTCCTGGGCACGGCCCCGTTCCTGGGAGAACTGGGCGTCCAGGGGCGGTCCATCCCCGCCGTCATGACCATCGCCCAGGTGGCCCAGGTGGGTGGAACGCTGACGCTGTTCTTCTGGATGACGCCCATCCGCGAGGCCATCGGGTACGGGGGGATGTTCATGGCCGGTATCGCGATGTGGCTGGCCATGTACGCCATCTACACCTTCCTGCCGCGGCGCGGCCCGGTCATCGTGGCTCAGGGACTGCACGGGCTGGCCTACACCTTCGTCATCTGGTTGGGCAACTTCTACGTCGATCACGTCGCCCCGCCCGACATCCGCGGCTCGGCCCAGGGGCTGTACACGATGGTGCTCTTCGGCCTGGGGTTCTTCCTGGGCACGCAGTTCACCGGCCTGGTAATGGACCACTACAAGATCCCCGGCGGGACGTTTCGCTGGCGGTCGGTCTATCTGGTCCCCTGCGTGATCACGGCGATCTGCCTGGCCGCCATGACCCTCGTGGGGTGATGCGCCGCGGCCGACGGCGGACGAGCAGCGCGTTGAACGCCGCGGGTGGACCCTGTAGAATGCAGGTCGCCTCCTTTACGGCATGGAAAGAGAGATCACCTTGAAGGTCGCCATACAGCCGTCTCACAACCTCCACGGACAGGTCCGCTGCCCGCCCAACAAGAGCCACTCCTTCCGGGCCCTGATCATGGCCGCCCTGGCCGAGGGGACCAGCCTGATCCACGACCCGGCCATTTCCAACGACTGGATGCGCGGCGTCGAGGCGCTGGAGATGTTCGGGTGCGAGGCGCACCCCAAGGCGGAGAAGACCTGGTCGGTCGCCGGCAGGGGGGGCAGCCTCCAGGTGCCCGACGACGTGGTCGACTGCGGCAACAGCGGGATCATCCTGCGGTTCTTCATGGCGCTGGCCGCCTCCTGCGAGGGCTACACCGTGTTCAGCGGCGACCACTCGCTGCGCCACATCCGCCTCTGCCAGCCCCTCATCGACGCCCTGAACTCCCTGGGCGCGTGGGCGGTGTCCACCAAGGGCGACGGGCACGCCCCCGTCGTCGTCCGCGGACGACTGCGAGGCGGGCGGGCCGAAATCGACGGCTTCGACTCCCAGCCCGTGTCGGCCCTGCTGATCGCCTCCGCCCTCGCCGACGCTCCGACCGAACTCACCGTCCGCCGCGCGGGCGAGAAGCCCTGGGTCGGGGTCACCCTCGACTGGCTCAACCGCTGCGGAGTGGAATTCTCCAACGAAAACTTCGAACGCTACCGCATCCGCGGACGAAACCGCTGGAAGGCCTTCGAGTGCCAGATCCCCCTGGACTGGTCGGCCGCCCTGTACCCCATCGCGGCCGCCGTCCTCACGCGCGACAGCGAGGTCCGCCTGCCCGGCATGGACTTCAACGACAGCCAGGGCGACAAGGCCGTCGTCGACGTCCTGCGGAGCATGGGGGCCGACATCCGCATCGAGGGCGACCTGGTCACCGCCCGCTCCAGCCGCCTGACCGGACGCACCATCGACTGCAACGACTTCATCGACCAGTTCATGCTGCTGGCGGTGGTGGGGGCCTGCGCCGACGGCCAGACCGTCCTCACCAACGCCGAGGTCTGCCGCCACAAGGAGTGCGACCGCATCACCGAAATGGCCAAGGCCCTGCGGGCCATGGGCGCCGACGTCGAGGAGAGGCCCGACGGGCTGGCCATCCGCCGCAGCCGCCTGCGGGGCGCCGACCTCGACAGTCGAAGCGACCATCGAATGGTCATGACGATGGCCGTCGCCGGGCTGGTCGCCGACGGCGCCACAACCATCAGCGACACCGAGTGCGTCAAGAAGACCTTCCCCAACTTCATCGAGCAGATGCAGGCCCTGGGTTGCGACATGCAGAAGCAGTAGGGCGGAGCTGCCAAGAGGGGGTCGTCCACGTATATCACTTAATTGTGTGATAATATTCTTGCATTCAAGGCATTTCTGTGATATCCTGCGATTGAGGTCCGCATGAGTGAGAATGGCCAAGGGAGCAAACTGACTGGGAACTTCAGAGTCCGGGCGGTTAGGGCCTCCTTCTCTGCGGTCCGGAGGTTGTTTCCGAAGGCAGCCGACAGGGCCGAGATTCGCAGGCAGGCACTGAAACTGCGGTTTTGGCCTGAGAAGAAGCCGGCGATGGAGTCGGGGCGGCTGCTTGACTTGGACTGGGACTGGATCAGGGCCCTGAAAGGGTTGGACATAGGGGAGCTGCGAATAGCCGACGAGATCGGGGGGCTTGACAATATTCGGGTGGTCTTCTTTGTCGGAAACAAGAAGGTGCGTCAGCCATTGCCCATCATCTGGGTGTTGCACGTGATGCAGAGGAAGCGGATGGAATTCACTGCGGCCGACCTGGCTACTTTCAAGGCGCGCAGGTTGTTGGTGATAGAGTGGTTTTACAGGCTAAGGAGTTGATCCATGTCAACGCTCACCACGCACTCTCGGATGTCTCAGGGCCCGGACATAGACCGTCCGGCAGGGGCGTTGTTCGCCAAGGTTTTCGCCGAAGGTTACTTGGAGGCCAGCGAGTCCGTCAAGGAAGTCATTGAGTCCATGAGCCGGATCGTGAACGATCCAGCGGCCGATGAGGACGAGCGCAGTGCGGCCTTGGACACGCTCGTGGACGCTTTGTTCCCCCCGAGGCGTCCGGAAGATCTAGGCGTGGACCTGGAATCGCTCGAAGAAGGGAATTCAAGCCCGGCGCGGTGCGTTCGCGCGGCGATGAACCGCCAGGAAGCCCGCTTCGCGCGGGTCGTGCGGAAACTCATGAAGGACCGGGGCATGACGCAAAAGGAACTTGCCGAGAAGATCAAAGTGGGCCAGCCCGCCGTCTCCATGATCTTGTCCCGCCGCTGTCGCCCGCAACAGGCCACGGTGAAGAAGATTGCCAAGGCTCTTGGGGTGGAGACCACGATGCTGTGGGCGTAAGGGCCTGGGTGCGGGGGGCCGCCGGGTCTTTCTCTGTTCCGCAAGCTGTCTCCAGCGGACAGCTCACTTGCGGTACTGCGGGTCGCTGGGCAGGGGATCGTAGAAGAGCCAGTTGTGGTTGCGGACGGCTAATAGCGACTTCCAGGGCCGCCAGGCCGCCCCGCCGTCGGTGTAGCCGATGGCCAGACCCTCGGGCTCGAGCGAGAAGTTGTACGGGTCGGTGATGCTGTTCTCGGTGTAGTCCCACTTGTCGCCGTCGACGTGAGGGACCACGCCGCTGGCCCACGTGGGGGCGCGGACGAACTCGCGGCAGGTCATGTACGTGTTGCTGGTCCCCTGGTCGCTGGTCCGCTTGGGCGTCTTGTACACGTCGGACTGGAACAGGTTGGGGAACGTGTCGCGCCGGTTGCCCCAGATGATCCGCCCGATGACCGTCCCGCCGTAATTGGTCTTGTCCTGGCGCCCGTAGCTGTTGACCTGCCAGTCGAAGCAGACGCACGAGGTGTTCGCGGTGGTCAGCCCGAAGTGGTCGCGCAGGACCACCCACGTGGGGTAGCGGAAGGCCACCATGTCGTCGTGCCCGTAGTGGACGTTCAGCCCGGCCTGCGCGTCGGCCAGCGACTCGCGGCAGGCGTCGGGGAACCACGTGCGGTACGTCGAGGCGTACGCGTGGGCGGCGCCGACGAACTGTTGCGTCCTGGCCGCGTCCACCGCCCGCCGGGCCAGCGACTTGCTCCGCTGAAGCGTCGGCGTCAGCAGCGCCAGAAGCAGCGCCAGGATCGAGATGACCACCAGCAATTCGACCAGCGTGAAGGCTCGCCTGGCCGCGGCCGCTGGCGGCGGGTTGTCTGGCTTGTGACACATACGGGGGCGCTTGTCTCCTGTTGGGCGGGCTTTCGGCGCGTTCTCAGGCTCAGAACCCGCCCGCACGGCTTGCCGGCTCCCGGCAAGCACCTTGTCCTACTCCATGATATTCGGCTTTTGGGGGCAAGGGAATTTGAAAATTGCCCATTTAGGCGGTATTCTCGTGCGTCTTTCGGACAGGAAAGACGCCCACTATGAAAATCGCCGTCGGCTCGGACCACGCCGGGTTCCAGTACAAGCAGCGGATCATCGACCACCTTCTGGCCCGGGGCCACCAGGTGGAAGACTTCGGCACGCACAGCGACGAGGCGTGCGACTATCCCCTCTTCATTCGCCCGGTGGCCCAGGCCGTGGCCCAGGGGCTCTTCGAGCGGGGCATCGTGCTGGGCGGGTCGGGCAACGGCGAGGCCATGGTCGCCAACCGCGTCCGCGGCGTGCGGTGCAGCCTGTGCTGGGACCTCCGCTCGGCCAGCCTGGCCCGCCGCCACAACGACGCCAACGTGCTCTCGCTGGGCCAGCGGATGCTGGCCCTCGATGATGCGCTGGAGATTGTGGATCTGTGGCTGGCCACCGAATTCGAGGGCGGGCGGCACGAGCGGCGGGTCCGCCAGATCGATGCGTGAGGGGCCGGACCGCAGGGGGGCTTACTCCAGGACGTCGACGACCATGACGGTGATGTCGTCGTCGAAGCGGGTGCCGGAGGGTTTGGCCTCGGCGCGGGCGGTGAGATGGAGCAGGAGCTGGTCGCGGGGCATCCGGGCGTAGGGGGCCAGCACCTGGCGGATGTCCTTCCTGCCGCCGGGGCTTTGGCAGAGCACTTCTTCCGCCCCGTCGGTGTAGAGCAGCAGGCGGTCGCCGTGGCCGAGCTGGACGGTGGCGGCTTCGTATTGCTCGTCCTCGAAGACGCCCAGGAGGCTGCCCTTGAGGCTGAGGACTTCGATCTGCCCGTCGCGCCGGATCAGCACCGGGTCCGGATGCCCGGCCCGGGCGAAGGTCATCGTCAGGTCCGAGGCGTCCAGGACGCAGTAGACGGCCGTGCAGAACTGGCAGCTCGTGAGTCCCTGCTCGCAGATGTCGGTGTTGAGTTCGGTGAGCGACACGTCGGGCGGGACGATCTGGTAGCTGTTGTCCAGGATGCGCTTGGTCTGGAGGGCCTTCTTGATGAACATCGTCAGCAGGGCGGCGGGCATGCCGTGTCCGACGGCGTCGACGACGTAGAAGCCCAGGTGGGTCTCGTCGAGGCGGATGATGTCGTAGATGTCGCCGCTGACCCAGCTCGCGGGGCGGTAGAGCACGCCGAACCGGATGGCGCCCAACTCGGGCAGGCGGCGCGGGAGGAAGTCGCGCTGGAGGCGGGCGGCCAGGCGCATCTCCTCGTCCACGCCCTCCAGGGTGCGCGTGCCCGAGGCGATGATGGTGTTGGCCGCCGACAACTCCGATAGCAGGTTCTCGATGGTGGGCTGAAGAGCCTGGGCCGCCTGGACCTGGGCCCGCAGTTCGCTGGGCCCGGCGTCGGGGTCGGCGCAGAGGTACTGCCCGCGCCGGCGTTGGAGAAGCTCCCGGCCGAGCGTGGCCTGGGGGGGCAGCAGGAACAGGCCGACCGTGGAGGTCCGTTCGAGCTGGTCGAGCAGTTGCCCGAGGCGCGACGGGCTGTCGCCGGCGCCGTTGGGGTGGAAGACGGCCAGCGGGTAGGGGCGCAGCTGCGGTCCCAGGGGCTGGTCGGGCTGATACACGTCGAGGCCCCACAGACCGTCCAGGGCCTGTCGGACGTTTTCAGGGGGCGGCAGCGGTCCCACCCAGAGCAGTTTGCCGTTCGTATCCAATGTGAGTCCTACGGTTAGTACCAATACCCGCAGGGGCAGTGTCCGTTAGCTCATCGTCACAGACCCGCCTCGGCTTTAGCAGGCGGCGGAACGGCAGGCGAGAAGTCGGCCTGGTCGCCCAGGCGGACGCCCGCGCGGGCAAGCTGCCCGGCGCCCACCTCCAGGGCGTACTGGGCCGGGACGTCGGAACTGTAGGCGACCTGCCCGATCAGGTCGGGCTCGACGCTCATGGTGTGCATGGCCACGACGCGGCGGTCGGCGTCGAGGAAGGCGATGTCCAGCGGGATGTAGCAGCCCCTCATGCAGAATTCCAGGACCTTGGGCTCGGGGTAGATGAAGAGCATGCCCACGTTCTCGCCCAGGTGCTGGCGCCCCGAGAGCCCCGTGTACCGCTGCTGTCGGGTCGTCGCCAGATCGACCAGCCAACGCCGCGAGCCCAGCGTCACGGCGGGGGCTTCCTGGCGGTCCTGACAGCCGCCCGGCAGGGCGGAGGCGGCCAGCAGAACCCAGATACACACTCGTCGCTTCAAGGGCGCTCCGGCTAGGAAATGTTGTGGGCCGATGCGTGGCAGCGAAGCTCGGCCAGCATGTTCTGAAGCAGTTCCACGGGCAAGCCGACGACGTTGTCGAATGCGCCTTCGACGGCGGTGACGAAACGGTCCGCCGTCTCCTGGATCGCGTAGGCCCCGGCCTTGCCCTCCCATTCGCCCGAGCGGACGTAGTCGGCGACTTCCGCCTCGGCGATCGGCCTCATGGTCACCCAGGTGGTGGCCGAGCAGATCAGGCGGGTCTGGGCGTCCTTGAGCAGGGCGATGCCGGTGATGACCTGGTGGCGCGTGTTGCTGAGGGTGCACAGCATGCGCCGGGCGTCATCGGCGTCGCAGGGCTTGCCCAGCACCTCCTGCCCGACGGCGACAACGGTGTCGGCGCCAAGGATGAGGGCGCGAGGATGTTCCTTGGCCACGGCGCTGGCCTTGAAATACGCCAGCGCTTCCGCCTGGCCGGCGGGGGGCAGGTGCAGGACGCTCTGGGCGGGCTCCTCGATGGCCGGGGGAACCACGCGGTGGACGATGCCCGCCCGCTCCAACAGCTCCCGCCGCCGCGGCGACGAAGACGCCAGGATCAACTCTTCATTCTGTTGCAGCACTTCAGTCATATCGCCAGTCTATCTTCCTGTCCGGGTCCACTGATTAAGAACGTTTTCAGGGAGTTTTAAATGCGTCTTTTACGCTATTAACCCCTTTTGCGCTCTCTCTGTGTACGACATTATAGCTCTCCCGGTTCGTTCAGCCGGACCGCGCCGCAACAGCGGCGTTTACTTTGGGGGCGCACTTGGCGTATCCTGTCGCCGTCCGGGCGATTGCCCCGACCGAGGACCAGCCCATGAGAAAGAACATCACAAGAATCATCCTGGTGGTCGCGATAGGAGCCTTGGCCTACCTGTTGAGCTACCTGGGGCTCGGGCCGTGGGGCGGGGGCGGGCGCAAGGACGGCGGGCCCTCCGCCACGCGACCCGCGACCACCCAGCCCACGACGGCCTCCACCCGGCCCGCCGCCACCCAGCCGGCGACGCCGAACGTGACCCGCCCGCTCGAGATCGTGATCGAGGACCGCGCGTACCTGGTCGCCGGCAAGGCCGTCAGCCTGGAAGAGATCGAGCAGATGCTCGGCCGGATTCCCGACGGTCCCGGCCCGGCCGTCATGGTCAACCGCCGCCCCAGCAGCCGGGCGGAAACGGAAGTGGCCCTGAAGCTCAAGCTCCAGGAGAAGAACGTCACGAGCAGTTGGTCGCCACCGCTGTAGACCCCGCGCCTATTTGCGGGCCCAGCGGAGCTTGGCCGACGAGCTGCGGGGGTTGGAGTGGACCTCGCCGGCCGTGGGGCGGACGACCTCGTCGGCGGCCTGGGCGTAGTCGCCGTTTCGCAGGCCCTCGCGGAAGGCCTGCTTCACCAGGCGGTCCTCGCCGCTGTGAAAGCTGAGGACGCCGATCCGCCCGCCCGCGCGAAGGCAGTAGGGGGCCAGCCGCAGCAGTTGCCGCAGGCTGCCCAACTCGTCGTTGACCAGGATCCGCATCGCCTGGAAGGTCCGGGCGGCTGGGTGAAGCCCCTCCTCGGTCTGCTCGCGCCACCGGCGGCGGTTGAGCTTCTTGGCTCGAAACACGGCATCCACCAGTTCGCCCGTGGTGCGGATCGGCCGCTCGCGCCGCACGCGGACGATCTCGGCGGCGATCGCCTGGTGGTCCTCCTCGTCGCCCAGCTCCCGCAACGCCTGCGACAGTTCCTCGCGCGACAGCGAGGCCGCCATGTCGGCAGCCGACCGGGCGAGCCGGCCGTCCATCCGCATGTCCAGCGGGCCCTCGTGCTTGTAGCTGAAGCCGCGCCGCGGGTCGTCCACCTGCATGCTCGACACGCCCAGGTCGGCGAAGATGACGTCGAAACCGTCCAGCCCTTCCGCGGCCAGGGCCTTGCCCAGTCCGGCGAAGTTCCCGCGGACCGCCTTGAACGCCTCGCCGAAACCCTCCAGGCGCTGGGCCGTCCGTTCGAGATGCTCGGCGTCCACGTCGAAGCCGATCAGCCGCCCGCCCGGCAGCACGCGCTTGAGAAACCCCTCCGCGTGACCGCCGTAGCCGAGGGTGCAGTCGGCTGCCACGTCGCCCGGCGCGGGCGCCAGCGCCTGCATGACCTCGGCGACCATGATGGGCACGTGCGTGCCGGCGGGGGTGCGTCCGGCCTGGCGGACGTGCTCGACCAGCTCGGGGTACTTCTCGGGCGACAATTCCTTGTATCGCTGGTCGAAGCGTCGCGGGTGCGTGCCCGCGTACCGCTTGCGGCGGGGGGGACGCGGCGGGTTGCCTGGGTCGTCGCTCATCGGCTAGAGCACCAGGATGTCGGGGCGGCTGTAGGTCCGTCCGTTCCACTCCACGTCGATGGTGGGGAAGGTGGACTCGCCCAGCAGTTGCCCGCCGTCGGGTGTGCAGAGGATGGTGTCTTCGCTCTTGGTGCCCGCGATGGAAGGGTTCCAGGCGAACGCCTGGTTCTCGACGGCCGCCGTCGCGTCATCCGGGCAGGCGCGCGAGTCTCGCGGCTGGTAGCCGATCGCCCCGCCCTGGTGGTGCAGGCGCCACTGCTCGCCGTAGCCGGTCTGGTCGTAGGCGGCCTGGGCCTGGGCGAAGATCTCTCCCAGCGTTGCGCCGGGCCGGGTGGCGTCCCACAGGGCGGCGTCGACGGTGCAGACGCTACGGTGACGCCGGCGGATGTCGTCGTCCAGGGGCGCCAGCGAGACGATGCGGCTGCACGCGGCGATCAGCCCGCCGCGGTCGCTGCACGTGACGAGCATGACCCGCTCGCGGACCGTCTGGGCGGTGGGCAGCGGGTGGCGGAAATCGCGCAGGCGGCGGTCGGCGGCCACCAGGACCACCCACTCCAGCAGCCCGCGACGGCGGATCTGGGCCGACAGCAGGCCGGCCACCTCGTGCTCGGTCATGTCCGCCTGCACCTGGCGGGCGGCGGACTCGACGGCCGAGATGACGTCCGTGCAGACGCCCCGGTATCGCTCGATCTCGGAGGGCAGGAGGGCGTAGCGGAGGCGATCGAAGTCCGCGCCGAGCCGCCCCAGTTCCAGGCCCGCGACGGGGGCGTCGGCGGCGACGGCCTGCCCGGATGTCAGGGCGCTCATCGCGTCCCGCTGGGCGGCCGAGTCGTGCCACTCCCAGTCGACCGCCTCGATGCCGCGGTCGTCGAGTTCCTCGCGCCGCAGGCGGGGCGACTCGATGTTGTTGGTCAGGACGATCGCGCGGCGGCGGTCGACCAGCAGCCAACTGTTGCCCGCGTCGGCGGCGTGGCCGACGAAATTCCGGGCCCCGCAGGTGTACCAACTGAAGTTGCACCGCCGGCTCAGCAGGACGGCGTCGAGCCGGTGCGCGTCGAGATACTCCGCGATGCGGGCATGCTTGAGACGGATTTCCGTTTCGAACATGGGTCTCATTCCCCGCAGTAGTCGATCAGCCGGGCCAGCTCGCTGCGGAGGTCTTTCCGGTGGACGATCATGTCGATGAAGCCGTGTTCGAGGAGGAACTCGGCCCGCTGGAACCCATCGGGCAGTTCAGCCTTGATGGTGTTGGCGATGACCCGCTGCCCGGCGAACCCGATCAGGGCGCCGGGCTCGGCGATGATGATGTCGCCCAGCATGGCGAAGCTGGCGGTGGTCCCGCCGGTGGTGGGGTCGGCCAGCACCGAGATGTACAACCCGCCGGCGTCGTCGAAGCGGGCCAGGGCGGCCGACGTCTTGGCCATCTGCATCAGGCTCAGGGCGCCCTCGTGCATGCGCGCGCCCCCGGACATGCACACGACGATCAGGGGCAGGTTCTGGCTGGCGGCCTCTTCGGTCAGCAGCGAGAGCTTCTCGCCCAGCACCGAGCCCATCGAGCCCATGAGGAACTCCCCGTCCATCACGCCCAGGGCGACGCGCCGGCCCTTGATGAACCCCACGCCGGTCTTGATGGCCTCGATGTTGCCCGTCTTGGCCTGCTCCTCGCGGAGGCGGTCGGCGTAGCTCTTGCCCAGCCAGTGAAACTCCAGCGGATCGGCCGGGGCGATGTCGGTGAAGAGTTCCTCGAACGTGTCGGGGTCGGTCAACTGCGAAATCCGCTCGGCGGCGCCCATGCGGAAATGGCACTGGCACTCGGGGCAGACCATGAGGTTCTCGGCCACCGCCTTGCGGTAGAGCATGCCCTCGCAGCCGGCGCAGCGCATCCACAGCCCGTCCGGCACGTCGCGTTTCTTGCGGAAGACCGGACCCTCAAATGCCTTGGACCCGTAAGGGGATGACGGCTCGCTCTGCATCTCGGTCATGCTGTGCTCCACGCTCGGGTTGCTAGCGCAACGCGGTTTCGGTGTCGAAAGAATACCAGGTCAGCCGGGGGTCGTGGTGTATCCAAAGCTGGCTGTCCTCCTGGCCGGTCAGGATGCACCGGGCCAGCGCCAGGGCCACCGGGCGAAGCACCACCAGCGCCGAGTGCCCGCGGTGGCGCTTCAGGATCGCCCGCAGGGCCTCCTCCAGCCGCCCGCGAAGCTCCGCCAGCGACTCGCCCCCCGGCGGGCGCACGCTGGCCGGCGATTCCTGCCACTGGTGGTACACCTTGGGCTGGCGGCGCTTGATCTCGCTGATCGTCAGACCCTGCCACAGCCCGTAGTCCAACTCGCGCAGGTCCGCCGCCGTGCGGGCCTTGGCATCCAGCTCGCCCGCCAGGATCGCCGCCGTCTCGCGCTCCGACTCGCCGTCGCCGCTGTAGACGGTCTCGATCTCCTGGTTGACCAGTTGACGCCCGGCCACCGCCACCTCGCCCGCCCCTTCGGGCGTCAGCGGTTGGCCCGTCGCGGTCTCCACCCGCTCCTGGGCTTCCCATACGGTCCGGCCGGTCTGGATCAAAAACAGTTTGCCCATGGCTGAACCCGTCAGGGGGCGGCGCCCTCCCGCAGCCGGGCCACGGCTGCGGCAATGTCGTCGCTGCCAAAGATGTCCGTGCCGGCCACGAAGACGTCCGCCCCCGCCTGGCGGCAGAGGCGGGCGGTGTCGGGATTGATCCCGCCGTCCACTTGCAGACGCTGCTCCGGGCGGAGCATCGAGCGGAGGCGGGCGATCTTGTCGAGCATGTCGCTCATGAACTCCTGCCCGCCGTAGCCGGGCTCGACGGTCATCACCAGCACCATGTCCAGCTCGCCGACCAGCTCCGCCAGGCTCTCCGCCGGCGTGGCGGGCTTGAGCACCATCCCCGCCCCCAGGCCCAGCTCGCGCAGGCGGGCGATCAACTCCCGCGGTCGGTCGGTCGCCTCCACGTGGAACGTGATGGTGTCGGCGCCGGCCTCGGCGAACCGCTCCAGGTAGCAGGCCGGGTCGGTCACCATCAGGTGGACGTCGAGGGGGGCGTCGGTGTACCGGCGGACGGACTTGACCACCCCGGGCCCCATGGACAGGTTGGGCACGAAGTGCCCATCCATGACGTCCACGTGCAGCACCTCGACCCCGGCGGCCAGCGCCTGGTCGATCTGTTGCCCGAGGCGCGCGAAGTCGGCCGCCAGCAGCGACGGGGCGATCACCGCCCGGTTCGGCGCCACTCGCGTCCACGGATTGCGGCTCTGTATCTGCCTGCTTTGAATCATGACAGGGCCCTGTAGTATACCCGCCCTGCCCCCGCAATGCACGGCCCAAGTGGGCGGAAATGACGTTCGGGTGTGGACGGCAGGCGGTGGCGGGGGCTACAATGCGAAGCCCCCCGCCCGACAGCATAGCGGGGGGGCATCTGGGAAATCTCGGCTTCCAGCATGCGTTCAAGCTATGAAGCCACAAGAGCGAAGGACACGAATCTATGAGAACGAATTTGATGATCGTAATCTGCGGGGCACTGATCGCCCTGACGATGGGGACCTCAGGCGTTGGGGCAGCCAAGCAAGAGGCGGCGCCGCAAACGCCGCTCACCGAGACTGGCCAGAAGCTTGAGGCGCGGTATGCCGATCAGCTCAAGAGCCTGCGAGCCGAACTCACCGCAAAGGTGCCCCAGGTGGATCCGGCCAAGCGCCAGGCCTACGATGCGGCGGCCGAGGCCGTAGCGAAGGCGACCGACCAGATCAAGAAGGCGGAGAAGATCCAGAATCCGAACATCCGCAACATCGGACTCAAGCCGGCCCAGGATGCGTTGGCCCAGGCGAAGGCCCGTATGGCCAAGGTCCTCGATGAATCCGATCTCAGCAAGTTCCTGGCGAGCGACTCGCTGGACGCGAAGCTCGTGAAATACGTCGTCCTGCTCGAGGCCACGCCTCATGGTCTGGCGGAATTCGCCCAGCAGGGAAAGCCGCAAGAGGCGCTGGTCGAGAAGCTCCTGGCGGACGCCGACCTCATGAAGCAGATGCTGGTGGCGGACGGCCCCAACGCCAAACGAGAGGGGCGCGGCTATGGCCCGGCACAGTACGGCCAGGCGATGAAGATCTATACCGACATTCAGAAGGCGAGCAAGAAAGCCGCCGCCGGTGTCTTCCAGCGGCTGGCGCTGGCCATCAGTCTTGAACACGCGGTGCCGGTCGAGCAGGCGAACCCCAAGGCTCAGACCGACGCCCCTGAAACCGTAGACCCGGTGAAGCGCTATCTGCACTACGAGAAGGCCTGCCTGGACGGCGAACTGGATCCGGCGTTCGAGTCCCTGAGCACCTGGGACCTCCGCATGGTCGTCGACGGGAACGAGCCGGACGAGACCCTCGCCTGGGGGCGCGAGATGCTCCGGAACTACCGCCCCGACCACGCCTGCAATCCGAACTACGGCTGGCGCTACGTGAACATCGTCAGTTCCGACGTCAAGTACGGGTCCGGCGACGTCAAGTACGACAGGCCCGAGTTGCAGAACTATCAGAACATCCTCATGAACGGCGGGGTGTGCGGCCGGCGCGCGTTCTTCGGGCGCTTCATCCTGCGGGCCTTCGGGATCCCGACCACGGCTCGTCCGCAGAAAGGCCATGCCGCCCTGGCGCACTGGACGCCCAAGGGCTGGGTGGTCAATCTGGGCGGAGGCTGGGGCGCCGGCTGGGCAAGTGGGCCCAACAATCGCACGGGCGGGCGCAGCGCAGACCTCGATTTCCTGGCAACCACGCAGGCCCGCAGTAACAGGGAGGCCTTTCTGAAGGTCAAGCGGGCCCAGTGGGCCGGCGACGTCCTGGGGGAGAAGCGGACATACGGGGAACACGACGGCACGCCCGCCTTCTGGAACGGCGTGGCCCTCCGCACGCAACGTGCCATCATCGAGGAGACGAAGGCCGTTACGCTGGACGCGCTCGGACAGGACCTCGGCGAAGCGAACGAGCCCACGGTGGCGGAGAAAGTCATGGCCTCGCCCGTCGCGCCCGAGGACAAGAAGATCACCTGCGGCGCCGACGGCGCCATTACGATACCGGCCGCCGCGTACAGCAAGCCGTCCGGCAACACGCGGGATATCCTGGCCATGAAGAGCTTCGGCGGCGGCCTGCAGATCTTCCTTCCGCGTTTCTTCCCCGAGGGCAAGACGGTCTTGCGCGGCGGCACGTGGAAGAACGACGCCGCCACCTGCACGTCCGGGACGCGCCTGCTCAGCGGCGGCTACGGCAAATACGAGAACTGGGGGCTGCGGGCGGCCGTGACGCCTGCCGGCAACGAAACCCCGCGCGAGCTGACGCTCGATCTGGGCGACGGCGTGACCATGGAACTGGTCTACATCAAGCCCGGGACGTTCGTAATGGGAGGCGAAAGCACGAAGGATGGCAGATTCGAGTGCGTTGAGCTTCCGAAGCACGAGGTCAAACTCACCCGTGGTTTCTATCTGGGCAAGCACGAGGTGACGCAGGCGCAGTACAAGGCCGTCATGGGCTCGAACCCCAGCAAGTCGACCAAGGCCCCGGACTGCCCGGTGGATAACATCGGCGCGCCTGATGCATTGACATTCTGTGAGAAGCTCGCCGAAAAGACCGGACAGGAAGTGCGGTTGCCCACCGAGGCCGAGTGGGAGTATGCCTCCCGCGCGGGCAAGAACACGAAATGGTTCTTCGGCGACGATCCCTCGCAACTCGGGGAGTACGCCTGGTTCAAGGACAACGCGGGCGGCAAGTCGCATCCGGTAGGCCAGAAGAAGCCCAATCCGTGGGGTCTCTACGACATCTACGGCAACGTCTGCGAGCGGATTTCGGACACGTATGCCCGGGACTACTACGCAAAGAGTCCGAAGGAGGACCCGGCCGGCCCCCGCCAGGGCACCAAATCGCGCTTCGAGTACACGCTCACCGTCCCGCGAGCGGGCAAGTACTCCTTGACAGCGCGGGTGGTCACGGCGAATTACGATCAGCGACTTACCGTCTCCGCGAATGACGCCGATTCCGAGGTCGCCATCGAGATGCCCTTCACAGTCGGGAAATGGCAGGACTCCAAGCCGGTCACGATCACCCTGAAGGAAGGCGAGAATGCCCTGCGGTTCTGGCGCGACCAGCCGCCGCAGTACGGGCTGGCCATCAAGCACTTCACGCTCACGCCGGCGAAGTAGAACGCTGCGCGGCAGAATGTCAGATTGCCTTCGACGAAAGCACAAACCATGGCTCGAATCGCTAGACGCACTGCCCTGGTGGCAGCCCTGTTCTTCTTGTCTCATGCCGCCCAGGCTGCCAAGACGGCGCCGCAGGCAGATTCGCCGCGCCAACCGGCGATCCAACTGGGGGCGCCGTTCTGCGACAATATGGTGCTGCAGCGCGAGATGGCCGTTCCGGTGTGGGGGTGGAGCAAGCCGGGCACGCAGATCACTGTCGAGTTCGCCCCTCGACAAGGCTCGGGGCAGGCCGGCCAGAAGAAGACCGCTGCCGCCGGCGCGGACGACAAGTGGATCGTCAGGCTTGACCCGCTCAAGGCGAGCTTCGATCCCGCCGAGATGGTCGTCACTGATAGCACCGGCAAGAGAGTTGTCCTGAAGAATATCCTGGTCGGTGAAGTCTGGATGGCTTCCGGTCAGTCCAACATGCAGTGGAAGGCGGGGAAGTCCTCATGCAGATCGCTTACGGTCGAGCCGGTGGGAGATAAGAAGGTCCACCCGATCCGTGAGTTTGAAGTGACCAGCGTCACGGCGCAGTTGTTCCCCATCGAGAAAGCGACCGGCGCCTGGCAGGACGGGTCCTACAACGACTACAGCGCCATCGCCTTTGCGTTCGCCCACAAGCTCTACGAGGAGCTGAACGTGCCCATCGGCATTCTCAACTGCTCCTGGAGCTCGACGCAGATCGAAGCCTGGGTTCCGCGGCAAGGGTGGGCCGCCGCCGAGGATGACTACGGCAAGGCGATTCACCAGAAGTGCCTGCAGACCGACCCGACCACTCCGGAGCACGGGGAAGCCTGGAACGCATTCTACAAGTCGCTGGAAGACCAGATTGCCCGGAGCGAGGCCCTCACCAAGAAGGGCGAGAAGGCGAAAGAGATCGGCGCCCCGGTTCCCGGCAACATGAAAAGCAACCGCGATGCGAGTTGGCTGTTCAACGGCCGGATGAATCCGGTGGTTCCCTACGCGATTCGCGGCGCCATCTGGAATCAGGGGTGGCACAACCGCAGCGGCGGGTTGACGTACTATAACAACCTGCACAGCATGATTCGCGGTTGGCGCATCGTCTGGGACAAGCCGGAGCTGCCGGTCTATTTCCATCAGTTCTACTGCCCGGACCAGACCGACAAGCCCGGCATCGACAGTACCGCCGAGATGCGTCTGGGCACGTGGATGGCGCGGGATATTCCCAACGCCGGAATGGCCAGCCAGATCGATATCGGCGGGGCCATCCATTACAGCAGCAAGGTGACTCCCGGCCGGCGCCTGGCGCTGCACGCACTGAAGAACCAGTATGGCCGTAAGGTCGCCGCCGAAGGGCCGATGTTCAAGTCGTACGAGATCAGGGGCGACAAGGTGATCGTCACGTTCGATTGCGTCGAGGGCGGCCTCGTCGTTGCCGACACCGCGTTCAATCGGTCGAAGGAGAAGGACGCCACCGGTTTTGCCGATCCGAAGGTCATCGAGAACGGCGAGGAGAGGGTGAAGTTGTTCTGGCTGGCCGGCGAGGACCGCGTCTGGCATCCGGCAAGCTTTGAGATCCAGGGCGACAAGGTCGTCGTTCGGTCCGATGCCGTGAAGAAGCCCCGCGGCGTGTCCTACGGCTCGGGCGGTATCGGCTTCCAGCCCTGTCTCTACAACAAGGCGCTGCTGCCGATGACCCCGTTCATCCAGTACGACAACGAGATGGTGACCACGAAGACCTGGCCGGACAAGAAGCTGAAACTCGCCGGCGCCGCCGCCGATGCAACCCCCGTCCGAGAGAATCCTGGCGCTGATGCTGCCGCCGCCGAAGATGATCCTGCCACGGATGCTGCCCCCGCCGAAAAGGACCCTGCCAACGGCAGCAGACTCCAGCTATACGGGAAGATGCCGCTGCTGAGCGTGCAGTTCCGCGACGACGCCGTGTTGCAGGCCGACAAGCCGGTCACCATCTGGGGATCGACCCGCAACTACGGGGAATGGCAGGGCGAACCGGAAAAGGGCGACTGCAAGGTGCATTTCGAGTTCGGCGACATCAAGAAGGTCATATCGGTAACGCCTGACATGGCGGAATGGCAGGTGACGTTGCCGCCGATGAAAGCCGGGCCCAAGCCGTACACCTTGAAAGTCGGGTTTACCATCGATGGCGAACTGGTACACGAGCGGGTCGCCGTCGGCATCGTGTTCGGCGATGTCTGGTACGTGGCCGCGCCGGCCGGCAAGTTCAAGGTTCCGAAGGGTAAGCCCTCCGGGCAGATCGTCCGCATGATCGAGAACCAGTCAAAGCGTGACGGCAAAGACGCTCCCAGCCGCTTCAGCGTCTGTGTCTCTCGGACCCCCAGGATCAAGGGGGCGAACGGCAAATGGGGCAACCGCTTCGCCTCTTACTGGAAGGACCCGTCCGGGTTGGCGGCGGCACTCGGCCACAGCATTGCGGCGAAGACGAATCGTCCGGTCGGCGTCATCTTCATGCAGACCAAGACGAACGGGCCGATCAAGAACTGGATCGCCCCCGGCTTCCTCAAAGACGCTCCGAGCCTGATGGAAGACTACAAAACGGTCGGCAGCAAGTATCCCGACAATCCCTATTACGTCGCCAATGTGCGCCGCTACATTGCGGAGTGGAAGGCTTACTGGGGTGAGCACATCCCTGCGATGATGAAGACGAAGGCGGTGCCGGACGGCAGTTCGTGGGGCCACTATCCTTCGCCCAAGCCGGATGTCGGTGATTCGACAGCCACCTGGACATACAACGTCTACACGCACTGTTTCACGCCGGCGGCTCTCAGCGGTATTGTGTTCCTCTCGAGCGAGTCGATGGTTGCCGATGACCAGGGCGGGAACTTCGGCCCGGAGATGTCGGTGCTGGCCAACTGCTTCAAGACCAGGTTCGGCGGGGAGGACGTGCCCTTCATTTACACGGTCCCGAGCAAGGCGCTTGCGCCGAAGGTTACGTCGCCTGTCGCGATCAAGGGCAAGAGCGCCGCCGTGGAACTTGACGACTGGTCGCAGGTCGGCGGGGTGATCGAGGCCGTGGCAAAACAGGCGGCTGCAGAATAGACATGACTCGGAGATTGAACCGGAGAACGCCAGAATGAGAAGAACTGTCCCTGTTTCTTAGAACGGATTGACACGGGGGAAGGTGGGGAAGCGACATTCTGCTCTTCTGGTTCTTTCGTGCGTCGGCTGCGGGGGCGGAGGGTGGATTCCAGGCCCAACTGTTCCGCAATCCGGCGGGTGGCACGACGACAGCGGGAGAACATCAGCCCGTGGGCCTGCCGCGGGATGTTCCAGGAGCGGCACGCCCGCCCGGCCTGCGTCCCTTGGGGCCGCCGGCTTGTGACGAGTTCCTCCACTTCTCTTGAGGGGCTACCCGCCGTCATTTCGGCCCGCTACGCGCGCGCAACAGCCTTGCGGGCGGGGTCGGCCCTGTGGTACACCTGTAGCGACGCCCTATCCCTGAAACAGGAGCTTCAAGATGAACCGACTTGCGCAAGTGTTGGCCCTGTGCCTGGTGCTGGTTGCGGTGGTGAGCCTGGTGGTCGCGGCGGACGACAAGCCCGCGGCGGTGGCCAAGGCGAAGGCCAAGGCCCGCCCGGCCGCCCCCAAGCAACCCCCCGACGACCCCAAGCTGCCCCGCGTGCTGATCCTGGGCGACTCGATCTCCATCGGCTACACGCCGTTCGTCCGCGAGCTGATGGCGGGCAAGGCCAACGTCCACCGCCCCAACGAGAATTGCCAGTCGGCCCGCCACGGCGTGGCCAAGGTCGACGCGTGGGTCGGCAAGGGGCCCTGGGCGGTGATCCACTTCAACTTCGGGCTGCACGATCTCAAGTACATCGACGGCAAGGGGACGCTCACCGACGTGAGCAAGGGCAAGCAGCAGGTCCCGCTGGACGAGTACGAGCAGGACCTCCGCAAGATCGTCGAGCGCCTCAAGCAGACCAACGCCAAGCTCATCTGGTGCGCCACCACGCCCGTGCCCAAGGGCGCCAAGGGCCGCGTGCCCGGCGACGAGGTCAAGTACAACGAGGTGGCCGCCAAGGTCATGAAGGACATGGGCGTCGAAATCAACGACCTGTACACCTTCGCCAACGAGCGGCTGGATAAGATCCAGCTCCCGGCGAACGTCCACTTCACCAAGGACGGCTCGAAGGAGTTGGCCAAGGTGTGCGTCGAGGCGATCGAGAAGCAGTTGAAGTGACCCAGTGACCGATAGGGGGGCGTGAGGAACAGACGATGAACCGTGCATTGCGGTTGTTGTCGGCGTCGGTGGTTCTGCTGGCGGCCGGGGCCCTGGCGGCTGCGGAAGTTGCCGCGCCGACGAAGCTGGCGGCCAACCTGGCGGCCGGCAAGAAGCAGACGATCATCACGTACGGCACGAGCCTGACCGCAGGCGGAGCCTGGGTGGCCCAGTTGGCCCAGGCCCTCAAGGTCCGCTACGGCGAACGGGCGCCGGTCATCAACAGCGGGCGCGGGGCCATGTGGTCCAAGTGGGGGGTGGACAACCTCGACCAGCGGGTCATTCAGAAGTCGCCCGACGCGGTCATCATCGAGTTCGCCATCAACGACGCCTTCCAGGCCTACAAGACCTCGGTGGCCGAAGCGAAGGCCAACCTGGAGAACATGATCGACCGCATCCTCAAGGCCCGGCCGGATTGCCAGATCATCCTGATGACCATGAACCCGCCCATCAACGTGCACCTGGAGCGGCGGCCCAAGATCGAAGAGTACTACCAGATGTACCGGGACGTGGCCGCGGCGCGCAAGCTGCACCTGGTCGACCACCATCCCGCGTGGAAGGCGATCCTGGACAAGGACGCGGAGCGTTTCAAGAAGCTCGTGCCCGACGGCATCCACCCCAACGCGGCCGGCTGCAGCGAGGTCATCACGCCGGCGATCTGGAAGTCGGTGTTCGGGGGCGAGCTTCCGCAGCCGAAGAAGGACGCAAAATGACGCTGCACCGGGGTATGCCTGCCTTCTTGGTGGTGGCGCAGATGCTGCTTGCGTCGATCGCGACGCCCGCCCGGGCGGAAGACAAGACGGTCCCCCCGCGCATCCACCTGGACGCGCCCGCCCCGAAGCTGGAGCACACGCTGCCCCTGGACAACGCTGCCCTCGTCGCCCGCCTGTTCGGGCACATCGGGCAGGAGGAACTGGTCCTCAGTTCGCGGGCGGTGGGGGCGTTGAGTTCCTCGGGCCGGGCCGGGACCGACATCCTGGAGGGCCTGAAGGCGGGCCGCTGGCCGCCGCCGGATAGCGCCCTGGCCGCCCCGATGGATCCGGGCCCGCCCGTCGGCACTTTGAAGCTGGAGATGAGCCAGCTCAGCCTGCCCCCGCGCGACTACACCCGCGAGCTGGACCTGGTCACCGGCGTGCTGAGCGTGCAGTACCAGTGCGGCGACATGGGCATCTCGCGAGACGCCTTCGCCAGCAAGGCCGACAACGTGCTGGTCGTCCGGGCCTCCTGCTACCATCCCGGCATGATCGACCTGTGGGCGTCGTACAAGCCGCCGAGCGATTCGAGCCTGAAGCACCGGCTGCGAATCCGAAGCCGCGAGGAGATGATCATCTTCCTGGGCTTCGAGAAGACCGACATCGAGAAGCAGCCGGCCATGGTCCTGCTGATCCGCGTGGTCCCCGCGAACGGCAGGACTGTCGCCTCCCGCACGGGCCTGGAGGTCCAGGAGGCCGACGAGGTCGTCGTGCTGGTGGCCGCGGCTGCCAGGGGCGGCGACGGCGCGGACCCGGTGGAGCGGTGCGAGCAGATCATGGCGGCAGCCGCCAGGAAGAGCCACACCCAACTCCTGAAGACCCACGAGGCCGAGCACGCCAAGGCGTTCGGGAAGATCGCCCTCCCGGCCGGGCCCTGCGACCACCTGTCATTCGACAAACGTCTCCAGGCCGCCACCAAAGGTGAGAAGGATCCGACGCTGGCGGCGTTATACCAGCAGTACGTCCGCTACCTGCGTCTGCGGCGGTAGCGCGTGACGCAGGCGCTCGAGCGGGCGGTAAGGAGCCAAGCCATGAAAGCCTCAAGTCTCCTGGTCGTCGCGTTGTGTCTGTCGCCCGCACTGGCCGCGCAGGACGAGTTGACGGTGCTGCCCGCCAGCCCGCCGCCCAGGGGGATGATGGAAACGCTCCTGGCCCGCCAGGCCGCCGACGCCCTCGCGCGGCGCCTGGCGGAGTACGAGAAGGTGCAGACGCCCGAGGACGTGGCCGCCTGGCAGAACCGCCTGCACCGGACGTTTCTGGACAAGCTGGACCTGCCCGCCGAGCGCACGCCGCTGAACCCGCAGGTCGTCGCCAAGGTCGACCGCGGCGACTACCGAATCGAGAAGGTCATCTTCGAGAGCCAGCCCAAACACTTCGTGACGGCGATCCTCTACCTGCCCAAGACCGACCCGCCGTATCCGGGCGTGCTGGTGCCCTGCGGGCACAGCGCCAACGGCAAGGCGATCGGCGCCTATCAGCTTGCGAGCATCCTGCTGGCCCGCAGCGGCTGCGCCGCCCTCTGCTACGACCCCATCGGCCAGGGCGAGCGACACCAGGTGCTTAAACCGGACGGCAAGGCCCTGATGGGCACGACCACCGAGCACCAGGCCCACTCCGCTGCCTGCGTCCTGCTGGGGCGCAACGTGGCCACCTATCGCATCTGGGACGGGATGCGGGCGATGGACTACCTGGCCTCGCGGAGCGAAGTAGACGCCAAACACCTCGGCTGCACCGGCAACAGCGGCGGGGGGACGCTCACGTCGTACCTGATGGCCCTGGACGAGCGGATCCTGGCGGCCGCCCCGAGCTGCTACCTGACCACGTTCGAGAAGGTCCTGGAGAAGATCGGCCCCCAGGACGCCGAGCAGATCATTCACGCCCAGCTCGCTCTCGGTATGGACCACGCGGACTACGTCCTGATGCGCGCCCCCCGGCCGACGCTGATCCTCTCGGCGACGAAGGACTTCTTCGATATCGGCGGGACGTGGGAAACCTTCCGCCAGGCCAAGCGGTTCTACGGGCGGCTGGGGTTTCCCGAGCGGGTGGACCTGCTGGAGGCGGACGAGAAGCACGGCTTCAACAGGCCCCAGCGCGAGGGGGCGGCGCGGTGGATGCGCCGCTGGCTGATGGGCAAGGACGACGTGGTCGTCGAGCCGGAGACGGCGGTGATGACCGACGCGGAGGCCCAGGTCGCCCCAAAAGGCGAGGTGATGTTGCTGGAAGGCGCCCGCAGCGTGACCGACCTGAACGTCGAGCGGATGGGCCAGCTCCAGAAACTCCAGGACGAGTTGTGGAAGGACCGCGCCAAGGCCCTGGCCGAGGTGCGCAAGGTGGCCGGCATCCGCCCGCTGGGCGAGCTGGGCCAGCCCAAAGAGACGTCCGCGGGGAAGGTCATCCGCGACGGCTACATGATCGAGAAGCTCATCCTCGACGTGGAAGAAGGCGTCCGCCTGCCGGCCCTGGCGTTCGTGCCGGCCAAGCCGACCGGCCAGGCCACGCTCTGGCTGGACGGGGCAGGCAAGGCCTCCCAGGCTGCCGCCGGCGGGGCGATCGAGAAGCTCGTCCAGGCGGGTCAGGTCGTGCTGGCCGTCGACATTCGCGGCGTGGGCGAGACGGCCGGAAAGGCCCGCCACGCCCACTTCAACAGGCTCTGCGGCGAGGACTGGTCCGACGTGAGCGTCGCGTATCTGCTGGGCAGATCGCTGGTGGGCATGAGGGCTGAAGACGTGCTGGTCGGCGGACGATTCCTGACGGCGTACGGGGCGTGGCAGAAACCCAACGCGTTGCACCTGCTGGCCGCCGGCTGCACGGGTGTGGCCGCCCTGCACGCGGCCGCCCTCGAGCCGCAGCTCTTCGCCTCCGTCACCATCCGCGACAGCCTGGCCTCCTTCGCCGACGTCGTCCGCGGCGGGGTGTACATGGCCGACCAGTACCCGCAGATGATCCACGGCGCACTGAAGGTTTACGACCTGCCCCGCCTGGCCGAGACGCTGGGCGACAAGCTGAAGATCGAGCGCCCGCTGCGGTTCCCGCGCGAGGACAAGCCCAAGGCCCAGCCCAAAGCGAAGAAATGACCCCCGCTTGCAGCCCGTAGCCTGACCCGCGGGCGAGTGGTGAGCAGGGGCCACGTTCCGTATATTCCTCCGAAAAAGGGAGGAAGAAATGGCGGAGTCCGGCAGAATCCGGATAATCTGTGATTCATGACTTATTCTCCCGACACGAAGCTGTACACGGCCGAGGGCGGGCGCATGTTCAGCATGAACGACCTGCTGAACACCTTCACGGAGTTCGGCAGCATGAGGGTGAGCGACCTGCACCTCAAGACGGGCTGCCCGCCGGTGTATCGCCTGGACGGCAACCTGACGCGGATGAAGGGCCCGGACCTGGAGACGCCGCAGGTGGAGGCGCTGTCGCTGAGCCTGCTGAGCGAGGAGGAGATCGCCCTGCTCCACGACCGGCGGGCGGCCGACGGGTCGTACTTCCTGGGCGAACTGCAATTCCGCTTCAACTGCTTCTACGACAGCGACGGGCTGTGCCTGGCCGTGCGGGCGCTGGAGAGCGACCCGCCGCCGGTGGAGCAGGTCGGCTTCCCCAACAACGTCTGGCGCGACATCGTCAAAAAGCAGCAGGGCCTGGTCCTGGTGACGGGGATCACCGGGGCGGGCAAGAGCACGACCATCGCCTCGCTGATCGACCACATCGCCCGCACCCGCCCCTGCCGGATCATCACGCTCGAAGACCCCATCGAGTATCGCCTGACCAGCCGCAAGGCGCTCATCTCGCAGCGCGAGGTGGGGCGCGACGTGCCCAGCTTCGAGCGGGGCCTGCGCGATTGCCTCCGCGAGGACCCCGACGTGATCTTCGTCGGCGAGATGCGCGATCGCGAGTCGGCCTCGTGGACGCTGTCGGCGGCCGAGACCGGGCACCTGGTGTTTTCCACGCTTCACACCCGCGACTCGCGGGGGACCATCACGCGGGTGCTGGACCTCTTCCCGCCTAACCAGCAGGACGAGATTTCCAGCCAGCTCTCGCTGGGGCTCAGCCACGTGATCTCGCAGAAGCTGGTGCCCCGGGCCAATGGCCTGGGCAGGGTGGTGGCCATGGAGATCCTCAACAACACCTACGCGATCTCGCACCTGATCCGCACGCGCAAGCTCGAACAGATCACCACGGCCCTCCAGACCCGCACGAAGGACGTGAGCGAGGAGCGGATGACCACGTTCGAGCGGTCGCTGGCGGCGCTGGTGGCGGCCGGAACGGTCACCCCGCTGGAGGCCGAGAAGTGGGCCAACAACGCCCAGGCCTTCCGCGACGAACTCCAGCACGTGAGCGATGGGCGTTGACGGCGCCGGCGCCGGGTGGTATACCACGCACTGAACCGGAAAGGAGCCTGGGATGGCGAACTGGACCGACGACTTGATGACGGCCGTCATGGCGGACTGGGACTGGAAGCGATGGGTGGTGTTCCTCGTGCCGATCGCCCTGCTGGCCCTGGGCGTGGCCGGGTGGTTCCTGTTCAAGGGCGCCATCCGCACGCGCCGGGAGTACAACAGGAAGCTGGACCAGGACCAGTCCATCAGCGAGTACCTGGTGGTCTTCAACTGGAGCCGCAAGATCCTCTACATCCCCACGATCCTCGCGGCGCTGGTGGCCGCCCTGCTGATGCTGCTGTGCGAGAAGGGCGTGTTGACCATCGACCCGCACCTGGTGGGGGGGTCGTGGCTGCTGGTGTTCTTCCTCAACTTCCTGATCGACGAGTACGAGGTCAGCTTCCAGATCGTGCTGACGGTCATCCTGCTGCTGCTGGCGCTGGGGCTCTGGCTGACGTTCCTGGACTGGCTCAAGCCGTTCATGGACTTCATCGGGCGGCTGGGCATCGTGATCGACTCGCTGGGGTATCTCCTGTTCGCCCTGGTCTTCACCTTCGCGGTGGTCATCTCCTGGGTCCGCGGCATGTTCTACTACGCGGCCATCACGCCCAACTTCATCAACATCCAGAACGGGCCCAGCGAGAACGGCGAGCAGATCAGCCGCGAGGAGTACAACACCAAGATCGACACCGGCGACTTCCTGGAGCGCCTGCTGGGCTTCGGGCGGATCATCGTGATCTTCAGCGACACGCGGCGCCACCCGCTGTCGTTCCTGGTCTGGGGCATCCACACCAAGAGCCAGAAGCTCGAAGCCGTCCGGGCCAAACTGGAAGTGGACGCGTTTTCCAGCCGCGCGCAGGTCGTGCCGCCCGCGCCGCCTGCCCCGCCTGCGCCGCCCCCCACCGCGTAAACGACGCGGGCGGGCAAGAGACTTTCGGCTGGACGCGCGGGACCTGGCGGCCTATGATTAGCTTGCCGTCTTGGCGGCGCCCAAATGCAGGGTGCAGGTCGATGTTTCGTCGACCGGGTCAGACTGCCTGACCTGAACAGCAGGAGCCGAGTTCCGCGAACTCGAGCAAGACGGCGCGGACACGGTCCAAGCCGTGTCCGCCATTTTTACACAGGTGGGCCATGGGACTGGGCGACATACTGCGACGGATCTTCCTGGGCAAAGACGCCTCTCCCGCCTCGCCCCGTGCGCACGTCAACCCCTACGCCCACCGGCCGGACTCGATCTCGGACGTGCCCGTGCGCGACCAGCCGTCCCGGGACCTGCACGAGCTGTCCCAGCGGCTGGGCATGGACGCCGGCGAGCTGGCCGCCTGCCCCATCGAGTACAGCGTGTTCCGCATCCCCAAGCGCAGCGGCGGCACGCGGGAGATCAGCGCCCCGTCCGCCTCCCTCAAGACGTTCCAGCGGATCGTGCTGCGACGCCTGCTGGCCAGGCTGAAGGTCCATCCCGCCGCCGAGGGCTTCGAGCGCGGACGCTCCATCGTCACCAACGCCCGACGCCACGTGGGGCGCTCGGTCGTGCTGCACATGGACATCCAGGACTTCTTCGGCCGGACCACCGAACGGAGGGTGCGGGATTATTTCCGCGGCATCGGCTGGGACAAGCAGGCCGCCGCCCTGCTGACGAGGCTGTGCACGCACGGAGGGGCCTTGCCGCAGGGCGCGCCCACCAGCCCGCGCCTGAGCAACCTGGTCAACTACGTGCTGGACACCCGGCTGCACGCCCTGGCCGCGCGGATGGGGGCTGCCTACACCCGCTACGCGGACGACCTGACGTTCTCCTTCGAGGCCGACCGGCCCGGCGCGGTGGGCAGCGTGATCCGCGCCGCCAAGGGCATCATCGACGAGTACGGCTACCGCCTGCATACGCGGCGCAAGCTGCACGTCCGGCGAGAGCACGATCGCCAGGTCGTGACCGGCCTGGTGGTCAACCGGAAGGTGCAACTGCCCCGCCCGACCCGCCGGCGCCTTCGGGCCGTCCGCCACCACCTCGCGACGGACCGGACCGCGACCCTCACGCCCGCTCAACTCGCCGGCTGGGACGCGCTGCAATCCATGATCCGCACGCAGGCCGACGCCGCCTCCTAATCACTTTTCCAGTTTGATCTTCTCCCGCCAGTAGTGGGGCAGGTCGCGCTGGCGCACCTCTCGCCACAGCCCGAGCTTGCCCTGGCGGGCCTGGTCCTGAAGGCGGAGGAACTCCTCCTTGTGCGGGTGGGGGAAGCGGTAGTCGGCGTAGGCGAAGCCCTGCTCGACGAGCGCGCGGTTGAGCATCGTGCCGTCGCCCAGGTGGATGTACGCCAGCAGGCGCCCGTACCGGTCGCGGGTGTCTTGATGCGGGACCAGTTCCAGGCGAACGCTCTTGTCCAGGCACAGGCGCGTGGTGGCGGCCGTGGCCTGTTTGCCGTAGTGCTGGGGCGGGGTGTTGGGCTTGACCGTCTCGGGCGTGTCCACGCCCCACAGGCGGACGCGGGTGCGCGGCTGGCTGCCGTCGCTGACGTCCAGGTCGATCGTGTCGCCGTCGACCACGCGGACCACCCGGAACGTCTGGTTGTGGTACTTCTCGTAGTCCGGGCGCGGGCGCTCGCCGAAGAACCCCTCGCGGTCGCCCACGTACAGCACCGACGCCAGCGCCGCCGCCAGCAGGACCCACAACGCCTGGCGCCGTCCATAGCGCAGCCGCCGCGACAACGGGGTGAGCTTTCGTGCCCTTGAAGGCATGGGCGGCATTGAAACAGGACGAGCCGGCGAAGTCAACGCTCAATCGCGCTACTGCTCGTCCTCGAAGACGAACTCGTTCTTGTCCTGGCCCGCCTGGCGGCAGTGGTGCAGCAGCAGATGCACGTACGAGGTGAGGATGGACTCGCCCGTCAGGCCCAGCCGCTTCGCCGCCGCCAGCACCTGCGGCTCGCTGGGGCCCTCGATCTCCACGAACCGCCCGATCAGCGGCAGCTCGTCCATCTCGACCGAGCAGCGCCCCAGCTTGTAGACGATGCGGCGCTTCTGGACCGTCAGGTGGGGCGCGAAACCCAGCGAGGCGAGGATCTCCAGGATGGCCTCCTGGTCGTCCACGTGGGTCTGGATCTCCATTCGCTGCTTGGTGAGCTTGCCGCCGGCGAGCTTCCCCTTCAAGGTGAGCTGCGGGCGGGGGTCTCTGGGCCCGGCCTTGTAGTGCAGGTACTTGGCCACCCGCAGGCGCATGGCCCCGCCGCGCCTCATCAGCGTCTTGTCGGGCGTGTCGAGGTAGCGGTCGGTCTGGAGGAGGGTGCAGTGGTACTCGGCCCCCGCGCGGCGCAGCGAGCGGCGGAGGTCGTCGAAGTCGTCCACCCGAAGCTTGATCTCGATTTCCTGAGGCATGCTGCACCCTATTCCTTTTTGGCGAAGACCTTGCTTGGCTGAAACACCCCATCATAGCGAATGCCGCCCAAGGCCAGCAGGCGCCCGTTGCCGTCCACGGCGATGGCCTCGTCGGCCGGCGGGAGCGCCTGCTGCGGGCGGACGAACCGGCCCAGCAGCAGGTCGGCGGCCTGCTCGTCCCTCAGGACGGCCCGGGGCAGGTCCGCGACGGCCAGCAGGGGCGGCTGGAGGTCGCGCGCGAGGTCCAGTTCGTCCAGCGTGACGGCTTGGGCGATGGTGAACTGCCCCACGGCCGTGCGGGTCAAGGCGGTGCAGTATCCGCCCACGCCCAGGGCTGCGCCCAGGTCGCGGGCGAGCGAGCGGATGTACGTGCCGCTGCCGCAGGCGACGTCGAGCTCCAGCAGGGGGTACTCGTAGCGGACGACGGCCAGCGAGTGGATCGTCACGCCTCGGGGGGCCATCTCGACCTGCTCGCCCTTGCGGGCCAGTTCGTAGGCCCGCCGGCCGTCGATCCAGACGGCCGAGTGGGCGGGCGGCGCCTGCTGGATCTCGCCGACAAACGCCCGCAGAGCGGCCTGGACGGCGTCGAGGCCCGGCGCGACCGCTCCGGGCGTGGGCGTGACGACGCCCTCGGTGTCGTCGGTGGTGCTGGTTTGGCCCAGCGTGACCTGGGCGAGGTATCGCTTGGCGCCGTCCTGGACGCGGTCGGCCAGCCGGGTGGCCGGGCCCACGCAGACCACCAGCACGCCGTCGGCGAACGGGTCGAGCGTGCCGGCGTGACCGACCTTCGTGCGACGCGGCAGGAGCTTGCGCACCTTGTACACGATGTCGTGGCTGGTCGGGCCGGGCGGCTTGCGGATGTTGTAGAAGCCAAACCAGGATTCGGCAGCGCGGGACGATGTCATGCCGCGACTCTACCCGAAGACCGTGCCAACTTCAACGCACCCGGCGGGGGGGGTGCTGTCAACTATTGTGTGTAAGTTCCCAGAAGGTGCCATCTGGCCAGTTGGCCGAAGACGGCCCGTTGGACGGCTGAGGCGTCGTAGTGGACGCCCATGGGGTC
>JAKJER010000078.1 GCA_022705325.1 Planctomycetota bacterium | reverse complement strand
CGCCACGGTTAACGTACACTCCTGAGCGATCACGCGATGCCTCCATGGGGGGAGGCATCATACCCGGCAGGGATGACATAATCGCTGTGGCGTTAAGGGGTGTCATAATCGCTGTGGCACGACAGGGCAGCTCCCCCGGCAAACAGCAAAGCTCGCGGACGAGTCCCGCGAGCTTTGCCAACCGCCTATCAGGCGGCAATAAGGTCACATAACAGTCTATGCCACGTGGGGGTCGGATACAACTGTCTGGACCGGCTCTTCGGACACCTCGGTCTGACTGTCGTCGGGGACCTGCCCGGGGGCGGGCAGTGCCGGCGCCGCCTCATCATGCGCAGTCGATTCGTCCGGCGAGGCTGCCTCCAGCATTCGGTCGCCTACGCGGGCGGCGGCCGACACGAACGCCTCCACAACGGCCGGGTCGAACAGCGTGCTCGAGCCGGCTTCGATCTCGCCGACAGTCTCCGCCACGCTTCTGGCCGAGCGGAAGGTCCGGGGCGAGGTCATGGCCACGAACGAGTCTGCCACCGCCAGGATGCGGGCGGTCAACGGAATGGCTGCGCCCGCCAGGCCCTCGGGATACCCGCTGCCGTCGAACCGCTCATGGTGGTACCGTACAGCCGGGATCTCCTGTTCCAGGAACTCCATGCCCTCCATGATCTGCACGCTCAGCAGGGGATGGCGTCGCATGAGGTACATCTTCTGCTCGTCCAGTTCGGTCGGGCAGAGCAGGACGCTGTCGGGCATGGCCAACATGCCGATGTCATGGAGCATGGCAGCCGTTTCCACCCGCTTAATCACCCGCTCGGGCAGTTCCATCTCGCGGGCGATGAGCACGGCAACGTGCTGCACCTTCATGGCGTGCATGGCCATGTGCGGGTCGCGCTGGGCGAGGATCTCGACGATCTCCTCAATAGCCTTGAGGAAAAGGTCCTTGAACTGGGTGTCCAGGCCGGCGAGCTTCTTGTAGAGCACGCCAACCTTGCCGCGGCTTTCGCTGTTGTGCTGCCAGGACAACCCGTCCAACTCGTTGGCCTGAACCAGGCGGTTGCGTCCCAGTTCCTTGGCCCGGTACAAGGCCTTGTCGGCCAGGCTCACCATCGCATCGGGCGAGTCGATCTCGCCGGCGTTGAGGTCGGTGATGCCGATGGACACCGTCACGTTCAGTAGCAGACCCCGGACCTTGATGGCATGATCGCTGACGGAGGTACGGATGCGCTCGGCTACCGCCGCGGCGTCCACGCAGCCGGTCTCGGGCAGCAGCACCGCAAACTCGTCACCGCCCAGGCGGGCGGGCAGGTCGGCCTTGCGACAGGCCTGCTCGATCGCGGCGGCCACCACCTTCAGCAGTTCGTCGCCGGCCTGGTGGCCGCCGGAGTCGTTGACGGCTTTGAAGAAATCCACGTCCATCACGATCAGCGACAGCGGACGGTTGTATCGTCGGGCCTGGTGATAGAAGCAGTCCAGGACTTCCTGGAAATGCCGCCGGTTGGCCAGGTTGGTCAATTGGTCGGTCTTGGAGATATGGGCCAGGCGGTCGAATGCGGACTCCAGCCGTCGCGCCAGGACCAGGGGTTCGCCGTGGAGATCGCGGGAGAGGTCATCGGGACTGCCCTGGCCGCCCTCGAGCTTTTGCAGCCGCCGCAGCAGACGAACCACGGGCCCGGCAATCAGCATGTGGGTGGCCATGATGATCAGCACGATCAGCCCCACCGACAGGGAGAGGATGATCAGCACCATCCGCCGAGCCCCCACCCCGAGGCGGTGAATATGGGTCATGGGCAGTTCGGCCCGGAAGTAGCCCAGCATCCTGCCCGCCGCGTCGCGAACCAACCACGCCGCCGCCACGACGCCCTTCTCGTCGTCCACCGGCCAGACGGCGTGCGAAGCCGACTGGTCAGCATAGACTGCCGGCGGGAGGGAGTCAGCCACTGCGAACTGCAGCGTCTCGGCTCCGACCACCTCGCACAGCGAGTGGCAGAAGCCCGGCTCGATCAGCCGGGCCACCCACAAACGCACGCCGGTGCCCGCCTCGCCCTCGTGAGGCTTGCCCGAGGCGAACATCAGGACCGAGTCGCCCAGTTTCAGCAGCCCCTTGGTGTCGGCAGCGGTGTCCTCAAGCGGAGCGATGGCCGCCTCGATCCTCTCCGGCCGGACCGCCTGCGGGTCCATCGGCGGGCCGTTGGGGTCGCTGGAGGCCACTCGCAGTACCTTGCCCGTATCATCACTGGTCCAGGCCAGGTCCACGCCCGCACCGGCCATGGCCGACTGCACTAGAGCGGTGAAGGCCCCGCCGAGCGAGCCGGAGTTCTGGACAGCCGGTTCGTAAGCCCACGACGCGCACCAGGCGTGCAGGCTGTCCTGGCGGGCAAGCACGGTCTGGCGGACAGTCCGTTCGGCCCGTGTGGTCTGTTGGCGAACGGCTTCGAGTTTCTGCGCTCCCACGTACGGGCGAAGGTAGAAGACGTCCAAAAGGAAGATGCCCCCGGCCGAAAAGACCGCGCAAATGAGCAATACACCTGGAGATGTCAGCTTCAGTCGTCCCATCCTGGTTCTGCCTCGACTCCACTCGGGTGGAGTGCAGGGAACGAGTCCCTGGGGCACGTCCACTAGTGCCTCTGAACGTATCGGCGGGCCAGCATAGCCTCTTTAGGTAAGTTCCCTTTGCCCTTAGGGCTTCCAGGGCTGCACCGGGGATAGCCGTACCCGGACGTCTTCCTGACGTCCCCGCCGCGTACCCGCACTCCTCCCGCGACGGTGCTGCTAGGGGGACCATAAGATACGCCCGATCCAGGGCCAGACTTGCTCCCAAAAAATCCTTCCCCAGGGGAGAGGCACGCCCTACCGGCGTGGTTCAATTGCAGCCAACGGGTGGCACCCCCTGACCGGTCCGAGGGGGGCCAGGATGCCTTGTTTGCCCGGCTTGACGTGGAATAAGGCTGCCTCGCTCTGCGTTGTGCATGAGTTCGCCGGCCAACAGGGGCCGGCTGTCATTGACATGGCTGATCGACACGAGGAAGTCTGGAGGCAGTAATGACTGCGGAGCAAGAAGATGCAATCGCCGAAGTCCCGGCCACGGTGGCGTCCTCCGATGCCGCCCCCCCGATGCACCCCAACACCGAGCAACGGGTTAAAGCCACCCGCCTGGGACTCTCCCTGGACTGGTGGGCTGTGATAGTCGCCATGATCCTGGCCGGCCTGATCGTCAGCGGTCTCCTGCCGCCCGTGGGCTGGTGACGCCCCCCGCCGCCGCAAGCGGGTCTCCCCTGTATGTGGTGTGTTCTTCGTGCAGGGCGTTTTGTCGCAGCGGTGACCCCCTGATAGTGCAAGGAGCAGTCTATGAGCCTGCTGTCGAGTGAAGCCCCAGTCGTTAAAGCCTCCGTCAAGCCGCCCACGCAGACCCTGCGGGCCAGGTGGACTCGCATCCTGCCAGGTCTGGCCCTATTGTTGGGGGTGGGCTACTCCGGGAAGCTCCTGCAGATGGGCCTGAAAGCTTACGGCAAGGCTCGTCACATCACCATGCCCAACATCGAATACGTGCTGTGGTCCATCCTGATCGGGGCGATCATCGGCAATCTCCTGGGCCACCGACGGTGGTTCAGGGTTTTCCTTCCGGGCATCGCGACTTACGAGTTCTGGCTCAAGCTGGGCATCGTGCTGCTGGGCGCCCGTTTCTTGCTGGCCGACGTGCTCAGACTTGGCGGGGTAAGCCTGGCACTGGTTCTCATCGAGATATTCGCCGCTATCATCCTGATGGTGATCATCGGCAGGCTTTTCGGCTTGGGCCCCAAACTCACCGCTTTGCTGGCGGTGGGCTCCTCCGTATGCGGCGTCTCAGCCATCATCGCCACCCAAGGAGCCATAGACGCCGACGAGAAGGATGCCTCCTACGCGATCGCCGCCATCCTGGCCCTGGGGGCCGTCAGCCTTTTCACCTATCCCGCCATCGCCCACGCGTTGGGCCTCAGCGAACGGGCCTACGGCGTCTGGGCGGGCCTATCGGTGGACAACACAGCCGAGGCAGCTGCCGCCGGCGCCCTCCATTCCGATGGCGCCGGCAAGATAGCTGTCCTCACGAAGACCGCACGAAACGCCACCATCGGACTGGTCACCCTGGGCATGGCTCTGTTCTTCGCCGCCCGAGCCGGACGACAGTTCCGCGGGTCCAAGGCTGCCTTCGTCTGGAAGAGCTTCCCGAAGTTCGTCTTGGGCTTCCTGTTGCTGTCGGCCCTGGCCAGTGCGAATGTCTTCGATTCACAACAGCTTAAGTCGCTGGGCAACCTCAGCCGCTGGGCATTCCTGCTTACCTTCGCGGGCGTCGGACTGCGGACCAACCTTCGCGAACTGTTCCATCAAGGCCCCCGACCGTTTATCGTCGGCGCTATGGCGGAAGTCTTTGTCGCAGTCCTCACGTTGGGCATGGTGCTGGCTGCCGACCGGATCTTCAGCCTGTGACGGGGCGCTGCCAGCTCGCCCCGCGCCGCAAACGAGGCCGTTCGTTTTGTCACAGCCGCTTCTTCAAAACCTGTTGCATTGCGGCGCGTTTTGTCTCATAATCCTGGTTTCTGTTGACTGCCACGAGGCGCGCAGCCATGTGGCATCCTGCGGCACGACCCCTGCGGAAGCAGTAACCGGAGCATACCGTACAAGACGGAACCAAGGAAAGGTCTTACACAATGGCACGACGTATGGTCATGATGGACGGCAATGAAGCCGTAGCCCACGTAGCGTTCAAGGTCAGCGAAGTGATCGCGATCTATCCGATCACGCCCTCCAGCCCCATGGGCGAGCACGCAGACGCCTGGGCGGCGGCCGGGAAGAAGAACATCTGGGGCACCGTCCCGCTGGTGGCCGAGATGCAGTCCGAAGCCGGCGCCGCAGCGGCCGTCCACGGCGCGCTCCAGACAGGCTCGATGACCACCACCTTCACCGCCAGCCAGGGCCTGCTGCTGATGATCCCGACCATGTACAAGCTGGCCGGCGAACTCATCAGCACCATCTTCCACGTCACCGCCCGCTCGCTGGCCTGTCAGGCCCTGAGCATCTTCGGCGACCACAGCGACGTCATGAGCGTCCGCCAGACCGGCTTCGCCCTGCTGGCCAGTTGCAGCGTCCAGGAGGCAGAGGACCTGGCCCTGATCGGTTCGGCCGCCACGCTGACTTCCCGCGTGCCTTTCCTTCACTTCTTTGACGGCTTCCGCACCAGCCACGAGGTCGCCAAGGCCGAACTGCTCACCGAGGACGACATCCGCGCCCTGATCGACGACAACCTGGTGCTGGCCCACCGCCAGCGGGGCATGAGCCCGGACAAACCGGTCCTCCGCGGCACGAGCCAGAACCCCGACGTCTACTTCCAGGGCCGAGAAACCGTCAACCCGCTCTACCAGGCCACCCCGAAGATCGTCCAGGAGATGATGGACCGCTTCGCCAAGGTGGTCGGACGCCAGTACCACCTGTTCGACTACGTCGGGGACCCCAACGCCGAGCGGGTCATCATCCTGATGGGCAGCGGCGCCGATGCCGCCCACGAGGCTGTCGACGCACTCACCGCCGCCGGGGAAAAGGTCGGCATCGTCAAGGTCCGCCTGTTCAGGCCCTTCAATACCGAAGCGCTGGCCGCCGCCCTGCCCAAGAGCGTCAAGTCCGTCGCGGTGCTGGATCGCACCAAAGAGCCGGGCTCGGCCGGCGAGCCCCTTTACCTCGACGTCGTAGCCTCCCTCCGCGAGGCCGGGCGCAGCGACATCGGCATCATCGGCGGCCGGTACGGCCTGTCCAGCAAGGAATTCACCCCCGCCATGGTCAAGGCCGTCTTCAATGAGCTAGCCAAGGCCGAGCCCCGCAACCACTTCACCGTCGGCATCAACGACGACGTGTCGGGAACGAGCCTGGACTTCGATCCCTCCTTCAGCACCGAGGCTGGCGACGTCGTACGAGCCATGTTCTACGGGCTGGGCAGCGACGGCACCGTCGGCGCCAACCACAATTCCATCAAGATCATCGGTGAGGAGACCGACAACTTCGCCCAGGGCTACTTCGTCTACGACTCCAAGAAGGCCGGGGCGGTTACCGTCAGCCACCTGCGCTTCGGCCCACGGCCCATTCGCTCCAGCTACCTGATCTCCAAGGCGAACTTCGTGGCCTGTCACCAGTTCACCTTCCTGGAGAAGTACGACATGCTGTCCAACGCCATCGAGGGCGCGACCTTCCTGCTCAACGCCCCCATGGATGTGGACAAGTGCTGGGACGCTCTGCCCCGCGAGGTCCAGCAGCAGATCATCGACAAGAAACTCAAGTTCTACGCCATTAATGCCTACGAGGTGGCCAAGGCCACCGGCATGGGCGGACGCATTAACACGATCATGCAGACCTGCTTCTTCGCCATCTCCGGCATCCTCCCGCGAGAGCAGGCCATCGAGAAGATCAAGGACACCATCAAGAAGTCCTACGCCAAGAAGGGCATGGACGTGGTCCAGAAGAACTGGGAGGCCGTCGACCAGACCTTGGCCAACCTTCACGAGATCAAGGTCCCGACGGAGGCCACCAGCTCCATTACCCAACCGCCCACGGTCAGCGACCAGGCCCCCGAGTTCGTCCAGAACGTGATCGCCAAGATCATGGCCGGTAAAGGCGATGAATTGCCCGTCAGCGCGATCCCCGCCGACGGCACCTGGCCCACCGCCACCACGCAGTGGGAGAAGCGCAACATCGCCCTGGAGATCCCGGTGTGGGACCCGGCTGTCTGCATCCAGTGCGCCAAGTGCTCGATCGCCTGCCCGCACGCGACGATCCGGGCCAAGCTGTACGACCCGGCCCTGCTGGCCAAGGCCCCCGAGACCTTCAAGTCCGTCGACGCCAAGGGCAAGGAGTTCGAAGGCAAGAAGTGGACCATCCAGATCGCCCCGGAAGACTGCACCGGCTGCGGGCTGTGCGTCCAGGTCTGCCCGGCCAAGAACAAGACCGACCCCGCCCGCAAGGCCATCAACATGGCCTTCCAGCCGCCGCTGCGGGCCCAGGAGCGCGACAACTACGCGTTCTTCCTGACCCTGCCGGACTACGACCGTTCGCAGCTCAAGGTCAACACGATCAAGGGCAGCCAACTCTGCCGCCCGCTGTTCGAGTACAGCGGCGCCTGCGCCGGCTGCGGCGAGACGCCCTACGTCAAGCTGCTCAGCCAGCTCTTCGGCGACCGGGCGATCATCGGCAACGCCACCGGCTGCTCCAGCATCTACGGCGGGAACCTGCCCACCACGCCCTACACCGTCAACGCCGACGGGCGCGGGCCGACCTGGAACAACTCCCTCTTCGAGGACGCCGCGGAGTTCTCCTTCGGCTTCCGCCTCACCCTCGATAAGCAGATCGAGTTCGCCTGCGAGCTGGTCAGCCAGCTCAAGGACCAGATCGGCGCCGAGCTGGCCGAGGCCCTGCTCTCGGCTGACCAGTCCAGCGAGGCTGGCATCGCCGCCCAGCGGGCCCGCGTGGCCCAGCTCAAGAGCAAGCTGGCGGGCGTAAAGGATGCCAAGGCCGCCCAGCTCCTGAGCCTGGCGGACAAGCTCGTCCACAAGAGCGTCTGGGCCCTCGGCGGCGACGGCTGGGCCTACGACATCGGTTACGGCGGGCTGGACCACGTCCTGGCCAGCGGACGAAACATGAACGTCCTGGTCCTGGACACCCAGGTCTACTCCAACACCGGTGGGCAGTGCTCCAAAGCCACCCCGCGCGGCGCGGTTGCCAAGTTCGCCGCCGGCGGCAAGCCCGCCCCCAAGAAGGACCTCGGCCTGATCGCGATGAGCTACGGCACGATCTACGTCGCTCAGATCGCCATGGGCGCCTCTGATGCTCAAGCCGTCCGGGCCTTCATCGAGGCTGAATCCTACCCTGGGCCCAGCCTCATTATCGCTTACAGCCACTGCATCGCCCAAGGCTTCAACCTCCGCAACGGCTTTGAGCAGCAGAAGGCCGCCGTCGCCAGCGCGGCCTGGGTGCTTTACCGCTACGACCCGCGTCTGGCCGAGCAGGGCAAGAACCCCCTCCAGCTCGATTCCAAGGCCCCGACTATGGCGTTTAAGGATTACGCCTACAACGAGACCCGCTTCAAGATGCTGGCGCAATTCCGGCCCGACGCAGCCGCCGCCCTGGCCGAACAGGCCCAGAAGGACATCCAAGCCCGCTGGCGGTTGCTGGAACAGATGGCTAAGATGGACTACAGCCTGCCGCAGTAAGCGGACAGACAACGACCAAGAGAAAAGGCCTGCGGAGCGACCCTCCGCAGGTCTCTTCTTTTGGCAGGCCGGAACGAAAGAAACCGACCGGCCCGCCGGCTGGTTTCTTGCGAGAATCTCGGCCGCCCCCTTGATCGCTGCCCCAATGCAATCACTTGCCGCAGGAAGCCTTCCGCGCATGAATCCACTTCGCCCGGAGCCCAGGGCTCGAAGACCCCGGGGGATGGTGGAACAGTTGAAACCTCAAGCGGGGCTCCGGAATGCCAGCGTTGCCGCTTAAACACATTTTGGAGAATCGCCGAAGTTATGTAAGAATGGTTGTGTCCATGAAAACCTGCCGCGTCACGCTTGTCTGCCAGACCGATCAGCGCCCCTTCCCCCTTCAGGGGCCAGTGGTCGTCATCGGGCGGTCTGAGTGGTGCCACATCCAGGTCCTCGACCACCGCGTCTCCAGACGCCACTGCAAGCTCGTCCTGCGCGATACCGGCGCGCGGATTTTCGACCTCTCGTCCGCCAACGGAACCTGGGTCAATGGCAGCCGGCTCAATCAGACCGACCTCCGGGACGGCGACCTCCTGAGGGTGGGGAAGATCGAGTTCCTGGTCCGGATCGCCCAAGCCGAGCCAGCCTTGTCCGCGCCCGCAGCCATGCAGGACTCCCGTCCCCGCGAGGATGCAGCAGAATCGGACATACTTCTGCTGTACGAGCGAGACGGCGAGCCTGCGCCCCCCCTCCACGAACCGTCTGATGACACCAAAGCCGACGACGCCCCGCTCGAACACCAGGACGAGCAATACGAGCGGGACGACGACCCCCTGGCCGGGATCGAAACCCTCGTGCCCTCCAAGGCGCAGGAGAATGAGCTGACTGACGCGGCACTTGACCAGGGCAGAGCCGAAGACCAACCCAAGCTTCAGGATCCCCTCGTCTCCGCCGAGTTGGAGAACATCGCCCAGGACGACAACCAGCCGCCCGAAGCGCCAGCCGCCCCGGCCGCGACTGACCCCCATCCCTTCCCGACCACCAGGCGCCTCTTGCTGGCTGAAGAGGTCCAGAGTCTCCTGACCGGGGGGGAGTCCTTCATTTGGCCCGACATACCCAGCCAGTCGGCTTTCGTCCGCCCGGCAGCTTTGGGTGGGCGACTGTTCAACCCCTCGCCGCCAGACTTGCCATTGGTAGAGGTCCAGGCGGCGAACGAAGCCCCTCCGGAACCGACGGCAATCGAGTCGGCCCCGCCTGCCGAAGAGGTTGTGCCAGCCGAGACAGCATCACGGCAGACGGAAGAGACATCTGCGGAAACCGCGGCTGTCGAGTCCGCACCGCTTGAGCAAGAGCCCGCGCCTGCCCAAGCGGTTGTGCGGGAAGTCGAAGAAGAGCCAGTCGAATTGGAAGAGGTCGAATCTGCCACGCTTGTGGAAGAGACCCTATCGATCGAGGCGGAAACGCAGACCGAGGAAGACCTGCTCGCGGAACCCGTGGCCGTCGAGTTCGCGACGCTCGTCCAGGAAACCGCGCCAGCCGAAGAGCCTCCACCCGCCGAGACGACATTCCGGGAGACACAAGAGGGTGCCACGGAAGCCGCGGCGGCTGAATCTGCACCGCCCGCGGAAGAGGTCTGCCCAGTTAGCAGGGAAGCCCAGCAAACCGAAGAGCCGCCTGCCGAGTTGGAGGCAATCGAACCTGCCACGCCTGTAGAAGAGACCCTATCGACCGAGGCGGAAACGCAGACCGAGGAAGACCTGCTCGCGGAACCCGTGACCGTCGAGCCCGCGACGCTCGTCCAGGAAACCGCGACAGCCGAAGAGCCTCCGCCCGGCGAGACGACAGCGCAGGAAGCAGAAGACGGGAGCGCGGAAGCCGCGCCTGTCCAAACGGAAATCGACAAAGGAACTCCGGAGACCGCTGTCCCGGAAGACGCAGCCGCTACTCGAGAAGACGCTCCCACCGAGTTGGAACCGAAGGAGGCGACTGCGGAACTCCCGATCTCCGACGAGGTGCTGCCCGTCGAAGAAACCGCCCCTGCCGGGTCGGAAGCGGATGAGGCGGTCCAAGGTGAGCTTGAGCAGCTATCCGCTTCCGTAGTCGCGCAGTCCCCATTCCCACCTCTGTCGCTTGCTGCCTCACAAGACTCACAGATGCAGCCGCAGGCCGACTGGGAGTGGCTTGACGAATGGGAAGTCGCGGCCGACGCGGGCGAGGACGCAACCTGTCTGGAGGCGCTGCTGAACGACAGCGTATCCGCGCTGCCCTTAGCTCCTCCGGAGCCTGAGCCACCAACCGGAAATGAGCCGGTCGCCGAGGTCGCAGCCCCGGCCGCGCCCCAGTCGACCGAGACGGTCGTCGAGGAGAACGTGGGAGAGGGCGATCTCGCAAAACAGGACGAACCCCACGCCCAGACACAGCCCCCTTCGTCTCCCCCCGAGACGATCGCCCCGGAGGCCACGCTCGAAGAGAGCGAGGAATCGGCGGAACCGCAGGAGACCTTGCCTGCCCAGGACGAATCCGAAGAGGTCATTCTGGAGACCGAGTTGGTCGACGAGCCCCTGTCCGGCCTGGACTTTAACGCTCAGGACGGCCTGGCCCAGGAGGAAGAACTTCCGCCCGCTCCGCCCGAGCCGGCGGTCCCTGGCGATCAACAGGGTCCGGACGGCGACCGCGACGAGCCTTCACTGGTGATCAGCGACGACGGCGACGCCTTGGGCGAACGCGAGGCCCTGTCCGGGCCCGGCTTGGCCGTGGAGCCCGGGCCCGCCCTGACGGTATCGGACGAACTGGTCTGGGGATCGACACAGGAGACCGTCGACGACAGTCCGCGACTGGTCCTTTCCGATGGGCTGAGTAACCTCGCCGCCCCTCCGCCGCCTGAGCCCCTCTCCCTGGACGGCATGGACGGTCTGGCCTGTGAGGACTCCGACGGGCTGGCCGCCGACGAGAGCGGCGGATCGCTGGCCGACTCGCTCGCCCCCGAGGCGCTGGCCGGGCTGACCGACGACGAGCCACCGGCCGAAGAGCCCGATTGGCAACCGCCCCCGCCTGCTCCCCAGTTTGTTGGCAACCGCATCGAGCCCCTGGATGACGACGGCTTGGCCCCTGCCGAGGACTTGCCCGCCCGTAGCGACGACCAACTTCGCCCCGAGTTGCCCGCGACAGCCGTCCGCCCCGCCGCCCCGCACCCGGTGCGCAAGGCGGACCACGCCCGCCCTGCCGCCACCAAACCCGCCGACCGCCCCCTTCACGAGGCGTGCCGCATGGGCAACCGCAACTTGGCGGCCCTGCTGCTCAGCAAGGGCGCCAACGCCAACACACCCGCCGGCGCTCATGCCGCCACCCCCTTGCACTATGCCGCCGGCGGCGGGCACGTCAGCGTCATCGACCTGCTCCTTCGCAAGGGCGCCGACCCCCAAGCCGAGGACGCGCGCCACACCACCCCACTCGACTGGGCGCTCGCCTGCCGAAAGGAACAGGCCGCCCGCGCCCTCCGCGACGTGGGTGCCTGAGACGCCGGGTGTTCGGACCCGCCTCTGAGGGGTGTCGATCCGAAGACCCGGTTCGTCGAATGGCTTGCCTTTGACCCCACCAGGCGTCACAATGCCCGAACGCCGCTCATCCATACCAGACTCGAAAGGACACTCATGGTCCAGATACGCTGCCCCCATTGCGGCAAGACACACAAGGCCCCTGAGACCCTTCTGGGCAAGAAAGTCCGCTGCAAGGACTGCCAGGGCACGTTCCAGGCCCAGGCCTTGCCAACCCCGACCGCCCCGCCCAGCCGCCCGCAGCCGCTGCAGACCGCCCCACCGAGCTATCCGCCGCCCACCCCGCCAGCAGCCTCCCAGCCCTTCGCGCCGCCGCCCTCGCCGCCAAGCGGACCTTCCTTCGGAGAAGACCTCGCCCCCATGGCTACCGCCGCCAAGGGCCACCCCGCGGTCGCTCACGACTCGGCCGACTCCCGTATCGCTTCCGACGCCCCTCTCCAGCCGCCCCAGGCCCAGCTTCCGCCTGGTAGCCAGGCCTACGTCACGCCGCCACGCCGCCACAAGTCCAATTTCCTGACGGTCCTTCTTGTGGCGATCCTGCTTCTGACCGGTGCCGCCACGGCCGTCTACTTCTTCGTCTTCTCCTCCGGTGGAATGCCCGATTGGGCACATGCCTACATCCCCGAGGGGGCCACGCTGATGGCGTACGTCAATACCCGTCAGCTTCGCGACTCCTCGCTCTATCGCGACCTCGAGCCGCAGTTTGCCCCGCTGATGGAAGCTGCCCTGAGCAAGACACGCCAGGCCGGCGGGCGCCAGCCCAATTTCTCCTTCTCGGACATCTCCGAAGTCTTCGTCGCGGGCAAGCCGCTGGCCTTCGTCGCCGTCATCCGCACGGAAAAGGACTTCACGGTAGACGGACTCTTCAGCGGAGTGCAGATGGAGACCAAGACCCACGCCGGAAAGGAATACGTCCGTCTGCCGGGCTCCAAGAGTGACACGTCCGCCTCGCAACCGTCCACTCCGCGCCGACGGCCTTCCTCGGGCAACCTCTCCGCCCTCCAGAGACAGGGAGGCGACTTCTTCATCGCCCAGACCGCCGAGCGAACCTACTGCATGAGCGACAGCGAACGCACGCTCCAGGTTACCCTCGACCGGCTGGCCGCCGGGGATCACGCCCCCCTGGAAAGTCGCATGGAGTCGCTGGTCGGTGGGGTCAAGCGCTACGGCCACTTCCTGGCCGTCAGCGAGGCGGGCCTCGCCAACCCCGCCGGACTGCAAGCCGACGCCGTCTCCGTTGGCCTGAACCTCAACGGCTCGCTAGAGGTCCGAGTCTCCATCCTGTTCGCCACCGAGAGCGAGGCCCAGAGCAACTATGAGAAGGCGGACTCGTCTCTGGAAACTGCTCGGCGCCAGATGAAAGACGCCGACCTCGAAAAGCTGCCCGAACAGGCTCGCCAGATCGCCCGTTCCACTCAGAACCTCATCGGGGGAGTCTCGCTGAGCCAGAGCGGACGTACCATGACCATCGACTTCTCAGCCGCCACCGACGACATCCGAGCCCTGTTCAAGCAGATCGGCGGAATGATGTCGAAGATGCTGCCCGAGACAATGGAATGACGCGACAGGCAATGACCAGGAACCAACCTGCCCGCCAGCAGGCAGATTAGGCCCTGGGTGTTTGGACGAGGGTCAGTCACCGGTAGGTCGGTCCTGCACCGGCGGCTGGGGTGAAGAACCGTCGGCAGTTGGGCCTTCCAGGCGTTTTCGTTCCCGAACCTGCCACCACTGCAACCACGCCCCGCCGCCCAGCAGGCCGAACGCTCCCAGCAGCAAGGCCACGCCCTTGCCCGACGGCCAGGTCAGCAGGAACCGCACTCCGCCAGCCAGCACGAAAGCTGCCGGAGCCGCTGCCGCCACCGCCACCACCAGCCAGCGTTTCAGCACCAGCCCCCCCACGGCCAGCAGACCGCAACCCAGCACCGCGCCTGGATAGTACGGGTGCCACAGCCCCCCCAACAGCCCTTCCGGGCCTGCCGGCAGATACGAGGGGGCCGGGTCGCGCCAGGCTGCAGCCGCCAGCACTACGCAAGCCAGGAGGATCGTCCACGACTCGCGAGCGAACCGCCCGCTGGCGTGCCCCAATGCCACAACGACCGCCCCGGCCGCCAGTACCGCCGGAGAGAAGTACCACCACGCCCAGCCGACGAACAGGCTCCACATCGCCGCGGGCAACTGCAACAACGCCATCCCCGCCAGAACCGCCACCAGTACCCATGGACCCCACCAGCGGTCCAGGGCACCATAGGTGGAAATGAACCCCCGCCGACTCTGCCAGAATACCAGCGGCAGGTGCCCCGCCACCAGCAACGCCGCCGCCCAGCTCAACGCGAAGGCCGCCGCGTGGGCCTGTTGCGGATGATCCGGCATCAGCGGACGCAACACCACGCCCGGCACGGCCAACGCCGCCAGCCACGCCAGCGCCGCCCCCCGCAACGGCCACGGCAGCCGCATCCCCAACCACCGCGGACCCAACGTCAGCTTCGCTCCGGCCAACACCAGTACCATCGCCGCACCCGCGATCCCCTGCGCCGTTGAGACCATCAGCAACTCGTTGACGGCCATGAACTCCAGCCCCAGCAGCACCGCCGCAAACACCCCGCTTCGCACCGCGTCTCTCAGCAGGGCCTTGCCCACCTGCCAACGCCCCAGCAACAACAGCAGCCACAGATACCCCTCGTATGCCACCAGCGTGATGTATATCTGCGGCCGCTCGCCCGGACGTCGACTCAGCGGGTCCACCAGCACCCAGGTCCCCGCCAACAGCATCACCAGACTAGCCCAGTAGAGGATCCTTGCCAGCCGATGAGCGTCCACCCGATCGCCGCTGCCTTGCCTATCCATGTGCGGACCCTTTCGAAATGGCGGTCTCGTCTTAGCCGGGATTTCCCAGATAGCCCGCCCGACTCCGCCACCGGGCCAGCTTGTTTGTATTGTACCCCCCCCGAATTCTGTCAATCCACATTTTGCACATTCTCCTTCCTGATCCAAGGCCAAAATGCC
>JAKJER010000011.1 GCA_022705325.1 Planctomycetota bacterium | reverse complement strand
GCCAGGTGCCCGCCGGCGGAGAAACCCAGGATGCCGATCCGCTTGGGATCGACCCCCCACTCGCCCGCCTTGGCCCGCACGAGGCTGACAGCCCGCTGGGCGTCCTGGAGCGGGGGCAGGTGGCGCGGGAGGCCCTTGCGGGCCGGCACGCGGTACTTCAGCACGATCCCCGTCACGCCCAGCGAGTTCAGCCAAGCCGCGACTTCTTCGCCCTCCAGGTCCATTGCCAGGATGCTGTACCCCCCACCCGGGCAGATGACCACGGCCGCCCCGTTGGCCTTGTCCTTGGGCGGGGCGTACACCGTGAGCGTGGGCTTGCTCACGTTGGTCAGACGGACCACCTGCTTCTGGCCCGGACGCTGCGGCGTCTCCTTCTCGGGGCCGATGTCGCCCTTCTCGCCCGGCGCCGTGCCCGGCCAGACGTCCACCACCGCCAGCGGCTTGAGCACCGGCGCCTTCTCCGCGGCAGGCGGATCGGCGGCGAAGGCGGCAACGGAAAGACTCACGATCGCAACGGAAATCACGTATCGCAGAGTAACGTTCATGTTTTCACCTCGTGACGCACATTATGCGGAGCGTCGCGTCCGGACGCAACGGTCAGCTCACGCCGCGACAGCGCGGGTCGCTCTTGAGGATGTGCCAATAGGCCCCGCGAGCCCCGGCCTCGATGGCGGCGACGAGGGTGGAGTTGTCGTTGTAGTTGTGGTCGCCGGCCGCGAGGTCCTCGTCGCTGGGCGGAAAGAACCGCTCGTCGCCGGCGATCAGGTCTCGCACGAGACGGGCGGGCTGCTCGCCCAACTCGGGCGCGATGTAGAACGTCGGCTGGAGCAGGTCCACAGGACCGTCGTAACGGCGACGGATGCCGGGGTTGGTCTCCGCCGGTCCCATGGCCGCGATACGCCGGGCGATTTCCGTGTCCGGATACACCCGCAGGCCCAGGGCGGCACCGCAGCAGTCGGGGCCGATCTCCTTGAGGACGTCGATGCTCTCGCGGAGCGTTGCCTCCGTCTCGCCCGGGCCGCCCAGCAGCAGGTCGACCATGACGGCTATGCGGTGCTCGCGGCACAACCGCACAGCCCGCTCGAGGTCCCCTCGACGGTGCGGCTGGGCATAGGCGGCGAGCATCTCTCCCGCGGCGGCGTCGCCGGTGAAGTTGATGCCCGCGCATCCCGCGCGGGCCATGGCATCGGCCAGTTCGGCGTCGAAGGGCGTGACGGCCAGGTACACATACCATCTCAGCCCCTCGCCCAGGCGGCGGGCGATGAGTTCCCGACAGACAGCCAGCGCGTGCTCTCGGGGCAGGTTGAACTCGCTGTCGCACAGGTGCAGCACGTCGATGCCCTGGGCCAGCAGGTTCTCCGCCTCGTCGGCGACCTCCGCGGGCGGGCGCGGGCGCGACCTGGGCCCCTTGGCCAGCGGGTCCGCGCAGTACGCGCACGAGCGCGGACAGCCGCGCTTGGTCTCCAACCCGATCTGCCCGCCGAGGCGAAAGTACGCACGGTTGTCCAGCAGGTCGCGCCGCGCGGGCACGCGGAGCGGTTCACCCCAGGCGGGCGGGTTGGCGACCAGGGCTGCATCCCGCGCGGGCCGATAGACCAGGCCCGGCACGTCGGCCAGCCGACCCCGTCCGTCCAGGGCGTCGGCCAGTGCGGGCAGCGCCCGCTCGCCGTCGCCGCGGATGCCGAAGTCGGCCCCCACGTACTCCACGATCCGCCTGGCGAAGATGGAGAACCCCACGCCGCCCAGGACGATCTTCGCGTCGCTCAGCGTACGTAGCTTGCCCACCAGATCTCGCAGGTCGCCCAGGAAGCTCCGCCCGCTCGGCCAGAAGCAGTCGTCGACGTTCCGCATCGACAGCCCCACCAGGCGCGGGCTGCAACGCGAGAAGTACTCACGGAGAGAGCGGCCTGGGTCCTCGACCATGCACAGGTCGAGGATATCCGCAGGCCGACCCGCCTCGGCCGATGCCGAGGCCACGTATTCCAGCCCGACCGGCGCGATGGGCGGCTTCATGCGATTGGTGTTGACCAGGAGCATACGGGGATTGTACCCGCCGAGCCGCCGGCGGTCAGCGGGCAGTTCCGCCAGGGCGCGAAGGCAAAGGAAGAAGGGAGACCGGCTGGCCGGCCTCCCTTCTTCGTCACCAGGTCAGATGTACTGCCCGTTCAGCGAGCGGTGCGTCTGCGTCGGATGTAGCCGCCGATCCCGCCGATGGCCAGTCCCGCCAGGGCCAGCGTGCACGGCTCGGGCACGGAAGAGGCCAGCAGCAGGTCGAAGCTGCTGTTGAAGCTGGTGTGAATGCCGGCGGCGTAGAACAGCTCGCTCTCGGCCCCACCGCCCAACTCGAAGAACAACATGTCCAGCGTGTACTCGCCGGGGGCCAGGTAGATCGAACCGAACCTGTCCGTGGGCCCGTGCAATGCGTCGTCCACAATGACGTCGATGCCGTTGATCCGCAGCCGCCCACCGTCGTCGCCGTTGATGCCGAACGTCCACCAGCCCTCCATGCCCGGCATGACCACCAAGGGCGCCAGCGTACGGGCGACGAAGTTGCTGTCGTCTCCGCCCATCGCCAAGCCGGGGAAAGCCGAGTCCATCCCGAAGTTCCCGGTGTCTCCGTTCTGCAGGAAGTTGGCCTGGCGGAACGTGCCATCGGCCATCCCGATCTGGTTGAGCCCGCCGACCAGCGCGTCGGCCTGGGCCAGATTGTTGATCCCTGTCGACGACTTGTAGACGGTGGTGTGGAAGGCCTCGCGAACATGGATATCTCGGAGGACGTCGGCGGCCAGCCCCCCGTTGACCGTGTCGCCCACAAGCTGGAACGACGAGTCGTAGCCGGTCTTGGCGCCCGAGGCGGCATACAGCTCGAGCTGGGCGCCGCCGCCGATCTCCGCGAAGCTCAGGTAGACATTGTACCTTCCGGCGGCTGGGAAGTTCACCGTCGTGAAGTGCTCGCCGGTCTGGCCCGCCGTGGTGTACACGTGACCGGGCTGGTCGCCGCGGTCGACCACGAGCTGGGCCTGGTCATCATGGGAGATGCCGAAGGTGTAATCGCCGGCCGCGGGCACCACGATGGTCGCGTAGGCCTTGACGGCGAAGTTGTTCTCGTCCACCAGCGGATTGTCATTGGGGAAGGGCGCGTAGCCCGCAAACCGTTCGCCGTCCGGGTTGTTCGGGTCGCCCAGGTTGACGGCGGCATACATCCCGCTGTCGGCGCGGGTCCGGGCGGACTTCCCGTTCATCAGGTTCTGGATCGCAGCGATGTCGGTCCCCATGCTCGTGCCGTTGACCGTCCGGACGCGAATGTTGCTGGCGACCAGCCGACCCGTTTCGTACTCGATTACCGCGGTACGGCTCTGGGTCAGGCCGTTCAGGTCGTTCCACATGGTGTCGGACCGCATCTCACCGTGGTTCTCGCCGCCGCCGCCATTCGGCTCGACCCCGCCCCAATAGACGAAGCCCGTCTCGGCCAGAGTGCGGTAGGTGAAGTTGCCGGTAGCCGGGTCCACCGGGCCGGTCCAGGCCCAGTTGTTGGGGTTGTTGTTCGACTCGCCCGCCGAGAAGATCACGTCGTCGTTCAGCCCGATATAGCCGCCCAGGCTGCGAGCGAAGGCGGACTCGGCCGCGTCGTTGATCTCGATCATCTTGCCCCGCACGCCCTGGAAGGTGCGGCTTTCGGCGATGGCCTTGCCGTTAACCCAGTTCTGGCTGGTGGACGTGGCCTGGTAGTACTGCCCATTGACGGGGTTGAGCACCATCGTTCCGGTGGCCGTCGGAAGCTCGGTCAAGCCCGTGTCGTACTCGACGATGTAGTTGAAGCTCTGGGTGGGCAGGTGGTCGTTCCACCGCCCGGTGGAACCAACGAACTCCATGTAGTGTTCGCCGCCGGCGGCGTTGTTGGGCTCGCCGCCGTTCCAGTTGGTGTAGTTGCCGCCGACCGGCGTCCCGCCCGAGCCGCCCTGCCAGAACTGCACGCCGTCGCTGATCCAGCGCCATTCGCCTTCGACCGCCTGATCCGTGCCGCCCGCCCACCAGCTGCCGCCGCGCCGGACCACGTTGTACACGAAGTTGTTCTCCGTCGCCGAGCGGATGGTCACCAGGTTACCCGTGGTGGCCGTGCCCAGCAACGGATCGACCCGCGTCTGGGCATTGGCTTGGGCGTTCACCCAGAGCTGGGCCGAGGTGACGGTTTCGTACACTTTCCACGTGTCGCCCGGCCCATAGGGGGCCAGGAACAGGTCGGCGTGGACCAGGGCGGATGCGGACAGCAACACAGCCGTTAGCGCAACAATTGACATTCGGTTCGTCACAAAGAGTCTCCTCTCGTTTAGCAAAAACCCGCCGTCCGCACTATGCGACCGGCGGGGCATCCTCAGCTTCTGGTGTGATTACTATAGCAGCTTCTTCCGTCTTGACAAGCCCCCAGTCCAGATCACCTGTGGCCCGCATGCCGCCGGCGGCGAACGTAGCCGCCCAGCCCGGCAACGACCAGTCCCGTGAGGGCCAGCGTGCACGGCTCGGGGACCAGGATGTTGATCTGCACGTCATCCACGAAAGTCGTGCGGTCGCCGGTCAGACGCCCGCCGTCCAGGTCCGCCCGGATCGTCAGCGTGTAGGAGTCCTTGCTGGCCATGAACGGGTCGCTCAGCACCTCGGTGAATTTGTTGAACGTGACTTCCGACATGTCCAGGATCATCCGCTCGGTGGGCAGGCCCAGGTCCAGGATGACCTCCAGGTCGTTGCCGTACTGGGCGTGCTGGCGGGCCATGGTCAGCAGGCTGAGCTGATACTGCACCCCGCCGATGAACCCGTCGATGGTCTGGGTCATCCTGGCCCCGCGCCCCTGGAGGATGGCGTGCTGGACGCCCTCGGGGGCCACGTGGCTGTTGCTCTGGAACGCGCTTATGTTGCGGGTGATGCCTGCCCCGCCGGCGAACGTCCACAATGAACCGACCAACGTCCCCCCGCCCGCGCCGGTAGCCTGCTCCCAGTTGTTGTCGGGCTGGATGGGGCTCTCGAACCCGCTGTCGCCGACTACGGGACCGTCCAGCAGGCGGATGCGGAAGTTGTCCAGCAGGAGCGTGTTGTCGCCCGCGACGCTGGTGTTGGAGACGGTCAGGCCCGCCGTTGAGGCCGTCGCAACAAAGGGCAGGCTGTGCACTTCATGCATGCCCGTCAGCCGCCGCACTTGGTGGAACGGAACGATCGTCGTCGCGCCGTCCAGCGTGGCCGAGCCCCCGGCTACCGCGCCGCTTTGACCCCGCTCGCCCTCGTCGTAGATCAACTGGTAGCGCTGGCCCGGCGTCAGGCCGGCGATCATCTGCGAGAGGCTGTTGGTGCTGGCGGCGGTGTATTGGATGAATCCCACCCGCGACCCTTCCGGGATGGCCTGGCCGTTCAAGAACGGCCCGCTCGCGTCATTGACGCCCGTCCGCTCCGTACTGCTGCTGGTCCATCCGCTGGCCATGCCGTAGCCGGGGCTGGCCGGAAGGACGCCATCTTCGAAGCCCGGATTCGTCAGCGTCGGCCCGCTTACCGTCACTTCGGCAATGCGGACGTTGTCGAAAAAGGTGGTCTTATCCCCTCCGGCGGGATTGGTCGCCGCGAACTCCAGCACCGGTCCGGCCGAGGCGACGGTGAAAAACGGCGTGGAATAGTCGGAGAAATTCATGTTGTTGGTCCGCCCGGCGCCGACCAGTTGCCCGTCCATGCGGATCTGGAGGTCGTTGGTCTGCCCGCTGCGGGCCCGTTGCGAGACGATGAGCTGGTACAACTTTCCCGGATCGAATCCGCTCAAGGTTTGGGTGATCGTCCCGGCGGCCTGGATCAGGGCAAACTGGGAACCCTCGGGCGCCACGACCCCTCCCCCTTGAAACGCGCTGACGTCCCGCATGATGCCCGCACTGCTGGAGAATGCCCAGTTGGCCCCCACCAGCGTCCCGCCACCCGCCCCGCCAGCTTGTTCCCACTGGTTGACCGGCTGGACGGGAAACTCGAAACCCGGATCCAGGATGACTGGGGCCGCCGAAACAGCCGTCGCAACGGACAGGACTGCAAGATAAGCGCACACGTGCCGGATAGACATCTGGCACCTCCCTTTCATCGACATCTCTTTAGAACCGGTCCTCTTGCCGCCGAACTGATGACTCGCATTTTACCGCCTTCCCCCACTATTTGTCCAGATGGATTCCCGCGGACCCCGCCGGACGCCTTCCTGGCGCCCCCGTCGGCGCGGCTTCCCGGCCCGGGCGGGACAGGCGTTTGCCATTTGGCGCATGATCGTATATAAGAAGGTTTTGGTCGCCTCCCGCAAGAAACGCGTCGGGGCGGACGTTTAACCATCACCCCGCGCGGGGAGCCAAGGAGCACCAGGATGAGCAGACAGGTGAATCGTCGGCGATTTCTCCAGTCGGCAGCCGCCGCAGCCGCCGCGCCGTACGTTCTGACCTCGACAGCCCTGGGCGCGCCCGACCGGGCGCCCGCCAGCGAGCGGATCACGCTGGCCGGCATCGGCCTGGGCGGGCAGGGACGCGGCAATCTGGGCGCCTTCCTGGGACAGGGCGACATGCAGGTCGTGGGCGTCTGCGACGTCGACTCGCGCCACCGGGGCATGGCCCGCGACATGGCCGAGAAGCGTTACGCCCGCGAGAAGGCCGACGGCACCTGGAAGGGGTGCCAGGAGTACACCGACTTCCGGGAGGTCGTGGCCCGCGACGACATCGACACCGTCCTGATCGCCACCCCCGATCACTGGCACTGCCTGGTGGCCGTCGCCGCGGCCAAGGCGGGCAAAGACATGTACTGCGAGAAGCCCCTGTCGCTGACCATCCGCCAGGGGCGCGTGCTGAGCGACACCATCCGCCAGTACGGGCGGATCTTCCAGACCGGCAGCCAGCAGCGCAGCGACGGGCGGTTCCGCTTCGCCTGTGAATTGGCCCGCAACGGCTACCTGGGCAAACTGCACACCATCACCTGCGGGCTGCCCACCGGAGGCAGTTGCGGCGTCCAGCCGCCCAAGCCCGTTCCCGATGGCTTCGACTACGACATGTGGCTGGGTCCGGCCCCGTACTCTCCCTACTGCGACCACCGCACCCACTGGGACTTTCGCTGGATCCTCGACTACAGCGGCGGGCAGATCACCGACTGGGGCGGGCACCACCCCGACATCGCCCAGTGGGGCATGGGTACGGAACACACCGGACCCGTCGAGGTCCAGGGCCAGGGGGAGTTCCCGACCGAGGGCCTGTGGAACGCGGCCATCAACTACCGCGTCGAGTGCAAGTACGCCAACGGCGTGACGATGATCGTGACCAACAAGTTCGAGAACGGCGTGAAGTTCGAGGGCGACAAGGGCTGGTGCTTCGTCAGCCGCGGACGGATCGACGCCGAGCCCAAGGGCCTGCTGTCGGCGAAGGTCTCCCCCAACGAGGTGAACCTGTACCGCAGCCCTGGCCACCACCGCAACTTCGTGGAGTGCGTCAAGAACCGGCGCGAGTGCATCGCCCCGTGCGAGACCGCCCACCGCTCCATCACGATCGCCCACCTGGGCAACATCGCGATGAAGCTGCAGCGCCCGCTGAAGTGGGACCCGGTCAGCGAGACGTTCCCCGGCGACGCCGAGGCCACCCGCATGACGGACCGGGCCATGCGATCGCCCTGGTCGCTGTGAAATTTTTCGCTGGCGTGTCTAAGATGGCGCCGCTCGCAACGTCCATATTCGTGGACGGTTGAGACCGCCGAGCGGCACGATGATGGAGAACATCGAAAAAAACCCCTTGCGGGGTAGAAGAAGATGCCCATAGAATGGCGGCTTTCCGAACCGTCGGACGCCCGATTTTCCCATAGTTGGAGAACCAAGAGAATGACCAGCCGCAACGAGAACACGAGTGCACCGGGTTTCAACCGCCGAACGCTGCTGACCACGACAGCCGCCGCCGGAGCCAGCCTGGCCCTGTCCAACCTGGCCTGGGCCCAGGATGCCGCCGACAGCGCTGAACCGGTCAACGTCGCCCTGATCGGCGTGGGCACCGAGGGCCGCGTCCTCATGGACAACATGGTCAAGATGCCCGGCATCCGCTTCAAGGCGGTCTGCGACATCTGGGGGTACTACCGCGACTATGTGTGCCGCCTGCTCAAGCGGTACAAGCATGAAGTGACCGGCTACGAGGACTACAAGGAAATGCTGGACAAGGAGGGCGAGAAGATCGACGCGGTGGTCATCGCCACCCCCGACTTCGTCCACCACGAGCACGCCATCGGCTGCCTGAAGGCCGGCAAGCACGTGTACTGCGAGAAGGAAATGTCCAACACCATCGAGAACGCCAAGGCGATGGTGCTGGCCGCCAAGGAAACCGGCAAACTCCTCCAGATCGGCCACCAGCGCCGCTCCAACCCCCGCTACATGATCGGGCGCGAGTACGTCTGGAAGCACAAGGCCATCGGGCGCATGACCCACCTCTTCGGGCAGTGGAACCGCTGGAAGAGCCTCCAGTTCGACTGGCCCAAAGGCAAGGAACTGGACGCGGCCACTCTGACCAAGTACGGCTACGAGTCGATGGAGCATTTCCGCAACTGGCGCTGGTACCGGAAGTACTCCGGCGGCCCCATCGCCGACCTGGGCAGCCACCAGATCGACATCTTCAACTGGTTCCTCAACGCCAGCCCCAAGGCCGTCCAGGCCACCGGCGGCAACGACTACTACGAAGGGCGCGACTGGTACGACAACATCATGGCCCTGCTGGAGTGGGAGTTCGAGTGGGACGGCAAGAAGAAGCCCGCCCGCGGCTTCTACCAGGTCCTCAACACCACCAGCCACGGCGGCTTCTACGAGACGTTCATGGGCGACGAAGGCTCGATGAACACCTCCGAGATCGCCAAGAAGTGCGGCATCCGTCGCGAAGACACCGTCAAGCCGGCCGACTGGGAAGAGTCCCTGACCGAATGGGCCGCCAAGAACGATCCCAAGATCGTGGCCCAGTTGGAAGAGGCCAAGAAGAAGGCCGCCGAGAAGAAGGAAGAGTCCAAGGAAGAGATCAAGATCGGACACTCCCTGGGCGCCGAAGGTCGGTTCTTCCCCATCCCCCTGGAAGCCAAGGATGAGAAACCCGCCCACCGTTGGCACCTGGAGAACTTCTTCGCGGCCGTCCGCGACCCCAAGAAGGTCAAGTTGAACTGCCCCGCCGAGGTCGGCTACGACACAGCCGTCACCGTGCTGAAGATCAACGAAGCCGTCGCTACCGGAAAGAAGATCGAGTACAAGGAAGACGAATTCAAGGTCTAAACCCGTGCATAATACAAGCCATTCCTGTTCTGCAGCGGGATTGAGCTTCCAGGGCATAGCGGCGAAGGTGGCGGTGGCAGTTTGTGCCGCCGCCACTTTCGCCCTGGCCCAGCCCAATCCGGACCATCCCCACGGCAGCCGAGCGCCCGCCGTTCACCGCATCCCCCTGGTGAGCTACCAGAAGACGGCCGTCAAGGGCGACGCCAACGTCCCCTTCTCCGTCGAGTACACCTGCATGCAATGTCACGGTGTGCACAAGATGCGGTCCGGCTGGCACTTCAACGCCATCCCGGCCCAGAAGCAGGCCTACCGGGTCGAACCCTCAGGCACGAAGCAGTACGCCCGGTTCACCCTGGCCCTCACTCTGGGCGACCAGACGGCAGAGGTGTCCTACACCGCCCAGGAGCAAAGCCTCAAGGCCGCCGTCAAGGGCCTGGTCGCGGCCGTCCAGGCCGGGCAAGGCCCCTGGCAGCAGGTCGTCGCCACCGGGGACGGAGAGAAGGTCACCGTAACGGCCAAGGAGCCTGGCGTCGAGTTCAAGCTCGTCGGCAAGGCGGACATCCAGGCGCCCACCTCGGCCGCGGCCACCCAGGCCGCCGCCTCGGGCAAGAAGCCCAACCTGGACGTCAAGGCCGTCAGCGACGCCCGCCCCTATCCGCCCTCTGGCAGGCCCGGCGAGCCCTGGGTGCTGGCTGACCGCATCACCGGTACGCAGTTGCCGCTGTCGTACCGCCCGTGGAAGGGCGTGTACAGCCCCCGCGACATCAAGATGACCAACTGGCGCTTCGCGCAGCGGTTCGGTCGCCAGTTCCCCGGCGGCGGCGTAGGCACCATGGACGCCGAGAAAGAGACCGAGCCCGATCAGCGATGGGAGCTTTCGGGCAAGCTCGAGATCCACTGCCAGGCCTGCCACAGCGGCTCGTTCAAGGAGAACATGAGCCACTGGGCCCTCAACGTGGACCGCGGGAACTTCAAGTGGGCCGCCGTCGCCTCCAGCCCCTTCGGCGTGGTCCAGGGCAACGTCCTGGCCCTGCCGGAGATGGCCCTGCCCGAGGAACTCGACCCCGCCACCAACAAGGACGTCCCGCGGGTCTATTACAACAAGACCCAGTTCGTCTCCAATCCCAACCTGAGCACCGAGGAAGTCTACTTCCACGCGACCAACCGCATGCCGGCCGAGCGGTGCTACTTCTGCCACGGCTCGCATGACGTAGCCGAGGACGCCGCGCCCATCTGGAAGCACGACCGCGACGTGCACATGACCAGCGGGCTGAGCTGCGCCGACTGCCACCGCAACGGCCTGGACCACAACATGGTCCGCGGCTACGAGGGCGAGAGCGATGACGCCGCCCTGGCCACCCTCACCTGTCGCGGCTGCCACTACGGCGAGGGGATATCCAAGGCCATGCAGGGCCGACTGGGCGCCCCCTACCCGGCCCACAAGGGCCTGCCCACCGTGCACCTGGAGAAGATCGCGTGCACGGGCTGCCACAGCGGGCCCATGCCCGCGGCGCAGGCCCAACTCGTGCAGACCGCCCGGGCCCACGCCCTGGGCGTCCACGAGAAGCATGGGGCCGACCCGGTCCTGCCGCTGATCAGCTCCCCGGCCTTCCTGAAGGGCCACGACGGCAAGATCGCGCCCCACTACGTCATGTATCCCGCCTTCTGGGCCCGCGTCGAGGGCGACAAGGTCACCCCGATCAACCCCGCCGAGGTCGCGGCGGCCGGCAAGGAGTTCCTGCCCTTCGCAAAGCCCAAGCAGAAGCTCCAGGACGTGCCCATGCCGACGAGCGAGCAGATCGCCAAGACGATGGCGGCGATGAATGAAGGCAGAAAGGCCGAAGCGCCCGAGGTCGTCTACATCGCCGGCGGCAAACTCTACCGCCTGGACGAGAAGAAGGCCCTGGTGGGCGTCGTGCACGAGGCGGCCAAGCCGGTTTCCTGGCCCATGGGCCATGACGTTCGTCCCGTCGGGCGCGCCCTCGGCGCCGGCGGCTGCAGCGACTGCCACACCACGACGGCGGCGATCTTCTTCTCTACCGTACCCACCCTGAGCCCGGTGAAGATCGAAGAGCCCCGCCAGGTGCCCATGTACGAGTTGCAGGGCGCCGACGGGACGTACTGGTCGTTGTTCGCCCAGTCGTTCGTGTTCCGACCGATGCTCAAGACGGTGGCGCTGGCGTGCAGCGGGATCATCGCGCTGGTGTTGCTGGCCTTCGTGGTGAAGGCCGTCGCCGCCCTCTGCGGCAAGTTCGCCCCTTCCGCTCCCCGCAAGGACTAACCCGGGAACCCGACCATGTATAGAATCCTGATTATCGTGGGTATCCTGGCTGTTGCGGCTGTGGCGGGCATCCACCTGCTGACGGTGGGCCTGCGCCGCCCGCGCTTCCAGGACGCCAAGACCGTCACCCGTTTCGGGCTCTGGCAACGGGCGGTGCACGCCCTGCTGGCCGCCACCTTCCTCGTGCTGTTCCTGACCGGCTTCGGCTCGGCCCTGTCGGGCAAGCCCATGCACGGCTACGTGCTCATGCTGCACGCAACCTGCGCCCCGCCGTTCATCATCGCCCTGATGGCGATGGCCCTGACCTGGGCCCACGACTGCCGCTACCAGCAGCATGATCTCACGCTGCTCCAGGCCTGCCCGCTCTGCCGCACCGAGCCCGTCCAGGCCGGGAAGTTCAACGCCGTCCAGAAGACCTTCTTCTGGCTCTCCTGCCTGCTGGCCCTGCCCGTAATCCTCTCCAGCGTGCTGAGCATGTTCCCGCTGGCTGGCACGGCCGGGCAACATCTCCTACTGGACATTCACAAGTTCACCACATTGCTGATGACCGTCACGGTCCTGGGGCATGCCTACTTCCAGACGCTCGGACGCCCGGGCACCTGGCAGGTCATGACCAGCGGCAAGGTCAGCTCTCAGTGGGCCGACAAGTATGCCCCGCTCTGGCGGCAGAAGGAGGGGGCCTAGCGGTTGAAATTGGCGGCGCGAAACTGTAGACTATTAAGTTCGGATACGGTCAAACCTGAACCTTTTACTGTGAGGTGCAACGTATGAAGATGAGCAGACTGCTGGTACTGTCCCTGGCCCTGCTGGTTGCAGTGGCCTTCCTCCTGCCCGCCTGCGACAAGCCGCAGGCCAAGAAGGACGAGAAGGGCGGAAAGACTCCGACCACCCAACCGGCCAAAGCCGAGCCGAAGGAAGAGCCCGCTCCCGCCCCGGCCCCCAAGGCCGAGCCGAAGAAGGAAGAGCCTGCTCCCGCCCCGGCCCCCAAGGCCGAGCCGAAGAAGGAAGAGCCCGCTCCTGCCCCGGCCCCCAAGGTCGAGCCGAAGAAGGAAGAGCCCGCTCCTGCCCCGGCCCCCAAGGCCGAGGCCACCCCTTCTGACGAGCCCGCCAAGGACACCAAGGGCCTGGTCGAGTTGAAGCTCGAACTGCCCAAGCCCCTGTTCGAAGGCACGCCCAAGAACATCCGCGAGAAGAACCTTCGTCCGCCCCGCAAGGGCCCCCGTGATCCGCTGATGGTGCCCCCGGGCGTCACCAACGTCGCCTCCGGCAAGGCCGTCACCAGCAGCGACAGCGAGCCGATCATCGGCGAACTCAAGCTGGTCACCGACGGCGACAAGGAAGGCACCGACGGCTCCTACGTCGAGCTTGGGCCAGGCAAGCAGTGGGTCCAGATCGACCTCAAGGATGCCTACAACATCTTCGCCGTCGTCGTCTGGCACTATCACCGCGAAGGCCGCGTCTACCGGGACGTCGTCGTCCAGGTCGCCGATGATGCGGACTTCATCACCAATGTCCGCACTGTCTTCAACAACGACTACGACAACTCCTCCGGCCTGGGCATCGGCAACGACATGCAGTACCTCGACTCGTTCGAGGGCGAGCTGATCCCGGTCAAGGGGCTCAAGGCCCGCTACGTCCGCCTGTACAGCAACGGCAACACCTCCAACGACCAGAACCACTACACCGAGGTCGAGGTGTTCGGCAAGAAGTAACCTTCAAGCCGGATACGATTGCCGCAAACTGCGAAGCGCCCGGGCCAAACGGTCCGGGCGCTTTCTTGCGCGCCGGGAGCGTGAACCACGCGAACACCGCAAGCTATGGAAGCGGAGCGGGCTTCAGCCCCAGCGCCCGCAGCAACGCCGGCTCCATTGCTTGCCCATTTTCGCCTCCGGTCAGGCCGAACTCCCCCCGCCACTGCCGCACTGTCCAGCCCATCCCGCGTTTCTCTATCGCCGCCCGCACGTCGCCCAGCCAGACCGCCCGCGCGGATGCCGGCGGCCCCTCCCGGCGAACTCCCAGCCGCCCGCACCGCAATGGGACCTTCCACCGATCGGACCAGTCCGCCAGCCGGTCCACCTCACGGCGAACCCGCCCGGCGTTCCATCCTTCCGTCCCGTACTCCTGGGCGGCGGCACGGGCAGGCACGTCGCGGATCTCCAACAGCACCGGCCTCAGCGCGTCCGGACTTCCTGGATACGGCAGGCCCCGCAGGCTCCCGGTGTAGCCGAACCGCCCCGCCGCTCCCTGGTGCGTGAACAGCACCGGGTCGTAGAACGACACGTCGTAGATCACGTTGGCGTCGCTCACTTGCCGCCCGAGCATCAGCCCCATCGCCACGTCCCACCGACCGTCCACACAGGCGTTGCGCGGAACGATCAGCGTGCCGCCGGGCCACCCCCGCCGCCCCTGGGCCGTCAGCATCTCCATCATCAGGTCCCACAGGTCCATGTCGTCCACGAACCCTTCCCCCAGCACCTGAAGGAACACCGTTTCCGCGTTGCGTCCGCTCAGCCGCCCCGCCAACTCCCGCAGCAATGCCGCGTATCCCCGCAACATGCTACGGTTGCGAAACAGCTTGACCGTCCCCGCCTGGTCCAGGCACGGACACACGATCACCGCCAGGCCGGCCGACGCCGCCGCGTCCAGCGCCTGGTCGAGCCGTTGGAGACGCCGCGGGTCCAGAGGCACGGCGTCCTCCCCCGCTGCCGACTCGCCCGCGTCAAACTCCAGGCGAACGTGATCGAACCCCAGCCGCGCGATCGTCGCCATGTCGGTCGGCACATCCGGCCCCGCCTGCGCCGCGCCGTCCGCAGACGGCCGGGTGTCGGCTTTCGTTCCTACTCCCGAGAACAGTCCGTCCAGAACCACCCCTTTGGCCAGTCGCGCGGCCCGGCGGACCGCACCGCCCTCCTCGCCGAGGGCGGCCTCGCCCGCCGCCGTTGCCGCCAGGGTCATCGCAAGAAGACACCGAAGAGTCGTCATGCCCCCAGCCTAGCGTGCCCACCCACGCCCGACAAGACCCGATGTGCACCCCATCTGGCCCTTGGAGGATTTGCCTTTGGACGTGATCGCCTCGATCTGGTAAAAAGACAGTCTGTCGCGGCAGGAAGGCCGCGACCCCACCGGACGCGCCGACACCCAGCGGCGTGCGGGCAGGGATGCACGAGTTGGAGATTCCCGATGAGCCGAAAAACCAGTCCGATCCTGTTCAGCCTGATCCTGGCCGTCGCGGCCGTGGCGGCCTGGAAGTTCTGGCCGACCGCCGAGAAGCCCGGCGACGCGCCGCCCGCCCAGCGGGTGGTGGACCTGTCGACCAAGTACGCCAAGGGCGGCGCGACCCAGCCGGCGTCGCAGGCCGCCGCCAAGGGGGATCCGGCTGCCTCGCGGCCCACCACCGCTCCGGCCGGGAGTGGCGCGTCCGCAGCGTCCGCCGCAAGCGACCTGCGGGACGGGCTCGACCTGTTCAAGCAGGACCGCAAGATCGAGGCCCGCGAGAAGCTGTCAGCCGCCCTGCTGTCGTACCGCCTGAGCCCCGCCCAGGAACAGCAGGCGCTCAAGGCCCTGGACGAGGTGGCCGAGAAGACCATCTTCTCCACCGCCTGCTACGACAACGATCCCTACTGCTTCCGCTACACCGTCCTGCCCGGTGACGTGCTCAACCGCGTGGAGACCAAGCTGGCCCTGCACGTGCCCCCGCCGCTGATCCTCAAGGTCAACAGCGTCATGGACGCCTCCCGCATCCGAGCCAACCAGACGCTGAAGATGATCAACGGGCCCTTTCACGCCATCGTCCACAAGAACCGCTACCTCATGGACGTCTATCTCCAGCGGGACGACAAGCCCAAGGTCTTCGCCAAGCGATTTCGCGTCGGGCTGGGCAAGGACGACGGCACGCCCGTGGGCCTCTTTCGCGTAGCCCTGGGCAAGAAGCTGCGACGAGCCCCCTGGAACCCCCCGCCAAACAGCCCCATCCAGAAGACCATCCTCTGGGGCGAGCCCGGTTACCCGCTGGGAACGGCTGGGTACTGGATCAGCCTCGAAGGCATCGACGATAACACCCGCGCGCTCGACGGCTATGGGATCCACGGCACCAACGAACCCGAGACCATCGGACGCAGCGAATCGCTTGGCTGCATCCGCATGGCGGACGCCGACATCGACATGGTCTTCAGCCTGCTCTACGAGAAGTGGAGCACGGTGGAAATCCGGCCATAGCATTTGCTTCCCGGACACGCGCCCCCAAGCCCACGGAGAGCCTTCCGCGGGCCTGCCTGCCGGCATGCGGGCCTTGGCGCTACGTGCAGCAGCCCCTGCCCCGTCCGATGTTCTCCATGGCGTCCTGGTAGAACATCCGCACCGGGGCGCCGCCCATGGCGATGGCGCACCAAGCCGCCTCGTCCAATTGCTCGCGGGGCACGTTCTGGGTGCGGGCCTTCTCGACAAAGGCCGCCACGCACGGGGCGCAGCGGCTCATGACCGCCAGCGCGAAGTTGATGAGGAACTTGCCCCGCTCGTCGATCGCCCCGCCCTTGCCCGTCACGCGCATCATCTGGCCGAAGGCCTGCGAGGACAGGGCGGCGGTCGATTCGCCCGGAGCCGCCGCCGCGACTGGAGTGGCCGCCGCGCCCTGCTGGGGACAACACGGCTCGGCCGCCGCGCTCGGGCCGCAACAAGGCGACGCGCCGGCATCCGCCACGCGAAGTTCCGCCTGCACAGGCGGCGACTGGAGCGATGGTGGAATCCGTCTCATGCACTCGCACTCGACATCCCCGTCCGCGGGTGCAGCGGGCGCTTCAGCCCCGGCCGACCGACCGGGCGCCGCCTCGGACGCTTCGCGTGTCTCCGTCGCGGGCCGGGCCTCCCCGGCGTTGCACAGCTCGATCCGACCGGTCGAGGGCTCGACGATCTCGCCGACCGTGCGCCCGCGCACGCCCCGCTGGGCCAGGGCGGCCATCAGCCGCCCGTGGCGCTCCCGCGGCACGCAGATCAGCAGCCCGCCGGACGTCTGGGCGTCGAAGCCCAGGTCCGCCAGGGCGGCGTCGACGCCCTCGGCCACCGCCAGGTCCTCTCCCACGTACTCCCGGTTTCGCTCCACCGCCCCGGGCACGACCCCCTCGCGCAGCAGTTCCACCGCCCCGCCGAACGCGGGCAGCGAATCCGCGTACACCCGCGCCGTCATGCCCGAGTGCCGCACCATGCTGACCAGGTGACCAAAGAGCCCGAAGCCCGTCACGTCGGTGCAGGCCGACACCCCCACCTCGGCCATCGCCTCGGCGGCGGCGGCGTTCAGCGTCGCCATCGACTGCTCCGCGGCCGCGAAGTCCGCCCCGTTCTTGCCCACCTGTCGGGCGAAGTTCAGCACCCCCACGCCCAGCGGCTTGGTCAGGACCAGCACGTCGCCCGGGCGGGCCGTCCCGTGCTCCACCGCGCGCCCCCGTTCGATCGTCCCGGTAATGGCGAAGCCGAGCTTGATCTCCTCGTCCTTGATGCTGTGCCCGCCGATCAGCGCGACCTTCGCCTCGGCCATCACGTCCATCGCGCCCTTGAGCATGTGGTACATGATCCGCCCGTCGTGCGTCTCGGAGGGGAAACCCAGGATCGACAGCGCCGTTCGCGGCACGGCCCCCATGGCGTAGATGTCGCTGAGGCAGTTGGCTGCGCAGATTCGCCCGAAGGTGTACGGGTCGTCCACGCAGGGCGTGAACACGTCCACCGTCTGGACCAGCGTGACGTCCTCGCTGAGCTGGTAGATGCCCGCGTCATCGCCCGCGGCGACGCCCGACAGCACGGCCGGGTCGTCCACCTTCGGCAGTCGCGCGAGCACCGCTTCCAGGTCAGCTGGCGCGATCTTCGACGCGCAGCCGGCATTGTGGACCATCTGGGTCAAGCGAACCTGGGAGAGATCGATCGGGTCGGGCCTCTCGCCCGCGCAGGGGCAGATGCCCTGGTTGGTGAACACGTCGCACGGACACGGGCGGCGCGGATCGCACACGCAGTGCCCCAGCTTCATCGACCGCTGCATGACGCGACGACGCTTGGCCAGATCAACTTTCACGGCTGTCACACCTCTGCGGCTGGTCTGGTCCGCCGGGGGCCGGTGCCCGCGGCGTCGGCGGCGCCGGCCGCTTCGGCGCCGCCGCTACTCGATCGTGAACTCGGCCTTGACCGACTCCATCTGGAACGGGTCGGCCTTTCCCACGAGCTTGGCGGTAAGCTTTCCCTTGATGCCTTCGGGCACTCTCCATGAGTGCGAGCAGGACCCGCCTCACCCGTACTCCAACGTGCAGCGGTAGACTTCCTTGCCGTTGGCGTCCTCCACGAGCAGGGTGGGCTCCGGCAAGCGCTTGCCCTTGGCGTTCATCGCGTAGTCCACGGCCGTGCCCGAAGCATCGCTGACCGCCAGCGAAAACGTCACGGCTCGCTCTTTCACGCTTGCCATCACCTCGGCCTTCAGGGGTGAACCGACCGCCACGTCCACCGTCTGCCCGGCAGGCACGGTAAACCTTTTCGCCTTCCCCGTGTAGAGTTCTCGCTGCCCGCCCCGCACCAACGTTCCGGCGCCGCCCTCGCCCTCCGATGCGGCCGTCTCGCGATAGTCCACGATGACGTACTCGTCGGCCGGCACTTCGATCGGCTCTGCCCCGCCCTGGAGACTGAGACAGCCCGTCTGGCCGACGAACGTGGCCGCCCACTGCGGATGGGCCAGGCGGACCTTGCCGCCTTTGACCCCGACGGGATCGGCCTGCACCTTCATCGCATCCGCGTCCATGCTCACGCGGTACCAGGCGTCGTCCACGCGCACAAGTTGGCCCAGCAGGGCCGACCGCGGCTCCTTGAACGATCCGTCGGCCGAGGCGATCAAGACGCGATCGCCCGTAGGCAGACGCCGTATTCGCCTGTCCACCTTGGCCTGATCGCCCAGACGCAGGTTGCCGCTGCCCTCCAACACGCGAACCGCGAAGACCTTCTGGCCGAAGCGGCACTGGCCCTGTGCGGCCAGTTGCACCTGCATGAACAGATACCGGTTGTTCTGCTGGCGGTAGTACGAGCCGTTGATCACCAGCAGAATGTCGCGGTCCCCCTCGCGGACCTTCAGCACCGCCGGGCCGAACTCCAGCAACGTCATTTCTTTCGGAGTGGAGTCGCGACGACGAACCGGAAACGTGTTCTGGTCGGTGAACTTGCCCTCGCCGCTCAGGTCGAATCGCACCACGTCCGGGGTCTTGGCGTCGGCAGTCTTGGCGTCGATCGCAGCCGCCATACTTCGCCCGCCCAGCATGAAGTGGCCCACGACGGCCTTGGGGCTGGTCGTCCCGCTGCCCGCCTCCGCCGTGCTGAGACGCTGGGCGGTCGCATTAAACGTCGCGGTCTCCAGGGCACGGGCATCCTCGGGCACGGCCTCGAGGTACGTCAGGTCTCCCACCCCGGCCCACGTCGCAGATGCCGCCGCCAACACAGCCGCCGCCAGAATCACCGCAGACGATCGCATGTTGGGTCTCCTTCCCGGTTGCCCCGTATCATACCGCTGAGCGGACCGAGCGTCACTGTCTATTGCGATACCAGGGTCGCATATCGTTGGACGCGGCTCCACGGGAAGTGTTCCAAGGGCCCTCAGGAACCCTTCAGCAGGTCCCGTATCAGTACGCCGGGCGTGCGGCGGTTCCCGTTGCGCACCGTCACGCGGGCCGTGTCGAAATAGTCCAGCAGCGGCACGGCGTACTTGCGACTGATGGCGATGGCGTCACGGAACTCGACCGTCGTGAAGGCGCCGGCCTTGCGGAACAGCGCGATGACCACCTCGCGGGCGGCGGCGACGGCCTTGGCGTGCATGATGACCTTGGCGTCCAGGCGGAGCACGCGTCCCTGGTCGATGAGGATGCGGCACAGTTCCAGCAGCTTCGCCTCGCCCAGGCCGAGTTGCCCGGCCAGGTCCGCCGGCAACGGCGGCTCGAGGTGAGCCCGCTCCAGCGTCTCCTCGATCTGCCTGCACAGGCGGGCGTCCTCGCTCGAGAGCTTCGCCCCGCGTCCCACCAACGCCACCACCGTGCCCTGGCGCTCGGCCGTGCCGGCCGCGATCAAGCGCTCGACGGTGAACTCGAACACGTCCCGCGGACACTCCACCTGGGCGGCCAGTTCCGCCTGTTCCATGCCGACGCGGGAGGGGTTGGCCTGGTAGAACCCCTCCAGGACCTGCTCGATCGCCTCCCGGGCGGAGGCCACCACGTCGCGATGCACCAGCAACTCGCCCCCCGCCGGGGCGGGCACGTCCAGCGCCACGCCCAGCCGAAGCAACTCGCTCACCAAAGGTTCGACCTGGCGTAGCGCAAGCTGCGCCCGCCGGGCCAGTTCCGCCTGGCTGATCGCACCCGCCGCCTCGGCCAGCATCAGGGCCGTCCAGTCGGCTGGACGGTCCAGGCACTCCCGGCGGCGCGTGAGCATGGCGATCGTCCACTCGCGCCCGCGCTTGAGTCGCTGGTCGCTCGCCCCCAGCACCCGTCCGCCGCCCAGCGTGGTCACCGTCCCGCCGGCCCAGTCGCCCATGGCGGCGCGGATCACGAACCGCTCGCCCGCCGGGGCGGGCAAAGGCTCGTTCAGGCGGAATTGCACCACCTGCCGCCCGCCCGGCCCGAGGGGCCGGCCCTCCAGCATCGCCACTTTCGCCATCGTCTCGGCCGTCCCCATGTGCAGATGAACTTCGGCGTAGTCCTTCAGTTCGTGGGGCAGATGAGGCAGGAGCGTCAGGTCGGCCTCGAACATCGCGGCGCAGGGGATGTCGCCGCCGCCCGACAGCAGCTTGCCCCGGTGCAGCAGGTCGCTGTCGACATCGACGAGGTTCATGGCGGTGCACTCGCCGGCGCGGGCAAGATCGGCCTGCTCGCCGTAGACTTCCAGGTTGCGGACCCGCCCGGCCTGACGGCCGGGCAGCACATGCAGCCGGTCGCCCACGCGAACCTCGCCGCCGGACGGGATGCCGGAGACCACCGTGCCGAATCCGCGGATGGGAAACGACTTCTCGACCCACAGGCGAAACGACCCGGTCGTCGTCCGATCGTCGCACGAGTCGGCCACGCGGTTGAGTTCGCCCAGGAACGCGTCGTAGCCCTCGCCAGTAATGCTGGAGACGCCGCACAGGGGGGCGTCGGCCAGGAAGGTCCCCTGGACGAACCGGCGGATGTCCTGGGCGGCCAGCTCGCGCATCTCGGCGTCGACCAGGTCGATCTTGGTCATGGCGATGACCCCTCGCCGCACGCCCATGAGCGTCAGGATGTCCAGGTGCTCGCGGGTCTGGGGCATGACCGAGTCGTCGGCGGCCACCACCAGGATCACCACGTCGATGCCGTGCGCCCCGGCCACCATGTTCCGGATGAACGCCACGTGTCCGGGCACGTCGACGATGCCCACGATCCGTTCGTCGCGCATGCGGCAGGGCGCGTAGCCGGCTTCGATGGTCAGCCCGCGCTTCTTTTCCTCGGGCAGGCGGTCGGTGTCGCAGCCGGTGAGGATCTTCACCAGCGCCGTCTTGCCGTGGTCCACGTGCCCGGCCGTGCCCAACATGATGTTGCGGCGATTCATGGTTCGTTGTCGCTGTTGCAGATGGTTGCAGATTGCGTCCTGTGGGATGATACCAGAACTTACAGTCGAGTCCATGGAGAACCGAGGGAAGCAATGATACCCCCAACTTCACAACGGTGCGGGCCAATACACAGATGGCCCAGTGCGTCCAGGAGAAGCGAGATGAATCAGAATGCGCCGTCTCCCCCAGGTCAAGTCGTCTGGCCTGGAACCCCTAACGGTCGACAAGCGAAGGGGCGGAATAGACGAACCTGGTCGCGCGGAGTGGAGGATGGACTGACTCTTGGCGACGTGTTACGATGACTTCCGTTTGTTCGCTGAAATGGAACAGGGTCTCTGACAAAGGCGTGAGATTGTGGGAAGATACGGCTCAGCCAGGCGCGTGTTTCTATCTTACAGTCACCATGATTCAGACATCGTGCAGATGCTTGCTGACCTCCTTACCGCAGCGGATAGGCCCTATTTCTTGGACCGTTTCTCGATTGAGCCTGGAGACAAATGGCAGGTCGTCATCGACGACGCCATAGAGACGGCAACAAAAGTCTTCGTCTTCTGGTGTTTTCATGCCGCCGATTCCAGAGAGGTTGCCAGGGAATACACACTTGCCATCAAGATGGGGAAGAAGGTCGTGCCCGTTCTGCTTGACGATCAGGATCTCCCAGATATCCTTGGGCGGTATCGATGGATCGATGGGCGCAAAACCATAGTGCATCCCCACAAGCCGGTTGGACGGTCGGACACAGACGAGGGGTCAGAGGTTTCTCGCAGCAACAGCTATGCATTGTTCCCGCTATTCGGGCTCTTCGGGTTCTTGTCCGACTCAACACTCCTTCAGATACTAGCCGGAGTGGCGATTGCCGCGTTCTTGTCGTTGACCCTGTATAGTGTCGTCCGAGGAAGACGTGAACGCCGCGAAATCGAAGAACGCCTCCATCCGCTCGCCATGTCAATGCTCAAAGAAGTCTTCGACGGCGACTAGCCGCCAACGGAGAGCAAGCAGGTGGGTGCTGGCCCCGTCAGACCGTAGCATAGCATGGGCGGGGGTATGGGCTTGTCGCCGTGGGGCCAAGCCAGAGTGCGGATGCACGTGCGAGTGAGGGGGCCAGGGGAAGCAAGGAGGATGATCCGGCGGACTAGAGCCCGGATACTGACTAGACCTCAGGCAAGGGAGACTCCTGGCCCGGTTCATTCCGCTTGCGACGCGGCCATCCACGCTACGGCGCGGCGGCGGCCGGGACGATGCGGACCATGACGACCCCGTGCGGCTGGACCGTGGCCGTGAAACCCTTGGCGTGGACGCCGAGGTCTTTCTGCCGCCACAGGTCGCGGACCCTTTGCGGAGCGTTCAGCTTGAGGTCGGCCCACTGGATGGTGACCTGTTTCGGCTCCTCGTCGACGTTGAACAGGCCGACCGCCCTGGTCCCGTCTTCCATCCGTTTGACCGCGGCCTCGCCGACGGGCAGCGGCATGCGCCGCCCCTGCTCGCCCAGCGGGTCCTGCTGGACTTCCAGCACGTCGTCGTTGGACAGCAGCGACAAGGTGAACGGGTCCAGCCGCTCGATGGGCGTTCCGATGATCATCGGCGACCCCCAGAGGCACCACAGACTGATGTGGGTGTACTGCTCGTTCGGCTTGAGGTGAGAGGGCGTCAGGGGGCGGTCGCGCCAGCCCCCCAGCAGGCCGATGCGAAGGTTGCAGGCGTGGTTCCAATGGCCGGGGCGCTGGAACGGCGCCCATGCGTCGTGCTTCAGCCACACCTCGCGGATGCCGACGGCCCAGCGACGCATGGCCGGATTGTCCATCGCGTCGCGATTCCAGAAGTCCACCAGGTCGCCGGTCGTCCGCGACAGGTCCGCCAGGGCCGTGTACTCGGCGGCACCGGTCAGGGGCACCGAGTTCGACAGTTCAATCACGATGTCCCGGTCGCAGGCGGCCAGGGCATCGGTCATCCGCTTGGTCAGCTCGACGCTGTTGACGCTCCAGTCGTACTTGGCGTAGTCGAACCCCCAGGCCGCCCACTGCCGGGCGTCGTTGGCCTCGAAGAAGTGCTTGCCGCAGCGCCAGCCGTCCTGCGGCTTGGCGGGCTTGGTCCACGCGCCCTTCGGATCGTCGCTGGAACCGCCGATGAACCCCGCGTAGCTGGTCATCCACGGGGTGGAGTAGATGCCGGCCTTGAGCCCCAGGCCGTGGATGTAGTCGCACAGGGCCTTCATGTCGGGGAACTTCTCGTTCGGCATGATCGCGTTGAACGGCCCGCCGCGACAGCCCTGCCAGCCGTCGTCGATGTTGATGTACTGCCAGCCGTGGTTGATGAGGTCTTTGTCGACCATGGCCTTGGCGGCGGCCCGGAGGTTGGCGTCGGTCACGCGGGAGCCCCACCCGCCGAACGTGTTGCAGCCCAGAAGGGGCGTCAGCAGCACGTCGCCGCCGACCACGAGGCGCAGCTCACGCTGGGCCTTGCCCAGGGCGTTCTCCGCCCGCAGCGTCATGCGGTAGGTGCCTCGCCTGGTCAGCGTGCCGCTGATGCGGCCCGTCCGGGCGTCCACGTGCAGACCCTCGGGAAGGTTCGCCACGGAGAAGGTCATCGGGCGCTTGCCGGTGGCGGCGATCGTGTACAACACGGGATGGCCGGGCCGGACGCCGAACGCCTTGGCGCCGTTGATTCGCGGCTGGGGCTTGGGCGGTGGTGTAAGGATCTCTCCGGCGATCTCGTCGGCCAGCAGGTTCGGGCCCGCCAGCACGCAGGCCAAGGCAAGCAGGGCTGCGACACGGCACGCGTTTGTCACGTCCAACGTTCTCACCGCATGTCTCCTATCGGCTGGTCCTGTTCCGGGAGCCGCGTTTAAGTATGTCCCCGCCGCGACGACATGGGAAGCACGGCTTTCAAAATTCCCGTGCGGAGATTCGGCCAGGCGACGTGACTTGTCGTACCGGCGTGGTCAGGTTACATCCGGACGCGACGCTGCAGATCGCTCTTGTGGCAATGACGCCGCGTCCGTGCACGTTACAAGAGCTGTATGATTACTGCACTGAAAATATTCCTGTCCCTGCTGGCGGCTTCGGCCGCCGCACCGACAACCCAACCGGCCGAGACGAAGACGCCCTACGAGCCTTCCAGCCGCTACACGATCAAGAACATGGAAGGCTGGACGGTCCACATTCACAACTCGTTGCTGCCGGGGGGCGAGGAGGCCGAGACGGGCGCCGCCGCGATCAAGCAGTTGCGGGAGGACATGGTGGTCGTGAAGCGGTGGCTGGCCGACGAGCCGCTGAAGCGGCTGCTGAAGGTCGGCATCTGGCTGGACCGCGACTCCACCAACGGCCCGCACGGGCGAACGCCGGTCTTCCACTACCACCCCGGGCTGGACTGGCTGGTGAAGATGGACTTCCACCCGGGCAAGCACAAGTGCGTCGAGTACAGCCGCGCCTCGGCCCTGGTCCCCGCGGGCGGGCGCCGGTCGAGGGCCACCACCCTCCTGCACGAGCTGGCCCACGCCTACCACGACCAGGTGCTGAGCTTCGACGACCCGGACATCCTGGCTGCCCACAAGCGGGCCCAGGAAAACAAGGACTGGCCCAAGACCGACTGGGTCGTCCGCGCCAACCACAAGGAGTTCTTCGCCGGCGTCTCCACGCGCTACCACGGCAAGAAGGACGAAAGGGAAGCCCTCCAACAACGCGACCCGGTCCTGTGGAAGAAGCTCCAGCAGATCTGGGGCACGCCCAAGAGCTTCGCGGATTCTCCCCCGTCGGACGCAAAGGAACGGTAGTCTCTTCCGCCGTCACCGGAAGTCACGCAGGTACCACCCGCCCCACCGCCGCCGCGACGGGCTCCACCTGCATGTCGGTCATCGTTCGCACGTCGAGCAGGAGGGCGTCGGACTCGATTCGGCCGAAGACGCAGGCATCGTCGAGGCGGAGTCGGCGGGCGAGGTCGGCGGTCTTCAGGTTGGGGGCGGTCAGGCGGACCTGGCGGCTGGGTAACGCTTCCATGGGCAGGCTGCCGCTGCCGAGGTAGGCGGGGCCTTGGACCACGTCCACCTGCACGTTGGGGGCGGCGGCGCGGATGGCGGCGGCCAGTCGGTCGGCGCGGGCCTGGAGTTGCTCGACGGTCCAGCCGAGCATGATGTACGTGGGGTGGTGTTTCTTGAGCAGCTCCACGTCGCGGAAGAGGTGGAGCGTGCGTTCCAGGGCCATCAGGCAGGTCTTGTCCACGCGGAAGGCGCGGGCCAGCGGATGCTTGCGGCAGCGCTGGATGAGGGGCTTTCGCCCGACGATCACGCCGGCCTGGCTGGCGCCCATGAGCTTGTCGCCGCTGGCCAGGACGATGTCCGCCCCGGCGGCCACCGAGTCGCTCATCAAGGGCTCGCGGGGCAGGCCGAACTGCGCCAGGTCCACCAGCGCACCGGCCCCGAGATCGTCGATCAGGACCAGGCCCTTCGAGTGGGCCAGCTCGACCAGCTCGCCCAGCTCCGGCTGAGACGCGAAGCCGAGGATACGGTAGTTGCTGGGGTGGACGCGGAGGATGGCGGCGGTGTTCTCGGTGATCGCGGCGGCGTAGTCGCGGAGGTGCGTGCGGTTGGTCGTGCCGACCTCGACCATCTTGCAGCCGGACTGGACCATCACGTCGGGCAGGCGGAAGGCCCCGCCGATCTCGATGAGCTGCCCGCGGCTGACGATGACTTCCTTGCCCGCGCACAGGGCAGCCAGGACCAGCAGCGTGGCGGCGGCGTTGTTGTTGGCCAGCGTGGCGGCCTCCGCGCCGGTCAGCTCGGTGAGGATGTACTCCAGGCGATGGTCGCGGTCGCTTCTCAGGCCGCTCTCGCGGTCGATGGCGAGCGTGACGTAGCCCTTGAGTTCGTCGATCATCGAGTCGACCACGCACTCGGGCCAGACCGCCCTCCCGAGCCCCGTGTGGAGGATGATGCCGGTGGCGTTGATCGCCCTTCGCACGTGGAACTCGCTGCGTTGCTGGAGCAGTTCGCGGGCCCGCAGGAGCACGTACTCGCTCGTGACGTGCATCCCGCCGCATCGCCCGACGGTGTCGGCGAGGATCTGCTTGCGCAGGTCGTCCAGGGCGTCGCGGAGGCAGTTGGTCACCAGCGGCCGGGGCGCGGAGTCCAGCCACTGCTCAGCCTGGGCCCGTTCCAGCAACTGGCTGACCGAGGGGAGCTTTCGCAGCAGGTCCTGGTGTGGATTGGCCGTCATGGTCAGCCTCCCAGCTTCTTGAGGAACGCCGGCAGCGTGGGCATCGCGCCTGCGCGGGGGATGTCGTCGCCGCCGAGGGGCACCTTCTCCACGCCTTCGTACTCCTTCTGGTGTTTCTGGAACCAGTCGGCCAGCTTGCGCTGCGCCTCCTGTCGCTTCTGGTCGCTGACGAACCCCATTTGCGTCAACTGGGGCGTCCAGTTAGGGGGCCGGTGGAACCCGTACGCGGCCAGGTCCTGCCCGGTCTGGGTGAGGATGATCGCCATGGCCACGTCCCCGCGCAGGACCTTCACCTGCTTGCCGTCTCCGAATCCGATGTTGGTGACCTGGGTCTTGTTGTCGACCTCGTCCATCAGCGTCACCACCGTTCGCTTGTCCTTGAGTTCCAGGATCATGTCCAGGGCCTCGTTCGGTTGCCCGTGGTACGGCTGGCCGGAACTGATCAGCGGCTGGAGCAGGCGCGACAGCACTCGCGGGTCCTTCGCCGCCACCAGCGCCTGCAGGACGGTGCGGTACTCGTTGCGGTCGATGACCTGGCGGACGTCGGGCCCGTCCTGCCCGTGGTAGTAGTTCGGCCCGAGCAAGGCTGCGTCCATGGCGTTCATCCGCTCGACCAGCAGATCGCGAATGGCGGTATTGTTGCGGCGCGAACGGACGATGGTGTCCAGGGCGGCCTGGCGAATCTCCCAGTCCACCTGGCGGCAGGCCCAGGCGAGGACCAGTTCGGCGCCGGGGTGGTTCTGCTGGCCCAGGACGGAGACCGCTGACGCCGCCACGCGGTCGTCGCGGCTGAGCAATTGGTTGAAGGGCTTCGGGAACCGCCTGGCCAGGTCCAGCATGTAGCGACGCTGGGCGGGGCTGAAGCGGACCAGCAACTCAGCCTGCCGGGCGGCGGTGCCCAGGCCGGCGAACACCTCGGCGACGCGGGCCACCTGCTCGGGATCGTCCAGGTGGATGTGCTCGACCAGTTGGTTGAAGACTTCCTCGCCCATTGCGAGCAGGGCCTTCTGGGCGGCCTCGCGCCGGGCGGACTGCTGGTGGCCCAGGTCCTTGACGATGACCTGCACCCGCCGGGTCAGGGCTTCAGTGAACGGGTCGCCCGCCGGGGCGGGCGCAGTCGTGGGCCGAGTCGAGGCGGGTTGCGTGGTCGGTGCCTTGCCGGCCGGGGCAGTCGTCGGCGCCGCGGACAGGCCGTCGACACAGGCCACGCAGAGAGTTACGAACGCCGCCAGCATGTTGAGTCGCATCGCACAGATCCTTTCCGCCCCTCCCGGCTTAGACGCGGCCTGGCCACGCCGGTTCGTCATTGTAACACAACGCGGCGTTCGATGCTTGCGCGGCAAATGTCGCGAGCCGCCGCGTCGGGGGCGCGACAGCCTGGTCCGGCTGTCACTCTTCGTCCAGGCCTTCGTCGTCGGCTGGGTCGTACTCCTCGATGGTCAGGTCAGCAAATCGTGTCCTGCCCAGTCGCAGCACGGTCAAGCGGACGGTGTCTCGCCCGTCCTTGCGGGCCTGGGCGATCCGGTCGCGCATCTGGCGTGCCGAGGTCAGCGGCTTGTCGTCCAGGCGGGTGATGATCTCGAAGGGGAAGACCTTGGCCACCAGCGTGGGCGAGCCCTGTTCGACCTTGGCCAGCACCACGCCCGGCGCGTCGCGGGGCAGGTTCAGCGCGTAGCGGACCTCGTAGGTCATGTCCTTGACGGTCAGCCCGAGCTTGAGGTTCTTCCACCTCGCCGCGGACTCCAGGTCCGGCGGGGCTTTCTCGATGGCGTATTCGACAGTGCGGACCTGGTTGGTCTCGGCGCGGCAGAGGGTGATGGTGACCTTTCGCCCCACGCCCGCGGCGTCCAGCGCCCGCGTCAGGAAGTTCTCGCGCGTCTTCCAGGTGGGCATGAGGAAGCCCTCGCCCTCCTCGCCCTCCATGCCCATGCCGACGCCCCACCGCCCGCCGAAGTCTTCCTCCCCGTACCCGCGCATCGGCGCCAGGTCGATCGGGTAGGCCATCCCCTCGACCTGCAACCGCAGCAGGATGTCGCCCACCCCCACGCCGAGCCGGCCGGCCGGGCTGGCGTCGTAGACGGCATTGACCAGGAACCCCAGTTTGCCGTCCTTGGTCGCCTGCTCGACCTTGAGCTGTTCGGCCACGTCGGGCGTGATCGGGACGTACTCCACCCCGAACCACGCGCGGCGCTTGGACTGGCTGCGGGCCATCACCTGGATCTTGTCGTCGAGGTGCCTGGCCGGCGCGGTCAGAGCGTCGCGAACCTCCGACACGTGAAAGACCCGAAACTCCGCCGGGCGCAGGTAGCGGTTGGCCATCTGGAGCTGTCGCTCTTCCTCGTTCTCGATCCGTTCGGAGAGGTTCAGCCCGGCCAGCCGGCCCTGGAAGTCCACCAGCAGGGCGGACCCGGATATGTTGGAGGCCGGCTCGTCGTGGAAGGCCCCGCCGTAGCCGCGGCTCTTGCCGATCAGCCGGTTGGTCATCAGTCGCACGTGCGTCTGACCGAATCGCTTGCCGAGGACGGCCGTCCAGAACGGCTGCATCTGCGGCAGGTCTTGCCCCTTGGGGGCCAACTCGACGTGCGAGGGGAACGCGCCCTTCTCCAGGCGGACCAGGAAGGCCCCGAACTGCTTGTAGGCCCCCACGAACCGCAGCGTCCGGCGCTGGCCCGCCAGCTCGACGCTGATGCGGTCCACCTGGGCCGCCACCTTGCGGTCCAGAACCTGGGGGACCAGCAGATCACGCTCGCCCAGTGCCACGCCGTACAGCTTGATCTCCTGCCCGGCCGCCGTGCCCGCGCTCCGCAGGTACGGGTTGGCGGCGGACGGTTCGGCCGGCACGGCCGTCGAACTCTGCCGCAGCGTCAGGATGACCTCGTGGGCCGACGCGGTCAGGCGTTGCGACACGCCGGCCTCTAACTTGTCCAACTCGGAGAAGGAAATGGACTCGCCCTTGCGAATGTCCTCGTATCGCCAGGCGCACTGGGCCTGGTCGAGGTCCAGGAAGGTCGTCAGCGCGCAGCCTACGGGCCGGCCTGTGGCGTCGGCGAGGACGGCGGGCAAGCGATGACCCATGCCGAGATCGACGCGGGCGCCCGCCCCCCCGCCTCGATAACCGAAATAGAGGTTGTCGTCGCCCTTGGCGGCGAACCGCACCGCCGCCCCCAGCGGCACGACGCGGAGATGCCACTGATCGTCGCTGGGGTAGAGGTAAGCCTGGAGCAGGCGCGTCCGGACCCCCTCGGACTTGAACGGCACAAATGCGGGCGGTCGCAGGACCCGCGCGGCCGCGTCCGGGAGCTTCAGGATGATCCCGGGCGCCCGCAGCAACATGCGGTCCCGCACGGCGGGCCAGGTCTTCCCGGTCGCATCGCGCACCACCACGCGGTCGATGAACCGTTTTTCCGTGCCGTCGTCGATCATGAGCACGCGGCCCCGGTCGTCCAGGACCAGGGCGGGAAACTCCTCCGGACAGCGACGTGCGATGTACTCGTCGTAGATCCGCCGCACCCGCCAGTCCCTCTCGTGCGGGTCGGAGGCGTCGGACATGTCCTTCTTGTACCACACCTGGGCGACAGCGAAGCTGGTCCGCCCCGCCCGCAGGAGTTCCTGCACGGCCCGCTCGTCGTCCTCGTCCGTTTGAGGGGCGGCCCGAGACGCGGGGGCGGGCCTGGTCGCGGCCCTGGACGCCGCCGCAGGGGTCGCTACGTCGGCGGTGCGGGCTGCCGGGGCGTTCCACGTTAACGCGGCGAACACGATCGCAATGAGCAAGTGCCTCATAGGTGTCAGTCTTCCTGGAGATAGTCTTTGTGCCAGCTCAGCGTCTTCCAATGCTGGAAGGCTCCGCGCTTGATGGTCACCAGAACCCGTTTGTCGGTCCGGGCCTTGTCGCCGGTGAGGGCTTCGTAGGCCTTCTTCGCGTCGGCGATGGTCTTGACCGGGTGCGGGCCGATCTTGAGGATGATGTCGCCGGGGGCCAGCCCCGCGTCGGCGGCGTTGCCCTCTTCGCGGACGCCCTGGATGAACACGCCGCCGCCCGGCTGGAGGAAGTACAGTTCGGGGTTGGAGAACTTGGTGATTTCCTTGAGGGTCATGTTCCAGCGGCGGCAGTCCAGGTCTTCGCCCTCGAACTTGCCGCGGGCCACGGGCACCAGGGTCAGTTCCTGAATCGCTCGCCCGCCGACGTCGCCGGGCCGCGGGGCCGAGCCGTCCGCAAGCCTTGCCGGCTGGGAGGGTTGGGTGGCCGGGCCTTTGCCCCGGGCCACCAGGAACCGGCATGGGCGGTCGGTGGGCAGGTCGGCCAGGATCAGCCGGATGCGGGGCAGGTCCTCGACGTACAGCCCGTCCAGCGGCAGGGCGCCGACGGCCAGCAGGATGTCGCCCCCGCGGATACCGGCCTGGTCGGCGGGCGAGTCCTGGTCGACGCTCTGGACGAGCACGCCGCGCTGGGCGTCGGTGAAGGTGTTGGTGTTGAAGTCCCGCAGGGCCTGGAGTTGGAGGCCCACGTGGGCCCGGGCGACCTTGACCGGCCAGCGGTCCTCGCTGGTCTTGCCCGCCTGTTCGATCAGGCGGGCCACCACGTCCTCGACCACGTTGGAGGGAATGGCGAAGCCGATGCCGTCGGCCCAGGTGCCCAGCGTGTTGATGCCGATGATCTGTCCGCGGGTGTCCACCAGCGGTCCGCCGGAGTTGCCGGGGTTGATGGCGGCGTCGGTCTGCAGCCAGAGGTTGTACTGGTGGCTGGTTTCGAAACCGAGGTAGCGCTGGGTGTTGGAGATGATGCCCAGCGAGATGGACCGGGTGAAGCCGAAGGGCGAGCCCAGGGCCATCACGAACTGACCGGGCTGGACCTTGTCGCTGTCGCCGAAGCTCGCCACGGGCAGGGGCGGGTGACCCTCCGGAAGGCGGAGTTTCAGCAAGGCCAGGTCCGTCTCCGGGTCCAGCCCCACCACCGTCGCGGGAACTTGTTCGCGGTCGCCCAGCACACAGTTGATCTCGATGGCCTTCTCGGCGACGTGGTTGTTGGTGACCACGTAGCCGTCGCTCGAGATGATCACACCCGAACCGAACACCTCGGCCCGCGTGCGCTCGCCGCTCTGGAACATCTCCCGGATGGGTTTGACGAAGACCAGAGACGGGTAGACCTTGCCCTTGGCAGTGGCGATGATGCCCTGGAAGTCGATCTGCTGCGAACAACCGCCCAGCAAGCCGGCCAGGCCCGCCAGCGCCGCCCAAACCGCTGAATGCCTCATGGAGTCTCCTTGCCCCCGGGGTACCGGCCCGGCGTGGGAAGTAGGCCGTTCAGTGTAGCGATTGGAAAGCGCGGGGGGCAAGCAAAACGCGCCCTTTCGGGACACGTGAGCCTCGAGCGCGTTCTCCCGGCTTGAAAAAGCGACAGCCAGCCCGTACCTTTCTGACTTTCAGGAATACCGGATGCTGTTTAACTCGATGATCTTCGTCCTGTTCGCCGTGCTGTTCTTCGCGGCCTGGCCGTTCATGCGCCACCGACGCGGCACGCGGTGGGCGTACCTGACGGCCATGTCGCTGTTCTTCTACGGCTGGTGGGACTGGCGATTCCTGAGCCTGATCATCCTCAACGGGGCGGTGGACTACTACGCCGCGCTGGGCATGGAGCGATGGCCCGTCCGCCGCAAGCTCCTGCTGGTCGGCTCGCTGGCGGTCAACGTGGGCACGTTGGCGGTCTTCAAGTACCTGGACTTCGCCCTGTTCAACGTCAATTGGCTGCTAAGCTGCCTGGGCATCCAGGGTTCGTTGCCGGCCGCTGAGCTGATCCTGCCCGTGGGCATCAGCTTCTACACGTTCCAGGCGATGAGCTACACCATCGACGTGTACCGCGGCCGGCTGGCGCCCACCCACAACATCCTGCACTTCTTCGCCTTCCTGAGTCTGTTCCCGCAGTTGGTGGCCGGGCCGATCATCCGGGCGGCCACCCTGTTGCCCCAGTTGGAGGTCGACCGCCCGACCAGCGAAGGCGAGCGGTGGGAGGCGACCAAGCTGATCGCCATCGGCTTCTTCCGGAAGATGGTGGTGGCCGACACCATCGCCCCGGTCGTGCGGGAGGCCATCCAGGGCGCGCAGTCGGGCGAGTCGAGCCTGTACTGGTGGGCGATCATGCTGCTGTTCTCGTACCAGATCTACTGCGACTTCAGCGGCTACAGCGACATCGCCCGCGGGTTGGGGCGGCTGATGGGCTACGACTTCCCCGTCAACTTCAACCACCCGTACATCTCGGCCAGCTTCCGCGAGTTCTGGCAGCGGTGGCACATCTCGCTGAGCACCTGGTTCCGCGACTACGTGTACATCCCGCTGGGCGGCTCGAAGGTCGGCGCGGCCCGCAGCATGGTCAGCCTGTGGATCACCATGCTCGTCAGCGGCCTGTGGCACGGGGCCAACTGGACGTTCGTCGCGTGGGGCGCCTGTCACGCGGTCTACCTCACCGTCGAGCGCTTCACCCGCTGGCCCGAGCGGCTGGCCCGCGTGCCGCTGGTCGGGCGCCATCTGACGGTCCTGACGGTCTTCCTGCTGACGGTCGTATCCTGGGTGTTCTTCGTCAGCCGTTCCATGGGCCAGGCCCTCAGCATCCTGGGCTCGATGTTCAACTTCGCCAACCTGGGCCTGGCCGAGGCCCGAGAGGCCGTCAGCGGCGGGGCCTTGAACGTGGTGCTGATCATGATCCTGGCGGAATTGTGGTTCCACTTCCGCCTGGACCAGGCCCGCCTGCTGTCTCGCCTGGGGCCGCTGCCGGAGCGGATCGGGCGGCGGGTGCTGGCCCCGGTGGCAGTGGGCCTGCTGCTGTGTGCGGCTGTCTATCTCCGCGGGCCCGGCAGCGTCTTTATCTACTTCCAGTTCTGAGCCTTCGCATGACCTTGACGAATACGGACAAGCAGAACGAGAATCAGGCCGGCCCCGAGCCCGCCGACGAAGCCGCGCAGGCCGCAGCCGGCAGTGAGCGTTTCGGCCTGCTGGAGCGGTCGGTTGTGGCGTTCGCGACGGCGGCCCTGCTGATCGGAGCCGTCGCCCTCGTGCCGGACCCCTCCCGTCGCGGTTTGCTGGAGGATGAGTTCGAGCAACTGCGAAGCACCTGGAACGCCTGCGCGGACGTGGTGTTCCTGGGCGACTCGCGGGTGCTGTGCGGCGTCAGCCCGCAGGCCATGCGCGAGCGAATGGGCGACGTCCGCATCTACAATTTCGCGTTCGCGGGAACGGCCTTCAGCGAATCCATATTCGACCAGGCCAGCCGGGTGCTCGACCCTCGCGGCAAGCGGCCGACGCTGGTGCTGGGCATGACGCCGCTGACGTTGGCCAAGGGGCACGGCGCCCCCGACCCCCTGGCCGAGGCGCGGCACAAGGTCCAGACCGCCGGGCTGATCGAGCGATTCGCCGACCGCATGGCCCGGCCCTTCCAGCCGCGGTCCTTACGCACGTTCCGAGCCAGCCTGGGCTTCAAGAGCAAGCGGTCCAGCTACAAGGATTTCCACGAGGACGGCTGGATGGAGAGCGACTCTCAGCCCAACCGCCCGATGCGCGAGGTGGTCCGTTTCGGCGAGTGGTTCAAGGTTCGCATCCCCCCCTATGACGAGTCGCTGGCAATGCTGTTGCCCCGGGTCCGCCAGTGGCGCAAAGAGGGCATCCGGGTCTACGCCTTCCGCCCGCCGACCTGGGACGGGATGATCCAGTTGGAGAACAAGGAAGGGAAGTTCGACGAGGCCCGCGTCCGCCAGGCGTTTGTCGAGGCTGGCGGGGTCTGGCTGGACGTCAAGCAGGCCGCATACCCCACCTACGATGGCAGCCATCTCCGATATGACGGGGCCAGAGACTTCTCCCGCGATCTGGCCGATCTGATCCTGAAAGCCGAGCAATAAGGCTGGATGCTCGCGACTACCGCAGCGCCGTCGCCAGTTCGCCGATCGACCTTGCCACCACCTCCGGCCGCCCGCCGGCCACCGGCGGCCTGTGGGCGTGCATTTGCCCCGGCCGCACGATCTGGACCGTCCGCCACCCCAGGCGGTTGGGGGCCACGAAGTCCTTGGCCGGGTTGTCGGCCACGTAGGCGCAGGCCCGGTGCGGCAACTCCAGCAGCGAAGCCACCAGTTCGAAGCCCTGCAGCGATGGCTTCCACGCGGCCCGGCCCAGCTCTTCGGTGAACACCACCGCGTCGAAGAACCGCTCCAGCTTCGCCCCCGCCAGCTTCAGCCGCTGGGCGGGCAGGTAGCCGTCGCTCAACAGGCCCAACCGCACCCGCGCGTGCAGCAGGCCCAGCAGCGAGGCCATGCCGGCAACCGGCTGGACCGTCGGCGCGTGCCGGCGGTAGACCTGCACCAGATCGCCCACCTGACCGTTCAGGCCCAGGGCGAGCGCGGCGTTCAAGGCGTCGAACGCCCCCTCGGCTTGGCCGCGAAGGAACCGCTCCCACAGCCACGTCTCGAAGCGGTCGCTCCGCCCGGTCAGCACGCGGACGTGCTCGGCCACCGCCGCGTAGCCGCTACGGACGTACTCGCGCTCGGGCAACAGCGTGTCATCCAGGTCGAAGACAACGCCCAGGATGGGACCGGCTGAAGTCATCGGCTTTCTCCGGCTACCGGAAGGTCGGGGTGTGGAAGCCCGGCAGAGCGGCGGGGTCGTCCACCTGCACGTACGTCGCATCGTCGTAGCGAAGCATCAGCAGGCGGTCGGTGAACTCGCCAAGGCGGGCTGTCACCTCGAGGCCGAGCACCTCCTGCACGAGGTACAGCGGCAGATTGGCCCCCGCCCGGATCGACAGCAGACACCCCCCGCCGAAGCGGGGATTGATCTCGAAGAACCGCGGGGGGGACGACTCGTCCGCCCGCCGGCACTGGCAGCAGAACACGCCCCACAGCCCCTCGCACGCCGAGGCCAGGCGGATCGCGTCGTCGATCAGCCTCCGGTCTTTCCGCGTGACGCCCTTCTCCACCTCGCCGCTCCGCACCGCCAGCCGCTGACGCGGCACGACGCAGCGGACCTGACCGTCACGGCTGCGGTAGACGTCGATGGTGAACTCCTGGCCCTCGATCCACTCCTGAACGACCACGTCGCGCCCGAACCGCTCCAGGTGGGCGTCGAGCTGGACGCGGTCGCGAATGACCGCCGCCCCGATGCCCGCCGACCCGCGGGAGGGTTTGACGAAGCAGGGGAAGAACGCCCGGCGCTCGAAGGCCTCCAGGGTCAGCGAGGGCAGGCCCTCCAGTCCGGCCCGCTCGAGCAGCTTGCCCATGTGGGTCTTGTCACGGCAGAGGGCGATGGCGCTCGGCGAGCCGACCGCCGGTGTGGCCCCGACCGCCCGGAACTCCTCCGCGTGGGCTGCCAGCAGCGGGATGTCCAGGTCCGTCACCGGCACGATCACGCACGGGGCGTACCGGCGGGCGGTGTCCAGGATCGCCGGCAGGAAGCCGGGCTCTCTCACCAGCGGCAGGATGACCCCCTCGTCGGCCAGGTGATAGGTCGGACTTGCCTCCGTCGCCTCGACAGCCACCACGCGCCCCGCCACCCCCGCCTGCGCCAGCGCGCAGCGGAAGGCGTCGAGCAGGGCCACCCGCCGATTCGAGCAGGTGACCAGGATGTTCAGCTCCAGAGGCATCACTACTGATACATCGGCACGGGGAGCGGGGCAGTTGACCAGCAGCCGCCGGCGTCCCGCCCAGCCGACGCCTCCAGGACCGCCCAGGATCGCTCAGGCCGCGTTCGCCCGGAGAGTCCGACCCCCGGGACCGTCCCCGACCGGCCGACGCCTCCAAAGCCCGGCCCGCCCGGCGGTGCCTCCAAGACCGCACCCCTTCGGATCCCCCCTGCTGTCGGCGAGCCGCGAAAGTCAGGTGAAACCATGAAGGGCGCTTTAGGGCGCTTTTTCCCGGGGCGCCGCCCAGAAGACGGCGACCTCCGCCACCACAACCATCGACTGGGCCTGCTCTTGCCATCGCGCCCTTGGGCGTCTCCCCCGCGAACTGTCGCGCCCTTCCCGCGCCCTTGAGCGTCCGACCGCGACCTGCCCGCGCCCCTCGTGCGCCCGGTCGCGTCTTCCGCCCCCCGGAGGCCGCCCGGATGACGATTGACAATCCCGCAACGCCGTGATTGGATACGGCCATGAGTGAAAGCAAACCCGCCGAGTCGCACAAGCCTTCCGCGGACGGGCCCTGCCAGGAACACGTCACGATCCGCCCCGAGCAGCCGGCCGACGTCGACGCCATCGCACGCGTGACCGAAGCGGCCTTCCGCAACCACCCCATCAGCCGCCAGACGGAGCACTTCATCGTCCGCGAGATGCGGCGGACGGGGCGACGAGGCATATCTTGAATGACATGACGAAGTCGCTGACGAGGGTGTGCAGCCTGCTGCTGGCGGTCGGCCTGGCCGGGTCGGCGGCGGCGCTGGTGCAGCCGGCGCTGGCCGCTGGCGCCGCCGAGGCGGGCGCCCCCCGCCGGCGGCCGAACATCGTTCTCATCCTCGCCGACGACCTGGGCTTCTCGGACCTCGGCTGCTACGGGGGCGAAATTCAGACGCCGCACCTGGACCGCCTGGCGAAGGACGGGCTGCGGTTCTCGCAGTTCTACAACTGCGCCCTGTGCGGGCCGTCGCGGGCGGCGCTGATGACGGGCCTGTACCCGCACCAGGTGGGCATCACCAACTGGACCGGCCTGCTCAACAACCGCTGCGTCACGGTGTTCGAACTGCTCAAGCGCTCGGGCTACGCGACGGCCGCCGTCGGGCGGCTGGACATGGTGACGGCGGAGAAGTGGCACGACCCGGCGAACATCAGCAAGTACGTGGACCGCTATCTCGGCAGCACGGGCCACACCGGGCCGGGCAACTACTTCAAGGACGTGCGGAACACCGCGTTCTACCGCGACGGCAAGCCCTTCGCCCTGCCGGCCGACTGCTACAAGACCGACCTGATCACGGACTTCGCCGTCGAGTTCATCGCCCAGGCGGCGGGCAACGACAAGCCGTTCTTCCTGTACATGGCCCACTACGCCCCCCACTGGCCGCTGCATGCCAAACCCGCCGACATTGCCAAGTATCGCGAGCTGTACCGACGGCTCGGCTGGGACCAGACGAGGCAGGAGCGGCATCGGCGGCTGGTGGAGTCGGGGCTCCTGCCGGCGGGCTGTCGCCTGGCGCCGCGAGACCCGCGCGTCCCGGCGTGGGCCGACGAGAAGCACAAGGACTGGCAAACGGAACGGATGGCCGTCTACGCCGCCCAGGTGGACTGCCTCGACCAGAGCGTCGGCCGCGTCGTGGACGCCCTGCGCCGCTCCGGGGCCGACAAGAACACGCTGGTGCTGTTCCTGTCCGACAACGGCGCTTCGGACCAGCCGATGAACGCCCAACTCGACAAGGGCGACCTGACCTGGCGCGTGGACGGCGTGCGGATGCGGATCGGCAATCGGCCTGACATCCGGCCCGGCCCCGCCGACACGTTCGTCACGGCCGGGCCGCACTGGGCATGCGTCTCGAACGCTCCGTTCCGCCAACACAAGGCGACCAACCACGAGGGCGGCATCGCCTCGCCGCTGATCGCGTACTGGCCCGGCGTGGTCGCCGCGGACAACAGCGTCTCGGCTGAGACGGCCCATATCATGGACATCGCGGCTACATGCCTGGACGTCGCGGGCGCAGCCTACCCACCAACCTTCGAGGGCAGGAATGTCCAGCCGCTTGCCGGGCGGAGCCTCCTGGCGATCCTCAAGGGCGGCAGGCGGAAGCCTCATCCGTCGCTGTGCTGGGCGACGTCCGGCGCCCGGGCCGCGCGGGTCGGGTCGTGGAAGCTTGTCTCGCCCAAGGGCGGCCCGTGGGAGCTGTACGACCTCGCGACTGACCGGACGGAGTTGAACGATCTTGCCTCTTCACAGGGCGATCGCGTGCGGGAGTTGAGCGGCATCTTCGACGCGTGGAACCGCAAGAAGCCATAGCGGAAGCCGCCTGCCTGGCCAGAGATCCAGCCCAACTCCGCACGTGACGCCGGTGGCGCTTGGGGCATGCGGTCTCCGGCGTGTGACAGGCGGAACCCGTCACCGTCGACCGGGCGGCCGAGGACATCCAGAAGAGTCAAGGTGAGCCGAAATGTCCCCCCTTCCCCCGAACCCCCCGCCCCCCCCGGGTCCTGCCGCTCAGTGGAGCCGAATCAAGTTTGGCTCATGGCCCAACACCGGGGAAGGCCTGGCGGATCTTGAATGAATGAACCAGCCTCGGCTATGTACGCGACGGAGTAGAAACCCCATTAGAGCGTCTGGCGGCGGTCGGCAGCGTGCAGTCTTATGGGAAATGTCGGTTCAGAGACCGGAAGTTCTCTGCCGCCGGGGTCATCCAGACTCTCAAGCAGTACGGCTTCGTCAAGGGCAGCTACACGCAGGTCATTGTCACTTGGGGCTGGGCAGCGGAGGCAAAGGCTCAGGCGGCCCAGAGACAGGCGAGGCGAGCGGTGGTGATTCGTTGCTTGCCATGGAGGCCATTGCCAACCTATCTTGTATGCAGGCGGCCGATCGGGCCGACGCGGACGACCCGCAAGGAGATCGCAATGCACATGTCTCGGATGCGATGGCTTTGGTTGTGGGTGAGCCTGGTGCTGGTGCTGTCGGCCGGGGCGCGGGCGGCTGAGCCCGCGGGCGCGATGCCGGAGAACCTGGCCCCCCGGGCGAAGGTGTCGGCCAGCAGCCACTTCGACGAGCAGTACACGCCCCAGCAGGCCGCCAGCGGCGCGTTGCCTGCGGAGTACCAGAGCCCCAGCGGCGACTGGGCGGTCAAGGGCACGCAGGACGGCTGGTTCGAATTGCGGTGGGACAAGCCGGTGCAGGCGGCGCAGATCGTCTACTTTGCCCGCACGACCAGTCCGCTGCTGGAGAGCTTCAAGGACTACGCGATCTATGCGGACGGACAGGACAAGCCGATCGCGACCGGCCGGCTGGAGCGGCGTCGCGGCCCGCAGCGGATTGATTTGCCGTCGCGGCAGGTGACGCGGCTTCGGATCGAGTTTCTGTCGTCCTGGCCGGACTCGCCGAACCCCGGGGCGGCCGAGATCGCGGTGTTTCCGTCGCCGTTGAGCGCGGCGCAGATGGCGGGGCTGCTGATCCCGCAGGAGGAGAAGACGCCGGCGGCGATGGCCCTTCGCAACAATCTGATCGAGGGCAAGTTCGGCTTTCGCGAGATGCTGCTGGTCAAGCGCCGCCCGCTGGACATTTCCCACGTGTACGTCTACCACGTGGAGGGCTGGCGCCCGGGCGGCGGGCTGTACGTGTACCGGCCGGGGGCCGACGGCGGGGAGCTGAAGTGCATCTTCGACGCGGGCAAGGGGATGATCACGACGGCCGACCTGTCGTACGACGGGCGGGAGGTGGTCTTCGCCATGCGGAGCGGCGGGCACGAGGCGTCCAACCCGATGGGCCACATCGAGGACATCTCGCGCTATGAGGACGAGACGTGGAACTACCAGATCTTCCGGATCAACATCGACGGCACGGGCCTGACCCAGCTCACGCACGGGCGGCAGAACAACCTGGACCCGTGCTGGCTGCCTGACGGCGGGGTCGCGTTCATCTCCGACCGCAAGCCGGCCTACGCGTACTGCTGGGTCACGACCTCGCCGGTGCTATACCGGATGGAGCGTGACGGCTCGCGGCAGGTGCGGCTGTCGGCCAACTACCTGATGGACTTCACGCCCTCGGTGCTGAATGACGGGCGGATCGTGTACACGCGGTGGGAATACGTGGACCGCCCGGCCTGCCCGATCCAGAGCCTGTGGGCGATCAACCCCAACGGGACGGGCCTGGCGGGGTATTACGGCAACCGCGTGCTCTCGCCGGGGACGTTCATGGACGCCCAGCCGATCCCGGGCACGGCCAACAGCGTGATCTGCACCGCGACCAATCACAACGGTCCCTGCCGGGGGGCGATCGTGGCGATCGACCCGTCCAAGGGGGCCAACTCGCCGCAGGCCGTGCGCAACCTCACGCCGGAGGTGAACATCTACTCCCACCGCGTGGGCGGCGGGCCGTACGGCAACGGCATGCTCGACACTGGCGTCCGCGGGCAGTACGAGAAGCCCTTCTGCATCGACGCTCAGACGTTCCTGGTCTCCAAGGGCGGGACGGTGCAGATCCGCGACTTCGACGCCAACGCGGCCAGCCTGCTGCATCCGCAGGAGGGGTACGGCTTCTACTCTCCCCAGCCGATCCGCGCGCAGGACCCGCCGCCGCCGCTGGCGCCTCACGAGGCCCGCCTGCCGCCGGACGGCAGCGTCTCGGGCGGGTGGGCCAGCGTGATCCTCCGCGACGTGTACATGGGTCTTGGGCCGACGGTGAAGCGCGGCGAGATCAAGCAGATCGCCGTCGTCCAGGAGGTGGAGAAGAGCACACATTCGCCGTTCGTGAACAAGCGCCCGGACGGCCCGGGCAACCGGGCCGTGCCGTGCTTCGGCTTCCAGTTCCCGCTGGTCTCGTGCGGGGCGACGTACGCGCCGAAGAAGGTGTGGGGCTTCGCCGACGTCGCGCCGGACGGCAGCGCGGCCTTCCGCGTGCCCTCGGAGGTGCCGATCTATTTCCTGGCCTTGGACGGCGAGGGGCGGGCGGTGCAGCGGATGCGGACCTTCACGCACCTGATGCCCGACGAGGTGCAGGTGTGCGTCGGCTGCCACGCCGACCGCAACATGGTGCTGCCCGGGACGACGTCGTTCCGGCACCAGCCGGTCATGCCGCAGGAGCTGCGCCCGCCGGCCTGGGGCGTCAAGGGGTTCAGCTACCAGGAGGTCGTGCAGGACGTGCTGGACCGCCACTGCGTCAAGTGCCACAACGAGCGGACGCATCCCAAGGGCGTGGACCTCAGCGGCGACATGACCGACTTCTTCTGCGTCTCGTACGACGTGCTCTGTCGCACCGGCACGCAGGCCCAGGACCGCTGGAGGCACAACGGCAGCCCCTCCGGCACGCCCTACGACAAGGCCCGCGGACAAAGTCCGTGGGTGGAGTGGATCTGGACGATCAACGGCTCGGAGATGAACATCCTGGAGATCGCCCCGCGGCGATGGGGCAGCCCGGCCTCCAAACTCGCCCGCATCGTCGCCGGCGACCACAAGGATGCCGACGGCAAGCCGCGGGCGAACGTTCCCGGTGAGGACCGCCGCCGCGTCTACCTGTGGATGGACCTGAACATCCCGTACTACGGTACCAGCTCGTCCAATCACAAGGCGGCACTGGGCAGCCGGCGGATGATGCCGGCGGAACTGGATGCGGTGCTCCAGGACGTCTCCGCCCGGCGATGCGGCGAGTGCCACAAGGGCGGCATCCCGAGGACGTTCTACACCCGCATCACCAACCCGCAGCACAACGCTTTCCTGCTGGCTCCGCTGGCCAAGCAGGCCGGCGGGACCCAGCAGTGCGGGCGGGCGGTGTTCGCCAACACGGAGGACCCGGACTACCAGAAGATCCTCCGGACGTTCCAGCCGATCCACGACCTGCTGGGCAAACGCCCGCGGGCGGATATGCCCGGGTTCACGGTCATGAGTGAAACGCCATAGCCCGAAAGAAGAAGAGAAGTATCAACAGAGGAACTTCCAATTGTCCATGTTCAAGGAAACGACTCAATGACCAACGGGAACCCCCCACCCTCCCCGTGTCCTGCCGCTCAGTGGAGCCCAATCAAATTCCCTGCCAAGTAATCAGGCGTCGCAGGAGCACTCCTCGACCTCGCAGTCGCAACACGGCAGCGGCGGCCAGATGAGGGTGCGAGAGTCGACGGGGAAGGCCGCTGTGGGCTGCTGCCTGGCCCATTCCACCACTTCGGTGTTGAGGTTGTCGTCCTGGTCGCTGTACTGATGCCAGGCCCAGAGATTGAAACACCCCCGCACCAGGTCCACGACGCTTTGACCGGCGCGGATGGGCAGGTAGATTCGCGACCCGTGGAAGTTGGGATGCCAGGGTTCCTCGTGGGGCCCGAGGTATTCGAGTACCTCGTGACTGTCGGCCCGGGTGAGGTAGTCGTCGTTCAGACGGATGCGGATGTTGAGACCGTAGGCGGGGACGATCTTCCCGTCGCGCCGGGCCAGGCCCTGGGCCAGCATGCTGACCAGGAACTCCCGGCTGGGGAAGCGCTGAGGAGTGATCAACTCCAACAGTGGATTCTGGGATACCAACTGGAGCATCTGAAGATGCTCCCCCTCCAGGAAGATCCTTGCCTCTTGATCCGTCATAAAAGGCGACTCCAATCGACCGGTCGGTTAAACTCCTGCCGGACGGCCAACCAGAAGGCGCCCGGACGAATCAACCAGCCGCTTCTCACACTTTGAGCCAGACGGGAGCCGACGCCTCGATCACTCGCGTCAACTCGCCTATCAAAGTATACCTGACCCGTGCAGACGAGCCATCTCTTTCGCCTTGACGACTGGCCGATTTCTTGACAGTTTTGTACAATACTGTCAAACTGTCACATACTGCATGATATAATCTATCACATTGCATTTACTGTAGCGGCTTATGACCCGGTTTCCACAGGTAAGCGGATTCAGACCTGTTGGAGCCGACAATATCGCCGGAGGCTGGAGATTCTGATGCGCCGCGCCCGGCCGGCGATAGAGCAAGGCGGCACGTCCGCCAGGAGCGCGTTATGGCTCGACGCATGAGAAGGTCCGCCGACATCCAGCAGAAGTACGCTCAGGCCACCGCCAGCCCCTACCGGCGTCGTCGCCTCAAGGAGATGAGGGGCGGCATGGACTTCATGGAGATCCTCGCGCTGGTCTGCAAGTACTTCTGCCAGGGCCACACCGCTCCCGAGATCAAGGAGATCATGCACGATCGCCACAAGATCGACATGCCCCGCGAGGAGCCTTATCAGCTCGTGGCCCACGCCGCGGCCCGCGGGTGGCTGCGATTTGTCGCGCCCCACGAGTACGCCCTCCGCGAACGGATCAAGCGCCAGTGCTCGGCCTGGTTGCAGGACGTCGACGTCGTCCACACGTCCGTCTTCGAGGACGTGGCCATGCACGGGGCCGAGATGCTCATGGAACTCGTCCAGCGTCACCACCTGCCCCCCTATTCCAAGGACGTGGTGCACATCGGTTTCGCCGGCGGGCACGCCATGCGCATGACCGCCCAGGCCTTTGCCCGCATCCTGGGCCAGACTACCGACAACCTGCCCAAGGCCGTCGTCTTCCACGCGCTGGTGGCCGGCTTCGACGTGCAGGACCCCACCACCGATCCCAACGCGTTCTTTACCTATTTCGTGAGCGACCCGGCCATTCAGATCCACACGGGGTTCGTCGGGCTGCACGCCCCGGCCGTCGTCCACACCCGCCAGTTCGCCGAGTTGCAGGACCTCGACGGCATCCGGGAGACCTACGCCAGCAGCATGGACCTGGACATCATCGTCACCTCCGGAAGCTGCTGGAGCGACCCGCACAGCATGCTCCGCAAGTACATGAGCCGCTCGGAGAAGTCCTTCGCCACGCTCCAGCGGGCCGGGTGCATCGGCGACATGCTCTGGCGACCCATCAGCGCCGACGGGCCCATCTCCGACGAGACCGAGATCCGGGCCATGACCCTGCTGGAACTGACCGACTTGCCCAAGTTCATCCAGCAGGGCAAGCACGTGCTGCTGGTGCTGGGCCCGTGCATGGGCTGCAATCAGCCCAAGACCCGCACCCTGGAGGCCGTCACCACCATGCAGCCGCACCTGATCACCCACCTGGTGCTCGACAGCCGGACGGCCCGAGGCCTGTTCAAGACGGAGTAAGCATGGAGCCCTCGCTCGCCTTCTTCGTGATCGTCCTGATCGTTTGGGTGTTCTCCGTGTGCGTGCACGAGTTCGCACACGCGGCCGTGGCGTACTGGGGCGGCGACCACGGGGTGGCGCAGCGGGGCTATCTCACGCTCAACCCATTGCGGTACACCGACCCGCTGTTCAGCCTGCTGCTGCCGGTGGTGTTCCTGGTGCTGGGCGGGATCGGCCTGCCGGGCGGCGCGGTGTACATCGACGACCGCGCCCTGCGCAGCCCCCGGTGGCGCAGCGCGGTTTCGCTGGCCGGCCCGCTCGGCAGCGCCGTGCTCCTGCTGGCCCTGGCCGCCCCGTTCGCCCTGAAGCTGATTCCCCCCAGCGACAAGAGCCTCGTCGCCTGCCTGCTGGCGTTCCTGGCCGGGCTCCAGGCGACGGCGGTGCTGTTCAACCTCCTGCCCATCCCGCCGCTGGACGGGTTCGGCATCATCGCGCCGTTCCTGCCGGTTGAACTGCACTACCGCATCCTCCGCCTTGGGCACTGGCCTTTCTTCATCCTCATCGTGGTGTTGATGCAGTCGGCGGAGGCGGCCGGGCGGTTCTGGGACGTGATCTTCCGCATCCTCGAGGCCCTGCATATCCCGCCTCACCTGTTCGTCGCGGGCTTTCGACACTTCCGGTTCTGGCAATAGCGCAAGACGCCAAGGGATTGCAGCAAGAGCCGTTAAGCCTGTTCCTTGCAGTTTCGGAATGAATTCCGAAAACGCAGGATCGCCGCCGATCCGGACCGACGCTCTTCTTGTTACCGGCCTGCCGGAGTGGATCCAGACGATTCGCGGCTAACGCGGCTTGCTTTTGTTCGTGCCCGCCCGCATCATGGGGAAGAACTCTGGAGAGCTATCATGCGCAGTCTGTTTGCGGTCGTTCTGTGCGTTGCGTCCTTCGCTGCCCTTTCTCCCGCCGCCGACCCGCCGGCTGCGTCGCGCCCCGCGCTGGCGGTCCACAACGACTTCGAGGGCGGCTCGGCCAAGGTCCTTTCCATCGACCAGGATGCGGGCGTGGTCCGCGTCCAGCCGGGCGGCGACCCGAAGCTCGGCTGGCCCTGCTGGTGGTCGTTCAAGCTCACGGGCATCGACCGCGCGCGGACGCTGACGATCGTGATCGACGCCTCGGGCCTGAAGGACCACGCCGGCAAGCCGTTCGACCCGAGTTGGGCCCTGCCCGCGCGGGCCGCCTGGAGCCGCGACGGACGCACCTGGCGGCAGACCGCCGACGGCAAGGCGGGCAAGGGAAGCATGACCTACACCGTCGAGGTGGAGGCGGGCGAGGCCCACTTTGCCTGGGCCGAGCCGTTCACCGGCACGACGGCGGCGGAGTTCATCCGCCAGGTCGCCGCCCGCTGCAAGGACGCCCAGCCATTCGTGCTCTGCCGCACGCCCGGCGGGCGCGACGTGCCCGCGGTGCGGTTCGGCCAGCCGGCCCCGGGCAAGCTCGGCGTGTGGGTCCAGGCCCGTCAGCACGCCTGGGAGTGCGGATCGAGCCACGTGGCCGCCGGGCTGGTCCACTGGCTGGCCGGCGACGACGAGCGGGCGGCGGCGCTCCGCCGCCGGACGTGCATCACCGTCGTGCCGGTGATGGACGTGGACAACGTCGCCGTCGGCGCCGGGGGCAAGAACCAGCCCCCCCACGACCACAACCGCGACTGGAGCGACAAGCCGCTCTACGCCTCCGTGGCAGCCGCCCAGAAGGAGATCCTCTCGCTCATCCGCCAGGGCGGGCTGGAGGTCTGCCTGGACCTGCACAACCCCGGCAAGAACGACCGCGAGCCGTTCTTCTTCCTGCCCCCGCGCGAGCAGTGCAGCGACGCCAACTGGGCCGACTACCAGCGGTTCCTCGCCGGCCTGCGGCAGGAGATGGTCGGCCCGCTGACCTACAAGGGCCGCACGCGCGAGAGCGGGCCCAAGTACGATCCGAAGATGTGGCGATTCATGGGCGCCTCCTGGATGCGCCAGGCGACGGACGGGCATACGGTCGCCATGACGCTCGAGACGCCCTGGTCGCTGAGCGAATGCTCCACCGATAACCTCCGGCGCGTCGGGCGAGAGCTGGGACTGGCCATCGAGCTCTACCTCCGAGACCGCCGGTGCGCCGCGCAGCCGGCCTGGGAGAAGGACACCATGCAGATCCTGTTCATCGGTAACAGCTACACATACGTCAATGACCTGCCGCGGATGCTCTCGACCCTGGCGGCGGCCGGGCCAAGAAAGCTCCGCATCCAGACCGACAGGCAGGTCGAGGGCGGGCAGTCGCTGATGGGGCACTGGAACAAGGGCCAGGCCGTCGAGAAGATCCGCAAGGGCGGCTGGGATTTCGTCGTGCTGCAAGACCAGTCGCTGACGCCGGCGATGCGACCGCAGCTCACGAAGGAGTACGCTCCCAAGCTCGACGCCGAGATCCGCAAGGTCGGCGCCACGACGGTCTTCTACATGACCTGGGCCCGCAAGAAGGACCCGCCCATGATCGACAAGCTCAGCCGCACCTATACGGAAGTCGCCCGCGAATTGGGCGCAGCCGTCGCCCCGGTAGGCCTGGCGTGGAAGGCCGCGATCGAGCAGCGAGCGGACCTGGAGCTGTTCGCGGCCGACGGCTCGCATCCCTCGCCGGCCGGCACGTACCTGGCCGCCTGCGTCTTCTACGCCACGCTGACCGGAGAGGACCCGACCAAGCTGCCGCCCGGGGCGGTTAAAGCCGTGCCGGCGGAGACGGCACGCTTCCTCCAGACGATCGCCCGCGACACGGTCACCGCCCAAGCCGCAGCCCCCTCCGGTCTTGACAGCCCACCAGCCCCGCAGCCGCGAAAATGAGTAGTTTGAGAAGGAGATCAAGAACCGCCGGGCGCGAACCACTCGGGCCGATGCTCGAACTCCGGGACATCAAGTTCGAAGTCATCAGCGATGAGGTAGTCCTCGCCGTCGATCAACAGCAGCACCGGGGTCGCCCGGGGCGTCGGTTCTCGCGAGATTAGAAGCTGGATGCCCATTTCGGTCAGGATACCGCGAACGGTCTCGAAGAGAGTGCGGGGAAACGTCCCCAGGCAGAACGGCGGACTGTGCGTCTGCAGCGGGTCGAGGTAGCGGTAGAGCGCCTTCCGCGTCAAGCCCGGCAGATCGGCCGTCAACACCCGCTTGGCCACCTCCGCCCTGGAACACTCGCTGTTGCATTCGATCGTTCCAGTGTCCTCGTACGACCACAGGAGCGGATGGGATTCGAAGAACTCCCAGTCGGTCACGTCCTTGGTCTGACTGACGCGGCACTCGCGGAGGTTCAGCGGGAATACCGTCACGTCGCGATAGGCCGATTCGTCATGCCGAAACCCCCACGGCGTACCTTGCTCGACGGCCTGAACGAACAGGGGATGCTCCCACCAGGGGTACAAGCTCACCACATACCGCGGGGCAAGGTCCTCAAACCCGAGCCGGCAGGAAACAAACTGGGCGTCGATGTGGGTGAAGCGTTCTCGGACGGCTCTGAAGTTGACGCGTGCCATGGCCATGATGCTAGTCAATTCCTGCCGCGCGGGCAACGGAATTGCCCGACTAGTTGACGCCGCTCGTCCCGTCCGGTCTAATCTCGGCCATGAGCCAGACCACAGGCACCGACACGGGCAAGAAGCTCCGGCTGGGCGTGCTGCTCTCGGGCGGCGGGCGGACCATGCTGAACATCCAGGACGAGATCGCCGCCGGGCGCCTGGACGCGGAGATCCGCATCGTCATCGCGTCGCGTCCCTGCAAGGGGCTGGACCGCGCGATCCAGGCCGGCCTGCGGGCCGAGCTGGTCGCCTTCAAGCAGATGGCAAACCCGGAGGAGTACTCGCGACGCATCACCGGACTGCTCGACGAGGCGGGCGTGGACCTGGTGGTGCTGGCCGGGTTCCTCTCGCTGTGGCAGATCCCCCCGCAGTACGAGATGAAGGTCATGAACATCCACCCCGCCCTGCTGCCCAGCTTCGGCGGGCAGGGCATGTGGGGCCACCACGTTCACGAGGCGGTGCTCGCGCGCGGCTGCAAGGTCAGCGGCTGCACCGTGCACTTCGTGACCAACGAGTACGACAAGGGGCCGATCGTCGTCCAGAAGTGCGTGAGCGTGCTGGAGGGCGACACGCCGGACTCGCTGGCCGACCGCGTCTTCGAGCAGGAGTGCCTGGCGTATCCGGAGGCAATCCGCCTGTTCGCGGCGGGGCGTCTGCGCGTGGAGGGCAACGTCGCGCACGTGCTGTAGGCTTGCGGGGGGGGCCGGCGTCAGGCCTCGTCGTAGCCGAGCTGGTGGACCAGGTCCCGGTAGCTCTGGCGGGCCAGGCGGGTGAGGGCGTGGTGCATGCGCACCGCCAGCAGGCGGCGGGAGTGGACGACCCGGTCGCTCTCGGCGCGGTCGATAATCTCCAGGGCCTTGGCGGCCGCCTCCGCGTCGCCCGAGTGCGCCCGCGACACGAGGCGTCGCAGATTGTCGCGGTTGACGTGGAAGGCGATGCGGACCGACCGCAGCGCCTCGGCCCGTTCGGGCCGAAGCAGGTGGGGACGCTGCGAGGCGAGCAGCGACTCCAGCACGGGGCGGTCCTGGCCGGCCCGCGCGACGAGCCGCCGGGCTCGCTCGAACTCCCGGGGGCAGCGGATTTCGGCCCGCAGGTCTTCCATCGCTTCGCAGCCCAGCAGGCCCAGGCAGTACTCCGCGTCGTAGCGGATTCGCAACTCGCTGGCCATCGCGAAACACCCGTAGAACATGTGGTCGATGACCTCGTCGGCCAGCTCGCGCGTCGGGCCAAACACCCGCTTCATCGCCAGGCGCCGGCGCTGGAGGATGTCCTCGCGGGCGCCGGGGAACTGGGCGACCCACCGCGCGTCTTCCTCGCCGGGCCACATCAGCACCTGGGCGTTGAACAGGTCGGTGTCGTAGCGGGCGTTGAGGGCCTGGATGGCCGAGCCCACGCGATAGCCCACCGAGCGCGTGACGAACAGGAACCACAACCGCTGGGCGGCCAGGCGAGGCTTGTAGCGGAGCATCGCCAGCCCGTGCAGGCCGGCCTCCGCCCGCGCCGCCAGCAGCACCGTGCTGCCCTCGAACTGCTCGGCCAGTTTCGTGTCGCTGGGGTCCAGGCACGCCCCGTCGCGCCAGTCCTCCAGATAGCGCAGGTCCAGGTCGTACTCGTCCATCTGGCGGACCTGCGGCAGCAGGGCGTCCAGGGCCTCGATGGCCCGCTCGACGAACGCCGGCTGGGCCCGCGCCAGCACCGCCTCGATCGCCTCGCCGGGCTCATACGCGAAGTCCTTGAACAGCGCCCGCCCGTCGGCGGCCCGCACCCGCATCTCGTGCACGAACACCTGCTCCCACAGGAAGGCCAGGTGATCGCGGACAAGGCTCTTGCGGTGGTCCTCCATCAGGTCCATGTCGTTGGCCTGGGCCAGCGTGGCCATCCGGGCGGAGAGGATCGCCGGCAGGAGTCTCAACAGCCCGCCGCCCAGCAGCGCCGCCAGCCCCACGCACAGCGGCAGCAGCACCGCCTGACGGAGCGTCAGACCGGGCAGGCTGAACCCCTTGGCCGTCACGCCCACCGCCCCGATGCCCGCGGTGAACAGCGTGTATCGCAGGCTGCGGCGGTAGATCAACGTTCCCACGTGGTACATGATGTCCAGCGGCGAGATCATCCGGCTGAGGTTGCGCAGCATCACCCGCCAACTCACGGCCGGGTTGGCCAGAGCCGGTTTGCCCGCCGGGTCGCTCCCCTGATCCGCCATGACACGTCCTGGATCGCTCACGTTTGCACCGGGCGTAGCCTACACGTTCGCCGACAGGGGGGCAATTGAATTGACAAGCGGGGGCGGACAATTCACAATCCGCGTGCTCGGCCACGCGTCAACGAAAGGACCCATTCTATGGCCCAGGACATGGAGCAACTGTACCAGCAACGGCTCAAGCGGTACGTCACGGCGATGCGAAACGGCAAACCTGACATGGTACCCATCCGGCCGTTCGTGGCGGAGTTCACCGCCAAGTACGCCGGCTACACCTGCCAGCAGGTCTGCCAGGATTACGAGATCGCCTTCGACGCCGCCCGCAAGTGCGCCGCGGCCTTCGACTGGGACGCGGTGGTGGCCAACATGGTCTACGGGTGGATGGGCTTCGCCCAGGCCCTGGACCTCAAGTACTACGCCGTCCCCGGCGTCCACGTCGCCCCGACCAACGCCTTCCAGTATCGCGAGCCCAGCGAAGAGGACGCCTGGATGCAGCCGGAGGACTACGACGAGTTCGCCTCCGACCTGATGGGCTATCTGTGGAACAAATGGCTGCCCCGCGTGGCCAAGGAGGTCAACGGCCCCGACGGCCCGGCGACCTACCGCAACAACGTGGCCCTGGTCAAGAGCGGCATGGGGATGCTGAATTACTTCCACGCGTTCGGCACGCAGGCCGCCCGCCTGCGCAAGGAGAGCGGGACGGTGTCGGCGATCTCGGGCATCCTCAAGGCCCCGTTCGACATCCTGGCCGACAAGTTCCGCGGGTACATCGGGCTGACGATGGACCTGTTCGAGAGGCCCGAGAAGGTCAAGAAGGCGTGCGAGGCGCTCATGCCGCACCTGCTGTGGATGGCCCTGTCGGGCGCCGACCCGGACAAGAACGTGCCCATCGCCATCTGGATGCACCGCGGGTGCGTGCCGTTCGTCAACCACGACCAGTTCCGCGACCTGTACTGGGCGACGCTCAAGCCGATCATCGAGGAGATCTGGCGCCGCGGGCACCAGACGCTCTTCTACGCCGAGGGCAAGTGGGGCGCCCACCTCCAGAGCTTCCGCGAGTTGCCCGCGGGCAGCATCATCTACCACTGCGACCAGGACGACATCTTCCAGGTCCACCGCGAGTTGCACGACAAGTTCGCCATCAGCGGCGGCGGCGTGCCCAATTACATGCTCCAGATCGGCAAGCCCCAGCAGATCCGGGAGTACGTCAAGAAGGTCATCGAGGGCGTCGCCAAAGACGGCGGATACATCATGGACGCTTCCGCCATCGTCCAGGACGACGCCAAGACCGAGAACATCCAGGCCATGACCGATGCGGCCAGGGAGTACGGGCAGTACTGACCGCCCCTGCCGCCAGGCAGCCCACCCCAAGCGGAGAACGCCATGGACATACCCGTGACCACCAAGACCCAGCCCGGCGAGTGCATCCCGTGGGAGCAGAAGCTCAAGGAACTGCCCCCCATCCAGGGCGACACGGACCTGATGAAGCGAGTCTGGCAGGACGTGGACGCGATGGCCTACGTGTACATCTGGCACGTCGTGCTGTCGTTCTGACGCGGGCAATCCGGACCGGACTCAAGGCCGCGGACCAGGCCGACCGTGACCGGGCGGGATCTGCCCGGCCCCAACTTTTCGCCTTGGTTTCTCCCGTTCTGTGGTATACTCCGGGCGAACGCCTGGAGAGGAATTCGTTCACAAACCGCCCTGAGCAGGGAGTATCCGATGGCCTTCCGCGAGATGCAAGCCGTCAACGAACCCGCCTTCGCTCCGCAACTGGACTGCCTCGAAGACCGCCTGCTATTGGCCAGCGACCCGGTCTTCGCCACGACCGTCCTGCCCACGGCCATCTTCGCCCCGGGCGGGGCGTACACCATCGGCATCGACGGTTACGATGAAGACGGCGACCCGCTGACCGTCACGGCCGTCAGCGGCAGCGCCAATCTGATCGCCGAGGTCCGCCAGGGCACCTCCTACGCCGTGCTCAACTTCGATCGCCGCAACCTCACCACCGGCGCGTCCGAGGCCATCGGCAGCGTCCTGGTGCAGCTCTTCGACCAGGAGAGCCAGACGGCCGTCGATCGCTTCACCACGCTGGCCACCGAGCACATCAACGACGACGGCTCGATCGGGGTGGGCGACGCGTTTTACACCACCGTCCTGGTCCACCGGATCATCCCCGGGTTCATGATCCAGGGCGGCGACGCCGTCAACGCCAACGGGACCGGGGGCAGCCCGCTGGGGGACTTCAACGACTCCTTCGACCCCTACCTGAGCTTCGCCGCGCCGGGCGTGCTGGCCATGGCCAACTCCGGCCCCAACACCAACGACTGCCAGTTCTTCATCACCGAGGGCGCCGCGACCCACCTCAACCAGGTCCACATGATCTTCGGCCAGGTCATCACCGGCTGGGAGGTCTACGAGGAGGTCATCAACTGGGCCCGCGACACCAACAACATGCCCACGGCCACGGAAGGCGACGGCTACCAGCCCGTCCTGGCCAGCGTGGACATCGTGCCCGCGGGCGTGAACACCCAGGACGCGACCGTCTCTTTCCGTCCGGTCGACGGCTGGACGGGCGCGACCTACGTGGACGTGACGCTGGACGACGGCAACGGCGGGACGATCACCCAGCGGGTCTCGGTCCTGGTCGTGGACATCCCCGAGCAGGCCCCGATCCACACCGGCGTGGGCCAGGACGTGACCCTGCCGACCGGCGTCGCGCCGCAGGCGCCGTTCGACATCGTCTGGGGGGCCGGCACGTCCCTGGAGGACGTGGGCGCCACCGTCAACCCGCAGACCTACGCCGTCACCGTGGACCTGCCCGCCGACTTCGGCGGGGTGGTCCAGTTCCAGGTCGACGCCCGCTACGAGATCACCTTCCCGCGCCTGGACGGCAGCGACGTCACGCGCCAGTTCAGCATCGACTCCCAGACCTACACGCTCTTCGCGCAACCCGACGGCGTGCCCATCGGCTCGGGCCTGGTCTCCGCCTCCTACGGCTCCAACATCATGGACGCCTTCGTCGCGGGCAACCTGCTGTACGTCGCCGCCGGGGCCAACGGACTGGAGATCTACGACATCACCGACCCTGCCGCTGCCCAGTTCCTGGGCAGCTACAACACCACCGGCTTCGCCCGCCAGGTGCTGGTATCCGGCACGACCGCTTACGTCGCGGACACCGGCGGGGGCATCGTCAGCCTCAACGTCGCCAACCCCTCCCAGGTCACCCTCCTGGACGTGGAGATGCCCGGGACCGAGGCGCAATCGTACGGCGTGTACATGGCCCTGAAGGGCAGCGTGCTGTTCGTCGCGGGCTACCAGTCCGGCCTGGTCGCCTTCGACGTGAGCAACCCCGCCGCCATGGTCGTGCTCAGCGCCCTTAAGGTCGTGCCCGGCGAAGACACCGACATGGAGAACGTGGTCGAGCTGGTGCTGAAGGGCAACTACGCCATCCTCAGCGACTTCGCCTACGGCTACGTCGCGGTCGACGTGAGCAATCCCCGCTCCATGCGGGTGCTGAGCGTCTGGGGAAGCTACGGCAGCCCCTGGGGCATGCACCTGGTGGGCAACATGCTCTACGCCGTGGACGCCAACTCGGGCCTGCTGGCCGTTAACGTCTCCAACATCTACAACCCGCAGTTGGAGGGCCTGCTGGCCATCGAAGACAACCCCCAGCATCTGACGGTGCTGAACGAGACCGCCGTCGTCGGCACGGAGAAGGCGATCGTCTTCGTGGACATCTCCGGCGGGGAGTTGGAGATCGAGTACGTCTTCCCCACCGTCTACCCCTCCGACGTCGAGGACGCCAACCTCACCTCCAAAGGCTTCTTCATCGGCAGCCAACTGGCCGTCCCGGTCGACGTCACCGGCGTGGTCCTCTTCGACGCCTCGCCCTTCGTCAACCGCGTCACCGTCGACCGCTACGCCGTCATCCGCGACAGCGCCAACACCCCCATTACCATCTACACGATCGGGGGCGCCGTCGCCCGCATCCGCACCACCGGCATCGGCACGGGCGACATCCTCGGCATCGAGTTCACCGGCACCAGGACCACCAGCCTGTACCTGATGGCCTCCAAGAAGTTCACCGTCGGAGGCATCACGATCCACGGGTCGGTCAACCTGGTCCTCGCCCCCAACGCCCATCTCACCGGCGACTTCACCGCCGCCGGCAGCGTCGGCAGCGCGACCTTCTCCGACGCGGTCAGCGGCACGGTCTTCTCCATCGGGCCCCGCGACGCCGGCGACACCTTCACCGCGACCGTCCTGACGTTCGCCCGCGTGGCCAATCTGGCCCTGACCAGCCAGACGCCCATCCGCATGCTCCGCGCGGCCGAGTGGCTCGACACCGGACCCGCCGAGACCCTCACCGCCCCGTCCATCGGCGTGCTCTACGTGCTGGGCCAGCCGGCCGTGCCCTCCATCGGCCAACTGGCGGCCGCGGGCGACTTCCAGCCCAACGTCACCCTCAGCGCCGCCGGATACGCCGTCAACGTCGCCTCCATCGCGGGCAGCCTCAGCGGCACGTGGACCCTGGCCAACGGCGACGTCAACTCGCTGCTGGTCCGCAGGAACGTCGCCGCCGACATCACCGCCGGGCGCCTCAACGTTCTCAACGTCTACGGCAACCTGGCCGGCTCCACCATCAACGTGCAGACCTCCAACCTGCTGAACGTCATGGGCAGCTTCACCGACACCGCCGTCACCGCCCGGTCGCTGAGCATGGCCAAGGTCATGGGCAACATGGAGCGATCCAGCATCACCCTCACCGCGCCCTGGTCGCAGTTCGGCAACGCGATGAACATGCTGTACGTCCTGGGCTGGCTCCGCGACAGCCAGGTCGCCGCCACCGGCAACCTTGGCACGGTCTACCTCGGCGGGATCGACGGCTCCAGCGTGACCGCAGGCGTCTTGTCGGCCGGCCTGCCCGCCGCGGCGGGCGATTTCGACCCCGCCGCCAACAGCATCATCCGCGCCCTGGTCATCCTGGGCATCCGCGAGGGCAGAGCGTTCGTGGACAGCTTCATCGACTCCATCATCGCCGCCCCGCAACTCGGCAGCATGACCACCAGCTACATCCGCACCCAGAACGACAGCCAGCCCCACGGCCTGGCGGCCACCAGGATCACCCTGTGGGTGGGGCGATTCCAGGTGAACGGAACGCTCCAGACCCTGTTCCGCCGGAGCCTGGACTCCGCCGACGAGACCGAGATTATTGACGACTTCACCGTCCGTGTGGTATAGAGGCGGCGGTTACCGGAGAGACCGCATTGACGATTCAGCTAGGAACGGTGGCGCCGATCGGGTTTAAAGACTTCCCTCCCGATCGCTGGCTGCCCTGTCTGCGCCGCCTGGGCTGCACAAGCGTCCAGGCCTACCGCAACCAGCACGCCTCCATCACCCGCCAGGACATGATCGACACCATCCGTGCCTGCCGGATGCCCTGCGACAGTCTCCACGGCGTGTTCGGTGAGGAATACGATCCTTCCGCCCCCGACGAGCAGGCCCGGCTGTTCGCCGTGGAGACCTACAAGTCAGAGGGAGAGTTGGCCCTGGCCCTGGGCGGGTCGCTGGTGGTGGTCCACTGCTCGACTATCCGCCACGAGGGCGTCAGCGACGAGGAGCGGGCCGTCCGCGTCAGCCAGCTCGAGCGGTCCATCCGCGAACTGGGCGAGTTCGGAAAGGCCCGCGGCGTCCGGTACGCCTTCGAGAACCTGCCCCCCTACCACCCCGTCGGATGGGACGTGGGCGAACTGGCCGACATCCTCCGCCGGGTCAACGCGCCCTGCACGGGCATGTGCTTCGACACCGGGCACGCCCACATGGTCGGCGACGTCGCCGACGCCGTGGATCGCACCGCCGGACAGATGATCTATCTCCACCTCAGCGACAACGACAGCCAAAGCGACAGCCACGAGATGCCCACCTACGGCACCATCGACATGGACCGCATGGGCCGGCAACTGGCCGCTATCGGCTACACCGGCACCATCATGCTGGAGGTCTTCTACCCGGCCGAAAAGATGGACGAACTCATCGCCCAGGGCTTGGGCGACCGCCTCGCCCGCCTGCTCGCGTTGGCCAGGGGGACCCAACCGTAGCGATGCGGCGCTTGCGGGCCATAGGAACCGATCCCTGACGTTCTCCCATACATGAGGCCCTGCGATATCTCCGGGCAGGACTCACGCTTATCTCATCATTACGCGGAGAGAATCATCGCGTGACGCGGGCTCGCGACAAACACGGGCCCAAGAGTGACTTCATAAGGCGAGCCAGGCTATGACGACAAGACGATTCCTGATCACGGGCCTGTTGCTGCTGGCGACGGCGGCGACCTTTGCGGCCAACTCTCCTTCCGACAAGCCGGGGCGAACGGAACAGGCGGGGGTCTGGCACGAGATCGGCCCGTTCCGCCCCTCGAACGGGAAGATCGCGTTCAGCGAGGCCTTCGCGCCCGAGCAGGGCGTGGACCTCGACAAGCCCTGCGGCTCGATGCGATGGACCGCCCGGCCGGAATACGCAGACGGCAAGAGCCATTCGCTCCGCGCGACAAACAACACGGCCGTCTACCTCTACCGCACCATCCGGGCCGACTCCGCCCGGACCATCGACGGGTACTTCGGCCACGACGATGGCATCGTCGTCTGGCTCAACAACCAGAAGGTGCTCTCCCTCGAGAAGTCCGGGAGTCTGACGGGCGGCACGGCGGCAAAACTGGAGCTGAAAGAGGGCGAGAACCGCCTGCTGATCAAGATCTACAACCGGGGAGGCCGCTGCGGGTTCTACTTCTCGCTGGTTCCGCCCGACCCGACCGCTCCGGCGGCAGCGCCCGCCCCGGGCGCCGCCGCCCCGCGCGCCGGCAAACGGGACGACAAGAAGGCCAAGAACAACAAGCCCGCCGCCAAAGCCGCCAAGCCGAAGGCGGTCTATGCCGGCGAGGCTGCGCCCCCGCCAACGGTCGAGTTTGCGCCCCTCCGCCGCGCGATCCAGGACCTGACGGCCACCTTCGGGCCCAGGTATCCCAAGGGCCCGGAGTACCTGCGGCGCCTGGAGGAACTGGAGCGCAAGGCCGCCGGAGGCCCCGAGCAGGTGGCCGTGGCGTTCGGGTCGCTGCGACAGGAAGCCCTGCTGGCCAATCCCCTGCTGGACTTCGACAAGCTGCTGGTGGTCCGCCGCCCCGCCAAGTCGCCCAAGCTGGGCCTGCCCCAGAACTGGCAGGGCAACTGCGCCCTGGGCAAGAACGGATTCGACGACGAGATCGCCGTCCTCTCCCCCGTCTCGCCGCAGGGCCGGCTGACCACGCTCTATAAGCGAGAAGGCAAGTTCGTCGGCGACGTCGATCTCGATTTCGACGCCGGGAAGATGATGTTCTCCTCCACCGGCGACAACGGGCGATGGCAGATCTTCGAGATCGGCGCCGACGGGAAGAACCTCCGCCAGATCACCACAGGCCTGATCGCCGAAGCCGACAACTACGACCCGTGCTACCTGCCCAGCGGCAAGGTGATCTTCGCTTCCACCGCGTGCTTCCACGGCGTGCCCTGCGTGGGCGGCAAGACCCAGGTGGCCAACCTGTTCCTGGCCGACGCCGACGGGCAGAACGTCCGCCAGCTCTGCTTCGACCAGGACCACAACTGGTGCCCCACCGTCCTGCCCAGCGGACGTGTGATGTACACCCGCTGGGAGTACAGCGACACGCCGCACTACTTCACCCGCGTCCTGTTCAGCATGAACCCCGACGGCACGCAGCAGATGGAGTACTACGGCAGCAACTCGTACTGGCCCAACTCGCTGTTCTACGCCCGCCCGATCCCGGGCGACTCCAGCAAGTTCGTCGGCGTCATCAGCGGGCACCACGGCGTGCCGCGGATGGGCGAGCTGGTGCTCTTCGACGCCGCCAAGGGTCGTCGCGAGGCCGACGGCGTCATCCAGCGGATTCCCGGCTACGGCCAGCCGGTCGAGCCCCGCATCGCCGACGGCCTGGTCAACGGGAGTTGGCCCAAGTTCCTCCATCCCTATCCCCTCAGCGACAAGTACTTCCTGGTCTCCTGCCAGATGACGTCCAAGGGCCGCTGGGGCCTGTACCTGGCGGACGTGTTCGACAACCTCCTGCTGCTGCGGGAAGAGGCGGACCACGTGATCTTCGAGCCGGTCCCCTTCCGCAAGACGCCCCGCCCGCCGGTCATCCCCAATCGCGTCGATCCGACGCGCAAGGACGCCCTGGTGTACATCACGGACATCTACAGCGGGCCCGGACTGCGCGGCGTGCCCAGGGGCACGGTCAAGGCCCTGCGCCTCAGCGAGTTTCACTACGCCTACAACAACACGGGCGGCCACGCCATCGTCGGCCAGGAGGGCCCCTGGGACGTGCGCCGCATCCTGGGCACCGTGCCCATCCAGGAGGACGGGTCGGTCTTCTTCCGCGTGCCGGCCAACACCCCCATCTGCCTCCAGCCGCTCGACGAGCAGGGCGCCGCCGTCCAGGTCATGCGGAGTTGGCTGACGGCCATGCCGGGCGAGGTCCTCTCCTGCATCGGCTGCCACGAATCGCAGAACCAGGGCGCGCCGGTGAAGGCGACGCTGGCTGCCTACGCCGAGCCCGCGGAGATCGCCCCCTGGCGAGGCCAGGCCCGGGGGTTCAGCTTCATCCGCGAGGTCCAGCCCGTGCTGGACCGCTACTGCGTCGGCTGCCACGACGGGCAGAAGCGGGCCGACGGGCGGACGGTCCCGGACTTCGCCCGCAAGGACAAGCCTGGCTCCAGCGGCTTCACGTCGTCGTACCTGGCGCTGCACCCCTACGTCCGCCGCCCCGGGCCCGAGAGCGATTATCACCTCCAGGTGCCGATGGACTGGCACGTCTCGACCAGCCCGGTGGTCCGAATGCTCCGCAGGGGCCATCATAACGTCCAGCTCGACGCCGAGGCCTGGGACCGCCTGTTCACCTGGATCGATCTCAACTGCCCCGACCGCGGCTCCTGGCAGGAGTGCCGCCCACTCAGCGGCGACGTGCACGACAGGCGGCTGGCCATGCGGACCAAGTACGCCGGCATCAGCGAAGACCCCGAACAGGTCGCCTCGCCGGTACAGCCGCCCGCCTTCGTCAAGCCCGCCCCGCAGGCCCAGCCGCCCGCCCCGCAGATCAAGGCGGCCTCCTGGCCCTTCGACGCCGCCCAGGCCCGCCAGCGACAGGCGGCCGCCGGCACGGCGGCCCTGAGCGTCGATCTGGGCGAGGGCCTCAAGCTTGAGATGGTCCTCGTACCCGCGGGCGAGTTCGTCATGGGCGACCCGGCCGGCTGGGCCGACGAGCAGCCCCCCTGCCGCGTACGCATCGACAAGCCGTTCTACATGGGCAAGCTCGAAATCACCAACGCCCAGTACGCCCTTTTCGATGCGAGCCACGACAGCCGCTTCATCGACCAGCAGCACAAAGATCACAACAGCCCGGGCTATCCCGCCAACGGGCCGACCCAGCCGGTCATCCGCATCTCGTGGCGGCAGGCCATGGCGTACTGCCGCTGGCTGAGCGAGCGGACCGGCAAGACCTTCGTCCTGCCTACCGAAGCCCAGTGGGAGTGGGCCTGCCGCGCCGGCACGGACACGCCGATGTCGTACGGCCGGATCGACGCCGACTTCTCGCGCCTGGCCAACCTGGCCGACGCGTCGATCAGGCTGCTGGCCGTCAAGGGCGTCAACCCCCAGCCGGTCAGCAACCCGAGCCCCTTCCAGGCGTTCCTGCCGCGCGAGGACCGCTGGAACGACGGTGAGAAGATCACAGCCGCGGTGGGCAAGTACGCCCCGAACGCCTTCGGCCTGTGCGACATGCATGGCAACGTGTGGGAGTGGACGCAGTCGCTCTACCGCCCGTATCCCTACCGCGACTCGGACGGGCGAGAGGATGCCCAGGGCAACGGCCTGCGGGTGGCCCGCGGAGGAAGCTGGGCGGACAAGCCCGCCTGGGCCCGATCCGCCGCGCGCCTGGCGTATCAGCCGTGGCAGGCCGTCCACGACGTCGGCTTCCGGGTGGTCATGATCCCCGCCGACCACAAGGTGGCGGCGAAATAGGCCGAACCGCCCGGCTCACTCCACGGGCAACGCGTGCAGCTTGAGCTTGTCAGCCGCCCCGGCGGCGGCGTAGATCTTGGCGACCTTCGCCCAATCCTGGCCCTTGGCGTGATAGATCGTCAGGGGCCTGGGCGCCAGCATCCCCAGCATGTCCGGCACGTCGCAGACGCGGAGGATGTTCAGGAACTGCGGGGCGGCCGGGTCCATGTGGCTGAGGGGCGGGTTGCGGAGAATAACCTCGACGATCTCAGGCTCCCACAGCCCGGCGTAGGCGGCCAACAGGGCGTCGGACCCTTCGCCGAATGCGACGACCGGCAACTCGCCTGGATGTCGAGCGCGAAGGCAGCGGGCTGTCGCCGCCACGTCCCATACGCGTCCCGTGTCTACGGTCCTTCCCAGGAGCGCGTGAGACCGCTCAACGTAGTTCGGCGGGTTCTTCCGCGTCCACCGCGTGGCCCCCACACCGCGGGGTGCCAGCAGGTACACGGCGTCGCCTGGCCGACAGAGGCTGCGCACCCACTCGCTCGGTCTCTCGAAGGCCCCCTCGCCCGTCACTACCAGCACGATCCGCTCGATCTTCACCGCCTGGATCGACTGGGCGCCTTCCTTCCCCGCCGCGGCGCCCGGGTCGGTCCGCCTGATTCGCACTTCGACATGCTCTTGGCTCTCCAGACGCTCATCCGCCGCGTTCGTGGGCGACGGCAACGGCTTGCCGGCAGGGACGCGCTGGGGCCAGCCGCGCAGCGCGATCCGTTTCAACTCGGCCTGAAGGCCGGCCTTCCATTCATCGAACTTCCCTTCCGCCGGCGCGGGCACGCTGGCCACGGGCACGAAGTGCTCGTCGATGGTCGTGTTCAGCTCGTCCTTGGGGAAGTCCGACTCCTGCGGGAAGACACGGAGCTTCTCCGGCTCGATGGGGTACTTCTTCTTGTTGCCTTCCTTCTCGACCAGGTCTTCCTCGCTGTCGGTCACGGGGCGGGGATCGTTCTTGAGGTGCGTGTTGATGAACCGGTAGATCTGCGCCCGCAGGTCCTGGCGGTAGGCGTGTCCGCCGACGCTCACTAACGCGTCCACGTCGCCGCTGGCGCCGAACAGGCTGTAGACCCGCTCCAGCCGGTTGATGACCCGATCGTTGGCGTACATGGGGAAGATCGGGTCGGCGTCGCTGTTGGCCAGCAGCAGCGGCCGCGGGGCGATCAGGGCTGCGATCCGCGTCCACGGCCATTGAAACGTGTTGTACAGGAACATGCAGTCGCAGTGCCCGTTGATGACGCAGCGGTTGACGTAGCACTCCAGGTCGGCCATCCCGCTGACGGGGACGGCGATGCGGGCCCGCTCGTCGGCGGCCGCGATCCAGAACGTCGCCGCCCCCCCGCCGCTGATGCCGGTGACGGCGATGCGCGAGGCGTCGACGTCGTCGCGGCTGATCAGGTAGTCGATACCCCTCATGCCGTTGAGGCACTCCACGCCGGCCGGCGTGTAGCCGCGCGAGTGCCACCACCACCGCCCGTAGCGATACGTGCCGTGGTGCGTCGCGCCGATCTCGCCGAGCTGAAGCGAGTCCAACGTCAGGCAGACGTAGCCGTGCTTGGCGAACCAGATGCCGTGCGACTGGTAGGCCGTCTTGTTGCCCGAGCGCCCCATGCCCGAGTGCCCGCACACGTACAGCAACGCGGGCAGGCGCTCGCCCGCCTTGACCTTGGCCGGGCGGTACAGGTTGGCGGTGACGTACAGGCGCGGGCGGCTCTGGAAGTGCAGCAGGTCCACCACGTATCCGTCGCGCTGGATCGTGCCGGTGATCGTCGGATTGAGCGGGGTCCTGGGCGGCATGGGGTCCAGGCCGAGCATGTGGAAGTACTCCCGCTTCCACTCGACCCGCGCCTTCTCCCAGTCCTCGCGGGAGGTGATCGCGTCCTCCCCAAAGATCTCCTTCGTGCCCACCAGCCAGTCGGCCTCCATCTTCGTCGCCAGGTGCGAGAGGTACTTGTGGATCATCTCGTCGCCCGGTGAACCGCTGGGGGGCGGGTACGGATCGCGCTTCGGCGGCGCGGCGGCGGAAAGCGAAACCATCAGGACGACCCAGCCGAGATGTAGGATGTGCTTGTTCATGGTTATCTCCCGATGCTGCCGACTGACGATTGTCGATTGGCGATTGCCGATTTGCAAGCGGGAGGCCGCCACAGTGGCACAGGGAACACAGACACTGGAAGATTCCTCCAGGGGCGCGGCGTCCAGGTTGCCTTCTTGCGTTCTTTTTGTCTTTCAGCCCTCTGTGTCCTCTGTGCCTCTGCGGCCCAACAACCTACAATGCCCTGTCGGCTGACGCGTTTGGCCCGGCGTAGTATTGAAGCGGAGCGGGAGCGACATGGACGACGTGACGAAGAACGTGAGCGACGACGTGCGGCGCAAGTGGCAGGCGTGCGAGGCCTCGCTGCGCAAGCTGGGCAGCGTGGTGGTGGCCTTCTCCGGCGGGGTGGACAGCACGCTGCTGCTGGCGCTGGCCGTGCGGGCGCTGGGCGCGGACAACGTGCTGGCCGCGATGGGCGTCTCGCCCAGCCTGGCCCGGCGCGAACGCGACGAAGGCCGGCGGCTGGCCGAGCGGATCGGGGCTGAGCTGGTCGAGGTTGAGACGCACGAGATGGCCAACCCCGCCTACGCCGCCAACCCCGCCAACCGCTGCTTCTACTGCAAGACCGACCTGTTCGGGCGGCTCAAGGAGCTGGCCTTCCAGCGGGAGTTCAAAGCCGTCGCCAGCGGTGCAAACGCCGACGACACCGGCGACTTCCGCCCGGGCCTCCAGGCCGGGCGAGAGCTGGGCATCCTCAACCCGCTCATGCAGGCCGGACTGACCAAGGCCGACATCCGCGAGATCTCGCGGGCCCTGGACCTGCCCACCTGGGACAAGCCCGCGATGGCCTGCCTGGCCAGCCGCGTGCCCTACGGGCAGCTCCTCTCGCCCGAGCGCCTCGGGCGGATCGAGCAGGCCGAGTACGTCCTCAAGGACCTCGGCTTCGCGCAGTGCCGCGTCCGCGACCACGACACCGTCGCCCGCGTCGAAGTGCCCCCCGCCGACCTGCCCCGCCTGGTGGCCGCCGGGCCGCAGATCGCCGCCGCCCTCAAGAAGCTCGGCTATACCTACGTCACCGTCGACCTCGAAGGCTTCCGCAGCGGCTCGATGAACGAAACCCTCAGCGCCCGCGCGCGGGCGGAACACGTTCCGCCGACGCCGTAGCGACACGTCGCACCCGCCCGATCGGACGACAGGGCGGAGCAAGCTCCGCCGCTAAACGGGTTGAGCATCAAGGGCAGTTCGCTGAGCCTGCGATCTCGATAGAGGACCACCACATGAAATACAGGCAGCTTGGACACAGCAGCGTTGAGATATCGGCGGTGACGTTCGGCGCGTGGGCCATCGGCGGGTGGATGTGGGGCCCGCAGGACGACCAGGACTCGCTGGGCGCGCTGGCGGAGGCTGTGCGGTGCGGGATGACGACCATCGACACGGCGGCCGTGTACGGCTTCGGACACAGCGAGACGATCGTCGCCCGGCTGTTGGAGCGCGTGGGGCGCAGCGAAGTGCAGGTACTGACGAAGTTCGGCCTGCGGTGGGACACGCCCGACGGGCGAAACCCGTGGCAGACGCAAGACGCCAAGGGCAACGTGCGAACCATCGTCCACAACGGGCGCAAGAAGAGCGTGCTGTGGGAGTGCGAGCAGAGCCTGCGGCGGCTGGGCACGGACCACATCGACCTCTACCAGTACCACTGGCGCGATCCGGAGACGGACGTGGAAGAGACGATGGAGGCCCTGGACAAGCTGAAAGACCAGGGCAAGATCCGCGCAGCCGGCGTGAGCAACATGAGCGCGGCGGACATGGAGGCGGCGAGCCGGGTAACGCAGCTCGCCAGCGCCCAGCCGCCCTACAGCATGTTGCGTCGCGACATCGAGGCCGACGTGCTGCCCTGGTGCCGCGAGCACAACGTGGGCGTGGTGGTCTACAGCCCGCTGGAGCGCGGACTGCTGACCGGCAAGGTCACCATGGACCGCGAGTTCCCCCAAAGCGACCACCGCGCCTCCCGCCCGCTGTTCCAGAAAGACAAACGCCGCAAGGTGCTGGCCTTCCTGGACCGCCTCCGCCCCATCGCCGACGGGCACAAGGCGACTGTCGCCCAGCTCGTGATCCGCTGGACGATCCAGCAGCCGGGCATCACCGCCGCCCTGGTGGGCGCCCGCAACGCGCAGCAGGTCCGCGAGAACGCCGCGGCGGCCGACCTGGAACTCACCGGCGACGAGATGAGCGAGATCGATCAACGCGTCCAGGAGATCAACGAGGAACTCCAGTAAGCTTGCGGCCCGGAGGGCCGGCCCCAGGGGTCCGGAGTGCGGGATGCGGACCTGGCGGCCGGCCGCGAGCGATCACGTACACACGAGGGCTTACCGACTGCTGCCTACGGGCTACCCGCCTGCGCCGAGGCTTCAGCGGGCAAGCCGGCTACTGGCTGCTGTTCTGCAAGTGCGGCATGTCGAACTCGTCGCCGCGGAAGGTGTGGCCGAGGTAGGTCTTCTTGACCAACTCGTCGCTGATGAGTTCGCGCGGGGAGCCCTCGCGGAGGACTTTTCCGCTGTCGATGATGTATGAGCGGTCGGTGACGGTGAGGGTCTCGCGGACGTTGTGGTCGGTCAGGAGGATGCTGATGCCGCGGTCCTTGAGCCCGCGGATCTCGCGCTGGAGGTCTTCGACGGCGATGGGGTCCACGCCGCTGAACGGCTCGTCCAGCAGGATCATGGTCGGGTTGGTCACCAGGGCGCGGGCGATCTCCAGCTTGCGGCGCTCGCCGCCGGAGAGCGTCCGGGCGAGCTGGCCCTGAAGCCGCAGCAGGTCGAACTGGTCCAGGAGCTGTTCGCACCGCTCCCGCCGCACCGCGCGCGACAGCTTCATCGTCTCCAGGATGGCCATCACGTTCTGGCGGACGGTCAGCCGCTGAAAGATGCTGGGCTCCTGCGACAGGTAGCCCATGCCCCGGCGGGCCCGCTTGTACATGGGCATGCGGGTGATGTCCACCCCGTCGAACGTCACGGCGCCGTCGTCCGGCGTGACCATTCCGATGACCATGCGGAACGTGGTGGTCTTGCCCGCACCGTTTCGCCCGAGCAGTCCGACGATCTCGCCCTGGCGGACAACGAACGAGACGTGGTCTACGACCGCCCGCCCGCTGTAACGCTTGACCAGGTTGCTGGTCTCCAGAAGAATCATTCCGATTATTCCTGACTGCACGACTGTGGACAAGTTGTGGATAACTGCCACAACCGCTTTGGCCCTAGGGGGATTTACTGACCCGCCTAGGGGTTCCATCTGTGGAACCTTCGCCGCATGCACACCGGTCGAAGTCCATTTAACTTACTTATACGAAATATCTTACAGATTTGGCTGCGCCAAGTCGGCCTCAATGCCCACCCGCCGCAGCCCAGTTCCAGCTTCTCGCCCTGGCCTTATCACAACGCGAGAGTCGCGACAAGACCATTGTGGATAACCGGCATTAGTTGGCCCAATTTCGTCATCGAATCAGCCGCATCTTGCCCACATTGGGAATCACCGCCAACCCCGGAAGACCCGGAATTCGATACCCCGCGGGCCAGTAGACGAAGAACGCCTTGCCGATCATATTGTACCGCGGCACCGTGCCCAGATTGTACAGCGGCTTGTTCTGGTTGTCGTAGAGCCGCAGCGAGGGGGCAGCCTTCACCCACAGCCGCCCGTCCAGGCTTTGGGGGCTATTGTCGCCCAGGACGAAGAACTCGTCCATGTCCGCATCTCGCTCGTTTCGGGCCAGCCGGATGGGATTGCCCGTCGTCCCCCACCCGGGCATCCCGGCCTGAACGCCGAGCTTCTGGGCGTACTGGCCCTCGGGGCCGTTGGACTCCGACGAGAGGATCGGGCTGGTGTAGTATACGTCGCGCATCAGCTTGAGGTGGTGCAGTTGCAGGCCCTCGCCCTGGGCGGCGATCCGCACCCGCGGGGCCGGCACGATCGTTCGCGCCTGCGACGAATACTCCGACCGGCTCAACACGCCGATGATCGTTCGCGGGGAACTCTCTCTCAGCCACATCCGGAGCACCCGCGGGTCGTTGGCCGACGCCTCGGCGATCTCCTGCGGCAGGGCCGACGCCGTCCAGTGCCGCACCAGCACCGGGTCCAGCCGCAACAGCCAGTCCTTGACCGCCTCGGCGGAAGGCAGTTCCCGCAACCACCCGAACGGGCGGTGGAGTCCCGCCTCGATCATCCGCTGGCGGAGGGCGTCGATGTCGGGAGCGTACTGGGCGTCGGTGCTTTCAAGCACCGCCTTGCCGTTGACCCAGACGGCAGCGCGGAAATCCACGTGCGTCAGGGCCACCCGCGTGCCCTGCCCCAGCGGCAGGGGTTCCAGGCGGGTTCGTCCCCATTCCTCCTCCTGGCCTTCGCCCAGGCGGTGGCTGAGCACGACCGTCCCATCGGCCTGCACCAGGGCGGTGAACTCGTGGTCGAAGCTGGTCAGCATCAGCTTTACGCCGCTGTCGGCGGCGGCGGGGATGATCACGGTCGAGAGGTTCAGGTCGGTGCAGATGTCGGCGCCCTGGTCCATCGAGCCGCTTTCCAGGGTGAGAGAGTTGTAGCCGTAGAGGGGCAGGAAGTCCCGTCGGTCGGCCTGGAACTCGAGCTGGGCCTGTCTCCCGCCGTCGCGAACGACAAACACCCGCCCGCCCTGTCGCTGGTCCCACTGCTCGGGCGGGGCCTGCCACCGTGGGGGCGCGCCCCGCTCCTGCCACTTCTGACCCGGGCGGTAGTCGTTGTCGAACACGACCTGCCACATGGCCTGCTGGGCCAGGGCGGGCTTGCGGCGAATCTGCCAGGCGGCGTCGGGGGCGGGCTTGAAGAAGACGTCGCCGTGAACGATCTCGATGGTCTCGCCCGGCAGGCCGATCAGCCGCTTGATGTAGTTCTCGCGGTTGTTCTGGGGGTTCTTGAAGACCACCACGTCCCAGGGCTCGGGCTGGCGGAACTGGTAGAGGTACTTGAGCACGAGGACGCGGTCGCCGCCGTTGATGTAGTCCGAACCCGCCTCGGTGCTGCCGCAGTTGGGGCATCGCGTCCCGGCGGGGCTCTGCTTGTCCCCGCGCCCGTAGGGGGCGTCCTTGGCGGCGCCGAACGCATAGTCGGATCCGCAACTCGGGCAGGTCAGGTCCCAGTGCTCGCCCATCAGCCTGGGGGCCATCGATCCGGTGGGGATGACGAACGCCTCGATCATGAACGCCCGCAGGACGAAGGCCAGGACGATGGCGATCCAGATCGACTCGACGGTGTCGCGAATCGAAACCAGTTCTTGCTCAGTGTTGCTCGGCTTGGCAGTCATACAGGGGATGTAGGATACTCGCCCGCGGGTCGTACGCCAATAGGGTGGGCGATTTTTGTGCACCTCGCGGACCCGAGGCCCGAGGCGGGGCCTCGCGGGGCGCTACTTCAACTGGAACTCCTCCTCCATCTCCCGGATGGCCTTGCGGTTGGCCATACGGGCCACGGTGCCCATCCGGTTGATCAGCAGAGTCCCGTCCAGGTGGTCGATCTCGTGCTGGTAGATCCGCGCCTGCAGTTCCGTGGCGCTCTCCTGGAAGACGTTGCCCTCCAGGTCACAGGCCTCCACCGTCGCCGACAGGTACCGCTTGACCTTGCAGGAGACCCCCGGCAGGCTCAGGCAGCCTTCCTCCGACTCCTGCTTGCCGTCCACCTCGATCAGCCGCGGGTTCACGTAGACGTGGCGGTCGGCGGGGTCGAAGGTCGGCGAGCATACGAACAACCGGATCGTCAGGCCCACCTGCGGCGCCGCCAGCCCCACCCCGCGGGCCTCGAACATCAGCTCGAACATCCGGTCGGCCAGGGCCGCCAGTTCCGGGCCGAACTGCTCCACCGGCGTGGCCATCTCGCTCAACCGCGGATCGGGATAGTGGATGATCCGCAGGGCCGCCAGGTCCAGGCCCTTGATTGTCTTGTTGTCGCTCATTTCCGTCTATCGTATCGGCTGGGGGAAACGACTTCAATACGAGTAGTACGAAGAGCAGGTCTCGTCGGGTCCGGCGATTTGCGGGGGCGTCGAGTCGGCTGTCCATATAAGTCATGCGGCGGGTTGACCTTGGGGACAAACAGGTCTTATAATGCCATCGGCTGTGAGCCGCCGGCGAAAGCCGCCCTGGCTGGAAGGTCCCGCCACGACCGTTTTCGCCGTCGGCCCCGCGAGGAATTGGTACACGTGGACCCGCAGAGTCTTCAGCAGTGCCAGGACGTCATCGGCTACCAGTTTGGCAACCCCTCCCTGCTCGCCCAGGCCCTGACCCACGCGTCGGTGGCGCCCACCCGTCTGGACAGCAACGAGCGCATGGAGTTTCTGGGCGACGCGGTGCTCGGCCTGGTGGTGTGCGACGAACTGTTCACCAGCCAGAGAGAGCTTCTGGAAGGCGAGATGACCAAGATCAAGTCGTCGGTCGTTTCGCGGCAGACCTGTGCGATCATCGCCCAGCAACTGAACCTGATGCCCCTGCTGTCGATGGGCAAGGGCATGGAGCGCCCCGGGGGCCTGCCGCAGTCGATCGCGGCGGCCGTTCTGGAGGCGATCATCGGCGCGATCTACCTGGACGGCGGGCTGGACGCCGCGCGGACGTTCGTGCTCGAGCACGTCCGCCCGTGCATCCAGAAAGTGCTCGACGACCAGCACGCCCGCAACTACAAGTCGATTCTTCAGCAGTACTCGCAGTCGCATTGCAGCCGCTCGCCCGAGTACCACCTGCTGGACGAGAAAGGCCCCGACCACAGCAAGTGCTTCGAGATCGCCGTCACCGTCAACGGGCGTCACTTCCCCAGCGCCTGGGGCATGAACAAGAAGGAGGCTGAGCAGGAAGCCGCCCGCCGGGCCCTGGTTGAACTGGGTATCCTTACCTAGACGCGCGAAGTCTTTTTTTGCCGAGACGCCAAAAAACCGTCGAAAACCCTGTTTTCGGCCCAAGCCTTTCTTGCGTTCTGCCGATAAAACTCGTAGAGTGCAGTCAAGTTGCTTTCGGAAGCGCGTACACGTTCTTAGTCACAAAGGCTGGATATGGCCCGATCAAGGACGATCAAGACGATCTCGGCACTCATCATCTCGATGTTTGTCGGGGCAGCCATTCTGATGATGGTGGCGCCTGCGCCCCTCCGCCCCGTCCCTGCTCCGGTGGCCGCCATGTCCGACGCCCAGGACGTTCCCGGACGGGCCGTCTACGACACCCGAACGGCTCTTCAGCCCCTCAAGTGGCGTAACCTGGTCATCCATGCCTCGGCGGGACAGTCCTCCCTGCCCCAGCGCTGCCACTTCATCGTCCACCCGCCCGACGAGAAGGGCCACTGCTACGTCGGGGCGACCGAGTTGTGGAAGAGCCAGACCGAGGGCAGCCACATCAACGTGCCCGGTTATGACTTCAACGCCATCAGCGTCGGCATCTGCGTCCTGGGCGACTTCTCCTCCACTCCCCCCGGCAGGCCCCAGTACGTGGCCCTGGTGGGCCTGGTCCGCGAACTGCAATACCGCTTCGGCATCTCGCCCGGGCACGTTTACTACCACAGCGATCTGGTCCGCAACAGCCGCTCCCCCGGCGCCGTCTTCCCGGACATCTCGCCCTTCCTGCTCCAGACCGAGCGGTAAGAGCGAGCCGCCAACGCCCCCGCCCCGCCCACGCACGTTCCACGCACCGCCTGTCGAAGACTCCACACGCCTGCGATATTCTCCGGCAATCCCCCATGGAATCCCCGCCGCGGGCTTTGATTTTCTCCCCCGTCCGCGGTACACTGCCTGCGGTCTGCTGGTCCAACTCGCACGAAAGAGAACGCACACATGAACGACCTGTTGATACGCGGCGCGCGGGTGATCGACCCGGCCTCGGGCATGGACGGGGTCGCGGACATCGCCATCGCCGACGGGAAGATCGCAGCCGTCGGCAAGCTGGGCGGCGCCAAGTCGCGTGAGGTGATCGACGCGGGCGGCATGATCGCCTGTCCGGGGCTGATTGACGTTCACGTGCACTGCCGCGAGCCCGGACACGAGGAGGAGGAGACGATCGCCACCTCCGCGGCGGCCGCGGTGGCCGGCGGGTTCACCACCGTCTGCGCCATGCCCAACACGCACCCGCCGATGGACAACGAGACAGCCGTGCAGTACGTCCTGCAGCGGGCGGCCGAGGCGGACCTGGCCCGGGTGCTCCCGGTGGGCTGCATCACCAAGGCCCGCGAGGGCAAGGAACTGTCGGAGATGGCCCAGATGCTGGGGGCCGGCGCGGTCGCCTTCAGCGACGACGGCGACGGCGTGGCCAGTTCGTCGGTCATGCAGCGGGCCCTGCAGTACGCGGGCATGCTCGACGCGGTGCTCATGCAGCACTGCCAGGACGGCGACCTGGCGGGCGGCGTGATGAACAGCGGCGCGGTCGCGGTGCGGCTCGGGCTGGGCGGGATCGCGCCGGCCGGCGAGCAGATCATGCTGCGTCGCGACCTGGAGCTGGTGGAGCGGACGGGGGGGCGCTACCACGTGCAGCACGTCTCGTGCGCGGGCAGCGTCGGGATGATCCGCCAGGCCAAGGCTGCCGGCCTGCCGGTGACCGCCGAGGCCACCCCCCACCACCTCCTGCTCACCGACGCCGCCTGCATGAGCTATGACAGCAACTACAAGATGAACCCGCCGCTGCGGAGTTCGGCCGACGTGGAGGCCCTGCGGGCGGGAGTGGCCGACGGCACGATCGACTGCCTCGCCACCGACCACGCCCCGCACTCCAACGAAGAGAAGGACCTGGAATTCGCCCTGGCGCCGTTCGGCATCATCGCCCTGGAGTGCGCCCTGGCGCTGTACATCAAGGCCCTGGTGGATACGGGCCTGATGGACTACCCGGCCCTCATCGCCCGCATGACCACCGGCCCGGCCGGCTGCATCCGCCGCCCGCTGGGGACGCTGGCGGCGGGATCGCTCGCCGACGTGACGGTGATCGACCCGTCGCGCGAGTGGACGGTCGACGTGCACGACTTCCGCTCCAAGAGCCGCAACTGCCCCTTTCATGGCTGGCAGCTCCGCGGACGGGCCGCCTGCACCATCGTCGGCGGGAAGGTGAAGTTTCGGCTGGACTGATTTTTCCCCTTTTCAAACCACCGGGAGTCATTACAATCGGAGAAGATACGCGTCATGTCCGCAGTCCGATGTGCACAGGTCTGAAAAGGTTGAACCGCTCGTATCGGAGTTGGCTATGACTGAACGACGTCCGGAACGCAGGAGGTTTCGGCGCGCGGCGCTGTCGTGCCCGATGAAGCTGGAGGATGCGGACCAGGAACTGGTCGCCCTCGGCAAGACGCTCAACCTGTCCGACAGCGGGGCTTATCTCGTCGTCAGCATCGAATCGCTGCGCCGGCTGGGAAAGACCGCCCGCGTGGAGTTTTCCATCCCCCGCTCGACCCCCAACACCTACATGCTGGAGAAGTTCCGCGCCCAGGCCCACGTGCTCCGCCACGAACCCATGCTCGACGACCGCCACGCCGGAGTGGCCTTGCAGTTCGACCAGCCGCTCGCGCTCGGGCTGGCCGACTGAGGATCGCCGATTGCCGTTCCCCGTATCCAGAGATGCCGCCTCCGCGCCCGCGGACTGGCCCCGGAAGAGAGGCCTTCCGCGGGCGTTTGCCTGCCTGCCGGTCGCCCGGCGGCGTACAATGCCGGACGGCAGCGACCCGCCGAATTCGACAGGGAGACCGTGATGACCGCCCCACCCGTCGCCCGCGCGTTCTGGCTCGCTCTCCTGGCCGCCGCAGTCGGCTCCGCCGCCCCGCCGGAAGGCGAGGACCTCACCGAGAAGACCGCCCAGAACGCCGCCGCCCTCCGCACCCTCCAGGAGACCGGGCAGGTGTTCTTCCGCGAGGACTTCGAGTCGGATGACTGGCACAAGCGCTTCTTCGACCACCGCGGCTTGAAGGACGAGAGGCTGACCCTGACCAGCGAGGCTGCGCGGGTTTGTGCGGGCAGGAAGTCGCTCCAGTGCAAGCTGCCGCGCGGCAAGGAGGCCGTCGCCTGCGCCAGCCTGTGGTTCCCGGCCGGGTACGAGAAGGTACACCTCCGGTGGTACACGAGGTTCGGCGAGGACTTCGACCAGGGCAACCTGATGCATTTCGTCGGCCTGGCCGGCGTGGCCGGCACGAACCGCTATGCGGGCATGGGCCAGGCGGGCATCCGCCCCACGGGGTACGATCGATTCACGACGGGCTTCGAGCCGTGGCGGGCCTGGGGCAAGTCCCAGGCGCCCGGGGCCATGAACTTCTATTCCTACTTCCCCGGCATGAAGGGCGACCGGCACATGAAGGGGAAGTACTGGGGCAACCAGTTCATGCCGCAGAAACCCCAGGTCCCGACCCGCGGAAAGTGGCACTGCTTCGAGGTCATGCTCAAGGCCAACGACGTCGGCCGAACCAACGGCGAGCAGGCGGCCTGGATCGACGGGCGGCTCTATGCCCACTTCGCCGGCATCGAGTGGCGAAAGAGCGCGGACGTCAAGATCAAGCGCGTGTACCTGGGCGTGTACATCCACGACAATCCCCAGGAGAACGTGGTCCTGTTCGACGAGATGGCGCTGTCCACCGGCTACATCGGGCCGCGGCAGGGCGATGCGCCCGGCCGGTCTCCCGCACGGCCCTGAGGCGCGTCCGGGCCTTCGCACCCGAGATCGGCCGGAGCGGTCTGGAGAAGTCCGCCCCCGACACGCCAACTCCGGCCGGGCAACCCAGCCCAAGGAGTCCCCGAGTCAAGGCGCCCACGATTATTGGATGGCCTTGCCGGCGATGTCCTTGCGGAAATAGCAGTCCTTCCAGTGTATCTTCTCGACGGCCTCGTAGGCCCGCTTCTGCGCGGCGGCGATCGTCTCGCCCAGGGCCGTCACGCCCAGCACCCGCCCGCCGGTGTTGACCAGCTTGCCGTCCTGCATGGCGGTGCCCGCGTGGAACACCTTCACGTCGGCCAGCGCGTCGGCCTGCTCGATGCCCGTGATCTCGTGGCCCTTGACGTACTTGTCCGGGTATCCGCCGCTGGACATCACCACGCACACCGCGGGGCGCGGGTCCCACTCCAGCGTCGCCGTGTCCAGGCGGTGCTCGGCCACCGCCAGCATCGTCTCGACCAGGTCGCTCTTGAGTCGCATCATGAGCGGCTGGCATTCCGGGTCGCCGAACCGGCAGTTGAACTCGATGACCTTGGGTCCGGCGGAGGTGAACATCAGCCCGGCGTACAGGATGCCCTCGTAGCGCCCGAAGTCGCGGCGCATGGCGTCGACGATGGGCACGAGGATTTCCCGCTCGACGAAACTCATGGTCTTGGCGTCGACGATGGGCACGGGGCTGTACGCGCCCATCCCGCCGGTGTTGGGCCCGGTGTCGCCGTCGCCGATGGGCTTGTGGTCCTGGATCGGCTCCATGGTGTAGATGTTCTTGCCGTCGCAGAAGGCCAGCACCGTCGCCTCCTGTCCGGTGAGGATTTCCTCGATGACGACGGTGTTGCCCGCCGCACCGAAGACCTTCTCGTTCATCATCTTCTCCAGGGGCTGGACGGCCTGGTAGGGCTCGGGGCAGACGACGACTCCCTTGCCCTTGGCCAGCCCGGCCGCCTTGACCGCCACGCCGTGCTCGCGCGAGAGGACGTAGTCCTTGGCGGCCTGGAAGTCGTTGAAGATGCGTGCCTCGGCCGTCGGCACGGCCGCCGCCCGCATGAGGTTCTTGGCGTAGGCCTTGTCGCCCTCGATGCGGGCGCCGGCGGCGCTGGGCCCGAAACAGTGGATGCCCGCCTCGCGGACGGCGTCGGCCATCCCCATCGACAGCGGGTCTTCCGGCCCGATCACCACCAGGTCCACCTGGTTGTCCTTGGCGAAGGCGACCACCGCGTCCACGTCCTCGGCCGCGATCTGGACGCACTCGGCGTGCTGGGCGACGCCCGGGTTGCCCGGCGCGGCGTAGAGGTGGTCGCAAAGCGTCGACTGGGACATCTTCCAGGCCAGGGCGTGCTCACGCCCGCCGCTGCCGACCAGCAGGATCTTCATCGCGGTTCCTTTCGTCTGCCCCGTCCAGCCGGACGGGTGTGCGCGTGAGTCTACAGCGGGGCCCCGCGATTGTCCACCCCAAGCCCCGCGCGGCCCGACAGGCACTCTGCAGAGCAGGAAACCCCTCTGGGCGCACGGCCCGGATCGGTGTACAATATGGATGTAGTCGCTGCGGCCAGAGTCTGCCCGAGCCCGGCGACGAGGATGGGCTGCTTCCTTCACGTCTGCAGCCAAAGGAGACGCAATCATGTCGATCGCCAGTCGGATTGGTATCTTTGGGCTTTGTGTTGCGCTCTGCGCCGCACCGGCCGCGGGCGGCGCGGTGCTGGACAGTCAAAACTTCGACCAGCCGTTCAAGATCGTCGGCAACGGAAACACCGTCTGGGCCGACAGCGGCACGCTCTACATCGGAAGCCCCACGGCCGGCGTCACCAGCACGTACGAGGTGCCCGGTCCCGGAGCGGGCGTGGCGTTCAGCGTCTCGGCGGCTGTCAGTGAAGCCGTCGGGTCGCCCGGCTCGTTCAACGTCGGACTGACCGTGGGCAGCAACAACGTGGTCTTCCATCCCGGCTATACGCCCACTCCGGGCGCCTTGCGGGTGGAGGGCACGGGCGGGTTTGGCAACCAGGACGTGGGGTTCGTCCCGGCCATGGGCGTGCTCCACCCGCTGACGGTGACCGGGGACGGAGCGGGCAATTTCACCGTCACGTTGGAAGACGGCCTGGGCGTTGCGCCGGCCTACACCACGAGCTGGTCCAATCCATCCAACACGGTCTCCACCCTGGCCCTGCGTCGCAGCGGTCCCACGGCGCTGTCGGGGATGTTTGACGACTTCGCCGCGCCGGGCCTGGCGGTCCAGGGCTTCAACCAGAACTTCACCACCACCGCGAACGGTCAGGTGCAGTCGGCGGGTGGGCAGTTGATCCTGAAATACGCCGGAAGCAACAACTTCCTGTTCGACGGGCAGGCGGGCGACCTGCTGATCGGGGCGGACATCGGTTCGACGCCCGGAAGCGGCAACACCAACGTGGGCCTGCGGATCGGGGGCAACAACATCGTCTTCCATCCCAGCTACAGCGGGGGCGCCCTGCGAGTGGAGGGCCCGGGCGGGTTCGGCAACACGAACGTCGGCTTCGATCCCGCCGGCGGCGGGGTGATGCACCACATGGAGGTAGCCGTCAACGCCGCGACCGGCCTGTTCACCGTGGCGCTGCAGAACGGGGCCAATCCCGGCAATGTGTACGTCGCCCGCTTCACCAACACCGGATACGCGCCGCTGAGCGACAAGATCGGCTTCCGCTACGGCAGCGGACTCGGCGACGACGAAGGGCGCTTCGACAACTACCAGGCCTCCCAACTCACCTCCGCACAGGGCCCGGCCGGATGGCTGGCGGCCGTGCAGGCGTCCGCCCCGCTGCACTGGTATCGTCTGAGCGACGCGGGCAGCCTGATCGCCGCCGACAGCGGCAGCGCCGCCTGGCACGGCACCTATGCCGGACCGGTCAGCCTTGGCGAGGAGGGGCTGATGGACGGAGCCGCCGGCCTCAACGGCGCCAGCGGCCAAGTCAATATCGGCCTGACTGACCTGGGCGGACCGTGGACCGCGGAGTTCGTCGTGAAGCGCGTCGCCCAGGAACCCTCCGGAATCCTGATCGGAAGCAACATGTCCGCCAGCCCTCGCGGCGCCATCAAACTCGACCAGTGGAACAACACCGGGCGGATCGGCTTCACCTCGTTCGGCGTGAGCGACTATCTCTTCTCGCCGGCCGCCGTCGCCGAACTGGGCGAGTGGGAGTACATCACTATCACCGGCGATCCCACGTCGGGCCTGACGCTGTTCATGGACGGCGTCCCGGTGGCATCCAGCCCCGCATACATCGCCCTGCCTCGCTACCAGATCGGGAGCTTTGAACCGGCGAACATGCTGCTGGACGAGGTGATCCTCTACGACCGGATCCTCAGCCACGATGAAATCCAGTGGCATGCCGTGCAGGGCGGTTTCGACGTTCCCGAGCCGCTGTCGATGGTGCTGCTGCTGACGGCCCTGCCAGCGGCGGCGATGCGGGCCCGACGCCGGATGCCCGCTCGCTGAACGTCAGCACGACGAGAGCTTCAGATCACGGGGGGGGGTCACGACGTTGCGGCGATCTCTGCGCTCTTGGCAGGCACGGACGGGAACGCAACGAAATCGCTGATATCGTGAACCGCGGAGAAAGATGCGTGACGTGAGAGAGGGTCGCAGACAAAATCGCTCGGCCGGGCGGTCAGTGTCGTGCGAAGTCTATTTCTTCTTCTTGGCGACTTTCTTCTTGGCGGTTTTCTTGGGAGCAGCTTTCTTTTTCGGGGCAGCTTTCTTCTTCGCTGTCTTCTTTGCCGCTTTCTTCACCGTCTTTGCCATATCGTTCTCCTTCTACATCCCAAAGGTGGCACTTGTCAGAGGCAACCGCCCGGCCGAGCGTTATTCTCTTGCAAGTGGTTCCTTGATTTGATCGGCACAACAATACGTTAGACTCTTGCCTATTTCGCAGAGGAGACGCTTGGAGAGACGAGTCTGGCCGCAAGGATTTGAAGTGGGGGCAGACCACACAGGCCCGTTGGCCCAGGCGATTCCGGCCAGCGCTGCGAGGGCTTCCATCCCTGCGTCACGCGTCATCCGAGAGTTCCTTCTGCTCGTGTACGGCGGCTTGCAGCGTCTAACCTGTCTGACCTGGCACAGAAGAATGTATCGTGAAAAGCGAACGATGGCAAGCATCTATCCGTAAATCAGATTTGAAAATGCGAAAATTTTTCCGCGCGTAAAAACGGACAGCGCCGCGGAAATCCGCGGCGCTGTCCGCGCGATGTCATGCACGAGACCGGCGCGTCTACTTCGTGATGGTGACCGGCGCGGTCGTCAGACTCTGCTCGATGATCTTGTTGAGCACCAGCGACATCATCGCTTTCTTCGCGATGTCTTCGGCCTGCGGGTCGGCCTCCTTGCCTTCGGTGCGTGCGGTCACCTTGATCAGGTGCAGCCCGAATTGCGTGCGCACCACGCCGCTGACCTGGTCCACTTTCATGTCGAAGGCCGCCATGGCGAACGGCGGAACCATCTTCGCGAAGCTGAACTCGCCCAGGTCGCCGCCCTGCTGGGACGACGGGCACGCGGAGTGCTGCTTGGCCGCTTCCTCGAACGTCACCTTCTTGGCCTCGATGTCGGAGGCGATCTGCTCGATCTTCTTTATCGCCTCTTTCTGCTCGACCGTTGAGGAGGCCGGGTCCACCTTCACCAGGATGTGGCTGGCCTTGACCGTCGTGCCGTTGAAGTACGCCGGATGCGCCTTGACGAACTGGGCCGCCTTCTCCGTGGCGGTCTCGGCCTTGAGCAGCTTCTGCGTCTTGACCTGGGAGACGATCATCGCGTCGGTGAGGTTCTGCGCCTTCTTGAGTTGCTCGACGGTCATCTGGTGCTCGTCGGCCACCTTCTTGATGGCGTCGTTGGCCTCCTTCAACTCGGCCTCGGTCACCTCGATCTTCTGCGCCTTGAGATACTCCCCGACCAGCTCGCGCATGATCAGCCGGCTGAGCACGAGTTTGCGGGCCTCTTCCAGACGCGCCGCGGGAATCCGCGACAGGTCGCGGCGGAGGATCTCATCGACCTCCTTGCCCATGATCTTGGTCTCGCCCACCGTGGCGATCACCTCCGGGCTGGCCGGCAGCGTCGTCGCCATCGCCGGCGGCGCGTCCGTCGGCGGATGGCCCGGCGGAAGCTTGGACGATCCCGCGGGCGCCGCGGGCTTGTCGGCGACCTGGTCGGCCGCCCACAGCGGCAAGGCAACCAGCGCCAACACCAGTACTCCAGTCAGTGCAGACCTCATGCGATGCTCCTCAAAAAGTTCGGCGGCCACCCGGCCGCCTGACAATCGAACCAGCCATTATATACGCACCGCGGGGCGGCGGTATCGCAGGAAAATCAGTCCCCCTCAACACCCAATGCGAACATCCGGCGCCGTCGCGGTCACTTCATCGCGGTATCGGCGGGACGGCGGCCCTTCTCGAAGCCGTTGAAGCCGAACGCCCGCGGGCGGTACTCGCCCACCAGGTCCGCCCGGGCCCGCTCGGGAATGCGGTCTTCCAGGCCGGCCGCCCAGTAGCACGCGTTGACCAGCAGCCGCCGGAGGCCCTCGCTGGCCAGGTCCGTCGACGAACCCATCGTGGTCGTGAACGCCCGCCCCGCTTTGCCGCCGGGCACCTGGTAGCTGCGCGTCCAGGCGACGGGCATCATCGGATCGTTCTTCTTGCCGGCCAGCGGCTTGTCCGACGGCTCCATGCCTTCCACCACCTGCCCCAGTACCAGCGCGCTGGCCTCGCCGCTCAGCGGCAGGCGAACGGTGTACACGTCGGTCGGACCCCAGATGTCGTCGCAGCCGCGCACGAGCGGACTGCCCTGGGCGCCCGGTGCGATCACCCCGCGGGTGCTCTCCTTGCCGTGGCGCCCGTGATGCGAGATCCACGTCTCGCCCAGGACGAGTCGCCCGAAACCGCCCTCCCAGCCCTTCTCCTTGCCGTCCGAACTGTAGCGCGCGTATGCGCGAGACTTGGGAATGCGAAACGCGTGCGTCGCCGTCCGCAGGCCCACCACCGGCTTGCCTGCCTCCACGTACTCGGCTATGTGCTTCATCTGCTCGTCGTCCAGGTTCCGCCAGCGCGTCGCGATGACCATCACGTCGGCACGCTTCAGCGCCTCCAGCCCGGGAATGTTGTCGTTCACGTTGGGCGCGATCTGCCCCGTGGCCGGGTCGATCGCGAACAGCACCGTGCAGTCGAAGCCGTGATGGCGGGCAAGGATCTTGCCCAACTGCGGCAAGGCCTCTTCGCTGCGGTACTCCTCGTCGCCGGAGACCAGCACGACGCGCTTGCCCTTGCCCGGCCCCTCGCCGCCGGCATAGTTCACCCACAGCGGGTCATCGGCCCGCAGGGCCCCCGCCGGCGCCGCCAGGAGCAGCGCGGCCAGAACGGCTGCACGAAGTGATTGCCCGTGTCGCATTGTCGTCTCCTGAACAAGAATGACACCGGCATGATGGTCGTTCTCGCCCTTGCCTGTCAAGGACCGATAGAATAGAACACCGGCGCCGGGATTGCCCAGCCGAGCCAGGAAAGGACCATCATGCTTCCACCGCGTTGCAGCGGCATCCTGCTGCACGTCACGTCGCTGCCTTCGCCCCTGGGCGCGGGCGACCTCGGTGACGGCGCCTGCCGGTTCGTCGACTTTCTCCAGGCGGCCTCGCAGAGGCGATGGCAGGTTCTCCCGCTGACCCCCACCACCGCCGCCTGCGGCTACTCGCCCTACAGCTCCACTTCCGCCTTCGCGGGAAACGTCATGCTCCTGAGCCCCCAGCGACTGGTCGCCGACGGGCTGTTGGAGAATCGCGACCTGGCCGATGCACCTCCCTGCCCGCCCGGGCGGGCCGACTACCGCACCTGCGAGGCCTGCAAGGACCGCCTGCTCGACGTGCTGTGGCAACGGCTGGCGGGCAAGCCCATGCCCGACGGGTTCGACGACTTCTGCGGCCGCCACGCCGCGTGGCTGGACGACTACGCCCTCTTCGAGGTCATCCGTCGCGCCCGGCGCGAACGGGCCTGGACCCGATGGCCCGCGGACCTGCGCGACCGAGAGCGCGAAGCCCTCGCCGCGGTCCGCCGCGCCGCCGGCGAGGCCCTGACCCGCGTCAAGCTCGCGCAGTTCCTCTTTCACCGCCAGTGGACCGCCCTGCGAAGCTACTGCAACGATCGCGGCATCCGGATCATCGGCGACCTGCCCTTCTACGTGGCCCACGACTCCGCCGACGTCTGGGCCCACCGCGACTGCTTCAAGCTGGATTCAGCCGGGCACGTCGCCCGCATGGCGGGAACGCCCCCCGACTACTTCAGCAGGACCGGGCAGCTCTGGGGCAACCCCGTTTACGACTGGACGCGGATGCGCAAGGACGGCTACTCCTGGTGGCTGGACCGCATGGACCGCAACTACGAGCTGTACGATCTCGTTCGGATCGACCACTTCCGCGGGATCGTGGCAAGCTGGCAGGTGCCGGCCGGTCACAAGACCGCCGTCAGGGGGCGGTGGGTTCGCGGGCCGGGCGCGGACCTGCTGGAGGCGATGAGCCTGCGCCGCCCGCACCCGCCCATACTGGCCGAGGACCTGGGCACCATCACCGCCGAGGTGCGCGAGCTGATCCGCGACTACGAGCTGCCCGGAATGAAACCGCTGTTGTTCGCGTTCGGCCAGGCCATGCCCCGCTCGCCGTACATCCCGCACAACATCCCGCCCAACAGCATCGTCTACACCGGCACGCACGACAACAACACGGCCCGCGGCTGGTTCGAGACCGAGGCTGACGCAACCGCCAGACGCCAGCTCTTTTCCTATCTCGGCCGAGAAGTGCCCGCCGACCAGGTCGCCCCGGAGCTTGTCCGCCTGGCCATGCTCTCGCCGGCCCGCACGGCGATCATCCCCATGCAGGACCTGCTCAACCTCGACGGCCAGGCCCGCATGAACCATCCGGGCGCCAAGGGGCCCAACTGGCTGTGGCGGGTGACGGATGAGCAGCTCAGCCCCGGCTTGGCCAAGCACCTGGCGGACCAGACAAAGGCGTACGGCAGAGCGTGACGATCGAGGCCCCGGCCTGCGCCCCAGGATGGTCTCGAGCGGTGAAACTCCCGGAACCTTTTCCCCTGCCCGGCGTCTAACGCTCCGGACAATCGTAGCCGTTCACACAAGAGCCTGTTCCTTCGGGAATGGCCTCACGATACCATAGTGCACACAACTTTGGAGATCGCGAACATGAGACACCTCCCCAAGATCGCCCTGTTGCTGGCCGTGGTCCTCTGCTGCACGCTGGCCCTGGAGGGGCGCGACGACGTCGCCGCCCGCGAGAAGGCCAACCAGCTCTTCCGCAACGGCAACTGGAAAGAGGCGTACGCGCTGTATTCCAAGCTGTCCACCGACGGCACGTCCGACCCGCGCCTGGTGGTGACCGACTACAACAACGCCGTCCAGTGCCTCCAGCGCCTGGGTCGCATCAGCGAGGTCGACGCCTTCCGCGAGAAGGTCGTGGACGCCCACGCCAAGAACTGGCGGGTGCTCCAGACCGTCGCCCAGAGCTACATGAACGTCGAGCACTGGGGCGCGATCGTCGCCGGCGAGTACATCCGCGGGCCCCACCGCGGCGGAACGGCCAAGTTCGCCGATTCCTTCGAACGCGACCGCACCCGGGCCCTCCAACTCATGCAGCAGGCCTTCCCGCTCGTCAAGACCGAGACCAACAAGAACGAGGTCGGCCAGTTCTACCTGAACCTCGCGACCATGTTGATCAGCTCGCGCCACGGGCAGGATTCCTGGCGGCTGCAGTACCTGACCGACCTCAAGGCCCTGCCCGACTATGAGGAAGCGCCGAACCGGTACTACTTCTATCGCAGGGGCTACGGCATGGGCTCGCGCGGCGCCCCCACCGACGCCGACGGCAACCCCGTCTACCACACCCGCCCCAAGTCCTGGGACGCCGCCGAGACCGACGGGCAGCGCTGGCGCTGGTGCCTGGTGATGGCCGTCGAGTACCACCCCGCCCTGGACAGCCAAGTCCGGATGCAGTTCGCCGGCTTCCTTCACAACCAGTTCGGCGTCCAGACGATGGCCCAGTGGGGCCACTTCTTCGGCCGGCAGGCCGACGTCGAGAACCGCGACAAGTCCGGGCCGTACGCCCTGACGACGCTGGGCGAGACGGAGACCATCGCCCGGCTGGCCGTCGGGATTCGGCGCTTCAAGCTGCCCGACGAGTTCAACTTCATCAAGATCTATCAGGAAGTCTCGGGGCGCAACGACGGGTACTCGCAGCAGGCCCGCACGACGCTGGGGCAGATCTTCGAGAACCGCCAGCAGTATCCCAAGGCGGCTGGCTGGTGGCGCCAGGCGGGCGAGATCAAGCGCGTCACCCAGATCGTGGGCAACTGGGGCATGTTCGAGCCGGTGATGACCCAGCCGGCGGGCGGCAAGGGCGCGACCGTCGACTTCCGCTTCCGCAACGGCAAGAAGGTCGAGTTCGTCGCACACGAGATCCTGATCGAGAAGCTCATCGACGACGTCAAGGCCTTCCTCAAGTCCAACCCCGACCGCCGCAAGCAGGAAGATCGCGAGCAGTGGGAGAAGGTCAACATCGCCAACGTCGGATGGCAGCTTGTCCAGCAGAAGCACAAGCAGTACGAGGGCAAGGAGGCCGCCCGCTGGAGCGAAACGCTCCAGCCTCGCGCCGCCCACTTCGACAAGCGCATCACCGTCCAGACCCCGCTCAAGAACCCCGGCGCGTACCTGTTGACCAGCAAGATGGATGACGGCAACACCTGCTTCATCGTGCTGTGGGTGGCCGATACGGCCATCGTCAAGAAGCAGCTCGACAAGCAGGTGCTGATCTACGTGGCCGACGCCGCCACGGGCAAGCCGGTGGTCAAGTCGAACGTCGAGTTCTTCGGCTACTGGCAGGAGTACCAGAGCAAGACCCGGACCTACACGCTTCACACCACCCAGTTCGCCGAGCTGACCGACGCGGACGGGCAGATCCTCCTGGCCGAGAACAAGATCCCGCAGCACCGCTACCAGTGGATCATCCAGGCCCGCGGAGGCGACGACGACAAGACCCGCTACGCCTGGTACGGCTGGACGGGCGTCTGGTACGGCAACTGGTACGACCAGCCATACAACGCGGTCAAGACGTTCTTCATCTCCGACCGCCCGGTCTACCGCCCGGGCCAGACCGTGAAGTTCAAGTTCTGGTCCAACCAGGCCCAGTACGACCGCGAGGGCAAGAGCCCCTACGCCGGCCAGCAGGTCGAGACGATCATTCGCAGTCCCCGGAATGAGGAAGTCTTCAAGAAAGTGCTGAAGATCGACGACTTCGGCGGCTACGACAGCGAGTGGGAGTTGCCCAAGGACGCCACGCTGGGCATGTACCACATCCAGGTTCGCGGCCTGGGCGCGCCTCACTTCGGCGGGGGCGGGTCGTTCCGCGTCGAGGAGTACAAGAAGCCCGAGTTCGAGGTCACCGTCGAGGCGCCCAAGGAGCCGGTCATGCTGGGCGAGAAGGTGACGGCCACCATCCAGGCCAAGTACCTCTTCGGCGCCCCGGTCAAGGAGGGCAAGGTCAAGTACAAGGTCACCCGGACCAGTTTCAACGGCACGTGGTACCCGATCACCCCATGGGACTGGTACTACGGCGTGGGCTACTGGTGGTTCGCGTACGACTACGTGTGGTACCCCGGCTGGCACGAGTGGGGCTGCAAGCGTCCGACGCCCTGGTGGTGGTGGCACGGGCGATGGGCCCCGCCCCAGCAGCCGGAGATCGTCTCGGAGAACGAGGTCGAGGTCGGCAAGGACGGCACGGTCAAGGTCGAGATCGACACGGCGCTGGCCAAGATGGCCATGGGCGACGAGGACCACAAGTACGAGGTGTCGGCGGAAGTGACCGACCAGTCGCGCCGCACGATCACCGGCAGCGGCGCGGTGCTGGTGGCCCGCAAGCCGTTCAAGACCTATGCCTGGGTCAATCGCGGGCACTACCGCGTGGGCGACACCGTCCACGCCAACTTCCGCGCCCAGCGGCTGGACAGCAAGCCCGTCCAGGGCAAGGGCACGCTCAAGCTGATCCAGATCACGTATGACAAGGACCGCGAGCCCGTCGAGAAGGTCGTCCAGACGTGGGACCTGCCCACCGACGAGGAAGGCTGCGCCCGCCAGCAGATCACGGCCGCCAAGACCGGGCAGTATCGCCTGAGCTACACCGTCACCGACGCCAAGGGCCACGCCATCGAAGGCGGCTACGTGTTCATCATCGCGGGCCCGGGCCTGGAAGCGGGCGAGGACTTCCGCTTCAACGAACTGGAGTTGGTGGCCGACAAGAAGGACTACAAACCCGACGAGAAGGTCCAGCTCCGCATCAACACCAACCTCAAGAACGCGACGGTGCTGCTGTTCGTCCGCCCGGCCAACGGGATCGGGCAGGGCCCGCCCAAGACGTTGCGGCTCAAGGGGCGCAGCGCCGAGGAGACCATCGTGGTGACGAAGAAGGACATGCCGAACTTCTTCGTCGAGGCCCTCACCATCGCCGACGGGCGGGTCTACCAGGAAATGCGTGAGATCGTCGTCCCGCCGGAGAAGCGGATCCTCAACGTCGAGGTCACCCCGCTGGACGGCCAGGCCGACAAGGGCGAGCCGATGAAGTACAAGCCCGGCCAAAAGGCCAAGGTCCGCGTCAAGCTGACCGACACGACGGGCGAGCCGTACGAGGGCTCGACGGTCATCACGATGTACGACAAGGCCGTCGAGTACATCAGCGGCGGCTCGAACGTGGGCAACATCCGCGAGTTCTTCTGGAAGTGGCGCCGTCACCACAACCTCCAGCACGAGTCGAGCCTGAGCCGCGGCGGCTACAACATGATCGTGCCCAACACCGACGGCATGAGCTTCCTCGGCGTGTTCGGCCACCTGGTCGCCGACCTGCCCGACGCGAACGGCAGGCCGGGCGAGCTGCGCCAGCAGGCGGAGCAGCACCGCCGCGGCGCAATGACCGGCGGAGAAGGCGGAGCCGGCTTCGGGATGGCCAAGGCGGGCCGGGCGATGGAGTTAGCCGACGCCGCGCCCGGGGGGCCGCCGATGCCCATGGCCGCCGCGCCGCCCCGCGAGATGGCCGCCAACGGCATGGATCGGCTCGAGAAGAAGAGCGCCGACAAGGACGGCGGCGGCGGCGAGCCGGCGATGGCCGAGGCCACCGTCCGCACCAACTTCGCCGACACCGCCTTCTGGGCGGCGGCCGTCACCACCGCCAAGAACGGCGTGGCCGAGATCGAAGTGACCATGCCCGAGAACCTGACCACCTGGACGACCAAGGTCTGGGCGATGGGCGGCGGCTGCCGGGTCGGCGAGGGCGAGACGGCCGTTCTCACCACCAAGAACCTCATTATCCGCCTGCAGGCCCCGCGGTTCTTCGTCGAGAAGGACGAGGTGGTCCTGTCGGCCAACGTGCACAACTACCTCAAGGGCGACGTGACCGCCAAGGTCCTCCTGGAACTCGAGGGCAAGACCCTCGAACTCATGCCCGGCGTCAAGGGCGAGCAGTCGGTCAAGATCGACGCCGGCGGCGAGAAGCGCGTCGATTGGCGCGTCAAGGTCGTCCGCGAGGGCACAGCCGTCGTGCGGATGAAGGCCCTGACCACCGAAGAGTCCGACGCGATGCAGATGGAGTTCCCCGTCTACGTCCACGGGATGCTCAAGATGGAGAGCTTCTGCGGCGTGATGCGCCCGGACAAGAAAACCGACTCCCTCACCGTCAAGGTGCCCGCCGAGCGCCGGCCCGAGCAGACGCGACTGGAGATCCGCTACAGCCCGACGCTGGCCGGGGCCATGGTCGACGCCCTGCCCTACCTCGTCGAGTACCCCTACGGCTGCACCGAGCAGACGCTCAACCGCTTCCTGCCGACGGTGATCACGCAGAAGGTGATCCTCCAGATGGGAATCAACCTCAAGGAGCTTCAGGACAAGATCACCAACCTGAACGCCCAGGAGATCGGCGACGACGTGAAGCGGGCGGCTGACTGGAAGCGTCTGGCCGGCACGAAGCGATGGGACGGCGCCAAGTGGGTGGACCGCAACCCGGTCTTCGACATGGACAAGGTTGCCGACATGGTCAAGGAAGGCCTCCAGGCCCTGTACAGCATGCAGTGCGGCGACGGCGGATGGGGCTGGTTCAGCGGCTGGGGCGAGCACAGCTATCCGCACACGACCGCCCTGGTCGTGCATGGCTTGCAGATCGCCCGGGGCAACGACGTAGCCGTCGTGCCGGACGTGATCTCACGGGGCATCGAGTGGCTCAAGCGCTACCAGGCCGAGCAGGTCCGCCGCCTGCAACTGCCCGAGGCCGCCCCGGGGCACAAGCACCGCGCCGACGCCCTGGACGCCTTCGTGTACATGGTGCTGGTGGACGAGAAGGTCGACAACCTGGCCATGCGGGAGTTCCTCTACCGCGACCGGATCGACCTGCCCGTCTACGCCAAGAGCATGTTCGGCATCGCCCTGCACCGCATCGGCGACATCGAGAAGCGCGACATGCTCATCCGCAACATCGAACAGTATCTCGTGCAGGACGACGAGAACTTCACCGCCTACCTCAAGCTGCCCGAGAACAACTGGTGGTGGTGCTGGTACGGCAGCGAGTACGAGGCGCAGGCCTACTACCTGAAGCTCCTGGCGGTCACCCAGCCCAAGAGCGAAAAGGCCAGCCGGCTGGTCAAGTACCTCATCAACAACCGCCGCCACGCCACCTACTGGAGCTCGACGCGCGACACCGCCGTCGTCATCGAGGCCTTCGCCGACTACATCAAGGCCAGCGGCGAGGACAAGCCGAACATGACCGTCGATATCCTGGTCGACGGGCGACAGGTCAAGCAGGTGAAGATCACCAAGGAGAACCTGTTCGTCTTCGACAACAAGGTGGTCCTGGAAGGCGCCAAGCTCACCACGGGCCAGCACAAGATCGAGTTCCGCAAGGCCGGCGAAGGCCCGTTGTACTGGAACGCCTACCTGACCAACTTCACGCTCGAGGACCACATCACCAAGGCCGGGCTGGAGATCAAGGTCAACCGCCAGATGTACAAGCTGATCCCGGTTGACAAGAAGGTCAAGCGCCCGGGCGACCGCGGGCAGGTGCTGGAGCAGAAGGTCGAGAAGTTCGACCGCCAGGAAATCAAGAACCTCGACCAGCTCAAGAGCGGCGACCTGGTCCAGGTGGAGATGGTGATCGAGTCCAAGAACGATTACGAGTACATCGTGATCGAGGACATGAAGGCCTCCGGCATGGAGCCGGTCGAGGTCCGCAGCGGCTACAACGGCAACGAGATGGGCGCGTACGTGGAGTTCCGCGACGAGCGCGTGGTGTTCTTCGTGCGGGCCCTGGCTCGCGGCAAGCACAGCGTGAGCTACCGCATGCGGGCCGAGATCCCGGGCAGGTTCTCCGCCCTGCCGACCAAGGCCTCGGCCATGTACGCGCCGGAGCTGAAGGCCAACAGCGACGAGATCAAGGTGAAGATCGTCGATTGAACGGCGGGGCTTCCGCCCCGTCTCATTGCGGATTGCGGATTTCCTCCTGGCGGGCAAACCGTCCAGCAGGACGGTCCGCAATCCGCTCTTGTTCAGTTCGCAATCCGCATTCCGCAATCTCGATTGATTGCGTCCGCATGTCCCGCTATGCTTGAGGGGCAAGCGGAAAGGAAACGCAAGGCATGGCTATTCAGAACTGGTCGGAAAACATCGTCGTGGTGGATCTAGGAGACGATCCGCAGTTCTCCGACGATCTCAACGCGCTCATCGACCGCCTCGAGGAGAGCCCCTCGCACGCGGTGCTGAACTTCTCCGCCGTCGGATTCATCAACAGCTCCAACGTGGCCAAGCTGCTGCGCCTTCGCAAGGTCATGATCGCTTCCCAGCGGCGCCTGATCTTGTCCGCCGTCAACACCCAGGTCTGGGGCGTCTTCCTGGTCACGGGCCTGGACAAGGTCTTCGAGTTCCACAACGACATCGCCACCGCCCTGGCCACGGTGCAGTTGACGGCCCCGCCGAGATGACCCCCCCGCCGGGGCCGACGCGCGCCATGCCCTCCAAGCAGGACATCTTCGCCAGCGACGTGGTCGACCGCGTTCGCTCGGCCGGCAACGTCTGGACCCTTCCCGGCGGACAACTGCTCCTTCCCCGCGTATTCGGCTTCTGCCGCGGCGTCAACCGGGCCCTGTCCATGTTGCGAGAGGCCTGCCGCCACGAGGGCCGCCAACTCTTCCTGCTGGGCCAGATCATCCACAACCCCTGGGTCAACGAGCATTTCCGCCGTCTCGGCGTGGAATTGCTGACGGCCGCGCAGATGGCCCGTCTCGAAGAGATCGTCCGCCCCGAGCACGGGGCCGTCATTCCCGCCTTCGGCGTGCCCCTGCCGATCGAACGTCGCCTCCGCAAGATCGGCTGTCCCGTCGTCGACACGTCCTGCGGCGACGTGAGGCGCCTGTGGGTCTGGGGCGAGCGAGCCGTCGCCCGCGGGTTCGGGGTGTTCATCTTCGGACGGTCGCGCCACGACGAGACGGTCGTCACCAAGAGCCGCCTGGCCGACGCGGGCGGCTACTACGTGGTCGCGGGCGACCTGGAGCAGACGCAAGCCTTCTGCGACATGATCAGCCGGCGGCGCGACCCGGGCGAGTTCACCCGCGTCTTCGACGCCCAGGCCACCAACGCCGATTCGCTGGCCCCCTTCGAGCGCCTCGCCCAGGTCAGCCAGACCACTATGCTCTACGACGAGACCATGCAGGTCCGCGACCGCCTCCGCCAGGCCTTCGCCCAGCAGTTCGGCGGCGAGCAGCTCAGTCAGCGGCTGCTCTTCGAGCCCACCGTCTGCCGGGCCACGCAGGACCGCCAGGCGGCGGCCGTCGAACTCTGCCGCGACCGCCTCGACCTGGTCGTGGTGGTCGGGGGGTTCGGATCGTCCAACACCCGGCACCTCTACGAGCTGGCCCGCTCGTACGCCCCGGCCGTGTTCATCGAGGACGCCGGCGCGATCCTGTCGGCCGACGAGTTGCGGACCATGGACCTGGAAACCAACTCGCCCCTGGTGCTTCGCGACTGGCTGCCGCGCCGCCGCCCGCTTCGGGTCGGCGTGCTGGCGGGGGCGTCCAGCCCGGAGGTGGTCGTGGGCGAGGTCCTCCATCGCCTGGCGGAGTTCCTGCAATAACGCGCAATGTCGCACGCCCCACACCGCACGTTGCGCGTCGCGCAACGCACGACTCGTCCCCTGGATCACTGAGGTGACCAGGGCGGGTCACTCCAGTGATTCCGGTCCTTACGTCCGGATATCCGCTATTGCCCACACCGCCATGCCGCTGCACAATATCCGCGTGCCCAGAGCTCCACGCCAACCTGACCCGCTCGTTGCGGCTGTTGCCGCCGCCATCGACGCCGGCGCGATGATCCCACCCGGCGCCACGGTGCTGGTCGGCGTGTCCGGCGGGGGCGACAGCGTGGCCCTGCTGTCCGTCCTGCGCGAACTGGCCCGTTCGCCGCGGCGACGCTGGCGGTTGATCGCCGCCCACCTCAACCACCGCCTTCGCGGCGGCGCCGACGAGGACGAGGCGTTCGTCCGCGAACTCGCCCGCCGATGGCGGATCGAACTGGTCGTCGAGCGCACGGACGTCCGCGCGTTGGCCCGCCGGCGCGGCCTGGGGATCGAAGAGGCCGCACGCGACGCGAGATACGACTTCTTCCTTCGCGCCGCCGCCCGCAGTGCGTCCGCACGCGGCGCTAGTGGTGCGCCCGTAAGGGCGTCGTCGGACGAGGACGCCGAAGGCCCGCCTTACGGCGGCACTGCAAACGCGGCTTGCCGAGTACCCGCCGCCGTCGTCGCCGTCGCCCATCACGCCGACGACAACGTCGAGACGGTCCTGCACCGCCTGGCCCGCGGCACGCACCTGCGCGGACTGGCTGGCATGCCCGCCTCTCGCCCGCTCGATGCGGACGGGTACGTCCTCCTCGTCCGCCCCCTGCTGGAGGTCCGCCGCGAGCAGATCGAGGCCCACCTGCGGCGCCGCAAGCTCGCCTGGCGCAGCGACCCCACCAACGCCGACACCCGTTTCCGCCGAAACCTCATCCGTCACGAACTGCTGCCGGTGCTGCGGAGGCTCAACCCCCAGGCCGACGCCGCCATCCTCCGACTGGCCCGCTCCGCCGGACAGGTCGAGGCGCACCTGGCCCGCCAGGCCAGACAGGCCCTCGCTGCGTGCCGCATCGACCCGGCCAGCCCGGAACTGGGCTTGTCGGCCCAGCGGTTGGCTGCTCTGGATCGCCCGGTAAGGCGGACCGCCTTGCGGGAGGAACTGGAGCGATTGCGCGTGCCCATGGACCAGGTGACCACCCAGACGCTGGAGGAGTTGGCGGACCTGGGCGAGGGACATCGGCGAGCGGTGAACCTGCCGAACGGCCTGGTGGCCCGGCGACGCGGGGGAGCGATCGTATTCCTCCCGGCCTCGCCCCCGCCAGCGCCCGGACTTGATGCGGTGGAACTGGCCTGCCCCGGCCGGACCGGCCTGGCCGACGGGCGGGTCGTCGTCTGCCGGATCGAGCCCTATTCGCCCCAACTCCTCGAGCGCCACCGCCAGGCCCGCCGCCCGGGCGTCGAATTGCTGGACGCCGACCGCGTGCGCGGTCCGCTGATCTGTCGCATCCGCCGCCGGGGCGACTCCTTTGGGCCGCTCGGCGGGCACGGACGAAAGTCCGTCAGCGATTTCCTGACCGACCTGAAGCTCCCCCGGCCCCGCCGTGACAGGGTGCTCTGCGTGTGCGACCGCGACGGTATCGTCTACCTTGCCCCTCTGCGGATCGCCAACCGCGTCCGACTGGGCCCGGCTTCGTGCCGCGTGCTGCGGATCCGGGTAGAGCCCCCCTTCGGGCCCCCTGGAGAGTAGCCCGCCCGGCCGAAGGCCTGCGTCCCCGGTCGGCGCCGGCCGGCGGCGCAGCACGGAATCGCCGTTCTTGCCCGAGCCACGCTGTTCTGCTACCTTCTTGTCTTTCCTCAGGAGTACGCCATGCATCAACGCCTGATGACCGTCGCTGCCGTCGCCGCCCTCTGCCTGTCGGCCCTCTGCCAGGCGGCTGACGACGACAAGAAGGCCCAGGAGGCCAAGCTGATCGCCGTCCTGCGAGGCCAGGCCCCGCGGGCGGAGAAGGAAGCGGCCTGCCGCGAACTGCGGATGATCGGGACCGCCGACGCCGTGCCCGCGTTGTCGGCCCTGCTGGGCGACAAGGACCTGTCGGAGATGGCCCGTTTCGCGCTGGAGCCGATGCCCTACCCGCAGGCGGGCGAGGCCTTCCGCCAGGCGATGGGCAAGACCACCGGCGAGGTCCGCGTGGCGATCATCAACTCGCTGGCCGCCCGCAAAGACGCCCAGGCCGTGCCCGCCCTGTCGGCCCTGCTGGGCGGAGCGGACAAGGACGCCTCCGCGGCGGCCGCCGCCGCGCTGGGACAGATCGCCACCGCCGAGGCCGCCGACGCCCTGGCCCGCTACCACGACCAGGCGGACGAGGCGAACAAGGAAGCCGCCGCCGAGGCCCTCCTGGCCGCGGCGGAGGGTCTGCTCAAGACCAAGCAGACCGACCGCGCCGCCGCCCTGCTGGCCAAGCTCTACACGGGCGACTCTCCTCGCCACATCCGGATGGCCTCCTTCCGCGACCTGGCCCTGGCCCGACCCGACCAGGCGCCCGACATGGTGCTGAAAGTCCTCGCCGGGCGCGACCGCATGATGATCGATCTGGCCGCCCAGATCGTCGCCGAACTGCCCGCCAGCGACAAGGCGGCTGAGCTGTTCGCCCGGAAACTGCCCTCGCTCTCGGCGCGGGGCCAGTTGGCCCTGGTCCGGGCGCTGGCCAGACGGTCCGAGCCCGCCGCCCGATCGGCCGTCGTTCAAGCCGCCGGCAGCGACGACCCGGGCATCCAACTCGCCGCCGTCACCGCGCTGGGCGCGGTGGGAACGGCCCGTGAGGTGAATCTGCTGGCGGGGCTGCTGACGAGCGAGGATAAGGACGTCGCTGCCCAGGCCAAGGCCAGCCTGGCTTCGATGTCGGGCGAGGGAGTCAACGAAGCGATCGCAACGGCCGCGGGCAAGGCGCAGGCCTCCACCCGGGCGAGCCTGGTGACGCTGCTGGGCCAGCGTCAGGCCCGCGAGTGCGTGGCGGCCGTGCTGGCCGCCCTGGACGACAAGGACGAGTCCGTCCGCCTGGCCGCGGTGCGAGCCCTGGGGCAGATCGGCGGCGAGAACGAGGTGGTCAAGGCGATCGACGCGTTGGCCGTCGCGAGCGGCGAGCAGCAGTCGCCCGCCGAGGAGGCGGTGCTGGCGATCGCGTCGCGAGCGGGCGACAAGGCCCTGCCCGCCGTGACCGGCGCGATGGCGAAGGCGGCGCCGCCCGTGCGGGTCGTACTGGTCCGCGCCCTGGGGCGAATCGGCAGCGACGGCGCCCTGGCCGCCGCCAGGGCCGCCCTGGGCGACAAGGAAGGCGACGTCGCCGACGAGGCCGTCCGCGTGCTGGCCGCCTGGCCCACCGCGCAGGCCCACCCCCTGCTGCTGGAGGTCGCACGAACCGGCGTCAAGCCCGTTCACAAGATCCTTGCCGTCCGCGGCTGCATCCGCCTGGCAGGCCTGGTGAAGGACCAGCCGGCGCAGGCGAAGATGCTGACAGCCGTCGACCCGCTGGTCCAGCGGAGCGATGAAAAGAAGCTCCTGCTCAGCGCGTGGGGACGCCTGGGCACGCCGGCAGCCCTGGACTACGTGGTGCGGTTCGTGGACGACCCCAACGTGCAGATGGAGGCCGCCGACGCCGCCATCAACATCGCCGGCACGATCGGCGGGAGCAACCCCGCCGCGGCGCGGGCGGCCCTGAAGAAGGTGCTGGCCGCCGTGAAGAACGAGCATCTGCGCGAACGGGCAGAGCAGGCCCTGGCGGCGCTGAAATAGCCGCCCTCCGGGACGGGGATGTCTCCGCCGACGCGCGACGTATAATCAGCGACCCTTGGGAGATCGCGTATGGTCCGATACCGAAACCTCATGGCGGCGATGATAGCCCTCTTGATCCCGTACTGCCCCGCCTGGACCCAGGGCCGAGCTGCCACGCGCCCGGTCCGTCCACGGGCGCCCGAGCCCGTGCTGGGGCAGCCGGCGCCGGACTTCCAGCTTCACCCCTTGGAGACTGTGAAGGACAAGGACGGCAACGAACGGTCGCAGGTGAGCGACCGGAACGTCCGCCTGTCGAGCTTCAAAGGCAAGAAGCCCGTCTGCCTGGTCTTCTCCAGCTACACCTGACCCCCCTTCCGGCCTCACGCGAAGGCCATCGAGAACCTGTACGAGGCGTACGGGAACAAGGTCGAGTTTTTCCTGGTCTACATCCGCGAGGCGCACCCGAAGGAAGACAAGCGAGTGCCCAAGGGGACGCCCCCGGCCAGCCAGCCCAAGACGCTCGAAGAGCGGGCCGCCCTGGCCGACAAATGCATGCGCGAACTCAAGCTGACGCTGCCGGTCCTTCTGGACGACATGGAGGGCACCGCCGAGAAGGGCTATAGCGGCTGGCCCGACCGCATCGTGCTCGTCGGCGTTGACGGGCGGATCGCCTATCCGGGCCGGCGCGGGCCGGGCGGCTTCAAGCCCGCAGAGGCGGAGGCGGTGCTCAAGGAACTGGTAGCCCGTAGCCGGTAGCCAGTGACCGGTAGCGGGCAGCCCGTAGTCAATGTCCGGCCCCGCCAGCCGCTCGGCCGTCCATCCTGATTACCGGCTACTAGCTACAGGCTACTGCCTCTAGGCGAATTCCAGCGGCAGGGCGTTGGGGGTGATGCCGGCCTGGTGGGAGCGGCCGAGGAACTCTTCCAGGGCCTTCTGGCCGCGCTCGCCCATGTCCAGGGTGAGGTCGTTGACGTACATGCCGATGAAGCGGTCAGCCTGCTCGACGCCCAGATCGCGGGCGTAGCGCATGGCGTGGCGGACGCAGTCCTCACGGTTGTCCAGGGCGTAGCGGATGGAGGCCAGCAGCACGGTCTCCAGTTCGCGGCGGACCTGGGGGTCCAGGTCTCGACGGATGGCGTTGAGGCCCAGGGGAAGCGGCAGATCGCCGGTCTTCTGGGCCCACCACTTGCCCAGGTCGGCCACGCAGTACAGGCCCATCTGCTCGTACGTCACCTGGGCCTCGTGGATGATCAGCCCGCACTCGACCAGCCCGCTCTCGACCGCGCTGAGGATTCGGTCGAACGGCAGGAGGCGGGTCTTGAGCCCGGGGCGGAAGAGCTGGAGGGCCAGGAAGGCGCTGGTGGTCGTGCCGGGAATGGCGATGGACACCTTCGGCAGTTCCGCCGGCTGGATCGGCTCGCGCGAGATGATGACCGGCCCGTAGCCGTCGCCGAAACTGCCCCCGCAACGGGTGATCAGGTAGCGGTCGCGGACGTACGCGTAAGCGTGGGCGGAAATGGCGGTGATTTCCATCTCCCCGCGAGACGCGCGGTCGTTGAGGCTCTGGATGTCCTCCAGGACATGCTCGAACCGGAACCGGCCGGGGTCCACCTGTCCGGTGGCCAGTCCGGCGAACATGAACGCATCGTCGGCGTCGGGCGAATGGGCTAGTCGTATTCTCATGGCGACATGCTACCGCCGGCGCGGCGAAAATGAAAGTGGCGCGGCGAATCAAATCGGCGGTCTTGGCGGTCTTCAGTCCAGCCCGAGTTTCCTGAGCACGCGGTCGATGGCCTCGTGCTCGCGGCGCATCTCCTCGATCTGGCGGCGGTGCTCCTGGATGATGGCCGGCGGGGCGTTGTCCAGGAACTCGTCGTCCTGGAGGCGGCGGTCGATCTCCTGGATCATCTGGTCCAGCACGAGGAGCCTTTGGCGAAGCAGTTCGATCCGCTCCTCCTTGGTCGAGGGCTCGTGCAGGACGTTCTGAAGGACGTGTTCGGCCACGAAGATCGGCGTGTTGAACGCGGCGCCCAGGGCGATGGCGTCGCTGGGCCGCGAGTCGATGTCGATGAGTTCGCCGCCGCGGCGGATGTAGAGCGTGGCGATGAAGGTGTGGCTGCGGATGTCGTTGATGACGATCTTCTCGACGTGCCCGCCAAGCCGCTCGATCACGTTGGCCAGCAGGTCGTGCGTCATGGGGCGGGGGGTTTCCTGGCCCTTGAGGCGGCGGTCGATGGCCAGGGCCTCGCTGATGCCGATCATGATTGGGAAGCTGCGGTCGCCGTCCTTCTCCCGCAGAAAGATCACCTGCTGATCGCCCAGCTCGGTAATCAGGATCCGCGCCAGTTCCATCGGAACGTCCATGTCTGCCCTTCCTCGGCGCCCGCCCGCGTCCGCCCGGGGCGCCGCTGCCCCCATCATATCCGCCCGCCGGGGCGATGTCACTGGGCTTTCGGCCCGCCGGACGCCGGGACCGCGCAGCGTCGGCGGCCGTTACTTGGCCGCCGCCGGCGAGGGCCCGTACGGGAAGATCCCCAGCGAGACGACCTGTCCCTGCGGATTGTAGTAGTGGCCGATGAAGGAGCCGCCCGAGACGCTGGTGACCAGCAGGCCGTAAAGGTTGTCGGCCTTCAGGTCCGCCTGCTCCTGCGCGGTGGGCCCGACGCGGTCGAGGTTCTGGGCCTTCTCGAAGTGGGCGTGGAAGAGGCAGAGGGAGTCGCGGGCCAGTCGCAGCACGTCCAGCGTGGGCGCGTAGCGGAGGTCGTTCTCGCCCAGCGCCTTGGAGGGCTCGTAGAGCTGCGGCTCGGCGTGCCCGTTGCGGTAGAAGATCAGCCCGCCCCAGGCGCGAGCCCGGTCGGCGCGGTCGCGCTCGGCCATCACGCCCATGCCCGTCTGCACGTGCGGCTTGCGGAGCAGTTCGTCCAGCAGGTAGAGATTCCACAGGTCGGCCATGCCGAGCTGCGGGGCCTGGCGGTCGAAGTCGGTCACGACGACCTGCTGCGACCGCCGCACGGGCACGTGCTCGCGCCGCACGAGGGCCTGGCTCAAGTGGGCGACCAACTGCTCGCGCGACATCTCCGTCCGCAGCGGGTCGCGGGCCAGGCAGGACAGCAGGTGGAAGTCGCGAATGTTGAAGCGGTAGTTGCCCGAGCGCCGCCAGGCGGCGGCCAGCCGGGCGGCGTCCTCGACCTCCGCGGCGTGCGCGCGGAGGACAACCGAGGCGGTGGACAGCTCGGCCCCGGTGGCGGGCAGGTAGTCGAAATGCCCGATCAGCGCCTGAAGGACCTGCACGGCGTCGGACCTCGCCGTCGTCGCCAGGACCCGCGTCCGCAGGTCCTGCTCGCTCAGGCGGCGGACCAGGATGTCGTAGGCCGCCGACGAGGCGGTAAAGGCGGGATTGCCCAACTCGTCCATGACGACCTGGTCCCATTCCTTGCCCGATATCTGCCGGAGGATCTGGCGGTACCGTTGCTCGTTGGGCGAGTTGGCCCCGCCCTCCTCCGCCCAGATGCGGACGACGTCGGCCAGGGCGTCGGGCAGCGGGTGACGGGTGAGCCAGTCCAGGGCGGTCTGGCGGAGCTTGTCGTTGCCGCTGAGATAGGGCAGAACGCGAGCGAGGTAGCCGGCCAGATTGGGGTAGTCGTTCTTGAGCAGGATGTTGAGGGCGGCTTCGCGAACCCCGGGCGGCGCGTCCGTCTGGGTGAGGACGTCGGCCAGCTGCGCCAGGATGGCCGGGTCGCGCCCGGCCAGGTGGGCGACCAGTTCGAGCGACTTGACACGTTCAGGACCGCCGACCGTGCGGTTGAGCGCCCGCTGGAGGTTATGGGCCACCACGACCTGCGTGGGATAGTTCAGGCGCTGCTTGAGCTGGGCCTGGTACTCGGCCACCGTCCGTGGAGGCGGCTGAATGTGGTCGTTGCATCCCCACGCGCCGGCCAGCACAACCAGGCCGGCCACCCATATCGCTGCTGGCGTTCTCAATCCGTCGGCTCCTCTTGGACGAAGGATCCTGCTCCATGCAAGGTCCGCCATTGTAGCAAGCGCCAGCCTGCGGACAAACCCGAATTCCGGTCGGGCAGCCGAACGCCGAACCCAAGAACGCCGAACCCAAGTGTTGCCAACGCATTTGAACGAGGGTATAGTTGTTTTTTACACAGAGCATGACTTTCAGGAGCGCCCGGATGCCTGTTATCTCCTTGTTCTACGGGATTGTTGTCTCGATGTACTTCCTTGACAACAAGCAGCACAAGGCACCTCACGTCCATGTACGGTATCAGGACAACGAAGCCGTGTACTCGATCCCGAATGGCGAGTTGTTGGCGGGGGAATTCCCACCGGCCAAGGCCCGCCTGGTACAGGCCTGGATCGAGATTCACCGGGAAGACCTGCTGGCGAACTGGGAATTGGCCGTGAACGGTCAACAACCGCAGAAGATCGACCCGTTGAGGTAGAGACGATGCACATGTTGCCGCGCGTACAGTCCGTCAAAGCCTTGCCCGAGTATCGACTGGAACTCACGTTCACCAGCGGGGAGATCGGGATATACGATTGCCGCCCCTTGCTGCACTTTGGCGTGTTTGCCGAGTTGCAGGATGAAGAGTATTTTCGCCAAGTCGAACTGGTCAACGGCACGGTGGCTTGGCCGCACGACCAGGATATCTGCCCGGATACGCTGTACGCAGAGTCGCAACTGGTGAAACCAGAGACGGCTCCCAGCAAAGGCTGACCTCGCGTGGCCACGCCGTTCTCCGGGCCGCCGATTGCGGGGACCCTGGTCTTACCCGCATCTACACCCCGAGGTCCTTCTTGGCGGTGCGGAAGGCGTCGACGGCGAAGCGGAGGTCGTCCTGGCTGTGGACGGCCGACACCTGCGTGCGGATCCGCGCCTTGCCCTTGGGCACGACGGGGTAGGAGAAGCCGATCACGTAGACGCCCAGTTCCAGCATCCGCTGGGCCATGCGCCCGGCGAGGGCGGCGTCTCCCAGCATGACCGGCACGATCGGGTGCGTGCCGGGCACGATGGTGAAGCCCGCCTCCTCCATCGCGCCGCGGAACCACGCGGTGTTGGCCTCCAGGCGGTCGCGCAGCTCGGTCGAGGCGGTCAGCAGGTCCATGGAGGCCAGCGAGGCCGCCACGATCGGCGGGGGCAGGGAGTTGGAGAACAGGTAGGGCCTGGACCGCTGGCGGAGCATGTGGATGATCTCCGCCCGCCCGCTGGTGTAGCCCCCGCTGCCGCCGCCCAGGGCCTTGCCCAGGGTGCCGGTGATGATGTCCACCCGCCCCATCACGTCGCGGTACTCGTGCGTGCCCCGCCCGCGCGAACCCATGAAGCCCACCGCGTGCGAGTCGTCGATCATCACCAGCGCCTCGTACCGGTCGGCCAGGTCGCAGATCGCCCCGAGGTCCGCGATGATCCCGTCCATCGAGAACACGCCGTCGGTCACGATCAGCCGGAACCGCGCCGACGAGGCCTCCTGGAGACGGGCCTCCAGGTCGCCCATGTCGTTGTTGCGGTAGCGGAAACGCTGGGCCTTGCACAACCGAACGCCGTCAATGATCGAGGCGTGGTTCAACTCGTCGGAGATGACCGCGTCCTCCGGGCCCAGGATCGTCTCGAAGAGCCCGCCGTTGGCATCCCAGCACGAGGAGTACAGGATGGTGTCGTCGGTGCCGAGGAAGCCGGTCAACGCCGCCTCCAGTTGCTTGTGGATCTCCTGCGTGCCGCAGATGAACCGCACGCTGGCCATGCCGTAGCCCCACCGCTCCAGGGCGTCGCGGGCGGCCGCCAGCACCCGCGGATGATTGGCCAGGCCCAAGTAGTTGTTGGCGCACATGTTCAGCAGGTCGCCCCGCCCGGCGGCGGCCACGCGGGCCTGCTGCGGCGTGCTCAGCACCCGCTCGCCCTTGAACAGGCCGGCGGCGCGGATTTCATCGATCTGCGAGTCCAGGTGTCTCTTGAACGTGTCTTGCATCATGGCATGTCCACCTTCCCGGCAGGACAGGCGTCTGGCCCGTCCCGGCTGTCTGTCAGTCTTATCCGCGACAGGCGGGCCGCCTGCCGCACCGCACGCGTCATCCTTCGCGCCAGGTCAGGACGACCTTGCCGCTCTGCCCGGTCTGCATGACCTCGAAGCCCTTCTCGAACTCAGTGTAGTGGAGGCGGTGCGTGATGACCGGCGTGATGTCCAGGCCGGACTGGAGCATGACGGTCATCTTGTACCAGGTCTCGTACATCTCGCGTCCGTAGATGCCGCGGATGGTGAGCATGTTGAAGATCACCGTCTGCCAGTCGATGGCCACCTGGCCGTTCGGGATGCCGAGCATGGCGATGCGTCCGCCGTGGCACATGTTGGCGAGCATGTCGCGGAAGGCGGCCGGGTTGCCGGACATCTCCAGGCCCACGTCGAAGCCCTCGCGCATGTGGAGCTTCTTCTGGGCATCGGCGATGCTCTCGGTGCGGGCGTCGACCGCGAGGGTGGCGCCCATGCGCCGGGCCAGGTCCAGGCGGTAGGGGTTGACGTCGCTGACCACGACGTAACGCGCCCCGGCGTGGCGGACCACCGCGGCGGCCAGGCAGCCGATGGGCCCGGCCCCGGTGATCAGGACGTCCTCGCCCAGCACGTCGAACTGGAGGGCGGTGTGGACGGCGTTGCCGAACGGGTCGAAGATCGCCTGCACGTCGCGCGGGATGGCCGGGTCGTGGGCCCACACGTTGGTCATGGGCAGCACCAGGTACTCCGCGAACGCCCCGGGGCGGTTGGCCCCGACGCTGCTGGTCTCTTTGCACAGGTGGCGCCGCCCGGCCAGGCAGTTGCGGCACCGCCCGCAGACCACGTGCCCCTCGCCGCTGACGATGTCGCCCGGGTGGAAGTCCTTGACGTTCGAGCCCACCTCGACGACCCGACCGGTGAACTCGTGCCCGATCACCAGCCCCACCGGCACCGTCCGCCGAGACCACTCGTCCCAGTTGTAAATGTGCAGGTCCGTCCCGCAGATGCCCGTCCGCAGCACCTGGATCATCACGTCGTTGATCCCGATCTCCGGAATTGGAACGTCTTCCAGCCACAGGCCCACTTCCGCCTTGCTCTTCACCAACGCCTTCATCGTCGCCATGCTATTCTCCTGCCGGCCCATGCCGCCGGCCTGTTCTGTTGCCTGCCACCCCCCCCGGGTCCCTTTTCCCTATTCCCTCTTCCCTAGTCCCTAGTCCCTACCTGCCTGCCGGCAGGTTCCCTAGTCCCTAATCCCTGGTCCCTGCTCCCCTAGTCCCTCAAGTAGGTCACCACAAGGAACAGGACCGCCTCGTCGTTTCCGGTGTTCTCGATCGCGTGGGGCACGTCGGCCGGGTAGTGGGCCGAGTCGCCCGTCCCCAACTCGGCCGCGTCCTGGCCCGCCCGCACGCGGATCTTGCCCTGTCGGACGGTCAACAGCTCGCGGGCGCCCTCGAAATGGGGCAGGCTCCGCAGCGAGCCGCCGCCCCGCAGCACGATCTCGTAGAACTCCACCGACTTCTCCAGGTGCAGGGGCGAGAGCGTGCGGATGCGGCAGGTCCGGTCCGAGCGGAAGTGGTACGTGTGGTCGTCGCCGCGGATCACGTCCACGCGGTGGACGCCCGCCGGGGCGTCCACCAGCTCGCCCAGCGACATCTCGAACGCCTGGGCGATCCGGAACGCGACAGCCAGCGTGGGGTTCGCCCGCCCGCGCTCCAGCTCGCTGAGCATGGACCGGCTGACTCCGCAGGCGGCGGACATCTTCTCCAGCGTCCAGCCGCGGCGCCGGCGCAGGTCGGCGATGCGCCGGCACAGGCCCAGGGCGCCGGCCTCGTCGCCGCCGTCCACCTTGCCCGCCTTGCCGGGCGAACGCGTCTTTTTCGCTCGCGTCTTGGCCATGCTCGCTCTCCAGCCGCCGGTACGGATTTCCAATAAACAGGAAATACTATCCTGTATATCGGAAATGACCACAAGAGAAATCCGGAAGATTTTCCCCACGATTTCCGCGAATGGCGGGCGGCGCCCTTCCGAGGATTCGGTTGCGCCCCCCCCAAAAAACCTCCCTGCCCTCCGGGCCCTGCGGCCTCTGGCCGGCGTCACGCGTCAACTATCCTGGGGGTGGTTAGCGGCCGCTTTCGACTTGACGGAGACTTGCTCCTAGATGGGGTGTCCACCCACGAATCCCCCCCCATTCACCTAATTGCTGTGTCCCCTGATTCAGGCCGGAGAGTGCTCACGAGTTCGAGTCCAGGGTTCAGAAACAGTCTTGGAAGTCTATGGACGCGGTTCCGAACGGGAGGGTACAATGCGCGCAACTCGGCCCGTCATGCTTTGCGAACCTGTCCCGTTCTGTGATCCGGACGGCCGGTCTTGGAGACAGAACATGCTTCGTTATAAGTGCGCGCACTGCGGGGAAAAGCTGGAGAGCCCGGCACAATTAGCGGGGCAGGAAGATATGTGTCCCGCATGCGGAAAACTCTGCACGGTCCCGCAAGGAGGATGGAACAACAGATCGGTCCGCTTGGCTATTGGGGGCAGTATCCTCGCGCTTGCTCTGGGCAGCCTTCTGGGATGGTTGCTGTGGCCCCGAGACAGACATAGTACAGGCAGTGCCACAGAACCAGAACCCGGTTCCATAGTTGCACCGGCGGGGGTCGTCTTGGTCAGCATCGAAAAAGGGCCCGGCAGGGAGTGGGTTGGGGAGCGATTTGAAGACGGAAAGACCTCATCAATCTTTGAGAACAAGAAGGCATCCAGGCCGGAATATGAGTCATGGTGGCGAGTGGAGACGCAGATCTCTCTTGGGAAGGCGGATAGTAGGGGCTGGAGATTGCTGGCTTCCCGCTGCAAGCTGGTACTCGGCAACAACCCCAGCAAGAGCTATCCTTGTCTGGGCTTCGTTGACCCCAGGGTCTGTCGCGCAGGCGAGAATCACTGGTGGCCTTTCGAGCCTCGCAGACCGACTAATGACGACGTGATCGTAAGATACGGCTCCCATGGACCGAGCGAAAGAGAAGGCATTGGGCAGAGGGTATTCAGTACGTATAAGCTCCCGCGGCAGCACTCTGGAATGCCCATGGGGACGTCGACGATAGCGGAACATATCTATCAGGAAATCGTGCTGAAGCCCATCCGGACCGGGGATCGCGTGAGCCTCGATCTTGCTTTTGGTTCGGACACACCAATGGGCCAATCGCTGAGGCTGGTCATCGAGGGTGACCCTGCCGTCCATCCCGAGGAGGGGACTCGGGCGGAAACGCCCTCCGATTAACATCCCTTCCATGGGAGTAGCCCCTTGGCAGCGAAGACAAACGCGGCCAGCAATGGACCTGTGGCCGCACGGAACAGGATCAACGGTTGGTCAACTGCCCTGGAGGTGGCCACCCGCCCGTCGCAGGCCCCTGCCAGAGCAACGCGCCCACCTGACAGGAAGCGTCACTTGGACCCGCCCCTGCGGCTCCCGAGGATCCTGGCATAGTGTTCTTCTGTGGCGCGCCCAGTGTGCGTCCAGGTGACGCGGGAACCATCCTTGACTGGCGTGTCGGTGATGAAGTAGCCATGCCAGTCGGTGTCATCCACGAACATGTACTTGCCGTCACCCATGGCAACGAACTTGCCCTTCTTGTACATCACCCTGTTCACGGCGCCATCAGCATTGTACAGGGTCATGGTGAGCGGATTGTCGGCGTCCACGTTGTTATAGGAAAAGCAAACGTAGCCGCCCTGGGGAAGGAACCCGCTCTTCAATCCCCCCACGGAACAGGTCTGCCCCGTCTTCGACAAGCATGGCCCAACACTCCATTGACTGTCGTATATCATCCCTTTGTACAGTCTGAGAGTGCCCTCGCCTCCCGCCGCCGCGGTCGTTGGCTTCGTGGAAACCGCGGGCATCGCGCGAGGGTCGGCGTTCGCGGCCCGGGTGCTCGCGGCGGAGGTCGCAGGCGCCCTGTCGGGTTGGAGCAGATCCTGCCGTTTCGCGGTGACCGCAATCGTCAGGGTCTCGATGGTCGGGTCGTGAGCCATGGAGACCGTGCCTCTTGTGATTTCCGTCACCCGGCAGGTGAACAGGATCCCCTCCGCCTTTCCCGTCCTTGTCTGTCCCACGGGATCGTCAAATCGGAATTCACAGATATCGGTGTTCTGTCCTGACTCTCTCCCGGAGTATCTGACGGTTGCCACAGGTGCAGGATAAGCCGGACCGGGCCTCCTATTGCTTCCGACAAGGGTCACCTCCCCGAGCAGGTCTGCGGAGGCATTCAGAATCTGGTCGGATGACGGGTAGCGCTTCTCCACCTTCGGGTTTCGCGCCCAGGCGAGTTGCAGGGTCTGGGTCCCGGGCTGTTTCAGTTGGGGATCGTTGGTCGTGAGGGCATCGGGCGGCTTTGCCGCCGGCACGGGAACCGGGCCGACGATCACGGATGGCGCATGGTCCATTCGTGCCGGCTCGCGCGCCGCTACGGTCTCGCGTTGGCCTGAGTGCGGCTGCGTGGTCGTCGCGGGTTTGCCCAGATACGGCCAGGCGAAGTAGGCCCCGCAGAGAAGCACGAGCAAGAGAAGAAGGACGCGCAGCCACAAGAAGGTCGCTCTGCGGGCGGCGCTGCGGGAGCCAAGCCAGCCGCGCGAGCCGCCAGCGGTCGCCGCTGGCTTGCCGCGGAGATGACCGCGGCATGTCTCGGCGAGTCTTTCCAGGTGCCGTTCCAGCGGCCCGGTCATCGCGTCGAGCCAGTGGCTGGAACTCAGGAAGTACTCCATTTCCCTGGACATCGGTGCGGCGTCGATGCGGAAGGGAACAAGCGCCAGCCCCTTGGCCACGGCGCGCTCCACCTCGCGGATGACCTGTTGCGAGAGGTTTGAGTTGCCGGAATAGACCAGAACCATCACCTTGGCATCCCCGATGGCCTCGATGATCGATCCGCCCCACGAATCGCCCGCGGCGATGTCGCGGGGGGCAATCCAGCAGCGCATCTTTCTTTTTTCCAGCGTGGCGCAGATGGCGTCGGCGACGGTCTTGTCCTTGTTGGAATAGCTGATGAAGACCTCGTGGTCAGGCACGCGCTCGCCCGCAAGAGTCAGCGCCGCCTTGCAGGACGGACAACTCGCTTCCTTGCCGAGGTACTCGTCCCGCACCCGCAGTTTCGCCCCGCACGCGTCACATGTCACCACTATGGCCATGCCGCAACTCCCAAGGTCCCAGCTAGCCGGAACCGTACCAGGATGTCGGAGAGAGGGCAATAGGCAAGAAGCCGCGCGATCACGCTCACGGGGAAGATGGCTGCCTAGCTGGTAATCACTCCACGTCTGGGACGTTTGACAACTCGACATGAATATCGCACTCATTCCACGGAGCCCGCACATGCGCAGAGTCATCGCGGCTGCTTTGGCGTTGTCGGTACTCGTCCTGTTGGCCGGCGCGGCGCGGGCGGCTGAGACGGCCGCCCGCCCTGCCGCGGCCGGGCCGACGACCCGACCCATCGAGAGCTTCGACTACTCGAAGTTCGACCCTTCGAAGTACCCGCCCCGCAAGCGCCGCTCGGAGTGCTTCCTGGGCATCCACTTCGACCTGCACGCCAACCCCGGCTGCCGCGAGATCGGCAGGAACGTCACGCCCGAGATGGTCGAGCGGATCCTGGAGTCGGTCAAGCCCGACTACATCCAGGTCGACTGCAAGGGCCACCGCGGGCTGTCGAGCTACCCCACGCGCGTGGGCAACCCCGCTCCCGGCTTCGTGAGCGACCCGCTGCGGGTCTGGCGCGAGGTGACGGCCAGGCGGGGCGTCGGCCTGTACATGCACTACAGCGGCGTGTGGGACAACGAGGCGCTCAAGCACCACCCGGACTGGGCGGCGATCGGGGCCGACGGCAAGCCGGCGGCCAACGCGACGTCGGTGTTCGGCCCGTACGTGGACAAGCTGCTGATCCCGCAGCTCGAGGAACTGTGCGACGTGTACGGCGTGGACGGAGCGTGGGTAGACGGCGACTGCTGGGCGACCGTGGCGGACTGGAGCCCAGCCGCCCAGGCGGCGTTCGTGAAGGCGACGGGCATCAAGCAGGTCCCCAGGAAGAGCGGCGAGCCGCACTGGCTGGAATACATGGAGTTCTGCCGCGCCGCCTTCCGCGACTACGTCAAGCACTACGTGGAGGCGCTCAAGACGCACAACCCGCGCTTCCAGGTCATCAGCAACTGGGCCTACAGCGACCACATGCCCGAGGCGGTCCGCGACGTGGAGTGTCTCTCGGGCGACTACTCCATGCAGGACAGCGTGAACTCGGCCCGCTTCTCCGGGCGGTGCCTGGCCAACCAGAACGCACCGTGGGACCTGATGGCGTGGGCGTTCTCGTGCGAGTACCGTGCGCCCGGGCGGAGCATCAAGTCCGTCCCGCAGCTCCAGCGCGAGGCGGCCGTCGTGCTCAGCCTGGGCGGCGGATTCCAGGCGTACTTCAAGCAGAAGAACGACCTGTCCATCTACGACTGGCAGATGAAGCTGATGGCCGAGACCGCCCGCTTCTGCCGGGCGCGCCAGGCCCTGTGCTACAAGACCCGGGACGTGCCGCAGATCGGCCTGCTGTACTCGCGTGCGGCGATCGTCCGCAAGACGAGCGGGCTGTACTCGCTCCGCGCCCAGCAGGGGCCGATGCGAGGCGTGCTCCAGTGCCTGCTGGAGGGCCAGCACTGCGTGGACGTGGTGATGGAGCACCAGCTCGAGCCCGCGCGGCTGGCCGAGTTCCCGCTGATCGTCGTGCCCGAGTGGGAGTACCTCGAGCCGGCGTTCAAGGCGCGGCTGGTCGAGTACGTGCGCGGGGGCGGCAACGTGCTGCTGATCGGCCCGGCGCCGGCGGCGCTGTTCGCCAAGGAGCTGGACGTGACGTTCACGGCTGCGGCACAGACCACGCCCGTGCCCTACCTGGAGCGCGACGGCTGGCTGGGCGGTCAGCGCGGCGCGTGGCGGAAGGTCCGCCTGGGCAAGACGGCCCGCCCGTTCGGGCGGCTGTACATGGAGGACGACCCGCGGAGTCCGTCGCAGGCGGCCGCCTCCATCACGCCGCTGGGCAAGGGCAGGCTGGCGGCGGTCTACGTGGACATGGGCGAGGCGTACCTCCGCGCCCGGACGTTCACCAGCCGCAACTTCCTGTCGGCCCTGGTGCGCGAGCTGGTGCCCGCGCCGCTGGTGGAGGTGACCGGCTCGCACGGCGTGGACGTGACGCCCAGGCGCAAGGACGGGCAACTGCGGATCAACCTGGTGAACACGGCCGGGCCGCACGAGGACAAGCACGTGTACGTCTTCGACGACATCCCGCCCGTCGGCCCGCTCCAGGTGGTGCTGCGCCCGGGTCGCCGGCCCGCGCGGCTGCGACTCGAGCCGGCCGGGCTCGACCTGCCCTTCACCTGGGCCGACGGCGCCGCACGCTTCACCGTCCCGCGCGTCGAGATCCACGAGGTGATCGTGGTGGACTAGCCCACGGACGACGAGGCTCAATGACCCACGGTCAGTCGCCGGAACGCCTCACCGCAGGCCTTGTAGTTCTCCGCCGACATGCCCATGCAGCCGTACTCCTCCACGTAGCCGATGAACCCGCCGCGCTCGCCCGCCAGCAGGTCGTACATCCGCCTCGCCTCGGCGTGGATGTCGGCCGGGCTGCCGCTGATGGAAACCGTCTGGTAGCTGATGGGCATCATGAAGCACTGCCGCCCGCGCAGGGCCCGCCCGACAGCCGGCAGGTCCACCACGTTGGGCTGGGCGATGTTGAGCACGTCCACGCCGATCTCGTGGAAGTCTTCGGCGATGCTCGCGAAGTTGCCGCAGCAGTGGTACCACACGTCCAGGCCCAGCTCGTGGGCGCGGGCGACCTGGCCGCGGTAACGCTCCTTGAACAGCTCGCGCCACATCGCCGGCGAGATCATCAGCCCCGTCTGCGTGCCCCAGTCGTCGGCGAGATGGATGCCGTGGAAGCCCGCCCGCGCCGCCAGCGCCATCAGCTCGCACTCCCAGTCCATGATCGCGTCCATGGCCGCCGCGAACCGCTCCGGCACGAGGCAGAAGTCCTGCATCGCGTTCTCGAAGCCGCGCAGCAGCGTGTACACGGTGAAGCCGCTCAGGTCCAGACTCGCCAGGCGGTAGCGGTCCTCGCAGCGGGCCAGAAACTCCGGCGCCGCCGCCATCCGCTCGTCGGCTCGCAGGGGCGGCCCGGCCGGGCGGTCGGGCAACTCCGTCCAGTGCGGCTCGACCGGATGGCCCATCGTCCCGTCGTTCATGGACTCCAGCCGGTAGCCCCACTCGTTGAGCGACCAGTCCCACGCGTTGACGGGCGCGCCGCGGCGGGGCTCGGCGCCCAGAGAGAGGTGATACAGCATCACGTCGCCCTGGTCCTGGTCGCGGTTCCAGAAGACCACCGGCACGCGGCTGGGGCTATCGAAGGCGATGGCCCGGTCCACTGCTTCCTTTCGCGTCTGCATGTCGGACCTCGACGAGGCGGCGTTCGTGTTGCGGGTCGCGTGGCAGTATACCACGTCCGCCGCGCGGTCGCGATCGAACGGCTGCCCGCCGCCACGTCGGCCCAGGGGCCCAATGTCCCGTTTTTTGAAAAACGCCGCGACCCGGTCCCACGGGCGCCTCCGGCATAACCCCTTGCTGCGACCGGCTTTATAATTTATCTGAAAAACCAGAAAAGTCAGAAAGATAGGTTCAACAGGACAATAACCGGGACATTCATGGGCGAAATGGGACATTCGCGGCGCCAAGACCCGCCCGTTTTCGGTCGCAACGTATTGGCACTGCACGCGTTGCCGTTTTACGGAAATCGCGACATTCGCCTCTTTTCGCCGCGGGCGTCGCGTTCGCCCCGCCCCGCTCGCCCCCGTTGGCCATCTCCAACGGTCAATCTTCAATGGTCAATGTTCAATGAACAATGGTCAATGAAAAAAGTCACTCCCATTGAAGGATGCGGTTTCGCGTGCGCTCGATCAGGGCCTGGAGGGCCTCATCGCGCGTGGTTGCACGGGCCAGCAGCTCGCGGGCCTTGGGGTACTTGCCCGTCTGCTCGAAGTACAGCGAGAGGTACACGCGCGCCAGCGGCGAGGAATCCTTCAGCGGCGCCAGCGCGGCGGCCGCGGCGGCGAAGTCGCCCTCGACCCAGTCGCAGAGCGCTTCGCGCAGGGACCGCTGCGGGCCCGCCTTCCGGTACGCCTCGCGGGCCGGGGCGACCTCGCCCTGCCCCAGCAGCAGGTCGCCCAGGTAGAGCCACTCCGCCTCGGTCTTGGTCGGCGCCTCGCGGAGGGCGCGGATCGCGTGGGCGTCCAGGCCGAACTTGCGGGTCATCAGCAGCCTGGCCCGCTGGAGCGGCGTGCCCTCGACGTCGGCGAGCATCCCCCGCGCCTGGCGCAGCTTCAGGCCGATGGTGTCCCGCACGCGCAGGAAGTCCAGCGGCGGGTTCACCCGCATCGCCGGCGGGAGGTGGTCCAGCAAGTCGCCCGCGGCCTCGTACGCCCGCTCGAACCGCTGCGCCTGCACCAGCGCCAGCACGCGGGCCAGGGCGGCCTGGCGGAGCGTCTCGTCCCGCAGGTCGCCCAGGTCCAGCGAGTTGTACAGCCGGAGCGCCCGGGCCTGGTTGACGTCCACCGGGACGGCGTCAGCCGGCAGCGGGAACTGGGCCGCCCACTGCTGGTGGGCCTCGGCCAGCAGGCTCACGGTCAGCGGCCTCTCGATGATGTCTTCGACCAGCGCGGCGTTGAGGTAGCGGATCGCCAGCAGCAGCGACCGCTGCTGGGCGGTCGAGAACTCCTGCGGGCCCAGCGCCGCCGAGCCGGGCACCGGCAGACCCAGGTAGAGGAACATCGAGCCCGCCCAGTACGTCAGCGGCTGGGGGTTCTGACGATACCATCGCCACCGCTGGGTCGGGAAGTCGCCCACCAGTCCGGTGCCCGCGTCCAGCGGGCGGTCGAACGCGGCGAAGTTCGGCGCGGGCAGATCGCCACCCGCATCCGACGCCCTTGCGGGCGCACTGCCCACGGGCCAATCGGTCCGGGCGAAGCACACCGCCGGCGGGTCGATGTACAGCAGGCGGAAGCGCTGCGACTGCATCAGGGCCGACAGGTGCAGGCGGTTGGTCTGCGAGACCACCACGAACCGCACGCTGGGCGGCAGGTCCACCAGCGAGGCCGCGATCGGCGTCCGCAGGTCGCGCCGGATGCGGTTCAACTCGACGAACCGCTCCATCGGGTGCGCCTCCAGCCGCCCGTCCATGAAGGTCTTGCGCCTGGGATAGCTGTAGAACTGGAAGACGGCCGAGTCGCCGAAGTTCTCGCACAGCACATCGCCCTCGGCGGGCAGTTCGGCCAGGAACCTGGCCATGTCCACCGGGTAGTTCTGCCTCAGCAGCCCCGGCCCGAAGCGGATGGTCGTGTTCTGCCAGCGGTGCAGGGCCTCGCTGGCCAGCACAGCGGACAGGAAGGCCGGCAGGAGCAGCGCCGCCCCCGCCGCCGCCCCGCCCGCGCGGGCCAAGCGCGGCAGCCGCTCGCCCAGGCGCCGCAGCGCCTCCTGCCCGTGCAGGGCCAGCAGATACCCCCCCGCCGGGGCGATCAGACCCACGTTGCGCCGCGCCATCAAGCCGATCGCGGCAAAGAACGCCAGCACGAGCCAGTGATCGCTCGGCACGCGCCGCCGGTCGGCCAGCATCGCGGCCGCCGCCAGCAGCGTCAGGCCAACCGCCTCCCAGTGTCGCCCCAGGGCCTCCATCGTCGGCTGGAGTTCCGCCACGCCGAAGGTGAAGTAGATCGCCTGGCCGCTGACGCGGCTGAAGAGGGTGAACGGGTGTAACGCGGCCTCCACGGGCCAGGGGCTGACCAGACAGGCGAGCGTCGCCGCCACCATCGGCAACAGGGCCGACCGGCCCAGCAGCGGCCCGCGCTCGTAGTGTGCCCGTGAGGGCATCGCCGACGCGGAGTCGCGACGAAGCAGGCGGTCGACCAGCGTCCCGCCCACGCCGGCCCACATGATGACCAGGCCGAAGAAGTACAGCCCGTGCATGTTGACCCAGACGACCATCAGCGGCACGAGCGCCCACAGCCGCCTCACGCCCTCGCCGCGACGCGCCGAGTCCACCAGCCACAACGCCAGCAGCGTGTAGAGCATGGTGAACAGCTCGGGCCTCAGCCGCACCCGCTCCAGCATCGCCAGCAGCATGGCCGACCCGCAGAACGCCAGCCACCCCCAGTGCACCCGCCGCCGCAGCACCAGCGCCAGCACCGCAGGCGTCGCCAGTGCCAGCAGGCCCTTGAGCAGCGACAGCATGCCGAAGCCGCCCGCCTGGTACAGGGCCGCCACCACGAGCTGAAAGCCCCAGTGGATGTTCATCCAGTGCGGCTGGGGGTCGATGCTGAACGGATCGGTCCGCAGCACCTGACCGTGCTCCAGCATCCACTTGCCGCCGGCGAGGTGCCAGAAGATGTCGAAGTTCCAGATGTGCGTGAAGCCCGCGCAGAACCCCGCCAGGGCCAGCAGGCCCGCCGCAAGCCAGAACGGGCGGATCGGGAATCGTGCCATGCGGGAACTGTACCCAATCGTATAGGCGGCAAGCAAGCTGACAATGGCCAATCCTGGATCGGGTCACCAAGGCCACGAAGATCACGAAGACCACAGAGAAAGAGATGGAGACCACAAAGACTCCCTCTTGGTGATCCCAAGCTTCTCCTCGACGGTCTCCGTGGTCCTGGTGATTGGTCCAATCATTGCCCGGTCGGCGCCGGCGTCGTCGTCAGGAACAGGTGCTCGGCGCCGGCGGGCACGGGGATCTCCGCCTGGGCGTGGACGACGGACTCGTGGATCACCTTCTTCGCGGCCAGGTCGTACAGGCGGACCTTCAACCGGACGTCGGGCAGGTTCCGCAGCAGGAGTTTGCCGACCGGTCGGGCCGCGGGCCGGGTGGCTGGGGCGCTGGCGGCCGGGTCGTCGCCGCGGGCGGGGAACGTCCGCCCGTCCGCGCCGATCACCCACATGCAGAGCGTCTTCGGCTCGCTCTTCCAGTCCGCCAGCGGCGTGGGCGTCTCGCCCGCGTTGCCCTCGACGAACAGCATCCGCCCGTCACCGTGGGCAGCTACGTGCGTGGACTCGTCGGGCACGTACAGCCCGATCAGGTCGCCCGCCCTGGCCTGGATCGGCCTGGCCAACTCGAACCGCACCGGCCCGCGAGCCTTCATCTCGACCAGCTCGCTGCGCCCCACCAGCGTCATCGTGTTGTCCTTCGCACGATAGATCCGCAACTGCACCTTGCCGGGAGATTCGCAGATCGCCTCCCAACGGCTGATCTCCATGTCGGCCGACAGGGCCAGTTGCGTGTCGGCGTAGGTGTAGTGGCCGGCCTCGGTGGTCGGCGCGGACAACCGCTCTTCCACAGCCGCCCGCCCCGCCCGGATGAACGCCAGCAATACCGTACGATCGTCGCTCCAGGTATAGAAGGCCCGCATCCCCTCCGGCAGGACAAGCGGCAGGCTCAGCCGTAGCGTCTGGGGCAACTCCGCCCGCCCGGTCAGCCAGTCCGGCAGCGGTTGCTCCTTGGTGGCGTCAATGCCGCGTTCAACTGGAAGAGCGTCCGTGATGTAGAGACTCTGGACAGGCACCCGGGAAAGCAGCCTCTCGATGCGGGCCAGGCGCTGCCTTCCGGTGCCGTCGAGATTCCCCCCATCAATCAGGATTTTCACGTCTCCCCCGGTGGCCGGCCGGGACCAGTCGACGCTTCGGCGGACCTGCTCGAAGACGACCCGCTCGTCCTCGACGGCCCGCTCCTCCCACGTCATCACGATCGGGCTGCGGGCGGCCAGGGCGGTGTAGAGAGTCTCGCGGACGCGGCGGCGGTACTGGTCGATCCTGTAGGCGGCGTTCATGTAGCCCCAGAAGAGCCCCTCAGCCATGAACAGCCTGCCCAGCGGGGCCAGGCGGAAGGCGACGGCGACCTCGCTGAGCGGCTTCTTGTCCAGGGCGTACGTCCTGAAGCCCCCCAGCAACGTCCCCCACTCCTGTGTCTTGTAATACTCCGGGTCGCGCGTGATGTGCCCGTGCGGCTCGCACAACAGGATGTGGTTGACGTCGCTCTTGTAGAGGCGGTCGCGGACAAAGCGGACGAACGTGCCCCCGCAGCTCGGGTCGCCCTCGCCGGCCGCCGTCAGCGAGCCCAGCGCCGACGCGTCGCGGAAGACGGCAGCGAACTGGTCGAGGTAGTGGGCGAACATCTCGTAGAAGCGGCTCTTCGTGTCGCCGTAGTCGCTCGGCTTGTATCCCGCATCGAGGTACTGGGCGTAGGGTTTGCTGGCCTTGCCCAGCGGGTAGTGGCTCAGGGCGAAGTGGACGTGCAGGCCGTGGCGCTGGGCGGCCGCCAGCACGGCTGCCAACTGCTGGGCCCCGTGCGGGGCGAGGCAGCCGCCCGCGTCGAGACGCTCCCACCAGATCCAGCCCTGGCACAGGTGCACCAGCGTCCACCCGCACCGGGCGAGATACTCGAACTCGGTGTCCAGTTCAGCCGGCGTGAGCGACTCCCACCAGTGGAATCCGTACGCCTGCCCCTCGCCCTGGCTGCGGCGCTGCTCCCAGCGGGCCTGTCCGTGCAGGGGTCGCTCAGCCGACGTGCCGATGTCCTGGAACATCATCTGCCCGCGATACGAGCCAGTCAGCGGGCCCAGCGGCTTGTCGGCCAGGCCGTTGGCTCCGCGGAGCGTCAGCAGCCTCCCCCACCCGTCATAGGCTATGAATTCGTGTTTGCCGACGTGGATGCGCAGGCGGGTCTCGAGGGTCTCGCGCGGGCGGCCCACGCGCGTGGAGCGAAGGACGACTTCGTGCTCGCCCTCTTTCAGCTTCTTCGTCTGCCCTTCCCACACACCGTCCTTGCGGCAGGTCAGATTGAACTTCTGATCGCCCAGTTCCGCCCAGACGGATGCGTCCTTCTCGCGGAGGAAGAAGCCCCTCTCGTCGACCATGATCGCGTACAGCGGAGTCGAGCCCTCGTACGGCGCAATGAACCCCTCGCGGTTGACATAGTGCCTGCCGCTGTCCACCGTGCGGAACATGGGCAACGTGGTGACGATGGCGGGCCGGCCCGCCAGACGCAGGCGGAACGTCACCGACGCGTCGCGCGGCTCGCGCCGCCACGTGCACACGAAGAAATGGAGCTGCACCCATTCGCCGTACGTCCGCCCTTTCATCAGGGCGGCCAGGTCCACGCTCAGCTTGCCGGGCCGGTCGCTCCAGGAACTGGCGTAGAGCGGCGGGCCGGAGCGGCCCTTGACGGCTACCAGGAACTGCCACGGCTGGTCGCACTCGCTCACCTCCATCTCCGCCCGCGGGTGCTGGCCGAGGTGGAACTGAAAGGACGGCAACTGAGCGTGATCGGTCGGACGGTCGGCCTTGTGAACCAGGCGCGTCCGCAGCACGTCCACGTCCTTGAGAACGTTGGCCGGGTCGGCGAACCACTTGGACACCGACGCGTGCCCGGTCAGCTCCAGTGTCGGGTAGTGCGAGTAGCACAGGACGGCCCCGTCCAGGCCGTTAGACTCGTCCAGCCACCGCAGGGTGCGATTGAACACCCACGCCTCGCACATGCCGTGGAAGGAGGTCTTGACCCCGTCGCGGAGCCAGTACCAGTCGCCGCTGTCGTAGTCGCTGACGCACCAGGGGACACCCGGCTCGGCCGGGGCGGCTAAGGCAGGGACAACCAGGCAGCCCACCAGGGCCAGGGCCACGACGATGAGTCGCGTGCGGGTTCGCATGGTCGCCTCGATTCTGCGCTGCGCGGCGGGCGGGTCAATGTCCCGCTTCGGGCCCCGCCTGTTCCACCACGTTCTTTGGCGGCGGCTTGACGTTGAAGTAGTTGTCGTGCTCGTTGCAGGTCTTGATGCGGTCCTGCGCGCGGTTGTTGTAGTTCATGGGGCGCGGCACGTCGTGGACGGCGTTGCCGGTGATCTCGATGAATCCGCTGCCTTCGTCCAGGTAGATGCCCCCGGGGCCGCCGCGGTCGTCGTGGATGTGGTTGCCGCGGATGACGGTGCCCGGCTGGTTGCCCAGCGTGTAGATCCCCCCGCCGTCGTTCAGCTCTTTCATCACGTGGTGGATGTGATTCTTCTCGATGACGTTCCCGCCGCAGGGCGTGGGCTTGGCGTGGGGCGGGCCCTGCACCTTGTAGGCGCCCCCGCCGGCGTCCTCCTCGCCCCAGCCCCAGCCCGCGCTGACGCCGCTGTAGGGCAGATCGCGAATCTCGTTGTGGGCGACGCGACAGTCCTTCACGTAGCCCAGGAACACGCCCACGCCGCCCTTGTAGTCCAGGCAGCAATCGTGGATGAGGCAGTCCGTCACGCGGATGTCCCGCACGATCAACCGCTCGTCGGAGGGGTGATGGTCGTCTTTGTTCACGTCGCCGATCTGGACGGCCGAGCCGGCAATGTCGTGGAAGTCGCACCCGTGCACCTCGCAGCTATGCGAGCCGCGATCGATGTCCAGGCCCGCGCCCCCCAGCCGGGTGAACGTACACTCCGAGAAGCGGATGCCCTGGCCATGGCGGATCCGGATGTTGCCCGGGCTCTTGAGCTGCTCGTTGTGGACCGTCGTCACCTTGCCGTCTCGCCGCAGCAGCTTGCCCGGGTCGTTCAGGAAGTTGGCCTGCACGTCCGCGTGACCGATCCGGCTGGGCTGGAGCCACGTCGCGTCCGCGAACGTCAGATTGAAGAAGGCGACGCCGCACACCGGCTCCTCCGGCGTGCCGCGAACCTCCACCAGCGTGTCGAGCGCGGGCACGATCACCTCCGCCTTGGCCAGGTCCTCGCTCTCGCGCGGAATGTAGTAGATGGTCCTGGCCGGGCGGTCGAGGTAGAACTCGCCCGGCTCGTCGAGCAACTCGAAGGCGTTCTCCACGTAGGCCGGCATCGACACCTGCACGCCTTCCTTGGTGCGGGCCTGCTCGAACGTCGGCTGCTGCATGGCGATGAAGAGCTTGGACTTGTCCTTCTCGTCCGGTCGCACAGTCGCCCACCTGCAGCGGCTGTGAGTCCAGACGACGAGGTAGCAGAACTCGACGTCGTCGATGTTCTTCCACTTGGCGATCGCCGGATCGCTCGTACGGTAGCCCTCGTTGCCGACCAGTTCCAGCCCGGCCGGGACCTTGCCCCTGGCCCGGATGCCGCGCTTATGGTTGACGTAGAACTGGCGGAAGTCATCGACGGGGCTGGGGGCCTTCCAGACGTTGTCCTTGCAGCGGGCCCAGCCGGTCACGCGTCGCCCGCCGCTGAGGACGGTCGGGCGATTGGGGACGCCCATGTACTGCACTTGCACGTCCGGCCGTCGGCCGCAGTCGGCCGGCTCGAACACGAGGGGCCGGTCCAGCAGGTAGACGCCTTCGCCGATGCCCACCGTGACCGCCTTCGCGGACGCGACCGCTTCTCGGGCGGCTGCCTGGGCGCGATGGAGCGTGCGGAAGGGCTTGTCGGTGGTTCCAGGCCCGGCGTCGTCGCCGTGGACGGCGACGTAGAGGAAGACGCCCGACGTGGGTGCGGCCTGGGCGTGAACGGCATGGGTGAAGGCGGCGAGCACCGCCACGGCCGGGAGCAGTCTCTTCATGTCGCGCCCCTTCCAAGAGGGTCCAGCCCGCGGTACCGGGAACAGTCCATCGGACCTCACGGGCGTCAAAGCGAGGCGGGGCTCGTGGCGAGACGACTTGACGAATCCACGAATTAACAAGTTAGCGCCGCCTCGTTGGCATGGTATCATGTCGCGCGTCCATGAGACGAGCTGATGCCATGAAGCACTATTATCCGAATTTCGACGAGTTTCTCAAGATTGCCGAGCAGGGCAACACGGTGCCCGTGTACCGCCAGCTCCTGGCCGACGCCCTGACGCCGGTGACGGCCTACCAGCGGCTGGCCGAGCCGGCTGAGGGCCCGGTTCCCGAGCACAGCTTCCTGCTGGAGAGCGTGGTCGGGGGCGAGCAGATCGCCCGCTACTCCTTCGTAGCCGCCGACCCGGAAGCCACCTTCACCGCCCGCGGGGACCGCATCGTCATCCGCCGAGGCGCCGACGAGCAGGTGATCGAGAGCCACGACCCGCTGGCCGAACTGGGCAAGCTCCTGGCGGACTTCCGCCCCGTCGCAGCCCTGCCGGGCCTGCCGCGCTTCACCGGCGGGATCGTCGGCTACGCCGCGTACGACATGGTCCGCTACTACGAGGACCTGGGCGACGGCCCGCCGGACGACCGAGGCCTGAGCGACCTGTCGTTCGGGCTGTACCGCACGATGGTGATTTTCGACCACGTCTCGAAGACCATCAAGATCGTTTCCAACGCGCACATCACCGACGACCCCGGCGCCGCCTACAACGAGGCCTGCGCCGCGATCGAACGTACGATCCAGCGGCTGCGACACGGGGGCGAGCTGTCGGTGGCCGAGATCAACCGCGTGGGCCTGCCGCAGAAACCCTACGAGTCGAACTTCACCCGCAAGCGCTACATGGAGACGGTCGAGGCGTGCAAGGAGTACATCCGCGCGGGCGACATCTTCCAGGTCGTGCCCAGCCAGCGGCTGACGGTGGAGACGACGGCCAGGCCCTTCCAGATCTACCGCTCGCTTCGCGTGGTGAACCCCTCGCCGTTCATGTTCCTGCTTCGCTCCAGCGAGTGCACGCTGGTGGGCAGCAGCCCGGAAATCCTCTGCCGCGTGGAGAACGGGATCGTCACCAACCGCCCGCTGGCCGGCACGCGCCCCCGCGGGGCCAGCGACGAGCAGGACCGCGCCCTGGAGGAAGAGCTGCGCAACGACCCCAAGGAGCGGGCCGAGCACATCATGCTGGTGGACCTGGCCCGCAACGACGTGGGACGGGTGGCCGAGCCCAGGAGCGTGGTGCTGTCGGACGTGATGAGCATCGAGCGCTACAGCCACGTGATGCACATCGTCAGCGACGTCAAGGGCAGGCTGGCCGAGGGGATGACGGCGTTCGACGCGCTTCGGGCGGCCCTGCCGGTGGGCACGGTGAGCGGGGCGCCGAAGATCCGGGCCATGCAGATCATCGACGAGTTCGAGCCCACCCGGCGCGGGCCCTACGCCGGCGCGGTGGGCTACGTGGACTTCAGCGGAAACATGGACACCTGCATCGCCCTGCGGACCATGGTGATCGCGGGCGGCAAGGTGTACGTGCAGGCCGGCGGGGGCGTGGTGGCCGACTCCGACGCCGCCACCGAGTACCAGGAGACCATCAACAAGGCCCGCGCCCTGCTGCACGCCATCGAGGTCGCCGAAAGCGGCGTGAGCGAATGAATTGCCGATTGCGGATGGCGGATGGCGGGATTAGAATCCGCCTGGCGCCGCTCAGGGAACGGGCGGCGAATGCGCGGCCTTTTTCGAGGACGAGTCCATGGCAGCCAGCGGCTTGGTAATCAACCAGATTTACGGCGTGGTCGTCGTCAACTTCCGCAACCAGTCGATCCTGGACGGGGCGTCCATCGACGCGATCGCCGCCGACCTGTACGCCCTGGTCGACGAGCAGGCCCACCGCAAGATGATCCTGGACTTCACCGCGGTGCGGTTCCTGTCGTCGCAGGTGATCGGCACGCTCCTGCAAGTGGACAAGAAGATCAAGGCCATCAAGGGCAAGGTCGTCATCTGCGGCATGAAGCCCAACCTCTACAAGGTCTTCGAGACCATGAACCTGCACAAGGTGCTTACCTTCACCGAGAACGAAGACAAGGCGATGCAGGCCCTGGACGTCTTCAAGTAGACGCACCGCCGGGCGGCGGGCGCGTCGACAGACAGGCCCCTCCATGAAAAAACAGCTCGCGATCTTCCTGGCCGGCATTGTCGTCATCATCCCGTTCGCCATCACGCTGTACGTGGTTGTTTCCGTGGGGATGTGGCTGAACGGCCTGGGGGAGACGCTGCTGCGCAACTGGTGGAAGGACCTCCAGCTTCCCTTCGGCATCGGCGTGGTGGTGGTCGTGCTGCTGATCTACCTGGTCGGGTTGATGACGCGCCTGTGGATCTTCCGATGGACGCTGGACCACCTGGACCGCCTGGTCTCGTACGTGCCCGGGGCCAAGACCATCTACGAATCGGTCCGCGACCTGCTCCGCCTGTTCGGGCCCGAGTCGCGCCGCATGGGGCGGGCGGTCATCTATCGCCCGCCGGGCTCGGAGATGGCCGTCATGGGCATCCTCACCAACGAGCACCCCGTGGGCATCCCGCAGTCGCCCACGCGCATGGTCGCCATCTACGTCCCCTGCGCGTACATGTTCGGCGGCGCGGTCATCTACGTGCCCGCCGAGCACGTGCAGGACGCCAACATTCCCGTCGAGGAGGCGTTGAAGGTCTCCGCCATCGCCCAGGTGAGCAAGAATGTCGCGCCCGGCGCGGGCCGGGCCCCGCTGACCTTCCGCACGGGCACGCCCGCCGATCCCACACCCCCCGCCCCGGACAAGTCGGCGCCTCCGGCCCAGAACCCCTGACGTCCCTCCCGGCGGCGGGAATCCCCCCGGCCGCCGGCGGGGGCAAAGCGCCCGCGATGGGCCGCTTGCAGGACAGGCCATCCTGTGTTATGTTGCCGCGTTGCCCTTCGGCATCCCCCGGCGGAGCGCCGCGCGGAACCTGGAGAGTTCCCGGGGACGGCCCGGCCTGACCGGTGGGCCGACGATGCCCCCGAGGGGCGATACAGTGGTCACGGCAGTGGTGGAAACAAGCGAGACATCCCAGGTTTCCGACATGGATCTGCTCCAGCGCCACATCGACGGCGACATGGCCGCCTTCGGTGCGCTGATGCATCGCTACCAGCGGGAACTGTACAACTTCCTGGCGCGGTTCACGGGGGACGCGGCCCTGGCGGAGGACATCTTCCAGGAGACGTTCCTCCAGCTTCACATCTCGGCCGGCACGTTCGACATGACCAAGCAGCTCAAGCCCTGGCTGTTCACCATCGCCGCCAACAAGGCCCGCGACGCCCTGCGCAAGAACGTCCGCCGCCAGGCGGCGCCGCTGGACGCCCCCGTCGCAGGCAGCACCGACGAGCGAACCAGCTACGCCGACTTCATCCCCGCCGACGTCGTGCCTCCTCTGGAAGAAATTGTGAACCTGGAGATGCGGCAGTCCGTACAAACCATCATAGACGACATGCCGGAGAACCTCCGGTCCGTCTTGCTGCTGTGCTACTTTCACGAGTTTCCATACAAGGAAATCGCGGACATATTGAACGTGCCGCTGGGGACGGTGAAGTCCCGGCTGCACGCAGCCGTGAGGTACTTCGCCAAGAAATGGAAATCCTCTCAACGGGCTAAGCCATGACAGAGCAGGACAGACCGCACGACGAGTCATTGGTGATCGATTTCGTATTGGGCAGGTGCGACGAGCAGGCAAGGCGGCAGGCGGAGGAGCGATCCGAACGGGACGCCGAATTCCGCAATCTCTGCCGCAGCGTCTCCAACACGCTGCGCGTCCTGGACCTCGCGGTCGAGCATGAGCCGCCCGGCGACCTGGCCGCCCGCACGCTGCGCCGCATCGAGCAGGCCCGCAGGACCGACGCCCTGCTGGCCCGCGAGGAACTGGCCCGACGTCGCTTCCGCCCCACCTTCTCCTTCCGCGAGATCGCCAGCGTCGCCGCCGCCCTGCTGTTGATGGCCGGCATCTTCGTCCCCTCCGCCCGCCAGGCCCGCATCAAGTCGCGGATCGGGCTGTGCGCGTCCAACGCCGGGCAGATCGGCAGCGCCATCCACAGCTACGCCAGCGCCCACGAGGGCGCGCTGCCCAGCGTCACCGCGCCCCAGGCCCGCTGGCTGCCCGGCGACGGCGGACAATCCGTCAGCAACTCCGCCAGCCTCTTTCGTCTCATTCGCTCCGACTACACCTCGCCGATGATCTTCCAGTGCCCCGGCTGCGACCGCGCCGCGGCGACCTCCTTCGTGGTCGACGCCTCCATGTGCGATTTCCCCGGGCCGCGATTCATCACCTACTCCTACCAGCACGCCCTCGGCCAGGCGCCCTCGCGGCGCGACCTGCGTGATCTGGCCGTCGGCATGGCCATCCTCGCCGACGAGACGCCCGTCTTCAACGGCGTGCGGTTCCTGCGAGACCGCGTCCGGGCCTCCGCCAGCGATAACCACGCTCAGCGGGGACAGAACGTCCTCTACCTCGACATGCACGTGGACTGGCGCCGGCAGGCCGCCGCCGGCATCGACGGCGACAACATCTTCCTCGCCCGCGACGTGTACGACTACACCGGCCAGGAGAAGCCGGCCGACTCCACCGATTCCTTCCTCCTGCCCGCCTACAGCGGCAGCGCCTGCCTCCGGTAGGAAGATCACCCCCTTTTCCGTCCCGGACCGGCCGGACCTGTCGCGCCCCCTCCTCCGGCAACCGGATACACGGCCGGCCGGGCGGGCCGCGGGGCCTGCCAACGGGTACAAATGCCCACGCGGAACAGCTTTCTGCTCGAAAACCTGCCCCTGGTGATTCGCTCCGCAATACCCCGCCCTGCCCCCCGTTCAACCAATGAACCCGAACTTTGCCCCACCCTATGCATTGGAGAGCAACATGACCGAGAAGGCGACCGCGGGCGCGAATGCCAACGCTGGCGACATCGATATCGCCAGTTCCGAGGACGTGCAGGCCGTCAAGGCCCTGGGAGCAGCCTACAAGAAGATGTGCGAACAGCTCGGGCGCGTGATCGTCGGGCAGCAGGACGTGATCGAGCAGGTGCTGCTGGCGATCTTCTGCCGGGGCCACGCGCTGCTGGTCGGCGTGCCGGGCCTGGCCAAGACGCTGCTGGTCAGCACCCTGGCCCAGGTGCTGCACCTGAGCTTCAAGCGGATCCAGTTCACTCCCGACCTGATGCCTTCGGACATCACCGGCACCGACGTCCTGGAGGAGGACCGCACCACCGGCAAGCGCGTCTTCCGATTCCTGCACGGGCCGGTGTTCGCCAACATGATCCTGGCCGACGAGATCAACCGCACGCCGCCCAAGACCCAGGCCGCCCTGCTGGAGGCCATGCAGGAGCACAAGGTCACGGTGGGCGAAGAGACGTACACCCTGCCCGAGCCGTTCTTCGTGCTGGCGACGCAGAACCCCATCGAGCAGGAAGGCACCTACCCGCTGCCGGAGGCCCAGCTCGACCGCTTCATGTTCAACATCGTGGTGGACTACCCCTCGGCCCGCGAGGAAATCGCCATCATGAAGCAGGTGACCGGCACGTACAAGCCGGAGTTGGAGGTGGCGCTCTCGGCGGCCGACATCGACCGCCTCCAGCAGATCGTCCGCCGCGTGCCCGTGGCGGAACACGTCTTCCAGTACGCCCGCGACTTGGCCCGGGCGACGCGTCCGGGCAGCCATGAGGCGCCGGACTTCATCAACGAGCTGGTCAACTGGGGCGCCGGGCCCCGCGCGGGAATCTACCTGGTGCTGGCCGCCAAGGCCCGCGCCATCCTCCACGGGCGCTACCACTGCACCACCGAGGACGTCCGCGAGGTCGCCCTGCCCGTGCTCCGCCACCGTGTAATCACCACCTTCAACGCCGAGGCGGCCGGCATCACCGCGGACGAGATCGTCATGCGGCTGCTGTCGGAGATCCGCCCGGAGATCCAGACGCTGTCCTAGGACGGGGGTCGAGAGAATCATGACCGCCACGAGCGAACAACTGGGTGCGCCGAGCGTCTCGTCCTCGGCTGTCCGCCTTTCCTGGCCGCTGCTGCTGGCTACCGCGGGCGTGGGCCTGCTCAATGCCGGTTCGCTCTCGTTGGGAATGGCCTACTTGCAGATCAATGCCCTGGCGTTGGTGACACTGGCCGTCCCGCATCTGCTGGTGCAGGCGGGCATCCTGCTGCCGCTGAGCCTGCTGACGGCCCGCAAGCTGCTCCGCGGGCACCAGGAAGGCTGGGCCTACCTCGTCCTGCTGTTGCTGGCCGGGGCGGTGTTGACCAACATCGGCACGATCCTGGGCTCGTGGTGGTCGGGTAGTTCCTTAGGATCCTAAAGGGGTTGAGCCCGGCCCGCACGGCCGGTCTCTGCCCCGCGGTGAGGCGATGATCGAACGAGCGAATCAACCGGAGTACATGCGGCTGCTGGACCCAGGCGCCCTGGCCAAGGTCCATCGCCTGGAGCTGATCGCCCGCGGCGTGGTCGAGGGCTTTGTCAGCGGGCGTCACAAGAGCCCCTACAAGGGCTTTTCGGTCGAGTTCGCCGAGCACCGCCAGTACGCCCCGGGCGACAACATCCGCGACCTGGACTGGCGGGTGTTCGGCAAGAGCGACCGCTACTACATCAAGCAGTACATCGAAGAGACCAACCTGCGGGCCGTGATCCTGCTGGACGCCTCCGGCTCGATGCGATACGCCGGCACCCAGGCCGCCAAGCACGACGGGCGATATCTCAGCAAGTTCGAGTACGCCCAGTACCTGGCCGCCTCCCTGGCCCATCTGATGATCCACCAGCAGGACGCCGTGGGCCTGGTCACCTTCGACACCGAGAGCCGGCGCTACATCCCCGCCCGCAGCCGCGTCACGCACCTGCGGGCGATCCTCCAGGAACTGTCCAAGACGCAGCCCGGGGGCGAGACCAGCCTGGCCCCCATCTTCCACGACGTGGCCGAGCGCATCCACCGGCGCGGGCTGGTGGTCATCATCAGCGACCTGTTCGACGACCCGGATGATCTCCTCAAGGCGCTCCACCACTTCCGGTACCGCAAGCACGAAGTGCTCCTGCTGCACCTGATGGCCGAAGAGGAACTGACCTTCCCCTTCGACGCCTGGAGCAACTTCGAGGACCTGGAGGTCGCGGACAACAAGATCCAGCTCGATCCGCGGTCGGTGCGGTCGGAATACCTCGAACAGGTCCGCAAGTTCATCCGCCGCATCGAATTCGGCTGCGGGCAGATGGACATCGACTATGTGCAGCTTTCGACGAAGCAGGATTTCGGCATCGCCCTGTCGCTCTATCTGGCCAGGCGGCGCAACAAGGCAAAATAAGATGAAACAGACACCCGGCTGCGGGGACCAGGGACTCGCGATATGATCTTCAAGGACTTGGTAATGTTGTTCGGACTGCTGGCGGTGTCGGTGCCGATCATCATCCACCTGCTCAACCGCCGCCAGGCCCGACGCATCGACTGGGGCGCCATGCGCTTCCTCATGGCCAGCCTCACCAGCCGCAAACGCCACATCATGATCGAAGAGATCATCCTGATGGCCGTTCGGTGCCTGCTGCTGGCCCTGCTGGCCCTGGCCATGGCCCGCCCCTTCCTGCCCACCCGATCGACCATTCCGTGGCTGATCGTCCTGCCGGCTGGGCTGGGCGCCATCATCTGCCTGAGCATCGCCGTCGCCGGCTGGTCGCTGGCCCGCCTGCGATGGGCCATGCTCAGCTCGGCCGTCGCCCTGCTGATGATCGCGGGCCTCTCCACCGCGTACGAGTACTACGGCCAGAACAGAAGCTGGGCCGCCTCCTCCGACGCCAAGGACGTGGCCGTCGTCATCGACGGCTCCAGTTCGATGGCCCTGACCCACGAGGGCAAGACGAACTTCCAGCGGGCCGTCGAGGAGGCCCGCGCCGCCGTCGACGCCTGTGACGCCGGCGACGCGATCAGCCTGATCCTGGCCGGGCCCGTCCCGCGCGGAGTGGTCCCCAACCCCATCACCGATCGCGCCAAGCTCCAGCAGGCCTTGAACGATCTCAAGCCCTCCGGCGGGTCCATGAAGACCCTCGAGGCCCTCAATCTCGCCGCCGCCAGCCTCCAGGAAGGCCAGAACATCGGCAAGCGAGTCATCCTCATCACCGACGCCCAGAACCTCGGCTGGGACCTCGCCAACGGCGACCGCTGGTTCTTCCTGGCCAGCGGGCTCAAGACGCTGACCACCAAGCCCGAGATCGTCTGCCGCACCCTCAGCGTGCCCTCCAGCTTCGAGAATCTCGCCGCCTCCGACATCGTCCTGTCCCGCACCGCGGTCGGGACGGACCGCCCCGTCGGCATCGACGTCAAGGTGACCAATTCCGGCACCACCACCGTCGTCGGGGCCGTCGTCACCCTCACCATCAACGGCGTGGGCGTGGCCCAGGAGAAGCTCAGCGAGGTGCCTCCCAACGCGGTCGGGACGGCCCACTTCACCCACCAGTTCGACAAGGTGGGCATGAACGTCATTACCGCCCAGATCGCCCACGGCGACGCCATGGCCCAGGACAACGTGATCCACCGCGTGGTCCAGGTGATCGACCGCCTCCGGGTGCTGGTGATTGACGGCGCGCCGTCGGCCCGCCCGCTGGACTCGGCCGCCGCCTTTGTCGAGTTGGCCTTCACCCCCGCCAGCCCGGAAGAGCGGGCCCGCCTGCTGGCCGTCCGCAACGACCCCAAAGCCCCCCCGCCGGCGGTCAGCTTCATCCTCGAAAGCGAGGTCAAGGACTACACCCGCCTGGAACGCGACGAGGACTTCAGCGAGTACTCGCTGGTCGTGCTGGCCAACGTGCCGGACCTCTCGCCCGGCCCGGCCGACCGGCTCGTCCGCTTCGTGCGAGAGGGCGGCGGGTTGCTGATCGCCCCCGGCGACCATTGCCAACTCTCCCAGGACGAGACGAACCCCCGGACCTCCTACACCGACTGGAAGACGCCCGCGGGCGAGATGATCGCCCCGGCCCGGCTGGTCCGGCGCCGCCTCACGTCGGACAAGCCCGTCCGCCCGGCGATCAAGAGCTTCAACCATCCCGCCCTGCGCCTGATCACCGACCTGGCCCGCAGCGACCTGGACGCCCTGATGGTCAACGCCTACTGGCAGTTGTCCGTGCCCGCCGATGACAAGAATGTCCACGTAGCCGCCCAGCTTGACAGCGGCGACCCCCTGCTGGTCGAGCGCAGCTTCGGACGCGGCTATGTCATGATGACCGCCTTCACCCTGGACCGGCGCGACAGCAATCTTCCCGCGCTCAAGAGCTTCGTGCCGCTGATGCACGAACTCGCCTACCACCTGTCCGCCCCGCTTCTGGCCCAGCCCAACGTCCAGCCGGGCGGCGAGCTGACCATCGACCTCTCGCCGAAGCTCGCCTCGCGTGAAAAGCCCGCCCCGCTGGACGCCAACGAGTTGGACGTCAAGACGCCGTCCGAGCGACACGAGCCAGCCGCCTGCTCCCTGTCCGGTCAGGACCTCCGTATCCGCTTCACGCGGACGGCGGAGCCGGGCCTCTACCGGTGCGGCCTGACGCCCGCCCTGGCCGAACGGTTCCAGGCAATGCCCACCGAACCCGCCTGCGTGCCCTTCACCGTTCTGGGCGACGCGGGCGAGAGCAGCCTGGTGACCCTGAGCGACGAGGATTGGCAGGCCCTGGGCAAGCATCTGGCCGTCCGGCGCGTGGCGAGCACTTCCGAGTTGAAGGCCGCCATCGTCGGCTACGTCCCGGGCGAGGAATTGTCGCGGTACATGGTCCTGGCGGCGCTGGCGGTGATCTTGAGCGAGATCGCCCTGACGCGCTGGATTTCGGCTCATCGCAAGAGCCACCAGGTTCAGAACGTGGTCTTCGGCGACAATGCCGACGACGCGGCGACCATGCGGGCCAAAGCCCGCGAGATGGTCGCGGTCAAGTAATGTGCAGTGGCGCCTGCCGACAGGCGGGCCGCAAGGCGTTGAGTCCTCAGTGACGCTGGAAGACGCTCAGGCCGCAGGCCTGTTGAGAGTCGCCTTCTGCGGGCGTTGGCCCGACGGCGTACCGGTAGCGAACGGATGGAATCATGATGGGTTTTCAGACATCGGCATGGCTGCTGGCGGCGTTCAAGCATGACCTGTTCATGCCTTCTTCGCCCGCCGTCGTGATAGCGCTTCTGGCGGCGATGGCGGCCGCGGCGTGGGTCGGTCTGCATTTCCTCCGCCTGGGGCGCCTGCCCGCCGTTCGTTGGGCCTTGCTGCCGGTGCGACTGGCGCTGGGCTACATCGCCCTCTCGCTGCTCTTCCAGGTCCTCCAGCGCGGGCTGGTGCTGACCACCTCCTGGGCCCTGTGGCCTATCGCGCTGGGCGGGGCTGCCTGTGTCGAGCTGATTGTCGCGTTCTATCGTCTCGAGCGTCGCACCGTCTCGCGCCGCACCGGCTTCATCCTCATGGGCCTGCGTCTGGCCCTGCTGCTGCTGGCCATCATCATGCTGGCCCAGCCCGTCCGCTCGCTGGACATCTCGCGGCGGCTCCAGCGGTTCGTCGCGGTCCTGGTCGACAACTCCGCCTCCATGCACGTGCCCGAGACGCAGCTTACCGACTCCGAGAAGGTCCGCCTGGCCGAGATGCTCGGCGTGGAGAAACGCCCCTACCCGCTCGACACGGTCCACCAGAAGATCGTGCAGGCCCGCCAGGACCTCGCCGCCCGTCACGAGCACCTCGTCCGGCTTCGCGAGTCCAAGGGCGACATCTTCACCACGCAACTCGCCGACTACGCCGACAAGCTCCTGGAGGCCCTGCGAAACGCCCAGAAGACCGTGACGGCCCAGGCCGACGCCATCGAGAAGACCATCCGGGGCAAGCTCACGTTCGACAGCAAGCTGCTGGCCGAACTGCTGGACATCAAGACCAAGCTCCAGGTCCAGGCCCACCAGCGACTGGACGACGCGGTCAAGATCGCCGAGCACGCCGACTCCGCCCAGTTGGCCCGCAGTTACGACACCCTCAAGAACGCCGTCGCCCAGGCCAGCGTCGCCCTGGCCGAGCAGGAAGACCGGCTGGCCGCGGCGGCCGTCGCGGTCGATGCCGTCTTCCTGAAGGCCCTGCCGGCCGACCGGCGGGCCCGTGTGGCGGCCGTGGCCGACAAGACCCGCTACATGCTCGCGCGCGACGTGCTCCTGTCGCCCCTGCCCTGGCCCAAGGGGGCCAAGCCCGCCAGTCTCGTCGAACGCATCGGCCAGGAGTACGAGGTCCGCGTCTACAGCTTCGCCTCGACCGCCAGCGAGGTGAACCTCGAGCAGTGGGCCAAGGCCCCGACCACCCAGCCGGCCGACGCTGCGGCGTCCCAGCCGGCCACCCAGCCCGCGTCCGCCCCGGCGGGGGCCCCCTCGACGGAAGAGCGGATGCGCACCGTGGCCGCCCTGCCCGTCGAGCAGCAGGAGACCAATCTCGCCGCCGCCCTCCAGCAGGTCATCACCGACATGAAGGGCAAGGAGCTGGCCGGCGTGATCGTCCTGAGCGACGGCCGCCAGAACGCCGGCGAGAGGGTGGAGATCCTCGCCCGCGACCTGGGCATCCAGAAGGCGCCCATCTGCCCGATCGTCTTCGGAAGCGACCGGGCGCCGTGCGATGCAGCCGTCGTCAATGTCGAGGCCCCCGAGACCGTCTACACGCAGGACCGCGTCTACGTGAAGGCGGACATCAAGCTGGACGCCCTGGCCGGCCAGAGCATCAAGCTCACCTTGTGGGACGGCAAGCGCCAGGTCGACCAGACCACCGTTGACGTCCCCCACGTGGACCGCTTCCGCAAGCAGGTGCAGTTGTCCGACGAGCCCAAGGAAGCGGGCATGCACGCCTATCGCCTGGAGATCGACCCCTCCCCGGGCGAGGTGTTCACGACCAACAACGAGTATCCCTTCACGGTCAGCGTCTCCAACGACCAGACCCGCCTGCTGCTGGTGGACGGGCGCCCGCGGTGGGAGTACCGCTATCTCAAGAACCTCTTCGACATGCGCGACCGCTCGGTCCGTCTCCAGCACGTGCTGCTGGAGCCCGACCGCATCGCCGGGCAGGACCCTCCCCCCGAGATTCACGCCTCGGCCGCCCGCCCGCCCGAGCAGACCGAGGCCACCGCCCTGCCGAAGGACCTGGCCGAGTGGCTCAAGTTCGACGTCATCATCCTGGGCGACGTCGACCCGCGCCACCTGGGCGACCAGCAGATCGACGCCCTGCGCCGGTTCGTCTTCGACCGCGGCGGCTCGCTCATCGTCATCGCCGGGCCCATCCACATGCCCCGCTCCTACGCGGGGACCGTCATCGAGGAGATGCTGCCCGCCACGCTGCCGCCGCCGGCCGACCTGGCCGGGGGCGTACCCATGGAAGGCGCCTTCCGCATCGCCCTGACAGCCGAGGGACAGGACAACGTCATCATGCGCCAGGAGGTCGACCCCAAGGAGAACCTCCGCGTGTGGAACTCGCTGCCGGACATCTACTGGCGCCACCCGATCCGCGAGGCCCGTCCGGCGGCCACCGTGCTGGCGTACGCCATGCCGCCCAATCCGCCCGACGCCATCCGCACGGCCCTGGCCCGCGAGCAGCTCGACCAGGACCTTCACGACCAGCTCCGGCGCTTCCAGCGCGAGCGGGCCCTGCTCATGTTCCAGAACGTGGGCATGGGCAAGGTCATGTTCTTCAGCTTCGACCACACCTGGCGCCTCCGCTACCGCGTGGGCGACACCTACCATCACCGCCTCTGGGGCCAGGTCCTGCGCTGGGCCACCGCCAACAAGCTGCCCGCCGGAACGGACCTGGTCAAGATCGGCACGGACCGCTCCCGCTACAGCCCCCGCACGCCGGTCACCGTGCGGGCCAAGATCGTCCAGGAGGACTTCTCTCCCCTTCGAAGCGACGAGGTCCGCGTCAATGTCTTCAACGAGAAGGACGGCTCGCTCGTGCTGTGGCGCAAGCTCGAGTTCGTCCCCGACTCCCCCGGCGTCTACATCGGCGAGTTGACCGAGCTGCCCAGCGGGAGTTTCCGCGTGGAACTGGACGCCCCGGCCGCCAAACCGCTCCTGGCACGGGACAATGTGGACAAGGTGGCGACGGTCTTTTCGATCGACCCGGCCGCCCCGACCGAGCAGATTGAGCTGGCCGCCGACCGCGGCCTGCTCGGACGCCTGGCAACCCTGAGCGGCGTGCGGCTGGTCGACCCGCCGCAGGCCGCCGCCGTCATGGACGTGCTCGGCACCGACAGCGTGGTCGAACGCGAACATCGCGACTACTTTATCTGGAACTCATGGCCGCTCCTGGTGCTGATGGTGCTGGTGGCGGCCGTGGAATGGATCTTACGCAAAAAGGCAGGCTTGGCATGACGACCCTCTCGCAGCAGGACATCCTGGTCAAGTCCGTTCCTCAGTCCATCGCGCAGACCCTCAATCGCCTCATCCACCGCTCGCGCACGGTCATCCTGCTGCGCGGGATGTCGGCGGTGGCGGCCACCGCGATCGCCGCTTTCCTGGTGGTGATGGCCATCGATGCCAGCTTCACGCTGTTCTCGATGGCGTTCCGGTGGGGCCTGACGCTCTCGGCCTACGCCGTGACCATCGCGGCGGCCATTCTGTTCCTGTTCCGCCCGCTGGCCCACAGCTACACGATGGCGGGCATCGCCAGGCTGATCGAGACGCGCCACCCCGAACTCCACGAGCGTCTCAGCTCGGCCGTCGAACTGCTCACCACCTCCGACGCGCCGGAGTTGCGCGGCAGCGACGTGCTCATCGCCGCCCTGGCCCAGGAGGCCTCCCGCGACGCCACCACCGTCCACCCCCGTCGCGAGATTTCCCTCCGTCCGGCCAGGCCGTACCTGATGGCGGCGGCCGGCGTGGTCGGCGTCCTGTCGCTGCTGCTGGTCCTTTGGCCTTCGCGAACCAGCCTGCTGCTGGCGCGGGCCTTCGCCCCGTACCTCAACCTCTCCAACGTTTCCGCGCTGGACCTGGAAATCCAGCCGAGCAGCGACGTGACCATCCCCGAGGGCCACCGCCTCGCCGTCGAGGTCGCCACAGCCAATCCCTACGTCCGGTCGGCCTGGTTCCTCCGCACCGATGACAAGGCCCAGGGCGAAACCAGCGAGGAAATGACCTTCCAGTCGTCGGCCGATCCCAACGACCCCAAGCGCCGCTTCAGCCTGGTCTGCCCGCCCGCCATCGGGAGTTTCTCGTTCCGCATCCACGCCGGCGACGCGCTGAGCCAGTTCATCCGCGTCACCGTCGTGCCCCGCCCGGTGCTGCAGCGCCTGGACCTGCGATACGACTTCCCCGCGTACACCAAGCGCAAGGTGCAGGTGGAACCCAACAGCCCCGGCAACATCGCCGCCGTCGCCGGCACCGTGGTCACCGTCACCGCCACCGTCAACAACCCCGTCGCACTGGCCGAGTTGGTGGTCAATGACAAGCTGGCCTCCAGCGCCACCCTGAGCGAGGACCGCAAGACCTGCACCTTCCAGTTGACCCTCGAGCCCAAGACCCGAGGGGCCTGGGGCATCCGCCTGATCGACGCCTACAAGAACGAGATCCCCGCCAGCGACAGCCTGCGGGCCATCGAGGCCCTGGCCGACTCGCGACCCGAGGTCCGCGTCACCAACCCCAAGAAGCAGCAACTCCGGCTCAACCCGTACGACAAGCTGCCCATCGACTACCTGATGCGCGACGACTTCGGACTGGCCAGCGCGGAGATGCTCGTCGCCGTCGACGACCGCCAGCGCCCGCCGCTGGCCATCCCGCTGCCCGCCCCGGCCAAGGCCGACGAGGCCCTCCGCGTCACCCAGGGCCAGACCGTCCTCGACCTGGCCAGGCTCAAGCTCGACAACGCCCGGCGGGTCACCTTCCAACTCCGCGCGGTCGACACGTTCCCCCAGGCCACGCAGGAAGGCCTCTCCGCGCGGTACACCATCGAGCTGGACATCAAGGAGAAGTCCTTCCAGATGCAGGTGCTGATGGCCGAGGAACTCCAGGTCCGTCAACTCCTCCAGGAGATCCTCAAGGAGCTGGAGGCGGCCAAGGGCGACTCCTCGCCGCTCCGCAAGACGCTGGCGGCCAAGCCCGCCGCCCTCGATGAGGACTCCAGCGGCAAGGTCGGGCGCATCCGCAAGCGCCTGATGAAGGCCGACTCGCTCATCAAGGACTGCATCCAGGCCGTCGCCGGCAAAACCTTCGCCGCCATGGGCCCCGAACTCAAAGACCTCTCCACCAAACACGTCGCCTACGCCCAGACGCTCGCGGGGCGCATCCTCGTCGCCGAGGCCGCCCAGGCCCGTTCGGAGCTGGCCGACACCACCGACTTCCACATCGACCGGGCCATCGCCATCGTCACCGAGATGCTCAAGCGCTTTGCCGTCATGACCGACGCCGCCAAGAAGGCCCAGGAGATCCAGGACATCGCCGAGCGGGCCAAGGAACTCGCCCGCGAGAAGTTCGAGCAGGAAATGCGGGCCAAGAACCCCGAGGCGGCCAAGCAGAACGACCAGGCCATGACTCCGGAACAGCTTCAGCAGGCCCAGGAGCGCGTGGCCGATCAACTGGCCGAGCAGGTCCGCCAGTCGCCCCAGGCGATGCAGGCGGCCGCCCTCCAGGAGCAGAAGCAGTCGCAGAACCTCGCCCAGATGGCCCGCGAGTTGTCCAAGGAGCAGGCCCAACTGGCCGCCCAGACCCACCAGGCCGCCCAGGCCGAGGAAGGCATGAAGCCCCTGGACCGCCTGGCCGCCGAGCAGCGGGCCCTGGCCAAACAGACCGAGCGATCCAATCCCGAGGCGGCCAAGGAGATGACCCAGGCCGCCCAGGAAATCAGCGCCGCCGACGCCAAGGCCGTCGAGGATCAGAAGGCTGCCGAACAGCAACTCCAGCAGCAGGCTCAGCAGGCTCGCCAGCAGGCAGGCACGAACGACCTGGCCAAGCAGGCGCAGCAACTGGCCAAGGAGCAGGCCGCCGTCTCCAAGGCGGCGCAGGAGCAGGCGAAGGACGTCCAGGCCGCACAGGAAAAGGCCCAAGCCGCTGAGCAGGCCGCGCAAAAGGCCAACCAGGATTACCAGAAGGCCGTCGAGAACCAGCCCAACAAGGATGCCGTCAAGGCCAAGGCCGCCGAACTGGCCCGCCAGGAGAAGGCCCTTGCCCAGCAGGCCGAGAAGCTCCAGCAGGAGGCAGCCGCCAACCCCGCCACCGAGAACACCCCGCAGCGGGCCAAGCCGCTGATGGAGAAGACGGCTGAGAACCTCAACGACATGGCCCTTCAGCAGGCCCAGTCTCACGCGGCACAGGCCGCCCAGCAGGCCCGCCAGAGCGACCAGCAACTCGACCAGGCTGCCCAGCAAGCCCAACAGAAGGCACAGCAGACCGCCCAGCAAGCCCAGCAGGCCCAGCAGCAGGCCGCCACCGCTCAGCAGAATGCCCAGCAGGCCCAACAGCAAGCCGACGCCAAGAAGCAGGCCGCCCAGCAGGCCCAGCAGCAGGCCCAGGCTGCCAGCGATGCCGCACAGAAGGCCCAGCAGGCTGCCCAGAAGGCCCAGGAATCGGGCAATCCCCAGCAGCAACAGGCCGCTCAACAGGCCGCCGATCAGGCCAAGCAGCAGGCACAGGCCGCCAAGAACCAGGCCGACCAGGCCGGACAACAGGCCCAGAACGCACAGAACGCCGCTCAGCAGGCCGCCCAGCAGGCCCAAGCTGCACAACAGCAGGCCGCCGACGCCCAGAAGGGCCAGCAGGCCGCACAGCAGCAGGCCCAGGCAGCACAGTCCGCCGCCCAGAAGGCCGAGCAGATCGCCCAGGCCCAGGAGAAGCTGGCCGATCAGATCCGCCAGCTCGCCGGCACGCCCGAGGGCCAGCAGATGGCCAAGGCCGAGGCCGCCGCTCAGCAGGCCGCACAGCAGGCCGACTCGGCCGAGAATGCCGCACAGCAGGCCGGCGAGAAGATGAAGAACCTCGCCCAGCGCGAGGCCGCCCTCCAGCAGGCCGCCAACGACCTGGCCAAGCAGGCCCAGAATGCCTCGCCCCAGGCCCAGCAGGCCGTCGCCGAACACAACCCCTCCCAGACCATGGAACAGGCTGCCCAGGCCATGAAGGGCGCACAGGGCGAGCAGGCATCCGAGCAGGCCAACCAGGCCGCCCAGAAGGCCCAGCAGGCCGCCGAGCAGGCACAGGAACTCGCCGACGCCCTCGCCGGCCAGAAGAGCGAGCAGTCGCCGCAGGTCGCACAGGCCAAGGCGCAGAAGGCCGAGAACCTCGCCGCCCAGCAGGCGGATCTCCGTCGGCGCACCGAGCAGGCCCTCCAGCAGGCCGCCCAGGCCGCCAAGCCCATGCAGGACACCCAACTCGCCCGCCTGGCCGCCGAGCAGGCTCAGGTCGCCCAGGAGGCCGCCAAGCTCGCCGACCAGGTCCAGCAGGCCGCCCCTCAGAGCGACCGCCTCGATAGCCAGGCCGCCCAGAATGCCCAGGACGCCGCCCAGCAACTCCAGCAGGGACAGGTCGGCAAGGCCGCCGAGGAAGCCAAGCAGGCCGCCGAGCAGATGGAACAGCTCGCACAGCGAGTCAGCGGCAAGGCCGAACAGGGTGAACAGTCCAGCCAGCAGGGCGAACAGTCCGGACAGAAGGGTGAGCAGTCCGCACAGGGCGAACAGTCCGGACAGAAGGGTGAGCAGTCCGCACAGGGCGAACAGTCCGGACAGAAGGGTGAGCAGTCCGCACAGGGCGAACAGTCCGGACAGAAGGGTGAGCAGTCCGCACAGGGCGAGCAGTCCGGACAGAAAGGTGAGCAGTCCGCACAGGGCGAACAGTCCGGACAGAAAGGCGAGCAGTCGTCCGGCGGGCAGGGCCAGAAGGGCGAGCAGGTGATGGCCCAGGGCTCGACCCAGCAGAACCTCGCCCAGGACGGCCAGCCCCAGACCAACGCCTCCCGCCGCGCCGAACTGGCACAGCAGGCCTCGGACCTGGCTGAGCGCCAGGGGAACCTGGCCAAGCAGATGGAGGCCATGGCGGGCAACAACCCCCGCGAGATGCTCTCCGCCCAGCAGGAGCAGATCCAGCAGGCGACGGGAGAGTTGGCCAAGGCGACCGACATGGTCCGCGAGCACGTGGGCGAAATCATGAACAGCCCGCAGGCGACGGCTGCCGCTCAGCAGGCCGCCCAGGCCTTGCAGCAGGCGGCAAGATCCCAGCAGGCCGCCCAGAAGGCGATGGCCAACGAACACTCCTCGCCTTCGCAGTCGATCCCGTCGCAGCAGGCAGCCTCGCAGGCCCTGGCGCAGGCCGCCCAGGCCCTGGAGAACCTCGGCCAGCAGGCGGCAGCCCAGGCGGCGCAGGCGGCACAACAGGCCGCACAGCAAGCCTCCCAGCAGGGTCAACAGGGGCAGGAAGGCCAGCAGGCGCCCTCGCCCATCGTGCCGCCCGAAGGCCTCGCCCAGGCCTACGAGCAAGCCAGTCAGGCCGCCCAGAGCCAGGCCGCCTCACCCGCCTCTCAGGCCGCCGCCATGATCGCACAACTCGCCCAGGCCGCCCAGCAGGCCGCCCAGCAGGCCGGGGCGCAGATGATGGCCCAGGCCATGGCGCAGGGCCAGGGGCAGCAGCAACAACAGGAACCCGGCCAGCCCGCCCAGGGCGGCCAGCCCACCATCGGCACGGGCGAACAGGCGACCGACCAGGTCGCCACCGCCCTCGAGGAAATGGGCATCAGCCTCAGCGACTGGGCCCGCCTGCCGGGACAGCTCAAGGACGAGATCCTCCAGGCCGCCAACGACCGCGCACCGGAAGAGTACCGCGTCCTGATCAAGAGATACTTCCAGGAACTCGCCAAGCGCGGCCTGGCCGAGAACGACGCCTCCCAACCGAAGAAGAAATGACCCCCCGCAAGCCGGCCGGCGCCTTCCTGAAGGCCGCCGGAAGAGAACCGATTATCGACCATTGAGAACCAAGCCATGAGTGCAGAACGAACAGCCGTCTCAATCTGCCTGGCGGGCCTTCTGGCCTGCTTCGCCCTCGCCCTCGCCTGCCAGGACGCCAGCGCCGACGTCGACTCGCCCGTCCTGGCCAAGTTCGCCCAGCCGCTGGACGCCGCCGTCACCAAGGGCCTGGAGTACCTCGCCCGCAAGCAGAAGCCCGACGGCTCGTTCGAGACGGGCATGCCCGAGAACAGCGGCATTCACGGGCTGGCCATCATGGCCTTCCTGGCCCGCGGGCACACGCCCGGCAACGGGCCCTACGGCGAGCTGCTCAACAAGGGCATCGACTACATCCTCAAGCAGCAGCACGGCGAAACCGGGTTGATGGTCCGCTCGGGCAACTCCCACGGCGCGATGTACAACCATGGCATCTGCACCCTGCTGCTGGCCGAGTGTTCCGGCATGGTCGACCCCGAGAGGCAGAAGAAGATCGACCAGGCCCTGCCCAAGGCCGTCAAAGTCATCCTGGCCGCCCAGGCCATCCACAAGCCCGACAACCACGCCGGCGGCTGGCGATATCAGATGACCAGCAACGACAGCGACATTTCCGTCACCGGCTGGGTGTTGATGGCCCTGCGTTCCTGCCGCAACAACGGGGCCCCCGTGCCGATCGAGGCCATCGAGAAGGCCGTCCGCTACGTCATGAAGTGCCGCTATCGCGACGGCGGGTTCTGCTACCAGCCCGGGCAGGGCTCGGGCCTGGCCCGCACGGGCGTGGCCCTGCTGTGCCTGGAGCTTTGCGGGCGCCACCGCGACCAGGCCTGCACGGGCGCGGGCAAGTACATCCGCGAGCACCTGCCTCGCACCATCGGCGAGAACCACTTCTACTACGGACTGTACTACGCCTCGCAGGGCATGTTCCAGCTTGGCGGAGAGGACTGGACCGAGTGGGCTCAGCACATGTACGGCATGATGCTCAAGGTCCAGAAGGACGACGGCTCCTGGCCCCAGGGCGGCGGAAACGAGGCCCGCGCGGGCGGGGTGTACTCCACGGCCATGGCGATCCTCTCGCTGAGCGTGTCCTACCGGCAATTGCCGATCTACCAGCGATGAGGGCCCCATGAAGGCCCGCGTGCCCGCTCGCCTCGCAGCCTTCGCACTGCTGGCGTTATTTGCGGCGCCGGCTCGGGCCGGTGATCGGCCGCCCGACGGCTACGCCATCCGCCCTGCCGATTACTCCGCCGTCACCCTCACCGACGCCTTCTGGGCCCCGCGCCTGGCGGCCAACCGCGCCGCCACCATCCCGGGCAACCTCACGCATCTTGACGCCACCGGCTCGACCGCGGCCTTCGCCATCCTGGCCGGCAGGACCCAGCAGAAGTACCGCGGCTACATGTGGGGCGACAGCGACGTCTACAAGACCATCGAGGGCATCGCGCACAGCCTCCGCACGCACCCGGACCCGGCCCTCGAGAAGCGGATGGAGGAGATCGTCGCACATATCGTCGCCGCCCAGGCCGACGACGGCTATCTCTTCCCCCACATCCAGATCGCCGAGCCGCGATACGCCCGCTTCACCGACGAGACCACCCGCACCTGCGAGTCATACAGCATCGGCCACCTCCTGGAGTCGGCCGTCGCCCACCACCGCGCGACCGGACGGACCGAGTACCTCCAGGCCGCCCGCCGCGCCGCCGACCTGATCGTCCGCGTGCAGGCCGAGGGCAAGCTCGAACAGATCTCGGGCCACCCGGAGATCGAACTGGGTCTGGTCAAGCTCTACCAGGCGACCGGCGAGCGGAAGTACCTCGACGCCGCCGCACGCTACGTCCGCAACGCTCGCCGCCTGGCCAGCCGCGCCTGGTCCGGCGGCCGGCCCTTCCTTGCCGACGGCGAGGCACGGGGGCACGCGGTGGCGGCCGTCTATCTCTACGCCGCCGCCACCGACGTGGCCGCCCTCGCCGCCGATGCCGAACTCATGGAACTCGTGCTGGCCAAGTGGCGATCCGTGGTCGAGCGGAAGATGTACCTCACCGGCGGGATCGGCCTGCCCCGCGGCGAGGCCTTCGGCGCCGACTATGACCTGCCCAACGCCTCCGCCTACGCCGAGACCTGCGCTGCGATCGCCCACGTCCTGTGGAACCACCGGCTGTTCCTGGCCACCGGCGAGGCCCGCTTTCTCGACGTCCTCGAACGCGCCCTGTACAACGGCGTGCTGGCCGGTCTTGACCTTTCGGGCGACAAGTTCTTCTACCCCAACCCGCTCCAGGCCGACGGGCGCCGCCGGTTCAACCACGGCGCCAACCGGCGCGTCGGCTGGTTCGGCTGCCCCTGCTGCCCGGTCAATCTCGTGCGGGTCATCCCGCAGGCGCCCGGCCTGCTCTACGCGACCACGGATGACTCCGTCTACGTGAATCTCTTCGCGGCCGGACGGGCCGAGTTGCCCGTCGGCTCGCGAAAGCTGACGTTGACGCAGGAGACGAAGTATCCGTGGGACGGGCGCGTGAAGATCAGCGTCGACCCCGGCGGCGAGCCGGCAGAGTTCACCCTTCGCGTCCGCGTCCCGGGCTGGGCGCTTGGCCAACCCGTGCCCGGCGACCTGTACCGCTACGTGGATACGGGTGCTGCGGCCCCGCGGGTCGCGCTGAAGGTAAACGGCCGGCCCGCTCCCCTCGCGATGGAAAAGGGCTTCGCCCTGCTGCGCCGCCGCTGGAACGCCGGCGACAGGATTCAACTCGATCTGCCCATGCCCGTCCGCCGCGTGCTCGCCCACGACGCGGTCAAGGAGGATGCCGGCAAGGTCGCACTCCAGCGCGGGCCGATTGTCTACTGCCTCGAAGGGGCCGACCACGGCGGAAAGTGCCTCCATCTCGTCCTGCCGGATGATGCACCGCTGCGGGCCGAGCATCGCAGCGACCTGCTGGGCGGCCTGACCGTGCTCCGCGCCCGGGGCCAGGCCGTCCACCGCGGCGACGACGGCAAACTCGCGACCGCACCGGTCGAACTGACGGCCGTGCCCTACTACGCCTGGAACCATCGCGGCCCCGGGCCGATGGCCGTGTGGCTGCCCCGCACATCCGAACGGGCCCAGCCCCTGCCTCCGCTCACGCTCGCCGGCCGGGCAGCCGTCACCGCCTCGCACTGCTGGCACGCCGACACGATTGACGCCGCCAACGACTCGATCGAGCCGCCCAACTCGCACGACCTCACGCCCCCGTGCCTGACCTGGTGGAACCACAAGGGCACGAAGGAATGGGTCCAATACGACTGGCCCGAAGCGGTGAACCTCTCTTCATCCGCCGTCTACTGGTTCGACGACCGCGCCACCGGCGGCTGCCGCGTGCCGGCGAGTTGGCGGCTGCTCTACCGCGACGGCGACCAGTGGAAGCCCGTCCGCCTGAAGGACGCCCGCTACGGCCTCGACCTCGACCGCTACAACTCCGTCGCCTTCGAGCCCGTCACCACCCGCACCCTCCGCCTGGAGGTTCAACTCCAGGAGAAATGGTCCGGCGGACTGCTGGAGTGGAAGGTGAAGTGAGGCGCGGACCGAATCGAACTTGCGGTCAGCCGGCGTTACAGGACTACCACCTCGGCGGAACGCACCCCCCTCACAGCACGCCAAGGACCAGCTCGCACACCCGGGGCCTCAGGACCTTGAAGTCGAACTCCCGCTCGACGCGTTGGCGGCCGGCGGCGCCCATGCGGCGGCGAAGATCCACGTCGGCGGCGAGTTTGGCGATCGCGTCCAGCCACTGCTCCGTCGTCGCGGCGCAGAAGCCGCTCTCGCCCTCGCGGACGATGTCGCTCTGCACGCCCACCGGGCTGGCCACCACGGGCAGGCCGGCGGCCATGTACTGGAGGATCTTGAACCCGCACTTGCCGCGGGTGAAGTTCGTCTCGGGCAGCGGTGCGATGCCCACGTCGCACTCGCTCAGCAGCCGGGCCTCGGCCTCGTAGCTCCAGGCCACGTTCTCCACCGCCAGGCCGGCGACATCGAGCCCGGCGTCGGCGATGATCCGCAGGCTCACGCCCGGCACTCGCGCGGGCAGCGCCTCCAGCACCTCCCTCAGCCGCTCGACCTGCTTGAGCGTGCTCCGCGAGCCGATCCACACCAGCCGCAACCTGCCGCCGGCTGCACGGTCGGCCTTCGGCGCGAAGCGAGACGCGTCCAGCCCGGTCGGCACGACCGCGACCTGCCCCGCCGCCCCCGCCTCGCGGGCGTGGTCGGCCAGGATCTCGTTGCCCGCCAGCACCAGCCGGCTGCGCCGCACCGTTCGCGCGAAGCGCCGCTTCCGGCCCGGGTGCGGGCCGTCCTCGCTGCGGCGGGCCTGGAACATCACCGCGTCGTCGAAGTCGTAGATCACTCGGGCCTGCGGCCCGAGCATCCAGGCGTCCCACGCGGTGAGCGTCTTCCGCTGCAACCACACCGCCGACCGCCCCACGCGGGCAAGCTGGCGCGAGCGAGCCAGCAGGCTGTCGCCCAGTTCGACCACCTCGCACGCGACGCCCGCCTCCGCCAGCGCGCTCAGGTACGGCTCTACCCGCTGACGGAACGACGCGCTGGCCCGCTCGCGGGTGAGGACGACAAGATGTCTGCCCGACTCCGGCATGGCAGCTATGAGACCCACAGGGGCCTTGGGAATCAAGCGTCTACCTTCCCGACGGGGCCGGAGCGGACTCCTTCGCGACGCCCTGGTGAGCCAAATCCTGTTGTCTGGCTGCGGAGGCAACGCTAGGCTGAGGGGCGATGACGCGTGCGTTTCAACGGTGTTCGCTGGGTGCGGCGTTGGCCCTGTTGGCCGGGCTGGCTTCCGCGCGCGACATCCCGCTGGCCGACCCGGGGCAGGCGGCCGTCCGCGACGTGGCCCAGGTGCTCTCCGCCGAGCAGGCCCTCGCCCTTCGCAAGGCCGCCCAGGCACTCCGCGAGGAAACCGCCGCCGCGATCGCGGTGGTGACCATCGAGTCCAAGTCCGACTACGGCGGATCGGCCGAGACCATCGAGGCCTTCACCCGCCGGCTGTACGCGCAGTGGGCCCCCGGTCGCCCCTCGACCGCCCCCGCCCGCACGGAGGCCCCGCCGCCGCTGGTGCTGCTGCTGGTGGCCCGCCTGGACGGCCTGGCGTGGATCGAGCCGCCCGCCAACTGGGACGACAAGTCCCGCGCCGCCTGCCGCGACATCCTCGCCCAGCACGTTCAACCCGCCCTGCGCCGCCAGGAATACGCCCAGGCCGTCATCACCGGGGTTGCCGAACTGGACAAGCTGGCGCGACAGGTTCAGTTCGCCGCCCGCCTGGCCGGCCGACCGGCCGAGCCCGTCGCCGCCACCGCGCCCGCCGACGAACCGGCGCCGGTGATCGGCGCGTCGGCGGCGCTGCGTCACCTGGCCGCCGCGGGCAAGCAGGTGTGGGCCGTCGGCGACCGCGGACTGATCCTCCGCAGCGACGACGCCGGCCTCACCTGGCGCCGCATCCGCTCGCCGCTTACCGCGAACTTCCAGCAGGTCTATCTCGACCCGCCGCGCGTGTACGTATTCGGAGGCCGGGCCGTCGCCGGCCAACCGGAGGGCCTGGGCCAGAGCGTCATCCTCCGCAGCGACGACGGCGAACGGTTCCGCCCGCTGCCCGGTCCGCCGACGGGCTGGCTCTACGGCGGGGCCGCCATCCGCGACGCCATCCTCGCCTTCGGGCAGGCCTCGCCCGCCTGCCCGGGCGGCATCTGGCGCAGCGTCACCGCGGGCAGGACCTGGCAGCCGCTGAACGTCTCGTCGGCCGGCTACGTCTGCGGCGGGGGCTTCCTCGCCGCCCGCTACGGTTACGTGGTCGGCCAGGACCAGCGGATCGTGAGCCTTCGCAACCTGGCCGAGCCGTCCATCCACCCGGCGGAGGCGCCGGCCAAGTCCGCCCTGCTGGCGGCGGCGATGCTGGACGAACGCAGCGCCTTCGCCGCCGGGCAAGCCGGCACGGTGCTGGCCTCGCAGGAACCGGGTCGGCCCTGGCGGCTGGCCAGCCTGCCCCTGCCTGCGGGCACGCGGCGCCTGGCGGACTTCGAGGCGGTCGCCGTCGCCCCGCCCGCGCAGGTCTGGGTGGGCGGCGGGCTCACGGGCGCGATCCTCTACAGCGACAATCGCGGCGCGACCTGGCAGCGTCGCCCGGCCCCCGCCGGCGGGGCCCTGCGCGCGATGCTCCACGTGGGCGCCGGCGCGGACGCCGCGCTGCTGGCCTGCGGAGACGCGGGCCACGTCTGGCGCAGCACCGATGGCGGACGCTCCTGGACGAGCGTGCTGGGCAAGACGCGCTGCGACGTGCTCTTCGTGGCGGCTGCCGGAGACCGTTCGATCTTCCCCGCCCTGACGGCCCACGCCCTGGCCGGGCTCGAAGTCGCCGTCGTCTTCGCCACCGACACCGACGCCCTGGGCGGCGCCCCAGGTTCCCAGCACCTTCGCGCCGCGGCCATCCAGGCCGGGGCCGCAGCCGCCTGCGTCCTCGACGACTTCCCCTCCGTCGTCGCGGCGGGCAACGCCGAAGGTCTCCGCGAGGCCGATCTACTCGGACGATGGTCGCAGCGGCTCGATGCACCCGCCCAGGATGAACTGCTCCGCCAGCTCTCCGCGGCCATCCGCCTCTATCGCCCGCTTGTGCTGGCCGTCGGACCCGACGGCGAGGGGCCCAAGGGCGTGGATGCCGAGAACCGCCTTGTCGCCCGCCTGGCCCGGCAGGCCGCCCGCCTGGCCGCGCAAGCGGACGCTCATCGAGAGCTGCTGGCGGTGGGCTTGGCGCCACACGTCGTCCGGCGCACCGTCGTCGGCTTCGAGGAGAACCAGCAGACTCCCCTTTTCCGGGACGACGCCCCTCGGATCGATCGCGCCCGCGCCGACGCGTGGGTCTCCGGGCCCGCCATGCCGGCCGGACGAAACACCACCATCGAACTGCTGGCCCAGGAGGCCCTCTGGCAACTCCCGTGGACCGGCCCGGCCGATCGCCCGGGCCTGTTCAGCGCTTACCGCTGCGAGAGCGACCAGCGACTGGGCACGCTGTTCACCCGCGGCCTGGCAGACGCGTCGCTGGCGGTGGACGCGCCGGAGCAGGACCTGCTGGACCTGGCCGGCGGACTGACGCTCCGTCTGGCGGCTGGCGGCGATCGCGAAAGCGTCGCACTGGGCCTGATCGCCAGCGCCGCCGAGCGGCATCCCGGCGCGGCCTCGCTGGCAGCCGACCGCGCCCTGCTGCTGTACCTGCGGATGCTCCGGCAGGGCAAGATCGTCCCGGCCGACCAGGCGTGGGAGTTGTTCGAGAAGCTCGGCGTCGCCCACCCGCTTCGTCGGCGGATGGCGGCGGACCGGCTGGCCCAGGAGTTTTCGGCCGAGTGGCGGGCCGCCCGCCGCGAGCTGCTGCGCCCCGCGGATCGCCGGGCCGAGCTCGCCCGCGCCGTCAAACGCCTGGACGACCTGTCGGCCTGGACGCGGACGGCGCCGGGCAGGTTCCTCCAAGCCAAGGTGTACACGGCCGCCGGGCGCGGCCTGGAGGCGATGGACTTGCTGAGCAAGCTCTGCGAGGGCGCGTACGATCCGCTGTGGCAGCGGTTGGCCCGCGTCGAAGCCGGCATCGCCCCGCCGTCGGCCAGCGAGGCCGCCCTGCACAGGCACGCCTCGGCCCAGTTCGCTTCCGAGCCGGGGCGAATCGACGGTCACCTTGACGAGCCCGTCTGGGCACAGACGCCGGCCGTCGCCCTGCTGGACGCCCAGGGCAAGCTGCCGGACATGCAGACGCCCGCGGCGGATGAAGCGTCGCGCGAGACGCCGGGCCCGCGGCGCACGGGCGCCACCTTGCCGGCCTCTCCGTCCGCGCCGCGCGACGACCTCGACGACCTGCCCGTGCGGCGCGAAGGCGCCGTACACGCCGGAGGCGACGACGCGGACGCCAAGCGCCGCGCCGACATCGCGCGGATGCTCGACCTGGAGCCCACGGGCCGGACCGGGCCTTCCACCACTCCCCCTGCGCCCCGCGTCCCGCTGCCGCCCACACCCCAGCCACCGCCGGCAGACCGGCGCCCGCAGACACCCGTGCCGTTGATCCCGCTGCCCGCCCCGCCGCCCCAGGCCGCCCCCCCCGGCAAGGACCTGCCCAAGCCCCTCAAGCCGCCCAAGGTGGACGGCCCGATGATCGTCTTCCCGCCGCCGCCCCCCGGAGACGACAAGCCGCCCTACCGCAGGGAGCGCCCGCGAGGCCCCGTCCAGGCTGCCTTTCACGTGGTCCGCAGCCAGGGCGACTTCCTCATCTTCGCCCTGCAGTTGCCCGAGCGCGACGGACGGATATGGAGCGTGGATCTCGCTATCGACAGCGACCGCGACGGCTGGACCCAGCTCGTTGTCGGGTGCGACAGCCTGGGCAAACGATGGGCCCGCCTGGAAGCGGGCGGTGAGGACGTGACGGCGCAGCTCGAAGCGGCCCAGACCTTCATGCTTCAGGGACAGCGGGAGGACGGCCAGACGACGCTCGAATTGGCGTTGCCGGTGCGGTGCCTGTCGGCGGAACCGCTGGCGGGTGTCGTGTCGTTCCAACTCCGCGCCGTCGCGGACGACCACGGGAGGCGAACCACGCTCTACTTCCAGCCGCAGGACGACGACCGGCTCCTGCCCCACCGCTACGGGCTGCTCCGCATCCCCCCCGCAAGGAACTGACTGCCGAACGCCGTCAGCGGCCGCGCCGGCGGCGGAGATAGCCGCCCAGGGCGGCGCCCGCCAGACTCAGCAGGCCCAGGCTGGCCGGCTCGGGGACAGAGGAAATCTCACCGGTCTCGTACAGCCGGCTCAGGTCCCACTGGGTGTGGGCCAGCGAGGGCAGATTGATCGTGCCGAACGTGCCCTCGATCGAGCCGAAGTCCAGGATGTCCAGGACGCCCTCAAAGCCGGTCGCCGGGTTCAGCGCGGTCACGTCGAGGGTGGCGCCCGGCAGGATGACCAGGCTGCCCAGCCCGTCCAGCCCGATCTGGAGGCGGTCGGCGGCGTAGGCGGCGGGGTCGATCTCGATGGCCAGAATATCGCTGGACTCGATGGTGAACGAGTCGCCGAAGTCGATGACGGCGTAGGAGTTCGTGGGGGCCTGGCCGGGGTAGTAAGCGATGGCCCGGGCCGTGCCGTCCGAGCCGTTGAGTTGGACGCTGAAGTTCCGCAGGCGGTCCTGGCAGCATCCGTCGGCCCGCTGGCCGATCTGAACCTGGGTGATGTAACGGGGCAGGCCAAAGTTGACCAACGCGCCGGCGGCGCCCGGCCCGCGAGTCCAGGCGTTGGCGCCGGTGTCGAGGACGCCGTTGATCAGGTTGGCGTCGGCGCCATGGAAGAACGCGCCGGCAATGGCGCTGGCGGCGCCCCCGGCCGAGGCGAGCGCCACGTTGTTGCCGTCGACGTCCATGGCGACGATCTCGCCGATGTGGAACACGTTGTCAGGGTTCGAGCCCGTGCCGGTCGTGGTCACCTGGATCGAGTGGGCCTCGACGCCCTGGATCGTCTCCACGCCAACCGCGCCGCTTCCGCCGGGCCGGATGATCCGCGGGCCGAAGTTGATGTTCGCAAAGGAATTGGTCGGCGCCGTCCCGTCAAACGACTTGCTGGCCACCACCGCACCGGGATTGCCCCCGTTGTCGGCCAGCAGCGAAACGGTGAAGTTGCTCAGCCGGTCCTGGCAGCACCCGTCCGCCCGCTGCCAGGTCCGCACGGTGGCAACGTTGAGCGTGGAACCCAGATCGACGGTATAGAACGTGCCCACGCCCATGCGATCGTAGGTATTCCCCCCGGTGTCGCGCACATTGTTCAGCGGGGCGAGATTGCTGCCGTGCCCCCCGCCGAAGCTGCTGTCGGCCCCTTCGGCCTTGAAGGTGGCGGTGAGGTCATTGGTGCTGAGCCCGCCCCCGCCCGAGAGTGCCTGATTGGGACTGGCCGAGGAACTGAACACTTCCAACTCGCCCAGGTGGAATTCGCGGTACGCGGTCCCGTTGTTGCTCACCTTGACGAACCGGGCGTCGTAACCGACGCGAACGATGTCGGCGCTGGCCAGGCCGGCGGCCGCCAGGAGAATCAGGCACACTCCCACGCTGCGAACGCGCGCGTTCAGGTGGAACATGACGACTCCTCTCTGTCGTGTACAGCCCGCCCTGGGCGACTGCCGCTCCGCTCAGGACGGGTGACTGCTTGTCCAACTGCTCCGTTCAATGCGACTTGTGATATCCCTAGCATATCCGGAATCGCGAATTTGTCCAGAGGATTGTCTGGGCGATCCGGACGCGACGGCTATCCGATCACCCCGCGGACCTCGCGTTCGCCGACGGGCTGGATGACGCCGCGGTCGGTGATGATGGCGGTAATGAGGTTGGCGGGCGTGACGTCGAAGGCCGGGCAGTAGGTCTTCACCCCGGCCGGGGCCGTCGCCCGCCCGAAACCGTGGGTGATCTCCTCGCCGCCGCGCTCCTCGATGGGGATCTCGCTGCCGTCTGCGATGGACAGGTCGAAGGTGCTGTAGGGAGCGGCGACGTAGAAGGGCACGTTGTGGGCGCGGGCGGCCAGCGCGAGCGAGTAGGTGCCGATCTTGTTGGCGGCGTCGCCGTTGGCTGCGATGCGGTCGGCGCCGGTGATGACCATCTGGACCCGGCCCTGGCGTAGGACGTGGGCGGCCATCGAGTCGGTGATGACGACGGCGTCGATGCCCGCCTGCATGAGTTCCCAGGCGGTCAGGCGGCTGCCCTGGAGCAGGGGTCGCGTCTCGTCGCAGTAGACGCAGAAGCGGTGTCCGGCGGCGTGGGCGAGGTAGAGCCCGGCGGTGGCCGTGCCGATGCCCGCGGTGGCCAGGGCGCCGGCGTTGCAGTGGGTGAGCACGCCGGCGCAGCGGCGGACGAGGGGTTCGGCGTATCGCCCGATGGCCAGGCAAAGGGCCTGGTCCTCGGCGTGGATGGCGTGGGCCTCGTCCAGCAGAAGGCGGCGGAGGCCGTCGACCCCCTGTGTGGGCCCGGCGGCGGCGGCGCGGGCCTTATCCAGGACGCGCCGGACGGCCCAGGAGAGGTTGACCGCCGTCGGGCGGGAGCTTTCGAGATAGGACGCAGCCCGGTCGAGGTCGGCCATCAGGGCGGGCAGGTCGGCGGCTTGTTGGCCGGCCAGCACCATGCCGTATCCGGCGGCCACGCCGATGGCCGGCGCCCCGCGGACCACCAGGCGGCGGATCGCGTCCCAGAGGGTCTCGACATTGCGGCAGTCGACGTACTGCGTCCGCTCGGGCAGGAGAGTCTGGTCGAGCAGTCGGAGAGTCCCGTCGGCCGACCCGCCGACCCACTCCAGCACCGTCACGGGGGCCTTGACTTCGTGGGCAGTATCCATGGCATAAGAGTAGCCGCGGATCGGGATTTGACAATCGGAAAGTGGGAATTCGGCAGGCAGGATATCGAGCGTCAATCCGGTCCCGGGCTGCAAGGGGGCCTAGAATATCCATAGGGACAAGCCTCCACTGCCCGCCTGGGGCACGGGTGGGTGGAGCTTGTGTGGCGAGTTTGGGTTCCCCTGGCCTGCAATGCTTTTATGTCGGCCGGGGGGTTTAGCCGATAATAGCTGTGCTTGGGCCCCCACGGGCGGCAGGTCGCCCCAGGGATACGGATGAAGGCCCGGCTACGTAGCCGGCTAGTCTCCAGGGAAGGAGCCGAGAATGCTGGTGCTGTCCAGACAGCGCGACGAATCGATCATGATCGGCGACAACATCGAGATCACCGTCGTCGATATTCGTGGGGAGAAGGTTCGGCTGGGGATCAACGCCCCCCCCGACGTGGCCGTTCACCGCAAGGAAGTGTACGACGCCATCCGCCGCGAGAAGCAGGGCAACGGGGGCGACGGCGCCAGTGTGCACGTGGAATCGCTGGCCAACCGCAAGAAGAACCAATCCCCCCTGCCGCCTCAGCCCCCCCCGCACGCGGGGACCACGTAACAAAGGCCCAAGCGACGCAGAAGAATCGTCGGCGGCAGCCCTGCGGCTGCCGCCGCTGTTTTGGGGGACCGGGGCGCGAACCACTCGCCCCCCTGCATCCGACGGAACCTCGGAACCCTCACGCGATGGGACTGTCTTGCCGCTGGACAGAACGGGCAACCACGCCCACTACGACGCCCACGATCAGCCCGCCCAGGTGGGCCAGGGCCGAAACGTGGCTGAACCCGCCGATCTGCTGCCAGGCCCCCAGCAATTGGAGCAGCACGAACAGGACCAGCGCCCAGACGGCCCGAATGCGAAACCACCCCAGCACGAAGAACCAGCGGCGCAGCAGGAAGGCCAGCCGGGCCCGCGGGAAGAGAAGCGAGTAATAGGCGATCACGCCGGAGATGCCCGCGCTGGCCCCCACGCATGGGATGTTTCCCCGCGGGTCGAACGCCGCGTGCGCCAGCATCCCCGCCAGGTGCGCCGAGAGCAGCAGCGAGAGGAACCCCCTCGTGCCCAGGCTCTCCTCGACGTTGTCGCCGAAGATCACAAAGAAGTACAGGTTGCCCACCAGGTGCAGCAGCCCGGCGTGCAGGAAGAAGCTGCTCAGCAGCGTCAGCCCGCCCTCCCGCGACCAGTGTGCCGGCAGGAAGCCCCACCGGTCAATCGCTCCCTCCAACTGCCCCATCGCCATCAGAAGCACGTACAGCACCGCCATGACCAGCGACAGTCCCCAGGTCAGCACGGGCTTGCGGGTGACCGGCGGGGCGTCGACCTCCACCGGCATGCCCAGCAGGCCCGGCAGCCACTGCCAGAACTGCTCGGGCCCGGCGAAGTGGCCCTCGCCGACCGCCACCGGCTCCCGCGAGAGCGCCATCCGCGCAACCGCCTCGCGGGCCCGCGGGCTCAACTCGGCATGCTTCTCGACAGCCGGCGGAGGCAGGGCCTGGCGGAGCTGGTCAAGCTCCTGTGCGTCGAACCACAGGAACTGACAGCCCACGCAGATGTCCAGCACGACCGGGTCGTCCTGGCCGGGTCTGGCAAAACCGACCAGCCGCATCCGCGAGCCGCAGTGCGGACAGGTTCGCCCGGCGCCGCGCCCGCCCTGGCGGGCAGCCTGGTACAGACGCCCCAGGAAGGGATCTTTCCTGTACTGGTTCCGCAGCACGGCCAGCCCGACCGACTTGCCCCCGCAGGCGCGGCAATCGTAGCGCCGCCCGTGCGGCGTGGATACGGTTTCCAGCGACGATTTGCATTGTGGGCAACGGAGCATGGCGTCACCGGGACGGAGTATATCGGATGCGCGCGGCGCCCGCCACGCCGGAATCACCGGAACCCGGGCTCGAACGGGCCGCAGCTCGCATCGCGTTCTTCCGGGGGGCCGCCTCGCGACCGCGTTGAGGCGGCGATGAGACACCATCCGGAAGACAGGGAACGGGCAGACGGCTTCCTGCTTCAGGGGGGCAACCGAGCGTGCTCCGTCAGTTGGCCGGATCCAGCCGGACGCTGCGGATGTTCATCAGAGGGACCCACTTGTTCCCGTTGCGCCGGAGCTTGCCGGAGACGCTGACCGTCTGCTTGCCGGTCGCCAGGGTAACCCGGCCCGGTTTGCTCGGTCGGAAGTCCTCCCAGCCGCCCGTGGCGGGGACCTTCAGCGACAGCGTCTGACCGCCCACGGTCAGCACGTACTCGCCCCCAGCGCAGTTCTTGTCGCAGGCGTGCTCGACGATGACCTCGTAGTTTCCGCCCTTGAGGACTTCGATGTCCCACGAGACCCGGCCCTCCGGCACCATCCAGAAGCCCACGCAGTCCTTGGCTAGTTCGTACCGCGGGAACGGATTGGCGGTGTTCTGATCCTTGCCCGCGATCTTGGCCACCGCGGCCCGGAGTTCGAACGACCCGTCGCGGGCCTGGGTAATCAGCCCGCTGAAGGGGTCCAGTCCGCCCGGGTTCTCGGAGATCGGGTCCGGGGGAGGCGGGTCCACGGGCGGGGGCTCCACGTAGGCCGGCGCGGGCAGGGCGGGTTCGCTCGTGGTGGGGTACATGTTGAACCCCGAAGGCGGCTTCTGGGCGCGGATCACCACCATAAGCACGAGGCCCACGACGGCCGCCGCGGCCAGCACCGCCCCGCCGACCAGCAGCATCTTGTAGAGGTCTTTCCGGGCGGCGGCGGGGCGAGCCGTCGGCCCACGCCGCTCGGGCGCCGTCGGGGCGGTCGGTCGGCCCGAACCGTTGCCGGACGCCGGCGCCTGCGGAGCCGCCCGAGAAGGCGTCGAGGGTCTCGGCGAGGCTGTCTGCCCCGCGCTGGCCAGGGCCGCCGCGGCGGCTGCCAACTCCGCCTTGCCCCCGTTGGCGGGCGGGGCCGCCGCCTCGCCCACCGGGGCCGCACATTGCAGCGCATCGCGCAGGTCCGCCAGCAATTCGTCGTAGGTCGCCTGGCGCTTGGCTGGGTCCTTCTCCAGCGTCCGCATCAACAGGGCCGCCGTCTTGGCCCCCAGGAACGGACGATGGTGACGCGGATCGACCACCGTGCGCTTGACGTGCCCCAGCAGCACGTCCTTGACCGTCTTGCCGTCAAAGACCGGCACGCCGGTCAGCAGATGGTACAGCGAGCAGCCCAGGCTGTAGATGTCGCTGCGGTGGTCGGTGTCCCTCTGGCGGATCCGCTCGGGGGCGACGTAGAAGGGCGTGCCCATGCCCTCGCTGCCCATCTTCACCCCGCCGAACCGCGCCAGCCCGAAGTCCACCAGTTTGGGCACCCCCTGCTCGTCCAGCAGCACGTTGCCCGGCTTGACGTCGCCGTGGATCAGACCGATTCCGTGGGCCGCCTGGAGCCCCTCGGCCACGGCAATGGCGATTTCCAGGCCGCGGGCCTCGCTGATCGGCTTGTCCTTGTCGATCAGCTTGCGAACGCTCCCCCCGCCGATCAGTTCCATCACCAGGTAGGGCACGTGGTGGTCCATGCCCATGGTGAAGATCCGCACTACGTTGCGGTGGCGCAAGGCGGCCAGGGCGCGGGCCTCGGCGAGAAAGCGGTTCACCGCGTCGTCGTCTCCCTTGGACTCCAGGTGCATGACCTTGACGGCCACCTGGCGGTCCAACTCGCGGTCGATGCCGCGATAGGCCGCCGCCGTGGTGCCTTTGCCCAGCAAAGCCACCAGGCGGTACTGCCCCAGGTCCACCGGGACGAACATCCGCCCCCCACAGGCCGGACAGCCCACCGACGTCAGCGCGGGCGCAGCCGACAAGTCGATCTTCCGCCCGCAGGACGGACAATCGATGTAGTTGATGCGCTCGCCGATCTCTTCCGTGCCCTCGGTCAATAGTCACCCCGTCTCGCCTGGGTCACTGAAGCCGCCAGGCCGGCCGTCAACGTACTGAGCCCGGCAGAAGCCTGCCTGTTATACGTCGCAGATCTCCACCGCTTCAGTCAACGACTTGACCGGATCGCGCTTGGGGACGAACTCGTGGGCCACGTACCCGTCGAACTTGGTCTCCAGGATGACCTTCATGACGGCGGCATAGTCGGTCTTCTGGCTCTTGAGGTCGATCTCGGCCCGCCCGGGGTAGCCGCCCGTGTGGTAGTGGCCGATGTACTTGTGGTGCTTGCGGATCTGGGCGATGACGTCCTCTTCCATCATGGCCATGTGGTAGATGTCGAACAGAAGCTTGATGCGGTCGCTGCCCACGCCCTCGCACATCTTGGCGCCCCAGTCGCTGCTGTCGGCCATGTAGTCCTTGTGCTGCTTGGAGTTCAGCAGCTCCATGCACACGTAGACCTTCTTCTTCTCCGCCAGGGGCGCCACCCGCTTGAGCCCGACGACGCAGTTGGCCAGCCCCTCGTCGTCCGGCAGGCCCTTGCGGTTGCCGCTGAAGCAAATCACGTTGCGCCAGCCCAACTCGGCGGCCGCCTCGATGGCCTTGCTCACCGCCTCCACGCACTTGTCGTGGTTCTCCTTGCGGTTGAAGCCCACCGGGATGCCGTGGCCCTTGGTGGACATCATGGTGCAGGTCAAGTTGTACTTCTTGAGGGTCTCCGCGGCGTCCGGATGGATCAGGTCGATGCCGGCCATGCCCAGGGAGGCCACCACCTCGCAGGCCTTGTCCAGCTTGCCCAGCTTGCAGGACCACAGGCTCACGCCCTGCCTGATGTTGCCCTTGAGCTTCTTGGCGGGCGCGTCGGCCGCTCGAAGGGCCGCCGGCAGGCCCGCGGCAAACGCCGCCGCCGAAACGCTGCGGGTCAGGAATCCACGACGGGTAACGACTGTGACGTTGTGAGCGGGCATCGGGGCACCTCGATTGCTAAGGGGTTCGATCATTTCACGTCGTTGCCTATCTTAGCCGCACCGACGCCAATGCGTCAACCCCGCCCACGCGACGGGTGCTGTCAACTATTGTGTGTAAGTTCCCAGAAGGTGCCATCTGGCCAGTTGGCCGAAGACGGCCCGTTGGACGGCTGAGGCGTCGTAGTGGACGCCCATGGGGTCCAGTCGCATCCGC
>JAKJER010000077.1 GCA_022705325.1 Planctomycetota bacterium | reverse complement strand
CTGCGGATGCGACTGGACCCCATGGGCGTCCACTACGACGCCTCAGCCGTCCAACGGGCCGTCTTCGGCCAACTGGCCAGATGGCACCTTCTGGGAACTTACACACAATAGTTGACAGCACCGCCCGACGAGGGCCCCTTGTCGGTGAGGCGAACTCTGGTATAATCGCCTGATGTCAACTGTTGGAGTCGTGGAATGAGCATCGGACAAGGACAGAGTGTCGCGGGCCTTCGCTTCAGCCTCTACCAGAGGCCCCTGCACCCTGAGCTTTTTCAGATCTACCACGACCACCGGGTGGTCAAGGAGCAGTACGAGGCCCAGATCTGGATCACCGGCTGCACGCACGTGATCGGCTTCTATCACGGCGGGGACAGCCTGGTCGAGGTGACGGCCGACGCATCGGCGACGCTGCCGAGCCGGGGGCTGCTGGCGCAGATGCCCTTCCGCGGCGAGAAGGTCCACGACTGCCGCCAGGACGGGGCGATCCGCTACATGATGAACTTCCAGGTCGAGACGATGAGCGCGATGCTCTACGCCAAGACGCATCACGACCTGGCCCGCAGCGGGAGCAAGCACGGGATCTTCGTGCCCTACCCCGAGTGGATGAGCCGCACGCCGCTGACGCCCTTCTCGTACGTGGACTTCACCCCCAAGCCCACCGAGCTGCACGTGTTCGCCTTCCACGCCTTCCCCGAAGACCTCACCATCGTCAAGACGCAGTCGATCTTCGAGATCGCCGCGGATTGACCGCCGCCTTTTGCTTATCAACCGCCCCCCGCCGCGATATAGTGAACACATGAGCGTCGAGTACTGCGTCATCAGCATCGGAGCGCTGTCGCACAACCGCCTGTGGGGCGAGTCGGGCGACGCGCGGACCAGCCACGCCACCACCACACTCGTCGCCGCCGACGGGCGGCTGATCCTGGTCGACCCGTCGCTGCCGGAGGCCATCCTGGCCGCCCGCTTCAACGAACGGACGGGCAAGACACTCGCCGACGTGACGGACGTGTTCTGCACGACGCTCCGGCCGGTCCACCGACGGGGCCTGCCCGCCCTTTCCCACGCCGCGTGGTGGTGCTCGGAGACGGAACTGGCCCACCACCGCCGCCAACTCGAGGAACTCCTCGAGTCGGTCCAGCGGCTGAACGCGGACGAGGCAACCGTCGTCGAGGCGGACCTCAAGCTGACCGGGCGGTTTCGCCCGGCCCCCGAAACGTTCGCCCCGCAGGTGAGTTTCTATCCGCTGAGCGGCGCGTCGCCCGGCTCGGCGGGGCTGCTGCTGACGCCGGCCGTTTCCACCATCGTCGTGGCCGGCGACGCCGTGCTCACCGCGGCCCACATGGAGTTGGGCCAGGTCTGGGAGGGCTGCCATGACGTCGAGCAGGCCATGGAGTCGCTGCGGGACCTGGTGGAGCTGGCCGACATCGTCGTCTGTGGGCACGACAACGTGACCTTCGTGCCCCGCACCCTCATGTAGGTCCGCCCGATCGACACGAACGAATGACAGAGGCCGAGGACACTTCCGCCAGCCGCCCCGCGGCGGCATCACGAACGCAGCGCCCGGACTCGGGAGGCCGCCCATGAACTGGCAGGCCTTCCTGGCCGACCATCTGGGCGAGCTTGTCGTCGCCGGCGTGCTGCTGGCGGGCTCGGCCTTCTGCAGCGGGACCGAGACGGCGATGTTCAGCCTCAGCCGCGGGCGGCTCATGCGCCTGGGCCAGGCCGCCGGCGCGGGCAAGCTGCTGGCGGGGATGATGAAGACGCCGACGCGCCTGCTCAACACGCTGCTGCTGGGGAACATGCTGGTCAACGTGGCCTACTCGGCCCTGTGGGCGGTGCTGATCATCGACCTCAGCCAGGGCGGTGTGCCCGCGGGCCTGACGGCGGGAGCCTCGGTCCTGCCGCTGGTCCTGCTGATCCTCCTGGGCGAGGCCCTGCCCAAGACGCTGGCGATGACGGTCTCGGAACGGTGGGCCCTGTGGGCCAGCCCCGTGGTGGTCCTCCTCCAGCGGGCGCTGGGCCCGGCGCTGTGGCTGCTGGACCGGGCCGCCATCGCCCCGATCAGCCGGCTGCTCCTGCCCCGCCGGCGCGGGCCCGCCGATATCACCGCGGACGAACTGGCGGCGGTGATGGAACTCTCCGGGCGGCGGGGGCTGATCGACCGCAACGCCAGCGCCCTGCTCCAGGAGGTCATCGAACTGAGCGACCTGCGCCTGGACGACATCATGGTGCCCCGCGTGGACATGATCGCCTACGACGTCGACGGCGACCGCCAGGGCCTGCTCGATCTCTTCCGCCGCACCCGCCTGCGGAAGGTGCCGGTCTACAAAGGCAGCATCGACCGCGTCGTCGGGCTCATCCACGCCAAGCGGCTGTTCCTGGAGGGCGAGCAGCCCCTGCGGAACCTGGTGGCGCCCGTGTTGTTCGTGCCGGAGGCGGCCACCGTTGAGCGGACCCTCGTCCAACTCCGCGTCCGCCGCGTGCAGTTGGCCGTCGTCGTGGACGAGTACGGCGGGACGGCCGGCCTGGTCACCCTCAAGGACATCCTCGAGGAGATCGTCGGCGAGTTGCGGATCGGCCGGGACGAAGAACAGGCCCCCGCCGTCCAGAAGGTCAGCGAGCGCGAGTACCTGGTGGACGGCGACCTGGCGATCCACGAGTGGGCCGACGCGTTCAAGATGGACCTGAGCGGACGGAGGATCTCGACGGTAGGCGGGTTCGTGACGGCCCGGCTCGGGCGGATCCCGCGCGTGGGCGACCGGCTGGACTACCGCAATCTGCGTTTCGAGGTGTTGGCCATGACCGGTCGGCGGGTGCACAAGCTCCGCCTGACGCTGGAGGGCCAGACATGATCGCCCTGGCGGACGTGCTGGCCTGGAGCGTCTATGCCGCGGCCCTGCTGGCGGCGGTGGCGCTCTCCTCGCTGATCAGCGGGATGGAGACGGGCCTGTACGCGCTCAACAAGGTCCGCCTGGACCTGCGGGCCGAAAGCGGCTTCGCCCCCGCCCGCTACCTTCGCAAGCGGCTGCGGAACATGAGCAGCCTGCTGGCGGTGATCCTGGCGGGCAACAACGCCGTCAACTACGCCGCGTCGTTCCTGGTCACGGCCATGCTGGTGCGGGCCGGCGCGGGCGAGCGGGCGGAGTGGTACTGCATGCTGGTGGCCACCCCGCTGTTGTTCATCTTCGGCGAGTCGGTGCCCAAGAACTACTTCCAGCGTCACGCGGAGTTGAGCGTCTACCGCCTGGTCTGGCTGCTGCGCGGGCTGAGCGCGATCTTCACCTGGACGGGCCTGGCGCCGCTGATCCAGGGCTTCAGCCAGCTCATGCTTCGCCTGTCGCCCGCGTCCGCGCGGCGGCGCGGGGTCGCGTTGGGACACGAGGGGTTGGCGCTGGTGGTGGCGGAGTCCACCGCCAGCGGGCTGCTGACCCACTTTCAATCGATCATGGCCGAGCGGGTCATGCGGCTGTCGGCCGTCCGGCTGACCGACGTGATGATCCCGATGGCCCGCGTGGCGGCGGTGAGGGCGGGCGCGGACGAAGAGGAGTTCATGCAGGCCCTGCGCCGCAGCAACTACTCCCGCCTGCCCGTGCTGGACGCCGGGGGACACGTGGCGAGCATCCTGGACGTGTTCGACGTGCTGCTGGGCGCGCCGGGGAACCTGGGCGGCGCCCCCCCGGCCGAGACCGGACGCCTCCTCCAGGGCGAGCAGCCCCCGCTGGTGCTGCGATCGGGCACGACCGTGACCGACGCCCTCTACCGCATGCAGGCCGACCGCGTCGCGATGGCCGTCGTCCGCGACGCGACCGGCAGGCACGTCGGCATCGTCACCATCAAGGACCTTGTCGAGGAGATCGTCGGGGAACTTGAAGCCTGGTAGCTCACTTGCCCAGACTGAACAGATGCCCCCGCCCGCGAAGGTACATCCGCCCGCCCGCGATGGCCGGCGTGGTGTAGCTCGGCTCGCCCAGCGAGACCCTGCCCAGCAGCTCGTACTTGTCCGCCGCCGCGATCACCGCCACCTCGCCCTTTCGCGAGATGCAGTAGATCCGCTTGCCCGTGCAGACGGGCGAACCGTAGAACGCTCCGCCCACCTTCTCGCGCCAGATCTGCTCGCCCGTGGCCGTCTTGTAGCAGGCGACCCAGCCGTCGTCGTTCCACAGGAACAGGAGGTCGCCCACGATCAGCGGACTGGGCACCTGCGGCGTGGGCTTCTTGATCTCGTAGGCGACGGTCGCGCCGTCGGCAGTCGGACGGACGGCCATCTGGTGCGTGCCGCGCGAGCCCAGCCCGTCACCCGCGATGACCAGGCCCGCCCCCGCCGAGGGCGAGGCGCAGCAGCGGTCTTTGAAGAGCTTGCCGACTTCCCAGACGATCTTGCCCGCCGCCGGGTCCACCGCCGTCAGCCCGTGGGCCGTGCTAGAGAACACCAGCGTGAGCGGCCCGCCCGGCGCGCGGAACTCGCAGGGCGTGGTGTACGGCGCCTGGTCCGACTTGCGGGCGATCCGCCAGCGCTCCTTGCCGCTCTTGCGGTCCAGGCCGATCAGGAAGCTCACGCCCGCCGGCTGCTTGGCCGCCTCGCCGCGATACACGGTGGGCAGGGCGCCGGGGTCTTCCTGCTCGTTGGCCAGCACGACCACGTCGCCCACGATCACCGGCGAGCTGCCGCTGCCGTGCATGCCCACGTACGCTCCCAGGTCCAACGACCACATGTCCTTGCCCTCGGTGTCCAGGGCCACCAGCAACATCCGCGACGGGCTGCCGAACAGCGCCACCACGCCGTGCTCGTCCGCCGCCGGCGTGGCCGAGGCGAAACTGTTGTCGCTGTGCTGGCGGAACGGGGAGGAGTCCCACTCCCGCTTCCACAGGGTCTTGCCGTCGGCTGTGTCCAGACACAGCACCGTCCGACGGGCCGTCTGGGTGTCGCCCGTGGTCAGGTAGATCCGCTTGCCCACCACCACCGGAGAGGAGTGCCCCACCCCGGGCACGGCCACCTTCCAGTTGTAGTCCTGCTCGCTCCACGTCGCGGGCACGTTCGGAGCGTCGCCCAGCCCCAGCCCGCCCGGCCCGCGGAACCGCGGCCAGTCCTGGGCGGGCGCCGAAGCAACAACGCCCACCCACGCCGACAACACCACCGCCAGAAGAAACGCGCGTTTGGCCATCAGGTATCGCTCCGCGTTGGAGGAAACGGGCACGGCCGTCCCGGCCGTGTGCCTGCCTGCCGGCAGGCAGGTACCACGGGCGTCCCGCCCGTGGAGTCCATGTCATCATTGACTGTCCTCAAAACGCAGGCCCGCAGGCGGAATTGCGGATGGGTTGGGCGACGTACTGGACTGACTTCAGCCCAGGCGTGATGATGGACGTGTGGAACGTATCGTTCACATATCGAAGCCGTTCGAAGAGGCCGACGAGTACGACCTCCAGCAGATCCTGGACATGCCGCTGGCCAAGAGGCTGGAGGCCGCCGATGAATTGAACCGAGCAGTCTACCCCCAGCCGTGGAAGGACATCCTGGAATGCCGGCACATCGAATTCCGGCGACGCGAGTCCTCGAAGGACCGCACTCCTCCTCCGGCGCCCGAGCGTCCTTCCCAGTAGTGCAGCGCCGAAGCCATCGTTCGCATTTACTCCCGGTGCTCTCCCACCGGCTTGCCTTTCCGCGGCCGCCCCGCGAGAATGGTCCGTAAACATGGAGAACCCAATGAAGTCGACTATTCCCGCGTGTCTGTTGGTCGTGCTCGGTGCCGCGACGGTTCTGGCGGTTGATGCGGCACCTGACAACACCAACCCCGCCGCCGACGTGAAGATGAAGTACGGCGACACGGACCGGCTGGGCCGGCCCTTCTCCAAGGACCCGCACGTGATCAAGCACGGCGGGCGGTACCTGATGTACTTCAGCATCTGCCCGTACGCCAAGGACCGCGTGCCCAAGGGCCTCAAGAAGAACGGCTGGGGCATCGGCATCGCCGAGTCGCGCGACCTGGTGAACTGGAAGAAGGCAGGCGAGATCACGCCCGTGCAGGAGTGCGAGGCCAACGGCCTGGTCAACGGGGCGGTGATCCGGCTGGACGGCAAGCTGCACCTGTTCTACAACACGTACGGCAACGGCAAGAACGACGCGCTCTGCCACGCCACGTCTGACGACGGCCTGAAGTGGGACCGCGACCCGACCAATCCGATCTTTCACCCGACCGGCGAGTGGAACAGCGGGCGGGCCATCGACCTGGACGTGATGGAGCGAGAGGGCAAGCTGTGGATCTACTTCGCCACCCGCGACCCGTCGATGAAGGTGCAGATGCTGACGCTGGCCCAGGCCGACCGCAAGAGCGACTTCGGCCGCTCGGCCTGGAAGCAGGTGGGCGACTCGCCCGTCCTCAAGCCCGAATTGCCATGGGAGAAGAAGTGCATCGAGGCCCCCGCCCTGCTCCAGCGCGACGGGAAGGTCTACCTGTTCTACGGGGGCGGGTACAACAACGACCCGCAGCAGATCGGCTGCGCGGTGTCGCAGGACGGCCTCAAGTTCGAGCGCCTCTTTGTGGACAAGCCGCTGGTGCCCAACGGCCCGCCGGGCTCGTGGAACGCCAGCGAGTCGGGGCATCCGGGCGTCTTCGTGGACGACGACGGCGAGATCTACCTGTTCTTCCAGGCCAACAACGACCGCGGCAAGACGTGGTTCCTGTCGTGGGTGAAGGTCGGCTTCAAGGACGGCCGGCCGTTCATCCGGTGATCGCGCCGCCCGGGCGGCGGCTTTACAACGATCGCGGGGCCGCGTAGGATGGGGTGATGTTCGAACGCGAACCGGAAAAGCCGCACTTCGCCAAGATCGCCGTCATCATGCTCGGCGTGCTGTTGCTGAGCACGGGAGCGGCGTGGCTGCTGGTGGCCGGGCGGGACCGCGCGTCGGTCCGCGGGGCCGAGATCGTGCGCGAGCTGCGCGGCCGCGGGCTGGGGGCGTTCTGGGACCGCCCGCAGATTCGATGGTACCTGGAGACGAGACAAGGCCGGCCGGTCGGCTGGCACGCGTTCATCGTCGCCCCGGCCGGCCAGGAGTACCACGGCCTGGACGTCCAGCACTGGCTGACGTCCACCGGCGAGCAGACGTACTGGGAGCGGTGGGAGTTGAACGCCTCCGCCACGGGCGGCGCGTACCGCGCGGGCCCGGTGGCCCGCGGCATGAGGATCACCGACACCGTCATCCGCTACGCGAAGGACGAGGTGACGCTGCTCAAGAACGCCACCGACGCCAAGGCCCTCTCGCCCGCCCCGGACAACTACATCCCCGAGGGCACGCTGAACCTGGTGTGCCTGCTGACCAGCCGACAGAACAGGCGGGCGTACTTCCACATGGTCTTCAACGAGCGCGAGCCGGTGGCCGGGAAGATCGACTACGGCACGATCATGCTCGAGCCGGTCGACGCGGCGTCGCTGGGCATCAGCGAAGCGGCGTCGGCGGTCCGCTACCGCACCTGGGTGCCGCGGCAACAGGATCGAGTGTTCGCGTTCGATCGCCAGGGACGGCTGCTGGCGACGGTGGCGGCCGACGAGGACGCCCGCCGCACCGCCGTGGCCGAGAGCGAGGTGCTCCGCCACTTCCCCGACGCAGCCGACCTGGTCGTCCAACTCGCCCGCAGCCTCAAGCTCCCGGCGAGCCCCCAGGCCCCGGAGAGCGAACAGCCCGACGAGCCGGCCGACGAGTTGACGACTCACCAGGTCCGGCCGAACGGCCAGCCCTGAACGCGGCTCGTGCGATGTCGCGGGACGTGCCAGCGGGCGGCGACGGAGGGCTGCCTTCCCCAAAACGCGCAGCAGACGAACCCCTCTTCAATGGTCAATGGTCAATGAGCGATGGTCAATGGTCAATGGTCAATGGTCGAGGGTCAATCAGTCGGCCGGCTCGAGGTTTCGCTTGTGCATGGTTTTGGCCCGGTCGATCAGTTCCTGGTCGCTGGGCTGGGTGGCGGGCGTGAGCTTGAAGTGCACGTAGCGGCGGTCGACGATCCACCAGGGCGCCAGCTCGCTCAGGAAGTCCACCGGCGGATACTGGTAGCCGGGCGTGTTGATGTGGGCGTGCGTCTTGAGCGTCTGGAAGCCCTGCTTGCGGATGATGATGTCGTAGTCGCCGTACCACGTGAACGGGAAGGTCACGGGCGAGCGCCCCTTCTCCACGTCCGAGACGAACACCTGGGCGTCCGGCGGATCGGTGGTGATCGTCAACTCGCGATCCACGCAGCCGCCCAGCACCGCCGCCACGACAGACAGGATGCACACGCTGAAGGTCTTCATGGCCGCAAACAATAGCACCGCCCGCCGCGCGTTGTCAATCGCCAATCCACAATCCGGGCAAGGGGTCAGCTACGGGGCGCGTTTGTAGTGACGCCTGCCTGCCGTAGGCAGGCCAGGGCTATCCTACGCCGGCCCGTTGGGCCTGGGTGAAGCTGTGGGTAATAATAAGGTCCACCGTCTTGCTGTTACCCACGTCTTTACCCTCGCCGCCTTGTGCGGCGGGTGGATCAGTTTGAGCGGGCTAGCTCCAGGGCCTGATTAAACGGACCCCTGCCGCCTGGGAAGATACGGGGACAGATAAAAGATACGGGGACAGATACCATAACTCATGCCTGTCCTTTGATCTGCTTGACCCTTTTGCCCGCCTTGGGCCTGGGGCCGGGTTTCTGGCGATGCAGGATTCGCCCCAGCAGGCCTTCCAGTTGGGCGATGAAGCCGTCGCCGCCGCTGGCCCGGCCGGTCATCGTCTGGCGGCGGATCGCCTCGACCATCTTCTCGTCCTCGGTCCGCAGGTAGTCGGTCCAATCCGCGACCGGCCAGGGCATCTGGATCGGCGAGAGCAGCGGGTCGGCTCGGCGCCCGCAATGGGCGGCGGCGCTGCTCCAGGGCCAGTCTTCGGCACGGGCGATCAGCCCGGCCCGCACCGGGTTTCGCTCGACGTACCGCACGCAGGCCCACAGGTGGGCGTCGTCCAGCACCGACGAGAAAAAACGGCCTTGCCACAGGTGGCCGCTTTCGCCCAGGCGGCGGTTCAGCCACGACGAGTACGCCTGGTGCGAGTCGCGGAAGCTGCGGCCGAGGGCGTCTTCGCTGGCCGGCACGGCTACGAAGTGGACGTGATTGGTCATCAGGCAGTAAGCCCACACGGCCAGGCCGTATCTGCCGGCGTAGTCTTCGAGCAGGAGCAGGTAGCGGCGGCGGTCGCCGTCGTCGAAGAAAACATTCGCGCGGCGATTGCCGCGCTGCGTCACATGGTGAGGCATCCCCGGCACGACAACTCGTGCGATCCTCGGCATGACCCGCACCCTAAGCGTTCCCAATGTGCCTGTCAAGCTGAATTATGGTATCTGTCCCCGTATCTCCCGTATCTCAAATGTTGAAAGGGGGACATCACGAATGCGCGCGTACCAATCGGATAGTGAAGAATGCTCTTGGGTTTCGCTCGCAGCGATTCCCTGTGCCATCTCGATTTCTTGGAACGTGGTAGGTCTCATATTCCAAGCCCCTTGGTCGCATCTTCGACCTGCTTGATAGTGTCTAGTGCACGTTGACGTGCGGGATACGGGGACAGATACCATAACTCATGCCTGTCCTTTGATCTGCTTGACCCTTTTGCCCGCCTTGGGCTTGGGCCCGGGTTTCTGGCGATGCAGGATTCGCCCCAGCAGGCCTTCCAGTTGGGCGATGAAGCCGTCGCCGCCGCTGGGGCGGCCGGTCATCGTCTGGCGGCGGATCGCCTCGACCATCTTCTCGTCCTCGGTCCGCAGGTAGTCGGTCCAATCCGCGACCGGCCAGGGCATCTGGATCGGCGACAGCAGCGGGTCGGTCCGTCGGCCGCAGTGGGCGGCGGCGCTGCTCCTGCCTGCGGCAGGCAGGCCACGGCCAGTCCTCGGCGCGGGCGATCAGCCCGGCCCGCACCGGGTTTCGCTCGACGTACCGCACGCAGGCCCACAGGTGGGCGTCGTCCAGCACCGACGAGAAAAAACGGCCTTGCCACAGGTGGCCGCTTTCGCCCAGGCGGCGGTTCAGCCACGACGAGTACGCCTGGTGCGAGTCGCGGAAGCTGCGGCCGCGGGCGTCTTCGCTGGCCGGCACGGCTACGAAGTGGACGTGATTGGTCATCAGGCAGTAAGCCCACACGGCCAGGCCGTACTTGCGGGCGTAGTCTTCGAGCAGGAGCAGATAGCGACGGCGGTCGCCGTCGTCGAAGAACACATTCGCGCGTCGATTGCCGCGCTGCGTTACGTGGTGAGGCATCCCCGGCACGACAACTCGTGCGATCCTCGGCATGACCCGCACCCTAAGCGTTCCCAATGTGCCTGTCAAGCTGAATTATGGTATCTGTCCCCGTATCTCCGTATCTCCCGTATCTCGTCCCCGTATCTCCCGTATCTCCCGCTGCAACTTCCACGGCTGCCTGAACCGCGTGCGGGCGTACAGCGGGATGTGCAGCGACAAGCAGGTGGACCCAATCGTCCGCGAGAGCGACTGACGAACGCGATTATTTATTTCCTCGGCCGCCGTCGGCGCGGGATACTATTAAGGGTACGCGCACTCGATAACTTCAGGAACGAGTTCCGAATCGGATGACTAGATGAGGGGCAGGCCCGCTGGGGCAGGCCCGGCAAAGAGTAAGCCGTCTTGGGAACCCGCAGTGGTTCGGCCAAGTTGGCTTTCTTTGTTTATGTGCGGCGACGGCTGCACGGATCGGACATCCGAATGGAACTCCCACGCCGACAGGACCATGACATCTATCTGCCCGATGGCACGTTCCGCAATCGAATCGAGTCCCTCCGCCGGATGCCCGGCCTGAGCGACCTGGCCATCGGGATCGTCTACGCGTTCGATTCCCGCACTCACATGCAGCCGTTCTGGTACGCCGACAAGCGGATGGTCCCCTGCTCGGTCCGCCTGCTGGCCGACTCGCTGCACGAGGCGGGCATGACCAACCTCCGCATCGTGCTGCAGCAGTGGTCGCCCCGGGTGCTGCCCAGCCTCATGCGGCTGGGCGGCCGGAAGCTGGACCTCCTGCTGGTCTCGTCCATGCAGGTGCACGCGGAACGGGCGTTCGCGCTGATCCGGGACGCCCACCGGATGGGCCAGGAACGCCCGCTGATCCTGGCGGGGGGGGCCAAGGCGATGTACGAGCCGACGGATTTCTTTGAGCTGGGCCCCGCCGGCGGCGTGGGGGCCGACGGCGTGGTGACCGGAGAGGCCTTCGTGCTGCTGGACCTGCTGAACGTGGTGCTTTCCCATCGCCGCTCGGGCCAGACGGTGCGGGACGCCTACGAGGACCTGCGATCCTCCGGCGGTTTGGACGGCGTGCCGGGGCTGGTCTACCTCTGCCCGCAGGGCGGCCCGCACGAGCCGCAGGCCGTCAACACCGGCGTCCAGCGGCTCCTGCGCGATTTGGACGAGCTGCCCATGCCCGACGTGGGGTATCGCGTCCTCGAACCGCCTCACGGCCGCCGCACCTTGTCGGCCCAGCCCTGCACGCCTCGCCAGGTCGGCAAGCTGTCGGCCATCGCGTCGGTGATGTCGACCCAGGGCTGCCGGTTCCGCTGCCCGTTCTGTCCGATCCCGGCTTCCAACCAGCGCACGTGGCGCCACAAGAGCCCGCGCCGCCTGGCGGCGGAGATCACGCATATCCACCAGACCTTCGGCATTTCCGAGTTCTTCGGCACCGACGACAACTTCTTCAACGACCGCCAGACGGCCTGCGACCTGATGACCGAGCTGGCCCGCACGAAGATCGGCGAGAAGCCCCTGGGGCGGTGCATCCGCTTCTACACCGAGGCCACCCAGGCTGACGTGTACAAGAACCGCGACCTGCTCCCGCTGGCCAAGGCGAGCGGCCTGGCCGCCATCTGGTTCGGCATTGAGGACATTACCGCCAGACTGGTCAACAAGGGCCAGAATGCCGACAAGACGGCCGAGCTGTTCGCGCTGCTCCGCGGGCACCGCATCGAGCCGATGGTGATGATGATCCACAGCGACCACCAGCCGCTGCACTCCCCCCGCGGCGACCTGTCGGGGCTGGTCAACCAGGCTCGCCACGTGTACGAGCTGGGGGCGGTGTCCTACCAGTGCACGTACCTGGGCCCGGCGGTGGGGAGCCGCGACTTTGAGCCGGCCGCCCGGGCCAAGGCGATCTTCCGGCGCGTCGGCGGGATCAAGATCCCGCAGGCATATCAGGACGGCAACTACGTCGTCTCGTCCCTGCACGAGCGGCCCTGGCGGCAGCAGGTGAACATCCTGCGGGCGTATGGGGCCTTCTACAACCCGCTCAACGCCCTGCGGGCGCTGCGGGACATCCGCAAAGACCCGCTGGCGGGCAGGCGGTTGCTGTTCCAGGTGCTCGGCCAGATCGGGCTGCTGCTGGCGCTCCCCAAGCTGCTGGGCTGGGCTTGGCGGCTCAGGCGAGGCCCGATCGAGCGCTACCCCGACCTGCTGCCGGCCCGCATCCCGATGAGGGACGCCGCCAGCGGAGAGGAGATGAACTGGGCGATCGAGAACGCCCCCGCCGTGCCGCGCCGGCTTCGCGCACGCGTGCCGGCGGCAGCGGCAAGCCCCGAGTTGGCGCCGGTGGCGAACATCCCATAGGGTCTTTATTGGCGATGGGCCGCGATTTCATCCACGGACAGCCACGCCCTCTGCCAACCGCCGCCTGTGCACATCAACCTGGACACAATCAACCCGGACGCTGGCCTTCCGACTCTGCCACCGCTACAATACCCGCATGTGCAACACCGGGGACAGGGGACACCTGCCGCAGCCGCCCCTCAACCCCGTGAATCCGGTTCCTTCCAACCCTCAATTATGCGCTTGCCCTGTCCCTTCTGCTGTGGTGCAATCCATGGGCCGAACAGGATTGATGGTGTTCCCCGATTACTGGATGTCCCCCGATTAAGGTTCGTTCGAACAGACCGCATCCCTCAGGGATGGCACCGCTCGTCAGTCCTACCTGGGAAAGGCCACGCGCCGATGAAATCTCTGTTACTACCGCTTCTATCCGTTCTTCTGTGCCCGCCGTCTTTGCCCATGGGTTGCACGGAATATCCTGGTGCTGGCGGTCTGTCCGCCCCGCCCGAGTCCGTTGATTGGACAAGGGTGGTCTGGTATAGGCAGCCCTGGACAGAAATCACGCGGTACTTTGACCTGCGGACGGGAAGAGAGCTTCTGGATCAGCCTGTCCTTCCAGTGGCCAAGTTCCATGACGGCCTGGCGCCTGCCCGCGTGGTTGCGACGGGCAAGCTCGGGTACATGGACCGGCTGGGGCGGCTGCGGATCGCCGCCCGATATGACCGGGCCGGGCCGTTCTGCGACGGCCGGGCGGTGGTGGCCGTCGCAGAGGGAGAGGGCATTATCGACATCACGGGCGAGTGGGTTACCAAGCCGGGAACCTACGAGCAGCTCGGATTCTACAGGGAGGGCCTCTGTGCCTTCCGTGTTAAGGATCGCTGGGGGTTCCTCGATCGGGAGGGGCGGGTGCAGATTCCACCCGGCATCGACCTCACGGCTATACCTTGTTTCAGTGAAGGGCTGTGCGCCGTCGGGCAAAGCTACCTCGACAAGCAGGCGACCACCGTGATCAAGCTCGATGAGGTAGTATACTGCTACGACTTCCGGGAAGGCCGTGCCCGCATTGCCGGGCGGTTTGACGGCCAGTGGTGGTACGACGGGTTCATTGACCGCAGCGGGCGGATGGTGATCCCCCCGATCTATGCCGGGGCCGGCAACTTCTCGGAGGGCCTTGCTCCGGTGAGTTTGCGCGACCGCAGCACCTTCAGGGACGACGGCATATTCGAGCCCGGCGAGAAGATTGAGCCCCCACCCTTGTGGGGTTTCATCGACCTCAACGGGAAGCTGGTCATCCCGATGCAGTACCACGAGGTCAGACACTTTCGCAACGGCCTGGCCCCGTTCATCCGGGACCGCGGGTGGGGATACATGGACAAGACGGGTAAGGTTGTGCTGCCGGAGATATACGAACTGGCCAACAGTTTCGAGAATGGAGTCGCCCGGGTCGTGCTGGATGGACGGGTGGTGTTTATCGACACCAGCGGCCGGATCCTCGTCAAGACGGATATGGTCGACTATTGAACCACCCGTCCGAAGAAGGGTAGGTACGGTGAACTATGAGACAACGGTTGTCATTTCTGCTGTTCCTGGCGTTGACAGTTGGAGGATGCAGGCCGATACGCCCACCGCAACCTCCAACCCCATTCGCCCTTACCGTAGTAATTCATGACAACTACGGTCCAGACGAACTTGCAGGAGTCAGCGTTGCTGGTGGACCGGTGGCCATGAGACGGGGGTTAAAGACGACTATTGATGGCCTTGCATTCTGTGGTAGTGAGTCTGTGAATAGCAGTGGGAATGTGATCATCAGGTGGTTGCTGCATCAGAACGGCAGTAAGGCGATGGTGCGCGTAACGAGCCAGGTTCCATTCAAGATGAACTCTGATCCTTCCCGCCCCGCCATGACTATTCGTTTCAATGGTCGTGAGTTCACGGGGTCTATCGAAGTTCCTCCTGGCGAACATGCCTTCGATGTCCAATGGTGAAGTGGTCCAGCGAGATTCGTGCGTAGCGTGTTCGGTAATTTCCCCGGCCGTTGAGGGCCGGGGAAAGCGACGATTGACAATATCCGATATCCGGAGACACCTTACCCATTTCTGCCAGGACGGCGGGCGGGCGAGTGGAATCGCGTGCCCGCCTACCGTTTGGGTCTTCCCCAACGGGCGGGTTGTTGCGTATACTTACGTCGAGACGCATCGCCGGGCCGAGGTTCGCGAAGGAACTCGGCCGCCGGCTCATCCCCCGCAAGGCCGGCCGCCCACCAAAGGAAAAGAAATAGGTATGATGTCCCAATCCTGTTCGGCCCATGGATTGCACCACAGCAGAAGGGACAGGGCAAGCGCATAATTGAGGGTTGGAAGGAACCGGATTCACGGGGTTGAGGGGCAGCTGCGGCAGGGCATGGCGCATAGATTCCCTCGGCATCGGTTCGTCCATGAACCGGCCGTGCGGCTTACTCCGTTTTTTCGACGGCATCCTGCCGTTGCAGCTTGCTGATGTGCCGCAGCAGTTCGT
>JAKJER010000040.1 GCA_022705325.1 Planctomycetota bacterium | reverse complement strand
TGCGCCACGGTTAACGTACACTCCTGAGCGATCACGCGATGCCTCCATGGGGGGAGGCATCATACCCGGCAGGGATGACATAATCGCTGTGGCGTTAAGGGGTGTCATAATCGCTGTGGCACGACAGTCGCGGCGGCTCACCTTGCCATTTTCGAGCGAATCTGCTATACACCGTCGTACTGCCGCCCGTGGGCCGTCCGCCCGCCCGGCGGCGTGACCGCAAACCCAACAAGAAAGGACGTACCGGTGAGCATCGAGCTACGCAAAGAGTATGCATGGTCCCTCCTGATCCCCACCAGCATCGGCGTCCGGCTGACCGCCGCCAACGCCCAGCCCATGCATTGCAGCGATACCTTCTTCATGCAGGCCACCAGCGCCGAAACCAACGTTGCGTCCATCGCCTCCTATCTGGGCCTGCCGGTAAAGGTGCTGACCGCCTTCGTCAAGGGCAGCCCGATCTCCCGCTTCCTGCGGGACAACCTGGCCGGGCGGCACATGACGGTTGAGGCCAAGATCCTCGACCAGGGCGGGCCCTGGGGCTATCGTCATCAGTTCAACCTGGCCGACAGCGGCCTCGGCGCCCGCGGGCCCCGCGTCCACAACGACCGTGCGGGCGAGGTGGGGCGGACGCTCAGCGCCCAGGACTTCGACCTGGAGCGGATCTTCGGCGCCGAGGGCGTCCAGATCGTCCACCTCTCGGGCCTGATCGCCGCCCTGTCCAGCCAGACCAGCACCTTCTGCCTGGAGCTGGCGCGGGCGGCCAAGAAGCACGGCACGCGGATCAGTTTCGACCTCAACCATCGCGCCTCGTTCTGGAAGGGCCGCGAGAGCGAGCTTCGCGACGTGTTCCTGGAGATCGCCCACGCCAGCGACATCCTCGTCGGCAACGAGGAGGACTTCCAGCTCTGCCTGGGCATCGAGGGCCCCGAGGCCGGCGGCAAGGACCTGGCGGCCAAGATCGACGGCTTCAAGGGCATGATCGGCGCCGCCCGCAAAACCTTCCCCCAGGCCGACGTGTTCGCCACGACCCTGCGCGAGGTGGTCAGCGCCAACTGCCACCGCTGGGGCGCGATCATGCTGGAGGCGGGCGTCTGTGGTACGACGGGCGTCTCGCCCGTCGCCGATGTTGCGCCCGACAGGCGAGACGCCTGTCGTACCCCCGGGTCGGGCACATGGTACGTAGTCGAGCCCAAGGAGATCGCTGTGCTGGACCGCATCGGCGGCGGGGACGGGTTCGTCGGCGGGATGCTTTACGCCATCCTCAAGGGCTGGCCCGCCGAGAAATGGGTCCAGTTCGGCTGGGCCTGCGGCGCCCTGGCGACCACGCAGATTACCGACTACGCCCAGCCGGCCGACGAGGAACAGGTCTGGAGCGTCTGGCAGGGCAACGCCCGCGTCCGGCGGTAGAAAATAGGGGACGCTACCCTATTTCGCTCGGTCGAACTCGGCGCAAAGGACTCCTTCTCGGGTCGAAATAGGGTAGCGTCCCCAATTTCGCCAATTTCGCCCTATTTCGAACTGACCTTTACGTCGCACATGACCTGGAAATTGGGCATGTCGGCGCGGGGGCGTTGCTTCAGGAGTTCATGGATGGGCTTGAAGGTGGCCAGGATCTTCTGGTAGTCCGGGTCGTCCGTGGAAGCGAAAACGGCCCGCCCGCACTTCTCCAGCCCGCCTGCTTCCTTGGCCAGCGGGGCCAGCAGGAAGCTGTTCTTTTCGGGACTCATGACGCGGGTGTAGAACTTGCGGGGGACGCCCTTCTTGTGGCACTCGACGCAGCGCCGGGCGACCACGTCGCTGAAGACCGGCTCGAAGTTGTCGGGCAACATGCGCCGGCTGCCCATGCGGGTCTTGTGGTTGGATGAACTCGTGCCGTAGTAGGGGATGTTCAGGTCCATCCACAGGAAGACTCGCCGGCGGTCGGCGTCGGCAACGTTGACCCGCGGTTTGCCGTCCTTGTCCGGGTGGCCCGAACGGATGATCTCGGCCAGCTTGCTGGCCGGGCTGCCGTAGCGGCGCGGGGCGATCTCCAGCGTATTGTGCCCGGCCCCGTTGATGGACCAGATCCATTCGACCCAGGGGCTCATGCCACGGACCTTGTCGTACTCGCGGCCGGATGGGCTGCCGTGGTTCAGCCAGCGGTCCTGGCCCTGGGTGCCGGTGCGGCAGAGGATGTCGTAGGAGACGTTGAAGAAGTCGGTCATGTCGCCGGTGAGGTCCACGCCGTTGGGCTGGGTCTTCTCGTTGTGACATTTGATGCAGTTGCGGTCGAAGACGCCCTGGACGACCTCGGGATAGCTGAAGCCCTTGACGCCCCAGGCCGGCTCCCTCAGCGGCTGCGGGTTGAGGTTGCCGCCGAGGGGGAATGCCTGGCGGGGCATGGAGGTGTTGCGGTCGGCGTGGCAGCCGACGCAGGTCTGGGCCTCGTCGGGCATCATGTGGGTGAAGGTCCGCATCCGCTGGATGGCCCGCCCCTCGCCGTCGAGGGCCAGGAAGTAGATGGGCACCTCCGAGGGCACCCGGAAGGCGGCGTTGCCCTCGGCGTCCACGTCGGCGAAGCCCCACACCTTTTTGGGCGCGTAGGTCGCCCCGCACGAAACCAGCGGGAACTGGAAGCCGAAACACGCGATGTTCCGCATTCCCTTGCCGTCCGGGCGGACGTTGTTCTGCGGCGAGTGCGTGGACTTCTCGATCTCCTGGACGACGGCGATCTCCTTGATCTCCCCGCGTTTCACGCCCTCCAGCCCGTTGTACACGTCGCGCAGCACCACGGTGGCCCAGCCGCCCGAGACGCTGCCGTCGGGCGGGAGTTGGCGCTCGTGGGCGGGCATGGCCGGCGGGGGATCAATCGGCCGGATGGGCTGCGGGCTGTAGAAACCCATGCCGTCGCGCGGGCCCAGGATCGAAATGGCGTTGGCGTCGAAATCGCGGAGCTGGATCGTCCCGCCGTTGGAGACCAGGAAGCGGTTCTGGTCCAGGGCGAAGGGCTTCTCGTACTGGCCGCGGACGCGGCAGTCGAGCATGCCGTTGCCCCACGGCCCGCCGCCGACGCGGTGGGCGTAGATGTTGACTTCCGGAGTGAGGTTGCGGACCGCCTCGGGGGCGTTGGCCCCCTTGGTGGGGTCGATAGCCACGATCCCGCCGCGGCAGGAACCATTATGGTTGGTGGCCACCGCGATCACGCCGTTGGTGCCCGGGATCGGCTGGGCGTCCATGAACGTCCCCGGGCTGATCACCCGGTTGCCGTAATAGCCGCTCAGCCCCGTCCCGTTGGGGTAGATCGCCCACAGGCTCTGGATGGGACAGGCCGCCCGGTCCACGTATTCCCACCGCGTATAGACGATCCGTCCGTCCTCCAGCACCGAGGGCGTGAAGTCCATGAGATAGTTGGACGAAAGGCGCATCTGACGCTGCCCCTCGCGGTCCATGCGGTAGAGCACGGGCGAGGTCACCACGTAGCAGTAGGCGTAGGCGGGCTTGCGGTCGGAAATGAACGCGACCCCGCCGTCGGGCAGCCAGCAGGGGTCAAGGTTGTTGTACGTGCCGTGGGTGAGCTGTTTGAGGCCCGTGCCGTCGATGTTGATGCGGAAGACCTGGTAGTTGCTGGCCTCCTCCTCGTAGCGCGAGATGTCCTCGATGTGGGCGACCGGGTTGGAGGCGACGTGCCCGCCGCGCCGCATGGCGAAGACGATCTCCCTGGCGTCGTACGACAGGTCCGCCGTCGTGATCATCCCCTCGCCCGCGTCAAAGATGCACTTGAGCTTCTGCTCGGCCGGACTGAAGATGTACAACCCGCCGCCCGGACGGAAACCCTCCACGTGGTAGACGTACACGTGCGAGATGTTCAGCGGCTTGCGCTTGACCACCAGGATGTCGCCAAACCCGAGGCGCCCTTCCATCAGGTCGCGGCGCAGGGCGGCGGCCTGCGGGGTCTTCTCGTTCACCGGCACCTGCATCTGCGCGAGCTGGGCCGCCGTCACCGCCCGGGAGAACACCGCGATCTCGCTGGCGCCCGGGTTGGGCGAATCGGGGTGGGCCGACAGGAACTCGATGCGAACCTTCGAGACCTTCTGGCGGGGCAGGGTGATCATTTGCGGGCCGTGGCGGTGCTCGAGCTGCCCGCGGACGGCCGGGGCCTTCGCCCCGTCCACGTGCACCGCGTAGTCCTTGAAGTTCTCCAGGATGGGGCTGGTGGTGCGGGCGTAGTACACGATCTGCTCGATCTCGACGCCCTGGTCCCAGCGCAGCTCGTACCAGGCCTTGTGCTGGCCCTTGGTGGCCCAGTCGCTGCCGTCGGGCGCGAACTCCGAGGGCAGGTCGCCCCGGGCGGCGTTGCGGGCGGCGTATTCGCCGCTGAATTCGCTGCTGGCCGACACCTTGGCCTTCGGGGCCTGGTTGACCGGGGTCTCCTCGCCTGCCGCCTGGCTCCATGCGAACATCAAGGCCAGGCACACCAACAAGACGGGCCAGCTTCGACTCTCACGCATTGCAGTCTCCTTGTGCGGGCCGTCCGTTCGCCGGACCCCGGGCGGTACTCGGTAGCGCAACCTGTGCTACCAGTCATAGTACGCGCTACCCGCGTTGTGCTCAAGGGCGATCTTCGCCCCTGTCGGCCGGCTGTGCCTGTTCGAGCAGGAACTTCCGTGCCCCGGCCAGGTCGTCCACGCTCAGCAGATCCACCTCCGCGGCGCGGAGTTCCTTCCAGACCGCCGGCTTGTCGGGCGTCGCCCAGAAACGGACCTTTCGCCCCGCCTGGTGCGCCTTGCTCACGAAGTCTCGCAGCTTGGCCCGTTCGGCCTGGTCCATGGGTCCGGCGCCTTGCCACTTGAAGAGCTTCTTCCAGTTCTCGCTGATCAGCGGCACGAGGTGGGCGGGGAGCCTGGAGCCGAGGTGTCTGGCCCGCCCGTCGAGCATGGCGTATCGCGGGTTGTCGGCGGACAGTTCCTTCCAGGGCGCGTCACCGCTGATGATGGCTGTCACGGCTCGCTGCGTCACCTGGCCGTCCTCAACCGAGGTCAGGATGTCGGCGTACCGCTGGAGGACCTTTCGCAGTTCGGCGTAGGTGGGGGCGGCCTCGGTCTTGAAGTCGATCAGCAGGATGATCGTCGGTCCGCCGGGGTAGACCCGTCCTCCGTTCAGCCGGGCCCGCTCGCGGAGCGGCTGGAGATACAACGATTCGAGCGTCCGTTCGGGACGAATCTCCTTTTGGGCGTGGGCGACCATCAGTCTGCCTTCCACCAGCCAGATGTCGCTTTCGATGCTGCAGAACCCGCAGTCCAGGGCGTCCAGCAGCGGACGCGGGTGGGCGTAGTCGTTATGGGCGTGCGCCGCCGTCAGGGGCACGACGCCGTCGGCCGGCTTCGGTGAGGATGACGCGCTCCGGGCGGACGGCGGCAAGCTCAGAATGGCCACAGCGGCCAGGAACAAAGCAGTCCGTTTCATGGCAGACTCTCCCGGGGCGGGCGAACGGGACGGTTCGCCTTTCGCCTTCCATCGCAAACCTATGCGTCAACCGGTCGCCCGGCCTGGCCGCCACCCGTCTACTTCGGCATGGCCTTTCGCTCGATGGCCTTCTTGCCGCCCGAGCCGGGCACGAACAGGTCCTTGGGCGTCAGGTTGCACTGGCGGATCATCTCCAGGCAGTAGGCGGGCACGACCAGGTCGTCCTTGCCGCCGTTGTTGGTGCCGAAGGTGAACTTCACCCCCGCCTGCTTGGCCAGCTTGATGAAGGCCGTACTGGGCAGCTTGTAGCGGGCGTTGATCTCCATGGCCACGCCGTTGCGGGCCAGGGCGGCGACCACCTTCTTCATCCGCTCCGGCGTCCACAGCGCGTCGTACTCGCCCGCGATGGGCTTGGGCAGGAACGTCGGATTGACGTAGATGTCGATCGGCTCGCGGTCGCAGATGGACTCGATCTTGCCCACCAGCATGTCCATGAACTGCTGCTTGTCGCCCACCTCGAACTCGTCCTGGACCCACAGCCGGGTCCGCTTGCCCGTGCGGTCGTCGGTGAAGGTCATAGAGTCGGTAAAGACGTAATCGAACAGGGCGACCGCCTTGGGGGAGAAGGTCTTGACCCATTCGCGCCCCTCGGCCTGCATGCCCAGGAAGACGCAGCGGCCCTTCATAGAAGCGACGAAGGCTTCGATGCCCTTGTCGTCGGTGATGGGGAAGCCCACGCCGCAGTTGGGGGCTACGCCGTAGCCGATCCCCGTGCGGCGCGACAAGGCCTCCACCTCCTCGACCTTCAGCCCGCCCTTGAGATGGGCGTGCAGGTCCAGTACGGGGAAGTTGCTCATGCCGAGCGCCAGCACGTCGGCGGACTCCTCCTGGGCGGACACGGGGCCGTCCACGTCGTCGGCCAGGTCGTCCGCCAGGGGCTTGACCTGGATGTTGCGGAAGGCCACTCGGCTGGACGGGTCGTGCCCCTGGAGGGCGAAGGTCCCGCTGGAAAGTGTCCGCCCGTCGCGCTGGGCCCCGCGGGCCGGGCGGGCCGGCTCGACGTAGTCCACCGTCAGCGTGTCATTCACGCGGACCTGAATGTGCTTGCCCCGCACCGTGATGTGCAGGGCGAACCACTCCCTGTCGCACACCGGGCTCTTGTACACGTTGCGGATGCCGTACAGGCTGCCCGTCTTCTTGCACTCGTAATAGCCGTTGTGGGGCGGCTGGGTGTTGTTGATCTGCACCTCGTAGCCGCGGGCGGGCCAGCCGGCTCCCGTTTGGGCCCGGGTGTGGAAGAACACGCCCGAGTTGGCTCCGGGTTCGGTCCGCACTTCGCAGCGAAACTCGAAGTTCTTGAACTTGCCGCCCCGCACCGGACCGGTATAGAACGCGTGGGCCCGCGGCCCGTCCACGCAGATCGCCCCGTCGACCACCTTGAACGTCGAGGGGTTCTCGCTCACCGTCCACCCGTCCAGGCTCTTGCCGTCGAACAGCGCGACCCATCCGTCGCTCTCCGCTGCCCGCACCGCCGGTGCCAGAACGCTCACCAGACCCACCACGACGACGAACCGTTTCACGTTCTTCATGTCAGTCTTTCCGTCTTCTCCAGCGACCACAACCGTTCAATCCGCTTGCGGCTTCGCGCGACGCGGCTTGAACTCCACGCTCATGACGACTAACGTATGGATCATAGTTCCTAACGCGAACAGTCTATTGGAGAATCTCCCATGCACGCGCCCGATCATAAGGTCCTGATGAGTCTTCTTCTTCTGCCCGTACTGGTGCTTCTGCTGACTTCCTGCACAGGGGCGACGGGTGAGACGCCCGTCGTAGCGGGGATCACGGAGGCCATGAAGGACCAGGCGGACAAGCAGGTCATCTCCGGGGCGGTCACGCTGGTCGCCCGGCCGGGCGGCGTGGCGCACCTGTCGGCCGTGGGCCTGGCCGACATCGACGCGCAGCGGCCCATGCGGACTGACACGATCTTCTGGATCGCCTCCATGACCAAGCCCGTCACCTCGGCCGCCATCCTGGCCCTCCAGGACGACGGCAAGCTGACCGTCGACGACCTCGTGGGCAAGTACGTTCCCGAACTGGCAGAGATGAAAACCCGCGACGGCAAGGCGTTCAAGCTCACCCTCCGCCACCTGCTCACGCACACCTCCGGCCTGGCCGAGGCGTCCAACCAGGAGGTCGCCGGGATTACCAGGCTCGAGCCGCTGATGGCCCTCTACGCCAAGAAGCCGCTGAACTTCGAGCCCGGCTCGAAGTGGCAGTACAGCCAGTCCGGCATGAACACGCTCGGGCGGATCATCGAGGTCGTCTCGGGCCAGTCCTATCCCGAGTTCCTCCAGAAGCGGTTCTTCGACCCGCTGGGCATGAAGGACACCACGTTCTATCCCAAGGCCGGGCAGCTCGCCCGCATGGTCGCGCCCTACAAGCGCGTCGCGGGCAAGCTCCAGAAGGCGGCCTACTGGCCGCTCTACGACCCCACCCGCACCGACCGCTACCCCGCCCCCAACGGCGGGCTCTTCTCCACCGCGCCGGACTACGGTCGCTTCGCCCGCATGCTCCTCTGCGAGGGCGAGCTGGACGGCAAGCGATACCTCAAGGCCGACACGGTCAAGCTCATGCGCACCCTGGCCACGGGCGATCTGAAGGCGGGCTTCGTGCCCGGCAGCGGGTGGGGTCTGGGCGTGGTCCTCGTCCGCGAGCCTCAGGGCGTGACGGCCGACCTGTCGCCCGGCACGTTCGGGCACGGCGGGGCGTGGGGCACACAGGTCTGGATCGACCCGGTCAAGAAGGTCGCCTACGTCCTGATGATCCAGCGGACCGACCTCGGCAACGCCGACGGCTCGGAGGTGCGACGTGCCTTCCAATCCTCAGCCGCCGCGATCAAGTGATCCGCCTCCGCCCAGGCAGACGATCAGGACTCACTACCTGGTCATGCTGCTGGTCGCCCTGATCGCCGGCGCAGCCACCGGCACGTACAGTTGGTTCTACGGTGATAGGGTCATTCTCACCCATTACGACAACGGTCGCAGGGAGAAGTGGATATCACTGGATTCCGACACCTTCCTTGTCCTGTGCGTTATCCGCGGTCTGGCCGTCCTGGTGGCGGTCATCGTGGTTTGGATCCTCGCGACCATGCTGTGGCGACTGGCGACCAGGTGGCAAGGCGTCCGCAAACGATCAAGTTGACGCGGGTCCAGGTTGATTCAGAAAGGTCCTCTGCCATGTTGAAGTACCTGTCTCTGATCGCATGTCGGCTCAGTGGAATCGTGTTGGCAGTCTGCGCCTGCCTGAGCCCATGCCGCCTGACGGCGGAGGAGATCCACGGCGGTGGGGAACTGGCGGCGAGGTTGAGCGGCGACAGCGGCCTGCCGGAGTCGATCGTCCTGCATAACCGCCCCGGCGAGGCGGCACCGGACGCCGACCGCAACTGGCTGCACGGCCCGCTGACGTTGGAGGTCCGGGCGGAGGCGGCGAAGAAAACTGCCGCCCCCACGGCCGCCCGGCTCGAGAAGAAGGGCGAGAGCCTGACAGGTCAGGCGGCGCTGGCGGGCCTCGGCCTGACGGTGACCCAGAAATGGACGCCGCTGGAGCAGGGGCTGATGTGGGAGATGGACTTCGCCGGCGCGGGTTCGCGGACGGAGCACAAGATCACGATCCAGTTGCCTGCCCTGGACCCCGGGATGCGCGTCTTCACGCCCAGCGAGCGCGGCGTGATGAATCTCGACGCCCACCCGACCTACGGCCCCGCGACTTACGCCGCCGTCGGCTGGGGCAGTGGCCGGGCGTGGGTCTTGCCTCTGATCAGCCTGCTGGCGACGGACGGACGGGCACTGACGATAGCCCTCCCTCCGACCGACAACATCCCCAACCTCACCTTTGCCTGGAAAGACGCCACGACGCTGGAACTGGGGTTCGCCCATCGCGGCATGGGAGGCGGCAAGCCAAGCCCGCTGAGGCTGGTCTTCTACAGCCACGCCGCCGACTACCGCGCCGCGCTGGCTGCCTACGCCGGACAGTTCCCCGAGTACTTCCGCTCGCCCCTGCCGCGCGGCCAGGGCGAAGGCGTGTTCTACTACCACCACATCCAGGACCACCCGGACCTGGACGAGATGGCCCGCCAGCGCGTGCGATACATCTGGTCCAGCTTCTGGTTCACCTACCTGGGCGAGTACCTGCCGGAAGAAAAGGAGTGGCACCCCTACACCTACGCCAAGTGGTGGAAGCTCGGCCAGACCATGAGCGACGAGAAGATCAACGCCTTCGTCGCGAAGATGAAGGCTGCCGGCGTCGCCACCTACGCATACTTCAACGTCACCGAGTACGGCGGCGACGGCGGCAAGGGCGGCGACGCGGAGGCCGCCGCCAGGGCCCTGCGGGAACGGTTCGCCAACGCCCTGGTCAAGAACGCTTCCGGCAAGGACATCCCCACCTGGGAAGGCGCGATGGCCATGAACCCCGGGCCGAACTACGCCCTCTGGCCCTTCCTGGTCGAGCAGGTCAAGCGACACCTGGATCGCCTGCCCGAGATCGCCGGATTCGTCATCGACCGCCTCGACTGGGCCAGCACGATCGATTACGGCCACGACGACGGCCTGACGATGATCCGCAACAAGCCGGCTGAGAACATGGCCCTGCCCGTGGCGGCCGCGGTGCGAGAGGTCTGCCGCCTGGCCCACGAGAAGGGCAAGCGGGTGTTCGTTAACCAGTTCTACCGCATCGAGCCGCTCCGCGACACCGACGGCACCTGCCACGAAAACGACTACCTGCCCGCGCTGGGCTACCTCACTCCGCTGCGCCCGGCCTCGGCCTGGCACCACGCCAAGCCCTACGGCGGCGACCTGCTCCAGTTTGAGGCCCAGCTCAAGCGCCGCCTGCACTGGAAGCTCTTCCCGCAGATGATCGCCCACAAGTTCCCGATCAGCCAGCAGCCTCCCAACGAGAAAGCGGCTGACTTCCTGGAGATATACGCCCCGCTCTTCGAGCGGCTGATGGGCTGCGAGCAGGTGCTCCGGCCCCACTGCGTCCAGGCCGGCGGGCCTTGCGACGTGAACCTGTACGCCGACGCCAACGGGCACCTGGTCGTCCCGGTTACGTCGCGGGTGGACTTCCTCAGCCGGCCCGGCGCGCCGTCGGCGGGCGCGCCCGTGGTGAGCATCCGCGGCATGGGTCACGATGCCCGCTGGGCGCACGTCTACCCGCTGGGCGGCAGGCCGTACAAGGCCTCGGTCGTCGGCGCGATGGCGCGTGCCCCACAGACGCCGTCCCGCGCGGATACGGTCCTGTCCGTGAGCCTCCAGCGGCACGAGGTCGCGTGCGTGATCGTGGTCGGGCACGGGGACGAGCCGCCCCTGGACGACAAGCACGCCACGCGCCTGATCGAGCTTCGCGAGAAGCTCTTCGGCAAGAGCGAGCCGTCCCCCCTGACAACCGAGCAACTGCCCAGGCCCGATCTGGCCGGCCTGACCGCGCCGACCCTGCGGATCTCCGGTGATTTGTTGGGGTCCGCCGGCCCGATCGACGTCCTGCTGGGCGGGCGGAAGGTCGGCACGTTCACCGGCTCGGCCTGCTCGCTGCCGTTGCCCGCCCTGCCCGGCGACGACCTGCGGATCACGCTCCAGCCGGGCGATGAGGGCGTCTGGCTGCTGCCCAGGCGGGCGGAGATCGTCGCGCGCCGCGGCGACGGGCAAACCGTTCGCGTCGCCCGTTGGACCTCTGGAATGCCGACCGCCGGCCAGGCCGGCGCGACCGCGCTGGTCGCGTCCTGGGCGGCCCTGGAGAGCGTGGCGGCTGCGGCGGTGAAGTTTGAAGGCCGCGATACGACCACCGCGGGCAAGTGGACCGGCAAGTACGGCTCGCTGGCTGCCTGGATCCCCAACGTGCAGACCCCCGCCCAACGCCACTACCGCCTGGACGTCCTCGCCGGCCAGCCGTTCACCTGGCCCGGCGGGCAGAAGGACCCGCGATCGCTCGCCCCGCCCGGCGCGAAGGGCCGGCCCGCGGCCACGTGTTGGCACGAGGGCCAGCGGCTCTCGTTCCTCATCACCCCCAGCGACACACTGGCCGCCAAGCCGTACCGCCTAACCGTGTACGTGCTGGACTACGACCGCAACAAACGGTCCATGGCCGTGGGCTTCGGCGAGCCCGCGCAGACCGAGCAGACCGCCGCCATCGACGAAACCGACAAGGGCGTCTACCTCACCTGGACCGTCTCCGGCGAGGTCCAGATCGACGTGCGGAAACTCGCCGGCTTCAACGCGGTAATCTCGGGGATCTTCATTGACCCTGTGAAGTAGGCAGGTTGTGGGTTCTTGTTTCGTTCTCTATCCCCGAAGAAGATCGCCACTTACGACCTGACACCCGGCATGCTGGGGGCGGCGGGGGCGTGGGGCATACAGGCGTTGATCGACCCGGTCAAGAAGGTCGCCTACGTCCTGATGATCCAGCGGACCGACCTCGGCAACGCCGACGGCTCGGAGGTGCGCTGCGCCTTCCAATCCTCAGCCGCCTCGGCAGTTAAGTGAGCCACCGCTGCGACGCAGCGGCTGCCCCAACAGTTGACGTCATCCAGCGGCCGGATATACTCCCGTCATTGGCCCAGGGTGTTGCGCCGCGGCAGCCGAACGCTACACCGAGAGAAGGAAAGCGACCAATGACCGCCGAGACCTTCGACTACGACGTCTTCCTCAGCCACAGTTCCAGAGACAAGACGATCGTCCGCCCGCTGGCCAAGCGGCTGCGGGCCGACGGGCTGAAGGTGTGGTTAGACGAGTGGGAGATCAAGCCCGGGGATCATGTCCTCGCCAAGATCGAGGAGGGGCTGGAGCGCTCCCGCGTGCTGGTGCTGTGCATGTCGGCCAACGCGTTCGGCTCGGACTGGTCGCAGTTGGAGGCCGGGACGTTCCGCTTCCGCGACCCGTTGAACAAGGCCCGCCGCTTCATCCCCCTGCGGTTGGACGACGCGTCCCCCAAGGGGTCGCTGGGCCAGTTCCTGTATGTCGATTGGCGCCCGGCCGGCGGTGAGCAGGAATACGCCAGGCTCCTGGACGCCTGCCGGCCGCCAGCGCCCCCCGAGGGGGCGACGGATAAGCAGGAAGCGTCTCTGGCTGTTTCGCTAAAGGGTCACACCGACAATGTCTGGAGCTTTTCCTGGAGTCCGGACGGGCGGCTCGCCCTTACCGGGTCGTTTGACAAGACGGTGCGGGTTTGGGAGGTCGAGTCGGGGCGCTTTCTGCGGATGCTCGATGGGCACGCCCAACGTGTCCGAAGCGTGGCGTGGAGCCCGGACGGGCGGCTCGCCCTTTCCGGGTCATTGGACGCCACCGTGCGGGTGTGGGATGTCGAGTCGGGGCGCTGGCTGCGGGTGCTCGGAGGCCGTACCATCGGAGTCTGGAGCGTGGCGTGGAGTCCGGACGGGCGCCGGGCCCTTTCTGGGGCCGATGACAAGACGGTGCGGGTGTGGGATGTCAAGTCGGTATGCTGTCTGTGGGTACTGGAAGGCCATACCGACGAGGTCAACAGTGTGGGCTGGAGTCCAAACGGACGGCTCGCCCTCTCCGGGTCGGCTGACAATACGGTGCGCGTGTGGGATGTCGAGTCGGGGCGCTGTCTGCGGGTGCTGGAAGGCCATACTGGCGGCGTCTGGGGCGTGGCATGGAGTCCAAACGAACGGCTCGCCCTTTCCGGGTCGGCTGACAATACGGTGCGCGTGTGGGAGGTCGAGTCGGGGCGCTGTCTGCGCGTGCTCGAAGGCCATACCGGCGCGGTCAACAGCGTAGCGTGGAGGCCGGACGGGCGGTTCGCCCTCTCCGGGGCCGATGACCGGTCAGTGCGCGTGTGGGAGGTCGAGTCGGGGCGCTGTCTGCGGGTACTGGAAGGCCATGAGAGTCGGGTCAGGACCGTGGCCTGGAGCGCGAACGGGCGGCGGGCCTTCTCCGGGGACGTTAAAGGCGGGATGCGAGTATGGGACCTGGGGCAGCTCGACAACGAAGCGCCAGCGGCCGCGGGCGCGGAAGCGGACAATTTCCTGTACACCAACGCCAAGGTCCTGCTGGTCGGAGAGAGCGGGACGGGAAAGACCGGGCTTTCCCGGCGACTGACCTCGAACACCTGGCAGCCCAGCGACTCGACGGTCGGCGCGTGGGCCACGCAGTGGAAGCTGGACGTGACCCCCGGTTCCGCCAAGCCGGCGGGGGGCAAGCCTGGGCCTGTAACCGAGCGGGAGATCTGGCTGTGGGACTTCGGCGGGCAGGCGGACCAGCGGCTGATCCACCAGCTCTACATGGACGAGACCGCGCTGGCGGTGCTGGTCTTCGACGGCCAGAAGGAGGACCTCTTCGAGACGCTGGGCCAGTGGGACCGCGACCTCACCCGCGCGACACGAAAGAAATTCGCCAAGCTGCTGGTCGCCGGGCGGGTGGACGCCGGAGGCCTGCGCGTCAGCCGGGGAGAGATCGAGAAGTTCGCAGCCGAGCGAAACTTTCGCACGTTCATCCAGACCAGCGCGAAGATGGACCAGGGGTGCAGGGAACTCAAGAAGGCCATCCTCGACGGTATCGACTGGGACGCCATCCCCTGCCGCACGACCAAGGCGCTCTTCAAGCGCCTCAAGGACGAGATCGTCCGCCTCAAGGACCAGGGGCGGGTGCTGATGCGGTTCAACGAGCTGCGCGACACGCTGTAACTGCGGCTGGCCGGCGACTTCAAGCCTTTCGCCGACGAGGAACTGCACGCCCTGCTGACGCTGCTGGCCGGCCCCGGGGTGGTCTGGGAGCTGGGGTTCGGCAGTTGGGTGCTGCTCCAGCCAGAACGCGTCAACGCCTACGCCCAGGCCGTCATCCGGACCCTGCAGGCCGACGAGCACCAGCGCGGCTGTCTGATGGAGGAGTGGGTGCTCAAGGGCGACCTGCAGTACGCGGCCTCGATGGAGCGTCTGGCGGACCGCGAAGAGGAGCGGTTCATCCTGCTGGCCATGCACCAGACGCTGGTGGAGCGCGGGCTGTGCCTCCGCCAGCCGACCGAGAAGGGCAACCTGCTGGTCTTTCCCAGCTACTATCGCAGGGAGCGACCGGACATCGTCGAGTTCCCGGCCGTACACGCCACCTACCGCTTCACGGGGTTCTTGGACGAGCTTTACGCCACGCTGGTCGTCCGGCTGCACCACACCGCACCGTTCCAGCAGGAGCAGCTCTGGCGCGACGCCGCCGACTTCAGGACCAACACGGGCAGGCAGCTTGGCATCAGGCTTACCCGGCGGGCCCAGGGCGCGGGCGAAATCGACGTGTACTTCGAGTCCGCGATTCCCGACGAGGAGAAGATCATCTTCTGCAAGTACGTCCACGAGCACCTCCTGCGGCAGGGGCGGGATGTGGTGCGGCTGCGGCATTACGTCTGCGGGCATTGCGGCACGGCGGTGGGCAACCGCGAACTGGCCATGAAACGCCTGGGCGACTGGCTGCAAGGCCGTCCGCCGGAGGGAGAATCAGGCGGGCGCGTCAAGCTTTGCAGGGGCAACGGGGAGCCGACCATCATCTGCGCGGGCTGCGAGGAGCAGGTGAAGCTGTGGGATGAGATGGAGAAGTGCTTCGCCAGCACGGAGATCCAGCAACGGGTGCGGGACATGCAGGAGGAGGCGGCCATCGTCCTGACCAACCAGAGCAAGGAACGCGTGCTGGTGGGCGAGGTGATTTCGACGGTGGCGCTGGCCGACCAGATCTGCCGGGAGTTCACCGTCAGCGACCAGGGCATCGACATGGAGATCGAGTTCACCAACGACGCCTACGAGGCCACCGGCGCCAAGCTGTACCTCCAGCTCAAGTCGGGCGACTCGTACCTGCGGGAGCGCAAGGGCGACGGGGCGGAGGTCTTCACGATCAAGGACGAGCGCCACGCCCGCTACTGGGTGTCCCAGGCGTTCCCCGTCTTCCTGGTGATCCGCGACGGCGAGGGCGAGGTCCGCTGGATGCGGATCGACGACTACCTGAAGCGCGAGAGCGACGACGGCAGGAAGGCGGTCAGGCGGATCGTATTCGACGGCGAGCGCTTCGACGTGATGAGCGTGCGCCGCTGGCGAGAGACGATACTGGGCAGGAAGAAGCCACCCGCTGTCGCGCCCCAGCGTCTGGTTATAGAGCCCCCTTCTTCCGCGCCTTGAGCGAGCCTGGGTGCATGACTTCACACACTCATCCGTCCCAGTGCCGGTGCGGGCGGCCCTGCCCGCGACTCTTCAAATGCGCGCCCACTGGGCTGAGAAGCCCTCCGTCTCGCGGCTATTGGTGGGTTCTTCGCAGCAGGGCGGTGAGCTTCTCGATGTAGTACAGGTCCGCCCGGCACCAAGGCTGATCTAGCCGGCGGGCCAAGGTCTCGACGTCGGCGACAAAAGCATCCGCCAGGATGGCGAACATCCCGCGCGACAGGTGGGGCGGTGTGATGTAGTTCTCGCCCCCGATCAGCCGCTCCGCCCACGCCTGGTGCCAGATGGGCAACTCTCGGTCCAACGCCTCCACGTGTCTTCGCAGGGCGGGTCCGGCCTGGCTGGCAAGCAACGCGGACAACTCCGGCACGAGTCCCACGTAGCGCGGTACCTTGGCGGCGTGCGCGCTGGGGCCGCGCGAGGTGATCGTCGCCCGCACCAGCCGGCTGTCCGCCCTCTCGTGGTGCACCCGGGCAGCCAGCATCCGGGCCAGGCGTGCCTCGGCCGCTTCTGCGTCCTCGCTTCGCCCTGCGCGCCGGAGGATGCGGACGCAGCCCAGGGCGCCGGCGATGTCTTGGTTGAGGAGTTCAGCGGCATCGCGGGTCATATCGTCGTGGTCGAAGGCGAACGGCCTGGCCGCGTGGGCCCGCCAGAGCTTCTCGATCGCGTCGGTTTTCACCAGCACGTCCTGCCAGCGGTCGGCGTAGTGGGCGACCGCCCACAACGCATAGAGATCACCCACCGCCTCCGCCTGGCGGGCCTTCCTGGCTGCGTCGTTCATGGCCGCCAGCATCTGCTTGCCCGGCGTGTAGGGCTCGCGCCGCTTACCCCCGGCCTGCACGGGCGCTTCCAGGGGCTCGGTCCCAGCCAGCAGATCGTCCAGCAGCTTGACCGCCCGCTGCCGCACGGGCGGCGAGAGGTGGGGCAGGGCCAGTGCCAGTGCCTGCATCGTCTGGGCCGTGCGGAGAAAGTGGACTTCCTCGTGGCTGATGCCCAGTTCGACGATCAGCGGCGCCCACGGCCAACCGTCGAGCAACTCGCTTACCTGGGCGTCCAGGCGGGCCCGCAGTTCGCGGGCGAGAGGACTGTCCCCGGGCCGGGCGGTCGCGGGCGGCGGCTCGATGAACCGCGCCAGCACGTCGGGCGGGATCGGCTCGATCGCGACAGACTTGTCGAAGCCGCCCGCGCCACCGTGCGTAACGTTCCCGCCGCCCACCAGCGGCACGTGCTTGCGGCGGATCGGTGGGGGAGGCTTGCTGCCGCCGCTCTCGGTCCGCGGCGTATCGGGTCCGCCCAGGCACACCACCTGCGAGCCGACCACCCAGACCAACCGCCCGTAGCCGATCGCCACGGCCGAGCGATCCGGGCCGTGCCATTCGTTGGGCATGTCCAGCAGGTAGCCCTCCGCCCGCGCCTTGGCCTGGGCGGCGCGGGCCTCCTTGCCGTAGCCGCCCCAGTAGACCGGGCCGAAGATCCCCCCGTAGCTGTCGCGCTGCGAGCACGCGCTCGACAGCTTGTGCCCGCGCAGGTCCAGCAGATTCACGCTGCCCTGGTGGGTCAGCACCAGCACGTCGCCCATGAGCGAGAGTGTCTGCGTCTCGTCAGCGGGCTGGATGAACGCGTGGCTCAATCCCCAGGTCCTTCCCGGCGGGTCGATGCGCTGCACGTCGCCGCTGTCGCGGTCCAGCCGGCCCGGCGCGACCGCCCCGCCCGGCACTCCGCGATGCCACGCGTTCAGGGCTGTCGGAAAGAGGACGAACAGCTCGCCCGTGTGGGGATTGAACGTCGGCGGGGTGGGCGGGTTGTGCAGCCCGGCCGTGTAGAGGATCGGCGCGACCCACGGCTCGTGCCCGTCGGCCAGCGAGAGGGCGTAGAAGGTCCGCTCTGCGGGCGTGCGGCTAAGGAACTCGCGGATGCCTTCTCGTTCGGCCCGCTCGCGGCGCGGCGTGGGCTTGAGGATGTAGCTGCCCCACTTGTCCAGCAGCACCTGGTCGCCGTCCTCCATCGCCAGTGCCTTCTGGATCCGCGTCATCAGTTCCGGCGAGTTGCCCTGGGCATGGTGGAAGTTGATGGCCGGGTTGCTCTGCACGATCGCCAGGCCCTTCCAGAGTACCGGCGCGTGGTCGCGCAGGCTCAGGCCGCCAAGCTTGGGGCTCTTCCACAGCAGCTTGCCGGCCGCGTCCAGGCAGTAGACGTGCATGTCCTCGGCGGCAAAGACGATCCGCCCGCCGTCAGCCGACACCGAGGCGGGCGTGAGGATCATCCCGCCGGCGCGGAAGGTCCACAGCGGCCGGCCCGAGCCCGCGTCCACCGCGTGAAACGTGCCCCCGCGGTCGCCCACGTACACGCGGGCCGCTCCTCCGCCCGGCCCGGCGGCCACGGCGGGCGCGGTCCATACTCCCGCCGGCGCCGGATATCGCCACGCGAGTCTGCCGTCGGCTGCACCCACGGCATACAGGACGCCTCGGTCGAATCGTTCGTCGGCGCCGAAGATCACCCGCCCGTCGCGGTAGCAGGCGGTGTGCCCGATCGGACCGCCGGCTCGGAACTCCCAGACCGTCCGCCCGTCGGGTGCGTCCAACGCGATCATCCGCCCGGCCAGCGTGCCCACGAAGCACTTGCCCTCGGCCAGCACCGCCTGGGTGCGCGTGGCGATCAACTCGTCGTGGAAGTCGCGGAACCACTTCCGCTCATGCGGGCCGGGGGTATTCTGGTCGGTGAATGCGCTGCGCTGGTTGTCGCGTTGGAGCGTCGGCCAGGGGGCGTCGACAGCCCGAAGGCACCCGGCTGTCGCCGCAATCGCCGCCGCCGCCCAGAACCAGTGTCGAGGCATGGAAGGTCTCCGGATCATCGATTGACAATTTTCGATTGAAGCCGACCCCGTTGTCGAGGACAACTTACTCGATCTTCGATCGTCAAGGATCAACGGCAAGACAGCCCGCCCGGCCGAGGGTGGCCAGGCCAAGGAGCAAGCGATGGAAACCCACCCGATCAGGCGTCGCCACCTGCTAGGCAGGGCGGCAGCGTCGGCTGCCGTCCTGGCGGCCGGCCCGCTCGGTCGCCTCCTCCAGGCGGCGCCCGCCGGCGCGTCGCGCCCCAACATCGTTTTCATCATGGCCGACGACCTCGCCCGCGACGAGCTCGGTTGCTACGGCGGCAAGAACGTCAAGACGCCGAACATCGACGCCTTTGCCCGCCAGGGCCTGCGGTTCACCCACGCCTTCGCGTCCTGCGCCATGTGCGTGCCCATCCGGGCCTCGCTGTACACGGGCCTGTATCCCGTCCGCCACGGCGCCTGCCGGAACCACGCCCCCACGAAGGCGGGCCTCAAGTGCGTGGGCGACTACCTCAAGCCGCTGGGCTACCGCGTGGGACTTACCGGCAAGCGGCACTTCGACAACAAGGCCGCCATCGACAAGGTCCCCGGCTTCCAGCCCAACTGCGTCGCCCTCCAGGCCGACTATTCCCTCGACGGCATCCGCGATTTCATGTCCGCCCAGGCCGACCAGCCCTTCTGCCTGTTCGTCTGCTCCATCAACCCCCACGCGCCCTGGACGGTCGGCGACGCGTCGCGGTTCGACCCGGCCTCGCTGCGCCTGCCCCCGCACATCGCCGACACCCCCAAGACGCGGGCCGCCTACGCCAAGTACCTCGCCGAGGTCGAGGTCTTCGACCGCGAGGTCGGCGACGTGCTCAAGACGATCGACGAACTGAAGCTGGCCGACAGTACCGTGGTCATCGTGGCCGGCGAGCAGGGGCCCCAGTTCCCCCGCGGCAAGTGGACCTGCTACGACTGGGGGCTGCGATCCGCCTTCATCGCCCGCTGGCCCGGGCACATCAAGCCGGGTGCGACCACCGCCGCCATGATCCAATACGAGGACGTTCTGCCCACGCTGGTCGAGCTGGCGGGGGGCACGCCGCCGGCCGAGGTCGACGGGCTCAGCTTCGCCTCCGTCCTGACGGGGCAGAAGACCGAGCACCGCTCGCACATCTTCGCCGTCCACAACAACGTGCCCGAGGGCAGGCCATATCCCATCCGGGCTGTCCGCATCGCCCGCCACAAGCTCATCCTGAACCTCGCGCCGGCCGGCGGCTACCACGAAAAGCATGTGATGGACATCGACCGCGAGGACTACTGGAAGAGTTGGGAACAAGCCGCCGCCGCGGGCGATGCCAAGGCCCGGCAGGCCATCGACCTGTACGTCAAGCGCCCAGGCGTCGAACTCTACGACTGCGACAAGGACCCGTGGGAGCTGACCAACCTGGCCGACAAACCCGGGCTGGCCGGCCTGCGGGCGGACCTGGAAGGCCGCCTGCGACAGTGGATGGCCCAGCAGAACGACCCCGGCGCCGCCCTGGACGTCGAGCTGCCCCCCGCCAGGAAGGGCGACAAGGCCAAGAAGGCCAAGAAGAAACAGCCCTGACGCAATCCGCAATAGACAAGCCCCCCTCGCATTGCCTATGCTATCGTACCGTGTGGCAGTACGTGGAAAGGCACGGAGGCAGTGAAGAAGAAGACGGACCAGACGTGGAGCATGTGGGCGGAGTGGGTCGTGCCCGGCGAGGGCCCGCCCATCCGCGGCGGAGTCCTCCAGGGGACCGCCGCGGTCATCGAGTATGTCGGGCCGGCCGGCTCAGCCCCGCCCGCGCCCCTTAGCGGGCGGCGACGCCTGGCCGACACCGCCATCCTCCCCGGGCTGGTCAACGCACACACCCATCTCGAGCTGACCTGCCTGCGCGGGCAACTGCCACGGGAACGACCCATGAACCAGTGGGTCTTCGCCCTGCTCGGCCGCCGCCCCAAGGGCCGAAAACAGGACAAGTCCGTCGCCGACGGCGCCCAGCAATGCCTGGCCTTCGGCACCACCACCGTCGCCGACATCTCCTACAACAACCGCGCGTGGAAGGTGCTCAAGGCCAGCCCGCTGCGGAAGGTCTGCTTCGCCGAGGTCACCGGCATCGGGCCCGAGGAGCGCAAGGCGATACCTCGCCTCAAGGCCGCCCTTCGCGGTGCCCGCGGCGACGCCCGATTGCGCTTCGGGCTCTCGCCTCACGCCCCCTACTCCACCGCCGAGGACGTCTACCGGAAGGTCATCGCCCTGGCCCGACGCAAGCACTGGCCCGTCACCACGCACCTGGCCGAGAGCGAGGCGGAGCGCCAGTTCCTGCTTCGCGGCAGCGGGAAGTTCTTCGACCTGCTGGCCGCCCTGGGGCTGATCGACCTCTCCGTCGCCGTGCACGGCTGCACCCCCATGGCCTACGCACAGCGCACCGGCCTGCTCGACGAGGGCGCCCTGCTGGCTCACGTGAACGCCCTGGACGACGACGAGTTCCGCCTGCTGGCTGCCAGCCCCGCCAGCGTCGCCCTCTGCCCGCGGTCGAACGACTTCTTCGGCCGCTCCGGCCACCGCTACGCCGAGATGCTCGCCGCCGGCGTGAACGTCGCCCTCGGCACCGACAGCCTGGCCAGCAACGACTCGCTGGACATGCTCGAAGAAATGCGGACCCTCCGCCTGGACGGCAAGGTCTCCAACGCCGACATCCTCCGCATGGCCACCCTCAACGGCGCTCGCGCCCTGCGAATGGACGACAAGATCGGCTCGCTCGCCCCCGGCAAGCAGGCCGACTGGGTCGCCGTCCGCCTGGGCGGCCCCACGCCCGAGCCCATGGAAACCATCCTGACCACGCCCGCGCGGGTCCTCGAGACCACCATCGCCGGCACGACCGTCTACCAGGCCGACGAGACCGCCCCCGACGACCAAGCCGCTGACCGGTAAGCGCACCCGCTCGCCGGCGCGAAATTTCCCGCCAAAGACCTTGACTTTTTTGGCCGAAATACTATCCTGGAAAGACTATCGGCCCTCGGGCTGTTATTCCCCGATAGCTCAATGGTAGAGCGAGCGGCTGTTAACCGCTAGGTTCTAGGTTCGAGTCCTAGTCGGGGAGGTTAGGCCAAAGGCAAACAAGCCTTTGGCCTTTTCTCTTCGGCGAAAGCCCGCCCCGAAGCAGCCCCCGAAACACCGCCCGTAACGCACGTTGCGGAAGTCTGTTACGGCAGCACGCCTGGCGAGCCCTGCCGCCTCCCGTGGTAGCCCTGTTAACCAAGGGAGCGCTCGCAGATCGCGTTTTCGCGCGACTCTCGGACTCTCTGTCGCGTCGGCGGCTTCCTGGTTAAAAGGAGGGTAGGAAACGGGCGCCTTGCCCGGCGTTCTTCGCTACTGCGAGGCAAAGGCCCCCCAATCGGCCACAACCTGCTGCCCGCGGTGCTTCCTCATCCGAGAGTCTCTTCCGACCTATTGGCCGTCAAAGACTCCCATTCCGCTTGGCACAGTTCTCGGGGGGAAGGTCAGATAGGCCCAACTCCAGGGCACCTGCCTAGAGCAGGACGACCTGGTCTCGCGAGAGATGTTCGGCCGCTACTCGTCCGATGGGATCAATGACCACGGCGTGAAGTGATCTTCCGGGGGAACCTCTCAACCGGCTGGGCCGTTCAGTAAGACGGTGGAAGTCAACGGCCCGGGGCGGGCCTCCGCCAGCCCCTCCAGGCTCCCTCTTCCTGTAGTGCGTGCTCAGTATGAGCCGATGAATGGCCGGTGGAGATAGATGATGAGCGAAACCGCACGTAAGATATGGCGAGTGCTGAACATGCTGCGGCGCGGGCTGGGCGCTTTGCCCGTCCTGTTACTGGGGGCGGCGGTGGGGGCGGCCCTGTTCTGGGGCCTCTCTCCGTACCGAGCCGCGCCGACGGTTGCTACCGCCGGCGGGCACGAACACGCGAGCGGCGCGGCGGCCAAACCGGCCACCATCTGGACCTGCTCCATGCATCCAGAAGTCCGCCTGCCCAAGCCGGGCTTGTGCCCCAAGTGTCACATGAAGCTGATTCCTCTGGAGTCGACCGAGACGGCCGGCATGCGCGTGTTCACCACCAGCGAGGCCGCCAAGGCCCTGATGAACATCGAGACCGCCCCCGTGCAGCGGATGTTCCCGACGGCGGAGATCCGCATGGTCGGCAAGGTCGACTACGACGAGAGCCGCCTGGCCTACATCACCGCCTGGGTACCCGGCCGCTTGGACCGCCTGTTCGTGGACTACACGGGCATCGCCGTCAAGAAGGGCGACCACATGGTTTCCATCTACAGCCCCGAGCTGTACAGCGCCCAGGAGGAGTTGCTCCAGGCCCGCCAGGCGGTTCAAAACCTCCAGCGCAGCGAGGTGGACATCGTCCGCAGGACCGTGCAAGCCACGGTGGAGGCCGCCCGCGAGAAACTACGCCTGCTGGGCCTGAGCGATCAGCAGGTGGCCCAGGTCGAGCAGCGGGGCAAGGCGGACGATCACGTCACGATCAACGCCCCTGCCGGCGGGATCGTCATCCACAAGAACGCCCAGGAAGGCATGTACGTCCAGACGGGCACCCGCATCTACACCATCGCCGATCTCTCCACGGTCTGGGTCAAGCTAGACGCGTACGAGTCCGACCTGATATGGCTGCGCTACGGGCAGAAGGCGGAGTTCACCAGCGTATCCTATCCGGGCGAGACCTTTACCGGGACCATCGCCTTCATCGACCCGATGCTCAACCCGGTCACGCGGACAGTCAAAGTGCGGGTGAACGTGCCCAATCCCAACGGCAAGCTCAAGCCCGACATGTTCGTCAACGGCGTGGTGTACTCCAAGGTGGCCGCCGGCGGGCGCGTGCTGGACGTGTCGCTGGCGGGCAAGTGGATCAGCCCCATGCACCCGGAGATCGTCAAGGACGGCCCCGGCTTCTGCGACGTCTGCGGCATGCCTCTGGTGAAGGCGGAGTCCGCCGGCTACGTCACCGCCAAGCCCACCGAGGAGGATAAGCCGCTCGTGATTCCAGTCTCGGCCGCCCTGGTCACCGGGACGCGGGCTATCGTGTACGTCGAGAAGCCCGGCGCCGACAAGCCGACCGTCGAGGGCCGGGAGATCGTCCTGGGCCCGCGGGCGGGCGGCTATTACCTCGTGCGTCACGGGTTGGCCGAGGGCGAACGCGTCGTCGCGCGGGGCAACTTCAAGATCGACTCCGCCCTGCAGATCCAGGCCAAGCCAAGCATGATGACCCCCGACGGCGGGGGCGGCTCGAGCGGGCACGATCACGGCGGGGGCGCCAAGCCCGCCGCCGCCGCGGACACCCCCGCGGCCGGGCCGAAGCTGCCCACGCTCTTCCTTCAGCAGGTCCAGATGGTGGTGTCGGCGGCGCGGAAGGCGAACGAGGCGGCCTCGAAGGACGATCTGCGTGCCGCGCGGGATGCCTTCGCCGCCCTGGCCGAGGCGATCCAGGCCGTGGACATGAAATCGTTGACCGGCCATCCACACATGATGTGGATGGAACTATCGATGCGATTGGGCAACGACGCCTTCGAAGGCAAGGAGGCCAAGACGCTGGAGGAGGTCCGACGGGCGGCCCAGTCGCTCAAGGCGAATACCGCCTCGCTGCAAAGCCAGTTTGGCCTGGGCCACGGCGAGCACGCGGAGCCCACGACGGGCCCGGCGGCGGGCGAAGTGAGCGAGTCCTTCCGCTCCCAGTTGCAGGCCGTTTACGACGGCTATTTCGTCGCGGCGCAGGCGCTGGCGGGCGACGACGCCGCCAAGGCGGCAGGGGGGTTCGCGCAGCTTCGGGCCGCACTGGCCAAGGTGGACATGTCGCTGGCCACGGGGGAGACCCACGGGGCGTGGATGAAGCATAAGGCCGCCCTGGATTCGGTTCTGGCCAAGGCGCCGCAGGCGAAGGACCTCAAGACGCAGCGCGAGTGGTTCGCTCCGCTGTCGGACGAGATGATCGCCCTGGTGCGGCGGTTCGGCGGCGGCGGGAAGAACGGCTACGTGGTGATCTACTGCCCGATGGCCTTCGACGGGCGGGGCGGCACGTGGCTCCAGGGGTCGCTGCCCGTTCGCAACCCCTACTTCGGCGCCGCCATGCTCGAGTGCGGCGAAGTCAAGGACACCCTACGCGGGAAGTAACCCCCCGCACAGCCTCTGCCTTACGGCGGTGAATCGATACACGCATGACCGAAGACTACAGCATCCAGACGCCGGAGCAGAAGTCACTGATCGGCAAGCTGCTGCGGTTCTGCATGACCAACCGCCTGGTGGTCTTCCTGCTGGTCCTGTTCATCATGGCGGCCGGCTTCTACTACGCCCCCTTCGACTGGGTCGTAGGCAACCTGCCCCGCGACCCGGTGGCCACCGACGCCATCCCGGACATCGGCGAGAACCAGCAGATCGTCTTCACCGAGTGGATGGGCCGAAGCCCCCAGGACGTGGAAGACCAGGTCAGCTACCCGCTGACGGTCGCGCTGCTGGGTCTGCCCGAGGTCAAGACCGTCCGCAGCTACTCCTTCTTCGGGTTCTCCAGCATCTACATCATCTTCAAGGAGAAGGCCGAGTTCTACTGGTCACGCAGCCGGGTGTTGGAGAAGCTCAACTCCCTGCCGGCCGGCACGCTGCCCGAGGGCGTCCAGCCGGCGCTGGGACCGGACTCGACCGCACTGGGGCAGATCTACTGGTACACGCTGGAAGGCCGCGACCCCGAGGGCAAGCCCGCCGGCGGGTGGGACCTGGAGGAGCTGCGGACCATCCAGGACTGGTATGTGCGCTACACCCTCCAGTCGGCCGACGGGGTCAGCGAGGTGGCCTCGGTGGGCGGGTTCGCCCGCGAGTACCAGATCGACGTGAACCCCGACGCCATGCGGGCCTACAAGGTAACGCTGCCGGAGGTGTTCGCGGCCGTCAAGGGCTCGAACCTGGACGTGGGGGCTCGCAGCGTGGAGTTGAACAAGACCGAGTACTTCGTCCGCGGGGTGGGGTTCATCAAGTCGGTCAAGGACATTGAGAACAGCGTCATCAAAGTCAATGACGACGTGCCGGTGAGCATCGCCCAGGTGGCGACGGTGACGCTGGGCCCGGCCTTGCGGCGCGGAGCGCTGGACAAAGAGGGGGCCGAGGCGGTCGGCGGGGTGGTGGTGGCTCGCTACGGGGCCAACCCGCTGGCAGTGATCAAGAACGTCAAGAAGAAGATCCAGGAGTTGGCGCCCGGGCTGAAGACCAAGGTGATCGTGGACGCGAACAAGGTCTCGCCGGACCAGGTGCGGGCCTTCGCCAGGGCGCACGGATTCGAGGCGTACTCGGGAGGCGAGATGAACCAGGAGGCGTGGCTGGCCTACCTGCAGTCGACCCCCCGCGACGCGCGGCTGAACTGGGCCCTGGCGGGCTGGCTGCCGTTTCCACGAGATGCCCTGCCGGGCCGGTGGCCCGACTGGGTCACCACCAGCCAGGTCACCGTCGTGCCCTTCTACGACCGCACGGGGCTGATCTACGAAACGCTGGGCACGCTCAACGACGCCCTGATGCAGGAAATCATGGTCACGTTGCTGGTGGTGATCGTCATGATGGTTCACCTGCGTAGCAGCGCGCTGATCGGGGCCATGCTGCCGCTGGCGGTGCTCATGTGCTTCGTGGCCATGAAGCTGTTCGGCGTGGACGCCAACATCGTGGCCCTCTCGGGCATCGCCATCGCCATCGGCACGATCGTCGACATGGGGATCGTGATCTGCGAGAACATCCTGCGCCACTTGGGTGAGGCCCCGAGCGACGCGCCGCGCCTGGAGGTGGTCCACCGGGCGGCCAGCGAGGTCGGCAGCGCGGTCCTGACCGCGGTGGCCACCACCGTCGTGGGCTTCCTGCCCGTGTTCACCATGATCGGGGCGGAGGGAAAACTCTTCAGGCCGTTGGCCTTCACCAAAACCTTCGCCCTGATCTCCTCTATTGTCATCGCCCTGACCGTCCTGCCGCCGTTCGCGCTGATGTTCTTCTGCGGTGGCATCGGGCGCAAGCTGTTCCGCTGGGTGCTCTACGGCGGTCTGGCCACCGCGGGGGCTGTCCTGGGCGCTTACGGGGCGGCCACGGGCTCGCTGCCGATCGCACTGGGTGGAGCGGCGCTGGTCCTGCTGGCGGCCTTTGGCCTGCTGCGCGACCGGCTGCCCGGGTGGCTGGTCCGCTTGGCCCCATGGCTGGCCAACGCGGCGGCGGTGCTGTTGATCGGCCTGCTGTTGACCCAGGACTGGGAACCGCTGGGCCCCCAGCCGGGGCTGATGCGGAACTTCATCTTCGTGGCTGTCCTGGTCGGCGGGCTGCTGGGGTTCTTCCACCTCTTCCGCCTGGCCTACCCGTACGTGCTCAGGTGGGCCCTGGACCACAAGGTCGTATTCCTGGGTGTGATCTGCGCGATGATATTCTTCGGATACACGGTCTGGCTGGGCATGGATACCACGATGGGGTGGATCCCAGCTGCGGCGGAAAAGGTCGGCGTGCCGCAGGAGACGACCCGCTCGATGACCTTCTGGGTAAATGCGAAAGAGAAGCTCCCCGGCGTGGGCAAGGAGTTCATGCCCTCGCTGGACGAGGGCTCGTTCCTCTACATGCCCACAACGATGGTCCACGCGTCGATCGGCGAGGCCATGGACGTGCTCAGCCAGCAGGACCAGGCGCTGACGGCGATTCCGGAGATCGAGTCGGCCGTCGGCAAGATCGGCCGGGTGGAGAGCCCGCTGGACCCGGCCCCGATCTCGATGGTCGAGACGATCATCAACTACAAGAGCGAGTATCGCACCGACAAGGACGGTCGGCGGATCAACTTCCGCGAGGCCCGCGAGGGCGAGAGCGTCGTGCTGGACGTCTCGGGCACGGCCTTCGCCGCGGACGAGACGGGCGAGCCGATCCCGGACCCGGCCGGCCGGCCGTTCCGCCAGTGGCGTTCTGGCATCCGCACGCCGGATGACATCTGGAAGGAGATCGTCAAGGCCGCCCAGATCCCCGGCTCGACGTCGGCGCCCAAGCTCCAGCCCATCGCCGCCCGCATCGTCATGCTCCAGAGCGGCATGCGCGCTCCCATGGGCGTCAAGATCAAAGGGCCCGACCTGGCGACCATCGAGAAGGTCGGCTTGCAGGTCGAGCAGTACCTCAAGCAAGTGCCCAGCATCGAGCCGGCCGCCGTCATCGCCGACCGGATCGTGGGCAAGCCTTACCTGGAGATCGTGCCCGACCGCTCGGCGCTCAACCGCTACGGCGTGAAGATCAAGGACTTCCAAGACGCGGTGGAGGTGGCGATCGGGGGCAAGAAGGTCACTACCACCGTCGAGGGGCGCGAGCGGTTCGGCGTCCGCGTCCGCTACCAGCGGGAGCTGAGAGACCAGATCGAGACCATGGGGCGCATCCTGGTGGCCGGCAAAGGCGGCGTGCAGGTGCCCATCAGCCAACTCGCCGAGATCCGCTACGTTCGCGGGCCGCAGGTCATCAAGAGTGAAGACACGTTCAAGACGGGCTACGTCCTGTTCGACATGAAGGAAGGCCAGGCCGAGGTCGACGTGGTCGAGCAGGCCCAGGCCTACCTGCGGAGCAAGATCGACAGCGGTGAGTTCTCCCTGCCGCCCGGCGTGAGCTACAGCTTCGCGGGCAGCTACGAGAACCAGATCCGCGCCCAGACGACGCTGATGATCGTCCTGCCGCTGTCGCTGTTCGTGATCTTCCTGCTGCTGTACTTCCAGTTCCGCTCGGTGGCCACCACGCTGCTGGTGTTCATCGGCATCTTCGTGGCCTGGTCGGGCGGGTTCATCCTCATCTGGCTGTACGGGCAGGACTGGTTCCTGAACTTCACGGTCTTCGGCGTGCACATGCGGACGCTGTTCCAGGTGCATCCGATCAACCTGTCGGTGGCGGTATGGGTGGGGTTCCTGGCCCTGTTCGGCATCGCCAGCGACGACGGCGTGGTCATCTCCACCTACCTGGACCAGGTGTTTCGCGCCCGGCGGACCACCAACAAGAGCGAACTCCGCGCCGCCACGGTGGAGGCGGGCAAGCGCCGCGTCCGCCCGTGCCTGATGACCACGGCCACCACCATCCTGGCCCTGATCCCGGTGCTGACGTCGACCGGTCGCGGCTCGGACGTGATGGTGCCCATGGCCATCCCCAGCTTCGGCGGGATGGTGATCGAGGTGCTGACCATGCTGACAGTGCCCGTGCTCTACTGCCTGGTCAAGGAGATCAAGCTCCGCCTGGACATGAAGGACGAGCTGCTGGCCGCGGGCGCCGAACCGGCGCCGGGCGCCTAGCATGGCCGACCCCGGACGGGTCTGCTATCCGGCATTCGATTTGGGCAACACCCTTCCCTGTGCGCCAAGTGCGGCATAGAATCAAGACTACTGGAAAGGACCTTGGCATGATCATTCGCCTCTGGGCGCTGCTCCCCCTGGCGGCGGTGTTGGCGGGCTGCGCCGCCGGATTCAACGAAGGGGCTTACCAGGACTACGTCCGCAAGCAGAGCTTCTACCTGAACCAGCCGTACGTCTCGGCCGCCACGACCGCCCCGGCCAGCCGGCCGGCCGAGCCGGAACTGGCAGCCGGCTCGACCCTGGGCGACTATCTCCGCTATGCCGCCCTGCACAGCCCCGAGCTGGAATCCGCCTTCGACGCATGGAAGGCGGCCCTGCAGCGAATCCCGCAAGTGCGGGCGCTGCCCGATCCCCGCTTCACCTACCGCCACTACATCCACGAGGTGGAGACCCGCGTCGGGCCGCAGAAGAATTCCTACGAGCTGGCCCAGACCTTCCCCTGGCTGGGCAAGCTGAACCTGCGCGGGGACGTGGCCGCCGAGGAGGCGCGGGCGGCCTTCCACCGTTTCGAGGCCGTGCGTTTGCGACTGTTCTTCCGCGTGCACAAGGCCTACGACGAGTACTACTACCTGCGCCGAGCCATCCAGATCACCGAGCAGAACATCGAGCTGCTCAACCAGGGCGAGGCGATCGGGCGCCGGCGCTACACCGTAGGCGCCGGCAGCCATCCGGACGTCATCCGGGCGCAAGTCGAGCAGGGCAAGCTGGCTGACCGGTTGACCACGCTCCAGAAGATGCGTGCGCCGATCGTGGCCCGGCTGAACGCGGCGATGAACCGTTCCGTTGGCGCAGAGCTGCCCTGGCCGGCGCAGATGCCCGTTGCCGTCGGCGACTGGACCTCGCAACAGCTCGTGAAGTGGGCCGGCGAGGCCAACCCCGAGGCCCAGGCCCTGGACCGCCAGATCGCAGCCCGCCGCAAGGGCGTCGCCCTGGCCCGCAAGGAGTACTTCCCGGACGTCACGGTCGGAACGAACCTGATCGAGACGGGCTCCGCCCGCGGGGCCATGCGTCCCAGCGACAGCGGCCAGGACGCCCTCATCGCCATGGTTTCGGTGAACATCCCCATCTGGTGGAACAAGATCCAGGCGGGCATCCGCGAGGCCCGCTGGCTCCACCACAAGGCCCGCATGGACAAGGCGGCCTTTCTCAACACGCTGTCTGCCGACCTGGAGACGGCCCTGTTCGAGTTCCAGGACGCCGGGCGAAAGGTCAGCCTCTACCGCGACACGTTGCTGCCCAAGGCCGAGCAGGCCCTCCAGGCCACCAACGCCGCCTACAGCACGGGCAAGGCCAACTTCCAGGACTTCCTCGACGCCCAGCGGGTGCTGCTGGAGTTCCAGTTGTCATTCGAGCGCTCGCTGGTGGATCGGGCCCAGCGAATGGCCGAGTTGGAGATGCTCGTGGGCAAGCCCCTGCCGGCAAGCCATATGGCCCAATGACAGGAAGTCCGAATTGCCGTAAAGTGAATCTCGCGCCGTTGCTGCGCCGCATGGAGGGGTGAGCTGCGAGAGGGGACAAGACAGCGGCCGGGGCCGACGGCTGCTCGCCGCCGACCCCGGACCGGGCGCACAGGGCATCCGCCAATCAGTGGGTGGTCGCGGCGGCCAGTTTGGCCTTCTTCTCGGCGTCGGTGAGGTTGTCCCACTTCGGGAAGCAGCCGGGGCAGCAGAAGCCGACGGTCTTGCCCTCGAAGGTGCGGGTCAGCTTGGGATTGACCTTGCCGCCCATGATGGGGCATCGGTCGTTGACCGGGGCGCCCGCCGGCTGGAGCTCGGCCTTCAGGGCAGCCAGCAGATGCTTGGCCTTGGTCAATTCGGCGGCGGCTGTCTTGGCGTCGCCATCCTGGGCCGCCGTCAGGGCGGCCGTTATGCGGTCCTCCAAGGCCTGGAGGTGATGAGCAGCCGAGGCGGCTGGCGCCTTGTCTTCTTTGGCTGCCGTCGCCATCGTGTGGCCGGCATGCCCGCTTCCGCCGCAGCCGCCACAGCCGGCCGCCCACGCCCAGCCCACGGCCAGGCCCATGACCGCCAATGCCGCAATCCCGATTCCAAATGCCGTTTTCGTCATCGCTGATCTCCTGTTCGCAACAGTCACGCAAGGGGCGCCTCCGGGCGAACCACGCGTCCGCCGACGCCTATATCACATTGAACGTCTCATCCGCCCCAGAGGTTCCGCAAAGCCCATTCTTCTTTGAGGCAGCAGTCATCGCCGATCGGCCATGTTCTGATCCGCTCTTTTGGCGAACTCCCCGGCCGCCAAGCCGATAGAATGGGGGTGAATCTCTTGTGCCTGCCTGCCGGCAGGCTGGGCGGGGGGAACCTTGTGGCTGCTTCATCCGTTTCTGATAGTGGAAGACCGTAAGACATGGCCGACAGGAAAGCTTTCGAGGAGCTTGCCATGCCGCTGCTGCCCGTGATGTACCGGGCGGCGACGGCCTTCGCCGGGAATGAGCCCGACGCCCGCGACCTGGTCCAGACCGTCTACCTCAAGGCGCTGGAGCGGTTCGACCGGTTCGAGAACGGCACCAACTGCAAGGGCTGGATGATGCAGATCATGCGGAACACGTGGATCGACCAACTGCGGCGGCGAAGGACCGCCGGACCCCAGGTGAGCCTGGAGGCGGACCTGTTGCCCGCCCCCGACGACCGGCCGGACGAGGTCGACCTCCGCGAGCTGCTGGAGCAGTTCTCCGACAGCGCGATCATCCGCGTGCTGCAGGAACTGCCCGACTCGCAGCGGATGGCCCTGTACCTGACCGACGTGGAGGGGCTGGACCAGAACGAGGTGGCCGCCATCCTCGACATCGCCGTCGGGACGGTCAAGAGCCGCGTCAGCCGGGCGCGAAGCGTGCTGCGAGAGAAGCTTCAGGCCCATGCCCGCGACATGGGCTTCGTGGGGAGACGATCATGACCCACCTGAGCGACGACCAGATCGAGACGCTGCTGGAAGACCCGCAAGCGGTCGACGAGCACTCCCGGACCTGCTCGCACTGCCGCCGACGCCTGGACGACGCTTGCGCCGTCAAGGCCCGGTTGGTCAGCGCATTTGCCTCCGTCCAACCCGACGCGATGCTCGTGCACCTGATCACAGCCTCGCTGCGCGGCGCCAAATCCGCCGGGGCCGTCTTTCCCAGGCGATTGTCTCTCTTTCGGTGGGCCTCCTCGCTGGCTGCCGCCGCCGCGCTGGTTGCCCTGGCTGCGGGGTTGACGCTGTACCTGACTCCACAGCAGGCGACCGCCGGGCTGGCGGAACTCGCCCAGATCCACCAGGACAACCTGCTGGCCGAGCACCACGGCGACGGGCCTGGTTCCCCCGCGGAAGTGGCCGACCACCTCCGCAAAGAGCTGGGCTTCGCGCCCGCCATGCCCAAGCTGGGGGCGGGCATGGAGATGCGAAGCTGCTGCGTCGCCCACTTCCGCAACCGCCCGGTGGGCAGCTACGTCTTCCGTAGCGGCAAGGGGCTGGTCTCCATCGTTGTCCTGAAGGACGAGGCCCGCTCGCTGGGCCTGAAGGACAAGAGCAAACTCGGCGGGCGGACCTACTACAGCGGCGTGTTCGGCCGGTGCCACCTGGCCTCGGCCCAGGACGACGGCTACGCCTACGTCGCCATCGGCTGCGACGCCGGAATCCCCTGGCTGACCGAACTCCTGCAGGACCTGCTCGACCGGAGCAAGTAGCCTCACTGCGCTGCCGTCATTCCCAACTCCGCTCCTCACTCGATGACATAAACACTCGCCATGGGCCACTGTCCGGCCGGGAGGGTCGTGGCGGCCGTTGTGGGCATGTCCCGCTGAGGCGTCTGGAGGATGTGACTACCTGCTTAAGCCTCCGCCTCTGGCGGAGAGCCCCGTAGAGGTTCGGAGCGTTTGTAAAGGGCGGAGCAGAAACCGTGGCGCGGGCGGGCTGAGCACGTAGCGCCCACGCGTAGGTCTACCCCGGACCGCCCGGAGGTGTCGAGGCTTCAGGTCTCTGTTCTCTCTGTTCGCTTGCGTCGAATCCGTCACTGGCTGTCTCGCGACCGGCAACTTTCCCCCTGGCTTTGGCGATATGCACCAGACCCTTGCTCCGTCTCCGCTTCATGAAACCCGTCCGAATCGCCCAGATTTGGCCAAAGGCAAACAAGCCTCTGGCCTTTTCTCTGGGGTGAACGCCCGGCTCGAAGCATCCGCTGAAACGTCGCCCGTAACGCACGTTGCGGAAGTCTGTTGCGGCAGCACGCCTGGCGAGCCCTGCCGCAGCCCATCCCGGCCCTGTTAACCGCGAGAGCGCTCGCGGAGAGCGTTTTCGCGCCGCTCTCGGACTCTCTGTCGCGTCGGCGGCTTCCTATTTAACAGGAGGGTAGGAAACGGGCGCCTTGTCCGGGATTCTTCGCTACTGCGGCAATCCTCGCATGAGTGCGGTCGGCTTGTTGCACGCGACTTAAGTAAACGGGCGGGCCGCAGGGGTCCGCCCATTCACGTTGAATTCGTCTCTTCTTCGGCTGCGCTGTCAGGCCGCCCGTCTCCGGCGGACGTACCCGCCCAGACCCGTGACGGCCAGGCCCAGGAGAGCCATCGTGACCGGCTCGGGCACCTGCGAGTTCAGCACCAGCGTTCCGTTTTCGCTCGTGCGGGTGAAGTAGTAATCGACGTTCCAGTCGTGCAGCGGGATGTACGTCTGCCCGTTGAACGTCACCTGCGACGGTCCGGTGCCGAGGATGTAGTACTCGAAGTCGCCGTCGGCGATCTGGCTGAGCAGGTCGCCCGTGGTCACCGCAAAGCCGCCCGCGAACGTGTCGCCGGCGTTGAGCGCGGTCACGCCGAGGTAGATGCCCACGGTGTTGTCGGCCGACAGGGGCTGGGCGAAGGGCGTCGCTCCGGTCAGATTCAGCACGTCGTTGCCGCTGGTCGAGCCGGTGGGGTTGGTGTATTCGAAGCCGAAGTCGAGCCCGCCGGCGGGGTTGACCGAGTCGGCCGTCAGCGTGCCGGGGCTGCGGGCGGGGCTGACCAGACCGGCGCCGCTGATCTGGCCGGCGAGGCTGCCCGTGCCGCCAAGGACGCCGCCCGCGTTGACGATGACCGACCCACTGGCCAGGCTACCGTCGACCAACAGCGTGCCGGCGAGAATCGTCGTGTCGCCCCCGTAGGTGTTCACGCCGGCCAGGAGCAGCGTGCCGTTGCCGACCTTTTCCAGCGTGCCGTTGCTCAGCGCGCCGCCGTAAGTCGTGTCGGTGTCGTTATTGCCGATCCGGAGAGTCTTGCCGCCCATGTTCAGATTCCGGGTCCCTTGCAGGCCGCCCAGGGTGAACGTGGCGGGGCTCGCACCCCACGAGACCAGGCCGGCATCGCCGCTCTTCATGTCCAGGGTGCTGTTCTGCAACGCCAAGGCATCGGCTATCTGCAGCGTGCCGGTGCTGATGGCGGTCGTGCCGTGATAGGTGTTGGCGGCATTGAGGATCAACACGCCGGCGCCCGTCTTCGTCAAGCTGCCCACGCCGCCGCTATCCGATAGCGCTCCATCCATCTGGGCGAGGGCGGCATGGGAATCCGTCTTGAGGCTCTCCACGTCGATGGTGCGCGTGGCGTCGCCGCTGTTGGCCAGATCGATGGGGTTCTTCCAGATCACCGTGCTGGTGACAGTGGTGCTGTTGTTCAACTCGGCTCCGCCAAACACGAGTTTGGAGCCGTCCTGCACGAAATACTGCTGCCCCCAGGCAAGTGCGTCAGGAGTTGCGTTTCCGCCGAGATTGACGGTCAGCGTCGGGGAGGATGTGGACAAGGCGCCGAAACCGCCGTCTCCGATCCATTGGACCTGGCCCGCGCCGGCGCCAAGCGAACTGGTGAAAGAAGGAATCAGATAGTCACCGCTGGTGGAGCCGGCCTGAACGGCCAGCACGCCATTGTGGAGCGTCAGATTGCCGGTTGTCAGGCTGATCGCGCCGGCGGCCGTTGACCAGAAAGACGCCACGCCGTTCTGGATGGTCAAGGGACCGGTCTGGGTGGAGTTCTTGAAATTGAGGCGTCCCGCCGTAGTGCTCGCGGCATATCCGCTGGGGCCTGCTACGGTCAGCGCGCCCCCGCCGGCCACATTCCCCCAGGTATAACCGGCATAGGGGGCAATGAGATAAGCCGAGGGACCTGACAGAATGGTGCTGCCATAGCCAGGCTGGGCAGTGAACGTCCCTGCCGTCGCGCTAATCGGGGAGGAACTACTGGACGTGAACGTTCCACCGTATAGACTATAGGCAGATATCGTGTTGGCGTTGATCTGCAAGCCGGCCATGTCCAGCGTGCCGGTCCCGTATACGTTGATCGCGCTGCTCGAATACATGAACGGCGCGGCCCCCAGCTTCAACGTTCCTTCATTGACGTTGACCACCTTCGTCGTGGAACCAAACTTCTGCCTGGCGGTGAAGTACAATGTGCCGGCCCCGTTCTTGTTGAAGGGACCGGCATTGGTCAGACATGTTCCAATGGTTGCCGTAACGCCGGAATCGACGGTGACCGCGGCAGCGCCGGCGCCAAGGGTGACCGTTCCGGTGCCGGTCAACGTATAGCCGCCCGTGGCGAAGTACAAATTGCCGGCGCTGGTGACGCTCGCGTCAACGGTAACCGTGCCGCCGGCGACACCTTGGAAATAGGCGTCGTGCGCGGCGTCGTTGGGCCAGTTCGTCACGCCGCCGCCGGTGTTGCTGGAAGACCAGTTGTTGCCGCTGAGATTCCACGTGCCGCCGCCGCCGAGGTTCGTGCCGTCGCCGTACCAATAGTAGGGAGTCTGGGCGGCCGGTGCTTGGAACGCCCCAAAGAGAAGGGATGCCGTCGCAAGGAGGACTGCAAGTCTCGTCGCACACATGATAGACCTCACTTCTGCCATAAAGGCAATAGAGGCCGCAAGTCTCGGCCTACGCGGCCCTTGCGGACTCAACCAGGCCCTCCGTTTGCGTATACTGTAAATATTATCCGCAGGTTCCGGATTTCTGTCAAGTGCCTGCGTCATTCCTTTCTTGGGCTTTTCCGCAGGTTTTTACCTGAGGGCGGTCGATCCGTGTTTGTGGCCATTACCCCGGGATTCGCCGGATGACCTGCCCGGCTCAGGCCGTGGCGAAGCAGGCCATGCGGCGGATTCGGGGCTCGGCCGTCGATGACGTGACCCGCAGCCGGATCTTTGCCACCTCGACCGGGTCGAAGCGGTGGATCCATTTGTGGCCGATGGACCGGCCCTTGGCAAGCTCCCGCCAATTGTCGCCGCCGGTGAGCCCCTCGACGGTGTATTCGCGGACGCGCTCGCCCTGGGCGATCTGCTCCTGGAGGACGACGTGATCGATGCGCCGGGGCCGCGGCAGGGCGAGTTCCAGCGCGGCGCCCTTGCCGCTTGTTTCCGCGACGGCCTTGCCGAAGCGGCGCTTGAGTTCCTTGCCGAAGGCGAGCATGGCGTCGATGTCCGCCTGCGGCACGACGCCATCGGGGTCGACGGCGATGCCGACGACCATGTTGCTGTTGCGGCCGACGGAATTGTAATAGACGGTCATCAGTTCGTCGGCGGTGTATATGCCTCTCTCTTTGTTCGGGAACCAGTACCAGTCGTGGACGCCGCGCCGGCCGCGAATGGGGATGTCCACCATGGCGGGGCACCAGTAGTTCCCGTTCGGGTCGCCGGAGTGGAGGAGCTTGCGGTGCTCCGGCGTCTGCATCCACTGCTTATGTCCTACCCGGCCGCCCGGCAGGATGGGCATGGTGGCATAGTTGGGGTTGCCGGCATGGCCAGATTCGTTGCCGACCCAGCGGACGTCGGCGCGGTAGGTGCCGGAGTAGAAGACGCTGTCGGGCTGGTTCTTCTCGAAGATGGGGACAAGGTCGGCTCCGCCTTCGGACGGCGTGATGCTGCCGGAGTCCATCCAGATCTGGATCAGCGGGCCGTACTTACGCGTGAGTTCGTCCATCTGCCGCTCGCAGATGCGGTTGTAGGCGGCCTGCTCGGGCGTGCCCTTGCCCTTGCCCCAGTTCACGTAGTATTTCCACACCTGGTGATAAGCGTTGATGTGGACGCTGTAGTAGAAACCGCAGCCGATGTTGCGCTTGCGGCAGGATTCGGCGAAGTCGGCGGCGACGTCGCCCTTGCCGTTCTTCCAGGCGGCCTGTTTCAGGCCGTAAGGGTAGGCATCGCTTTGCCACTGCATGAAGCCGCTGAAATGGTGAGCGGTGAAGACGGCGTAGCGGACTCCCGCGTCGCCGGCCCAGTCGAGCCATTGCTCGGTGTCGAGGCTCTTGGGGTTGTAGAGTTTGGGGTCGTGGACCTTTCGCAGATTGTGGTTGCCCACCGCGGTGGGAAGGATGAAGTCGTAGAGCAAGCCGATCTCGGCTTCCTGCCAGCGGATCTGGGCGGGGGAGGGCAAGGGGTGGGGCTTCGCGCCGCCGGCGACGGTTGGGGCTGGCGGGCTGTCTTCGGCGGCTTGGAGCGATCCAAGCGCCGTCAGGGAGAGCGCTCCAGCCCCCGCCTTGAGCAAAGTGCGCCGCGCGATCATGAGAGCGTCTCCACTTCTATCCAGGTTACCCGGGGAAAGACTTGCAGTGTCCGACTTTTCCCAGTCACGGCCGACCTGAACACGATCCAGATTTGCGGTGATCGCCACTATAGCCTCGCGCCCGCCTCGCGTCTACCGCCCGGGCTCCGGTTGCGGCGCGGGCTCTTCCGGCTCTCTGCGTCAAGTGACTGGCAAACGGGCGGGCCGCATGGACCCGCCCGTTTGCGTCGCGAAGGAAGGTTGTCGCCTCTGGTCGTCACGCCGTGCGGCGTCGGCGAAGGTAGCCGCCCAGACCTGTCGCGGCCAAGCCCAGCAGGGCCAGCGTCGCCGGCTCGGGGACCGTGCCAACCAGACCATTACCGTTGTCGTCCAGCACGAGCTGATAGGCTCCGCCGCCGAGATACAGGACATCCCCCGCCGAACCATCCAGCCCAGAGGCATTGATCCACGTCAGGTCGCCAAACGCTTCGTCGCCTGTCCCGGCGGCAAACAACTCGAACAGCCGATTGGCGTCGCTGACGCCGTACTGGAGGCCCGGTTCGACGGCCAAGGTATACAGCGCCCGCGCTTCTGCAGGACTCAGCCCTACGTCCCAGATACCCAGGTCGTCCACGAGGCCCCGGTAATTGTTGGTCCCATTCGTGCGTTCCGCGCCTATCGCCGCCTCGTTGAACGCGTTGATTGGCGCCGTAGCGCCTCCCACCTGATTGATTCGAATCGTCCCGTTGATCCAAAGTGACTTGTTATTGCCATCCTTGATGTACGTGTAGTGGTTCCAGGCGCCCTTCCATTCGCCTGCGGGGCGATTCACCGTCTGCCGTGTATTGCTGCCACAACAACCACCCGTGTCGAAGTAGACCGTTCCATCGCCCCAAGGCAGGTGGGACATGAACTGTCGATTGCCGTTCTGGTTGAATGAGAATATCGTGTCGTTGCGTGGTTGCTGCGCCGCATCACCGAAGACCCACAACGATACGGTTGCCGCATTGTTGGTGTTCATGGTCTGGAAGGCAGCAACGGGCGCCACAACGACTTCACCCGCAGCGTCGAAATTGACCGCCCGGTCACCGACATTGCCGGTGAAGCCCCCGCCGCTTGCCGTGAAATCGACGCCGCCGCTCGCAGACGCGTTGTTGCCGTTGACACTGCTGTCCGACGCGTCACCGTCAAAGGCGTAATGCGCGAGCAGCCCGGCATCGGCCGAACGTACTGGGCAGCAGACCAGCAATCCGAATGCCAAGGAGACGATCAGAAGAGATCTTGCCGTTGCGCTTGTCGTGGTCATGACAGTCCTTTCCGAGTAACTGATATGAATCCACATTTTGCTTCTCCTTTAGTCAGCCCTTCCCGGATGACGTGCCCGCCCTTTGCAGCGTCTGCGGAGGTAGCCGCCCAGGCCCGTCGCGGCCAGGCCCAGCAGGGCCAGCGTCGCCGGCTCGGGGATCGCCATCAGCCCCAGCGTCACGTAGGCGTCGTTGCCGGAGAACTCCATGTTGGTCAGGTCGAAGGTGATCCGGTCGCCGTTGATGCTGGGCATCAGGTCGGCGACGAGGAAGTCGTAGGCGTTGGTCTCGGAGATCAGCAGCCGGAAGGGGCTGTCCAGCGGGGGCGAGATGCCCAGGTCGCTCAGGTCGAAGGTGAGGCTGTAGTCCACGTCGCCGGTCTCCTGGACGAACCAGACGCGGTCCAGCCGCTCGTCGAAGTTATTCGGCAGATCGCTGCTCACCAGCGAGCTGAAGGGCACGCCGGCTCCGATGAAGTCCTGATGCCCGGCCAGCACCGCCTCGCCGTCGGACAGGGAGTTGTTCCGTTCGGTGACGGTCAGGCCGGAGGATCGCAGGCTGGTCAGCCATGCGTCGTCGCCGTAGTCGATGGCCTCTCCGTTGACCTGGGCGATGCCGCAGACCCCGTTATCGTAGTCGCCGTTGGCGGGCGTGGAGCCGGCATAGAGGCTGTTGGCCAGCAGGCTCGTGCCGTACTTGCTGGCCAGGTGGTTGTGCAGGACGGCGGTCTGGCCCTGGTTCAGGTTGGACGAGGCCAGGGCGCCGACGGCTGAGAAGGAGTCGATGCGGGCCTCGAGCATGTCGCCGTGGGCGAACCAGGTATCGGAGTTGTTGAGGGTGGTGCTGGCGCCGATGCTGAAGGCGGATTCGGTGGCGGTGCGCTCCAGGGTGCGGGCCAGGTCGGCGGCCAGCCAGTTGGAGACCACACTGTTCTGCTTCTGCCCATCCACCCACACCGACATCGTCCCGTTGGGCTCGTAGGTCAGAGAGATCACGTGGGGGGCGTTGTTGTTGATGTTGCCGGAGGTGCCCGTGATAGAGTTGTCGGACTGGAAGCCGGAGGCGTTGGTGCCCGTGTAGGACATGGCCCAGTCGCCGCGCCCGCCGCCGGGCCTCTCGTTTCCGAAAAGCCCCGACCACTGCCAGAAGTTCCCGCCGTGCCCGGCCACGCCGTCACGCGTCTGGAAGACCGTGGTGAACGTGATGGCCCGCGCCCCGCTGGTGGGGTTGGTCCCGCCCAGCGGCACCGAGACGCTGCCGGGAACGGTGAAGTCAGCCCCGGTCGCCAGGTTGCCGTCGTCAAAGGAGTTCAACAGGACCGACCCGTGCGAGTTGACCGTCGCGCCGGCGGCCGGCTGGTTGGTCCGGTACGTGGTGGCCGCCGTCGGGTTGGCGTTGGCGAAGGCCGAGTTGCGGTTGACCCACGTGCCGCTGCCGGCGTAGTCGTCGCCGACCCAGTGCCCGGCCGCCACGTGCCCGCCCACCGGGGCCGCCACGAACGCCCCGCCGCCCACGACGATCTGGAGCCGGCCCACGCTGCCGGTGTTCGAGAATGTCCAGTCCTGGTGGCCGGTCCCGGTCGTGTTGGTCCCGATACCCAGTTCGGTCGGTTCGGTGGTGGTGTTGCCGCCCCAGTCGCTGTGCCCGAAGAGGACCTGCCCGGCCCCGTAGTTGTGGACCTGGAAGGAACCGTGTCCGGCCCCTGTCGAGAACCCGCTGTCGTTCCAGTCGAAGGCGGAGTCGCTGCCGCCGAGGATGAGGGCGTTCCTCGTCGTGGAATAGTTGCTGGGCCACATCTCCAGGTTGACGGTGGAGATGCCCGTGCCCGGGGTGATGGTGGGGTCGTTGGAATAGACGTTCGCGTTGTTGACGATGATCTGGCGGGCGACCGGGTTGTTCACATTGTGAGGGTAGCCGATCCGGCTGGCGTTGGTGTCGAACGCGTCCATCGACACGTACACATACTCGCTGCCGACCTCCAGATAGTAGCCGATCCGGTTATAGGACCCCGTCGCGATGCCGGCGGCGTTGTTCACGGTGTAGGGGACCGGCGTCGTGTTCCGCCAGCCCGGGCTGATGCCGGGAATGTTCAGGTCGTACACCAGTTGGACCCCGGCCTTCTCGCCGGCGGGGATCGAGGCGTTGGTGAAGAAATCCGCCCATCCCGCCGTTGCCGCGCTCAGCAGGAAAGCGACAAACAGAATGCGCGCATACCACCTACGAGTAGACATGTGACCATTCCTTCCTTTCTTCGGATGCACGGGCGTTTCCGTCCCGTACCGGTCGATACCTACCCAGCCCAAGCCTCCTGGGCCGGTCCTTTTTGCGGATAATAGTCTACTCAGCGGGCTGATTACCGTCAATGGGGATTCCGCCTGGCTCATCCCCACTTTCAAGAGGCGCCAACTGCACAGGGCGACCCTGCCCGACCTGTTCTGTGGGTTTGCAGCCTCTCAATGACCCACATCTGCAGTCCCCCGGCCGCCCAGGCCCAACGGGCCAGCGTATGATAGCCCTGGCCTGCCGGAGGTATGGCCTGTCTGCCGAAGGGCCTTTCCCAGGATCTATCCCAGCGGTGCTATTCCTCAAGCGGAGCCTTGCTGTTACGCACAGCTTTACCCCCGCCGCCTTGTGCGGCGGGTGGATCAGTCTGGGCGAGCTAGCCCCGAGCCACGTTCGTCGGGCCCCTGCCGCCTTGTGCGGCAGGTGAACAAGTTTGCCTGCCCTTCATCGCCGATCGCAAGCCGACAGACTTCTTCCCCTGCCGGATGAACCGGCAGGGGCCGGGGAGAGGAGCCCGTCCGCCTGCTAGCCCACCCAGACTTCTTCACCCGCCGGATGAACCGGCGGGGGTTGGGGCCGGCACGCGAAATGGAGGTAGCAGCAAGAACGGAGCTTGGCGGCGGGTGGCCCTTGGGCAAGGCCGCCACACGGGCCAACTGAGAATAGGGCCCCGGTCTCCCACGGACGCCCATCGGAAAAGGCGCTGGTTATTTCTTGCAAGCAGCAGAGAAGTTTGGTATAAGTTCGGTCGCTGGGCCATCTCGATGAGCTTCAGACGCCCAAGCTTCGGGGTGGCCAATCGTTGTGATCCGGCCGGTTGCGTGGGGCAGGCCGACGTTCGACCTCTCCAAACCCTGAGCCTGTCAAAGGGTCGCACCCACCGGTTCACAGAACAAGAGACCCGAGAGTGCCTCACGTCTGGGACTCTCAGACTCTCGCCGCTCTTGGCATGAGACTGGCTCAACCGGAGAACAACCATGGCGAAGAATGCTGCCAACAGGAAGACGACGAAGAAGGTCGCCGGAAAACAGAAGGAGACTAGTTTCCCCCGCGTCCCTCTCAAGAAGGCCCTTCGCATTCCTAAGGCTATTCTTGACCAGAACGCCGGCAATGCTTGCACTCGTGACGAAGCTGCGACCTTTTGCGATTGCAGAGTTACCGGGTCGTTCGGCGTGGAGATCGCCGCAGCAAACAAGTACGGTTTCTTAAGGACGGAAGACAAGAAACTCGAACCATCGGAACTGGCGAAGCAGATTCTGCGGCCAAAGCAGCCGTCGGATGAAATTGATGGCTTACGCCAGGCAATTCTAAAAGCTCCGGGGATTTCGGAAGTCTACTCCCATTATCGGGGCGAGAACCTTCCTGACGACCAGTTCCTCAAGAACACCGCTATCGACAAGTATCACATTTCCGAGGACAAGTATCAGGAATTCCGCACCGTCCTTTTGGAGTCGCTTTCCGATGCAGATATGATCGAAGACCACAACGGAAGCAAGCGCCTTCGGGACATCTCTGACAAGTCCTCAGGGGCCGCAATTGACGAGAAGACCATTAAGAAGCAGAGCAAAGCGGCTGGTGTTACATCTAGCGATACGTGTTTCGTGATGCAACCGTTCGCCAGTCCCCTAGGGGACTACTATGAGAAAGTGTACAAGCCTGCGATCGAGAAGGCGGGACTCAAACCCGTGCGTGCGGACGCGGACATCTTCGCTACCGGGAAGATTATTGATCAAGTGTGGCGCGGAATTAAAGCCGCCAAGATACTCGTTGCAGAGTTGACGAACCGAAACCCCAACGTGTTTTATGAACTTGGATTGGCCCATGCCCTACGCAAGCCAGTCGTACTCATATCTTCAAACGAGGGAGATGTTCCGTTCGACGTCCGGCACATTCGTGTGATTTACTACGACGTGATGGATCCGTTCTGGGGCCAGAAGCTCCTTGATAAGGTCGCTGAGAATATTGTTTCGGCAATCGAGCGCCCAGAAGAGGCTATTTTCCACACCGATGAAGAGGCATAGTACTCCATGAACGAACAGGAAAGAGCGTCGAAGTTCGACCAGGCTGTCGGGACGTCCGTCAACTTACAGGCTATGGTCTCAAGCTGGCCATAGTTGTCGTTCTTGCAGTTGTCGCATGGCGAGTTGCCTGGTCAGCATTTGCTCTTGATTTGAGCAAGTTTGAATTCTCTGACTTGCTAGCAATGATCTTGGCTTTGTTCGCGATCGGGATGTCAGTGGCCTTTTATTTCAAGACAACGGATTCTAGCAATCAGTTCTACGACAACATCTACAACTTCACGCAGAAGACTTCGGAGATACTTGGGCGAATCGAAGAACGGTTCGGTGAGCGGCTCAAGCATCTGGATGAGGGATATGGTCGTATACAGTCACAGTTCGAAGGCATTACCAGATCGCCCGGGGAGATCGAAAAGAAGGTAGCAGAAACCAAAGGCAAGGAAGAGGAGGTAAAAGAGAGTTTACAGAACGTACTCAAGGAACGATAGAACCTCTTCCGTGAACTCTCCCAGCGTGCCTATCAGCACGAGAACGAACGCCGAGAATTCATGGAGAAAATGGAAGAGCTTGAGCAGAAGCGGGCGGAAGCGGAATCGAACATCCGGAAACTCGAAGAGGATCGCGACCGACTCCAAATGCAGTTGCGCGGCATGGAACAGGAGATGTTGGAGGGAGTGGAAGAGCTATCCCCGAGATTCGTGCGCACCCTCTTCCGGCATCCCGAGATGCGCCACCTTCTGATGAATGACGCACCATACGAAGTAGTCCGAATGCGCTCTCGTCATGTGCTTGAAGAATTGCCCGACGAAGTCCGATCGCGCCTACGACACGCCGGAATCATCGCTGAGGATGGGCAGGTAACACCTGCGGGAGTCTTGGTCTTGCGAACCATAGGAAGGCGTTTCATGGGATAGCATCCAGCGTTCTCTCCGCTACTCCGACTAGCCACGCGATGAAGAGGTAAATTGCGGTAAGGGGCATGGCTTGACGATCTCCTGACCTTTCAAATTCGTTCGACTCAGGAAGTACGTCGACAAGCTCAGCATCCGGATTCAACTCGATCTGCTCGCTAGGTGTCCTTCTCAAGGACTCATGCAAGCGGTGCCGCCGGCGAGGTTTGCTCGAAGGTGGCACCGTGGGTGGAACTTGGCCCATGCCGCCGGATGAAGGACTGTCCCGGGCGGCTTGGCGTCTTTACAGGGTGATGTCCTTGAGTTCCCAGCCCTTGCGGAACTTGGGCTTCACGAACTCGTTGGCCTTCTCGCTGTTGGTGAATCGCAGGTTCTGGCCGTCCCACAGGAGCTTCTCGTTGGGGAACCGCCAGCAGATGGCGCCCAGCAGCATCCACTCGGCGTAGGGGCCGGCGATGGTGAAGTTGGAGCAGGCTGGGTCACCGCCCTTGCACGAGCGGATCCAGTCCTGGTAGTGGCCCGGCGAGCGCTTGATCACGGCGGCGGGTTTCTTGTAGCCCTTCATCGCCGACTCCGGCACCAGGCGCACGCTCTCGCCCCGGCCGCCCGTGCCCAGGAACCCCTTGGTGCCGACGAACAGCTCGTTGACGCCCTTGAGGTCTTGCGAGGTCAGGCCCTGCGGCGGCTTGAAGTTCTTGACCATGCTGCCTTCGTACCAGTACAGGGTCACCGGAGGCATCTTCCCGGCGGGGACGAACTTGTTCGGGCGCTCGGGGAACTCCATCTTGCAGACGTAGCTGGGGTACGTGACGGGGTTGACGCCCTCCACCGCGGTGCACTCGACGCTGGTGGGGCTGCCGAGTTGGAGGCCCCAGTTGGCCGGGCCGAGCATGTGGATGCCCCAGTCGCCGATCATCTGCGTGCCGTAGTCCAGGAACCCGCGCCAGTTGATGGGGTGTATCTTGGAGCTGTAGGTGTGCTCGGCGGCGCGCCCGGTCCAGAGGTCCCAGTTGAGCGTATCGGGGACGGGTTCGACGTCGGGCCACTTGGTGATGCCGCGCGCGAAGCCGCCGCCGCACCAGGAGTGCACCTCGGTGACGTCGCCGATGTCGCCCTTCCAGATGATCTCGCAGGCGACGCGGGTGGCCTCGGAGGAGTAGCCCTGGTTGCCCATCTGGGTGGGCACCTTGTACTTCTGGGCGGCCTTGGTCAGCAGGCGGGCTTCCCAGACCGACTGGGTGAGGGGCTTCTGGCAGTACACGCCGATGCCGCGCTCCATGGCCCACAGCGCCACCGTGGCGTGCATGTGATCGGGGATCGTCACGGTGATGCCGTCGAGGTTCTTGTGCTCCTTGTCCAGCATCTCGCGGAAATCGCGGTAGTGCTTGGCGGCCGGGAACTTCGGGGCGATCTTGGCCAGATGGTTGGCGTCCACGTCGCACAGCGCGTAGATGTTCTCGCCGCCGCCGACGCTGCGGACGTCGTTGCCGCCCTGCATGCCGCCCACGCCGACGCCGCCGATGTTCATCTTCTCGCTGGGGGGCACGGTTCCCCGCCCGCCCAGGACATGGCGCGGGACGATGCTGATGCCCGCCAGCGCCGCCGCCCCGCCCATGAAACCGCGCCGTGTAATCCGCTTCACGCTTTGAGGCTGTCTATTCATCGCCCTTCTCCTTCCAAAGAAGCCGACGCACCATCCCGGCGACCGCCGAACCCCAGCGATCACCAACCGACCTGCATACATATATGTCCGTCGGCGTCGCGGGGCAAGCACTATGTCCGCAAGCCCGCGCAGCCGGTCCGCCAGACCCCGCCGCCTCAACCGCCCCAGGCCGCCTGGAGCATCTTCAGCAGCAGCAGCGTGGCCTGCTTGTCCGGTACGGGCATGGACCCGCACACGTCCGGGTCGTGGTGAATGGGCGGGCGGAGGTTGGGCAGGCCCACGCAACTCGGGCAGCCCGTCTGGCAGAGGCACTCGGCCACGATCCGCTGGGCCATCTCCAGCCACTGGCCCATCAGCTCGAAGCCCTGCAGGGCGAAGCCCAGCCCGCCCGGGTAGCGGTCGTACACCATCACCGCGGGCTTGCCCAGGTTGGCCGAGTCCACCATGCCGCTGATGTCGCGCCGGTCGCACATCGCCAGCGACGGCAGGGCCGCCAGCATCAGGTTCCGCACGCCCATCAACGCCTCGATGGGATTGTGGCCCTTCTTGCCCAGTTCGGCCAGCATCGCCTCGCTCGCCGTCCACCACGTCGCCGTCGTCGACAGCGTCTGGGCGGGCAGGTCCAGATCGCTCTGGCCCACCAGCTCCATCGTGTAGTACTTGACCTTGCGGAACGCCGTCGTCTGCCAGGTCACGTCGGCCGGTCCGAAGAACGTCTCTCCGTCCAGCAGTTGCCCCGTCTGCGTGGGCTCGCCCAGGCGGCACGAGCTGGCCAGCACGGGCTGGGTGTAGTAGTCCACGTCGGCCGGCTCGACCCGGGCGACCTTGGCCTGGCTGTCCAGCTCGCGGACGAGATAGCCGCGCCCCTCGTGGAGGTAGACCGCGTTGGGGTAGACCAGCTCGGGCGCGGAGATCGAGTCCACGTTGCCGATCACCTTGCCCGCCTGCGAGAGGTCGCTGATGGCGTAGGTGTCGTTGGACATCATCCGCAGGCTCACGCGGCGGTGGGGCAGGTCCGCCTTCGACCAGTAGTACCGCTGGTCGATCGCCTTCATCTCGCCTTCCTCGCGGGCGATCTCGGCCACCTCCATCGCGACCGGTCCGAACCACTCGCGGTCGGCGGGCGAGAGCGGCTTCTCGAAGCACGCGCAGGCGAGCTGCGAGGCCAGGATGTGCGGGTTCGACGGGTCGATCACCGCGTGCTCGTGCGAGGCCGCGAACAGGTACTCCGGGTGGCGCATCAGGTACTGGTCGACCGGCTCGTTGTAGCCCACCAGGATGACCAGGCTGTCCTGGCTGGATCGCCCGGCCCGCCCGGCCTGCTGCCAGGTCGAGCAGATCGTCCCCGGGAAGCCCACCAGCACGGCGGCGTCCATCCCGCCCACGTCGATGCCCAGTTCCAGGGCGGTGGTGGCCGACACCGCCAGCAGCCGCCCCGAAAACAGTTCCTGCTCGATCTCGCGCCGCTCGCCGGGCAGGTACCCGCCGCGATACGGGCGGATCCGCTCGGCCAGATCGCCCTGGCCGTCGAGCTGGCGCCTGGCGTAGGTGTAGATGAGTTCAGCCGCCACGCGGCTCTTGGCGAAGACGATCGTCTGCGTCCGCCGCCGCACCAGTTCGGCCAGCAATTCGACCGCCTCCACGTTGGCGGAGCGACGGCTCACGTTGTCGCCGGCCAGGAAGGGCGGGTTCCACAGGACGAAGTACTTTCGCCCGCGCCCGCTGCCGTCGTCGTCCACCAGTTCGGCCCGCCGCCCGGTCAGGCTGGCCGCCAGCTCGACGGGGTTGGCGATGGTGGCGGAACTGGCGATCACCTGCGGGCGCGAGCCGTAGTGCTCGCACAGCCGCAACAGCCGCCGCAGCACGCACGCCACGTGGCTGCCAAAGATCCCCCGGTACGTGTGCAGCTCGTCGATCACGACGTATCGCAGGCTGCGCAGGAACTCGTGCCACTTGCCGTGGTACGGCAACATGCCGACGTGGAGCATGTCCGGGTTGGTCAGCACCACCGACGCCCGCGCCCGCACCGCGCTGCGGTTGTGCGAAGGGGTGTCGCCGTCATACACCGCCGGCCGCAGGACGTTGATCAGCTCCTCTTCCTGGCTCCACCGCTGGAGCCCGGCGAACTGGTCCTGCGTGAGTGCCTTGGTCGGAAAGAGGTACAGCGCCCGGGCGGCCGGCTCGCTCAGCAGGGTCTGCACGACGGGCAGGTTGTAGCACAGCGTCTTGCCCGAGGCCGTCCCCGTGACCACGACGAAGTCCTTGCCCTCCGTCGCCAGGTCCACCGCCCGCGCCTGGTGAACGTAGAGGCGGTGGATGTTCTGGCGGCGCAGGAGCGAGCGCAGACCGTCGGCGACGGGCGCCTTGGGCTCGGCGTATCTCGGCTCGCGCGGGTCGATCGCCCGCACGTGGACGACCTGTCCCTGGTAGTTTCGCCCGGCCGTGATCTCGCGTATGAACGTCCGTGCATCCATCCCGCCATCATGCCAATCCCGGCGGCGCCAACGCAAGCGAAATTCGGATGATGTTAGGGATATCGATCCGGGTCGTGCGGTCCGGCGGCGCAGGGGGGCGTTTCGAGGCAATCTCGGGCGCGACTAAACGCATCGGCCGCCAGCGGCAAGGTCTATATGTGCGGCCTCGCCGGGCGTAGCGGGCGCCGCCGGGCCCGCGACTCTGGTGCGCGGGCGAAGGAGTTCGACCATGCTGGACAGAGTGTTGATCCTGTTCCTGGGATTGGTGACAGCGGCGGGGGTATTGGTGCTGGGGCAGGCGGACATGCCGTGGGACGATCCCGCGCCGCGACGCCCGTCGCAGGCCGGCGACGCCGCGCGACCAGACGGACCCGACCGAACCTTCGGCCAGCGCCGGCCGGGCGGGTTTATGGGCGGCGATCCGTTCGGGCTCGAACAGGTCAAGACCGACATTCGCTCCAGCGACGAAGAGTGGAAGGTGATCGGCCCGATGGTGCGCAAGGTCGCGATGGCGAAGATGGCAGCCGAGGCGGCGCTGGACGGGGAGGCCAGCCTGGCCGTCTGGGCGGGACGTGACGATCGCGAACGAGACCGCGGGCGCGGGCCGGGCGGACCGGGCGGTCCACCTGGAAACGACAGTTTCCGCGGTCCGTCGGATCGCGCGTCAGGCTTCGGACCGGGCGGAGGCGGACGGTTCGGCCCGCCCCCGGGTGGGTTCGGCCCTCCGCCGGACGGGTTCGGCCCGCCGGGCGGCTTCCCGCCTGGCCCGCCTCCCGATGGCTTTGGACCGCCCGACGGTTTCGGGCCGCCCGATGGGCCAGCCTCGTTGCGGGCCGATCGCTTCGCCGGTCCGACGACGCGGCCGGCGGGGGCGGCGACCCAGCCGGCGATGCGGCGCGGCGGGTTCGGGCGCGGACCTGGCGGCCCGCCCCCGTTCATGGGCGGGCCCTCGAGAGAGTGGATGCAGGCGGCGGCTGAATTGCAGGCGGTGCTGTCCGACCCGAAGGCCACCGAACAGCAGATCCGTGAAAAGCTCACCGCGCTGCGGGCCCTGCGGGCCAAGACGCAGGCAGCCCTGCTCGATGCCCAGAAGGACCTGCTCGATCTGCTCACGCCCGATCAGGAGGCTGCTCTGGTTTCCCTGGGCTACCTCGACTGACGCGCTTGGCTTCTGAAGGCTGGCCGTGCGGCTGCCCGCTTTGGACGCGTGTCCCCGCGGCCCTTCCCGACGAGATGGAGTTCTCTATGCTCGGTTTGGCGGTTCGACGAGTGACGTTCCCGGCCTTGTTGGTCTCGTTCGCCCTGATCGCCCCATCCCGGGCGCACGGGTACATCGACCTGGCCCCCACGCTGGCCAAGATCATCTCCGACTCCCGACGGATCGCCGTGGTCGAGGTGACCGCGTTCAATCGCGACAACAAGGCCCTGGCCGTGAAGGAAGTGCGGGCCCTCAAGGGCGAGTTGTCCTCGGCGGTGATGCGTCAGCAGGTGGCGGCCGGGCGGGAGTCGATCCCCCGGCCGATCCTTCAGTGGGCCGCGGTCGGGGCCCGGGCCGTGGCGTTCGTCTCGGACAGCTCGGTCCTGGTCTGCATGGGCGAGGGGTGGTACCAGGTTCACGGCCCGACGGGCGGCTGGTACAAACTGGGCGCCGACCGCCCCGACCTGCCGCTGGCGTACTACGGGGCGCTGTCGCGTCTGATCGAGGGCGTCGAGACGATGCTCGCCGGGCGGCAAGTGGTGCTGACGGCGGCGGCGCACGGGGCCAACGACGAGGCTGCCAGCTTCGACCTGGCCCTGAATCGCATGAACATCCCGGGGCTGATCAAGGTCCAGCGGGTTCGCATGAGCCTGCGGATGCCGTCGACGGCGATGGCGGCAGCCTCGGCGGGACTGATCGGCCCGGGCCCGGTCGGCCCGGAGGACCTGCCGGCCCTGACGGAGCGGTTGGAATCGCCCGACGCGGACGTGAGGGCCCAGGCGGCCGAGGACTTGCGGTGGCTGGGCGACCAGGCGGCGCCCGCGCGGGAGGTTCTGGCGGGGCTGCTGGGCGATGCGTCGCCGCGCGTGCGGCTGGCGTCGTCGTCGGTCCTGCTGCGGCTGGGCTCGTCGCCCGAGCGCCCGCTGCGCGTCCTCCGCGAAGGCATGGACAGCGCCGACCCGGTCGTCCGCCGCTCGGCGGCCAGGCAGGCGGGGCTGGCCTGCGGGGGCGCCGAGCCGCTGGCGGACAAGCTGGCGGCCCTGCTCGGCGACGACGACGAGGGCGTGCGCGTCTCCGCCCTCCAGGCGATCACGCTGATGGGTCCGGCGGCGTCGCGGGCGGTCGCCGCCCTCATGCCGCTGCTGGACCGCCCCGAGTGGACCATCGACGTCGCCGACGCGCTGGGTCGTGTCGGCCCGGCCGCCGCCCCCGCCTTGCCGCGCCTGACCCGGATGCTCCAGGCGCAGACGCCCACCGTCCGCTGGGCGGCCGTGCGGGCGATGGCCCAGATCGGCACCGAGCAGGCCAAGCCCGCCGTGGAGTTCCTGATGCAGGCCCTGCCCAAGGCCACCGAGGTCGAGGGCTACAACATCATGATCTACCTGTCGCTGCTGGGCCCGCTGGCAGCCGACGCCGAGCCGGTGATCCGCTCGACGCGGATCAAGAACCCCGTGCTTCCGTCGGCCACGTTGTGGGCCATCCGCGGCCAGGCGACCTTCCCGTGGCAGGGCGGCGGCGGGTTCGGGCGCGGACCTGGCGGCCCGCCCATGGGCATGATGGGCGACGGCGGACCCGACATCGCCCGCCTGATCTACGAGTGCTACTTCCGAGAACTCGGGCCCCGACTGGCCCGCCACGCGCGGGCGCTGGCGGGCGGGATCATGGACGGCTCAGCCGGCAGCGTCCCCGTCTGGGGCTACCGCCTGCTCTGCTGCGCGCCGCAGGAGTCTCGCTCGATCCTCGTGCCTCACCTGTCCAGCGCGGACATCGTCATGCGCGAGCGGGCCGCGGTCGCCCTGGGCTACATGGGTTCCTCCGCCGCCGGCGCCCGCGCGGCCGTGCAGGCCGCCGCCGACCGCGCGCCGACGCAGCGCGAAAAGAAGATCCTCCTGTGGTGCCTGCGCCAGATCGCCCAAACGCCCTGACGACCGCAGGCCTGGCCCTTCCTGAGACACTCACGGCAGGGCGTGACTCTGGCTCAGGAGGGGGGGAACTACACGGTACAAACCTGGTTTCGCCTTTGGCTGCCCGGCGAGCCCCGTTCGATTGCGATGAGGATACAGCCAGCGGAGGGAATCGAACCCACAGCCGCCGCTTTACAAAGCCGCGGGCGAGCCTCCGCAACCACCAAGTTTACAAACAGATACGGCCACGTCAACACCCTCGGTGCCGGAATCAGTGACGTGCCCGCCGCAAGATAAGCAAGCTATATTCTCTTGGCGTACCGACGATGTCGTTGGATAGAAACTGCGGTATTTCTTGGCAACTACCGAGAAACCGTCACGTTTTGCCTGCGTGATAAACTCATGGTACTTAACTTCAAGTACCGATATAATATCACGCTATGACTAGAACCAGCGAAAACCAGCAGAAGGCTCTCAAGTATGCCCGAGAGCACGGCCCGTTCCGGCCCCGGGATGTGGCCGGCATTGGAGTGCATCCGGAAGACATCCGCCGTCTGTGCCGCAAGGGCCTTCTGGTCCGCGCGGGGCGGGGGCTGTACGGACTGGCCGATGCTGAGCCCACGACGAACCAGACGCTCATCGAGGCCTGCAAGCGGGTGCCTCAGGGCGTGGTATGCCTGCTGTCGGCCCTGCGGTTCCACGGGATTGGAATGCAACTGCCGCACAAGGTCTGGTTGGCCATCCCCTCCAAAGCCGCCAAGCCCCGCGTCGAATACCCACCAATCGAGCTGACCTACCTGACGGATCGCATGTACCGCGAAGAGATCGAAGAGCATCGAACTGGCGGTGGCGTGGTTCGCGTCTACAGCATTGCCAAGACGCTCATCGACTGCTTCCGCTTCCGCAACAAGGTGGGCGTTGACGTGGCCGTAGAAGCCCTTCGCGAGGTGGTCACACACCGCAAACAGTATGGCGTCACGATTGGCCATATCTCCGATGTTGCCCGAAAATGCCGCGTGGGTGAAGTCATGCGGCCGTACCTTGAGGCCCTGATCGCATGATCAACGACAGCGCCAACCTGGCCCAGTCCGTACGCCAACGGCTGCTGAACCTGGCCCGCCAGACCGCTCAGGACTACAACCGCCTCTTGGTGCGGTACAGCCTGGAGCGTCTTCTTTTTCGGATTGGCCAGTCGGGATTCTCCGACCGCTTCATCCTTAAGGGCGCAATGCTGCTGGCGGTCTGGTCGAATCAACAGTACCGCGCGACGCAGGACTTGGACCTGCTTGGCCTCGGAAACAACTCCCCTGAAGAACTGGTGCGGGTATTCCGCGAGATTGCGGCGGCTTCCGTGGCCACGCCCGACGGGATGATCTATATGCCCGAGTCCGTCATCGCCGACGTAATCCGTGAGGACATGCAGTATGAAGGCGTCCGCGTACGGATGGAGAGCAGGCTTGGCAACGCCCGCATTCCACTCGTCGTTGACGTCGGATTCGGTGACGTGATTACGCCGGCGCCCCAGGCAGCGGAGTTTCCCGCCTTGCTGGACACTCCGGCCCCCACCATTCGAATGTATCCCCGCGAAACCGTGGTTTCCGAAAAGCTCGAAGCGATGGTGACCCTGGGAGAGGCCAACAGCCGGATGAAGGATTTCGCCGATTTGTGGTTTCTCTCGCGACACTTCGACTTTGAAGGGCCACTGCTGGCGGAAGCCATCATCAACACGTTTCACCGCCGCCAGACGGCTATCCCACAGCAGCCGAGCGCCTTCACGGCCGACTTCGCGCGGCTTGAAGCCAAGCAGACGCAGTGGAAGGCATTCATGCGCCGGTCGAGGCCGGAAGGTATGCCCGATGAATTCGCCGCAGCCGTCGCTGGCGTGGCCGCCTTTCTCGAACCGATTCTGTCGCATCTGGCTGCCGGCCTGCCGATGCCCCAACGCTGGCTGGCCCCGGGACCGTGGCAATTCTGATGCCTCCAGCATTCATGGCGCTGCTTGCTGTCCGAGTACGTCGGCCCTCGGCCCACGTCTTGCCTCTTCGATTGTCAATCTCTGCCTTCGACGGTCCTCAACGACCGCCCACAGTTGCCGAACATGTCCCGCACGAAGCTCGCTGGACCACTACAGTCGGGTCGATCCAGCCATGCTATCACGGCTTCACTTCTTCCCACTGTCCTCGATTCGCACCGAATTCGCCGGATTCCCGATTCTTGCTGCTTCTATGATTCGGCCGGTGGCCTCCCCAAAGACGAGAACCGATTCGTGCCACCCTCAAGCCCGGGCCGGACGGATGCTGTTCCCGTCCGGCCCGGGCTTGGGGGTGCGGCCGGCGGCCGAACCTGTGCGTGGCATCCCTGTTCATGGCGGCACCTTCTCATCATGCTGTCTCACATCGCCGAATCGATGAACGACTGTTTATCAATCGGAATCGGACCGGCGGCCAAGCCGTTCCAGTCGCGGGCGCTGCTCCACTGCCAATCCTCGGGCTGGGCCACCAGGCCGCGCTTGACCGGGTTGTAGTGGATGTAGGTGAAGAAGTCCCGAAGCGCCTTGGCGTTGCGGATGTTGCGGTCGTGCCCGCCCCCGTCCTGCCAGAACTGCCACGGGCGGTCCCGTTGCCCGGTCGCCAGAAGCCGCAATCCCGCCGGATCATTAGCACGCAGCCACGCCACGGCCCGTCGCGAGGCTGACTGCTTGACCGACTGCAGGATGAGCGACATGGAGTACTTCTCCTTGGCCGGCCAGAGGAGCAGGTGGACGTGCTCGGGCATGAAGACGTACGCCCAGACGTGAAACCCGTGGGTTTCCCTGGCACGGTTCACTGCGTCGGCCAGATACCCGCGCGTGCGGTCCTTTGCGAGGAAGGCCTGGCGGCGATAACAGGAGAACGTCAACCCGTGGGCCTGCCACGCCGTGTTCCACCGCTGACATCTCTTTCGGACAGTCTCCCCGTCTTGCATGGCCATGAACCTACCACGATTGTAGTCGCTTCGCAAGCCCCAGATCCGGTCCCATTGCACATGCGCCTGGAATCGCCATCCTTCTGAACGACCAGGCGCCGTCCACACCCCCAAGCCTTCGCCCCTGCGGGGCTACGGCTTGAGGGTGCCACGAATTCTCATCCTATCTTAGGGAGGCCACCGGCCGGCACGACAACTCGTGCGATTCGTGGCATGATCCGTACCCTACGCGTTCCAAATGAGCCTGTCAAGCTGAATCATGGTATCTGTCCCCGTATCCCCCGTATCCCCGTATCCCCCGTATCCCGTATCCCCCGTATCCCGAATTAAGGTATCTGTCCCTGAATTCCTGAATTCCGTCCCTGAATTCCTGAATTCCCAAAATTCCAAGGTATCTGTCCCTGAATTCCCTGAATTCCCTGAATTCCCCAATGTCACTATCTGTGCCTGAATTCATGCCCAATAACGCCTCCTCCCGAGAGCAGTAGCCTGCGAATACGCAACCGAGACTCCGATCTACATGTCACAAGCTCGCCCCGTATCAGTTCTCGCGCACGCGGTGACACTGAGAAAGGCTCTCCATTCGCAAGATCCTTGCCATCAACGATATTGTCACCGATGCCGGAGACAAACTCGACAACTATACCACCGACCTCCTCTCGGACCAGCAACTGTCCATCGGTGATTGTATTCCACAACTGATCGTAAGCGCCCCACTCTTGGTCGCAGCCCAATGCCACTAGTAAATCCCCGTCATAACATTCTGCACCAGGATTACGCCTCATCCACTCGTGCAGATACCGTAAAGCGTACGCATAACTGCGTGTCGCATCCTGTGGGTTCCCGTCTCGTTGCAACCAACCGGCCTTTGCTTTCGCATGGACAGCCTTAGCAAGTTCCACCCGCGTCACGGTAATGAGGGTAGGGATGAGTGTCTTGGTATATTGGCTATCAGCCCACAGAACATTGTCGTTCTTCTTCCCGGCGACTGGCGCAAGTATGCCAACAGCATCGTCCGCATCATTCGCGTGCCCACTGTGTTCCTCAATCAGGTTCATCAACTTCACGACCTGTTCCTGTGGCGCAGGCAATAACACCCACCATCTCATATCTTGCTCGTCATCAAACGACCACCCGACAACGCCTTCGCTGCTAAGGGCAACGCAACCTACGTCAGTCCACAACCTGAGTACTCTGTGCCCTCCAGAGGCGGACGCAGGGGGACTTCTGTCGTGCGCTTCTCTGCAGCTACAAGACACACAGAGTGACAACATACACAAGTACTCGATAAGTCTCATAAGCTCACCGGCAATTACTTCGATAGCACCTTACGGAGCATGCTACCTCCCGACAGATATCCGCCTCCAAGATCCGATATCCTATAAAGCCCAAAGTTCCAGTCAGCAGCGTCGTGGGCCAGAGCTTCAACAGCGCGTCTTTCATAGTCCGCCCAAGCTTGCTTATCCTCAAGGCTACCAAAAGGATACATACCCGGAATGGGCTTTGTCTTGTCATGTACCTGCCAAAACTCCATATCTACAGGGTTCTGTGTCGTGACATCAATGATTGTGTTGCGGTTTGGCATTGCCAAGGGAAAACGATGCGTCTTGACCAAGGCCCATAAATCGTCGCAACTTCGTGCGAACATAATGCGCACGTATCGGTTGTGCAAGAACGAGATTACGTCCCCCCCCGAGAAGAAACCGATAATAGTCTCGGAGGGAACATGCGTATGGTAGAACCCAAACGCCTCGCCTCTCGCGACGATCTTGTGGTACTGACGTGTACCTCCGCGGGTTCCCTCGAAGGGCCCCCACACAAAGATCTCGCGCGTTTTGGTGTCGTAGGAAAGAGCTCCGCTATGTTCGTGAGCAGTAGAAACCGTTCGTGTCCACGCCACGTTCAATGCGACGATTAAATGGTCTGGAATGGTCAGCCATTGGGGTGTATCCACGAGTTGATCCAGCGCAATGGCCTCAAACATTGTCCTCGTGTACAAGTTCAGACTTCCATGCGGAATGCGCATGCCAGGCAGATTAAATGGCCCAATCCAGCCGTATTGTTGTTCATTCGATATAGTCTCGACATTATTCATATAGAGCGCATCCCAGAATTCGGCCTTGGTGGGATCCTTCGAGCGATCATACCAAGGAGCCAGTTCAATCGTGGGATCTAGTCCCAGAGGATCTGTTGCCCGCAGGGCATTAGAAGTGGCGTATTCATAAGAGTTTAAACCCGCTCGCACAGGATCCCTTTGCGCCCACCGTCCCAGTTCCGCCTGGTAGACGCGGTTGCGGACGAGGTACAGGCCGGTCTCGTCGTCGAAGCGGTAGCCGGCGAAGAGGCGCCAGTTCTTGTAGACCGAGCCGTTCTGTCGCTCGGCCCAAGTGTCCGGGTTCAGAACGATGGGCTGGCCGTAGGCCGTGTAGGCGTAGCGCTCGACGACGCTGCCGTCGGAGGCGTCGACCAGGGCCGTCACGTTCATGTTGGCGTCGTTGCAGTAGTAGAGGACGTTATCGTCCTCGTCTGCGTAGTCGCCGTCCAGGTTGCCGTCGAAGAACCGCACCACGGGGGCGTCGATGTAGCGGATGTCCCAGACGTATTGCCGCTCGGGGTCGCCGTCGGCCGGGTTGTTGCGGCGGACCTCCAGCGTCTGCCACTGCTCGTTGTAGTAGAAGTGGTAGTAGAAGTTGTCGTGCGAGACGGCCAATCGGTTCAGGCCATCGTACGTGTAGGTCATGATCTGCGTGCCGGGGTTGCCGGGGTCCTGGGCGTCGTCGTCGTAGACGCCGGTCATGCGGTTCCAGGCGTCGTAGGTGTAGTGCTGGCGGGCGTCCTCGTCGCCGGGCGTGGGGCCGGAGATCATGTTGCCGGCCTCGTCGTAGGTCGGGTCGATCCAGCCGCGCGAGTCGGTGATGTCGGTGATCTCGTTGACGGCGTTGTGGGTGCGGGTCTGGGACCAGGCCTGGTCCTGGCCGTCGCCGTCGTCGTCCTGCTGGAGGCCGGTCCAGTTGCCGAGCTGGTCGAGGGTCCAGGTCTGGCTGTAGCCCGTGTTGCTCAGGAAGAGCTTGCTCTGGTCCAGGTTGCCGCGGCCCATGTCGATCAGGCGGTTCAAGTCGTCGTATTCGTACAGCTCGTCGAAGTTCGAGGTCTGGAGGTTCTCGCGGTAGAGGCGGTTGGAGTTCAGGTCGTAGCCGTAGGCGTAGGAGTCCACGGCCGACCCGTCGACCGTCCAGGTCTGCTGGACGACGCGTCCGAAGCGGTCCCAGCCGGAATGGGTGGGCACATCGTACTGGTCGTACTCGACGTACGCGAGGGTCAGTCCGCCGTCGACGGCGGGGTGATCGACCTGGACGATGGTCGAGGCGCCCAGATAGGTGTACTGGGCGTAGATGTCGGACGAGCTGGGGCTGGCCGAGGCGGCGATGGTCTCGACGCGAGAGAGGACAGGCGAGACAGCCTTTAAGGCCGAGACGCCTATCGTACCAGAAGCGACAGCCGAGACGGCTGTCGTACCGGAGTTGCGGCAGCGACGCGGTTTGTCCCCGAACGTTACCATGCGTCGGCCCTTGAATAGTGCCATGATATCCGCTACCGG
>JAKJER010000010.1 GCA_022705325.1 Planctomycetota bacterium | reverse complement strand
GGCCAGCTCGAAATCCAGAAAATCGCACGACGCAAGGATCGACTCTTGGTATAAGACCCCAGGCACAGGGATGACATAATCGCTGTGGCGAAGGGGTGACATAATCGCTGTGGCACGACACCGCAGGCGGTTCGTTTGTCGCAGGCGGTTCGTTCTGTCAGGGCGGGTGGTGTATTAGCGGCGCGGGGCATAGGGGTTTCCCCTATTATTGCCTAGGAAAACGCGTACGGCAAATCAGGTCAGATGCCCGATGGTTTCTGTCCGTCCAAAGCCTAGGATAGAAACCGTAATGATGAACAGGTTCGTGCGGCGCGACAGCCGCCATGTCGGACGGGGAAAAAGATGGACGTCGCGGGCCTGAAGCAAGTCGAGGAGAAAGCGGCATGGACAATACGCGTGCAGGCCAGATCAAAACCGGACACGAAAACACCCTCCCGCCGCCGCTGAGGGAGTTTCTCCGGTCGGGCATGAACTATGTCTACGACGCCTCGTTCGTCCTGCCCCAGGCCGAACGGAAATACTTCCCCGCCGACGGTCCCGACCCGGTCGTGCCGAAGTGGGTGGACTTCATCCGGATGCTCGGCGACAGACTCCTGGCCGACCTGCCCTCGCCGCGCGTGCTGTCGGCGGCGGACGAGCGACGGCTGTTTCTCCGCTACAACTACGCCCGCTGGCGGACCGCCAAGCTGATGGAGCGCCGCCGCTCCGGTCGCGACGGCGGCCTCACCGCCCGGATCGAGCGATGGCACGCCCGGGTGTTGCAGGCCCAGGCCGACCTTGTCCAGTCCAACATGGGCCTGGTGCCCGCGATGGCCAAGCGCGTGCAGATCCCCGGCGTCGAGTTCGAGGAGTTGATCTCCGAAGGCAACATGGCCATCCTCCGCTGCCTGGACAAGTTCGACGTCTCCCGCGGCTACAAGTTCTCCACCTACGCGTGCAGCGCCATCCTCAAGAGCTTCCATCGCCTGGCCCGAAAGTCGCACACCTACCGCCAGCACTTCCCGGCCAACATCGAGCCCGGACTGGAGCAGCCGGACATCGACAGCCAGACCCGCGAGGGAGAGTGGGAGGACTCCGTCGAATGGGTGCGGGACATCTTCACCCGGAACCAGGCGGACCTGACCAAGCTCGAGCAGCAGATCGTCATGGAACGATTCGCCCTCGTCACGCGCGGCAAGGGGCGAACGCTTGTGGAGATCTCCCGAACCGTCGACCTGAGCACCGAGCGCGTCCGCCAACTGCTCAACCGGGCGCTCCAGAAGATGCACAAGGTCATGAACCGCGACGCACTGGTGGCGTGAGCAACCGAACATCGTCTTCTTGCACGGCCCCCGCGGCTTCCGGACCGCGGGGGCCTTGTCATGCGCGCCGGGCGAGAGGGCTCAACGGGCGGACGTCCGGTTCCCGATGATCGGGGAACAGGGACCCCCAGGCCGCCTCCCTGGCCATCGCGACCCGAACGTTCCTCTGTCGGACCTTCTCTTTCTCCGGGTTCTCCGCTTTCCCGTTCCGCGGGGGGAGGCTATAATGCCCCCTTTCCGTCGCGGCCCGCGGGGCCCGGCGGCGGCAGCGAAGGTACATCAGACAGGTGATCTATGCGAATGTCGCGCTTGTTCTTTGAGACCCTGCGGGAAGTGCCCGCGGCGGCTGACACCCCCAGCCATCAGCTCCTTCTGCGGGCCGGCCTGGTCCACCAGGTGGCGGCCGGGATCTTCGAGTTCCTCCCGCTGGGCCTGCGGGCCAAGCGGAAGATCGAGGCCATCCTCCGCCAGGAGATGGAGCGCATCGACGGGCAGGAGGTGCAGATGCCCGTCGTGCACCCGGCCGAACTGTGGCAGCGCAGCGGGCGGTGGTACGCGATCGGGCCGGACATGGCCCGTCTCAAGGACCGCAACGACCGCGACCTGTGCCTGGGCATGACCCACGAGGAGCCGGTCACCGACCTGGCCGCCTCCATGGTCCGCTCCTACCGGGACCTGCCCTTCATGGTCTATCAGATCCAGACCAAGTTCCGCGACGAGCCCCGCCCCCGCGCGGGCCTCATCCGCGTCCGCGAGTTCACCATGAAGGACGGCTACTCCTTCCACCGCGACTTCGCCGACCTGGACGCCTACTACCCGCGCGTCTACGAGGCCTACTACCGCATGTTCCGGCGGTGCGGGTTGGAGGTCGTCGCCGTCGCCAGCGACACCGGCATGATGGGCGGAACGATGGCCCACGAGTTCATGGCCCTCAGCCCCATCGGCGAGGACACGCTGCTGCTCTGCGACGCCTGCGGCTACAAGGCCAACCGCCAGATCGCCCTCTTCCGCAAGCCCCAGCTCCAGGCCGATCCGCCGGCCGCGCTGGAGGAAGTCCACACGCCCAGGTGCGCGTCCATCGAGGACCTGGCCGCCTTCCTGTCCGTCTCGCCCGAGAAGATCGTCAAGGCGGTCTTCATGGTGGGCAAGCTCGCGGTCGAGGGCGACGACCAGCAGGCCCAGGAGCGTCTGATCGTCGCCTGCCTGCGCGGCGACATGGAACTCAACGAGACCAAGCTGGCCAACGCCCTCAAGTGCCGCGGCCTGCGGCCCGCCCACGACAGCGAGATCCGCGCCGCCGGCATCGAGCCCGGCTTCGGCTCGCCCGTGGGCATGAAGGCGGGCGCCGCGATCGTGATCGCCGACGACCTCGTGCCCGCCATGAGCAACTTCGTCTGCGGGGCCAACAAGGCCGACTACCACCTCCGCAACGCCAACTACCAGCGCGAGTTCGCCGCCGCCGTCGTCGCCGACATCGCCGCCGCGGCCGAGGGCCACGCCTGCCACGCGTGCGGCCAGCCGCTGAGGAGCGTCCGCGGCATCGAGGTGGGCAACATCTTCAAGCTCGGCACCAAGTACAGCGCCGCCATGGGCGCCGCCTACCTGGACGAAAAAGGCGCCAGCCATCCCATCGTCATGGGCTGCTACGGCGCCGGCAGCGACCGCGTGCTGGCCAGCGTCATCGAGGAGCACCACGACGAGGCGGGCATCCAGTGGCCCGTCAGCGTCGCGCCCTACGAGCTGGTCCTGGTGAGCCTGGTCTCGCCCGGAAAGGAAGAAGAGAAGCTCGTCGAGGACGTGTACCAGAAGCTGGCGGCCGCCGGCGTCGAGGTCCTCTACGACGACCGCAACGAGCGGGCGGGCGTGAAGTTCAACGACGCCGACCTGCTGGGCTTTCCCCTGCGCCTGACCGCCGGGCCCAAGGGCCTCAAGACCGGCACGCTCGAACTCAAGATCCGCCGCACCGGAGAGGTCCGCCCCGTGCCCATCGACCAGGTCGTCGAGGCGGCCAGGCAGGCCCTCGACGAAGAATGGGCCCTGCTCAAGGGGATGCTCGATCAGCCGTTCCCGCCGATGTGACCGGATGCTCAGAAGTGCTTATTGCCGGTGCTGAAGATGGCCTGCCCTGGCGCATTTCCCCGAGTCGCTGGACAGCCCACAGATATGCATCTTCATGTCCGGCGACCAACTGGCCACTGGCTACGGGCTACTGACCACGGGCCACTCTATTGCAGACTCACCAGCCCCTTCTTGAGGGCGAACTTGACCAGCGTGGTCTGGTCGTGGATGTTGAGCTTGCGCATCAGGCGCATGCGGTGGGTGTCGACGGTCTTGACGGCCAGGCCCAGCTCGTCGGCGATGGCGCGGTTGGTGCGCCCCTCGGCGATGAGTTGCAGGACCTGGCGCTCGCGGCTGGTCAGGCGGTCGTAGGGGTCTTCCTCTCCGTTGGACAGGCGTTCGAGAACGCTTCGGGGGATGCCCGGCCCGAGGTACAGGTCGCCGCGGGCGACCGCCGCCACCGCCTCGGTCAACTGGGCTGCCGCCGCCCCCTTCAACAGGTACCCCGACGCCCCGTGCTCCAGCGCCCGGGCGATGAACTGCTCGTTGTCGTGCATGCTCAGGATCAGCACGGAGGCGAACTTGCACTTGCGGGAGAGGTCGCGGCAGATGTCCAGCCCGTTGAGCCCCGGCATCGTGATGTCGAGCACGACCACGTCCGGGCGGCTTTGGCGCACAGCCCGGAGCACTTGCAGGCCGTCCCCGCACTGCCCCACAATCTCAAACTGCTCGTTCTTTGCCAGCAGCGCCGCCAGCGCCTCGCGGACCATTGCATGGTCGTCCGCAAGAAAGACACGAACCGCGTCGTTAGCCATAGCATCTCCCCGGTGCTGAGCCGTTCCTCCCCGCCCGCCCGCGAGCCTCCGGGCGGGAATGGAGCAGGCTTCTACTGAGACGATTCTAAACGAATGTCCAAGAAAGACAAGCGCAAATGCACCCAAAATCAATTCTATCCCCGGAAAATTTCAGGCTTTATGAAAGGTCATACAAAATGACGACTTTTCTGCGGTTTGTGACGGCTACGTGCGTGGTTCTCGTCGCGGCCTCCGGGGTGTGGGGACAGGCGGTCATCCATGTCTCACCCGACGGACAGGACGCCTGGTCCGGCAAGCTCCCTCGTCCCAACCAGCAGAAGACCGACGGGCCCGTCGCTTCCCTGACCCGAGCGCAGGCGCTCGTGCGGGACCTGAAGGCCGCCGGACAGGCCGCCCAGGGCGTCCGCGTCCTGATCGCCGACGGGACCTACCGTCTCGCCCAGGGCCTGGTCTTCACGCCCGCCGACGGGGGGACCGCCGCCGGGCCGATCGTATACCAGGCCGCCCAGCCCGGCCGGGCCGTCATCAGCGGAGGCCTGCCCATTGCCCGCTTCGCCCCTCGCAAGGCGCTCGCCTGGGCGGCCAGCGTCCCCGAGGCCCGCGACGGAAAGTGGCGCTTCGAGCAGCTCTACGTCAACGGCCGCTGGGCCACCCGGGCCCGCAGCCCCAACGCCTTCTATCACCGCATGGCCGGCCCGGCCAAACCCATGCCCCTCACGCCAGGCGGCAAACCCGTCGACGTCGGCAGCCGGGCCTTCCTGGCCAAGCCCGAAGACATCAAGCCGCTGGCCGGCCTCTCGGGCGAGGAACTGGCCGACGCCGCCGTCGTCGCCTACCACTCGTGGTCCATCTCCATCCATCCCGTCGAACGGATCGACCCAGCCGCGAACCTCGTGCTGCTCAAGACCGGCGCCCACTGGGCCTTCGGACGCTGGGAGAAGGCCCAGCGATACCACGTCGAGAACCTCCGCGCCGCCCTGGACGCGCCCGGCGAGTGGTTCCTGGACCGATCGGGCAGCCTGCACTACATCCCGCTGGAGGGCGAGGACATGACGCAGGCCGACGTCGTCGCCCCCGTCGCCGACATGCTCATCCGCATCCAGGGCCAGCCGGACAAGCCCGTCGAGCACCTTCAGTTCAAGGGCCTGGCCTTGCGGCACACCGGCGTGAGCCTGCGCGAGAAGGGCTACGCGGACGGCCAGGCGGCGGTGTCCATCGAGGCCGCCTTCACCGCCGACCACGCCCGCAACGTGAGCGTCGAAGACTGCGAGCTGTCGCAACTGGGCGGCTACGGCGTGTGGTTCCGCAAGGCCTGCCGCGACTGCCGCGTCGTCCGCACCCACATCCACGAGATGGGCGGCGGGGGCGTGAAGATCGGCGAGGGCTGGGCCAACAACAACCCCAAGCCCGAGGAGATCACCAGTCACGTCACCGTCGACAACAACATCATCCGCCACGGCGGGCGGCTGTTCCGCTGCGCCATCGGCGTGTGGATCGGCCACAGTTGCGACAACGCCGTCACCCACAACGAGATCGCCGACTTCTACTACACCGGCGTGTCGATCGGCTGGCGGTGGGGCTACGCCCCAAGCGTCGCCAAGCGCAACCGCCTGGAGGACAACCACATCCACCATCTCGGCTGGGGCGTGCTGAGCGACATGGGCGGCATCTACACCCTGGGCAGCTCCGAGGGCACGGTCGTCCGAGGCAACATCTTCCACGACGTCTACTCCTACAGCTACGGCGGGTGGGGCCTGTACACCGACGAGGGCAGCAGCCACATCGTCATGGAGAACAACCTCGTCTACAACACCAAGACCGGCGGCTTCCACCAGCACTACGGCAAGGAGAACGTCATCCGCAACAACATCCTGGCCTTCAGCATGGAAGGGCAGGTCCAGCGGACGCGGATGGAGCCGCATATCTCCTTCACGTTCGAGAACAACATCGTCTGCTTCGATTCCTCCAAGGGCAACGCCCACTTGCTCAGCAGCAACTGGAAGGACGACAAGTACGTCATGAAGAGCAACCTCTACTGGGACTACGCCGGCCAGCCCGTCAAGCCCGCGGGCAAGAGCTTCGAGGAATGGCAGAAGTCCGGCCGCGACGCCGGCTCGATCGTCGCCGATCCCAGGTTCGTCGACGCCGCCAAGCGCGACTTCCGCCTCCAGCCGGACAGCCCAGCCGCCAAGGTCGGCTTCAAGCCCTTCGACTTCTCCAAGGCCGGCGTGTACGGCGACGCGAAGTGGATCGACCTGGCCCGGTCCGCCAAGTACCCGGAAGTCCAGTGGGCCCCGAAGTGATTGTCGACCTGCCTGCCGGCAGGCAGGTTTGCGATTCTCGATTGTCGAGGCTGCCCGATAATTGGCTCGCTGTCAGACTGCCCTGGCGGGTGTCCGCTCACCACCCGCCTTGTGCGGGTGGGAGCATGATGTACAGCTAGCCCCTGGACAGGAGACGCAGCTCACCACCGGGCTTGTCCCGGTGGAAGCGTGACCTGTCTGCCGGAGGCAGGCACCCCGGCTGGGGATATCGCTGGCGATCAGCGGCGATGCGGCGTTTGCCGGACAGCCTGGCCGAGGATCGCCGTCCCACCGGGACGAGCCCGGCGGTGACGTGTTCGCTGCAGCGGAGTCTAGGCATAAATCACGCCTCCACCGAGGCAAGCTCGGTGGTGGTCGCCCAGGCAGAGTCGCCTATGCGGCAGGACCTTCGAGTATCCCAACACACGGCTGGCGCATTCGGCCCCGAAGGGGCCGCGGAGAGTAGCCGGGGGTACAGCGAGGATCGCCGAAGGCGATACGAGCGGAGCCCCCGGTACGCGTTGGCGACCAGAAGAGCCCCAGAGGGGCGAGGGAGAAGATGGCGGCGGCCTCATGATCGACTCGTTCTTCTCCGTCGCCCCTTCGGGGCTGGGACCTTTGGGGGCGCCGACCGGGGGCTCCCTTCGGTCGCCCCCGGCTACCCTCCGTCAGCCCTTCGGGCTTCTTCGTCCCGTCGCGGCTGAGGCTCTCGATCGAGGAAGATCGCAGACCATCAAGATCGAGACGCACTCGATTCGTGCAAGGCGGCTCTTTCGGAATCCACCTGCGGCTCATCCCCTGGGGATACTTCATGCCCCCTCAGGGGGCTTCCTCTCCTGCATGGCCTCCTTGGGGGGGCTCCTCAGGGCACGCCCTATGGGTGTGGTCACTGATTCGCAGGCCCTCGCGCAGTCATGACCCTCCGCGTAGCTTGGCCCCCGGGTCAAGGCTCTTGCGATACACGACCGTTCCCTCGAAGGGCGGGCTCCCATAGTCGCCGAACAGGACGATCCCGGTCGTGCGACGCTTGTCATCGTACTGCCAGTCGATACTCCAGTTCGAAGGGGCTGCGCTGTCGGTCGGGATCTTGCCGGCTTCCATCAGTTCCCAATCCGAATCGGAGGCTCTTTGATAGAGCGCGAAGGTCACATCCACATTGAACTTGTCGCTTCGTTCGGCCAGTTCGTACCTGTACATCCCATCCGGCGAGACAGATTCGATTCGGGCCCGTAACCACTTGTGAAAGAAGCCCAGGTAGACGGCTGCGACAATCAAGACCGCCGCGCCGATCACAACGAGTCGAGTTCTCATGACTCTTCTCCCACGCTCGATCCACTACGGAACCTGTGCACGGGGAGAGCCCACGGAAGGCCTCCCCGCAGGAGCCGGTCCCTGGACTTTACCTTCGGGCGTCAAACGTTCATACTACCCAGCGACCAATCGAATATCGAAAATCAGAAACCTGCCTGCCGGCAGGCAGGTCGAAAATCAAAGGAGTTTCCATGAACCGTCTCGTTCCTCTTGCCCTCCTGGCCGCGATCGCTTCTTCCGCCCGCGCCGCCGACCGGCCCAACGTCCTGTTCATCATGGCCGACGATCTGAACAACTCGCTGGGCTGCTACGGGCATCCGCTGGTCAAGTCGCCCAACATCGACCGCCTGGCCGAGCGCGGCGTGCGGTTCGAGCGGGCCTACTGCCAGTTCCCCCTCTGCGGGCCCAGCCGCAACTCGCTGCTGACCGGCCTGTACCCCAACAGCACGGGCATCCTGGCCAACGCGCAGATCTTCCGCCAGACCATCCCCTCGCACCACAGCCTGCCGCAGGCCTTCCGACTCCAGGGGTACTTCGCCGCCCGCATCGGCAAGCTCTACCACTACAACGTGCCCAAGTCCATCGGCACCAACGGGCACGACGACCCCGGCTCGTGGGAGATGGAACTCAACCCAGCCGGCTGCGACCGCATGGAGGAAGAGCCGCACATCTTCTCCCTCACGCCGGGGCAGTTCGGCGGGACGCTGAGCTGGTACGCCTCGCCCAAACCCGACCAGTACCACACCGACGGCCTGCTCGCCGCCGACGCCGAGTGGGTGCTCGAGCGCTGCGCCCGGCAGAAGGACCGCCCGTTCTTCCTGGCCGTCGGGTTCTACCGCCCGCACACGCCCTACGTCTCTCCCAAGCCGTATTTCGATCGCTACCCCAAGGACAAGATGCCCGTCGTCCAGGGCGTCAAGGAGGACCAGGCCGACCTGCCCGCCCCAGCCCTGGGCAGCTACAAGCGAGAGCAGGACAAGCTCACCGACGACCTCCGCCGCGAATGCGTCCAGGCCTACTTCGCCAGCGTCTCGTTCATGGACGCCCAGGTCGGTCGCGTGCTGGCCGCCCTGGACCGCCTGGGCCTGGCCGACAACACCATCGTCGTCTTCATCAGCGACCACGGCTACCACCTCGGCGAGCACGGGCTGTGGCAGAAGATGAGCATCTTCGAGGAGTCCGCCCGCGTGCCGCTGATCATCGCCGGCCCGGGCGTCAAGGCCAGGGGCCAGGTGGCCAAGGCGCCGGTGGGCCTGGTGGACCTGTACCCCACGCTGGCGGAACTGTGCAACGTGAAGGCCCCCAAGAACCTCCAGGGCCAGAGCCTGGCCGCCATGCTCCAGGACGCCGCCGCCCCGGGCCGGGGCTGGACCGTCAGCCAGGTCTCTCGCGGCGGGGGCAAGCGCGGCGGACGGTTCTTCGGCTACACCATCCGCACGCCGCGTTGGCGATACACCGAATGGGACAACGGCGAGAAGGGGCGGGAACTCTACGACCACGACGCCGACCCGCGCGAGCTGACCAACCTGGCCGACAAGCCCGACTGCGCCGACGCGGTCAAGGACCTGTCCGCCCAGTTGCGCTCGGCTGTGGGAAAAACCTTCCCCGCCTCCGGGCAGACGCCCGAGCTGCGCGAAGGCCTGTGGGCCCCGAACCTGACCGATCCGTGAAAACCGCTCGCCCGCACTTGACATTCATGTCTATATTGACTAATATGTATTAGAATGCCGATGGCCACAATACCGCCATTCACTCCCGAAGGGCTTTTGCCGCCTGGCGAATTCGAGTTGACGCTGGACGAGTTGCGTGACTCTCCGCTGGTGGCGGGACCTGCCGGGCAGGGCGCACCCGCGGCCTGGGATGTTCCGTGGCGGCGGCGGCTTGTGGACAATCTGGAGATCCTGGTCAGGCAGCTCTGGCAGGTCGGCGTATCCGACATCTTCATTGACGGGTCGTTCGCGGAAGACAAGGACCACCCCAACGATATTGACGGGTACTTCGTATGCGACCTGCTGCGGCTTGCCAACGGCGAGTTGGAACGAGATCTGAACCTTCTGGATCCGCACAAGATCTGGACTTGGGACCCGGCGAGTCGGCGCCCGTATCGTGGATACCCCAAGAGGCAATTGCCGATGTGGCATCAGTATCGCGTGGAACTGTATCCGCACTGTAGCGGCATCCTGTCGGGCATTCGTGATGAGTTCGGCCATGAGTTGGAATTCCCGTCGGCTTTTCGGCGGTCGAGGCGAGATGGAAAACCCAGGGGAATCGTCAAGATACGGAGCCAAGCATGATCCGCAATGAGAAAGAGTACAAGGAAGCGGTGGACCGCCTGCGGCAGGAGAAGGATCGGCTGGTGGCGCAGGAGAGGGAGTTGAAGGCGATGGGACTGGGCAGGCAGGAAGTGAAGCGGGTGCTGGACCCGATGGTGTCGTTTCATCAGCAACTGGCGGAGGAGGTCGAGGTCTACGAGCGGATCAAGCGCGGGGAGTTTGGGGAAGTGATGAACCTCCAGGGCCTCGGCCAGATGCTGGTGTGTCTGCGGATCGCCCGAGGACTGACGCAGCGGGAACTGGCCGACAGGCTGGGCGTGCACGAGAGCCAGGTCTCACGGGACGAGCGGAACGAGTACCACGGAGTCACGGTTGACCGGGCGACGAGAGTCCTGGAGACGCTGGGGGCCAGCGTTCAAAGCAGGATCGAACTTCTCCCCCAGGAAGACTCAGGGCCGAGGAAGAAGGCTGTATAGACGAAGGCCTCCTCGCTCCAGGAGGATGCCGACCGTGCCGAATGCCGGCGGGACCAGCCCCGCCCAGCCGGCTACAGCCCTTCCAGCAGTCTCCCGAACGCCTCGGCGTTCCGGGCGGCCTGCCCGGCGTGACAGTTGTTGAAGTAGACGTAGACGCGGTCGACCTGCCCGGCCAGGGCCTCCCATTCCCGCAGCAGCTCGCGCATCTCCTGCTCGCTGTAGCCGTAGTCGTAGCGGTCCTTCTCGCCCGCGTACCAGTTGCGGGCGTTGCGCGAGTGCAGCCGCAGATAGCCCGTCGCGGTGGTCGCGGCCGCCGGGACGCTGTACAGGTCCGGCAGGGCGGGCACGTCCGGCACCACCAGCGTGACGCTTCGCTCGCGAAGGCTCCGCAGCGTCAGCGGGTGGTCCCACGAGCGGTGGCGGAACTCGACAGCCGTCGGCAGGGGGGCGAAGTCCTCCAGCGCCGCCGCCAGGTACCGGCGGTTGGCCGTCGTGCGATGAAACCCCTGCGGGAACTGGAACAGCACGCCCGCCAGCTTGAGCGAGTCGGTCAGCGGCTGGAGGTTGTCGATGAACTCCCGGCTCGCGGAGCGGTTGTGCTTGTGGGTGATCTCCTGGTTCGCCTTCACCCAGAAGGCAAAGCCCTCCGGGCTGACGCGGGCCAACTTCTGCATCGTGCCGGCTGACGGAACGCGATAGTAGGTGAAGTTCAACTCGACCGTGTTGAAGTGTTCGACGTAGCGGTCGAACATGTCCACCGACCGCGTGGTGGGGGGGTAGAACGTGCCCACCCAGTCGGGGAACGAGTACCCGCTGGTGCCGATGCGGTACTTGTTGTTCGTTGTTTGTTGTTTGTTGTCTGTCATTTCATTACAGGTTCCACGAACGGGTGTGGATTTCACGGGCTTTTCACGACGCCAACCAACAACGAACAACCTCCCGCGGCGCAGCCGCCGCCTCGACCCATTCTATCTTCTCCGCCGTCACGGTGACCACGTCGTACTGCTCCTCGACGGTTCCGGTGACCAGCCAGGGCCCGTAGCGGTCGCGCGACAGGGCGCCGATGCCGCGGGCCACGTCGGGGAAGACCGTCACGTCGAACAGCCCGTGCTCGTCGTCGAGGGTCAGAAAGTGCATCGTCGCGCCCTTTTGCGTGGACGTGGTGCGGTGGGCCTCGATCACGCCCGCCAGGCGGACGCGCCGAGCGACGCGGCGGGGCAGGTCGCGGCTGTCGGCGTCGGTCCGGCCCGCCAGGGCGGGGCGGTAGCCGGCCAGGATGTGCTCGCGAACGCTGAAGCCCAGGACGCGGCGCTCGTCGAGATACTTGCGGCGCGGGCTGTAGTCGTCCAGGGTCGTTCCCAGCGACGGGGCGACCGGCAGCAGCAGAGGCCCGCCGGCGTCGTCGCGCGGCCCGGCCAGGCACAGGTCCAGCTCCATCATCAACTCCGGCCTCGTGCGGGCGAAGGCGTCCATCGCGCCGCACAGGATGAGCGAGCGGATCTCCTCGCGCGCGAGTCCGGTGCGGCGGACGAAGTGGCTGAGGCCCTCGAACGCCCCGCGCCGGCGGGCGGCGAGGATGGTCTCTGCGCTGACCGGACCCAGCCCGCCCACGCGCGACAGGCCCGTGCGAATGGCGGGGCCCTCGCAGGAGAACTCCTCCTGGCTGGCGTTGACGTCGGGCAGGAGGAAGCGGATGCCCTCGCGCTTGGCCTGCTCAACGTACACCCGCGGATGGTACATGCTCTGGTTGTTGTTCAGGGCGGCCACGTAAAACTCCAGCGGCCAGTGCGTCCGCAGGTAGGCCATCGCGTAGGCCAGTTGGGCGTAGCTGGCGGCGTGGGCCCGGCAGAACGAGTAGGCGTTGAACTTGGCCATCTGCACCCAGAGGTCCTTGGCGAGCTGCGCGTCCACGCCGTTGCCGCGGCAACGGGCGAGAAACTCGCGCGAGAGGCGCACCCGCTCGGCGTCGTCGCGGCACTTCTGGACGGCCTTGCGGAAACGGTCTCCCTCGGCCAGCGAGCAGCCCATCAGCGCCGCGGCCACCAGCATCACGTCGTCTTCGTAGAGCATGATGCCGTGGGTGGGGCGGAGGATGTCCGCGAAAGGGGACAGGCACCGAATTTCCGGCCCATGGTTGTCGGCGGATTTCGTGTTGCCGCGGAAATTCGGAGCCAGTCCCCTTTCGCGATGCCTGCGGATGAAGGTCTCCTTCATGCCGATGCTGGCGGCGCCGGGGCGGATCAGGGCCAGGGCCTTCATCACGTCGCCCACGTGTCGCGGGCGCATGGCCCGCAGCAGGTGGCGCATGGCGGGCGATTCGAGCTGGTTGCAGCCGACGGTGTCGGCTGCCTGGAGCGTGGCCAGCGTGGCGGGGTCGTCGCCGCCCAGGGTCTCGACGTCGATCGTTCGTCCCGTGCGGCGGGTGATCAGGTCGCAGGCGCAGCGAAGCGTTGAGAGGCTGCGGTTGCCCAGCAGGTCGAGCTTGACCAGGCCGACCGCCTCCACGCCGTCCTTGTCGAAGTGGGTGATGGCCACGCCCTTGGCCGCCCGCTGGATCGGCGCGTAGCGGTCGATCGGGCCCGGGGCCAGCACCACCCCGCCCGGATGCACCGACAGCACGTGCGGCAGGCCCAGCAGCCGGCGCGACAGGCGGGCGACTTGATTGGGGAAATTCGTGAAATTCGTGGACTGTCCCCGAATCTGGTCGTCGCTGTAGCCCATGGCCTTGGCGGTCTCGCGCGTGGCGGAGGCGGGCTGGAACGTCGTGTGCACGCTGACCATGGCGGCGCGGTCCACTCCCCAGCGGGCGAAGGCGTACGCGATCACGTCGTCGCGGATCCGCCAGCAGAAGTCGATGTCCAGGTCCGGGAAGTCGCCCCGCCGCTCGTTGAGGAACCGCTCGAACGGGATGTCGAAGGCCAGCGGGCAGACGTTGGTGATCCCCAGCAGGTAGGCCACCAGGCTGCTGGCGCCTGAGCCCCGCCCGGCCAGCGGCACGCCGCGGTCGCGGGCGTAGCGGACGATGTCCCACACGACCAGGAAGTACTCGCAAAAGCCCATCTTTCGGATCAACGCCAGCTCGCGCTCCAGGCGGTGGACGGCGGCGGCGGTCACCTGACCGTAGCGCCACTCCATGCCCTGCGTGCAGAGCGCGCGGAGATAGTCCTGGCCCGACGCGCCGCCGGGGCAGGGATAGGCGGGAAAGACCGGCGAACGCGGCAGGAAGCGAAAGCTCGCGCACCGCTCGGCCAGGCGGCGGTTGTTGGCGGCCGCCTCGGCCAGGCACGCCGGCTCGCCCGCCAATTCGCCGGCCAGCTCGGCCGGGCGGCGGAGGAACGCCCGCGGATGGGGCAGCAGCGCGGCCGGAACGTTGTCGAACGTCGTGCCCTCGCGGATGGCCGCCAGCAGCCGCGCCACCTCCAACTCGTCCGCTCGGGCCATCAGCGCCCGTCCCAGCGCCACCGGAGGCAGGTCCAGACGCCGCGAAGCCGCCTCCAGCCGCTCGATGTCCACCCCGCGCTGCGTGGCCGGGTCCACCCCAAGCCAGACCCGCTCCACTTGCGCTCCGCCCTCCAGCAGCCGCCGGGCCGTCGCCTCGTCCTGCACGATCAGGTGCAGCCCGCGACACAGGTCCGACCAGTCCCATTCATTCGGTGGGCAATGGTCATGGGGCAATGGACCATGAATCGCCGTCAGGACGCGGCAGAGGTTTTCGTAACCGATCGGCTCGTCGATCAGCGCGATCGCCGACAGCCCCGGCGCCTCCAACTCCGCCCCGACGATCGGCTCCAGGTCCGCCTCGCGAGCCAGGGCGTAGAACCGCGGCAGGCCGTACAGGCCGTTCACGTCGGTCAGGGCCAGCCGGCGGTGGCCCAGTTCCACCGCGCGGGCGATCAGGTCTTCCACCCGGGCCGAGCCCCGCAGCAGCGAATACCCGCTGCGGGCGTGAAGGGGCGCGATCGAATTGTCGCGGGCACAGATCATAGGAGTCTCGGCCTGCGGCTACTTCGTCAGCGAGGGCGTTCGCAGGATGAAGCCGTAGTCGTTCTGTTTCAACTCTCCCAGGAGGTTGACGGACTCGCCCTGGACGATGGCCGAATGGCCCCAGCGGTCGCGGATGGCGTCCAGGGCGCGGTACAGATTCGAGCGGTCCCTCGGCGGCGCGGACCTCTCCGGAAACTCCTGCCGCTCAACGCTCACCGACAGGTCCGTGGGCTTTTTCCGTTCCGCGTTCCGCGCTCCGCGCTCCGCAATCCGCAATCCGCAACCTGCCCTGCCTCCGGCAGGCAGGCTGCCGACAGGCAGGTCGAACAGCGCGGGTTCGCCCCGGTCGCGGGTGAAGTTCGACAGCGTGATCCCCACGTGGCGCAGGGCCACGCGGCGCTTGTGCAGGCGATCCAGCAGCCGCAGGACCAGGGCGAAGACCTCGTCGTCGCGATCGGTGGGCGCCTCCAGCGAGGCGGCGGAGGCGTCCTGTTTCCAGTCGTCGTAGCGGATGCTCAGTTCGACCGTGCCCGCCCGCAGGCCCTTGCCTCGCGCGGTTCGCACCGCCCGCTCGGTGAGATACTCCAGCATGCCGCGGAGTTCCTCGTTGCGGCTGGTGGGCTGATGAAAGGTCGTCTCGCGGGAGATGGTCTTCGGCAGCGGCGGCGCCTGTCGCGAGAGGGCGGATTCGTCCGGGATGCCCCGGCAGCGGTCGTAGAGCGCGTCGCCTCGCCGGGCGAACATGCACCGCAGGGTTTGGCGGGTCAGGCGGCGCATCTGGGCGATGGTCTGGATGTTCAGATCGTGCAGGCGCTCGGCCGTCCGCCCGCCCACGCCCGGTAGCTTCTTCACCGGCAGGGGGGCCAGGAAGTCCGCCTCCTGGCCCGGGCGAATCCAGGCCACGCCGTACGGCTTGGCCGACCCGCTGGCCAGCTTGGCCATCATCCGCCCCGACGCCAGCCCCACCGAGACCGGCAGGCCCACCTCGGCGCGGACGGCCTGCTGGAGCGAACGCCCCAGTTCCAGCGGCGAGCCGTGCACCGCCTCCATGCCCGTCGCATCGCCGTACGCTTCGTCCAGGAACGTTTCCAGGCCGGTGGCGTAGCGGCGGAAGACCTCCCACACGTGCTCCGCGAAACAGCGGTAGATCGGATAGTTCCCCTCGAGGACCACCGCCCGGGGACACAGCCGGCGCGCCTGCGACAGCGGCATCCCCGCGCGCAGGCCCGACGCCCGAGCCTCGTACGAGCACGAGGCGATGCACCCGCTGCCGACGATGACCGGCCGGTCCCGAAGCGACGGGACCAGCAATTGCTCCACCGAGGCGAAGAACGCGTCCACGTCCACGTGGACGATCAACCTGTCCGTGCTCCGCAACATCGACAACACCTTGGACCGGGTTCAGGGCACGACCACCTGGTCCAGCCACCACTGGACCTGGACGCTGGAGAAGTGGAGGAAGTACGTCTCCTCGCCCACCTGAACGCTGAAGTGCAAACTGTAGCCCTCGCCGCCGCGGTCGATCCATCGGCCGTTGATCGCCGACACCGGGTACACCCGGCCCGACCACTCGAATTGCAGCGGCTCGGCGCTGCCGCCGGAAAACGACGCCAGCACGCGGACGCTCTCGCCTATCTGCTCGATGTTCATCTCAGCGCCCCAGCAGATCCGACGGGGAGAACCTGGCAGAACCACCCGTCAGAATACCGAACTTTACCCTAACATATTAGGATCGGACGAACAGAGGTGCAAGCGAAATGTAAGGATTTTGTATGGCAGAAGAAACCCGTTTTCCGGGTAAACCCCGATTGAATCCTGGAGCGAACCGGAGAGAATACATGTGGCGGCAGGGAAACCTAACGCGTAGTAAGACAGCAGTAGGGTTGGGGGCTGAGGAGAGGCAGCCCCCGCCCGCCCTTTGATGCATTTGTCTCCGCAGGGATCGCCACGAAGGCTTGTCTCCGCGAGGGCAACGGGTGTAACCTCTCGGGGCGACAGGACGGCGGCGGCCCGGGCGAAACCGGCTACGGGCCCCGGACGATAACGCGAAATGGACGCACGGAAGACGAGCAACTTCTTGGAACCCATGGTCCCCCCGGGCAACACCGGGCGCCGGGGCTTCAGCCTGCTGGAACTGCTGGTGACCATCGGCGTGATCTCCCTGCTGCTGGGGATCCTCGTGCCCAGCCTGCTGCGGGTGCGCTTTACGAACGCCCGCACCGTGTGCGCCGCCTCGCTGCGACAGATGGGCCTGGGCGTCTGGTCTTATGCCATCAACAACTCGGCCACGCTGCCCATCCATCACGACGACAAGAACGATCCGTTCGACACCTTCGTCATGTGCCGCCTCGAAGACGAGGAACTGGTGAATCTGGGGCTCGTGGTGCCGTACGTGCAGGAGATCGGGCCGTTCTACTGCCCCTCCCAGGACGCCGTCACCTCGCCTTCCCTCGGCTGCAACACCCCCGAGAACCGCTGGGTGGAATCGGATGTCGCGAACGTGGCCGGCATCAGCGGGGGCGAGATCATCGGCCTGGCCAAGCCGCCCAAGACCAAGCCCGGCGGCCCGCCCGAGCCTCCAGCCGGGCTGAACTCCTCTTTCGCCGCCCGCACGCGGGCCTACAAGGACGAGGGCCTGCCCAGTTGGAAGACCTTCAACCACGCCAACAAGGTCATCTACTCCGACTTTGTCGGGCTGGACAAGTCTCCGGGTCGAGGGCGGTTCAAGAAACGCATCAGCGCCCCTCACGGCGGCGAAGGTTGCAATCGGCTTTTCGGCAACGGCTCGGTACAATGGGCGGACATGGGACCGTTGAACAACCTCCGCCCGGTCGGTCCGGCAGCACCCAACGCGAGAGAACTTTACGAGTACTACAAGCTGCTTGACGTCTTGCCATGACCGATTCCGGCAATACCCCCTCGACGCCGCCCGGCGCCGCCTACGGGTGGTTTGTGCGATGGGCCTGGGTGGGGCCGGCCTTCCTCGCCGCCGTCTTCATCGTGGCCCTCGGCGTGCTGTTGTGGCTCATGGAGGCCCGCGAACTGGGACGCGAGCGGGCTGAACTGGCCAGCAGCACCCGCTCCGCCTTCGACAGCATCCGACGCCCGCTCGACGCCACGCGGGACTTCCTGGCCGTCCAGGCCGACGAGATCGCCCGCGACGTGCTCGAAGGCGACAGCTTCAACCTCCGCTTCAGCCAGTACATCGACGATCATCCCGAACTGGTCGGCGTGGTCTACGTCGGCGCCGACTCCGCCGTGCGATGGATGGCGCCGGCCGTCTCGCCGGCCAAGGCCAAGCCCGTCCTGGATGAGATCGACCTGACGGCGGGCGCGCCCCGCCAGGCCTGGCACGTCGCCCGCCGGACCCGCCAGAGCGCGTACAGCGGAGTCTATCTCATCTCCCGCGGAGAGACCGGGATGGCCCTGTGCGTCCCCGTCTTTCGACGCCAGGAGTTCCTCGGCGCCATCATCGCCGTCTACGGCTGCGAGAGGCTCCTGAGGAGCGTCCTGCCCCGCGAGGTCCTCCAGCACCACCAGGTCAGCCTGCTCGACTCCGCCGGGCAGAGGGTCTACGCCCTGCCGGCCATGAACGAGCTGAACCCCCGCCTGATCACCCTCCAGCCGCTGGAGCTGGGGGCGGCGGGTCTGACCCTTCGCCTGGAGCGATACGGCGCGCCCTTCTGGGGCCCGGGCCTCCAACTGCTCGTGCTCATGTGCGTGGGCCTGGTGCTCGGAATGGCCTGGGGCATGTGGCAGCTCAACCGCCAGGTCGCCCGGCGCAGCCAGGCCGAGATGGACCTTCGCAAGGCCCGCGACGAACTGGAGCTTCGCGTCTCGCAGCGCACCAGCGACCTGGCCCAGGCCAACAGCCAGCTCCAGCACGAGATCCTCGAACGCGAGCGGGCCGAGCAGCAGGCCCGCGAGCACCAGAACCAGCTCGCCCACGTCGCGCGCACCCGCACCATGGGCGAGATGGCCGCCGGACTGGCCCATGAACTCAACCAGCCCCTGGGCGCCATCGCCAGCTACGCCGAGGGGTGCGTCCGGCTGATCGAGTCCAACGAGACCCAGCCCGAGCAGCTCAGCCCGGCCCTCCAGGAGGTCTCCCGACAGGCCCAGCGGGCCGGGCAGATCATCCATCGCCTCCGAGAGTTCTTTCGCGACGGGGTGGCCGAGCGGCAGGCGGTCGCGCCGTCCAAGCTCGTGGGCGAACTGGTCGACCTGCTGACGGCCGACCTCCGCCAGCACCAGGTCCAGCTCATCCTGAACTTGAGGGACGGCCTTCCCCAGGTCCCCCTCGATCGCATCCAGATCCAGCAGGTCCTGCTCAACCTCATGCGCAACGGCATGGAAGCCATGCAGGACACCCCCGTCGAGCTGCGCCAGTTGACGGTGGAGGCCTCCGCCCCCAACCCGCGAACGCTCCGGTTCTCCGTCGCCGACTGCGGGCCGGGCTGCCCAGACGAGGACCTGCACAAGATATTCGAGCCGTTCTTCACCACCAAGTCCCAGGGCATGGGCATGGGATTGTCCATCAGCCGGACCATCGTCGAAGCCCACGGCGGCAGGATGTGGGCCCAGCCCAATACGCCCCGGGGCCTGATCGTCTCCTTCACCCTCACCACACCGGGAGAGAGGCCATGACCGTCTCCAACAGCCAAGTCGATTCCAGGGACCTCGCCGCCACCGTCTTCGTCGTCGACGACGATCAGGCCATGCGCCAGTCCATCGAGTTCCTTCTCACCTCCGCCGGCCTGTCCGCCAGGACGTTCGATTCCGGGCGGGCCTTCCTCAACGCGTTCGCCCCCGACATGCACGGCTGCCTCCTGCTGGACGTCCGCATGCCCGGCATGAGCGGGCTGGACCTGTTGGAGAAGCTCCGCGAAAGCCACGTCAACCTGCCCGTGATCATGGTCACCGCCTACGCGGACGTCCCCATGGCCGTGCGGGCCATGCAGTGCGGGGCCTGCGACTTCATCGAGAAGCCCTTCGACGCCGCCGTGCTGCTGGAGCGGGTGAACAAGGCGTTGCGGCTGGAGCTGGCCACCCGCGCCGACGACGAGCACCGCCGCCTGGTCCGCCATCGTCTGGACCGCCTGACCCCGCGCGAGCGGGAAGTCATGGACCTGGTCGTTTCCGGCATGCTCAACAAGCAGGTCGCCGCCGAGCTGGGCATCAGCATCAAGACCGTAGAGACCCACCGTGCCTGCATCATGGAAAAGACCGCCGCCGGCAGCCTGGCCGAGCTGGTCCGCATGTCCCTGATCGCCCAGGACAAGTGAGGCGGCGCTCCGGACAGGGCGCCAGGTGCGGGGGCCTTTGCGGCGGCGCCTGCCGGCAGGTCCCAGGGCCTTTGTGTCCGATCCCGGACGCACGCACCACGAACGCCCCGCCCCCGGTCCAGGAGGCCTCTGTCCCCTTATAATGATGCCTTCTCAGTTTGATGTTCTTTTCCTTGACGGCCGCCAACTTGTCGTATAAGCTAGATGATGAGGGTCCGTTCCGCCGGCTGCGGGTCCCCCATTTCGCGCATGTTGGCCGGCGCGGCATCTGGTCGAAAGGCAGGCGGCTGGTCATGCGACGCGGGCGCGGGTTCACGCTGGTTGAGCTCCTGGTGATCATCTCGATCCTCTCGGTGTTGCTCTCCATCCTTGCCCCCACGCTGAACCGGTCCAAGGAACTCGTCCGCCGGGCCGTCTGCGCCAGCCACATGAAGAACACCATCCACGCCGCCCTGTCCTATGCGGGCGAGTCGCGGGAAGCGCTGCCCATCTCGCAGTACCTCGACAGCGCCGGCACGGAGCACTGGACCTATTCCTTCGACATCCGCAAGCGCTGGCCCGGCCCGCCCTTCCAGGAGCCCCTGGGCATCGGGCTTTGCGTCTCCGCGGGCTACCTGCCTTCCGGCGAGCTGGGCAGCTCGATGCACTGCCCCAGCCTGAACACCACCTACGTGGAGAGCAAAGGGGGACAGGCGCCCACCAACTGGCACAGCATGAACGTCGACAAGCCCAACTGGTGGGCCGGACTGGGCTGTGGCTGGTGGAACAGCACCCAGGCCGAAGGCAACTACTCCCGGCGCCTGATCGCCGGGTATCACTATCGCTCGCCGTCCTGGTGGCGGACGCACGGCAAGAAGCACCTTCGCAGTTCCAACGCCCCGGCCAACTCGGTGATCTACTCCGACGTCCTGGACCCGCGATTCGGCGGGCAGTACGGCCACAAGGACGGCTACAACGTCACCCGCATCGACGGCAGCGGGCGGTACGTCGGCGTCACGCCGGTGCAGGTGGAGGCGGTCGCGATGGCCAACGGCAGCCCGAACACCGACGGGTACGCCGACGCGACCAGCGACGAGAAGATCATGGAGTTGTTCGAGCTGTACCCGTAGCACGTCTGTGAACGCAGCCTGGCCGCGCGCGCGGCAGGTTGATGCAAATCCGCGGTAAAAGAGGACGCCGGACCGGGGCACCCGGAACGGCCAAGGAGAACGAAGATGAAAACGGAGACGACGAATCGGATGTTGTGGAGCCTGGTCCTGGCGGTCGCCCTGTGCGCCCTGCCCCTTCAGGCCGGGGTGGTCATCACGCCCAGCGCGGGCTACTCCATCTCATGGGACGGCAACGAGGCCGACTACTTCAACCCGGCCTCTCCCGCCCCCGCGCATGCCAGCCTCACGACCGGCGCCACGGCGTTCGGCTCCAGCCAGTACGGGGCGGGCGTGCACCTGATCGCCAACGCCAACGACGTGTACTACGGCAACAGCAACAGTTGGCTGCCCTCGGGCAGCGATACCGCTCCGTACATCGGGATCAACTTCGGCAGCCTCCAGACCGTCGGCGCCATCGCCTTCGGACGCGACAACGGCAACGACCCGGAACGTTCTGGCACGAACTTCACCGACCGCTCCCTGGGCCTCTACACGCTCCAGTACACCCAGGTGTCCAGCCCCGGAACGGGCACCGGCGTCACCGGGAATCCTTCCACCGGCTGGGCCACCATTGGCACGCTCAACTACGCCTCCGATGACGATAGCTCTAAAGGCGGGCCTTTCACGTCCTACTATCGTCACCAGTACAGCGTCGCCCAGAACGGCCAGCCTCTCGAGGCCACCGGGCTGCGGATCGTCCCGCAGTACTACAGCAACTTCAGCAGCACCATCTGCATCGACGAGGTCGAGGCCTACGGAGGCTCGTCCTGGTCCGTGCCCGCGGGCAATCTCCAGGCGTGGCTCAAGGGCGACGCGGGGACCATCCCCGACACGTCCGGGCGCCTGGCCACCTGGACCGACCAGGCCGGGCAGGGCCATGACGCGGTCCAGGGCAACGCAGCCGCCCGGCCCACCATCGTCCCCAGCGGGATCGCGGGCAACCAGTCCGTCGGCTTCGCGCCCACCCAGTGGATCGACCTGCCCAATACCGGCACGGCCCTGAACATCGCCGACTCCGACTACGAGATCTTCGTCGTCGCCAGCTCCGCCAGCCAGGCCGTCCAGTTCCTGACCGGCGCCGGGAGCAATTCCGGTACGCTCAAGTACGAGTTGCACATCAACGGGCAAGCTGGCGCCCGCTTCATCCCCGCGTCGACCAGCGGCACCGACCTGAGCCGGTTCGCCGACTTCGGGCCCGCGGGCATCTTCGCCGACGGCAAGCCCCACGTGTACAACATCCGCGTCGACGGCAACACTGGCTACATTCGCGTGGACGGCATGCAGGCCGCCGACATCGTCGCTGCCAACGCCCGCAGCAGTTATCAGCAGGTGCTCACCCTGGGCCTCCGGGGCGACGGCACCTACCCCCTCACCGGGCAGATGGGCGAGGTCCTTGTGTACAACCGCGCCCTGTCGGCCTCCGAGCGGTCGCAGGTCGAGCAGTACCTCTTCGCTCGTCACGACATCCCCAGCTTCCAACTGGCCGAGGTCGGCGGGTCCCTGGTGCAGTACAACGTGGCCGCCCAGTCCCGCGGCGGGAAGGCCTTCGCCAAGGACTGCATCACCGGCTACGCCGCTCACAGCATCCCGCACTTGAACGACGAGACGTACGGCAACAACAATAGCTGGATCGGCACGAGCAGTTGGACCTATGCCGGCGTGATCTTCGCCGAGGCCTCCACCATCGACGCCATCGCCTTCGGGCGCGACAACGGCGGCGAGGCGACCCAACTCGTCGACCGCTACCAGGGCGAGTACGTCCTCCAGTACACCACGGCCGATCTGGCCATCCTCAACGCCGCCCTGGCCACCCCCGGTTTCAACTGGAACACCATCACGTGGAACACCATCCGCGTCATGGACTACACCGGCCAGTGGCCCGGCGAGGGGTATCTGCGCCACCTGTGGCAGTTCGACGCGATCCCCGATGCCACCGGCGTGAGGATCCTGGCCAGCGCCGGCGGGACGGCCATCGACGAGATCGAGGTCCGCGCCATTCCCGAGCCGGTCAGCCTGGCCTGCCTGGCCCTGGCCTGCGGCGGGATCGGCGGCTACGTCCGCCGAAGACGTGCCAGGTGATCGCCCGCCTGGCGACTCGCTCGATGGGAGCTGCGGGAAGAACCCCTTCCCGCGGCTCCCGTTGTTTCTGCGCTCCCACAACCCCCGTGTACAGCCCGCCGAAAGCGTTCGGCGGGCTTTCCGCGATTGCCAACCGCCCGTGGGCCGGTGTACACTGATCGCGTGCAAAAGGACGTGGACGTACGTGAACAGGCGCAAGCCCGGCCGCCGCGGCCGGTGCGCAGCCGCCTGGGGCTGCGGCTGGGCATCATCATCACGCTGATCGTTCTCATCACCGCCGGCGTGGGCATGCTGCTGGACTTCCGCCGCGCCTATCGCAAGGAACTCACCGACGTCTTCCGCTCGCTGCGGACCGTCGCGCACAGCGTCGAGCCCGCCCGCCGGCGGATCACCCAGGCCAACCTGCTGGGACGCTTCCTCACCAACTTCGTCATCCGCATGGACGCCTCCGTCGCTCCGGGCCACCACGTCGTCGTCTTTGACGACAACGGCGCGGTCCTCGCGGCGGCCGCCCACCAGGGCGCCGACCTCGCCAAAGAGACCTTCCCCGCCGCCGGGCCCCAGGAAGAGCTCGTCCGCACCTCCAACGGGCCGATGGCCGTCTTCCGCCTCCACGAACCCGGCTCCGACGACGGCGGGGCGACCGTCCTCGTCGCCCGCCATCTCGATCAGACACTCGACGCCCTCCGCCAGGACCTCTCCAGCCGGGCCCTCCAGATCCTCATCATCGCCGCCGAGATCATCCTGCTGGTCTTCGTCGCCATCCACTTCGCGGTCATCCGTCCGGTCAAGCGCCTGGTGCAGGCCGCCCGCGCCTGGTCCGCGAGGGACTTCTACGCCCGCGTGGACCCCGCCGGCTCGCCCGAGTTCCTCTCGCTCTGCGCCGAGTTCAACCTCATGGCCAGCGAGCTGTCCGAGCACGAGGAGCGCCGCCTGGCCGAACTGCGCGAGGCCCGCAAGATCCAGGCCCGCCTCCTGCCCGGCGCCATCCCCGAGGTCCGCGGCGTCGAGGTGGCCGCCCGGTACCAGCCCGCCGCCGAGATCGGCGGGGACCTCTACGACGTCTTCGTCCTGCCCCGCGGGCAGGTGGCTGCCGCCGTGCTGGACGTCGCCGGACACGGCATCAGCGCCGCCCTCCTGACCGGCGTGGTCAGGATGTCCCTGCGATACCACCTCCACGACGGGGGCGACCTGCTGACCGCCATCCACCGCATCAATGACGACATGCTGGCCTCCAGTCCCGACGAGCGATTCGTCACCATGTGCCTGGGCGTCTGGAACCCCGACCAGCGAACGTGGACCTACGTCGCCGCGGGGCACCCCGGCGGGACCCTCCTGACCGCCGGCGGCGCGCGAAGCCTCGGCTCGACCGGGCCCGTCCTGGGCGCCCAGTCGAGCAAGCTCTGGAGCGTCGAGCGACTCGAACTGGCCGTCGGCGACCGCCTGTTCCTCTTCAGCGACGGCGTGGTGGAGGCCGGTGCGCCCAAGCGAATGCTCGGCATGGCCGGTGTCGCCGATCTGCTCGCCGCCTCCGCCCACCACACCCTGACCCAGCAGGTCGACGAACTCGTCCACGCCGCACGCCTCCGCCAGCAGGACGGGCACAGCGACGACCTGACCATCCTGGCCATGGAGGTCGAGGACGACGGCCCCGTGCTCGGGCAGCACTAGAAATCGCCCACGACCAATCGCCCTTGGCCGACGGCCTGTTCCCCGTTCCCTGCTCCCTATTCCCTGTTCCCTATTCCCTATTCCCTGTTCCCTGTTCCCCCCGTCTCATCGTTTCCACCTCCTCGAACTCTCCTCGCAGGCGGACGCAGATCCACCCGCTGCGGGCGGTGCAGAAGTACCGTCCGGGCGTCTTGATGGAGCGATAAAAGACCCGCGAGGCGTCGGCGTCTTTGCCTGTGCCTTGCGGGTCGCGACCGGCGCTCACCAGGATCACCTTCGGCTGGACCGCCGCCACGAACTCCGGCAGCGTCTTGCGCCATCCCCCGTGGTGGGGCAGGACCAGCACGTCGCTGCGGAGGCGGTCGCCCAGCTTCGCCAGGGCCGACTGCCCGTGCGCTTCCACGTCGCCCGGCAGCAGGATCGACCTCCCCCCAGCCGACACTCGCAACACCAGCGACGTGTCGTTGATCGCCAGGTCTCTCGGCTGGAGCGGCGGCCAGAGCACCTCCACGGTGGTCTGATCGTCGAGCGGGAAAGTCCGTCCCGCCGCCAGCCGCTGCGTCCGCCAGCCCAGGTGGTCCATCTCCCGCAGGAGGGCGCCCGCCTCGCTCGGCTCGTCGCCGCCCAGCCCCATCCACGGATTGAGGTACAGCCACCCCGGGCCCATCCATCCCGGCTCGCCGGGCAGGGCGTTGAAGTGGTCGGCGTTGGCGTGCGAGACGAACACGGCCTCCACTCGTCCCAGCCTCCGCTCGCGAAGGAACGGGGGGATCAGTTCCTGGCCGTCCAGGCCCGCCTGCGAGCCGGCGTCTATCAGGATCGTCCGGCCGGTCGGGGTGCGCAGCACCGCGCACTGCCCGGCGCCCACGTCCAGCAGGTGCAGTTCCAGCCCGCCCGGCGGGGCGGCGGGCGCCTGCGACGCCGCCGTCAGGCCCGCCAGCAGCAGCGTCACGCCCGCCAGCGCGATCCGCCCCAGCCGCCACCGCCACGCCCACACCAGCAGGCCCAGCGCCGCGAACCACAGCACCACCACCCACGCCGACAGCGGATACAGCGAGAACGACAGGCCCGGCAGGTGGTCGCCCGCGTTCACCGCCGCCGTCAGCCAGTCGGCCGCCATCGCCGACACCCGCCCCAGCGCGTAGCCCAGGTTGGGCGCCAGCGGCGCCAGCGCGGCCGCCAGGTAGCCCGGCACCAGCACCGCCGCCACCAGCGGCGTCAGCAGGATGCTCAGCACGGGCGCATACGGGCTGAACAGGCCGAAGTGAACGGCCACCAGCGGCATCGACGCCGCCCACGCCGCCAGCGAGACGGTCGCCAGCGCGATCCCCGCGTCGGCGGCGCGGTAATGGAGGAAACGCCCCAGCCAGTCTTTCTCGCGAAACACGATGAGTCCGCGTCGGCGCAGGAACCGCCCGAAGAGCCTGCGGCGGATCGCTCGGTGCAGCAGGATCAGGGCCGCCACGATCGCGAAGCTGAGCTGAAAGCCCGGCGAGAAGAGCTGCATCGGGTCCAGCGCCAGCAGGAACACCGCCGCCGCCGACAACGCGTTGAGCGACGTGTACGGGCGGCGGAGGATCGCCCCCAGGCACAGGCAGCCGGCCATCAACGCCGACCGCAGCAGGGGCGGGTTCGGCTCGGCCAGCGCGACGTAGGCGCCCAGCACGATCAGCACCGCCCAGGCCGAGCGGCGGGGCGTGAGGCTGACCAGGCGGCAGAGGGCGTAGACGAAGCCCAGGAAGATCGCCAGGTGCATCCCCGAGATGGACAGAAAGTGGGCCGTCCCCGCCCGCACCATCATGCGGTTGAGCTGCCGCAGGGCGGGCTGGCGCTCGCCCGCGATCAGGGCGCCCAGAAGCGGGCCCTGTTCGAGCCCGCCGCACGCCCACAGGTGCTCGCGAAACGCCGACCGCACCTGCCAGATCGCCCGCTGATACCACGGCCGCTCCACCTTCAGCAACGCAATCGCCTCGGGCGACTCCACGCTCAGCCGCGCGTGAACGCCGTGACGCCGGGCCAACTCCGCCCAGTCGGTCTGGCCCGGGTTGTCCGGCCCGGCCAGCCGGCCCAGCCAGCCCATGATCTCCACGTCCATGCCGGGCTGGAGTCGGTCCTCCACTTCCTGGACGCTCACGCGGACCAGGCCGCTGGCCCGCTCCCACCGACGGGGCAGACTCGCGGCGCTCCGCGAGGCCGTCGCCGGGGAGTGGTCCGGGGCGGACGACAGCACCTCGCGGACCTCCAGCAGGAAGCTCGTCCTAGCGGCCGGCCGGCCCGGGCGAGACGACGCCGCGTGGGTCTGCGGCATCGACGCCACCCGCCCGCGAAGGCTCGCCAGCACGGCGTGCTCGCCCGTGGCCGTAGCGATGTGATCGCCTTCGAGCGTGAAGCAGGCGTAGCGCAGGTGCAGGGCGGAAGTGGCGATGATGGCGACGCCCAGGGCGAGCGATGCCGCCGCGCGCAGATGGCGGCGGGACGACAGGGCCAGCGCCGTCAGCAGGGCGGCGACCGCCGCAGCTCCCCAGAATCCGCTCGGCAGGGGCAGGTAGCGGCCCAGCACCAGCCCCGCCATCATCGCGGCCGCCACCGCCGCCAGCGGCGCCCTCAGCAATACCGGCGGACGAGCCGTCCGCCCCTGAGGGGGATGGATGATCGGCGGGCGAGGCTCGCCCCCCGGCTCCAGCTCGGAAACGACAGGAGCGTCATGCATGGCCGGTCAGCATACCGCCCGAAACGAAGAAGGTCCAACAGATGAACGTTCGATTCTCAATGTCCAAGGCAGGCGGACGATGCCTCACTTGAACACTGGAACTTGAACGTTCATCTGTTGAACCTTCTCTTCCAGCCGGCTACTTCAGTTCCTTCAGGTACACGTCCTTGAACTGCACCTTCATCGGCGGGCCGGCGTGGAGCTGAAGGGCGATCACGCCCGAGGCGGCCGCCTTGCTCTCCTGCTTGTCCACCAGGTCCATCGTCGTCACGCCGTTGAGCACGTGCGTGAGGTGGTTGCCCTTGGCCGTGATGACGTACTCGTTCCAGTCGTCCTTCTTGATGACCGCGAGGATTTCCTTGTCCGTGGCGGTCTGGCCGAGGACTTCCTTCTTGCCGTCCTCGTGGACGAGCATCTTCGTGCCTCGCTTGACCAGGATGCCCCGCCCGCCTTCCTCGTAGAGCATGCCCGTGTATGTGTTGTTGTAGTCGATGTCCGCCTGGTAGCCGCCCACCGAGAAGTTGCCCTTGTCCTTGCTGCGGTACTGCACGCCGGAGTTGTGGGCGAGCATGCGGAACTTGATCCGCAATTCGAAGTCGCCCGGCTTGCCGCCCTGCCAGATCAGGAAGGTGTTTCCCTTGGCGGGCTTTTCCTTGGTGGTCTGGCCGGTGATGGCCCCGTCCTCGACGCGCCACAGGTCGGCGTTGCCGGCCCAGCCGGTCAGGTCCTTGCCGTTGAACAGGCACGTGAAGCCTTCGGGGGTCTCGGCCCGGACGGCGGCGGGGGCGAGGATGGCGGCGCACAGGGCGAGTGCGGAGGCGAAACGAAGCGTCGTGGTGAACATGAGCGTTTGTCCTTTCTGGTGAAAGGTCAAACGTCCGCGCGGGGCGGATATTCCGTCGTCCGCTCAGCAGGCCCGCACGGCCAGATCGATCACCTGCGGGCGGACCAGCGAGGCGTAGTCCGCATAGTGCATGCGGATGACCTCGCGGTGGCTGCCCGACTGGAAGACGATCTCGGCGTTGTCGGCCAGGTGGCGGTCCACCAGCGTGGAGAGGTTGTAGAGGCTACCGAAGGGCGGCTCCGCCCCGACCTCGGCGTCCGGGAAGCAGCGGGCCAGTTCGTTCTCGTCGGCCAGGCGGACCCGCCGGGCCTTGAGGGCCTGGCCCACCTTCTCCATGTCCAGCTTGAACGACGCGGGCAGGACGCACAGGACGAAGTCTTCGTCGGCCTTGACCAGGACGCCCTTGGCCAGCATGTTCCCGCTGACGTGCTCTTCGGCGGCGACCTCCTGGGCGGTGTAGGCGGGGGCGTGCTCGTGGCGTTGGTAGCTGACTCCGTGCTGCTCGAGATACTCCTGAATCTTCATCGCAGACCCCTTTCGACGTCAGATGATTTCTCGTGCGGCGATCGGGGCGGCGACCCGCCTCGAGCCTGTCCCATTCTACGCAGGCTCGGGCCGGGACGGCAATGCCGGGCCCCGGTCCCTATTCCCTAAACCCTATTCCCTAAACCCTATTCCCTGTTACTTCAGGGGCACGACCACCTGGTCGCCGACCTTGGCCTCGAGCTTGCGATCCACGATGAACCCAGCCGACTCCTTGGTCGTGACCTCCGCGACGTGGAGATAGCCCACCAACTGTTGGCCGCGGTAGATAGGCAGCTTGTCGCCCTGTTTGACGCCGGCGGCCGAGCCCACGCTGGCGCGGGCCATGTCGGCCCGGGCCTGGATGATCTCGCCGCGGATGGCGGGTCCAGCCGGTCCGGGAGCGGGCCTGGTCGCGACGGGGGCGGGGGCCGGCTTGGGCGTGGCGGGCTTGACCGGTGCGGGCTTGACGGCCGGCGTGCGTGCGGCCGCCTGAAGCCGGGCCACTTCCGCGTCGCGACGGGCCAGCTCCGCCCGCAGGACGGCCAGTTCCCGCTCCTGGCGGAGCAGGTCCTTCTCGAGCTGGGCCTTCTGAATCTCCCACTTGCGGGACTGTTCGTCGGCGGCCTGGCTCTTGGTCTGCGCCTCAGTCAACTGGGCCTGCACCCGGGCCGGGTCCAGCGCCGCCAGCAGTTCCTTCTGGCGGGCGCTGTCGGCCTTGGCGGCCTGCAATTCCGTCCGGAGGGCCTGGGCGTCGGTCCCGGACTGCGCCAGCCTGGTCTCCAACGCGGCGCACTCCTGCCTGGCCTGGGTGAGTCGCTGGGCCAGGTCGGCATTCTCCGCCTCCAGGCGCTGGGCTTTTGCCTGGGCGGGCGAGGGCTGGGCCGGGACGGGCTTCACGTCGCTGAGGCGGGTTTCCTGGCAGCCGGCCAGCAGCGCGCCAGCCAGCAGGGCGATCATCGCGCGATTCATCGGGCGATCTCCGAATGGATGCAAGTCTCAGGTTGAATGATCGATTCTCGCGTACAACGTACGGCTACGCCGTGGGCCTGTCGTCGTCTTCGGTGTCCGAGAACCGGAAGGGCAGTTCGTCGCCCTGGTCGCTTTCGTACTCGCCCTGGCTTTCGACCTGGCCGTCGGCGGGGTCCAACGCGATGGGCTCCTCCGCCATGGCGATCGGCTTGTCGTCTTCGTCCTGGTCGGCCGATTCGGAAGGCGGGTTCTCATCATCCAGCCCGGCCAGGTCCAGCGGCGCGGTCTTCTCTTCGTCGTCGGGGGTGGCCTGCTCGTCAGCCTGTTCGTCCTGGTCCAGATCGACCGGCTGGAGGCGGGTTTCCTCTTCCGGGGTGACAGGCGGCTCGTCGGGCGTATCCTTGTCAGCCAGGATCGTCGCCGCCGGCGCGTCCGGTTCCTGCGGGTCTTCCTCGACGGGCAGCGACGTCTCCATCTGGACTTCCGGCTGCCAGTCCGAGCCGGCCTGGCTCTCCTCCGCCGGCGTCTCCGATTGGCTGGCCGGCGGCTGCGCCTGGGCGGGCTCGTTCGCGGTGCGTGCGGGCGAGGTCTCGATGAACTCCTCGCGCATGTCCTTGATGTTCCGCTCGGCCTGCTGGACGTGTTCATCCAGCACGCGGACGTCGCTGAGGACGTGCTCGACCTCCGCCAGCGTGCGGGACAGGTCGGCCTCTCGGGCGGTCATCTGCTCGCGGAGTCGGGCGATCCGCTCGTTGAGGCTGGCCGCCAGCTTGTGAGCGTAGGCCTGCACCGTCTGTTCGGGGTTGTAGCGGCTGATGGTCTCCAGCACCGTCTCGAGCTGGTTGACGGCCAGCTCCTTCATCTTCTGCTTGGCCGGGTCGCCCAGGCGCGCGGCCTTCTGGTCCGTGGACAGCGGTCGGGCGGGGTTCTCGCCCGGCCCCAGCAGGCGCTGGCGGACCGACGAGCGGCTGCGGAGCAGCACGTAGTCCCAGAAGCGCTTGCGGACCGGGATCTGCGCCGTCTCCAGGCTGGACTTGAGGCGGGGCAGTTCCTCTTCGCCCATGGACTCCGCCAGCACCTCGCGGGCGGCGGACTGCACGTCGAGACAGACGCTCCGCAGGTCGCCCATCCGCTCCTGGGGGAGGTCCAACCCGCCGGTGGCGGCCGAGGCCTGTCGTTCCAGTTCGCCTCGCACGTGGTGCACGAGCCGGTCGCGGGCGGAGTTGAGCAGTTCCTCCATTCGCCCCTCGCGGAGGGACTTGAAGCTGCTGTCGTCCTGGAACCACCCGTCGATGGTCTGGCCGAGGACGGCCCCGACCTCATCGCGGATCTCCTGGGCGTGTCGGACGGCGCCGGCCAGCAGCGACTCCTGGAGCGAGCCCACCTGGTGGGCGAAGTCCACGCCGGCCAGGTGCTCCAGGGCCTGGACCTGGGCGGCGACCTCGGCGTGCTCGTCGCGCAGGGAGATCAACTGGGCCGACAGGTCTCTCAGGGCCTCGTGCTCGACCAGGTCGCCCATCTCGCCGACCAGGCCGGCGGCCCGGCGGAGGCTGTCGCCCAGGAACTCCCGCATGTACTCGTTGGAGTTGAGGTAGTCGGTCAGGTCGCCCAGGAGGCGCTCGAAGCGGTCGTCGTCCTGGTGCTCCTCCAGCAACTCGTCCGCCCGGGGCTCCTCGCCGCGGGAGCGGCGGATGCGCCGGCTGGCCGCCCCCAGCAGGTCCACGGGGTAGATGTTCAGCCTTCCGGCGTCGGCGGCGGCCTTCAGCGGGGCGCTCATCGTCAGGTCGCGGAACGCCTCGATGATCGCCTGCGGGTTGGACTGCTCCAGGCTGGGCACGAGGCGCCCGTCGGCGGACAGGTCCTTCTTCGTGCGGTCCAGGTTGACCACCAGGAAGACCCGGCTGAACAGCTCGAGCAGGTCGTTGAACTCGTGGAATACCTGTTCGAGGAACAGGTTGTCGGTCTTGACCACGAAGATGGCGCACGCGGCGGCGTGGCGGAAGTCGCGGGTCATGCGGTCGTAGCCGAACTTCATGCGGCTGTACAGGCCCGGCGTGTCGACCAGGACGGCGCCGGACTCCGCCAGCACGGGCGTGGGAAGCTTCGCGTCGATGCGCCGGATGGCCTGGGGCATGTGGAGGGCGGGGTCGAACGGCTCCCCGCCGGCCTCGACTTCCCGGATGCGGGCGACCAGCTCGCCGTGGGCCCGCAGGACCATGTCGTGCAGATCCCTGGCGTCGGTGAACGCCGTCTGCGTGCCGTCGTAGCAGGTCACGACGCTGGCGGACTGGCCCCCGTCGGACACGCTGACCAGGCAGGGATAGGCCGGCAGGCTGGTCACCTCGCTGACGTACGTGGAGCACAGCGAGTTCATGAACGTGCTCTTGCCGCTCTTGAGCGGGCCGAAGATCAGCACGTAGGCCTGCTGCCGGGCGACCTTGTCCACCAGCATCTGCAACTGGTGATGCAGGTCGCGGAGGGTGGGCAGGACCGTCCTCAGCCGGGGGGGCAACTGGGCACCTTCCAGCGACTGGCTCACCTGGTCCAACGGCCCCAGCAGGGGGCGGAAGTCGCCGTCGAACCGCCGGCTGAAACGCGCCAGCACTGTCTGCATCCGGCTGGGTTCTCCGCCCGTCGCCTCCGGCGCCGGCAGGGGCTGGGTATCCTCACTGGCCGAGGCGGCCGGCTGATCGAAAACATCGGACGATCCGTCGTAGGCGGGCATAAGTAGACCTCCCTGGTCGGTAGTCCTTCTCGTGGTGCGTCCGGGCGCCCAAAACCCTGCGCCGAAACCACTGTAGTCCAACGCCGTCGCCAGGTCAACTTTCAGTATGCGCAGAGGCGACGATTTCTTCCCGCCCGGACTCGATTGCGGCGCAAGACGCGACGCAAATGACAATTGTCAATCCGGTGATTTCATGGTATATTCCGAATCTGCCCGCCGCCCCGGAGGGAGCGGGGGAAGGCATCGAGGGAACCATGAACCAAGGAATCCTCATCGCATTCTGTCTAGCCCTGGCCGCCCACGGAGCCTGCTGGGCACAGGACAAACCCGGTCCGAACGCGTCCGAGCAGCAGACCGCCCGCGACGCGCTGCGGGAAATGCGCGAGATGGACTCCCGAAAGGACCAGCCGCCCGCCGAGGCCCCCAAACCGCCCGAGCGGGCCGCCAAGCCGGCTCCCGCCCAGACGCTGCTCGCCGAAGAGCCGGCGACGCCCCAGACCAGGCCCGCGCCCCGGTCGGCGCCGGCCCGCCTGAGCGTCCCCAACGAAACGGACCGCACCGAGGCCGCCCGGGCCTACCAGACCATCCAGAGCGCCGCCTTCCTCAAGTCCCTCTCGTCTGCCGAGCGGACGGCCATCGTCCAGAAACTCCTTCAGAGCGGGGCCGACCCCGCCAAGGACCCTGCCGAGCGATACGTCGTGCTGGAGGCCGTCATGGAAATCGCCGCCAAGACCGGCGACGCCGAACTGCTCCTCCAGACCGCCCAGACCCTGGGCGACTTCTTCACCGTCGATCCCCTGCCCGTGAAGGTCGCCAGATTGCAGGAGACCTTCAAGGCCGTCCAGGACCGCCGGGCCTTCATCCAGGACATCGAGCCCCTCATCGGCGAGGCGGTTCGCGCCGACCGGTATGACCTCGCCGTCGAGGTGCTCGACCTCGCCCTCCAGGCCTCGCGCCTGGCCCGCGACGAGCAGTCCGCCCGACGCCTGAGCGTCCGGGGCAAGGACCTCCGCGAGATTCAGGCCCAGCAGGCCAAGGTCAAGGGCGACATCGACGCCCTGACCCGAAACCCCAACGACCGCGACGCCTGCTTCGCCGTCGGCAACTTCCTGTGCCTGACCAAGGGCGACTGGGACCAGGGCTTGCCCCTGCTTGCCCGCGGCAGCGAGGAAGTGCTCAAGGCCCTCGCCCAACGCGACCTCGATAATCCCACCCGCACCGACAAGCAGTTGGACCTCGCCGAGGCCTGGTGGTCCCTGGCCAGCCGGCAGACCGCCCTGGCCCGGAGAAACGTCCAACTTCGGGCGGCCAAGTGGTACCAGGCGGCCCTGCCCAGCCTGGTCGGGCCCGAGCAGACTCGCGTGGAGCGCCGGCTGGCGGGCATCCCCCTGCCCCCAGTCAGCGTCGTCGGACGCTGGGAGGTCACCACGACGCCCGGCAAGGGCAAGAGCACCTCGGTGGTCTGGGCCTTCCACAAGGACGGCAAGGTCGTCGCCGAGCCCGGCAAGCAGACGGGCAAGTGGCGCAAGGACCACAACGTCATCCGCATCACCTGGGACGCCAAGCCGACCCAGTGGCAGGCCCTCCGCCTGCCCCTGCGGATCAAGGACACCGTCGGCGTGGGGTCCACGGGCGAGGCCCTGGCCATGACCCGCCTGAGCGAAGACCCCACCGCTCCGCCGGTGGCGGCGGCCAAGAAGAAGTGACAAACCGGGGCTGCAAGATCAGACGTCAACCGGTCCGTTGTGCCGTCAGCCTCGAATCCCAAGTCTGAGACGCGGCTTCATCCCTGCCCCGGATCGTTGGTCCGGCGCAGCCAGTCCGCCAGGGCGCTTACCGTCTCGTTGGGGGCGGTGAAGAGCAGGAAGCGACCCTGGCTGGGCAGGTGGATGTCCTGCACGTCCAGCCCGCTCGATCGCAGTTGGCCCGCCCATTGACGGGCCTGCTCGGCGGGCAGGCGCGAGTCGGCCTGTCCGCACAGCAGCAGAAGGGGCCGGCCCCGTCCGGGCGACAGGTCACCCGCCTCCTGGGGGCACGGCGCGATCAGGGCCAGGGCGCAGAAGCGATCTCCGGCGGATCGCAGGACGGCGGCGGCCGAGGCTGCCCCGGCGCCGCTGCCGGCCAGGAGCACCCGGCCGGCGTCCACGTCCACGAGTTTGGACGCGTCCTCCAACGCCGCCATCACGGTGCGGACCGTCCGCGGCTGGTCGCCGCTTCCGCGGGCGCCCGCCAGCGTCGGGGCGATCACCACGCACCCCACCTGCTCGCTCAGGTGCGACAGGGCCCACAGGTGCGCCTTCAGGTTGCCCGGCAGATCGTGCAGGAACACCAGCACGGGCATCGGGGCCGGGCGACGATTGCGGGGCACGTAGAGGAAGTAATGACTGGGCAGCGAGTCGATCCCCGCGGCCGCGGCGTACGACAGGGCCAGGCTCGAACTCACGCCCCCCAGCGTCTCCTCCCGGGCCATCGCCTGGTATGTCTGGACCAGGGCCCGCGAGGCCTGATCGAGTTGCTCGCGGTCCAGGTGCTTGTCCAGCCGTCCCATCACCCGGGCGGCCAGCCCCACCTGCTCGACTTCCGGCAGCAGGTTCGACAGCAGGCTGACCACCTTGCCCGAGGAGCCCACGAAGCGGGAACACGCCCGTCCGCCGTAAATGCCCGGCTGGTAGCTGGCCGGCTGCTTGACGCCCTGCGGCGGGGCGACTTGGCGCGGCAGGGCCAGCCCGACCGCCAGGATCGCCAGCGCCAGCGCGAAGGTGATGATCGTGCCCGCCAGACCGCGGGTGAGCGCGTTGTGACGGCGCCGGCGCAGATACAGCGCGGGCGGCAGGGCCAGCAGGCACGCCAACAGCCCGCCGTCCACCCGCCCGCCCAGCGTCTGCCCGGCGATCAGCAGGTACAGGGCCAGCGGCAGGGTCAGCAGCAGCCACAGCCCATACAGTCCCGCCAGGACTGCCTTCGCGATCTTTCGCGGCCAGGATGTTCCGCCGGCGCGGTCGTTCATGCCCGTCTCGCTGCCTCGCTGTTAGGATACTCCAACGGGCCGCCTGTGTCCAAGTGAGCCGTCACGACCACGCAAAAGCCCACCCCCAAGGGGTGGGCTTTCCTGGCGGCGCCGTCTGGTTCTTTGCTCAGCGTGCGAAGAGCTTGCGGTATCGCTCGTACTCGGCCTTCGAGTTGGGGAAGATGTACGTGGCGACGGCCACGACGGTGGGGCGGGCGCCGCCGCTGAATCTCACCCACACCCGCCTGCCCGGGACCAGGTCCGTCCAGGCGCCCCGCGTCCGCAGGTCCTTGCCGTATCGCCCGCCGTCGACGACCTTCTCGAAGTATGTCGAGCCGGTGACGGCGTAGGTGGCCTTGCCCTTGCTCTTGCCGTCCTCGTCCACCACGATGAGGCCCCTGGCGGCGGCGCCCGCACGGGTGATCAGCGTGCCGTGAACGACTTTCGTCGGCGCCGGCGCGGCGGGCTTGGCCGGGGGGACGGGCTTGGGCGGCGAGACGGCGGCTGTGCGGGCCGGCGGCGTCACCTTCGGCGGGGCTGTGCGGGCCGGAGGGGCGGGCGGCAAATGGACGGCCGGGCCCCGGCCTGCCGCGTCCTCGCCGCCCACGACGTTCGGCGGGGGCTCGTAGCCGGCCTGTCCGGCCGCGACGGGACTCGCGCTCGCCTCGGACATCGCCGACGCGGACGTGGGCGTGTTCATGATCCGTTGTACGCTGGCCATCTGGGCCGTGGTCGTGGCGCCCTCGATGGGCGGAGGTGGAAGCTGCACTTGCGGAGGAGGAGGGGTCTGCACCGAGCAGCCCGCGGCCGGCAGCAGGGCGCAGAAGACGGCAGCGACGAACAATCCTTTGTTCATGCGAATACTCCTGTTGATTCATCAACCGGCCATTCTGTCTTTATCGGTCCGCCTCCCCAAACGACTCCACCGATAACGGCAGGGGAGGTCGCCGCCAACTGCCGGGCCCGGTCTTGCGGCGACTCGGCCCGCCCTTGTCGTGCGTCGCATGGCCCGATGATACGCACCGATACCTTATGCCAAGCTGAAGTCGCCCCGCCCGTTTGCGGGAACATTCACTTTTTCTGTTGTCCTGGAAGTGGGGGGAGGCGGGCGGAAGGAGGCGTCCGGGGTCCGGCGGATGGTCCGCGGGGCGTCCGGCGGGCAGAAGCGGCGAGGCGGGGCCCAGCCCCCCGTCAACTCAACCGTCCGATCACCGCGAGCTTGAGCTTGTCGGCCAGGGCCAGCGTGGAGGGCTTGTCGACGATGAGGGTCTTGCCCGCCTCGAGCACGAGGCAGGCGCACTTGGCGTCCTTGAGGTTTCGGATGGTCTCGGGCCCGACGGTGGGCACGTCGAAGCGCATGTCCTGCTTGGAGCGGGCCACCTTGACCATGGTCCATCCGCCGACCCGGCACAGCCGCCCGGTCCGGCGGATCATGGAGTCGGTGCCCTCCATGGCCTCGATGGCGATGATGTCCCGCTCCTTGACCGCCACCGACTGCCCGATGTCCAGGTCCGCGCTGGAGCGGGCGATCTTCCAGCCGAACTCCACGTCGTCTTCCGCGCCGCGGGGCACCGGCGTGCGCGTCATCAGCCCTTCGTCCGCCAGGTGCTCGCGACAATAGTCCACGCTCGACACCAGGGTGATCCCTTCGCTCTGGAGTTCCTCAGCCGCCGCCAGCAGGACGGCGTTGTCCCGCTTGTCTTTGCGGACCTTGACGTACCACAGGCGGGCGGTCCGCAGGTCCGGAATGTACCGCACCAGCCGCAAGGGCGAGTAGATCGCCTTCTTGCGGACGCCGCCGATCATGACCGCCTCGCGGACGCCCCGGCGGCGCAGGGCGCGAATCCACCCGCCCAGCCGGGTCAGTCCGCCCCAGACGAAGTCGTCCGCCTGGTCCGCCAGGCGCGGGTTGGCAAAGCCCCGCAGGCCCACCACCACCAGCGGACGCTGCGTCTTGCGGACAGCGGAGGCCACCATGAACGGCAGCCGCCCCGATCCGGCTATCAGGCCCACGGGCTCCAGGCGGTTGAGCAGTTTCTTCATACGGAGTTCAGGTTGCGTTTCGCGAAGCCGCAAGCGGACCCGCGCGTCCGCCTCAATCACCGGCCACCGGCTACGGACTACTGGCTACGATTCCCGGTCGCCCTGTTCATCCACCGCCTCGCCCAGGCGGCGCTTGAGGGCGTGCAGTTCCGCCGTCAGCGTCCGCACCGCCGCCCGCAGCGTGGGCAGGCGCGAGAGGCTGATCATCGCCCGCCTGGCGTCGGCCAGCGGGATTGCCGGCGAGCCCAGCACTTCCTGCCCGGGCTGGATGTCGTTGGTCACGCCCGCCTGGGCCCCGACCCGGGCCATGTCGCCGATGCGGATGTGCCCCACGACGCCCGCCTGCCCGGCGAAGACGCAGTAGTTGCCCACCATCGTCGAGCCCGCGATGCCCGACTGGGCCACCATCAGGCAGTGCTTGCCCAGTTTCGTGCCGTGGCCGATGGCCACCAGGTTGCTGAACTTCGTGCCCGCTCCGATCACCGTCGGCCCCATCGTGGCCCGGTCGATCGAGCAGCAGGCCCCGATCTCCACGTCGTCCTCCAACTCGACCCACCCGGCCTGGGGGATCTTGTGGTGGGCGCCGGCGTGCGTGGCATAGCCGAACCCGTCCTGGCCCACCGAGCTGTTGGCGTGGACGGTGACGCGGTCGCCCAGGACCGTGCGGTCGTACAGGCAGACGTTGGGGTAGAGCGTGCAGTCGCGACCGATGCGGCTGTCCGGGCCGACGAACACCCCCGGGTACAGCACGCAGCCGGGGCCGATCTCCACCCGGGCCGACACCGTCACGTTCGGGCCGATCCGCACGCCCTCAGCCACGCGGGCGGTCGGGTCGATGCTGGCCCGCGGGTCGATCCCCTCGAAGGTCGGCTGGCGAAAACCGTGAAACGCCACCATCGCGTTGCGGAACGCGAAGTACGGGTCCTTGCAGCGGATCAGCGACTCGCCCGGCCCGGCGTAATCCGCCGACACCAGCACCGCCGCCGCCCGGCTGGCGGCCATGTGACGCTCGTACTTGGCATTGGCCAGGAACGAGACCTCGTCCGGCTTGGCCGTCTCCAGCGGGGCCACGCCGCGGACCACGCGCGCTCCGTCGCCGGTCAGCTCGCCGCCCAGCTTCTCGGCCAATTCACGTAACGTCATTTCATTCATGCAACGCTTCCTTGCGGGTCTGGGAACGGGCGAATGATACCCGAAGACGAGACAGGATGGAAGAGCGCAGAACCAACCAGCCGAAGGCCTGGGAGTCCGGCACTTGACAGCGTTGAGGGAGGGGGAGAAACTGTCTTCCCCGTGCGACAAACGGCAGGGGGCGGACGTGACGGAGTGCAAGACCATGGCGAAACAGGAATTCCGTTACCAGGCGTTCATCAGCTATCGCCACGTCGAGCCGGACCGCACCTGGGCCAAGTGGCTGCACGCGGCGCTGGAGACCTATCGCGTGCCCGCGGCGCTGGCGGGCCCGGGCCAGCTCCCGGGGCGGGTCGGGCGGTGCTTCCGCGACGAGGAGGAGTTGCCCGCCTCGGCCGACCTGAACGCCGAGATCGAAACCGCCTTGACCGAGTCTCGCTTCCTGATAGTCGTCTGCTCGCCCCGCACGCCGGCCTCCGAGTGGGTCAACAAGGAGGTCGAGCGGTTCCGCGAGATGGGGCGTCATGACCGGATCCTTGCGCTACTGATCGAAGGCGAGCCCGGCGAGTCCTTCCCGCGTTCGCTTCGCGAAATCCGCCACACGCTCACCGACGCCGAGGGACGCACCCGCGAGGAGATCGAGGAGGTCGAGCCCCTGGCCGCCGATGTGCGGCCCTCGCGCGGCGAGTCGCCGCGATACCTCAAGCGGATGGCCCGCCTGCGGATGCTCGCCTGTCTGCTGGGCGCGCGATTCGACGACCTCCGCCAGCGCGAACAGGAGCGCCGCACCCGCCGCCTGGCGGCGCTGGGGGTCGTGGTAAGCGCTCTGCTGGCGGTGATGACCGCCCTGGCCGGCGTGGCGTTCCACCAGCGCAGCCAGGCGGTTCACGCACGGGACGACGCGCGCGACGAAGCGGCAAAGTCCAAGGCGGTCACGCAGTTCCTCCAGAACATGCTCGCGTCCGTGGACCCCGAGCGGGCGCGGGGGGCCGAGGTGACCGTACGCGAGACCCTCGACCAGGCCGCCCGCGGCGTGGAGGCGGAGTTGAGCGACACGCCGTCCGTTGAAGCGGCGATTCGCAACACCATCGGCTCGACATATCGTGCCCTGGGACTGCACAAGGCTGCGGAAGAGCATCTTCTCCGCGCCCTGGACATCCGCCGAGCCGCCGGCGCAAGCACTCGCGACACGCTGGAGACACAGGCTGCGCTTGCACACCTGCGGCGACTTCAGGGGAAGTACGGCGAATCCCTTCGACTCGCGACGGATGCGTCAACGAACGCCAAGGACGTCCTGGAACCGGACGACCCGCTGGCCCTGAGACTCCGCTCGCTGCAGGCGCTGGCGCTGACGGAGATGGGGCGGTACAGCGAGGCAGAGAATGCGCTGCGGGAACTCGTGGTCTCGCGCACCCGCACCCTGGGGGCCGAGCACGAGGAGACCCTCGAGTCCATAGGAAACCTGGGGACGCTGCTGGACCACTTGGGCAAGCCGGAAGAAGCCGAGAGGCTGGCCCGACGCGTTCTGGACGTCAGGAGGCGAACCCTGGGCACCGACCACCCCGACACTTTGGCCGCCCAGAACGCCCTGTGTGCCGCCTTGTGGCAGCAGAAGCGAGGCCAGGAGGCCGAATCGCTGGCACGGAACGCGCTCGACACATGCCGGCGGGTGTACGGCGAGGCCCACCCCGCGACGTCCACCGTGCTGGGAAACCTGGCCGCCATCGTCTCCAGCCTGGGCAGGAAGGCCGAAGCCGAGCATTTGACTCGCGAGGCCCTCGACCTGACCGAACAGCGCCTGGGCGCTACTCACCCCGGCACGATCACGGCGCGGGCCAACCTTGGCGTGCAGCTCCTCGAACAGAATCGCCTCGACGAAGCCCAGATCGTGTTCCGGCGCGTACTCGCCGACCGGCGCGCGGCACTGGGCGACGACTGTCCCAACCTGGCGGTCGATCAGCACAACCTCGCGAGCGTGCTGCTGAAGCAAGGCCGACTCTCCGAGGCGGAGAAACTCAGCCGCGATGCCGTCGCGCACTGCCTCCGTGTCGTCGGACAGGAGAGCGTGCGGACCGTGGAAATCCAGGCAGGCCTCGGCAGGATCCTCGTGAAGGCCGGCAAGCACGAGGAGGCGGAAGCGATGCTCGTGGGCGTCCTGGGCGCGCGGCGCCGGTTGCTGGGCGAGGGCGCGCCCGAGCCGCTCGACACGCTGTGCGAGCTTGGCACGTGCTTGAAGGCCCAGTCCAAGTACGCCCAAGCCGAGGACGTGTACCGACGCGCCTTGGCCTCGGCCAAGACGCGACTGGGCGACGAGGACGTGCAGACCAACGCATTGAGGGTCGAACTGGTCGAGCTGCTGGAGAAGCAGGGCAAGAAGGCCGAGGCGAAGGAGCTCGAGGCGGTGGTGATGACTCTCATGCCCAAGTGGCTTGCCAAGATGGAAACTGCGCCAGGGGAGAAGATCGCCGGGCCATCCGTTGTCGAGCGGCGCGAGCCCCCTGCCCGCACCCCGGCGGCGGAACACTACAGGCACAGGGCCGTCCGCAGCCAGTACGCCGCGACCGTGCTCCAGGTGCAAGTCGCCCTGGAGCGGGAAGACACGCAGCAGGCCCTGCAACTCCTGGAATCGTGTCTCGCAGAGGATCGTGGCTGGGAATGGGGGCGGCTGTGGCGCCAAGCGAGGGGGCCGGTCCTTGCACTTCGCGGGCACGCGGAGACCGTCTATTCCGTGGCGTGCGGCGCCAACGGTCAATGGTTGGCATCGTGCTCGGACGACGGCACCGCCTACGTATGGGATGCCGCGACGGGGCGGCGAGTGCACGCCATCCCCTTCCGCACGGGCGTCTGGCCGCACGTGACGTTCAGCCCCGATGGAACCCGGCTGGCCGGCGTGGGACGACAGGGCAAGGTGGAGGTGTGGGATGCGGCCGCGGGGAAACGCCTGATGGAATTCGAGTCTGAGCCCGTCGTGGGCAAGCCCGTCGTCTTCTCCCCCGACGGCCGCTCGATCGTGACTGGGGGGCAGCGGGCCATCGAGGTGTGGGACGCGGAGAACGGCAAGCTCCTGCGCCGGTTCGACGTGCCGGAACGTGACGTGTGGTCCGTGTGCTTCACACCCGACGGCCAGCGGCTCGTGACCTGGACGGGAGACAGGAAGCGGGCGAAGCCCATCCCGCTCCTCTCCGCATGGGACTTCGAGACAGGGAAGGTGCTGTGGGAGACCCAGGCCCCAGGATCCGAGGCTCTCATCGCTCTGAGCGGCGACGGACGGCGTGTGGCCGTCGGCAGCGGCTCGTGGGACGGCAGGCGGGTGCGGCTCTACGATGCGGGCTCCGGCACTCTAGAGGCAGAGCTGAAGGTGAGTGACCCCGTCGAGGTCAAGAGCAGGGCCGTGTGCGTGGCGTTCAGCCCCGACTCCAGGCTCCTGGCTGTGGGCCACAGCGACGGGCGCGTGCGCCTGTGGACGCTTGACGGGATGAGACTGCTCACGTCTTTCCACGGGCATGTCGACCAGGTGCAGTGCGTTGCGTTCAGTCCCGACGGCCGGCGCGTTGTATCGGCGGGTAACGACCGTCTCGTCCGCGTGTGGGACGTGGCTGACCTGTCCGGTCCGAGCGTCCAGGCACAGACCGGGATACGCGAGCGCACCCTTCTCATCTGCCCCCCGGACGGCAAGTGGGTGCGCGTGCAAGGCGACGAAGCCATCGCAAAGGCCAAGGCGCTCTACCCGGACGCCAAGGCCATCGAGGGGAAGACGGGTGCCCCCGGAATCGAGTACGTCGCGTTCACCCCCCGCGGGCAGAGCCTCGTGATGAACACCAAGGGCAAGGGCATCTGGGTCGTCGACGCGGGTACGGGCAAGAAACTGGCATCCTGGCTCGAGGACGAAGATGCCCCCACCAGCACGCGCCGCGTGCAGCTCAGCCCCGACGGCAAGCTCCTGGCCGCACACTACTGGCTCGACAGGCGACTGACCACGCGGATCTGGACCGTGCCGGACGGGCGGTTGGTTCACGAACTCAAAGGCCACACGAAGACACTGGAGGACCTGGCGTTCAGCCCCGACGGACGGCGCCTTGCCACCAGCGCACAGGACGGTGCGATCCGCATCTGGGACGTGGACTCGGGCAAGCAGGTGGAGTTGATCGCCCCTATCAGCCCCGTCAAGGCGTTGGCCTTCAGCCCGGATGGGCGACGACTGGCCGGGGCAGGCAACGGCCCGCTCCGCCCAGCCGTGGCTGCGGGATTGGCGGCCCGCCTCCGCGAGGAGAAGCCAGACACGCGGGGCCTTATTCAGGAAGCCAGCGGCCTCTCGACGTCCACCATACGCATCTGGGATACCCACAGCGGAGAACAAACCGCCGCACTGCCCGCCTACATCGGCCACGTCGACCTCCTCGCCTTCACCCCCGACGGGACGCGGCTGGTAACCGCAGGGTCCGACGACGAGTCGACGATCCAAGTCTGGGATTCCGCGACCGGGGAGCGAGTTGCCAGGTTCGTCGCCCATAAGGGGCCGGTGAGGTGCTTTGCGTTCTCCCCCGGCGGCAAGAGGCTGGCATCGGGCGAAGGTGGGCGGGATGCTGCTGTGCGGGTGTGGGACCTGGCCAGCGGGCAGGAACTCATGAACTTCCGTGCATGCGATGATCGCGAAACGGCCGCGTCGGCGATGGCCTTCAGCCGCGATGGCCGACGATTGGCCGTGGCCGCCTCGGGGGGCGCTCTTACCATTTGGGATGCAGCACGATGGACGCCGGACCAGAGTGAATAGAGCCCATTCAAATCTCCTCCAGCCGCACCTGCGCACAGTCCCGTCGCAAGCTGTTCCGGGTTGTGTGTCCGTATCCTCTGACGATTCAGCTTCTGCAAATCTCTCAAGCTAAACGTAAGAAGTTACAGGGGAATAGGTTATGGAGATTTCGATTCGTCGGGCCGCTCGGTCGTTGCTCTTCTTTCGCTCCCGGCAGAGTCGGCCTGTCCGAGATGGATGGGCTACCAGTAGTACTCGGTGCCGTTGCTGGCCAGGTGGGGCTTGAGTTGGCGGACGTCGACCCACTTGGCCGAGCCGTCGGCGTATCCGACGTTGCCGCCCTCGTTGCCGGCCTTGTCGATGGGGGTGTTGAAGGTGGTCCAGCGGACCTTGCCCGGGCCGGGGCCATGGACGATCGTCGTGGACCAGGGCGTGGCCGACATGGGGGTGGTCCGCTCGATGCGGCAGCCGATGACGGCCCAGTCGCCCGGGTCCTGCACCCCCATGGGCGAGTGCCACTCGCTGCCCAGGGTCAGCCAGTTGCTCGTCATCGTGGCCTTGCCGGCTACGTACAGCGAGCCGTGCGTGGTGTGCCCCCCGCTGGACCAGGTCTGGGAGCTGTAGTCCCGCACGCCGGCCAGATGGTAGCTGTAGGTCGGGCAGTCCCAGATCCAGTCCTGCCCGCCCAGGAAGCGGTCGGTGAAGTGGTAGAAGACGGGCGTGTCCCGCCAGTGGGGGCACCAGGTCTTGTCGATCAGGAACGAGCCCCGGTTGGCCGTCGCGTAGGTTCCCAGGGCGATCAGGAACTGGTGGCGAAAGCTCGCGCAGTTGGCCCGCTGGGCCAGGCCCCGGCTCCGCTGGAGCGTGGGCGTCAGCAGCGCCAGCAGCAGCGAGATGATCGCCACCACCACCAGCAGCTCGACCAGCGTGAAGGCGCGAGTTGTTTGGCGTTCGCTCAACCTCTGCGACCCATAAGACCCATAGGACCTATAAGACCCATACGCCCCACTCTACGGGCTACTTCCTCAATACGTCCACTCCGCTTCGCTCGCTGGCCTGTCCGTCCCAGCGGTGCTGGCGGATGCTCTCGACGATCTTGTGGGCGGTGCGGACGGCAGCCAGGCCTTCCTCGCCGCTGATGGCGGGCTTTTCGCCCTCCTCGACGGTCCGGCGGAAGGCTTCCATCTGGCGGCGCAGCGGCTCGACCGAGTCGTCCACCACCAGGTTCTCCACCTTGAGCAGTTGGGTGTAGTCCACGCTGCCGGCCAGTTCGGCCAGGTCGTCCACGTCGAGCTTGCGGGCCATGTCGATCAGGTCGAGGTTCTGGCTCTTCTGGATGACCACGCCGACCTTCTTGCCGTAGTCCATGCTGAGGTAGGCCTCTTCGGAGAAGATCCGCATCTTGCGTTCGGTCTTGATGGCCAGGCGGCTGGCGGTGACGTTGGCGGTGCAGCCGTTGTTGAAGATGAGGCGGGCGTTGGCGATGTCCTCGTGCTGCCCGATCACGCTGACGCCGACGGCGTGGATGGTCTGCGGCTCGGCCTGCACCATCATGAGGATGAGGTCCAGGTCGTGGATCATCATGTCCAGGACGACGCCCACGTCGGCCGAGCGGAAGGTGAACGGGCTGATGCGCTGGGCCTCGATGAACTTGGGTCGGATGGCGTGGCGGCTCATGGCGAGCACGGCGGGGTTGAACCGCTCGGTGTGCCCGACCTGGACGCTGGTGCCGGTCTTGCGTGCCAGCTCGATGAGTTCCTGTGCGGGCTCGACCTGGTCGGCGATGGGTTTCTCGATCAGGACGGGCTTGCCCGCCTCGACGAACGGTCGGGCGGCCTGCACGTGGAACCTGGTGGGCACGGCGATGATGGCGGCGTCGGCCAGCTCGACCGCGGCGGCCACGTCGTCCAGCGCGGGGCAGTCGCGCTGGCGGGCGACGGCGGTGGCGGCGGGCAGGTTGGTGTCGACGATGCAGGCCAGGGCGCCGGGCCCCAGTTCGCCCAGGACGCGGGCGTGCAGCTTGCCCATCCGCCCGGCGCCGACGACGGCGACTCGAAAACTCATGTGGACCGTCTCCGTGGATCCAGCCACTGTTGGGTGATGGGGGTCTCGGCCGCCTCGGGGGGCGCCTTGCCCCGGTACAGTTCGCGTTGGCGTCCGAAGACGCCCTTGAGGCTGTTCTGGCAGAACTCGCACAGGGCGGCCACCTCGCCTTCGGCGCCCATGGTGATGATCTGCTCGATCTTGGTCTGGAGGGCGGCCTCGTCGTCGAACAGGTCCGCCAGCGCCTGCCTCAGCTCGCGCTCCTCGTAGCGCCGGAGCTTGGCGGCGCGGATGCCGTCGTCGTGGATGCCGCGGACCGACGGGGCGGTCCAGCCGTAGTCTTCGCTGTAGAAGTACGTGAAGGGGGGCACGTCGCGCCGCACCGGCGTGCGGGCGCCGACGCGGGCGTAGCGCCCGATCGTCACGAAGTGATGGGCCCCGGCGAAGTCTTCCATCACCGAACCGGTCTGTATCCGGATGTGCCCGGCCAGCATGACGTAGCGCCCGAGGAACGTCTTGTCGTCGATGTAGCAGTCGTGGGCGATGTGGCAGCCGTCGAGGATGACGTTGTCGCTGCCGATGCGGGTGATGAACCCGCCCAGCTCCGTGCCGATGTGCGCGGTGACGCCCCGGCCGAAGCGGTTGCGGTGGCCGATGATGAGCACGGTGGGCTGCCCGGCGTACTTGAGGTCCTGCGGGCTGGCGCCCAGCACGCAGCCTTCCTCGATGTGGTTCTGCGAGCCGATCGAGGTGTGCCCGACGACGGTGACGCGGCGGGAGAGGACCGTGCCCGGCCCGATGGTCACGTGCGGGCCGATGATGCAGAAGGGGCCCACCCGCACGTCGCGGGCGATGCGGGCGGTGGGGGCGATCTCGCTGATCACGTCCACCCGACTGCTCATGAGTCGCTCCCGGCGGCGCGGAGGCTCTCCAGCAGGCGGCGGACGTGGGCGTTGCCCTCCCGGGCGGCCGCCAGGCGCTGCAACACCTCGGCGTTGGGGGTCGAGCCGCTGCCGTCGAACAGCTCGCGGAAGACCCGTTTGAGGCGGGCGATGTCCTCGTCGGTGAACCCGCACCGCTGGAGGTTGTGAGTGTTCACCCCGCGCACGCGGTAGGGGAAGCCCTGCACCATGGCGAACGGCGGGGCGCTGCGGTCGATGCACGCGTAGCCCGCCACGAACGTGTACGCCCCCACCCGCACTCCCGATTCGATCACCGGGAACGCGCTGGTCCGCACGTAGTCCTCGATGACCGCCCCGGCGTTGATGTGCGTGCAATTGGCGAAGATGCCGTGGTCGCCCACCTGCGCCGACGGGCCGATCTGGCAGCCGATCATGATCAGGTTGTCCCGCCCGATCCGGGTGGGCTCGTCCTGACCGGCGTAGATCGTCACCTGCTCGCGGATGTCGTTGGCCTCGCCCAGCACGACCTGGCCCACCGCCGAGGGCGACTGCGGGTCCGGGGCCCCGATCACCGCCATCGGGAACACGTGGTTCTTGGGCCCCAGCTCCGTCTTGCCCGTGATGGAGACGTTGTTCTCGATGATGCAGCCCGGGCCGATCGTGACCTTCGGCCCCACGTACGCGAAGGGCCCGACGCGGACGTCGTCGGCCAGCTCGGCTCCCTTTTCCACAACGGCATAACGCGAAATCTCAGGCATATCCGGTTCTCGGCTTTGGCTCGCGATCGGCTGGCCCCGCGGTCTCAGATGGGCTCGGCGTCGACGAGCATGAACTTGATCTCGGCCTCGGCGGCGACGTCGTCGCCCAGCAGGGCCCGGCAGCGGCAGTGTCCGGTGCGGGCGCGGACGTGCAGGGCCTCGGCCTCCAGGATGAGTTGGTCGCCCGGGCGGACGGGGCGGCGCATCTTGGCCTTGTCCAGGCTCAGGAGCACGGCCACCTTGCCCGTGTGCTCCAGCCTTCGCGACAGCAGGATGCCCGAAAGCTGGGCCAGGGCCTCCAGGATCATCACCCCGGGCATGATGGGCTGGCCCGGGTAGTGTCCCTGGAAGTAGGGCTCGTTGATCGAGACGTTCTTGACGGCGATCGCCTTGCGGTCGCCCTCCAGGCTGATCACCCGGTCGACCATCAGGAACGGGTAGCGGTGGGGCAGCAGGCGCATGATCCGGCGGATGTCCATGGCCGGCTCGCCCGCCATCGCCGCCCGCTTGCTCTTGCGCTGGATGCACTCGGCCAGGCGCCGCACCAGCTTGTGGTTGAGTTCGTGCCCGCTCTTGTAGGCCACCACGCGCCCCCGCAGGGGCCTGCCCAGCAGCATCAGGTCGCCCACCAGGTCGCAGATCTTGTGGCGGACGGCCTCGTTGGCAAACCGCAGCTCGTTGTCGATGGGCCCGGTCTCGCCCATGACCACCAGGTCCTTGGCCGTCAGGTGCTTGCCCATGCCGCGGGCCTGGAACTCGCGTGCCTCGGCCTCCAGCAGGAACGTGCGGGCCGGCGCGATCTGCGAGACGAAGTCGTCCTTGCCCAGGCGAAAGCCGTGTACCTGGCGCCCGATGCACGGCGCCTCGCTGTAGTCCAGGTCGTAGACGATGTCCAGGCAGTCGTCCGGGCCCGGAAGCGCCGCCAGCATCGACCCGCCCTCCCCGCTGACGGTGATGGCCTGGTCGATCACGAACGGTTTGCGCTCCGCCTCCTGCGCCTGCACCTCGGCCTGCCGGATCGCCTCCACGAAGGGCAGGGGCGAGCCGTCGGTCGAGGGCGTCTCGTCGGCGTTGATCTCGATGATCAGGTTGTCCACCCCCATGCCCGAGATCGCCGCCAGCACGTGCTCGACCGTCTCCACCTGGAATGTGCCGTTGGTCAGGCTGGTTCGCCTGGCCCGCTTGGTCACGTGCTGGATGAGGGCGGCCAGGCGCGACGGGGACATGCTCTCGCCGTTGCGGACGAAGACGATCCCGCTGTCGGCCGGCGCGGGCAGGAACCGCATCCGGCACGGCTCGCCGCTGAACAGTCCCGCCCCGCTGACGGTGGCGGGGGCCTTAATCGTGTGTTGGTGGATCAAGTTGTTGCAGCCTCGTCTCGAGCTGGCGGACCTGCTTGATCAGGTCGGGCAGCTTGTCCAGGGCCTGGAGCGTCCGCAGACGCTGGCGGGCGGGCCCGGCCGGCGTGCCGGCCACGATCTGCCCGGCCTCCACGTCGCCGGCCACCGCGGAATACGCCGCGCACTGCGAGCCGTCGCCCATGGTGATATTATCCCGCACTCCGGCGCTGCCGCCAAGCACAACATATCGCCCCAGGCGGCTGCTGCCCGCGATGCCGCACTGGGCGACCAGGATGCAGCCCGGACCGACCTGCACGTTGTGGGCGACCTGCACCAGGTTGTCGATCTTCGTCCCCGCGCCCACCCGGGTCGAGCCGAACTTCGCCCGGTCCACGCAACTGCACGCGCCGATCTCCACGTCGTCTTCGATCACCGCGTTGCCCGCGTGGGGAATCTTGCGATGCACCCCGCCCACGGTATGGTAGCCGAATCCGTCCTCGCCGATGACGCTGTTGGGCCCGATCCGCACCCGGTTGCCCACCACGCAGCCCCAGCGGACCACCACGCCCTCGGCCAGCACGCACCGCTCGCCGATCGTCGCCCCCCGCCCGATCACCACGTTGGCCAGCAGGGCCGTCCCCGCCCCGATCCGCGCGCCCGCGCCCACCAACACGCCCGGGCCGATCGCCACGGCCTCGCCCAGCACGGCGTCCGGGGCGATCGTCGCCGAGGCGTGCACCCCGAGGGCGGGTACGTCCTCGCCCGGGTGCAGCGCGCCCAGCAGGGCACTCAACGCCGCCTGCACGTCGCCCACCACCACCAGCGACATGGACAGGCCTTCCACGGCCCGGGAAACCAGGGCGGCCGCCGCCCGGCACTCGCCCAGCTTGTTCAGCCGGCGCTCGTCCAGGGCAAAGGTCAACTGTCCGCTCTGCGCGGCGTCCAGCGGCGCCAGCGAGTCCACGCGGACCTCGCCGTCGCCCTGCACCTGGCCGCCCACCAGCTCGGCGACCTCCCGCACTGTCATCGGCAGGCTGTTCATGATGAGGGGTCTATGATACTGACGATCCGGTCCGTACGCAAGGATCGCCTTCGCCCCGGCGGCGACCCCCGCCGCGGCCGCCCGCGCGCCGCGCCGGCGATCAATCCCTTGTGGACGCTGTGCTTGTGCCCGATCAGGACCGGCGCCCGTAGTACGCCTCGTTCCATCGCAACTGGTTGCGGACGTCCGAAATGCTCGTTGTCGCGGTGATCGGCACGTACTCCAGGCCGCTCATCTCGGCCAGGTCTTCGATCATCTCGCCCGTAACCGCCTGGCTGAAGGCGGTGTGATGCGCCCCGCCTGAGTAGATCCACGCCGCCGCCGCCGTCGGCAGATCCGGCCGCGGGGTCCACAGCGCCCGGGCCACCGGCAGGGCGGGCATCGGGCGATCCGCTTCCACCGCGTCCACCTCGTTCATCAACAGCCGGAAGCGGTCGCCCAGGTCGATCATCGACACGTTGATCGCCGGCCCGCCCCTGGCGGTAAAGACCAGCCGCACCGGCGCGTCCTTGCCTCCGATCCCCAGCGGGTGGACCTCGCACGACGGCTTGGCCTGCGCCAGCGTCGGGCACACCTCCAGCATGTGGGCGCCCAGCACCTTGGCCCCGTCCGCCCCGAAGTGGTAGGTGTAGTCCTCCATGAACGACGCCCCGCCCTCCAGGCCCTCGCCCATCACCTTCAGGGCCCGCACCAGCGCCGCCGTCTTCCAGTCGCCTTCGGCCGCGAATCCGTACCCCTCGGCCATCAGCCTCTGCACCGCCAGGCCCGGCAATTGCGCCAGCCCGGCCAGGTCCTCAAACGTGTCCGTGAACGCCCCGAAGCCCCCGTCGACCAGGAAGCCCCGCAGGGCGGTCTCGACCCGCAGGGCGTAGCGCAGGGCCTGGCGCTTGGCCCCGCCGGGCTGGAGTTCGCCCGCCATCGCGTACCGCTGGTCGCACTCCGCGGCTGCGGCGTCGATCTCCGCGTCGCTCACCGCCTCCGTCCGGGCCGCCAACTCGCCCACGCCGTAGCCGTTCACCTCGAAGCCCAGGCGGATCTGCGCCTCGACCTTGTCGCCCTCGGTGACCGCGACCTGGCGCATGTTGTCGCCCAGCCGGGCCACCTTGAGCCCGCGCAGCTCGGCCGCCCCGGCCGCCGCCCGCATCCAGGCCGCCAGACGCTCCTGCACCGCGGCCTCCTGCCAGTGGCCCACCACCACCTTCCGCCCGAGCCGCATCCGCGAACAGATGAACCCGAACTCCCGGTCGCCGTGGGCGGCCTGGTTGAGGTTCATGAAGTCCATGTCGATGCTCGACCAGGGCAGGTCGCGGTTGAACTGCGTGTGCAGGTGCAGCAGGGGCTTGCGCAGCGACGACAGCCCCGCGATCCACATCTTGGCCGGCGAGAACGTGTGCATCCAGCAGACCACCCCCGCGCACGCCTTGGCGGCGCTGGCCTCCTGGCACACCCGCAGGATCGATTCGGCGCTGGTCACCACGTCCTTGAACACCAGCCGCACCGGCAGTTGCGACGAGGCGTTCAGGCCGTCCACCACCTCGCGGCTGTTGCGAGCCACCTGCTTGAGCGTCGCCGGGCCGTACAGGTCCTGGCTGCCCGTGACGAACCAGATCTCCATCGATTCCAGTGCCATCGCCATACTCCTTTGCGTTGCCGCCCGTCCTGGCGTGACGCGAAGAATAGCCTACGCCCCCGCGGCCGCACCGACAATGCAATAACGCGCAAGGGACTGCGGAAATTGCGCAGGCGTTGCGCAGACAAAAGGGGCCCGCCCGAAGGCGGGCCCCGTCGAGGAATAGCGTGCTGCCAACTTGTGCCGGCCCGGCGCCGACGTTTCCAAGACTCTCAGGAGCGGCGTCGGCGAATGTAGCCGCCCACGCCCGCCGCCGCTGCCGCCAGCAGCGCCATCGTCGCCGGTTCGGGGATGACGTTCTCATCGACCGTGGTTAGCGACACGTCGTCGTAGAAGACCGGCGTCGCGCCGTTGGCAAACAGGTCCAACGCCTGGAGTGTGTTGTGGTTGGTGTCGTCCCAGACGTGGGTGGACAACAGCGCGCTGTTGTAGTACTCGCTGACCGTGTTGGCGTCCATGTCGATATCGAACAGAAGCGGAACCCACTTGTCGCGGACGATCGGTGCTGTAGCGGAACCGCCGAAGTCTGATGTGACCAGATTGCTGGCTGAATCAAAACTCAACTGCACCGACCAGTCATATGGACCGCCGTCAGCGTACTCGTTCAGTAGCAGGAAGTACGTCGTCCCGGACATGTTGCCGGGAACGTACTGCATGGCCTTGAACTGCACGTGACCGCCGGTGATGTTGAACTGCTGAACCAGGTCGCTGGCGCCATTGATGTCCACCGAGTTGGGGCCCGACTGGGCCGCCGCAGCCGAGGTCAGGGCCCCGGCACTCAGTAGGTTATCCCAACCCTTCCACCCGCCCACGCCGTGAAGTTGAGCACCGGTAGCGTACGAGTCGAAGTTGTCGGACCATGTCCCGCCTATTGCGGTTCCTCCCACCGACAACACGAGCCCCAACAGCGCACAATAGACCGTAATGGTACGCATAGTGACTCCTCTGCTTACATGCATGGACCTGAGATGGTTGGGGCGCCTACCCGGAGGCCGCCCCAACTCCTTTTCAACTTGAATTGTAGGCCCGACACTCAGGCGGGCAACCAGTAAAAATACCGGGTTTTGCCCGCTAGCGGGCCCCGAACTGGTCTTCTTTGGCGATCAGCGTCTTCTCGTACTTCTCGATGGTGGCCTTGAGGTTCTCGAACTTGACGCCCTGGAAGATGCCGATGTCGCTGAACAACTCGCCCTTGATGATGGGGGTGACCATCTCGAGCACGTGCTTGTAGCCCATTTCGTTGGCCATCGTGATGGACGACCATTCACTCGTCCAGGACTTGAGCGACTTAATGCACCGCGGCTCCAGGAGGGGGTCTTTCTGCTGTTGCTCGCACCATTTCTTGAACTTGGCGAACTTGTCGTTGAAGTGCGCGGGCTTGTGCTCGTCCTCGCCGAACCAGTCCTTGCAGTTCTTCTGGAACTTCTCGTGGGCGTACTGGATGTTGTTGACGGTGGTCCAGATGCGAATGAACCGCCGCCGCTGGGCCTTGACCTTCTCGGCGGAGTCGGCTTTCTCCAGGGCCTCCATGATGTCCTTGATGTCATCGCTGACCTTCTGGATATCCTTGCGATAGCCTTCCTTGGTCTCCGGCAGGGCTTTGAGCTGCTCTTTCAACTGGACCCAGCACTTGCAGAGCTCGCGATAGTCCTGGATAGCCTGCTGGCCCGTGCCGGAAGCCAGCTCGTTGAACAGGTCGGCGTGATGCTTGCTCCACTGCATCCAATCCGTCGGGGCCACTCCGGGCAGGCCGTCGGTCGACTTGGCCTTCTTCATGATGTCGTAGGCCTTGTTCATGCCGACCGTGTACGCGGAGCGGTGCTGGCTGATCGCGGACGACCACGCGCTGACCGTTTTTTCCTCCGACCCGGTGCGGGCGCCCATCGCCTTGTCCAGGCTGTCGAAGAACGAGTCGAAGTCATCGATGAGGCCCTCGACGATCTTGCGGGCGGTAGGGTGGCCCTTGCTGAGCGAGGCGAAAGGCGAGGCCTTCTTGCCCTGTGCGGGGGCGGCGACCGTCAGGGCCAGCAGGATGGCGGCGGCGCTCAGGAGTTGCACGATACGGTTCATCAGTTCATCTCCCACTAGGGGTGGACGGTTGTGCTCGGGGGTCTAGAACGGCTGATCGTAATTGATGATGTACCAGCGTTTCTTTTCGGTGCGTCGGAAGAAGCGGGGCTTGGGCGAGCCGTATTGCTTGCCTCGCTCGTCGAAAGCGGTCGTCTTGAGCTCGGCCTCCTCCACCAGCGGCTCGGAATGCTGCTTGAGCTTCTCGCGCTCCTCGGGCGTCAGGAAGCGTGCCTTCAGGCTGTCGCCGCTGTCGTCGAACCCTTGGATCACGCGGATATCCGCCTTGCCCACGTCGACGCGGCAGTAGAACGTGGCGAAGCGGTGCTGGTGCCACTCCCAGTGGTACATGCAGCGGCTTCTGCCGGTCGGGGTCTTGGTCCGCGCCGGGTCGATGCACGCCAGGTACAGCTCGTAATTCTTCTCCTTGATCGCCGTGATGAAGATCTCCGTCAAACGCTCAGGCGTGACGTCGTCGGGGATGCTCTTCACGCTGTACATCGAACCCTTGAGTTGCTCCATCCGCTGTTCGCCGGCGAAGCGGCCGCCCAGTTCCAGCTCAGGATCGGCCAGGGCGAACGTGCGGTCGGGAACATAGATAGCCACCGGCTCCACGCTCCAGCCCCAGACGGCGGCCAGGGTCTTCTCCTTGGCCGCCTCGGGCACCAGCAATTCGAGTCCGGTGATCTTGCCCACCAGCGTCCACTTCATCCCCTCGGGCACGTCGGGATTGACGAACCGGCGATACCGCTTGACGGCCTCGTATGCACCGATCCAGGCGCGATTCGACAGCTCGACAAAGTAGTGCCCGCGGGCGCCGCTGCCGACCCAGCAGAACTGCCGGCCCAGGTCCATGAACTCATTGCTGGGGTACTCGAAATCCTCCAACACGACGTACTTGCCTCGCAGGTCGCTCAGGTCCGTCTCGTGGTGGGACGGGGCGGGGAATGCCTTCGGCAGCATCGCTCCGCCCGACAAGGCCTTCTCCTTGAAGGCGGCCCACTCCTTCTCGCCTTCCGCCTTGAATATCTCCGCGAGCTTCTCCTGGTTCTTGCGGTAGAGCAGCACGTCGTCGCTCATCTCGACAATCTTGCCTTCGCTGGCCAGGACGGCCTTCCGCGCCCGCTGGAACAGATCCTCCACCTGCGGATTGTCGGGGTATTTGTCCTTGAGGGCCGAGATCATCTTGAGCGCCTCGTTCTCGGTAAAGCCCATGCGAATCTTGGCCCCACGGGCCAGCTTGACCTTCTGTTCGAACTTCTCCAGGCGGTAGCGGGCGCCGTCCAACTGGAGTTTGCTGGGCTCGTCCTTGTCGGCGCACCGCGCCGGCTCGACAGCGCCCGCCAACACCAGCCACGCACCTGTGCATGCAACAAAAAGAGTCAACCGATTGATGATCATCATGTCCCTTCTCCAGACGGGCAGCCGTTAGATGACCGCCCGGCACCATCGTGCGGGCGGGCACCTCCCATTCGCTCGTTCACACTTTCCACTATAGGCTCACGTTGTGTCAATAAGTGGAAACCCTGGCAGAAAGAAAACAGGCCTCCAGAGACGTTCCGATCCGCTCTCCAGGGCCGCTGCATCCCCCCGCGCACCCGCCTGAACCATTTCCGCGGCATGCGTCAGATGACTGTTGTGCGGACGCGCGTGTTGCCCGTTGCCTTGGGCCGACGCCGCGATGATAATGGGCTCTCATGAACCTGGACCTCCAGGCACTTCTGGCGGTGGCCCCGATTGCTCTGGCCGCCGTGCTGCTGGTGGGCCTTCGCCTGCCGGCCCGCCTGGCCATGCCGCTGGTGTACCTGGCTGCCGCGGGGATCGCCCTGGCGGCCTGGGGCGTGTCGTGGGTCCGGGTCGCCGCCTCCACCATCCAGGGGCTGTTCATCACGTTCGACATCCTGCTGATCATCTTCGGCGCGCTGGCGTTGCTGAACACGCTGGAGCGGACCGGCGCGGTGACGGCCATCCGGCGCAGCTTCCGCGACATCAGCGACGACCGGCGGGTGCAGGTGGTCATCGTGGCGTGGCTGTTCGGCTCGTTCATCGAGGGGGCGGCGGGGTTCGGGACGCCGGCGGCCGTCGTCGCGCCGCTGCTGGTGGCGCTGGGCTTTCCGCCCGCCTGCGCCGTGATGGTGGGGATGATGATCCAGAGTACGGCCGTCACCTTCGGGGCCATCGGCACGCCCATCCTGATCGGCGTGTCGGGCGGGCTGGGCAGCGAGGCCTTCGCCTCGCAACTCGCCGCCGCCCACCTCAGCCCCGGCGACTATCTGCGCCTGGTTACCGTGCGGGCCGCCGCCCTGCACGCGATCACCGGCACGGTCATGCCGACCCTGATGGTCATGATGATGACGCGATTCTTCGGGCGCAACCGCTCCTGGACCGAAGGCCTGTCGGTCCTGCCGTTTGCGATCTTCGGCGGCCTGGCGTTCACCGTGCCCTACGTGTGCGTGGCCTTCGCGCTGGGGGCCGAGTTCCCCTCGCTGCTGGGCGCCCTGGCGGGGCTGGCGATCGTCACGTTCGCGGCCAAGCGGCGGTTCCTGCTGCCGTCGGACTCGTGGACCTTCGCCCACGAGGACGAGTGGCCCGGCTCGTGGCGAGCCAGCCGGGAGACCCGCCCCCTGGGGACTCCCGCCGGACGCACCGTGCCGGTGTGGCTGGCGTGGCTGCCCTACCTGCTGGTGGGGGCGCTGCTCCTGGTGACGCGGATGCCGCAACTCGGCATCGGCGCCGCCCTCAAGACTGTCAAGGTCCAGTGGGCCGGCGTGCTGGGCACGAACATCTCCGCCAGCAGCACGCCGCTGTATCTTCCCGCGGCCGTGCTGCTGCTGGTGGTGGCCGCGACCGCCTTGCTGCACCGCCTGCCGGCACGCCAACTCGCCCGGGCCCTGGGCGACTCGTCGCGCGTGCTGGTGGGGGCCGGCTTCGTGCTCGTGTTCACCGTGCCGATGGTCCGCGTGTACATCAACTCCGACCTCAACTCCGCCTCGCTGCCGGGCATGCCCATCGCGATGGCCGAATGGGTGGCCGCCCACGTGGGGCGCGTCTGGCCCGCGTTCGCCGGCGTCATCGGGGCGCTGGGGGCGTTCATCGCGGGCTCCAACACCGTCAGCAACCTGATGTTCTCGCAGTTCCAGTTCGGGGTGGCCGCCCGCCTGGGCGTGTCGGGGGCGATGGTCGTCGCCCTTCAGGCGGTGGGGGCGGCCGCCGGAAACATGATCGCCATCCACAACGTTGTAGCCGCCTCGGCGACCGTGGGCCTGCTCGACCAGGAAGGCTCCACCCTCCGCAAGACCGCGCTGCCCACGCTGTACTACCTCGTCGTGATCGCCTTGCTGGGCCTGGTCGCGATCTACGTGCTGGGCATCAACGACCCCCTGACCGCGGCCATGCGGGCAGGCCAGTGAACTGATCGCAGCAGAACGGCCGGGGTCGGGATGCGTTTGGCCCTCTGTTTGCGGGCTATTACGCGCTTCCGGACACCGGCCGTCACTTGGAGTCGCTACGTCGAACGGAGAGGTCGGGATTCGAACCCGAGATACGGGGATTAGTCCGTATAACGGTTTAGCAAACCGTCGCTTTCAGCCGCTCAGCCACCTCTCCAGTTTGCCAAGACACTCTACTATATCGGCCGATCGGCAGGGCGTCAACCGCGGCTTGTCCGGCGGCTGTGAATTTTTACGACTCGCGACGGCGGAGCGGTAGCCAAACTCGCCCCCAGCCCGTGGCGCACATGAGTCCTCCAGGTCCCGCCTGCGCAAGAAGAGGGACCAGAGAGGGCTGCGGCCTCGTCCCTGGTCCCTGTTCCCTGGTCCCTATTCCCGGCCGTTAGAGTCCCTTGGCGGCCTGGTCGAGGATGCGCTTGTCCTTGACGGTTTCCTGGATCTTCTTCTTGGCGGCGGCGAACTCCTTGGCGGCCTGGCCCTTGAACCGCTTGTCGCGTGCGAGGCTGAGGATGCCCGCGGCGGCGGCGTTGGCGGTGTCGGGGCTGTCCAGGTGCTTGGTCAGGACGGCCAGGGCGGGCTTGCACTTCTGCTGCCCGACGGCGCCCAGGACGAGGGTCTTGTCCTCGGCCCGCTGGGCGGCCTCCAGGGCCGATTCGAGCAGCTTGACCTTCTGCTCGGGCTTGTCCTGGCTCAGGCCGACCAGGCGGACGTAGCCGCGCAGGGCCAGCACCTTGTGCGGGACCTCCTTGGCCGTCTTGGCCAGGTCCAGCAGGGTGGGCAGGCCGTTAGGGTCGGGCCAGTTGTTGGACAGCCCGCGGACGGCGGCCATCTGGACGTCGGCGTTGGAGTCCTTGAGCGCCTGCTGGATCTGCTGGAGCGAGGGCTCGTCGCCGACTCGGCTGAGGACGGTGATCAGCGAGGCCTTGACTTCGGGGCTGGCGTCCTTGAGTCGGGCGATGATGGCCTGGGAGCGGCTGGCCCCGTCCTTGCCGCGCTGGGCGGCCGAGGCGAGGGCCTTCTCCAGGGCCTCACGGAGGGCGGCGTCCTTGGCGGCCAGCATGACGTTGACCATCTCGGGCATGGCCTTCTCGTCGGCCACCAGGGCCAGCGCCTGGACCGACTCCATCTGGACGGCCTTGTCGGCGTCGCCGGTGAGTTGCAGCAGGGCGGGCGTGGCGGTGGCGGCCCGGCGGGCGGCCAGCGCCTTGATGAGCTGGACCTTGACCTTGGCGTCGGCGTCCTTGGTGGCCGCCACGATGGCCGGGTCGATCTCGTTGCCCTTCAGGACGGCCAGCGCGGTCTGGGCGGCCTGGGCGGCCGGGCCGGCGCCCGCGGCGGCCTGGGCCAGCATGGGCACGCACTTCGGGCAGCCGACCTGCCCCAGGGCGGTCAGTGCCGCGACCTGGACCTGTTCGTCCTTGCTCTGGGCGGCCTCGCGGACTACAGGCAGGACGCCCTGGTCGCCGGTGGAGCCCATGGCCGCCAGCAGCATGACCTGGACGCTGGGCGGGAAGCTGGCGAGCTGCTGGCCGATCTTCTTGATGTCGTCGCTGCCCAGGGCGGCGACGTGGCGGGCGGCGCAGGCCTGGAGTTGGGCGTCCTCGCCCTTGAGCGCCTCGACGACCAGCGGGGCGACCTCGGCGCCGGGCTTGGTGTTGACCAGGCCCTGGAGGGCCGCGATGCGCACGCGCCGCGGTTCGGTCGCTGCGTACAGCTTGGCGTAGATGCCCGCGGCGTCGGCCTTCTTGTCGGCGGCGGCCAGCGCCTCGGCGCACTGCATCAAGGCGTTGGTCACGGGGATCTGCAGGGCATCATCCGCCTTCAGCGAGGCCTTGGCCTCGCCCAGGGCCTTGCAGCAGCCGGGGCAGGCGATCTTGCCCATGGCGGCGGCGGCAGCGGTCGCGATCTGCGGGTCCTTGTCGCCCAGGAGCTTGATGATCTCAGGGGCGGCCTTCATGTCGCGGCGCTCGCCCAGGGTGTTGATGACGCCGACCTTGACCACGCCTTCGGTCTTGCCCAGGGCGTCGCGAAGGGCCTGAGAGGCCGCCTCGCAGGGCATGCGCTCCAGGGCGTAGCGCCCCAGGTTGGACAGGTCCTTGTCGCCCAGCATGGCTGCCAGGGCCGGCACCTGGGCCTCGCCGCCGATCAGGCTGAGCTGGCGGCAGATGAAGTCCTTGGCGTCGCGCCCGACGTCCTTCTGGCCCAGCATCGCCGCCAGCTTGCCCGCCAGGGCCTGGCGCTGCTCCGGGCTCTTCTGAGAATCGCGGACGGCGTCTTCGATCACCGTCAGGGAGGAGCGGCTTTGCCCGAACTTGTACGCCGCCAGGTCCTTCATGGCGTCTTCGGGGGAAACCTTCTTTTCTTCGGCCGCCAGGCTGACCGACCCAAGCGCCAGGGCAAACGTGAGGGCCCAGGCTGCCGCCGCTGCGATTCGAGTGTTCATGTGATGGTCCTTTCCGGTTGTTCGATCGGAACCACTATTGTGCGACATTCTGTCGTGGAGGTCCAGCAAACCTGCGGGGGGCCAACCCAAAAAACTCACGGCCGCCGCCCGAGGTGACTGTGAGCTAAACGCTGCACCAGGCGAAGCGATTGCGGAATGCGGATTGCGAACCTGTTTACCGGCGGACAGGTCCGCAATCGTCCGGGGGTCTTTCGTCGCCTGACGGGCCTGTGGTACTATCATGGTTCATGCGTGCAGCTCACTCCAACCTTGTGCTGGCCGCGATGCTGGCGGGCCTGTGTATCGGCGCCGGTTCGTGCGGGCGCGGGCCGGCCCGGCCGAAGTCGCAAACCCGTCCGGCCTCCGCGCCGGCCGGTCGAGACTGGCCTTTCTGGCGCGGCGACGAGGCCCTGTCGGGCGTCGCGCCGGGGCGACTGGGCCGGACCTTCCGCCTCAAGTGGCGCTACCAGGCCGGCAGCGAGGTCTACTCCGCCCCCGTCGCCGTCGGCGGGCGCGTCTACGTCGGTTCGTACGGGGGCCTGCTCCACTGCGTCGACTTCGAGACGGGCAAGATGATCTGGACGTACAAGGCCGACGGCGAGGTGGACGCCCCGCCCCTGGTCCTGGACGACCGGGTGTACGTGGGATCGGGCGACTCGTATCTCTACGCGCTGAACGCCGCCGACGGCAAGCTGCTGTGGCGCTACGAGACGGGCGACAAGATCCTGGGCTCGGCCAACTGGATCGGCGAGGGCAAGGACCGCCGCCTTGTGGTCGCCGGGCACGACGGGCGGGTCCACTGCGTGGGTCTCGACGGCACCCGAAAATGGATGTACCGCAGCGAGAACGTGATCAACGGAACCCCCGCGGTCAGCGACGGGCAGATCGTGGTGGGGGGCTGCGACTCGCAACTCCACGTCATCGACGCCGCCAACGGATCGCTCCTTCGCCTGGTGGAGGCCGGAGCGTACATGGCCGCCTCGACCGCCGTCCAGGACCACCGGGCCTACGGGGGCAACTACGACGGAAAGGTCTTGTGCATCGACACCCGCCGGGGCCTGGTGCTCTGGAGCTACAGCTACGACGACTCGGTCGCGCCCTTTACCTCGTCGCCCTCGCTGATCGCCGGCCGGGTCATCATCGGCGGGCAGGACGGGCGCCTGCATGGCATCGACGCCGCCACGGGCAAAGGTCTCTGGACCTTCGCCGCCCGCGAGATGATCGAGTCCAGCCCGCTGGTGGTCGGCGACAAGGTCGTCGTCGGCAGCGATGACGGGCGCCTCTACGTGCTGAGCCTGCTCCCCGCGTGGTCGCGGTGGGGGCTCTGGCGCGACCAGGCGAGCCTGCTCTGGTCGTACGATACGGGCCAGCCCATCAAGAGCAGCCCCGGGATCTATCGCGGGACGATCCTGATCGGCAACAGCGAGGGGCACCTGTACGCCTTCGAGGAGGCGACCCGGTGAAGATCATTCAGATCACGCCCGGCGCGGGTGAGAATCACGAGAGGCGCCTCCGCGCTTTCATGGAGGTGCCTTGATGAAGATTATTCAAATCACGCCCGGCGCGGGAGAGAACTTCTACTGCGAGAACTGCCTCCGCGATCACGCCCTGGTGCGCACGCTCCGCCGCCTGGGCCACGACGTGATGATGATCCCCTTGTATTTGCCCCCGCTGTCCAACGACGGGCCGGCCGACTACGCGTCGCCCATCTTCTTCGGGGGCATCAACGTCTACCTCCAGCAGAAGTGGCGGTTGTTTCGCCGCACCCCGAGATGGCTGGACCGCCTGTTCGACGCGCGCTGGCTGCTCCGCTGGGCGGGACGAAAGACCGGCCTGACCGACCCCGAGTTGCTGGGCGAGACGACCCTGTCGATGCTGCGCGGCGAGCACGGGCGCCAGGTCAAGGAGCTGGACCGCCTGATGGCCTTCCTGAGCGAGCAGGGACACCCCGACGTGGTGGTGCTGTCCAACGCCTTGCTGCTGGGCCTGGCCCGGCGGATCCGGCAGCGCCTCACCTGTCGCGTGCTCTGTCTGCTTCAGGACGAAGAAGGGTTCCTGGACGGCCTGGGCGAGCGGCACTCGCGCGCGGTGTGGGACCTCCTGCGCCAGCGCAGCGGCGACGTGGACCTGTTCGTGGCCACCAGCCGGTTCTACGCCCGCGAGATGGGTGAACGCCTGGGTCTGGACGAGTCTCGCATCGCTACCGTTCCGACCGGGATCGACCTGGACGGATACGAGCCGGCAGCCGCCCCGCCGACCGTGCCGGCGATCGGGTTCCTGTCGGAGATGAGCCAGGGCAAAGGCCTGGGCGACCTGGTGGAGGCGTTCATCCGCCTCAAGGGCGACCCGGCCCACGCGGAGCTGAGGCTGGTGCTGGCCGGCGGGCAGACCGCCGCCGACGAACCGCTGCTGGCGGCCGTGCGAGGCCGCCTCGCGGAAGCGGGCGTGGACGTCCACACGGAGTTCCTGGACCGCTTCGACCGCCAGGCCAAGCAGGAATTCCTGCCTCGCCTGAGCGTGCTGGCCGTGCCCACGCGCCAGGGCGAGGCGTCGGGGCTGTACCTCCTGGAGGCGCTGGCCTGCGGCGTGCCCGTGGTCATGCCCGATCACGGCTGCGCCGCCGAACTGGTCGCCGCCACCGGCGGCGGTTTGCTGCACAAGCCGCGGGATGTTGCCGATCTGGCGGATAGGATAGACAGCCTGCTGCGCGACCCGTCGCGGGCCCGCGAGATGGGCCTGGCCGGGCGAGAGGCGGTGCGGCGGGACTTTGACGTGGAGCGGACGGCCCGCTCGCTGCTGGAGGCCTGCGCGACCACGCCGGGCCGGAAGGAGCTTTCATGACCGCAGACAAGCCCTTGATGGAGCTGTCCCACGTGAGCCGCCGCTACGGCGGGGGCGAGCAGCCCACGCTGGAGGTCCTGCGAGACGTGTCGCTGGAGCTGCGCTCGGGCGAGACGCTCGCGGTGGTCGGGCCCAGCGGCTGCGGCAAGAGCACCCTGCTCAACATCGTCGGCGCCCTGGACCGCCCCGACGGCGGCAGCGTCTGCCTGGCGGGGCGCGACATCGCTTCGCTGGGCGAGGCGGAGCTGGCCGACGTCCGCGCCCGGCGCATCGGGTTCGTCTTTCAGCTCCATCACCTCCTGCCCCAGTGCACCATCTGGGAAAACGTGCTGGTGCCCACGCTCGCTGTGCGACAGGACCCGACCGAGCTGGTGGACCGCGCCGCCCGCCTGCTGGGGCGGATGGGCCTGAGCACGCGGTTGCACCACCGTCCAGCCGAACTCAGCGGCGGCGAGCGCCAGCGGGCCGCCGTCGTGCGGGCGCTCATCAACCGTCCGGACCTGCTGCTGGCCGACGAGCCCACCGGCTCGCTCGACCGGCAGTCGTCGCAGACCCTGGCCGACCTGCTGGTCGAACTCAACCGCGAGGAGGGCGTGGCCCTGGTCGTCGTGACTCACTCGCCCGCACTGGCGGCGCGCATGGAGCACGTGCTGGAACTGCGCGACGGCGAACTGGTGGAGCCGGAATGATGTCTCCCTGGCGACTGATCCTACGCTCGCTGGCCTACTACTGGCGCACGCACGCGGGCGTGCTGTTGGGCTCCGCGGTGGCCGCCGCCGTGTTGACCGGCGCGCTGCTGGTGGGCGACGCCGTCCGCGGCAGCCTGCGGGAGATGGCCCTGGCCCGACTGGGGCGGACGCACCTGGCCCTGTCGGCGCCGGGGCGCCTGTTTCGGGCCGGGCTGGCCGGCGACCTGACCAGGCGGGCGCGAGTCGAGGTCGTGCCCGTCCTGGCGCTCCATGCCACCGCGGGCGAAGGGCCCACGCGGGCCAACGACGTCCAGGTGCTGGGCGTGACGGGCGAGTTCTGGGGCCTGGCCGCCGACGCCGAACGCACCGGGCGCGAGTTTCGCGCCCCGCTCCAGGGCGACGAGGTGCTGCTCAACGACGCCCTGGCCGACCGCCTGAACGCCAGACCCGGCGACGAGGTCCTGCTGCGGATCGAGCAGCCCAGCCTGCTGCCTCGTGACGCGCCCCTGTCGGGCGGGCAGCGGGCCTCGATCGGGCGACGGTTCCGCGTTCGCGGAATCGTCAGGCCCGACGACCTTGGACGCTTCGACCTCCGCGCCACGCCCATCGCCCGCTACAACGCCTTCCTGCCGTTGGCCTCGCTGGGCGATCTGGCCGGCCAGCCCGGAAAGGCCAACCTCCTGCTGATCGGCGCGGACGCGGCGGGCCTCAAGCTCGACGCGCTGGACGACGCCCTCAAGACCGTCTGGAACCTGGAGGACGCGGGCCTCAAACTGCGGAACGTGCCCGGCGGAATCGAGCTGGACAGTCAACGCGTGTTCCTCGAAGGGCCCGACCAGCGGGCCGCCAGGCAGGCCGGAGAAAACCCCACGGGCCTGCTCACGTACCTGGTCAACTCGATCCGCAAGGGCGACAAGGCCACGCCGTACTCGATGGCTGCCGCCGTCGGTTCCCTTGGCGACGCCGTCGCCGCGACCCGCCCGGCCGACACGCGACCCGCCGCGTCCCTGGCGGCCGCTCTGCCCGCGAACCTGCGCGACGACGAGATCCTCATCCACCCCTGGCTGGCCGAGGACCTGGACGCCAAGGCGGGCGACACGCTGACGCTGACCTATTTCGTCCTGGGCGAGGGCAGGCAGATCAAGGAGCAGTCGCGAGAGTTCCGCGTGCGAAGCGTGCTCGACCAGGCCAGCCCGCTGCTGGACCCCACGCTCATGCCCGAGTTTCCGGGCATCGCCGCCGCCGAAAGCTGCCGCGACTGGAACGTAGACCTGCCCATCGAGTACTCCCGCGTCCGCGTCAAGGACGAGCAGTACTGGAGCCGCTACCGCGGGACGCCCAAGGCGATCGTCTCGCTGGCGGCCGGGCGCGACATGTGGGCCAATCGTTTCGGCGACCTGACGGCCGTGCGGTTCGCCGCGCCGGCCGGGCCCGCCGCCCTGCGCGAGCGCATCCGCTCGCACCTGGCGCCGGCCGAACTGGGCCTGGCCTTTCAGGACGTGCGCACGCCCGCGCTGGCGGCGACGGCCCAGGCGGACTTCGCGGGCCTGTTCCTCGGCTTCAGCTTCTTCCTGATCGCGGCCGCCCTGATCCTGACGGGCCTGCTGTTCGCGTTGGGCGTGCAGCAGCGGTCGACCGAGATGGGCACGCTGCTGGCCGTGGGTCTGGGCCGGTCCCGCGTTCGGCGCCTGCTGCTGGGCGAAGGCGCGGCGCTGGCGCTGGCGGCCGGGGTGATCGGCCTGGCCGGCGGAGTGCTGTACACCTGGGCCCTGCTGGGCGGACTGGGCACGATCTGGAGCGGGGCGATCGGCGGAAATCGCGTCGCCTTCCACGTGCAGGGCTCGACGCTGGGCATCGCGTTCGGCGTGTCGGTGGCCGTCGCGTTGGCGACGGTGGCCCTGGTGGTGTGGCGGCAGGCCCGCAAGAGCCCCGCCCGCCTGCTCAGCGGCGACGTGGGCGAGGCCTTGTACGAATCCCCGCGATCCGGCAAGGCGTCTCGCCATGGCGGGCAGGTCCGTCGGCGCGGCGGACGGTTCGCGCCGGCGCTGGCTGTGTTGTGCCTGATGGCGGCGGGGGGATTGCTGGGGGCGTTGGGCGCCAGCGCGGGCCCGCAGCGGGCCGGGGCGTTCTTCGGGGCGGGCGCGCTGCTGCTGACAGCCTTGATCTGCCTGGCCTGGACCGTGCTGGGCCGGCTGGGCGGGGCGAAGGACCCCGCGCCGCTGCGGCTGGGGCTGCTGGCCCTGCGAAACGCCTCGCGCCGTCGCGGGCGGAGCCTGGCCGTGATCGCCCTGCTGGCGTGCGGCACGTTCCTGGTGGCCGCCGTCGGGGCCAACCGCCACGACCCCACCGCCCACGCCGAACTCAAGAGTTCCGGCACGGGCGGCTTCGCGTACTACGGGCAGACGGCCTTCGGCGTCGCGCACGACCTGACCGCCTCCGGCGGGCAGAAACCGTTCGGGCTGACCGCGGCGGACCTGGCCGGGGCTGAGCTGGTGCAGATGCGCCTGCGCGAAGGCGACGACGCGAGTTGCCTGACCCTCTCGCGGGCCCGCCGGCCGCGGATCCAGGGCGTTCGCCCCGAGGCCCTGGCCGGGCGGTTCAGCTTCGCCGCGACGCTCGATCCGCCGCCCGCGAGCGATCCCTGGGCCTTGCTGAACACCGTGACGAGCGACGGCGCGGTCCCCGCGGTGGCCGACGAGGCGACCATCGTCTGGGCGATGGGCAAGAAGCTGGGCGACACGCTGGAGTACGCGGGCGCCGCCGGGGGGACGTTCCGCGTGCGACTGGTGGGGTCGCTGAAGAACTCCATCCTCCAGGGCAGCCTGATCGTGAGCGAGCGAAACTTCCTGCGCCTGTTCCCCTCGCAAGAGGGCTACCGCGTATTCCTGCTTGGGGCGTCCGAACGCGACGGGCCCCGGGCGGACGTGGACAAGGTGGCCGAGCGGTTGGCCTTCGCCATGTCCGACGCGGGGCTGGAGATTGCCTCCGCCCGAGATCGCCTGGCCGCCTTCAGTGCTGTGGAGAACACCTACCTGTCGATCTTCCTGATCCTCGGCGCCCTGGGCCTGCTGCTGGGCAGCGCCGCCCTCGCCCTGGTCGTGCTGCGCAACGTCATGGAACGGCGCAACGAGCTGGCCCTGCTGCGGGCGGTCGGCTGGCGCCGCGCCGCCATCCGCCGCCTGATCCTCCGCGAGCATGCGGGCCTGCTGCTGGCTGGGCTGGGCGGGGGCGCCCTGGCGGGCGTGGTGGCCGTCCTGCCCGCCGCCCTGGCCGCCGGCGGGGAGTTCCCGTGGCTGTCCCTGCCGCTGACCCTGCTGGCGGTGGCGGCCAGCGGTCTGCTCTGGACCTGGCTGGCCGTCCACCTCGCCCTTCGCGGGCCGCTCCTGGACGCCTTGAGGACCGAGTAGGCAAGCCGCAGTCAGAGCCCGCGCGAGCGGCGGCGTGGGAGATGTCCCCCGACGCTTGGTTTCCGCGCGGGAATCCGTACAATGCATCGCAGACAGGAGTTCTTCATGCGACAGGTTCTTCTTGCAGTCGTGTTGATGGGCGCAGCGTTGTCGGCTGGCGTTCAAGGCCAGACCAAGCCCGCCCAGCCCGCCACCGCCCCGGCCAGCCGGCCTGACGATGCCCACGCGGACCAGCCCAGCGTCTTCGACCTTCCCCGCCTCCAGCGCGACTATGCGCTCATCAACGCCAGCGTGGCCGCCCTGTTCAAGCAGGGCAAGTACGACCAAGCCGAGCAGCGCATCCGCTTCGCCCTGCGCCTGGTGCCCCACGACGTGGCCAGCCACTACAACCTGGCTTGCGCCTTGGCCCGGCAGGGCAAGGCCGACGACGCCCTGGCTGCGCTGTCGCGGGCGGTCGAACTGGGCTACAACGACCGCAACCACATGGCCGGCGACGGCGACCTGGCGTCGCTGCACGAGCGGCCCGAATTCAAGGCGCTGGTGGACAAGTCCGTCACCGCCAAGCCCGACCTCGACGCCCGCTGGCACTTCACCTGCAAGCCCGGTCCCGTTGCCGACGGCCAGGCTCTCGTCACCGAGAGCGACACCGCCTGGGACGCCCGCGTGGGGCTCTTCCGCGTCCTGTTCAGCTTCCCGCCCAAGAGCGACGCGCCCATCGCCGCCGGCTACGGACAGGCGGGCGACCTGCTGCGGACCTGGCAGAAGGAGGGGACCGCCGCCGGCAACCACGGCGACCTCTACGACAACCACGACAGCGATCACGCCAACATGCACTTCAAGACTTTTCCGCAACTGACCCGCGTCGAGTACAGCGAGCAGGCCAAGAAGCGCCACCTCCACCACGGGCTCCAGGCCACCTTCCTGTTCGCCCATCCGACGATCGGAAACTCCTCGACGGCCCTGACCTCCGGGCCATTCTGGCGCAGCCAGCCCCGCCACGCCCTGACCACCCCCCGAGGGCCTTTCGTCCTGCTGGCCCAGTACCTCTCCAACCACCTGTACGTCTATCCCGAGCACCGCGACCACGACGGCGGGCGCGACGGCGCCGACAAGAAGGGCCACGGCGACGTCCTGCCCGCCAACACGCCCTTCATGATTATCTCGCAGGGCTCCAGCGGCTCGGACGTGGCCTTCCTCGACGCCGCCGCGGCCACGCTGGCCGCCTTCCGCCCCGAGGTCAAGCAGAAGCTCATCCAGAGCCACCTGCTCATGCCCACCGTACAGATGATCTTCCGAATGTCCAACAAGATGGTCCAGAGCGAGGGCGACTATCTCACCGGGAAGGCCCATCCCACGGCCTTCGACTCCAAACAGCTCGACCCGGCCAAGATGGTGCGGATGGCCCACGACCTCCAGGCCGACGCCCTGCCCCCGGTCGTCCAGATCCGCGTGACGGAAGAGGACCAGCCGGTCAGCGGGGTGGACTACTTCGACGTGCCCGGGCGGGGCGAGCGGCTGTTCGACACGCCCTTCGCCGTGGCCCGCGTCGCGCGATCGCTGCGGTACACGCGACGCATGGTGGTCAGCGCCGAGGGCAGCAAGGACCCGCAGAACAAGCCCCTCAAGTACCACTGGGCCGTTCTCCGCGGCGACGCTGCTCGCATCAAGATCAACCCGCTCAAGCCGGACGGCTCCAGCGTCGAACTGCTCATTTCGCACCACGAGCGGCGGCCCGTGCTGGAGGGCTCGGAGCTGGAATCCAACCGCGTCGACATCGGCGCGTTCGTCCACAACGGCCAGCACTACTCCGCCCCGGCCTTCATCTCGCTGACGTACCTGGACAACCAGGAGCGGACCTACGACAAGTCCGGGCGGCTGCTGTCGGTCGACTATGCCGCCGCGGCCAGGCACTACGTGGACCCCGCGCTGGAGCTGCCCAAGAAGTGGCGCGACGAGTATCACTACGACTCGTCCGGCAAGCTCACCGGCTGGACCCGCGTCCGCGGGCAGGACCGCCAGGTGTTCACGCCGGAAGGCAAGCTGCTGGTCAAGGCCGGCGAGGCCGGCCAGGCGTCCCAGACGCGGGAGGTTCGCTACGCCCCCCAGGGCAAGCCCGGGCAGGCGCCCACGCTGGAGCAGCAGTAGGGGCTCGGGCGGGTCCTGCAGGCCCCTTTGGGGGTCCCACAGATCAAAGGGAAAAGCCCACGGGAGGCCTTCCGCCACGGCGGACGGGTCCGTGGGCTTCCTGTTCGCGCGTCCGGTGCTGCCACTCGTCCTTTTGCACTCGATCCGGAACGCCCATTGCCGCGCCGCCGTATGAAACGGTATCATGGCGCTACTCCTCCTGCACGAGTGAGCGTGATGAAGTTTCCCGCGAAATGGTCCCGGCAGAAGACCCTGGTGATCCTTATTGCCCTGTCGGTGCTGAGCAGCCTGCTCGGCAATGGTCTGGCCGACCGCCTCCGCGAGGCGGTCCACCCGTTCTTTGCGCCCTTCGGCGACGCGGGGATGTACCTGGCCACCGCCTTCCGCGATCACATCCGCTCGTTCTCCGGGCCCTCGCTCACGCCCGTGGAGGCCCAGAGACTCATCGAGACCAACCGCGAACTCGAGGGGCGGCTGCTGGCGATCGAGGACGCGCTGGCCGACCGCCTCCAACGCGAGCGCGAGATGCGGCAGATCGCCTCGCAGCTCTTCGGGCCCGTTCAGGACCTGCCTTGCGAGTTGATCCCCGGGCGGGTGGTCGCCAACGACTCGCTGCCGTACGGGCGGCGGGTGATGGTCAACGTCGGCAGGGCGTGGGGGGCTGAGCCCGGCGTCAGCGCCACGACCGTGCGGGTGCTGACCGACCGCTCCAAGGCCCTGCCCGAGAACCTCGCCACCATCAGCCAGTCCGCCCTGGTCGGGCGAGTAGTCGAGACCGGCGCCTTCACCGCCCGTCTGCAACTGGTGAGCGACCAGGGCTACCGCGTCGCCGGGCGAATCCGCCGCCTGATTCAGCCGGGCCGGCGGCGAAAGGTCACCATCGTCGTCCGCGACGGCGGCGGGGGGGGCGAGTACGACCTCACGCCGGCCCTGGAGCGACAGTTCCCCGTCCTGGTGCAGGCGCGCGGCGACGGCGCCGACGGCCTGGTCGTCGAGAACGTCTCCGCCCTGCACGGCGTGTGCGCGGGCGACTACCTGGTCAGCTCCGGCGACGATCCGTTCCTGCCCGCCGAGGTCAGGATCGGCGAAGTGGTGGAGGTGAAGGCGGATCCCAAGCATCAGAATTTCCAGACGCTGTACGTCAAACCTCACGCCGATCTCTCGTCGCTGAGAGAGGTCTACATCGTCGTGCCCAAGGCCGGCCTGCCCCGGCGGACGGGGGGCAAGTAGCATGAGGTGGATTCCCCTGTTCCTGCTGGGCTACCTGCTGGTGTTGATCCAGACCTCGCTGGGGCACGTGCTGAGCATTCAGGCCCCGCACCTGGGCGTGCTGTCGGTGGACCTGCTGGCGATCCTGGCCGTCTACGTGACCCTGCACGCCCGCTCGGCCCTGGACGCCGCCCTGGCCGCCTGGACGCTGGGGCTCGCGCTGGACTTCACGTCCTCCGGCGGGGTCAGCGCGTCCACCGTGATCGGGCCCATGGCCCTGGGCTACGTGCTGGCCGGCGGGCTGCTCTACCGCATTCGCGAGGCCTTCTTCAGGGAGCGGGCCCTCACCCAGGCCACGCTCACCCTCTTCTTCTGCCTGCTCGCCCACGGCTTCTGGGTCACCGCGCAGGCCTTGCTGGCCGAGGAGATGACCTGGCCGGCCTACGGACGCATCCTGGCCCAGGCGGGCGCGCTGGCCTTCTACACGGCCGCGATCACCCCCCTGGTCCACTACCTGCTGAGCCTGATTGAGAGATGGTTCATCGCCACGCCCGCCGTTCGCGGGCAGGGCCGGAGGTAGCAGCACATGTACAAGCGAAGGCTCAAGATCTTCATGGCCATCATGGCCCTGGCCTTCGCCGTCATCTTCGCCCGCCTGGTCCAACTCCAGATCATCCAGGGCGACGAGCACCGCCGCCAGTACGAGCGGCTGCTTCAGAAGACCGAACTCCTGCCGGCCGTCCGCGGACGCATTCTCGACCGTGCCGGGTCCATCCTGGCCATGGACCTGCCCTGCTACGATCTCTGCATGGACTACCGCCTGATCAAGGGCGACCTCCGCTGGCAGCGCAGCCAGCAGCGCCGGATCATGCGCGAGGGCAAGCTCGAAGCCCAGGCGGCCCTGGCCCTGCTGCACCAGCGGGTGGCCAACGCCTGGCAGCTTGCCCGCACGGCCGCCCAGTGGACCGGCACGGACCTGGACAAGCGGGTCAGCAAGCTGGTCTTCCGCGTCGAGGCCATCCGCCAGGCCCGCATCGACCGCCTGGGCGACGTGGCCGGCAGCGAGATCCGCGAGGAGTTCGACTCGCACGCCGTCGTGCCCGCCCTGGACGAGGCGATGGCGGTGGCGCTTCAGGCCCAGCTCGACGACACGGTGGGCGTCGCCATCCGCCCGTCCAACCGACGCCACTACCCCTTCGCGGCCCTGGCCTGCCACATCGTCGGCGTGACCGGGCAGGTCAACCCCGCCGAGCAGGAGATGCTCAACATCGACGAGCGCCACGAGGACGACCCGCTCGAACGGGCCAGGCGAAACTACCTCGGCGGGGACATGATCGGCAAGTTCGGCGTCGAGCGGGCCTGCGAGAGCCGCCTGAGAGGCCAACGCGGAATCCGCCGCCTCGAACGCGGCGGCCGCGACGAGCAAGTCGATCCCGCCCTGCCCGGACGCGACGTTCGCCTCACCCTCGACACCGCCCTTCAGAAGGATCTCGAGGCGATCTTCCCCGCCGGCAGCAACGGCTGCATCGTCGTCCTGTCGGTGCCCCGCGGCGAGGTGCTGGGGATGCTCTCGCTGCCCACTTTCGACCTCAACCGCTACTACGCCGACTACGAGTTGCTGGCCGAGGATCAGAAGGACCTGCCCACGCTGCACCGGGCCGTCGGCAAGCGCTACCCGCCGGGCTCGACGGCCAAGGTCGTCGCCGCCACCGCCGCCCTGGCCAGCGGCACGTTCACTACCGGCACCACCGTCCATTGCAGCGGATACCTGTTTCCCAACGTACGCGACCGCTTCCGCTGCTGGATCGCCAAGCAGTACGGCAGCCACGGCGACCTGACGTGCGAAGAGGCCATCAAGCATAGCTGCAACGTCTTCTTCTACACCGTGGGCAACCGCATGGGCACGCGGAGGATGGGGGACTACTTCCGCCTGTTCGGCTTCGGCGACCCGCCGGGGCTGGGCCTGCGCAGCGAGGTGGCCGGCAACATCCCCACCGACCCTCACGCCGGGACCGCCCGCTTCATGGCGATCGGGCAGGGCGCCCTCGAGGCGACCCCGCTGCACGTGGCCAACATGATGGCCTCCATCGCGCGAGGGGGCGCGTTCCTGCCGCCGCGGCTGGTGCTGGACGACTCGCCGGACCCCGCCCCGCGCAGCCTGGGGCTTTCGAGCCAGCAGGTGCAGGCCATCCAGCGGGGCATGTACAAGGTCGTCAACGAGCGAGGCGGGACCGCCTACAAGGTCTTCCACGCCGAGGGCGAGGAGCCGGAAGTCGAGATCTGCGGCAAGACGGGCACGGCCCAGACCGCCCCGCAGCGCATCGACTCCAACCAGAACGACCGGATCGACCTCGAGGACGACATCGTCTACCAGGGCGACACCGCCTGGTTCGCCGGCTTCGCCCCGTATCGAAACCCGCAGATCGCCTTCGCCGTCGTCATCGAGTACGTAGAGAAGGGCGGCAGCGGCGGGCGAACCGCCGGGCCGGTGGCCAAGAAGGTCGTCGCCGCCTGCAAGGCCAGGGGATACATCAAGTGACGTCGGACCACAACCAACAACAGACCGACCGCGGCTGCCGGCTGCTGACTGCCGGCTCCTGACTACGGGCTATCAGAGAGTGCTTGACCTGCTCAGACATTATCTTCGCTACACGAGTTGGCCGATCATCGTGGCCATGGTCGGCCTGATCGTCATGGGCGTGATGTCCATCGACCTCTCGGAGCGGGCCGAGCAGGCCCCGCAGGGCCTGGCGGTGCGACAGACGGTCTGGGCGGGCGTGGCGGTGGCGGCGTTCATGCTGGCGACTTTCGTGCCCTATCAGAAGTTCGGCCGCCTGGCCTACCTGCTGTTCCTGCTGACGCTGGGGCTGCTGGTGCTGGTGTTCTTCCTCAAGCCCATCCGCGGCAGCCACCGTTGGATCAGCCTGGGGGGCTTTCAGCTCCAGCCTTCCGAGTTGGGCAAGATCAGCTTCATCATCGTCCTGGCCTGGTACCTGCGGTTCGGGGATCATTACCGCCGGCTCCGCGGGCTGATCCTGCCGGCTACCATCACTTTCGTGCCCATGGTCCTGATCCTCAAGGAGCCGGACCTGGGCACAGCCCTGCTGTTCCTGCCCACGCTGTACTTCATGCTGTTCATGGCCGGGGCGCGCCTCAAGCACCTGCTGAGCATCGTGGGCATCGCGACGGCGGTGCTGTTCGTGCCCGTGCCGCGGGCGGTCAACCAGAACTGGACCCGACAGGAGATCGAGGACCGAAAGGCCATCAGCTACTTCTCCTACGCCGTCGGCGGGCGGGAGTACGTCGTGTCGGCCGCCCCGCTGGCCATCATGGAGAACCACCAGGTCAAGCGGATCGACGGCTGGCTGCGCCAGGACGAGCCGTCCATCATCCGCGGCAAGGGGTATCAGCTTCACCAGTCCAAGATGGTGCTGGGGGCGGGGCGCTGGACCGGGCGCAGCGACTGGGACGACACCGACGCGTACTTCCGCGTCCTGCCCGATGACCACACCGACTTCATCTTCGCCGTGGTGGGCGGGCAGTGGGGCCTGGCCGGCTGCGCGCTGGTGCTGCTGCTGTACGGCGTGGTCTTCCTGTTCGGGGCGGAGATCGCGGCCATCACGTACGACCCGTTCGGACGGTTGCTGGCGGTGGGGGTGCTGGCGCTGCTGTTCACGCAGATCGTGGTCAACGTGGGGATGGCGCTGGGGCTGATGCCCATCACGGGCATGACCCTGCCGCTGGTCAGTTACGGGGGCTCGTCGCTGGTCATCAACTGCTTCGCCATCGGGCTGCTGGTCAACGTCGGGCAGCGCCGCCCCGTCGTCCTGGGCCGGCGCCCCTTCGAGTACGACCAAAGGAAGGAAAAGCCTCCCGCCCCTTACGGCCCGCTGAGCGACTCCGACTGGTCGCCCAGGACCAACGCCTGACGCGATTTTCGATTGTCGATTGTCGATTGGACGTCGGTGGTCGCGAACCCACAGCAAATCGACAATCGTCGATCGAAACGCTCTATTCCTGCGCCTCCGAGAAGCACCGCACGCAGAGCCATGCCCTTACTCAAGTAGCCCCCTATGCAAGTCGAAACGTATAGTGCGGGTTCAGGAGGCCGACAGGAGTGTCCCGGCCCAGTCCCGCACAACAGGAGGCTACCGAATGACCATAAGCACGTCCAAGGCAGGGCTGGGCTGGTATCTGGACCAGATCAAGAGCACGCCGCTTCTGACGGCCGACCAGGAGAAGCAACTCGCGCGGCGCATTCGCGAGCACAGCGATCCCGTCGCCCGCGAGCAGATGATCCAGGCCAACCTTCGCCTGGTGGTCAACATCGCCAAGGAATACTCCAATCCCGGCATGACCCTGGGCGACCTGGTGGCCGAGGGCAACCTCGGGCTCATGCGGGCCGTCGAGGAGTTCAACCCCGACGCCGGCGTGCGGTTCTCCACCTACGCCGCCTGGTGGATCAAGCAGGCCATCAAGCGGGCCATGATCAACGCCGGGCAGCCCATCCACATCCCCGCCTACCTGGTCAAGCTCATTACCAAGTGGCGCCGCGCCGCCCGCAGCCTCGAAGCCCGCCTGGGCCGCGTCGCCAGCGTCAAGGAGATGGCCAAGGCCCTGAAGATCAGCGAGAAGAAGGCCGGCATCATTCAGCAGGGCCTCAAGGCCGTCAACGCCCCCACGCAGATGGGCAACGGCGAGTCGCAGGCCATGAGCGAGATGATCCCCGACGGCAACGGCGCCGCCCCCGAGCAAGCCCTGCTCCAGGCCTCCAACGCCCCGTTCGTGCAGGCCCTGCTCCACAAGCTCGAGCCGCGCGAACGCCGCATCCTCGAGCTGCGATTCGCCCTCGACGGCTACGAAGGCCCCCCGCGGACCTTCAAGCAGATCGGCGAGATCGTCCACCTGACCCGCGAACGAGTCCGCCAACTCGAAAAGAAGGCCCTGGCCGAACTCAAGGGCCTGGCGGAAGAGAGGATCTAACAGGCGGACGGGATCACCAAGACCACCAAGATCACCAGGATCACCGAAAAGAAATAGAGATCACAAAGGACCGTCTTTGTGGTCTCTATCTCTTTTCCTGGTGGCCTTGGCGGTCTTCGTGATCTTGGCGGCTCGAGCCCTCAACAGCTCTCGGGCAGGAACGTGGGCATGTGGACCCCCTGGATCGGCTGGCAGGGGCCGCGGACCTGGCTGAAGTGCGTCTCGCAGTTCTTGGCGCCCCAGGCGTACAGCGTCCGCACCAGTTCGCTGCACTGCACGGGCGCCAGAAACACCGGGCATCGCCCGCGCTGGACGTTCAGTTCCGCCAGCAGCAGGGCGGCCGCCTGGGCGGGCGTGCGGGCCGTGCCGGGCCCGACCATGTTGCACCCGGCCGAGCCGGAAGAGGCCATGAACCCCTCCAGCTTGCCCGAGCCGTCCTCCAGCACCGACATGTGCCAGAACCCCTCCCGGTTGGCGATGAAGTGGCGGTAGTCCAGTCCGCGGTCCAGCCCGGCCACCTCGCGCTCCAGGGCCACCATCGCCTCCACGTCGTCCAGGACGGCCGGGCGGACGAACCGGTCCAGCTCGGTGCTCAGCTTCAGCCCCTCCGGCGGCACGTTCAGGAACATGTCCTGGTAGGGCGTCCGCGGGACGAAGCCCGCCCGCGTATACAACGAGAACGAATCGAGATTCATCGCGCTGCTGACCAGCCGCACCGGCTTGCCCTGCTGCTCCGCGATCTCGATGATCCGCGCCAACAGCCTGCGCGCCACGCCCGCGCCGAAATAGTTCGGGTGCACGTTCATGATCCCCAGTGAGACGTGCGTCGGGCGGGGATGGTAGAAGCACGAGCCGACCAGCCGGCCCTCCGCGTTGACCGCCGCCAGCCCGCACCCGGGCGTCAGGGCGTTGTACACGTCGAAGAACACCGTCGTACTCGCCGGTCCGCCCGAGAAGATGAGCGGGCGACCGTGCGACTGATACCACACGTTGGTCGACAGGCAGATCAACTCCGCCACGTCGCTGCGGTCCGCTGCGGTCATCGGCCGAATCTGAATGCTGTCACTCATATCCATGGCTCCCATTACGCCGTGACGCCCAGGAATCCTTCGTGGAAGAACACGGGCTTGAAGTTGTTCTCGCGGGCCCAGCGAATGGCGTTCTCCACGCGCTGGCGGTGATCGCTCAGGTAGTTGCGATAGAACGGCCAGAAGTACTGCTCGTGGGTGAACAGGTCGATGATCTCGGCCGTGTTGGGGTCCTTGAGCTGCGGGTCGAGCACGGGCACGACCTTCTCCGGCGCCGTGGAGTTGCAGACGATGTCCACGCGGGAGAAGACAATGCCGCTGTCGAAGTCCTTCCAGGCGTCGTGGCAGGAGAGGTACTCCGAGACGGCGTCGTTCCACAGGTAGTTGACGTCGTAGCGGCCCTTGGCGTTCTTGCGGAAGTACCCGCTGAGGACCCGAACGCCGCGGTCGTAAAGGGGCTTGAAGGCCGAGTGGCGCGTCATGCCCCAGTGGATGACCGTGGGCGGGGCGTAGGAGGCCTCGCCGGCGAAACGGTGGATCTGCTCGGCCACCTGGTCCAGGTCGGCGATGAGGACCTTGGGCTCGGCGTCCTGGTAGGGGCGGTCGGGGTCGTTCGCGCGGGCGTGGAAGGCGAGCTTGAGCCACCCGCTGCAATCGCGCCACTGGCCCTTGTAGCGGTCGGGGAACTGCGTGAGGTTGAAGTCCTCGCCGGTGGTGTAGTAGATGTTGACCGTGAACTTCACGCCGTAGCGGCGGTTCAACTCGCGGAGCATGTCCAGGTACCAGCAGTCCCACAGGCTCTTGGGCTTCTTCTGCGCGATGTCGCGGAGAAAGAAGCTGTTGTCGTCGATGGAGAAGCGGTAGCGGGGCAGCGACCTGCGGTCCCAGACGACGCGGGCGGTCGCCCTCTGTCCGGCCAGGGCGGGGCTGGTCGCTTCCAGGGTCGTCTCGTCGCTCGTCAGCGTCACGGAGACGGCGAACGTGTCGCCTTTTCGCTCGGCCGCCCGGCCGTTCACCCGCACCTCCACGCCGGGCGGTGCGTCGCCCTCCACGCGAATGGTCAGGCCGTCCTTGTCCTGCCGCCCGCAGCGGCGGTTGAGCACCGCCCCGTCGAACGGGGTGCGGATGCGGAGCTTGTCCTGGCCCGCGGCGCCCGCGGAACCAGCCGCTGCCGCCGCCAGTGCCGCCAAGGCCGTCGTCTGCGCGAACTGGCGCCTGCTCATGCGACGCCCGCAACAACGATTGCGGTCCTTCGACATGCTGGTTCTCCTTCCTCTCGGCCCAACGACCGGGCCGCAATTCGCTTGCACCCACCCGTGCGACGCGTGCATCATACGCCCAACGACCATAGAAAAGGAATCCTCCATGAGTGCCAATCGCGTCGTCCGGCTGTCCGCGGTCCTGTGCCTGGCCCTGCTGGTCACTCTGCCCTCCAGCCTGAGCGCCCAGCCCAAGCGCGACTCGCGCGATACGTGGCAGCAGCCCGATCGCGTGATCGACGACCTGAACCTCTCCCCCGGGCAGCGGGTTGCCGACATCGGTTGCGGCGGAGGGTACTTCGTCTTTCGCATGGCCAAGGCGGTCGCGGCGGAGGGCAAGGTCTACGGCACGGAGATCAGCGAGAAGGCCCTCAAGAGCGTCAAGGACCGCGTCGAGCGGGACAAGCTCACCCAGATCGAGCCGGTCCTGTCGGGGCCGACCGATACGAAGCTGCCCGACGCGTGCCTGGACGCCGCGCTGATCTGCAACGTGCTGCATCACGTGCCCAAGGACCAGCGTGCCGCCCTGGTCAAGGACATCGCCCGCTCGCTCAAGCCCGGGGCCTCGCTGTCCATCGTCGACTGGCGCGTCGACGCCAAGATCGACCACGACAAGGACCGGCGAATCCCCCGAGACGAGTTCCTCCAGCTTGCCAAGGATGCCGGGCTGACCCTCGATGCCGAGTTCCACTACCTCGTCCACCAGGTCTTCCTGCGGCTGCGAAAGAGCTCCTAGCCTGCCTTCGGCAGGCAGGGGCCTGAGTTACTTCATCTCGATCCGGACGACCGTGCAGTCCTCATCCGCCGCTTTGGCGCCCACGCGCAGCGTGCAGGCTTTGCCGGCCGGCTCGATCGCCGCCTTGACATCGCGCCCCAGCACGGCGGCGCGGGCGATCCGCTCCGCAGCCACCGGGACCTCCAGTCGCCCGTCGGCGGGCCAGTCGAACACGTGGGCGTAGATCACGCCCGCCCTTCGGGTGTAGCGTCCCCAGGCCGGGCGGTCAAACGGGCTGGCCTGCGTGGCGTAGATCGCCTCGCCGTTGGCCGCCAGCCACTTGCCGACCTCTCTCAGCCGCTCGGCGCTGGCCTCGGGGATGACCCCCTCCGCGGTCGGGCCCACGTTCAGCAGAAAGTTGCCCCCCTTGCTGGCGATGTCCACCAGCTTGCGGACCACGTCGCGCCGGCTCTTCCAGGCCTTGTCGTACGACTTGTACCCCCACGTCCCGTTGAGGGTCATGCAGGTTTCCCAGTCGTAGTTGAGCCCGGTGGCCGGGATCTGCTGCTCGGGCGTGCCGTAGTCGCCGTCGCCGGGCTTTCGCTTGCCCACGCGATTGTTCAGGATGATGTCCTTCTTGAGCGAGCGGACATACAGCTCCAGGTCCTTGCCGTCCTTGGCCGTCCACCAGTCCGTCCACTCGCCGTCGAAGAACAGGACGGCTGGGTCGTAGTTCTCGATCAGCTCGCGGAGCTGGCCCTTGAGGAAGGCGACGTACGCGGGCTTGTCGGTGACGGCGTTGAAACGGTAGGCCTTGCGCCCCTCATGCTTGGGGTTGTTCCGCTGGGCGGGGTGGTGCCAGTCGAGCTGGGAATAGTAGAACCCGAAGCGAATGCCCGCCTTCCTGCACTCGTCGGCCAGGGCCCGCATCGGGTCCTTGCCGTAGGGCGAGCGGCGGACGATGCTGTAGTCGCTCAGCTTCGTGTCGTACATGCAGAAGCCGTCGTGGTGCTTGGAGGTGATGACCATGTACTTCATCCCCGCCTGGCGGGCGAGCTGGACCCACTGGGCTGCGTCGAAGCGGACGGGGTTGAAGGTCTTGGCCAGGGGTTCGTACTCGGCCCGGCTAAGCAGGGCGTCGCACTGGATCCACTCGCTGCCGTGTTTGGGATCGACGACCTGGCCCTTCCACACGCCGGCGGGCTGGGCGTAGATGCCCCAGTGGATGAACATGCCGTAGCGGGCCTCGCGCCACCACTTCATGCGCTCGTCGCGTTGGGCGGGCGTTTCGGCGTAGGTGCGGGCGATGGCTCCCGCGGCCGGCGGCTGGGGCAGGACCTCCTCATGGTCGGCTGCCCGGGCGGGCGGGGCGGTGCAGGAGGACAGGAGGAGGGCCAGGGCGACCAGGCATATCACACTGCGCTTCATGGTCGGACTCCTGAAGAAGGGGCCGGCGGGTCGAGTCGACGCGCCCAGACTGTAGCCGACCGGCCAGCCGACCGCAAGCCGGCCGGGCGGCTGAGCGAAGCGGAGAAATCTTGCGAGCGACGGTTTACAGACGCGGCACTTCGGGTATCATAAGCCGATTACGAACCCCTGGCCCAAGCAAGCCAGCGTGAAGGAGCAGACTATGTCCAGGATTTCTCGTCGCAGTTTCGTGCAGGGGGCCGCCGCCGCCGGCGCCGCGCTGGCCCTGCCCATCCGCAACGTCCTCGGCGCCAATGAGAAGGTCCGCATCGCCAGCATCGGCCTGGGCGGACGCGGGTCGGGCTCGGCTGGATGGTTCAGCAAGATCCCCGGCGTCGAGATCGTCTGGCTGTGCGAGCCGGATTCCAAGCGTCTGGCTGCCGCCAAGAAGCGGTACCCCAACGCCCAGGCCGACGCCGACTGCCGCAAGGCTCTCGAAGACAAGAACGTCGACGCCGTCGTCATCTCCTCGGCCAGTCACCAGCACGCCCTCCAGGCGGTCTGGGCCTGCCAGGCGGGCAAGGACGTCTACGTCGAGAAGCCGGTGTCGCACACCGTGTGGGAAGGGCGGCAGATCGTCGAGGCCGCCCGCAAGAACAACCGCATCGTCCAGGGCGGCACGCAGCAGCGGTCCGACCCGGTCCAGGAGAAGATCCGCGAGTTCATCAAGTCCGGCAAGCTGGGCAAGATGCAGCACATCCGCGGCATGAGGTACGGCTATCGCCCGTCGATCGGCAAGCGGAGCGAACCGCTCACCCCGCCTGCCGAGGTGAACTACGACGTGTGGCTGGGCCCGGCCCAGGACCTGCCCATGTACCGCAAGCAGTTCCACTACGACTGGCACTGGATCTGGAACACCGGCAGCGGCGAGATGGGCAACTGGGGCGTCCACGTGCTGGACGACATCCGCAACATGCTCGATGACCGCTGCTCGCTGCCCAAGCGGATCCTGGCCGCCGGCGGGCGCGTGGGGCTCAAGGACGACGCGGGCGAGACCCCCAACATGCACGTGGTGTACTTCGACACGGGGATCGTGCCGGTGATCTTCGACCTGTGCGGGCTCTACTCCAAGCCCGACAAGAAGACCGAGCCCGCCTTCAAGGGCGTGCGCAGCGGCTACGTGATCCAGTTCGAGAACGGCTACTACGCCGGCGGGCGCGGCGGCGGCAAGGCCTACGACAAGGACGGCAACAGCATCGCCCAGTTCCGCGGCGACGCCGGCGGCGGGCACGCCCAGAATTTCATCGACGCTGTCCGCTCCCGCGACCGCAAGAGCCTCAACGCCGAGATCGAGCAGACCCACTACACCAGCTCCTGGTGCCACCTGGCCAACGTCGCCTACCGCCTCGGCAGCCAGTACAAGAAGGAGCAGGTCCTCGATATCGCCAAGGACTTCAAGCCCTGGCAGGAGCTGATCGACGGCTTCCAGGCCAACCTGGAAGTCAACGGCGTCCAGCTCGACGCCGCCACCATGCAGTCCAGCGCCATCCTGGAGATCGACCCGGCCAAGGAAGTCTTCACCGGGCCCAGCGACACCCCGAAGGCCCAGGCCCTGCTCACCCGCGAATACCGCAAGGGCTACGAGATGCCCAAGGTGTAGTTCGATTGTCAGTTGACAATCGACAACTGCCCATTGACCACTGAAGACAAGGGCAGCCGTCCAGGCGACGGCTGCCCTTGTTCATCTTTGCCGCCGCGGGCTACTTGCGCCAGCCCACCGGCTGGGTGAAGGCGGCCTCGTACTCCATCTCGTTCTGGGGCGGCACGAGCATCTTGCGGTCGCTGCGGACCACCGCCCGCACGAACATCTCCCGCCCGGTCAGGCGATAGGTCGCGGTGGGGCCCTCCACACGGGCCAGGCGCTTGCCGATTTCGGCGGAGTATTTCCGACTGGCCCGCCCGGGCTTGCCGTCCGGGTCCCGGCAGGCCACCGGCGTCGAGGACAGGTCGCACCCTTCCGGCGTGCCGTAGAACTCCACCGCGTAGTGCACGCCGGGCTCGACCCGGGCCGAGACGCGCAGTTCGCCCGCGCTCGCGTCGAACTCCAGCGTCTCCAACTCCAGGCCGTTGGTGAAGTAGAAGTCGCCTTCCGTCAGGGCCCGCAGGATCGCCTTCTCGCTCAGCTCCTTCGCGCGGACCATCACCCAGCCCTGCGTGACGTTGGCGTTGGTGGGGCTCATGTTGCTGTAGTCGTGGGAGTCGTCGGTGGCCGTGCCGTACAGCACGTCCCGCCCGCGGACCAGGCGCAGCGTGTTGGCGATGTCCCACAGCCGTTCGTGGCAGGGATGGCGGGCGTTGCCGCGGAACAGCGCCCCGTCCCACGGGTTGAGAATCTCCAACAGGCACGGGTCGCTCACCTCGGCCAGGTCTTCCGCCGTCAGGCTGTAGCGGGGCCAGTTGGGATGGTTGACCATCGGCAGGATCGTCTTGTCGGCCGCCAGCGCCTGCTCGTGCACCGCGGCTACGTTCTTGACCAGCGTGTCGCACTCGTCCTTGCCCGCCAGCGGCTTGATCAGTTCCACGCATCCAAGCATGTTCACGTGGATCTGCGTCCGCTTGGCGAAGTTCGTGGTGATCTCCTCGCCCTGGATCAGGAGGAACCGCCCCGGTTCGTTCAGCCGGGCCGCCACCTCCTGGTAGGTCTTGAGGCGGACCTGGTGCTTTCCGTTCAGCACGCGGGTCTCGACCCAGCGGTCGCCGAACCGGCGCCCGGCCCGCTCCAGCATGGCCGTCCAGTCCTTGCTCTTGAGGTCGTAGTCCTTCCATCGCTCGCCGCGGGAGAGGATGTTGTGGTCGGTCAGGATCAGGAACTGATACCCGCTGGACTTGTACAGGTCGCCCACGAGTTCGGGGAAGTTGCGCCCGTCGCTCCAGAAGGAGTGGGCGTGTATGTTCCCGCGGAACCACTGCTCCCGCCCCTGGCCGCCGCAACCGCCCAGCAGGATCGCCGCCAGGACCAATACCGTCGCCCGTACCAGCGCCGTCGTCTTGCTCATGATCGTCTCCGACAGGAAGGACTCTGCGCAGGGGCTAACGGGGTGGCAAACAGGATATTCGTCGGTCACGTACAGTTGTGCATCCACCGAAGATACAGTCTTGGGCCAAGGCCCGGGCCCATCGGCTCGTTGACCTGCCTGGAACAACTCGATAGGCTCACCAGCATGTCGGGGAGAGTGAGCAGGTTGGGCGGCGGGCGGTTGCAGCCGGCCATCGCAGGTCTGGCGGCGTGGGTGGGCGTGGTCTTCACCTGCGTGCTGCATTACGGCTGGCCCGCCAACGTGGGCACATACTCGGCGCTTGCCGGCGGGTTGGCGTTCGTCGCCATGGCCGTGCTGGCCCGCGGGCGATGCAGCCGTTGGGTCTGGTGGGGGGGCTTCATCCTTCACAACTTCTTCCTGCTGGTACCAATGGAAACCGCGAGCCTGCTGGATTTCGGAACCGGGCGTAAGGGAGTGTCGGCCTCTCTCTACCTATTCGACACGCACGTACTTCTGTACCGCAAGGACGGGCCCAACACTCGGTTGCTGCGGCGGCTTGGAACTGACCGCGAGGCCAGGTGGAGGTTTGCTGCCACCCGGACGGATACTTTCGGCTTTGGCAGTTGGAGAGACGGATTCGACGTGACGGTCGAGTTTGCCTTGATCGGCCAGCCTCACCTGGGGCCCGTACTGGCGCGGGTGCCGGATGATCCTGCTCGTCGACAGGTGCTGATTTGCCTTTGCGATCCGGAGAACTGTGCGCGCGTGTACCAGGAGATGCTGCTGGTGATGCTGTGGGAATACGGGTACCCGCCCGGTCTGGACGCCCAGTCGTGGTGGGCTAGGCACGCCGAGATATTCCGAACTCATCCGGACCCTGAGGCAACGGCGAGGCTTGTAGACGGGCTCGCGGACCATTTCAGGAAGGTCCTGGAGGAGCGACCGGCGAAGCAGCCCGAGGTCGACCTTGCCTGGGCGGTGTTGAATTCGCAGGGCGGCGTCGTAGGCGGCGACCATCGGCTCTCCGTCGCCTTGAAGGCTATCTACGGACAGCCGCTCGCTGCTGACGCCTGGGTCAACCGGATCGCCTGGTGGGCGGCCGCGACACCCGCTGTGTCAACCACAACGTCGGCTCCGCACCTTGGCACCGGGCCGTAATCCCGCGACGCCTTGGCCGTTATCCCCCTAGACCCTGTCGAAAGGAACGCTCATGAACCGCACGCGTCTTCTGATCCTGTCGGCCTGGCTCGTTCTGGCCATCATCCCGGCCGCCCGGGCGGGGGAATCCTATCTCGAACAGTCCGACGTCTTCGTCAGCGGGCAGGAGGGCTACCACACGTACCGCATCCCGGCTGTCATCGTCACGCCCAAGGGCACGGTGCTGGCCTTCTGCGAGGGGCGCAAGGGCGGGCGCGGCGACGCGGGGAACATCGACCTGCTGCTCAAGCGCAGCCTCGACGGCGGCAAGACCTGGCAGAAGACCCAGGTCGTCTGGGACGACGAGGGCAACACGTGCGGCAATCCCTGCCCGGTCATCGACGCCAAGACCGGCACGATCCACCTGCTGTTGACCCACAATCTCGGCAGCGACCACGAGCCGGCCATCATTGCGGGCAAGAGCCAGTCCACCCGGACCGTCTGGATCGCCCGCAGCGCCGACGACGGGGTCTCCTGGAGCAAGCCCGTCGAGATCACCGCCCAGACCAAGAAGCCCGACTGGACCTGGTACGCCACCGGCCCGGGCGTCGGCATCCAGCTCACCCGCGGCAAGCACGCCGGACGGCTGGTCGTGCCCTGCGACCACATCGAGAAGGACACCAAGAAGTACTTCTCGCACGTGATCACCAGCGACGACGGGGGCAAGACCTGGGCGCTGGGCGGCTCGAGCCCGGTCGACAAGCTCAACGAGTGCCAGGTGGCCGAGCTGAGCGACGGCAAGCTCCTGCTGAACATGCGCAACTACGACCGCAAGAAGACCACGCGGGCCGTCTGCGTCAGCGCCGACGGCGGGGCGACCTGGGGCGAGGTGAAGCACGAGGAAGCCCTGCCCGAACCGATCTGCCAGGCCGGCCTGCTGCGACACTCGTGGAAAGAAGCTTCCGTCCGCAGCCGGCTTTTGTTCAGCAACCCCGCCGACCCCAAGGCCCGCGTGCGGATGACTGTCCGCGTCAGCTACGACGAGGGCAAGACCTGGGCCCACAGCAAGGTGCTCCACGAGGGGCCGTCGGCCTACTCGTGCCTGGGCGTGGAGAAGGACGGCACGGCCCTGTGCCTGTACGAGGCCGGGCAGAAGAGTCCCTACGAGAAGATCGTCCTGGCCCGCTTCGATCTGAGATGGCTGACCGGCGGGGCCGACTGGGTCTACAAGATCGACCCGCAGGCCGGGGCGGACCTGCTGGCGGAGTTCGCCAAGACCTACAAGACAGCCGACGAGTGGAACGCCCGGGCGACGATGCTGCGTGAGCAGATCCTCCGCGGGATGGACCTCTACCCGCTGCCCAAGCGGATGGAACTCAAGCCGGTGATCCACTCCCGCCGCGAGTACAAGGGCTACACCGTCGAGAACGCCGCCTTCGAGAGCGTGCCCGGGTTCTGGGCGACCGGGCTGCTCTACCGCCCGCTGGGCAAACAGGGCAAGCCGGTCGGCATCCTCTGCCCGCACGGGCACGCCGCGCCGCTGGTGGGCGGTGGGCGCTTCCGCAAGGACCAGCAATACCGTTGCGGCGTGCTGGCCCAGATGGGCGCGGTGGTCTTCAGCTACGACATGGTCGGCTGGGGCGACAGCAACCAGGTGCCCCACACCGATCCCAACGTGGTGGCCCTGCAAACGTGGAACTCGATGCGGGGGATCGATTTCCTGCTCAGCCTGGGCGTGGACCCCAAGCGGATCGGCGTGACCGGATGCAGCGGCGGCGGGACGCAGACCTTCCTGGTCACCGCCCTGGACCCGCGGGTGTCGGTCTCGGCCCCGGTGGTCATGCCGTCGGCCCACTTCTACGGGGGCTGCCGGTGCGAGAGCGGCAAGCCCATCCACCATTCCGCGGTCCACCAGACCAACAACGCCGAGATCGCCGCCCTGGCCGCCCCCCGGCCGACGCTGCTGGTCTCCTGCGGCGGGGACTGGACCAAGTTCACGCCCGAGGTCGAGTTCCCCTACGTCCGCAACGTCTACAAGCTGCTGGGCGCCGAGGACCAGGCCGAGAACGCCCACTTCGCCAACGAAGGCCACGACTACGGCGCCAGCAAGCGCCAGCCCGTCTACAAGTTCTTCGCCAAGCACCTGGGCCTGTCCACCGAGGGCCTGGTCAAGGCCGACGGCAGCATCGACGAGGGCGGCGTCCAGATCGAGAAGCTCGAGGCCCTGCGGGTCTGGACCGACCGGCATCCCCGCCCCGAGTACGCCCTGCCTGACGCGGCGGCCGTCTGGGCCGCCCTGCAGAAACTCCAATAGGACTGCATTTCACGATCCGTCGTCGCCAATCCGCTGGCTTTCGCCGACTGCCTTTGCCATAATGGGCAGGCCATGGACGGACAAGAGGGCTTTCACCGGATGAAGAGAAGCGGCTGGATTCTCTGGTTGGCTCTGTGGGCGAGCATCCTTGTGTCCCCGTTGCTGGGCGTCTCCTGTCGGCGGGAGCAGACGGCCAAGAGATACAAGCTCGCCTTCATCACCAACAACAAGTCGGACTTCTGGGAGATCGCCCGCGCCGGCTGCCACGCCGCCCAGCAGGACCTGGGCGACGTCGAGTTGCTCTTCCGCATGCCCGCCAAGGGGACGGTCGAGCAGCAGGACGACATTCTGAGGGAGATGATCCACCTGGGCGCCCAGGGGGTGGCCGTCAGCCCCATCGATCATGCCCGCCAGGGCCAGATCCTCAACGAGGTGGCCCGACACGCCCTCCTGATCACGCAGGACAGCGACGCCCCCGAAAGCAACCGCCGCTGCTACATCGGCACCGACAACGAAGCCGCCGGACGCCAGGCGGGCGAACTGCTCAAGCAGGCCCTGCCGGAGGGCGGCACGGTGATGGCGTTCGTCGGGAAGACCGAGTCGCCCAACGCCAGCCGCCGCATCCACGGCCTCCGCGGCGCCCTGGACGGATCGAACGTCCGGCTGATCGGCATCCAGACCGACGACACCGACCGTGCCCGCGCGGTGAAGAACGTCGCCGACGCCCTGGACAAATACCCGGACCTGGCCGGCGTGGTCGGACTGTGGAGCTACAACGGCCCGGCCATCCTGAACGCGCTGCGGTCGGCGGGCAAGACCGGCCAGGTGCAGGCCGTCTGCTTCGATGAGGAAGACAAGACCCTCGAAGGGGTGCGCACAGGCGAGATCTACGCCACCATCGTTCAGCAGCCGCGCGAGTTCGGCTACCTCTCGATCCAACTCATGCACGACATCCTCGACGGCAAGCCCGCGCCGAGCGGGCCGGTCATCGTCCCCACGCTCGTGGTCGACAAGCACAACGTCGACGCCTTCTGCAAGCAGACGGATCGCCTGCGCCAGGGCGGGTAGCTCAGACGCCCGCGCTACTGGATCGCCTTCTTGTCGGTGATCAGCAGCGGATAGTCCAGGCAGGGCACGTTCTTGAACCGCCAGATCGCTCGCTGGTACGGCTTGTCCGCTTTCCGCTCGACGCTCTCCATCGCGAATGCCTTCTGTGAGATCGGGTCCACAAGCACCGGCTCGCGAAGCAGGCTGGCCGCCTTGCCGTCGCACGAGAAGTCCACGTCCACCGTCACGGGCGGAGCGTCGTCCTGGACGTTGACGGCCTGGTAGTAGGCCAGCATCGGCTGGCCCGAGCGGCGGAAGAGCATCGTGTTCGGTTGCTGGGGCTCGGCCTGGCCGGCCGCCGGCGTCAGGGCGCAGTAGTAGTTCGGTTCGGCGGTCGCCTGGTCGTCCAGCAGCGTCGCGACGCTCTGCATGGCCGCGTACGCGAGTTTGGGCGTGTATATCTTGCCGTGCAGCAATCCGAGCATGACCGGCGGGCGCTCCTGCCCGTTGGCCTGGCGGTAGGGGGCTTCCATCAGGTCGCACAGATGGAAATACTGGGCCAGGTCCAGGTCCATGAACAGGTCCAGCATGATGCGCCGGACGACCCACTTGGCCTGGTTGCGCTGGTTCATGTTCCACAGGTGCATCCACGTGTCGCTGTGCCCGGTGGTCTGGGCGGGGGCGCCGCACTCGCCCTGCCACAGCCGCACGTGCGGCGCCAGGCGCCGCAAGACAGAGCGGATGCGGGCGACCGTCGAGGCGTAGTTGATCTCCGGGATCATCTCCCGGTTGTACGGGTGGATGGAGAAGAGGTTGATGTGCGGCCCCATGCCGGCCTGGAGGCATTTCTCGATCCAGGTCGGGTCCATGCCGGAGATGCACGCCGCGATCTGGGCCTTGGGATGCGTCTGGCGGATGGCCCGGGCGCTGATCTCCACCAGCTTGGCGTACTCCACGGGCGACGACTTGTGCTTGGGGTGCCAGAACACGGAGATGTTGGGCTCGTTCCAGATCTCCCATTGCGCGACGCGATCCTTGTATCGCTCGCCCAGGGCCCGCAGGAAGGCCTCCCACGCCTTCACGCCTCGCTCGCCGTCGTACAGCGGCACCTGACCGACGGCCGACTCGTGGGGCGAGTCCGGACTATACAGCTTGTTGCCGTAACCCACGTTGAACCACGGCTGCACGCCGGCGGCGATGACGGCGTCGACCACCTCGTCCAGCCAGGCGAAGTCGTACACGCCCTCCTTCGTCTCGCATCGCGACCAGCCCGTCTGCAGGCGGGCCCACTTGGCGCCCAGGGCGGCCAGGTGAGCGTAGGTCTTCTCGGGGAGGTACATCCGGCGATCCAGGCACTCCATGCCCACGCCGACCCGCGACGAGGCAATCTCCTTGGCGCTTCTGATCTTCAGCGCGGCGACCTGCTTCAGTCCGCTCGCCTCTTGCCAGTTCGCGTCGGCCGGCTGGGACGCCGGCGGGTCGGCCGCCAGCGCCCGCAGACTCGACAGCGGCAGCGCCGCCAGGCCTGCACTACCCAGAAACGTGCGACGATTCATGGCCGTCTCCTGCGCCAGGCCGGTTGTGGGTGGCCGGCTGGTTCTCACAATCGCGGTTCTTCCAGCGGCACAGGACAGTAGTCCTTGCGGCCGCATGTGGTGCACTCGTTGCCGGACCAGACGTTGTCCAGCATGTCCAGCACGGGGTCGATGAGACTCAACTCGTCGGTCCAGATGCCCGCCTCGAAGTTTCGGCGTCTGGGCGATTTGGCCCCCAGGCCCGCGCCGGTGAGGTTGGCCGAGCCCAGGTACATCCACCGCCCGTCGGCCACTACCGCCTTGGCGTGCAGCCGCACGCAGCGGCGCATGTGCAGCAGGGCGGGCCGGCCTCGCTCCTTCAACTCGCCCAGAAGCGCCCCGCTGGGCACGCCGCTGTGCAGCAGGCGGGTCTCGATGCCGTTTCGACTGAGCTGCTCGAAGACCTCCAGGATGCTCGTTCCCTGGGGCGCCGCCCGACCGCCCGGCATCAGCCCGCCCATGTGCAGGTCCTTGACGTCGGCGGTGGCGATGAACAACCGGTGCCGGCACGCCCGCAGGGCCTCGCCCAGCGCCCCGGCCAAGTGGTCCGCGTTGAGAATGAGCCGGATCAAGTTGCGAACCAACCCCTCTTCAATACCCAACGGTCAACGGTTAAAGGTCGATTCTCTACCGACAAGCGAGACGCCTGTCGTACCGTTTTCACTCGAGCGTCCGCAGGCGGATATTGCGGATCACGCCGTAGGTTCGCCACGTGGCGATGCCCAGCGGGACGCACTCCTCGACCTCCGGGCGGATGGAGAACTTGTGCTCGGCCCGCGGGATGTCGATCATGCGCTCGTCGTCCAGGTAGCACTCCACCTTCTCCTTGGTCACGCGGACCAGGACCTTGTACCACTTCTTGTCCTTCAACTCGCTGAACTTGGAGAACGGGTTGTCGCTGGCGTCGTACCCGTCGATACACGAAACGCCGATGATCGAGCCGCCCCAGCCGCCGATCACGAACGTCAGCGGGTCCTTGCCCACCGGGAAGGTCAGCGCACAGGGGAAGTCGGTACCGTCGGCCCGCATGAACTCGATGTACACCTCGTAGTCCTCGCGCGGCACGACGCCGGTGTAGGTCGCCCCGGTGCACATCTCGCCCATCTCCAGGTGAAGGCAGCCGTCCTTGGCGTGCACCTTGCCCTCGCCTCCGAACTTGGGAACCTTCCAGCCGGTCAGTGTCCGCCCGTCAAACAGCGCCTCCCATCCGTCGGCCAGGCGTTCGGTTGCCGAATGCGTTGCGGGTGTCTTGGCGACCGGCTGGGTGGCAGCCGGCTGGGTCGCCGGGCTCGGTGTGCTCTTCTCTTTGCCCTGGTCGCAGGAGGCCAGGGTCAGGGCCAGCAGCGGCAGGGTCAACACCGGCAGCAGCGTGGACGCGAAACGGGAAACGACGGTGCGATTGACCATGGGCATACTCCTCAAGTTGGAAACCACTTTCAGTGTACCGACTTTTCCGCCCGGGCGAAACCCGCAGGCGTGCGCGGCGGACAGTTTTCGCCGCTCGCCGAAACGCCGGCGGCGATCCGGGTTTTCCATGAACCGGCCTTGCCTTGCCATCGCCGGACGTGTCCGTGTAGAATAGTTTGTGGCGCAAGTTCAGATCGATGATGCCGAGGCAGGCAATGAGACTCTGTCGTGCGTATATGGTGTTGGCAGTGCTCCTGGCGATGACGGGGTGCGGCAAGAACGCGCCCAAGTCGCCCGTGACCCGGCTGCGCCAAGCCGTCGAGCAGGGCCGGACCGCGGAAGTCCGCCAACTCCTGGCCGACGGGGTGAGCGCCAACGAGCCCAACGAGTTCGGGGCGACCGCCGTCCACGTGGCCGTCCTGTGCGGGCGGACCGAACCGCTGCGGGTGCTGCTGGAGGCGGGCGGCGATCCCAACCGCGCCACGCCCGCGGGGCTCACGCCCCTTCACCTGGCCGTCGGCCGAGGTGATGCCGAGGCGATCCGGATCCTGCTCCAGCACGGCGCCAAGGCCGACCAGGGCGACGCCCGGGGCCGCACGCCCCTGCACTACGCCCAGCAGACACACCAGGCCGATCTCGCTAGGCTGCTGGGCGGCAGCGCGTCCGGACCGGACGAAGTTCCCCCCAGCCGGGAGTCGAACTCGGGGCCGGGGGGCCAGCCATGACCGCGTTCAACCGTCCATCCAGGCGGGCGTTTACGCTGGTCGAGCTGCTGGTGGTCATCTCGATCCTGGCCCTGCTGCTGGCGATCCTCACCCCTTCGCTGCATCGGGCCCGCGAGATGGCGCGTCTGATCACCTGCCAGACCCGCATGGCCGCCCTCCAGAAGGCCAGCACCGCCTACGCCACCGCCAACCACAGCTTCTTCCCCCACTATGCGCAGTGGTTGTGCATCGGGAACGGCACCTCCAACAGCCGCGCATGGCTCGAACGGGGCACCCTTTGGCCCTACATGCGCCAGCCGTTGGCCTACCTCTGCCCGGGCGACGACCTCAAACGCCACGATCCCGGGCCCGGCGTCACGCCCCGGGCCATCGGCACCGGCTCGGGCTATGGCGACTACGTCATCCATAGCTACGTTCGCATCGGCACGATCTGCAATTACGTGGAAAGCCATATGGGCGGTGCGACGGCCGATCCGCGCAATCCAGGCAAGGCGGACCACATCCGGGCCTCCGATTTGTTGCCCGGCTTCATGACTCCAGCCAAGACCGGCAACATCCCCGGCACGACCATCCCCTACGCCAGCGCGCCGCTGAGCCCGGCGCGGATCGGCATGTACTTCGAAGAGGCCCAGGGCACCGAATTCGAGATCGAAGACGCGTACCGGCCGTCCGGCTACGGGCTCAACGCGCTGCTGAACGACGGGCACAGCTACTACGACTACGCCCAGGACTTCATGACCATCCGCCACAGCGGCAACGGCAACATCGTCTTCTACGACGGGCACGTCATGTACGCCGACGCCAGACGGTACAACATGTACCCGGCCGACGGCTACACCGAGGCGGTCGTCCTCACCGGCATCGAGCCGGTCAAGCCCTGACGCCCGGGCCGTCCCGCGCCCCTCTAAGAACTCTCCCGCCCAGCCCGTCTTGAAGGAGGACGAAGCGACGATTGGCAATCGCCTCTCGGGCGTGTACAATCACGGCTTCCAGAAGTCCGGAAAGAAGAAAGCGCAATGAGCGGTCGGTGCATTCAGGGTCTCCAGTCCGTGGCTGGCCAGGCGTGCGGCGGGGTGCTGGTGATCGGCAACTTCGACGGCGTCCACTTGGGCCACCAGCGACTGCTGCGCGAGGCGGGAGAGCTGGCCCGCCCCAGCCGCCTTCCGGTGGTGGCGCTCACCTTCGAGCCGCCACCCGATCGGGTCACTCATCCCCAGGACCGTCCCGAGCGGATCACCCCCGCCGACGAGAAGTGTCGCCTGCTCCTGGACGGCGGGGCTGACTACGTCGTCGTCCTCACAGCCGACCGCGAACTGCTGAGCAAGACTCCCGAGCAGTTCATCGACGAGGTCCTTCGCGACCGCCTGGGGCCGCGGTTCATCGTCGAGGGCGAGGACTTCCGCTTCGGACGCCACCGCGCGGGCGACGTGCATACCCTGCGCCGGGCCGGCTTCGAGGTCCGCATCGCCCAGCCTGTCGTACTGGAGCTGGACAACGCCCCGAAACGGGTCTCCAGCACGCTCGTCCGCGACCTGCTCCGCTCCGGGGCGGTCGAGCAGGCCGCCCGCTGCCTGGGCCGGCCTTTCGTATTGTACGGTACGGTGGTGGGCGGGCACGGCCGCGGACGCCTGCTGGAGTTCCCCACCGCCAATGTCGGCGGGGGGGAGCAGATCTGCCCCGCCGACGGCGTGTACGCGGGGCGGGCGGCCGTCGCGGGTATCGACTGCCCCGCGGCCATCAGCATCGGCGTCAAGCCCACCTTCGGTCCGTCCGAGCGGACCGTCGAGGCCTTCCTGCTGGACGCGGAAGGCGACTTCTATCACAAGCCGGCGGCCCTGTCGTTCTTACGCTACCTGCGCCCGCAGGAGACCTTCGAGACGGCGGCCGCCCTCAAGGACCAGATTGCCAAGGACGTTCAACGTGTGCGAGAACTCACTTCCGCGTCCGCCTGAGGCGGTTGTTCGGCGGCTGGCCCAGGCGCGGTCGCTGCTGGTGGTGACCCACGCTCGCCCCGACGGGGACGGATTGGGCTCGATGTCGGGCCTGGTCCGGTCGGCCCGCCTGGCGGGCAAGGCCGCCCGCGGCCTGCTCGGCGACGCCATGCCCGAGCGGTACACGTTCCTCTTTGGCGACGAACCGCCCGCGGGCGCCGCGGAATCCGCGGCGCTGGCCGACCAGGCGGACCTGATCGTCGTCGTCGATACCTGCGCATACGCCCAGCTCGACGGCCTGGCGGACGTGCTGAGGGCGCGGCGCGACAAGGTCCTCGTGCTCGATCACCACGTCGGCGGCGACGACCTGGGCTGCCTGGTCTGGCAAGACTCCTCTGCCGCGGCCGCCGGCGTGCTCGTCGACGAGGTGCTGCAAGCACTCGCCTGGCCCACCGACCTGCACGTGGCCGAGGCGCTGGCCGTCGCCCTCACCACCGACACCGGCTGGCTGCGATTCTCCAACACGGATGCCCGAGCCCTGCGCTGCCTGGCCCGGCTGCTGGAGGCCGGCCTGCATATGGACCGTCTCTTCCAGCGCCTCTACCAGAACGATCGCGTCGAGCGGATCAGGCTCATGACGCGCATGCTCGAAAGCCTCCGCCTCCACTGCGGCGGGCGACTGGCCACCATGGTCATCCGACACGCCGATTTCAACGCCGTCGGCGCCCGCTTCGACGAGACCGAGAACCTCGTCAACGAGCCCATGCGCCTGGCCTGCGTGGAAGTGGCCATCCTGGCGGTGGAGAACACCGAGTGCGTCCGCGTAAGCCTCCGCAGCCGGGAGAAGGTGGACGTAGCCGCCATCGCCAGGCGCTTCGGCGGGGGCGGACACCGCCGGGCAGCCGGCCTGCGACTTCAACAGGACGTGGACGAGTTGATGGGCCAACTCGTCCAGGTCTGCCAGGCGGAACTGGGCTGCTGAGCGCCGGGCTCATCCGCCCCTGTGCCGGGCCAGGGCCGTCGAATCAAAGCCCAACCTTCGCGCCGCCAGGGAGCACAGAGATGAACCGACGCGCGTTTCTGAAAGCAGCAAGTGCAGCGGCCGCCTGGGCGGCCTGGGGTTCGCCCGCGAGGGCCCAGGCCCGCAAGAGGCCGCCCAACATCGTCTTCTTCCTGGTCGACGACATGGGCTGGCAGGACACCTCCGAGCCGTTCTGGCGCGAGCCGACCGACCTGAACCGCCGCTACCGCACGCCGAACATGCACCGCCTGGCCGGCCGGGGCGTGAAGTTCACCCAGGCCTACGCGTGCAGCGTCTGCTCGCCCACGCGGGTGAGCCTGATGACCGGGTTCAACGCCGCCCGCCATCGCGTCACCAACTGGACGCTCCGCAAGGACCGCTGCCAGGACGCCCCGCACCCGCGCCTGCGCATGCCCGAGTGGAACTGCAACGGCCTGTGTCCTCAGGGCGGCCTGCCGCGATCGGTCCACGCGACGCCGCTTCCCGAGTTCCTCCGCCGCGCGGGCTACCGCACCATCCACGTCGGCAAGGCCCACTGGGGGGCGCTCGGGACGACCGGCGCCGATCCGCGCAACCTGGGTTTCGACGTCAACATCGGCGGCCACGCCGCCGGCGGGCCCGGCAGCTATCTCGGCAAGCAGGACTTCAGCGCCGCCTGGCGCAAGGGCGATCGCATCTGGGACGTGCCCGACCTCGACAAGTATCACGGGCAGGATGTCTTCCTCACCGAGGCGCTCACCCGCGAGGCCAAGCGGGCCTTCGCCGACGCCGTGGCCCAGGACAAGCCCTTCTACCTCTACATGTCCCACTACGCCGTTCACGTGCCCTTCGCCCCGGACGAGCGGTTCGTCCAGGCCTATCGCCGGGCCGGCCTGGACCAGACCGAGTCCATGTACGCCGCGCTGGTCGAGGGCATGGACAAGAGCCTGGGCGACATCATGGACCATCTCCAGGCGCTGGGCGTGGCCGACAACACCATCGTGCTGTTCATGAGCGACAACGGCGGGCTCAGCGCCCACGGGCGAGGCGGAAAGCCCCACACGCACAACCGCCCGCTGTCCAGCGGCAAGGGCTCAGCCCGCGAGGGCGGCATCCGCGTGCCCATGCTGGCCTACTGGCCCGGCGTGACCAGGGCGGGCTCGACCTGCGACGAGCTGGTGATGATCGAAGACTACTTCCCAACGATCCTGGAACTCGCCGGCGTCCGCGACGCCAGGCAGGTCGGCGGGGAGATCGACGGCGTCAGCTTCGTGCCCCTGCTGCGCGGAGGAAAGGGCCCAGCCGACCGGGCCCTGGTCTGGCATTACCCGAACGTCTGGGGGCCCCAGGGGCCCGGCATCGGTCCGTACAGCGCCATCCGCCAGGGCGATTGGAAGTACATCTACTACCACGACGGGCCGCGGGAAGAACTGTTCAACCTGGCCGACGACATCAGCGAGACCCGCAACCTGGCCGACCAGAAGCCTGAGATTCGCAGCCGGCTGGCCCTGCTCTTGCGGGAGTACCTCCTGCGGGTCAAGGCCCAGATGCCCGTGGACAAGAAGAGCAACACGCCCGTATCCCTGCCCGGGACCTGAAGACCCGCCCGCGTCGGACGCGGTCAGCGGGACGCCTTCTTCTCGAGAAAGTGCATCAGGCGGCAGAGCATGCGGTTGCAGGGCACGCTCACCAGGTGGCGCTCGCCCAGGTCGACCACCTGCCCGTTGAGGGCGTCGATCTCCGTGGTCCGTCCCTCTCGGACGTCCTGGAGCATGGACGACTCGTGTGCGGCGGTGGGGGGGACCAGCTTGCTGTAGAACACGTCCAGGAACGCGTCGGCGCCGTCCCAGTGCGTGCGGTAGCCGCAGGCGTCCATTACGGCGTACACCTCGCGGACGACGCTGTCCATGATGGCCCTGCCGTCCTCGCGGGCGGCCAGCTCGCCGTAAGGCACGCCCAGCACCGCCCCCAGCGGATTGAGGGCGCAATTGTAGAGCATCTTGGCCCACAGGTCCTTTTCGATGGCCTCGGTGGGCTGGCAGGGGATGTCGCCGGCGGTGATGAGCCGGCACAGCTCCGCCACGGGGGCCAGGTCCCCGACGTACAAACTGCCCACGTGGATGGCGTCGGCGTGGACGGTGACGGTGACCCGGTGCGGCTGAGGGCGGCAGAAGCCGGTGATGACCCGTGCGTTGTAGACCCGCTCGCGAGGGAACCAGGGCAGGAAGTGCTCGGCGTTGCCCCAGCCGTTCTGGCACAGCACGATCACGACCCGTTCGCCCAGCACGGGCCGCCACCGGGCGAGGTCCTCCGCCGCTGCCTTCGTGTCCATCGACTTGGTGCAGACCAGGACGTAGTCGTACCGGTCCGTCTGCTCCGGCTCGAAGAGGGTCCGGGCGGTGAAACTCTCCGGCCCAGCCCTGTACTCCCCGAAGATGCCGTCCCGCACCAGTCCGTGTTCGCCCAGCGCTGTCACCGTCTCCCCGGCGGCCAAGATGTCCACGCGGGCGCCCGCCTTGAGCAGGCAACTCGCCAACCCCAGGCCCACCGCTCCGCCGCCGTAGATAAGGACTCTCATGGAGACAATGGTATGCGGCTGTCCAAGAGACATAAAGGACGAAAAAGGGAAGAAGACCTGGATCACTTACGTGACCAGGCCGGCAGGGGCGCGACGCCTGGCACTCGAGCGAGGCGGGGCGGCGGCCTGCTCCAGCAGCGTGCGGGCGTGCTCCAGCGTGGCTGGGGAGACCTTCGTCCCGGCCATCATCTCCGCCAGTTCGCGGATGCGGCCTTCGCCTTCCACCTTGCGGACGCAGGCCTGCGTCTGGCGGTCGTCCTCCGCGCCGATCACGCGCTTGGAGATCTGGAGGTGGCGGTCGGCGCAGGCCGCGATCTGCGAGAGGTGCGTGATGCACAAGACCTGGTGGCCGGTCCGCTCCGCCCCGTCAGGTCCCCGGGCCAGTTCCCGCATCTTTCGCCCGATGGTCGCCCCCAGGCGGTCGCCGATGTTCGAGTCGATCTCGTCGAACACCAGCACGCTCACCTGGTCCTTGTCGGCCAGGATCGTCTTCAGCGCCAGCATGATCCGCGACATCTCGCCCCCGCTGGCGATCTTGCGCAGGGGCAGCATTTCCTGGCCCGGGTTCGTGCGGACCAGGAACTCCATCTCGTCCAGCCCGAGCGAGTCGACGGCGGGGTCGTCCACGTCCAGCCCGCGCAGGCGGACCTCGAAGGCGGCTTCGTGCATCTCCAGGTCCCCGAATTGCTGCTCGACGAGCGCCTTGAGCCGCCTCGACGCCTGGCGTCGCAGCCGCCCGAGTCGCTTGCCCGTCTCGGCCAGCCGCTGGCGGGATTCGGCGATCCGCCGCTCCAGCTCGTCGGCGGTCTGGGCGTCAGCCTCCAGTTCGGCGACCTTGGCGGCGACCTCCTCGCGGTAGGCCAGCACGCCCGCCACCGCGTCGTCGGCGGGCGGGGCCAGGCGGGCGTACTTGTGGATCAGGCGGTTCAGTACGTCCAGCCGTTCCTCGACGGCGGCCAGCTCTCCGCCGTCCACGTCCAGGCGGTCCTGGTAGCTGGCCAGCTCGCGGGCCGCCTCGTTCAGCAACTCGTCGGCCTGGTCGAACCGCTGGGCCACCTCGCCCAGGCCCGCGTCCATCCGCAGCAGTTCCTGAACGAGCCGCGACAGCCCCGCCAGCCGCTCCAGCACCGTGTCCTCGCCCTCCGACAGGGCGCTCAGCACCTGGGCCGACCCCGCCTGGAGGTGAGCGGCGTTCTTGAGCACGCTGTAACGGGCCTTGGTCTGTTCGTACTCGCCCGCGTGCAGGCCGGCCCGGTCGATCTCGTCCAACTGGAAGCGGTACAACTCCAGCGACTCCAGGCGACGCGACTGCGATTCCCGCAACTCCGCCAGCCGCCCGCGGGCCTCTCGCAGCTCTCGCAGCGTCGCGCCGAACGCCAGCCGCTCGCCCGTCGCGCCGGCAAACGCGTCCAGGATCAGCACCTGGTTGGCCGGCTTGAGCAGGAACTGCTGATCGTGCTGTCCGTGGATGTCCACCAGCAGTTGCCCCGCCTCCCGCAGCATCGACGCGGTGGCCGGCAACCCGTTCACCGACACGCTCGACCGCCCCGAGGCCGACAGCCGCCGCGTGATCAGGATCGGTTCGTCTCCACGCAGAGACTGGTCGAAGATCTCGCTCAGCCGCCCCAGCCGATCGGCGCCGTCGATCTCGAACAGCCCGCTTACGCGGGCCTCGCCACAGCCGGGACGTACGAACGTCGCTGCCTCCTCGCCGCCGCCCCGCAGGGCCAGCAGCAGCTCCAACGCGCCCAGGACCAGGCTCTTACCCGCGCCCGTCTGACCGGTGAAGACGTTCAAGCCGGGCCCCAGCTCGATCACCACTTTCTCGATGATGGCTAGATTCTGGATGTGCAGTTCTCGCAGCATTCGGCGGTCTCCTTTCCGCTGACGATTATGTTAGGTAAACGTACGGATGTAAGTCAAGGGAATGTGTTAGCAAAAAGTACGGGTAAGGACCTGTGGGGCCCGTTTGCCCGATGGAAAAGCCCGAGGAAAGCTCTCCGTAGGCTTTGTGCTGCGGGGGGATTGGAGTTACAATTCACCCGATGATCCGGCTGGAGAGCATCGAGAAGACCTACCGCATGGGTGACCAGGAAGTGCGGGCCCTGCGCGGGGTGTCGGCCGAGATCGACGCGGGCGAGATGGTCGCCATCATCGGCGCCTCCGGCAGCGGCAAGAGCACGCTCATGCACATCCTCGGCTGTCTGGACCGTCCCGACCGCGGACGCTATCTGCTGGAAGGACGCGACGTGGCTGCCCTGTCCAAGAACGCCCTGGCCGACGTGCGGAACCGGCGGATCGGCTTCGTCTTCCAGAGCTTCAACCTCCTGCCACGCCTGACGGCCCTGGAGAACGTGGAACTGCCCATGCTGTACGGCAGCCTGGGCCAGCCGCGCCGGCGGGCCCAACAGGCCTTGGACCGGGTCGGACTGGGCGATCGCGTGGGCCACCGCCCCAGCCAGCTTTCCGGCGGGCAGGCCCAACGGGTGGCCGTCGCTAGGGCGCTGGTGACCGACCCGGCCGTCGTGCTGGCTGACGAACCCACCGGCAACCTCGACTCGACCACCGGCGCCGACGTGCTGCAACTGCTGGCCGACCTGAACGCGGAGGGACGCACCATCATCCTGGTCACGCACGACCCGGCCATCGCCGCCAAGTGCAAACGGCACATCCGCCTGAGGGACGGACAGATCGAGTAACGGCAGGGACTGGAGAATGGGAATCAGGGACCGGGGGTAAGCAGCACGGACAGGTCGTCGGGCGTCTTCTTGGCAATCTCCTCCACGGCTTGGTCGTACCCCGCGCCGGGGTACTTGCGGGCGGATTGGCGGAGCATCGGAAGCAGCCGCTCGGGGGCGAACGTTCCGATTTCCTTGTGCGGCCAGGGCTGTCTGCCGCGGGCGTAGGGCAGCAGATAGTCCAGGGCGGCGCGAATGCTGCGTCCGTCGGCGGATCGGTAGGTCCACAAGTCCACGCCCACGTGCTCGCCCAGGCGTGCCAGGTGGAAGAAGTTGCCCAGGTTCGCGGTGCTGTACCCCCATGACTTGGTGCGGGCCAGCTCGTGGGGCTGACGTCCGTCGGGTTGGATCTGCGTGTCGATCCGCCGTCGCGGCACGGCCTGGAGCACCTGGCGGGCAAGGTCGGTCTTGCCGGTCAGCAGGGCGTAGGCGGCTACCTGGGCGTCGTACTGGGTGGCGTGGTTATTGGCGGTCCGCGATTCCTCCTTGCCCATCTTGCTGTCGGTCAGCCAGGCGAGGAACCGCTCGAACCACCGCTCCATGCCCGCCTGGTCGGCGGGAGTCCAGTGCGGCGAGCCGCCCAGCAGGCCGATCGCGTCGACCACGTGGATCATGCCGGCCGTGTCGACAATGCCGATGCCGCGGCCTTCGCAGCGGCCGGGGACGGCCTGAGCGTAGCTCAAGTGGGGGTTCATCCGGGTGGCCTCGTCGAGGAACCACGTTCGCAGGAGCAGGGCGGCCCGCCTGGCGTAGTCGTCGCGCCCGGTGAAGTGCCAGGCCAGCGCGAGCGCGCGGACGGCCTGCTGCATCTGCTTGAGGCTGTCGGCGTCGCCGACGGTGTGACGCTCGGGGTTGACCTCGCCGTCGCGGCGGACGTAGGGTTTGCCGTCGCTCTTGGCGGGGTCCGGCCACCAGTACGGGCCGATGCTCATGTAGTCGTGCCGGTCGCCGCTGGGCGGGAGCATCTTCTTGGCGGTCACGGAGAAGGAACCGGCGGTCAGGGCCTTGTCCGCCCGGTCCAGCAGTGGTCGCAGGGCGGCCTTGGCGGTTGGGTCGTCTTGGCCCAGACGGGCCTTGGAGCGGGCCAGCAGGGCGGCGTCCATGATGAACACCCGCGGCGCGGGGCGATCGGCGGCTCGCGCAGGAAGGCAGAGAAGACAAAGCAGGAGGAAGGCGCTGCGGCACGCGGGCAGGCGAGAAGGAGTAGACGACATATATTCTCCGCATCCGGACGGACGGTCCTAGGATAAGAACGAACAACGGGCGCGTTCTAATGCGGAATCGCGGCGCCTGGATCAACGGGATCACCTGGATCGCTGAAGTGACCAGGGCGCGGGCGCGTTTGCTGTTGCCTCAGGCCCGGCCGGTAGGTACTCTGACGCAACGGACACGGAGCTTTGACACGACAAAGGGTGAAGAGAGCGACATGACGGAAACGAGTCAACCGAAGAAGGTATTCATCGCCGCCACGCAACAGGACCAGGGCAAGACGACGCTGTCGCTGGGCTTGCTGGCGTTCCTGAACGACATCCTGCCGCCGGCGGGCTTCATCAAGCCGGTGGGCCAGCGATACGTCGAGATCGATGGTGTGAGGGTGGACGAGGACGTGGCCCTGGTTCGGTCGATCTACCCTTGTCCCTGCCCGCTGGGCGACATGAGCCCGGTGACCGTAGGCCAGTCGTTCACCCGCGACTACATCCGCAATCCGCGCCCCGATGAGTTGGCCACCCAGATCCTTCACAGCTTCGCCCGCGTCAGCGAGGGCAGGGGGTCGGTGGTGATCGAGGGCACCGGGCACGCGGGCGTGGGCTCGTGCTTCGATACCTCCAACGCCGACGTGGCCCGCCTGCTGGGGGCCAAGGTCATCCTCGTCGCCGGCGGGGGGATCGGCAAACCCCTGGACGAGGTGATGCTCAACAGGAGCCTCTTCGCCGACCGGGGCGTCGATCTGCTGGGCGTCGTGCTCAACAAGGTCCTGCCCGCCAAGCTCCAGCAGGTGGGCGACATCGTCCGCATGAGCCTGGAGCGAAACGGCATCGATCTGCTCGGATGCATCCCGTACGAGCCCCTGCTGGCCACCCCCTCGGTCCGCCTGGTCCTGGAGGAGATCGGCGGACAGGTCCTCAACGGCGAGGAGGCCCTCAACAACAGCATTCAGACCGTGATCGTCGGGGCCATGGCCGCCCACCGCGCCCTTCGCTACATCGCGCCGGGCTGCCTGCTGATCACTGCTGGCGACCGCGAGGACATGATCCTCGCCGCCGTCACCGCGTCGGCCCTGAGCGAGCCGCCCGGCAGCACCATCGCGGGGATCATCCTCACCGGCGGCATCCAGCCGGACCCCAACGTCCTGTCGCTGATCCGCCGCACCCAGATCCCCGTCGTCCTGGTCGACAGCGACAGCTACACCGCGGCAGCCGCCGTCAACAACCTCAAGGTCAAGATCCAGGTCAGCGACGAGGCCAAGATTCACACCGCCCAACGCCTGGTCCGTCAGTACGTCAATACGGAGCGGATTCTCGAGCGGCTGTAGTGATAGGCCGCCACGGAAGCGACGCCCGCTTCGCGGATCGCACGCGACCCAACGACAAAGCCCACGGAACGCCCCTGAGGGGTCCGTGGGCTTTGCATGTCGGGAACGGCCCGCGTTTAGAACCGGTAGATGAACGCGGTCTGGAGCCGCAGGGCGTCGGCGGCGTCGCCCGCCTTGTACTCGGTGTGCCAGTGCGACAATTCCAGGCCCACCGTCGTGTTCTTGTTGATCTCGTAGAGGACATTGCCGAAGATGGCCCGGTTCAGCGTGCGGGCCCCCGCGGCGTCGACGGTGTCGCTCCGCAGCGCCTCGATCGAGGTGCCGATGTTGAACTGCCACTTGGACCACGGCGCCAGGTTCACCGCTCCCCAGCCGCCGCAACTGCGGACGCCCTCCGCCGCGTACGTGCCGGCGCCGTTGACGCCCTGGCCGATGCCGCCGAGGAAGGCGTCCAGGTTCTGCCCGGTGAACAGTTCGCCCTTGAACGCCAGCCAGTCCAGGATGGGCATGAACAGGTCCATGTTGGCCGACCACGTGCTGACCTCGCGGTTGTGGTCCTGGTTGTCGAAGTCGTGTTCTTCCTCGCCCACGTGTCCGGAGAAGCCCAGCGTCGTGGGTTTGACCCACAGGGGGAAGGTCCAGCTTGTCCGCCCCTGGAACACGGGCAGCCCGCTGTCGGCCCCGCTGTCGACCGGGTGGAAGCCGGTCGCGTCCCCGATGTTGCGGGTCGCGGCGGCCTCGAGCTTCCACTCCACGTCCTTGGCCACGTCGAAGATCTTGGTCACGCGGATCTGCGGGCGGCGGTAGCCGATGTTGCCCGCCCACCACTGCACGGAGTAGTTCAGCACGCTGGGGTTCAGCGGCGAGATCACGTCCCAGGTCTGGCCGGCGAGGATGCTGAACTTCTCCTTGATCCAGTCGATCTGGAGGTAGGCGTGGCGCATCATGAGCACGCCCTTGTTCTCGGCCGCACCGTCGCCGAAGAAGTCGACCTCCACCACTCCGCTGGTCTTGATGTTGTCGCTGCTGGGCCCCTTGATCTTCATGCCCAGGCGCGTCTCCTTGGCCGTCAGGTTGCCCTGGCTGTCGTACCCGCGGACGTTGTCCCGATCGACCCAGCGGGCGAAATTGCCCGTGCTGACGCGGCTGCTGTCATAGGACAGGTCCGCCTTGATGTACCCGTACAGTTGGATGTCCAGCTTCGACCACACCGCGATCTGCTCGCCCTTCTTCGCCGCGGCTTCGTTCATCTCCGCCAGGACCTTCTTGATCTCCTCGTGGCGGATGGCCTGTTGCTTCTGCTGGTTCTGCTGGCCGGCCATCTCCGCCAGCTTGCGGTCCTGTTCGGCCAGCTTGCGGTCCTGTTCCTGGATCTTCTTCTGCTGCTCGGCGATCTGCTTGGCCTGCTCGGCCATCAGCTTCTCGAACTGGGCCAGTTTGGCGTCGACGTCCTTGGAGTCGGCAGCCAGGCAAGGGGCGCACAGCAGGGGGATCAGGGCCAGAACGAACGCGTGCGATCGAATCTCTCTCATCAGTTGTTCCACAGAAAAAGGACCACGAGGCTTCGTTTGCGGACGGAGCGAGATCGCCCCGAGCGGGGGGGGGACCAGAGTTCCAGTGCCCTCCCGATAGGAGCGAAGGCGGCTTCCTCGCGCGTCCGACCACGTCTCAGCCGGACGAGCAAAGATGGATTGATACTGACTCGGAATCGGGGTGTCAAGAATTTCATGGTATTTTTCACAAGGCCAAGTCCTGGATACCACGAGACATGCCGTGAAGGCCGTCTCGCATGATGAGCGAGCGCAAAACACGCGTTACTGGCCTATTACCACCAGCCGGCGTATCCGTATGACATTTCACAACCAACCGTTCGTCGTGACGGACGGCTTCACGGCGGTCGGTTCGCGACGAGGCCCTGCGTGAATTGCATTGACAATTCAGGTTGGTCTTCCCACAATACCGATTCGCGATTCGTCGTGCCTGTGGGCGAGACCCGCAGGCCGGCGCGCCGGGCGAGCATTTCCCACCCGGCGCGAGCAGGCGGCCGGCAGCCCTTTTCGGGACGGGTCGCTCGCCGAAACGTCGCCCGGCAACGAGTTCGGGCGGACGCGTGCTGCTCGGCCAGAGCAGCTCTCCGGCGCCAGGTAGTCCGGGCCTGGGGATGACGCAAGAGCCATGACTGCCTGTAGCAGGCAGAGTCAGTGTCTTTGTCATAGACGAAAGGAAAGGAAGACCTGTGGCAACTGAGAACAGTAAAGCAATCTCGTCTCTGATGACCGAAACCCGCACGTTTCCGCCGCCCGAGCGGATCCAGTCCAACGCCTACATCAACTCGCCCCAGCAGTACGAGGAGATGTACCGCCGCAGCGTGGAAGACTCCGAGGCCTTCTGGCTGGAGCAGGCCAAGACGCTGACGTGGTTCAAGGAGCCCACGCAGGGCCGGCAGTTCACCTGGGACACCGCCGCCCGCAAGATCGAGCACACCTGGTTCGCCGACGGGCAGCTCAACGTTACCGTCAACTGTCTGGACCGCCACCTGAACACCCCGACGGCCGACAAGGTCGCCATCCTCTGGCAGGGCGAGCCCGAGGACGACGTGATCAAGATCACCTACAAAGACCTCCACCGCGAGGTGTGCAAATTCGCCAACGTCCTCAAGTCGCTGGGCGTCAAGAAGGGCGACCGGGTCTGCATCTACCTGCCCATGATCCTCGAGTTGCCCGTGGTCATGCTGGCGTGCGCCCGCATCGGCGCCATCCACTCGATCGTCTTCGGCGGCTTCAGCGCCGACAGCCTCCGCGACCGCATCAACGACTCGGCCTGCAAGATCCTCGTCACCTCCAACGTCTCCCTGCGGGCGGGCAAGCACATCCACCTCAAGGAGATCGCCGACAACGCGGTCAAGTCCACGCCCAGCATCGAGAAAGTCATCGTCGTCGAACGCAATCAGGAGCCTTGCCGGATCGACCCGGCCAAGGACCTGTGGTACCACGAGTTGATGGCCAAGGCCAGCGACAAGTGCGAGCCCGAAGTCATAAACGCCGAGGACCCGTTGTTCATCCTCTACACCTCCGGCTCGACGGGCAAGCCCAAGGGCGTCGTCCACACGACGGCCGGCTACCTGCTGCACACAGCCATCACCCACAAGCTCATCTTCAACATCCACGAGGACGACATGTACTGGTGCACCGCCGACATCGGCTGGGTCACCGGGCACAGCTACATCGTCTACGGGCCGCTGGCCAACGGCGCCACCTCGATCATGTTCGAGGGCGTGCCCACCTATCCCGACGCCGGGCGGTTCTGGCAGATCTGCGAGAAGTTCAAGGTCACCGTGTTCTATACCGCCCCGACCGCCATCCGCGCCCTCATCCGCATGGGCGACGAGTGGCCCGCCAAGTACAACCTGGATTCGCTGCGGGTCCTGGGCTCGGTTGGCGAGCCGATCAACCCCGAGGCCTGGATGTGGTACCACGAGCACATCGGGCACGGGCGCTGCCCCATCGTCGACACCTGGTGGCAGACCGAGACCGGCGGCTTCCTGATCACCCCGCTGCCCGGGGCCCACACCCTCAAGCCCGGCAGCGCGTCCCGTCCGTTCTTCGGCGTCGAGCCGATCGTGCTTCGCGACGACGCCTCCAAGTGCGACGTCAACGAGGGCGGCAAGCTTTGCATCCAGGCCCCCTGGCCGGGCATGATGCGGACCATGTGGGGCGACCACGACCGCTTCATCGACACGTACTTCACCATGTTCGCCAACCTGTACTTCACCGGCGACGGCTGCCGGATCGACCAGGACGGCGACTACTGGCTCATGGGGCGCATCGACGACGTCGTCAACGTCTCCGGGCACCGCATCGGGACCGCCGAGGTCGAGTCGGCCCTGGTCAGCCACGCGAAGGTCGCCGAGGCCGCCGTGGCCCCCATGCCTCACGACATCAAGGGCCAGGCCCTCTACGCGTTCGTCACCCTCAATGACGGCGTGGAGCCCACCGACGCCCTCCGCAAGGAACTGGTGATCCACGTCCGCAACGAGATCGGTCCGATCGCCTGCCCGGACAAGCTGCAATTCGCCCCCGCGCTGCCCAAGACCCGTTCGGGCAAGATCATGCGGCGAATCCTTCGCAAGATCGCCGAAGGCGTCACCGACAAGCAGACCCTGGGCGACACCACCACGCTGGCCGATCCGCACGTCGTGGACTCGCTGATCGAAGGCCGGCAGTAACCTGTACTTGATGCCCGGTCCGGACCGGGCCGAAAACTCGCCCGCCTCACGGCAGGCCCATGTGCCGGCTTGCCGTGAGGTGGGATCGTTTGGGCGGGCCTGCCCCGCCCCCATGGAGCAAACCATGAGTGAAGCATCCTTGACGGACACCTCGCTGGCGCCCCCGGAGAACCACGGGTGGCGGGTCACCTTTGCCGGCATGGGCATCAACCTGGCCCTGGGCGTGCTGTATACCTGGAGCGTCATCAGCAAGGGCGTTCCCGCTGAGTGGCAGTGGACCGAGTCGGACAAGTCCTGGCCCTACGCCATCGCCTGCTTGATCTTCTGCCTGATTATGGTCCCCGCCGGGCGAATGCAGGACCGCATCGGCCCGCGGATCGTCGCCACCATCGGCGGCATCCTGGTGGGTATCGGCATGATCCTGGCCAGCTTCACCACCACGCCCCTGGGTTTCATCATGGGCTTTGGCGTGTTGGCCGGAGCGGGCATCGGCTTCGGCTACGCGTCGGCCACCCCGCCCGCGGTCAAGTGGTTTCCCAAGGCCAAGACCGGGCTGATCGCCGGCTTGGTCGTCAGCGGCTTCGGCTTGGCCAGCGTCTACATCGCCCCGTTAGCCAAGTGGCTCATCGGGTCCTACGGCGTTCCGGTGACGGTGCTGGCCTTTGGCATCGGCTTCCTGGTCGTGGTGGTGGGACTGGCCCAGTTGCTTAAGCCTCCGCCCAAGGGCTTCGTGCCACAGGACCCGGCCAAGGCGGAAACACCCGCCGCGACGGCCGCGCCGAGTCAGACGCAGCAGAAAAAGGAAGACTTCACTCCCACCGAGATGCTTAAGACGTGGCAGTTCTACCTGCTGTGGTTCATGTACGCCTGTGGGGCCGGCGCCGGACTCATGGTCATCGCCAAACTCGCCGCCATGGCGAAGATCCAGGCCGGCATCGAACTGGGATTCATCCTGGTGGCCGTTCTGGCCGTGGGCAACGGCGGCGGTCGCATCCTGGCCGGCATCCTCTCGGACAAGATCGGGCGCAAAGCCACCATGTGCATCTGCTTCATCCTGCAGGCGGGGCTGATCGCCTTGCTCAGCCAGACCCAATCCGAGACGTTCCTGGCCAACGCCTTCGTCCTGGCTGCCGTGTCCGCCCTGATCGGGGCGAACTACGGCGCCAACCTGTCGCTGTTCCCCTCGGTCACCAAGGACTTCTACGGGCTGAAGAATTTCGGCGTGAACTACGGCCTGGTCTTCACCGCCTGGGGCGTCGGCGGGTTCATGCTGGCCCTGCTGGCCGGCAAAGTCTACGACCAGACCAAGACCTTCACCTTCGCCTACTACTGCTCAATCGCTCTTCTGCTGATGGCCGCTGCCGCGACCTTCCTGGTCAAGGCCCCGCGCCACATGGAAGCGGTCCCCAAGGCCGTGGAGTCCTAAGTGTCGGCTGAACCCGCAGTTCGAGAGTAATCGAGCAAGCCCTCGCTCCGGCCCAGAACAGGCCGGGGCGGGGGCTTATCTGTGGGCGCGGTGTCCTGCCGCGCCGTCGCGTTGATTCGAGTATGAGCGAAGCCAACGCCATCCTGTTGCTGGGTCCCACCGGGTCGGGCAAGAGTCCGCTTGGCGATCTCATCCACCGCCAGGGCCTATGGGGGCGCCCCGTCCGTCACTTTGACTTCGGCCGACAACTCCGCGACGTGGCAAGCGGGCGCATCCGCATCGAGGGCCTCTCCGCCGCGGACGTGGAGTTTCTGGCCGGCGTGCTTGACCGCGGCGCCTTGCTGGAAGACGAACAGTTCTACATGGCCCGCGCCATCCTTCAGGCTTTCATCCGGCAACTGCCCGAAAGCCGCGGCGACGCCGCGCCCGCGTGGATTGTGCTGAACGGTCTGCCGCGACACGTCTCCCAGGCCCGCGACGTCGATTCGCTGGTGCGCGTTCGGGCGGTGGTGCACCTGGCCTGCACCGCGGAGGCGGTCCTGGAGCGGATCCGCACCAACGTCGGAGGCGACCGCGAGGGCCGGCGCGACGACGACGAGTCAGCCGTTCGTCGGCGCCTCGATGTGTACGAGCAGCGGATCGCCCCCCTGGACGACCACTACCGCCGGCTCGCCGTGCCGCTGGTGACGCTCACGGTCGGCCCGACCGATACGCCCAGGGACGTTTGGCAGAAGTTGGACGGCCGCCCGTCCCCGTTCACGACATAGGCCTGGCCGCTTCAGCGGCCAGGATCGCATACCGAGACGAACTGGATCGAATACCGAGACGAGAACATGCTCAAACCGCAAGAGACCGTTCTGGTGCTGGTGGACCTCCAAGCCAGGCTTGTGCCCGCCATGCACGAGCGGGAGGCCCTCATTCAATCTGCCGTCCGTCTGGTCCGCGGGGCCCAGGTGCTGGAGGTGCCCATCCTCCATACCGAGCAGAACCCCGCCGGACTGGGGCCTACCGTCGAGGAGATTGCTTCGCTGCTGACCGGCTCGCCCCTGACCAAGCGGGCCTTCAGTTGCTGCGGAGAGCAGGACTTCCTGGACGCTCTCCAGTCGGTGGGGCGGCGGCACGTGTTGTTGGCCGGCATCGAGACCCATGTCTGCGTCTATCAGACGGCCGTGGACCTGCTGGCCGCCGGTTATGACGTGCAGGTGGTCGGCGACATCGTTTCGTCTCGCACGCAGGCCAACCGAACGGTGGGCCTGACCCGCATGGCCGCCGCGGGGGCGGGCGTCACCAGCGTCGAGACCGCCCTGTTTGAGCTGTTGGGGCGGGCCGAGGGCCCCAAGTTCAAGGAGATCCTGGCGATCGTAAAATGACCGCGCCCGCCCCGGTGCGGCGGGGCATCTTGCAGCCGGGGCAGCCAGGCGGTATAGTCAAACGCAATTGCCCCAGGCTGCATGGAAAGCGAACGGTATGGCCTTGCCCATCTCACAGCCGAAGCCGCCTGTACGTGCGGCCTTCCTGCACTCGCAGGACATCGAACGCTATCACTACCCCGCCGACTGCCCCTTCCGCACCGAACGGTCCGCCCGGACCCGCTCGATCCTGGCCTCCTTCGGGCTGCTCACCGGCGAGCACCGGCGCGAAGTCGCGCCCCGCCCAGCCGGGCGGGAGGTCCTCGAGACCTTCCATACCTGCGAGTACCTCGACGTGCTGCAGGACGCCGCCGGCGGGCACCTGACCATCGAGGCGCTGCACATGGGGATCGGGACGGCCGACTGTCCGGTCTTCCACGACATGTACGCGTACGCGGACCTGACCTGCGGCGCGACGGTGCAGGCGGCGGACCTGCTGCTGGCGGGGGAGGTGGACGTGGCCTTCAACCCGTCCGGCGGGATGCACCACGCCCACGCCGAACGGGCGGCGGGCTTCTGCTACATGAACGACGTGGTGTTCGGCTGCGATCGCCTGGCTGGAGCGGGGAAGCGGGTCTTCTTCCTGGACATCGACGCCCACCACAGCGACGGGGTGCAGGAGGCCTTCTACGAGCGCAGCGACGTCATGGTCGTCTCGCTCCACCAGAACGGCAGGACGCTGTTCCCCGGCACGGGATTCGAGCAGGACATCGGCACGGGCGATGGCGCCGGGTACAGCGTCAACGTCCCCCTTCCGGTCGGCACGTATGACGGGGCGTACCTGCGGGCCGTCCGCGAGGTCGTCCTGCCGCTGATCGGCGCCTACAAGCCTGACGTCATCGCCCTGGAGGTCGGCATGGATTGCCTGGTGGGCGACCCGCTGGTCAACTTGTCGCTGACCAACAACGCCTATGCCGACGTCGTCCACGCCGTGCGGGCGTTCGGCCGGCCCATCCTGGCCGTTGGCGGCGGCGGCTACCACGCCGACAACACCGCCCGCGGCTGGGCCCTGGTCTGGTCCGTCCTCTGCGGCGACGACGACGAACAGGACCTGATGGCCGGGCTGGGCGGCGTGCTGCTGGAGTCCACCGACCACGTCGGCGGGCTGCGGGACCGGGCGCAAGTGGTCGATCCTGCCGTCCGCGAGCGGGTCGACGCCGAACTCGACGCTGTCGTGCGGAAGGTCAAGGACTGCGTGTTCAAGTATCACGGATTGTAGGACCCATGGATCTCACCTCACTATTCGAGCCGCGATCAGTCGCCGTGGTCGGTGCGTCCCGCCAGAAGGGGAAGGTCGGCTACGAGATCCTCACCGGTCTGGTCAACGGGGGATTCGAGGGCCAGATCTATCCGGTCAACAAATCCTGCGACGAACTCATGGGCCTGCGCTGCTATGGCGACCTGCGGGAGATCGGCCAGACGCCGGACCTCGTCGTCATCGTCGTGCCCTCCCAGGCCGTCCTCGGCGTGATGCAGCAGTGTTCCGCCCTGGGCGTCAAGACCGTCATCGTCATCACCTCCGGGTTCAAAGAGGCCGGACCCGAGGGGCGAAAGCTCGAAGAGCAGATCGTCAAGATCGCCCGCACCGGCGGCATGACCTTGCTCGGGCCCAACTGCCTGGGCGTCCTCTCACCCGCTAACAAGCTCAACGCCTCCTTCGCCGGCATGCTTCCCAAGTTGGGCAAGATCGCCTACCTCTCGCAGTCCGGCTCGCTTCTGGCCGCCATCATCGACATGGCCGGCGCCATCGACCTGGGCTTCAGCAAGCTGGCCAGCATCGGCAACAAGGCTATCCTCGACGAACTCGACCTGCTCCGCTACTACGGGCAGGACGAGCAGACGGAGGTCATCGCCGGATACCTCGAGACCATCGCGGACGGCGACGCCTTCGTTCGCGAGGCCGAACGCATCAGTCACGACAAGCCCATCCTGCTCATGAAGGCCGGCGAGACGGGCGCGGGCGCCGAGGCCGCCTCTTCCCACACGGGGCGGCTGCCCGGCATCGAGAGGGCCCGGGAGGTCGTCTTCGAGCGGGCGGGCGTTATCCGCTGCGGGTCCATCAAGCAGCAGTTCGACTACGCCAGCGCCTTCGCCAACCAGCCCCTGCCCAAGGGGCCCGGCGTCGCCATCATCGCCAACACCGGCGGGCTCGGCATCATGGCCGCCGACGCCATCGAACGCGAGGGCCTGCAACTGGCCCGGCTCGAAGAGGCCACCACCGACGCCTTGAGGAGCTCTCTGCCTTCCTCCGCCAATATTCACAACCCCATTGACGTCCTGGGCGACGCGCTGGCTGATCGCTACGAGTACGCCCTGGACCACATCCTGCGCGACCCCAACGTCGAAAGCGTCCTGGTCCTCCTGACCCCCCACGCCATGACCGAGTGCGACCGGACGGCCGAGGCCATCGTCCGCGCCGCCCGGCACGACAAGCCCATCCTCGCCTGCTTCCTGGGCTCCAGCCGGGTCGAAACGGCCATCCAGGTCCTCCGCAAGGGCCGGATCCCCTGCTATGACTCGCCCGAGTCGGCCGTCCGCGTGCTGAAGGCGATGGCCGACTACTCCCGCTGGCGCAACCGCCCCAAGCGCGTGATCCGCCTGTTCCCGGTGAACCGGCGCAAGGTGGAGAAGATCGTGGAACGTCGTCTTCGCACGGGCGAGCGGGAGCTGGGCGAACTGGAGGCCAAGGAGACGCTCGAGGCGTACGGTTTCGTCACTCCCCAGAGCCTGCTGGCGACCAGTCCCGAACAGGCGGTCAGCTTCGCCGACCAGATCGGCTACCCGGTCGTGCTGAAGATCTGGTCGCCGGACATCATCCACAAGAGCGAGGTCGGCGGCGTGCGCCTGGGCCTGATGACGCCCCAGGAGGTGATGGACGGTTTCGACCTCATGATGTATCGCATCCCCAAGAAGCGCCGCGACGCCGAGATCCTCGGCGTGCTGGTGCAGGAGATGTGCAAGCGCGGTCGCGAGGTCGTGCTGGGCATGCACCGCGACGTGCACTACGGGCCGCTCATGATGTTCGGCGCGGGCGGGTCCATGGTCGAAGTGCTCGAGGACGCCGCCTTCTACCTCGCCCCGCTGACCGCCGACGAGGCCCGCGAGATGCTCAAGGGCAGCCGGACCTACCGCGCCCTGCTGGGCGACCACGGCCACGAGGGCGTCGACATCGACGCCATCGGCGAGGGGCTCCAACGCCTCTCCCAGTTGGCCACCGAGTTTCCCCAGATCCAGGAAATCGACATCAACCCCTACATGGTCGGGCGCCAGGGCACCACGCCCATCGCCGTTGACGCCCGCATTATCGTGGACCAGCCGACATGACTACCCAAGACTTTGACTGGAAACAGAAGTACGCTTCGCGCCTGGGCACGGCCGCCGACGCCATGAAGCTCATCAAGCCGGGCAACTCCGTCTTCATCGGCACCGGCTGCGGACAGCCCCAGCATCTGGTCCACGCCCTGGTGCTGCATTCGCGTCACATCTACGACGCCCATATCATCCACCTGCTGACGGTGGGGGAGGCGCCCTACGCCCACCGCCAGTTCCGCGACCGCTTCAAGACCAACAGCTTCTTCGTCGCCGACAACGTCCGCCACGCCCTGGAAGAGGGCGTCGGGGACTACACGCCCATCTTCCTGAGCGACATCCCCCGCCAGTTCGAGTCCGGGCGCATCCCCATCGACGTCGCGCTCATCGGCGTCTCCCCGCCCAATGCCGGCGGGCTGTGCAGCTTCGGCGTCTCGGTCGACATCGTCAAGGCCGCCTGCGCCAATGCCCGCTACGTAATCGCGCAGGTCAACCAGCGCATGCCGCGCACCATGGGCGACTCGTTCATCCACGTCAACCAGCTCGACGTGCTCGTGCCCTTCGACGAGGACATCCGAGCCGTCCCCGTCCCCGCCACCGACGAGACCCTCCGCCGCATCGGGCAGAACCTCGCGCGACTCGTCGACGACGGCAGCACCATCGAGCTGGGCATCGGGCGAATCCCCCAGGCGATGGCCGAATTCCTCAAGAACAAGAAGGAACTCGGCGTCCATACCGAGATGTTCGGCGACTGGATCATCGACCTCATCGAGTGCGGCGCCATCACCTGCTCGCGCAAGACCATCAACCGCAACAAGGTCGTAGCCAGCTTCTGCATGGGCAGCCAGCGGCTCTACGACTACATCGACAACAACCCCTTCTTCGAGTTCCGCCCCACCGAGTACGTCAACGACCCCTACGTGATCAGCCAGCACGACAAGATGGTCGGCGTCAACGTCGGGCTCGAGATCGACCTCACCGGGCAGGTCTGCGCCGACTCCATCGGCTACCAGTTCTACAGCGGCATCGGCGGGCAGGTGGACTTCATCCGCGGCTCGGCGCGCAGCCGCGAAGGCAAGGCCATCATCACCATGCCCTCGACCGCCAGGCAGGAGACCGTCTCGCGCATCGTGCCGCACCTCACCGAGGGCGCCGGCGTGGTCACCACCCGAGGCGACGTGCACTACGTGGTCACCGAGTTCGGCATCGCCTACCTCCACGGCAAGAGCATCCGCGAGCGGGTCCTCTCGCTGATCAACATCGCCCATCCCAAATTCCGCGGCATGCTCCTGGAGGCGGCCAAGTCGCACCGCTACGTCCCGGAAGACCAGATCGAGCTGGCCTGGGAGCAGGTGAAATATCCCGAGGAACTGGAGCATTACGAGACGCTCACCGACGGCACGCAGGTGTTCTTCCGCCCGGTCAAACCGACCGACGAGTTGGCCTTGTCGGAGATGTTCTACTCGCTGTCCCCCTCGTCGGTGCGCTCGCGATACTTCACTCACACCATGACCTTCCCGCATCGCGAGGTGCAGAAGGTCGTCAACATCGACTACCGCAACGACCTGGCCATGGTCGGCGTGGTCCCCAGCCCCGCCGGCGACGACATCGTCGCCATCGCCCAGTACTTCCTCGACCCCCAGACCCAGATCGCCGAGGTCGCCTTCATCGTCCAGGACGACTGGCAGAAGAAGGGCATGGGCACGCACCTGTTGGAATACCTCGCCCAGGTGGCGGCCAAACGCGGCGTCAAACGCTTCTTCGCCAAGGTCCTGCCCGCCAACAAGCCCATGCTCGCCGTCTTCCACAACTCCGGCTACCGCGTGTCCACCGAGTTCGACGGCGAGGCCTACAGCGTGGTCTTTGACCTGGCAAAGTAAGACGCGGCCGGCAGAACGAAGTGTTCGCGGACCGCGCACGGAGTGAACATGTTCCGGAAGTGGGTTTCACTGGTCCCGGCCCTGGCGGGCGTGGTGATATGGACGACGTGCGGCGCCGCCGGCAGACCCGCCAGAAGCTTCCGGTACGGGCAATGGGGCCAGATGACCTCGTTCGCGGACAAGGCCGGAACGCAGATCAACTACTATCTCTTTGCGCCCAGGGCGGCCGAGGGAGGCAGGAGACTCCCGCTGGTCCTCTGGCTGCACGGCGGCGTCAAGGCCAACGGGGTCGGCGGCCCGGAGATTGTGCAGGATGCGTTCTACAAGGACCAGCAGCAGAAGGATCACCCGTGCTATGTCCTGCGGCCGGTCGCGGTGCGGGGCGAAAACTGGGTGAGCCCTCGCGGGCCCGGGACGGCCAGCCACAAGATGCCCGAACAGCCGTCGAAGTCCATCGCGGCTGTCGTGGAACTGCTGGACAAGATCGTGGCCGAGAAGGGCATCGACACGGACCGCCTCTACGTGTTCGGGGCGTCGATGGGAGGCTACGGCACCTGGGACTTGATCCAGCGCTACCCGGGCAAGTTCGCGGCCGCCATGCCGATCTGCGGCGGGGGCGACCCCTCGAAGGCCGACAGCCTCAAGCATACGGCGATCTGGGTGACACACGGCGAAAACGATCGAATCGTGCCGCCCAGGGGTTCGCGCGAGATGTTCGATGCGCTGATGAAAGCCAGGGGCCAGGAACCGGTGGTGAAGGACGACGCCAGAGCCCTCCGCAAAGCCAGCCCCGACGACCGTCTGCGGTACTACGAGTACAAGGGCGGCAACCACAACTCGGCGTGGGACAACGGCCTGACGGAAGCGGACCTTGTCGAATGGTTCTTCAGCAAGCGGGCGAAGGAGTCACCATGAAGGCGAAACGTCTTGCGCGGGTTGCGTTCACGTGCGTCGTGGTCGCGCTGGCGGTGCCCGCGCCCGGCGTCATCCGCGTCGATCTGCCGCTGCCCCAGATCTACAAGCTGGCTACCGAGATCCTTGTCAGCCGCGTCGGTTCGGTCGGCGCCAGGGCCGGCGTCGTCCAGTTGGTCGAGACGGTCACCCTGGAGGAGATGGGCAGGAAGGTGCTGCGACGACGCGATCGCACGCTGACGCTCAACTTCAAGGGTGACGCCAGCCTGCCGCCCGGCCTGTCACCGGGAGTGCCAGCCGTCATCTTCGTAGCCAAGCGAGGCGGAGCCGTGCACGTCGGCGACACGTGGTATCAGGCCCAGCCGACGGGCAAGGACTGGACCCTGACAGGGCCCTTCAATGCCGCCACGGCCAGCTTTCCGGGCACTACGCCTTCGCTCATTCGGGCGCTGATGAAGATTCGCGCCGGCCAGGCGCCGATGGTCGACGCGGTGATGCACCACACCTGGGCTGAGGACTTCACGCTCCAGACGCTCGACGTGAAAGCCGTCGCCATGGCTTCGGCGGATGTCGACGGCGATCGCAAGGCCGACCTGGTTCTCGTGCTTACCGACGGGAGCGTGCGGTTCTATAAGGGCACGGGCCCGTGCAAGCCCTTTCTGGACGCCACCGCCGGCTCCGGTCTGGCCGGGGCGAAGGCCAACCGCGTCGCCTTCGCCGACGTCAACGCCGACGGCCGGCCCGACCTGCTGCTGAACCAACTGTACCTGAACACCGGCTTGGGTTTTGCGCCCTCCAGGGCCGGCATCGATCTTAAGGGTCTGGACGTCCTCGACGTCGCGCTGATGGACGCCAATAACGACCGGAAACCCGACGCGATCGTGCTTGCCTCCCGCGGATCGCTGACCGTCTGGCTCAATCCAGGCGGCGACGCCGCCTGGCCCCAAGACGCCTCCAGGACCCTCTGGAGAGGCGGCGACAAAGTCCTTGCCGCCCACGTCGGCGACTGGGGCGACGACAACACGCCGCACGTCATGGTCATCCGCGCCGACGGCCTGACGCGGTATTCCATGGCCGGCGAGGCCGCCGACTACGCCCGCCTCACCGGCAGCGATCAGCCGACATACAGGAACAAGCCGCGGTTCTTCCCGATGAACGATTTCCTGGCCTCCGTCGCCTGGGACCGCAACGGCGGCGACGGCAACCTCGATCTCCTGGTCGTCACCAGGCGCGGCGGCCCGAACAATCTCGAACTGGTCGGGCGCGGGCACGGCGCCTTTCTCTTTAACACCGAAGGCAAACTCGACGTGCCCGGCAGGAACGGAAAGATGCGCCGCGCCAGCCCGGCCGCACTCGCGCCGGCCGACATGTATGGTGACGGGTCGCACGAGATGCTCGTTCTCGAAGAAGACGGCACGCTCTTCCAGAAGGACTCCCCCGTGTACGTGGTCGGCAGTCCGATCCACAGATCGAAGGCCAACTGAATCAGGCAGGGAGCATGACGACCCCGGCCCGACGTCGTCTTCAGGTTACCTCGCCAGTTCCGCCAGCATCTCCAGCAGGTTCGTGGTCAGGATCACCGACGCGTCCTTCTGCACCCTGTTGGTGCCCAGCCAAGTCTCGTATCCGCCCAGCCTGTGCTGCTCGGGCGTGGGGAGGTAGCCGAAACAGCCGTTGCCCAGTTCGATCACCACCGTCCGCGGCAGGGGGCTGCGTTTCTTGATCTCCAGCCCGATCTCCGCGAACACCTCGAAGGGAATGGCGCAGATGCCCAACTCGCCCACGCGCAGCACCTGGAGCGGCACGGTGACGCTTTCGCCCGCCTCGGCCAGCCCCAGCGTCCGCCGGGCGTAGTTGTCCGCCAGGCGGGGCAGCTTGGCCTTTTCGGCCTCGTCCTTGACCGCCAGTACGGCCTTGGCTGCCGCGATCTGCTCGGCCGTCGGGCGGCGCAGCTTCAGCGTCACCATCCGCTGGCGCATGGCCACGCGGGCCTTCGTCTCGTGGCGCTCGATCTTCCGCCAGGCGAACCAGGCGGCGTCGGCCGTCTTGCCCGCCACGATCCGGATCTGCTCGAAGGGCTCGCGCGGCGGACGGGTGACCAGGAAGGGAATGTTGTTGATGTCGCCCGACGTGCCGTTGGCCAGCATGGCCACGAAGTCCTCGCCTCCCCGCAGCCGCGACGGCATGAGCCGGCAGAACTCGCCGAAGTAATCCGCCGAGACCTGCCCGCGCGGCGTGTGCCCCACGTAATGCAGCGAGTAGCTCGCCAGCAGGGCCAGCGGCTTGCGCGTCTTGGCGTCCTGCACCGACAGCACCGTCACGTCGGGATCGGTCGGCCCGGCCGGGCGGTCCAGCACCTCGGGGCTCGTGGAGGGATTCATCTTCACCTGGTCCATCTGGCCGAACGGGTTGAGCGGCATCTTGCCGGGCTTGAGATACCAGCGACGGTTGAAGACCTCCTCCGGCAGGGCGTGCGTGGCCGCGCCCACGCCGGCCGGGCGAAGCGCCCCGTGGGCGCGGACGATGGCCTCGGCGATGCCCTCGACCAGACGCTTGTGAAACGCCGCCTGCGGTCCGCTGCCTCCCCCGGGCCCGGAACTCGGCGCGCTGTGCGTGTGCGTCGCGAAGATCATGATCTTGTCCGGCGCCAGGCCGCACTTGGCGGAGGCGGCAGCACGGGCCTCGTCACAGGTCTCCGGGCCCACGCCCAGGTTGTCCACCACGACGACGGCCGCCTGCGTCGTTCCGTCGTCCAGCACCAGGGCCCGTGCGTGCAGCGGGTCATGAGCGGACTCGGACATGTTCGCGTTGAACCCGCCGGGCATGTTCAGCGGGAATTCCACAGGGGTGATGTCCACAGCCGCCGCACCGGCCCGCAGGGCGGGCTCGGCGGCGAAGCCTTGCCCATGGCACCAGCCCAGGCACAGGCCGGCTACGAGGAGAAAAGACGTGCGTTTCATTCGGGCTCTCCTGGATGCGAGGTACATGAAACACGGCAAGCATGGGACGCGCATCCCACACCTTCCATAACTCCGCCCGTTCCGGCGGGATTGCAGCGAGGCGATACGGCTCTTGCCCGCGCGCGCGGCCGCGCGATACCATGTCCCGCTGAGGAGTCTGCCTATGTCTGGACAACGCGCCCCCCGATGCGTCTTCACGTCCTGCCTGATCTGCCTGATCGTCTTGCCCGCGTGGGCGGACGAGATCGCCCGAAAGGTCGTCCGCCTGGACGAGGAAGGGACCAATCTCCTGCGCGACGACGCCTGGCGGGCCCACGGCGGGCGGAAGGTCGTTCGCGAAGGCGACGCTTACGTCGTCGACAACCCCGGCCAGGGCGACAGTGGACTGGTCCAGAGCGTCGTGCTCGACCAGAAGCAGCCGCTGCCCATCGTTGCCGTCGCGTGGTCCAGGGCCGACCGCGTCAGCGGCACGCGCGACAGCGGCTACTCGCTCTACCTGGACCTGCGCTACCAGGACGGCACGCCCCTGTGGGGGCAGATCGCCGCGTTCGACGTGGGCAGCCACGACTGGCAGAGGGCGGTGGTGAAGATCTTCCCCGCCAAGCCCGTCAAGAGCGCTGCCGTCAACCTCCTGCTGCGCGGCCGCACAGGCAAGGCGGCCTTTCGCGGCGTGCGCCTGCAACAGGTCGAGATGAGCGGCGGGGCGACGATGTTCGACGGCGTGGGCGTCGAAGTGCCCAAGGCGGGCGGTGCAGCGGGGGCAGCCGACGAGTTCAGCGTCCGCGACGTGGCGGCGGAGAGCGACTTCGTGAGATTCGATTCGGGGCAGGCGCTCGGGATGAAGCTCCAGGTGACCGAGCGGGCGATCCCCGGCGGGCGCCATTACGCCGCGCGTCTGGAAGACACGACCGGCAAGGACCGCTCCGTCACGCTCGTCTTCGCCCGCAGGCTTTCGCCCGCGCAGTGGCAGTGGTTGATCGACCCGCGGCGCAGCGAGCCGGCCGTCGCGCCGCGCGAATATCAGCAGGCCCATCGCACGCGGGCCGGACGTGACGGTCGGCTGGGTTGGTATCCGCTGGCCGCGGTGGCCCGGGCCGCGAACGCCGCGCCCGCGGAGCAGGCGGTCCCCGGCCACGCCGTCTGCCTCGACATGACCCGCCCGGCCGTCTTCCGCACGGGCTTCAACCCGGCTCTCAACGAGCTGTTCATCGCCTTCGACCTGGGCCTGACGAAGGAGCGGCCGCACGCCGAGGTGGCCTTTGCCTCGCTGGACTTCGACGGTCAGTGGGGCTTCCGCGGCGCGGTGGCCGCCATGTACACGGCATTCCCCGACGACTTCCGCCGGCGCGTCGATCGCCAGGGCGTCTGGATGCCCTTCGCGAAGATCAGCCAGGTCGAAGGATGGGAAGATTTCGGCTTCGCCTTCAAAGAAGGCAACAACGAGACCGCCTGGGACGACGCCCACGGAATGATCACCTTCCGCTACACCGAGCCGATGACCTGGTGGATGTCTATGCCCAAAGACATGCCCCGCACCTATGAAGCCGCCCTCGCCCACGCCAAGGCCCTGGCCGAAAAGGGCAACCGCAGCGCGCAGGCCCTGCTGACCAGCGGCATGCACGACGAGCAGGGCAGGTTCGTCTGCCGCCTGCTCGACACGCCCTGGTGCAACGGGGCCGTCTGGTCCATGAACTCCAGCCCCGCCGTCGCCGGCGAGGTCACCGACTTCAAGAACAAGTGGAACCCTGCGATCCGCGACCAGCTCTACGGACCCAAGCGCAAGGGCGACCTGGACGGCGAGTACGTGGACTCCAGCGAAGGCTACGTCACCAGCGAGCTGGACTTCCGCCGCGACCACTTCGCGACGGCCGCCCGCCCGCTCACGTTCGATTCCCCCTCGCTCCGCCCGGCCGTCTTCCGCGGGCTGGTCGCCTGGGAGTACGTCGCGGGCCTGACGGCCGACGTGCACCGCATGGGCAAGCTGATGATGGCCAACGGCGCGCCCACGCGCCTGTGCTGGCTCGTGCCGCACCTGGACGTCCTGGGCACCGAGACCAACTGGAACCCGTCCGGCCGATGGCGGCCCATGAGCGACGCCGACCTGCTCTACCGCCGGGTGCTCTGCGGGCCCAAGCCCTACTGCTTCCTCATGAACACTGAGTTCGAGAAGTTCCCCTACGAGTTGTCCCAGCGGTTCATGAAGCGCTGCCTGGCCTACGGGATGTTCCCCGGCTACTTCAGCCACAACGCCTCGCAGGGCCACTACTTCACCCGCAAGGAGCTGTACGACCGCGACCGCCCGCTGTTCAAGAAGTACCTCCCGCTGTGCCGGCAAGTGGCCGAGGCGTCCTGGCAGCCGATCACGCTGGCCCGCAGCAGCGACGCGAAGGTGTACGTGGAGCGGTGGGGCGGCGGGCCGGCCGGCAAGGTCGGCTACCTGACGATCTTCAACGATTCGCCCAACAAGCACACCGCGGTCATCCGCCTTGAAGGAAGCCTGGCCCCGGCGGGCGACAAGGACCTCGTTGCCGGTCGGCCCCTCCAGTGGCGCAGCCGGGAACTCACCATCGAGCTGGCCGGCGAAGACGTGGCCTTGGTGGAGATCAAATGAGCAGGGATTAGGGACTGGGGAGCAAGCAATGAGCAGCCAGTTGTCTTTCCTGGTCCCTTGACCCTATTCCCTGGTCCCTGTTTCTCGGTTCTACTTGGCGTACTCCAGCTTGACGTCCTGCATGAGCCCGCCGTAGTAGTTGTTGCCCTCGTACTCGCCGATCTTGCTGCCGGCGTCGCAGCCGACCTGGAGCGCGTCATTGGGCGAGGAGGTGACGGCACTGGGCGCCTTGCCCTTGGCCACTTCCTTGCCGTCCACCAGCACGCGAAGCGCGCCGTTGGCGGACAACTCGCCGGCGACCTCGTGCCAGCCGTCGGACAGCTTGTCCGCCGCGGCGGCGCTGAACAGCTCGTCAGCCACCTTCACGCTGAAGACGGGCTTCCCGCCGGCCAGGTGGAGCACGTAGCCCCAGCTTGCCCCGCCGTGGGCCAGGATCACGCCGTCGCCCTTGGCAGGTTTGACGCAGGCCGACACGCGGACGGCTACGCCCGCGCAGTTGGGCCTCTGGGCGGGCGCCAGGTCCAGGAAGTCGCTCGTGCCATTGAACATGCGGGCCTTCTGTCCGGCCTGGCGCCCGTCGGCCGGCGTGGTGCCCTTGTAGGCAAGCGTGCGTTTCTTCGGCGAGCGGTCAACGGCTTGTTTTGCCTGGGCGGGCTCGTCCAGCGGCAGGATCAGTTGCGGGCCGAGGTCGGGCTGCTTTGCCTCGGCCCTTGGTTGAGGGCGGCGGGTGTCCTCCGGGACGGCCAACTCCTTTCGCAGGCGGTCAAGCTCCTTGTGCAACTGGGCCTGGACGTACGCGTAGTCCGGATCGTTGTAGACGCTCTTGAGTTCGTGAGGGTCCTTCTCCAGGTCGTACAGCTCCCACTCGTCCACGTCGTAGTAGAAGTGGATGAGCTTGTACTTGCCCGTCCGCACGCCGTAGTGGCGCTTGACGCTGTGGACGGCGGGGTACTCGTAGTAGTGGTAGTACATGGCCTTTCGCCAGTCGCTGGGCTGCTGGCCCTGGAGCAGCGGGCGCATCGACCGCCCGTGCATCTCCTTGGGGGCGGCCTGGCCGGCGTAGTCCAGGAACGTCTCGGCGAAGTCCACGTTGAGGACCATCTCGTCGCACGTGGCGGCGGGCTTGATCTCCTTCGGGTAGCGGATGACGAATGGCATGTGAAGCGACTCTTCGTACATGAACCGCTTGTCGAACCACCCGTGCGTGCCGAGGTAGAAGCCCTGGTCGGCGGTGTAGATGACGATGGTGTCGTCGGCGAGCTTGTTCTTGTCGAGGTAGTCGAGCACCCGCCCGACGTTGTCGTCCACGCTGGCCACGCAGCGGAGGTAGTCCTTGATGTATCGCTGGTACTTCCACTTCTTGAGGGCCTGGCCCTCCAGGCCGGGCGGGGGCGGCACCTTGAGGTCGCGCTTGTTCAGGTCCCGCTCCACCCGCATGGTGGCGGCAGCGGCGGCCGTGCCCCGCCCGCTGTAGTCGTCGTTGAACGTCTCAGGCTCGGGGATGTCCTGGTCCTCGTACATCTTGGCGTGCTTGTCGTCGGGGTCCCACGAGCGGTGGGGGGCCTTGTGGTGGCACATGAGGAAGAAGGGCTTGGACTTGTCGCGCCCGCCCTCCAGCCACTTCAGCGCGAAGTCGGTGATCAGGTCCGTCACGTACCCTTCGTGCTTCTTCTTCTCGCCCATCTCGATGAAGGCGGGGTCATGGTAGACCCCCTGGCCGGGCAGGATATTCCAGTAGTCGAAGCCCGTGGGGTCGCTCACCAGGTGCCACTTGCCCACCATCGCCGTCGCGTAGCCGGCCTTCTGAAGCAGCTTGGCCACCGTCATCTGCGAGCCGTCGAAGCGGTCGCCGTTGGTCATGAAGCCGTTGGCGAAGCTGTACTTGCCCGTGAGGATGCACGCCCGGCTGGGCCCGCAGATCGAGTTGGTCACCAGGCAGTTGTTGAGCTTCATGCCTTCCTTGGCGATCCGGTCGATGTTGGGCGTCTTGTTGATCCTGCTGCCGTAGCAGCTGATCGCGTCGCGGTCATGGTCGTCGGCCATGATGAACAGGATGTTGGGGCGCTTGGCGCCCTCGGCTGCGCGGGCCAGGCGGGCGGCGGCCGGCCCAGCCGCCAGCGCGGCCAACAGGCCCAACACGTCGCGACGGTTCATGGTGGTGTTCATGGCTTTGTTTCTTTCAAGACTGGGTCCTATGGATCTTAACAGGTCCTATGGAACGCTGCGCGAAGACGCGAGCACAATGAGCATCCACGAACCACTGACTACTGGCTACGGGCTACGGGCTACTGCGTGTCCTTGGGCAGCTTGTCCGCGAACTGATCTTCGTCTTTGACTTCCTTCTTCAGGCGGTACAACTCGGCCTTGAGCTTCTTGACCTGGTCTGCGTAGGCGGGGTCGCTGTAGACGTTCTTCAACTCCTCGGGGTCCTTCTTCAGGTCGTACAGTTCCCACTGGTCGAGCTTGTTGAAGTAGATCAGCTTGTACTCGTGCGTCCGCACGCCGTAGTGCGGCTGGACGCGGTGGTGCATGGGGTAGTGGTAGTAGCGGTAGTACATGGACTGCCGCCAGTCCGCCGGCGTCTTGCCCTCCAGCACAGGCAGGAAGCTGCGTCCCTGCATGTCGGCGGGAGTGGCCAGTCCGGCGGCGGCCATCAGCGTGGGGGCGAAGTCGACGTTGAGGACCATGTCCCTGTTGACCGAGCCGGCCTTGATGCGCTTGGGCCAGCGGACCAGGAAGGGCATCTTGAGCGACTCCTCGTACATGAACCGCTTGTCGTACCAGTTGTGGTCGCCCAGGAAGAAGCCCTGGTCGGAGGTGTAGACGACGATGGTGTTCTCGGCCAGTCCGGATTTGTCCAGGTACTCCAGCAGCCGCCCGACGTTGTCGTCCACCGACTGCACGCAGGCGAGATAGTCCTTCATGTAACGCTGGTACTTCCATTTTTTGAGCTGCTCAGCCGTCAGGCCCTCGGGGGGCTTCTCTTTCACGTCGCGGGGCATGAGGTTGCGGTCGATCCGCATGGTGGCCTCGGCGGCGGCGTCGCTGCGCCCGGCGTAGTCGTCGTTGAAGGTCGACGGCTCGGGGATCTCGCGGTCGGCGAACATCTGCTTGTGCTTCTCGTCGGGGTCCCATGGGCGGTGGGGGGCCTTGTGGTGGCTCATCAGGAAGAACGGCTTGTCCTTGGGGCGGTTCTTGAGGAACTCGATGGAGAAGTCGGCGATCAGGTCCGTGCAGTAGCCCGTGTGCTTGGTCCGCTTGCCGTTCTCGATGAAGGCAGGATTATGATACACCCCCTGGCCGGGCAGGACGTTCCAGTAGTCGAAGCCCGTCGGGTCGCTGCCCAGGTGCCACTTGCCGATCATCCCCGTGTAGTAGCCCGCGGCCTGGAGGTACTTCGACAGCGTGGGCTGGCTGCCGTCGAAGGTGTTGAACACGGGCACGCCGTTGATGTGGGAGTACTTGCCGGTGATGATGACGGCCCGGCTGGGCGAGCAGATGGAGTTGGTGACCAGGCAGCAGTCCATCCTCATGCCTTCTTTGGCGATGCGGTCGATGTTGGGCGTCTGGTTGATCTTGCTGCCGTAGGAGCCGATGGCGTGGGCGGCGTGGTCGTCGCTCATGATGAACAGGATGTTGGGGCGTTTGTCGGCCGGGGCGTCGGCGGCGGAGGCCAGGCGGGCGGCAGCCGGGGCGGAGGCCAGGGCGGCGATCGCGGCCAGGAAGTCTCGACGGTTCGTGAGGGCTTGGGTCATCATGGGGCCTTTCGCTAAGACAAAGAATCTAACCACAGAGGGCACAGAGGACACAGAGGAAAACGTTGTTGGTTGTTGGTTATTTGTTGTTTCTATCGCCGCGCCGGAGGCGCCTGCCACTGGATTTCGCCTGTTTCGCACAAGATGTTCCGGCCTTTTTCGACGAAGTTATCGCCATCGAAGTGGCGGTGGTTTCCGCCGCGGTCCTGGGCCAGGACGTGCGGGCCGGGCAGGTTGGGCGGGTAGGGGCCGGGGTAGTAGTTGTAGGACCCGTTGGGTTCCTGATAGGTCGCTGAGGGGCTGGGGCAGCGGAGGCGGTCCACCTGGAGCATGCCCGCCTGGACCAGGTGCGTCAGGTTTGGCGGGTACTGGCCGTCATGTGCGGCACGGTAGGATTCGACCGCTTTGCACACGGTCTGAAGGTTCTCCCGGCATTGGGCTTGCCAGACGATTTCGCGCGAGCGGATGAAGTGTGGAAACGCCACGCCCGCCGCCACCAGCACCAATCCGGCGATCCCGGCCCACAGGCCGGTCGAGTTCGCCGCCGCATAATGCCGGCGGGCGGGGCTAGCAGCCAGGGACAGAACGATGCCCGCAGCCGCCAGGGTGCCGCCGACGATCAGGGCAAACGTCAAGACGCTCGCCCGGCGCCAGCTTCCGTCCGAAAGAAGCAGCAGCCACAGGCCCACCCAGACCAGACAGGCCAGGTTGAGTGCCCGGGCGAGCTTCGCCAGGCGGCCGGGCGGCGCGGTGGGCTCGTGCGAGTTCATGGTCGCGGGTTCTCCCATTCGTCCGGTGGGGCAGAGACCCATGTCACAAGGCCGCTGACGTAGAGGACATTCCGGCCTTCGTTACTCTTGCGCCACTCGTGGTTGCCCTTGCGGTCGCTGGCCAGCACATGCGGTTGGGTGGCCGGCTGGGTGGAAGACCCGCCGGGCGGGAAGTAGTCGTAGCCGATCCCGCTGTCGGCGGGCGTGCCGGGGCAGTGCAATCGCTCCGCATCCAGCAAGCCTGCCTCGACGAGGCTCCGAAGCGTTGGCGGGTACTCGCCCGAATGCGACTGACGATAGGCCTCGATCGCAGAGTGGATCGTCTTGAGATTCTCCCCGCACTTGGCCCGGCGAGCAAACTCGTTGGCTCGCCTGATACTCGGTGCGAACATCGCGTAACCCAGCGCAAGCAGGAATAGGAGAATGATCGTCAGGCACCCGTAGAGGGTTGGCGACTCGGACGGTTTGGGCATGTCTCGCAAAGCGGCGACGACGGACAAGATCACGCCAAGCAGGCCGCAGAGTGTTCCGATCAAAGCAAGTGGCACTGACACGATCGACAGAGGACGAGGCAAAGCGAAGGCAAGTCCAGCCGCAACCAGGCAGATCAGACAGGTGTAGATGAACACCCGCGACATCCTGTCAGAGATCGAACGCTGCGGCGGATGTGGCGGAGATTCCATCGCTTGCCTTTCCACTAAAGAATCTCTGTGCCCTCTGTGCCTCTGTGGCCCATCACCCCGCTCACTTCCAGAACGACCGCCAGTATGCCCGCTCGGCGGCGTAGACGTCAATGGGCGCGTCGGCGGGCAGGTCGGGCGGGAGGATGCCGTAGCGTTTCATCTCGCGCACCCAGGCCGGGTCGGGGCGGAAGTGCGGCATGTCGAACCGCTTGATCTCCCGGAGGCGTTTGGCTGCACGCTGGATCATGGCCAGGATGGTCTTGTAGTCGGCGTCGTCGGCGGACGCGAAGACCGTTTGTAGTGCCGCCGTAAGGCGGGCCTTTGCGGTTTCGTCCGACGCCCCTACGGGCGCACTACGAACGGGGGCGGGCGCACTACAAACCGACAGCGGCGCCAGGAGCATGAGCGATCGCTCGGGGCGGTCGAGGTTGTAGACCATGTGGCGGTTGTAGCGGAAGTGCGGGTTGAGGCGCTGGGTGGTGTGGAGGGCCAGGGCGTTCATGGGCCCTTCGCCCCAGGGGACCATTCCCTTATTGTCCGAGGGCGAATCGGGCAGAGAGTCGTTGCCCTTGTGGCAGGGGGCGCAGCGGCGTTGGATGGCGGCGCGGGCGGCCTTGGTCTCGGGCCATTGGAGGTCTGAGCGGTCGATGCCCATGTTGCGGTAGTTGCCGATCGATCCGGTGCCCAGGGCGGCGTAGGTGCCCGCATAGACCGAGCCCGAGTCGAGCCACAGGCGGACGATCCGCTTTTCGCCCTCGCTGAGCCTGGCGCCGTGGTGGGCGCCGTCCAGGCGGGCCAGCAGGGGGCTCGCAGACGAGCCGATCGTCCGCGGCGGATAGTTGCTGCGGCGGAGGTTGCGGCCGTCGGCGAGTTGCCCCGCCATCGTCAGGCCGTAATAGCTGTGCGAGAACATGGGCCCGCGGTCGCCGGCCAGCAGGAGCCCGCCGGCCATCGGGCCGAATCGCTTGCCGTCGACTTCGACGCTCTCGTGCCCGTGGCAGCGGACGCAGTGGCGGTCGAGGATCGGCTGGATGTCGCGCGGGAAGTCGATCACGTCCGGGACCCCGGCGACGGGCTCGATGACGCTCGGCGGGCGCCGGCTGGCCAGCACCACCCGCCGCGACCGCGGGGCTTCGTAGCGCTGCTCGTGGCAGCCCACGCAGCTTACGCTCTCGCCGCCCTGGACGGTGATGAAGCTCTGCATCCGCTTGACGCACAGGTCGTTGGCGTCCAGTGCGGCAAAGAACATGGGGCGCATCGCCGGCAGCTCCACGTAGGCCGACCCGTCCGGCTCGACCGGCACGGTGCCGACGATCCGCTCCAGCAGGAACGTGCCCCCGTAGGTGAGCGGCTCCATTCCGCTGAAGATGTTGATGGGCTTGGGCAGGATCTCCAGCACGAGCAGGCGCTTGATCTGCCCGGGCTCGATGCCCTCCATGCTGCGCCCGACGTGGATGTTCTCCAGCAGGACCGTCCCGGTCGCGCCGCCCTTGGCGGGCGTGGCGGACTTGTCCGCGATGACCGGCTCGCGAGGCCGGGGCGTCACCGGGCGCGGCTCGTGCACCTTCAGCCCCGCCCGCGCGTCGGCCTCCGAGAGCTGGTATACCGGCGTGACCCGCCCGCCCGCCGACAGGGCGACGATCCGCGTGCCGGCCGAGCCGCCGCCCGTGGCGTCGGCAGCCAGGAAGAGCTTCTCCGACAGCGGGTACGGGTCGCGGAAATGCCCGCGCCCGATCGGCCGGGCGAAGCCGGGGTTATCCGGCCCGGATGACGGGTCGATGATGGTGATCTGCCCGGAGTGCTCGTTCCGCCCGTGCCCGGGCGAGAAGCTGGCCACCACCTTGCCCGTGCCGGGGATGGGCTTGGCGTCGATCATCACGACGTTGGGCTGGAGGTTGCCATAGAGGACCATCGCCCCGCTGCCGTCGGGGTTCATCGTCCACAGGTGGTGGTAGCCCACCTGGCTGCGGTCGACATACTCCCATCGCTGGTAGAGCACGCGCCCGTCCGGCAGGGGCCAGGGCGTGTTCTCGTGCTCGACGTTGGCGGAGAGTTGGCGGATGTTCCTGCCGTCGCGCGCCTGCCCGCCGGCAGGCAGGTCGCAACGGTGCAGCACCGCCACCTGCGTGATGTAGCACGGCACCCAGCGGTTGCAGCGGCTGGAGACGAACACGATCGACCCGTCCGGCATGTACGTGGGCTCGATGTCGTCGTAGGGTCCGTCGGTGAGGCGTCGGACGTTCGAGCCGTCCACGCCGATCTCGTAGAGGTGGTAGTGCGGCTGGCCGCCCTTGCGGTAGGAGAACAGGATCGTCTTCGCGTCGTAGCTGAGTTGCGGGTCGCGGACGCCGCCGGCGGGGTCGTCGATCAGGGCGGTCACCTTGCCCGTGGCCAGGTCGAGTCGGCAGAGCCTGCCGCCGTCGTGGTAGTAGCGGCGGCCGGGGTCGACGCAGTGCGGGCCGAAGTTGGCGTACCAGTGACCGTCGGAGTCCACCTTGCGGACTGCGAAGACGATCTCCCTGACGCCCAGCAGGGCGGGTAGGTCCGGAGGAGGTTTGGGTGCGGGCAGAGGGGGCAGCTTGCCGGCCAGCGCGGCGTGGTAGGCGCGAATCTCCTCGGCAGACAGGGCCCGTCCGTACACCGCCACTTCGTCGACGTGCCCGACGAAGTCCCGTCCGTCGTCCTGCTCGAGGTTGTAGCCCAGTCGGAACCGGCCGTCGCGGGCGGTGTCGATCTTCACCTTGACCTGGCCCAGGAGCTTGCCGTCGTAGTAGAGCTTGGCGGTCGCGGAGTCGTAGGTGGCGGCCACGTGGTGCCAGCGTCCGGGCTCGATCCCGCCGGGCACCTTGGCGTGCAGGTCCTGCGGGTGGCCGAAGAAGTAGAAGCAGAGTTGGTCGTCATGGACGATCCACAGTCCGCGGGCGGCCCCGCGGACCCGGCTGCCGTAGCAGCACAGCACCTTGTTGGACTCGCCGGCCGGGCGGGCGAACCACAGGCTGATCGTGCCGGGGGCGGCGCCGGCTGGCAGTTTGACGTCCGACCCGCCCAGCCGCAGCAGCGGCTCCTGGATCTCCAGGGCCCGCCCGGCCGGGCCGACGCAGAGGGCGACGCCGTCCTGGGGCAGGGTGGGGACGGCGCCGGATTCCATGGACCAGTGCAGGACCAGGCCGTCAGCCGGCAGGGGCGACGGCGCCTCCGGCGGGGCGGTCAGCCAGAGCAGAACGAGGAATGCGCCTGCTTTCACGATTGGGCTCTCCGATTACCCCGCGCGTCGCGACGGGCGCGGTAGAGGCGCTCGGTGAAACCGCCCTCGGCCTGAAACTGCCTCTCCTGGAAGCGCAGTTGCTTGTCGAGCAGGAAATTGGCCTGGTGGATGAGGCAGATGAGCGCGTTGGCGGCAATTTCGGGATTTGATCCCTCCACGTAAGACTTATAGGACGAATAGGACCTATCGGGGCGCCATGCGATGTTCCGCACTTCGCGGGCGGCGGGATGGCTCTTGTCCCAGAGCGGCAGCCCCCGCTGACGCAGGAAGTCCTGATAGTCCAGGAGCAGTTCCTCCAGGCTTCCCCGCGCCACGCCGGTCAGTTTGAGTTCGGTCTTTCTGGAAGTGCCCGAGTCTTGGCTGCCCTCAGCGATATTCTGTTTGCCGCTTCGGGCGGCCTGGATCATCTGGTCGTGGGTCCGCGAGCGCCGGTCGATGAAGCGATTGCAGAAGACAGTTGTGGCATCGTAGATGATCTCCGCCATCTGGTACGACTTCAGATTTCGATAGCCGCCATGCGGGGGAATGAGGGGCTGACTCATGATGGGGCGCCCTTAACCGAATAGGTCCTATGTGTCCTATGGGTCCTATTCTGCCGGACTAACGCCCCGAAAGCCACCCGATTTCCGGGCAGTCAAAACTCCAGCTTCAGCGGTTCGCTTTCGACCGGGAGGGCGCCGGCCTGGTACTCCAGGCTTGCGATGAAGGTCTTGCCATTTGCCGATGGGGGCACTCGCCACGAGTGCGAACAGGTTCCGCCTCAGCCATAGCGGAAGCTGCCCGTGTAGAGCACGCTTCCGCCGGGATCGGCGATGGTGATCTTCGCGGCGGGTCGCCTGCCGCCGGGCAGCACCACCGCACGGATGGTCTGCCCGTCCGCGTCGCGCAGGTTCAGGCCGAAGACGACCTGCTGCCCGACCTGGCTGGCGACCAGGCCCGCCTTGATCGGGCTGCGCACCTTGTCTCCGCTGAGCCGCTGCCCGTTGGCCAGCACGACCTCGGGCATGTCCCCAAGCGTCCAGCGGTACACGCCGTAACCGACCGACAGCAGGCCGGCCAGAATGACCAGTTTCATGCCGTTGCTCATGGGCGAAGTCCTCTACCTTTATATCGTCGGATTCGTCCGAGGGGTCGGGCAAATCTGTCGGCGACGGCGGCCGGAGCCGGCGGAAACCGTCTCACAGGATCTTCGGCCTGCGCCTGGCGTCGGGCTGGTTGAGGCGGTTGTGGAAGCGTCTGAGTTTCTCGTCGTCGCTCATGGCGTCGCTGCGGAGTTCGCGAGTCTCCTGGCGGTCACGCCGGTAGACGATCAGTTCGACGGCCCCATCGAGGGTCTGCTCGTAGTTGCCGCGGCGCTCGCCCTCGGTGGCCAGATCGGCCAGCAGGCTGCCCAGCGGGGCGAGCGGCTCGCAGGCCAGCAACTCGTCCAGGCGGAGTTGCCCCGCGTGGGCGGCGTCCCAGACAGCCGTCGCGATGGTCCGCAGGGCGGGGTCGGCGAAGTCCTGCGGGTCCACCCGCTCGCAGCAATGGTCGAAGAGATCGTAGCGGTTGAGCAAGACCTCCAGGACGTGCCGCTCCGCCAGCAAGGCGGGTTCGGTCTTGTGCGGCCCGGCCGGCGCCGCAGGGGCGGGCGAGGCGGCGGGCGTCGTCGGCAGGCGGCGGGCCAGGCGGCGCATCTGGGCCTGAAGGTCGCCCAGCGGTACGTTGAGCATGTGGGCGATGTGCTGGGCGAGCTGCCCGCGGCGGATCTCGTCGATCGCGCCGTAGACGGCTGAGGAGGTGATCAGGCGGAGAAAGTCGTCGACGATCCGGCGCCGGTCGGCCAGGTTCCCGCCGGCCTGGCGGTAGGCCTCTTCGCGCCGGGTCCAGGCGTACTGAAGGGCGTCGGGGGCCTCGGCGATCAGGGCCTTCAGCGCGTCGCCCCCGCGCGCCAGCACGAAGTCGGCAGGGTCTTTGCCCTCTCCGACGGCCGCGATGCGGACATTCACCTGCTGGGCCAGGAAGATCTCCAGGGCCCGCTCAGCGGCCGCCTGTCCGGCTGTGTCCGAGTCGAACAGCAGCACCACCTCGCGGGCGTAGCGCGACAGCAGACGGACGTGTCGCTCGGTCAGGGCTGTGCCCAGCGTGGCCACCACGTTGGTCAACCCCACCTGGTGGGGCAGCAGGACGTCCAGATAGCCCTCGACCACGACGGCCTGTTCGTCCTTGACAATCGTTTCGCGGGCCCAGTTGAGGGCGTAGAGGTTGGCGGACTTGTCGAACAGGGGCGTCTCGGGGCTGTTGAGGTACTTGGCCCGCTCTTCGGCAGCCAGCGCCCGCCCGCCGAAACCGATCACGCCCCCTGTCGGGTCGAGGATCGGGAATATCAGGCGGTTGCGGAAGCGGTCGTAGCAGCCGCCGGACTGCTCGCGCCGCACCGCCAGCCCGGCCGTCACAAGCTGCGTCTCGCCGATCGCCTGTCTCCGGGCAAACTGGATCAGGCCGTCCCACGAGTCCGGCGCGAACCCCAGGCCGAAGCGCTCGATGGACTCGTCGCTCAGCCCTCTCCCGCGGGCGTACTCCAGGGCGGAGCGTCCGATGGGCGTCTGGAGCGAGGACTGGAAGAACCGCTGAGCGGCGGCGGTCACGCGGAGCAGGTCGTTCTTGGACAGCCCGCCGACCGGCTCGCTCGGCGCGCCGGTCTCCACGGGCAGCGGAATGTTCGCCCGCTCGGCCAGCGTGCGGACGGCCTCCGGGAAGCTCATCTTGTCGTAGAGGATAAGGAACTGGAAAACGCCCCCTCCGGCCCCGCAGGCGAAGCACTTGAAGATCTGCTTGGTCGGCGAGACGTTCATGGACGGGCGCTTGTCGTCGTGGAAGGGGCACAGCCCGACGAACTCGTGGCCCTTGCGTTTGAGGGCCACGTACTGCGAGATCAGGTCCACGATGTCGGTGGCCTGGGCGACCTGCTGAACGAACTGTTCGCTGAAACGCGGCATGGGCTGGGGGCCATTCTACCGGATCGGTGTACCGAATGGGAGCGGTCGCAGGCGGGTGTTTCTTCCGCAGGATGGTTCAGGCGTACCAGCCCTGGTCACGGCACCACGTGTCCGTCTCGCGCAACCCTTCCACCAGCGAGATGTTAGGACGGTAGCCCAGTTCCCGGGTCGCCTTGTCCCAGCAACAGGTCCAGCGGTCGCGCAGGGCGTCGCGGATCTTGCGGCGGCTGAGGATCTGGGGGCGGCGGGTCAGCTTCCACTTCAATTCGCCCCACTCGCCGGCCAGGCGGGCCAGCCAGGCCGGTACGTTCAGGCGGCGGATGCGCAGATCCATCGCCTGCGACAGGGCGTCGACGAACTCGCCCGTCGTGTGCGTCGAGCCGCCGATGAAGTACGTCTGCCCGGCGGCGGCCTCGCTCAGACCGGCCAGGCGGATCCCCTCGGCCAGGTCGCGGGCGTGCACGAAGCTCACCCGTTTGCCCCCGCCTCCCAGCAGGGGGACGAACTTCCACTTGCGGGCCACCCGCAAGAAGGGCAGGAAGTTGGTGTCGCGCGGGCCGTAGACGGCGGGCGGGCGCACGATGGTGACGCTCAGGCGGCCGGCCTGGTCAAGGACGACCTGCTCACCGCCCAGCTTGCTGCGCCCGTAGAAATCCACGGGGGCGGGGTCAACCGATTCGTCGACAGCGTCCACCTCCCGGTCGGGCCCGACGGCCGCCAGGCTGCTGACATAGAGGAATCGCCTCACAGGCGCTCCGGACCGCAGGATGGCCTGGACGAGTCTCCGCGTGCCCTCCACGTTCACCGCGTCGTACTCCTGCTGTGTCCGGCCTCGGGTGAGCCCGGCGCAATGAAAGACGTAGTCGGCATCTCCGACGGCCCGGGCGAGGGCGTCCGCGTCGTCCAGATCCGCCGTCCGCAGCTCGACGTCCAGGCCTTCCAGCCAGCGCGTCCGGCTGGTCGCGCGGGCCAAGCAGACGACGTCCAGCCCCTCGCGGACGAGCCGCTCGGCCAGGTGGCTGCCCACAAACCCAGTTGCGCCGGTGACCAGTGCTTTCATGTCTTCCTCGGCGGGCATTATACTTGCGACGCCGCCCCAGGTGGCAGAAAAGCCCACCCAAGGCCTCCCCTGGGGGGCAGGCCTGCCTGCCGGAAGCAGGGCAGGTTCGCGGGCTTTGGGCCTCGAAGGGGGATAGACTTCCTACAATACGGTATAACGCAGCGGCGAAAGGAGACCGCGATGTCGTTTGTGACGATGGAATTCTACGGCGAGTCGATCCAGAAGATGTGCAGCCTGTACGTGCTCACGCCCGACCTGGAGGGTCCGCTGCCCGTGCTGTATCTGCTGCACGGGCTGAGCGACAACCACAGCGTGTGGTTCCGTCGCACCGCCCTGGAGCGATACGTGCAGGACCTGCCCCTGATCGTGGTCATGCCCGACGCCCACCGCAGCTTCTACGTGAACGACAAGCGCCCCGGCGGGCTGAACTATGAGGCCCACATCGCGGGCGACGTGGTGGGCATCGTCGACCGGACGTTCCATACCGTTCGCGACCCGGCCGGCCGGGGCGTGGCCGGGCTGAGCATGGGCGGCTACGGTGCGGTGATGCTGGCCCTGCGCCATCCGGAGGTGTTCTCGCTGGCCTGCTCGCACTCGGGGGCGATGCAGTTCGCCCACTCGCCCTCGCATATCCGCCCGGACGTGGACGAGTACGCCGAACTGTTCGACGCCGGGGAGTACGACGTGTTCCACCTGGCCCGTCGGGCCAAGCGCAAAGGGCGACTGCCCGCGCTGTATCTCGACTGCGGCACGGAGGACCCGCTGCTGGGGATCAACCGCCAGTACCACGCCCACCTGGAGAAGCTGCAGATCGATCACGAGTACACCGAATACGGCGGCGCCCACGACTGGGACTACTGGGACCTTCACATCCGCCAATCGCTGGCATTCGCGATGGCCCGCCTGGGCCGGCAGGCGTAGCGGCCGAGCGGGCCCTTCCGCGGGCCCGCGTGGGGGCAGGGGGGGGGTGGGCGGTCGGCGCAAATATTTGCTTGCCCGCAATCGGGAAAGGCATATACTACGGAATTTCCCGGCCGCGAAGCTGCGCGCCAGGCGGCCCTATTCCACGAGCAGAAGATTGGAGACGACAACACATGGCTGTAAAGCCGCAGGACATCCGGAACATCGTGCTGCTGGGACACGGCGGTGCAGGCAAGACCACGCTGGGCGAGGCGATGCTGCACCAGGCGAAGGTGACCACGCGCCTGGGTTCGACCGATGAAGGGACCAGCCTGCTGGACTACAGCGCCATCGAGAAGGACCGCCAGCATTCGGTGGACCCGTCGATGGCGAATTTCGAGCACGCCGGCGCGCACATCAACCTCATTGACGCCCCGGGCTATCCGGACTTCATCGGTGGGTCCATTGCCGCCCTCACCGGCGCGGACGTCGCCGTGGTGGTCGTCTCCGCGACCGCGGGCATCGAAGTCAACACCCGGCGCCTGTTCAAGATCGCCCAGGACAACAAGCGGGCCCTGGCGATCGTCATCAACAAGATGGACGGCGAGAACGCCGACCTGGAGCGGGTCCTGGCGTCGGTCCAGGAGACCTTCGGCGCTGCCTGCCGGCCCATGACCCTGCCGGTCAACAACCGCGCCGGCGTGGTCAACTGCTTCACCGCTACCGAGGGCGACAGCGACCTCGGCCCCGTCGCCGACTTCCGCACGCAGATCGTGGAGAACGTGGTCGAGGCCGACGAGTCGCTCATGGAAGCCTATCTCGGCGGCGAGGAGCCCTCCGGCGAGCAGTTGGCGGCGGCCGTCTCCAAGGCCATGATCGGCGGCACGCTCATTCCGGTCTTCTTCACCGCTGCCCGCCAGTGCATCGGCGCACAGGAGTTGATGGACGCGGCGGCCAAGCTGTTCCCCTCGCCCCTCCAGATGCCCCTGATCGCGGTCCGCACGGGCAAGGCCGAAGACGCCGAGGCCGTCGAGATCGCCGTCGACCCGGACAAGCCCTTCGTGGGCCAGGCGGTGAAGATCACCACCGACCCGTTCGTGGGCAAGCTGGCCTGGATCCGCATCTTCCAGGGGCGCGTGGCGGGCGAGACGATGTACATCCTTCGCGACGAGCGCAAGGCGGCCAAGGTGGGGCACCTGTTCCGCGTGCAGGGCAAGGACACCCAGGAGATCAAGGAGGCCCTGGCGGGCGACATCATCGCCCTGGCCAAGGTCGACGACATCCAGTACGGCGACGTGCTGCACGCCGAGGGCGACGCGATGTACGCCCCCACGCCCTACAGGCCCAACCCGATGTACTCGCTGGCCGTTACGCCCAAGAGCCGCGGCGACGAGCAGAAGATCTCCGAGGCCCTGCACAAGCTGACCCAGGAAGACATCACGTTCGTGGCCAGCCGCGACAACCAAACCGGCGAGACGGTCATCAGCGGCATCGGCGACCTGCACCTGCGGATCATGCTGACCAAGATGCAGGAGCGGTTCGACCTGGAAGTCGAGACCAAGCCGCCCAAGATCCCCTACCGCGAGACGATCTCCACCAAGGCTGACGGGCACTACCGCCACAAGAAGCAGACCGGCGGGGCCGGGCAGTTCGGCGAGGTCTACCTCCGCGTCGAGCCCCTCGAACGCGGCAGCGGCTACGAGTTCGTCAGCGAGCTGTTCGGCGAGTCCATCCCCCGCCAGTTCCTGCCCGCCATCGAGAAGGGCGTCCAGGACGTCTGGCACCAGGGCGCGGTCGCCGGCTACCCGATGCAGGACATCAAGATCGCCATCACCGACGGCAAGCACCACCCGGTGGACTCCAAGGAAGTCGCCTTCCGCACGGCCGGCAAGTACGCCTTCATCGACGCCATCGAGAAGGCCAAGCCCGTCATCCTCGAACCGATCGTGGACATGGAAATCACCGTGCCCGCCAACCACATGGGCGACATCGCCAGCGACCTGTCAGGCCGCCGCGGGCGCATCATGGGCCAGGACATGCTCCCGGGCAACATGGTGGTCGTCAAGGCCCAGGCCCCGCTGGCCGAGGTGATGCAGTACAACAGCCAGCTCCGTTCGGTGACCGGCGGGCAGGGCAGCTACAGCATGGAGTTCAGCCACTACGAGCCGGTGCCCGGAAACGTCCAGGCCCAGATCGTGGCCGCCGGAAAGAAGCACGCCAAGGACGAAGAATAGAGTAGGGCTGGGTTGCCCAGGCCCACGAAAGGCTTTCCGTGGGCTTGGGGAAAAATGCCTTGTCAACGGTGGCGGCCCGCGGTACACTGTTGGACTCGACTACCGACTGAGAAGTTACAGGAGCAATGCAATGCCTCGCGTATGTCCGTTCACGGGAAAGAAGACGACCGCCGGGCGGCAGTACACCCGACGCGGCAAGGCCAAGTACCTTGGCGGCGTCGGCCGAAAGGTCACCGGCAAGACCAAGAGGAAGTTCCGCGCGAACATTCAGCGGGTCCGTGCGGTCATTGACGGCCGAGTGGTGCGGATCAACGTGTCCGCCAAGGCCATCCGGATGGGGTTGATCACCAAGCCCACCCGCCGCCAGGTGGAGACGGTCGCCAAGTAACCGCCCCCGCAGCACATTCCAAGCCCGTCGCGCTCAGATGACCGCGACGGGCTTTCTTGCGCCTCACCACTTTCCGAACGCTACCAGCCGGTCCTTGCGCTTCTCCCTCAGGGCGATCATGGCCGACACCTCCGGGCGCTTCTTGCAGTAGGCCTCGATCTGCTCGGGCGTCATCATCATGAAAGCGGTGGACAGGGCGTCGCTTTCCGCCGCTGTCGGCGCGGCCGCCCAGGCGCCGAGACGGCCGGTCACAAACTGTCCCGTCCGCGGGTCCATGATGTGCGGTTTGGGCCCCTGGGCCGAGCCGCTCACCGCCCGGTCCTTCAGCAGCAGGGGGGGCAGTTCGAGCTTGCTGTCGGGGATCTCGCGAAACGCCAGGTTCCAGCCGTCCTTTTCGGGCGGCGAGCCGAGGGCCAGAACGCTGCTCCGCCCGCCGTGCACCAGGGCGGCCTGCACCTCCCGCTCGCGGAGCAGGGCGGCCAGGCGGTCCAGGGCCAGGCCTTTGCCGATCCCACCCAGGTCCACCTGCACGCCGGCCTTGAGCACGGTGACGCTCTGGCGGTCCTCGTCGATCGCCAGCAGGCGCATGCCGGTCCTCTCGCGGGCCTGGACCAGTTCCTGCGGGCTGGGCGTTCGCGGCGTGCGGTCGGGGTTGCGCCAGACGGACAGCAGGGCGCCCACCGTCACGTCGAACACCCCGCCGCTGTCCTGGTGGATCCGCCTGGCCAGCTTCAGGGCGTCCATCGTCACCAGGCTCACCGTTACCGCCTTGCCGGGCTCGGCGTTGTTGATCCGCCAGATGTCGCTGCCGGGGACAAACCGGCTGAGTTCCCGCTCGACATAGTCGATTTCGTCAAAGGCCGTCTGTGCGACGCGACGGGCGGCTTCGTCCGTCCCGCCCAGGAGGATGATCTCGAAGTCCGTCGCCATGGCCGCGTGGCGGAAGCGGTGGACCTCGGCGCCGGGCTTCCAGTTGGCCGAGCCGATGATGACCGACCGCTGGGTGGTGGCGGCCGGCTGGGGCCTGGTCGCCGCTTCGCCGGCCGGCAGGGTCGCCGGCTGGGGCGCTTCAGCCGGCAGGGTCGCCCCGAACCGCCTGGCCACTTGCCGCAGATAGGCCGACCACAGGTCCTTGTCAATGTACACGTTGAGCATCACGTTGGGCCGGAGCCCGAAGTAGTCCATGTGGTACTTCTTTTCCAGCCGCTGGTGCAGCGGCGTGGGCTGGCCATCGGGCGTGAACATGTTGTCCGCCGGTACGATGATCACCGCCGCCTGCTCCAGTGTGGGCGGGGGGTTGGCGGCCGAGCTGTAGCGGATGTTCTCCAGCCCGCGCAGATACCACGGCAGCGGCCAGGGGGTCGTGTCGAGGATCTTGATCGGCATGTGCTTGCCGTCCTGATGGAGTTCGACCAGTTCCCGCACGCGCTGCCCGAGCTTCTTGACGTCGCGGACGCTGTGGGCGTAGACGTAGGGATTGCGGATGTCGTCGTAGAAGCGATAGGCTCCCCGGGCCGCCTGCGAGGCCAAGTGGTAGACCCCCAGGCCCAGCAGGGCCAGCAGCAACAGCCAGACGGGCAGCATCTCCAGCCCGCCGCGCCGGTCGCTCGGACGGAACATCCGGAAGATCGCCGCCGTCCCCACGCCCGCCAGCAGGACCATCGGCTGGAGGAAGACCATCAGGCACCACGGCGTCTTGTACGGGATCACCGTGTAGGCCAGCGCCACCGCGGCCGTGTACAACGCCAGGAACCTCAGGAACCACGGGTCGGCCTGCCCGATCCCCCGACCCAGCACGGCGGCCACGAACCCCGCCGCCGCCAGGCCCACGATCAGGGCCTCCGACCAGACCCACGGGAAGTTCGACGGCTCCCGCCAGTACAGCAGCATCCCGAAATAGTAGTGCCACGGGTGGACGTGGAAGCTCTCGCCGCCCCCGGCCCGACTGAAGTACACCTGGTAGGTGCGGAACGAATCCAGCAGCCCCCCGAAATGGCTTCCGAAGGAGGAGAAGAAAGCCGCCCAGACGATTACGAACGCCACGCCCGCCAGGGCCGCGTGCCGCCACGCCCGCCCCTTCGTGTCGCCTTGTCGCTCGAAAGCGGCCTCCAGCTCGTCCGTCGCGTTCGCCTTGCGCAGGCCGAAGGCGCCTTCATCCCCGAGTTCGGGCTCGCTCGTCGCCGCCTCGGGCCGGGCCGCCTCGATCGGCGCGACCTTCCGCCAGAGCCGCACGGCCGCCCACGCGCCGGCCATCGCCCCCGCCGAGATCACCCACGTTTCCTTGGTGGCGAACATGAAACCCAGCGCCGAGCCCAGCGCGACCGCCCAGGCGGCCCGGCGCGACCGAGCGTATCGCCAGGCCGCCACGATGGCCAGGAACGTGAAGAAGACCAGCAACATCTCCATGATGTAGTAGCGGCTGTAATAGACGAAGGCGTGCGAGACGGCCGTCAGCACCGCCGCCACCACCGCCGCCCATCGCCCCAGGCCGTCGCCCACCAGCGCCAGCAGCGCCACCAGGCCCAGACCGAACGCCACCGGCACGATGCGAAGCGTCAACTCATCCGTCTGTGCCAGCGTCTGCTGCCCGCGAATCCACGCCGGGATCAGCGTGAAGTAATCCAGCGTCGGGCCGTGGTACTCGTAGGGGTCATACGCGTATTCGCCCTTCTCCAGCAACTCGCCGAACTTGGCGGCGTGGACCGCCTCGTCGGTGTGCATCGGGCGGGCGTCAATCCGCCAGTTCTCGGGCACCTGATTGTCCTTGGCGCCCAGGGCCCGCAGCGCGGGCGCCTGGATCGGCGCCGGCAGCAGGCCCAGCAGACAGGGCAAACGCATCAGCAACGCGCCTGCGCAGATCAGCAGCATCGCCAGCACGAAAAACAGTCGTCTCATGTAGGTATACCTTCCACCTGTGCAAACGGTCCGCGAGCGGCCGTTATTCCAGTTCTACCGGATAGACGGGGAACAGGTCGAGGATATTAGACGAGCCGAGGCAACATGCGTCCGAAGTCCCTGCGCCGCGGTCATTTCAGGGACGTGCCGCGTCAATGCTCTCCGAAGCGCTGTCGCTCCGCCAGCAGCACCGCGTCGCGGAGGGCCTGGGGCCCGTTGGCGGACAGCCAGTTCTTCGCGAAGCCCTGCTCCTGGGTCACTTGTGCGATGGCGGCCAGGGCCCGCAGGTGGAAGTTCCGCTGGTCGCGGCTGCCCACCATCACGAAGGCGGCCTGGACCTTTCGCCCATTGGGAAAAACAATCCCCTCGCGGCAGCGGGCCAGGAGGATGTCGAAACGCCCGCTCTGGTCGATCACCACGTGCGGAATGGCCAGGTTGGCGCCCAGCACGGTGCTGGAGTCTTTCTCGCGGGCCGACAGCATCCCCCTGAGGTCCTTGCTCTCGATGCCGACGCGCGGACCCAACTGTTCGGCTGCCTGGCGGAAGAACTCCTCCGCCTCCACCGGCCCGGGCAGGTCGAGCACGGCGCTGTTTTCGATGAGAGTGTCAAAACGATCCAGCACGATCTGGTCCCGCTCGCGGACGATCTCTTTGAGTTCGCGCTCCAGCGAGCCGGTGACCAGCTCGCGGGCCGTGATCCGTTGGATCAGGTGCAGCAGGGCCGACTCCCGGCGCCAGCGGGTGCGCCCGTAGAACCAGTACAGGCAGAAGCTCGCCACGATCAGGGCCGCGGCCACCAGGTATGCCTCGAGCCCCATCTCCAGCAGCACGAACACCAGCCCCAGGATTCCCGCCAACTGCACCCACGGGTACAGCGGACTGCGGAACCGCGGGCGGTAGTTCTGCACTCGGCCCTCCCGCAGGACGATCACCGACAGGCAGGCCCCGATGTGCGTCAGGATCAGGACCGTGCTGGCGGCCTTGATCAGGCTCTCGAGCTGGACCAGCAGGGACAGCGCCACTACCGCCCCCGTTATGGCCAGCGCCACCTGGGGCGTCTGAAAACGGGGACTGACCCGGGCCAGGCGCCGGGGCAGCAGCTCGTCGCGGCTCATCGCCAGCAGGTATCGACTGGCCGACATGATTCCCGCGTTGGCTGTGGTCATGAAGGCGAGAATCGCCCCGATGGTCAGGGCGATCTGCCCGGCGTTGCCCATGAACGCTCCGGCGGCGTCGCTGATCGGCATGAGCGTGTTGTGCAGTTTCTCATCGCTCATCACGCCACTGGTCACCAGCACCGCCAGCGAATAGACCGTGAGCACCACCCCCAGCGAAAGGAACAACCCCATCGGAATCACTCGTCCGGGGCGGCGGACTTCCTCCGCGACGCTGGAGATCTTCAGCAGCCCGCCATACGAGACGAAGACGAACCCCGCCGTCGAGAATACCGCCGGCCAGCCATGAGGGGCGAAGGGCATGATCCGCGTCGACTGCACGTGCCCCAGGCCCGCGAACACGAAGACCGCCAACAAGGCCAGCAAGGCCATCACCAGCGCCACCTGCAGGCGGGCCGCCTCCCGAACGCCCACCAGGTTCACGACGACGAACAGGGCCGACAGGGCCAGACCGAGCAGGCGGTAGTCCACCGGAACCAGCAGTTGCAGGAAGGCCGCCAACCCCACCAGGGCAAAGCCGCTCTTCAGCGATAGGCTGAACCAGTTCAGGATGCCCGCCACCGTCCCGACGGCCGGGCCCATCCCGCGGGTGACGAAGAAGTAGTCCCCGCCCGCCTTGGGCATAGCCGTCGTCAATTCCGCAACGCACAACAACCCGGGAAAGGCCAACAGCCCGGCCAACAGATAGGACAGGATGACCGCCGGCCCCGCCCGCGCGTGGGCCAGTCCGGGCAGCACAAACAGGCCCGAACTGATCATCGCTCCGCTGGCGATGCAGAACACGTGCGGCAGGCCAAGACCCTTCTTCAGTTCCATGGCGTCTTCCTGTCGTCCCTGGGCGTCTGTCTGTCCGGGCGGTACATCTTAGCCTCCTGGACCGGCATCGGCTTGCGGAAATCTCTGGAACGTCCTAGACTTGTCTGGGCCGGTGGTATCTCACGGCCGCAGAGGAGAACGCCAGACCATGCAATGGTATCTCTCGCTTCATCCCGTAACCCAGGCTCTGTTGGCTACCTTGGGCACCTGGTTGGTCACCGCGGCTGGAGCGTCCGTCGTCTTCTTCACCCGGCGCGTCAGCCAACGCTATCTGGACGCCTCGCTGGGGATGGCGGCCGGCGTAATGATCGCGGCCTCCTTCTGGTCGCTGCTGGCGCCGGCCATCGAGATGAGCGAGGCTGCGTATGGCTCGTGGAAGTGGGTGCCTCCGCTGGTGGGGTTCCTGCTGGGGGCGGTCCTGCTGCGGGTCGTCGACCGCATTCTGCCCCATCTGCACCCGGACCTGGCGGTGGCTGAAGGGCCCAAGACTTCCTGGCAGCGGTCAACGCTGCTGGTCCTGGCCATCACCATTCACAACATCCCCGAGGGGCTGGCGGTCGGCGTGGCGTTCGGGGCGGCTCCTTCGCTTGCCCAGGGCCCGAGCGACACCGGGCCATTCCTGGCGGCGGTGGCCCTGGCCATCGGCATCGGGCTGCAGAACTTCCCCGAGGGCACGGCGGTCTCGCTTCCGCTGCGCCGCGAGGGCATGGGCCGCATGAGGGCCTTCTGGTACGGGCAGATCTCCGCCATCGTCGAACCCATCGCGGGCGTTATCGGTGCGGCCATGGTCATGTCCATGACCGCCATCCTGCCTTATGCCCTGGCCTTCGCCGCCGGGGCCATGATCTTCGTGGTCGCCGAGGAACTCATCCCCGAGTCCCAGCGCAACGGGAATGTCGATCTGGCCACGATGGGCTGCATCGTCGGCTTCGCGATCATGATGGTCCTGGACGTGGCGTTGGGGTAGATGTTGCCCCGGCTGCCTGAATGATGAGGCTTGCTGAAGACGGGAGAGCCATGAGCCCTATGCGAGCAACGGCGCACCTGGTCGGCCTTTGGTTCTGCCTGTCCCTGGGCGCCCTCGTCCACGGCGGCGAGACGACGGTTCGCACCACGCAGGAACTGCGCCGCGCCGCCCAGGCCGCCAGGCCGGGCGACGTCATCCGCATCGCCCCGGGCGACTACGCGGGCGGCATCTACCTGAGCAACCTGGCCGGCCGGGAGGGCCAGCCTGTCGTCATCCGCGGCGCGGACCCAGCCAGGCCGCCCACCTTCGCCGGAGGCGGGTCGGAGGGCTGGCATCTGTCCGACTGCAAGCACCTCACGCTGGGCGACATCGTGGTCAAGGGGTACTCCGGCAACGGCATCAACATCGACGACGGCGGGAGCTTCGACACGCCCGCCCACCATATCGTTCTGGAGAACGTGACGGTCCTGGAGACCGGCCCGCGGGGCAACCACGACGCCCTCAAGATGTCCGGAGTGGACCAGTTCGCCGTCCGCAACTGCCGTTTCGAGGCCTGGGGCGGGTCGGCCATCGACATGGTCGGCTGCCACAAGGGCGTCGTCGACTCCTGCCGGTTCGTGGGGCGTCAGGGCTTCAGCCAGGACAACGGCGTCCAGACCAAGGGCGGAACGACCGGGATTCTCATCCAGGGCTGCACCTTCGAGCGGGCCGGCCAGCGGGCGATCAACCTGGGCGGTTCGACCGGGCTCGCGTTCTTCCGCCCCAAGGCGGAGGACTTCGAGGCCCGCGACATCACCGTGGCGGGCAACCGATTCGTCGGCGGGATGGCCCACGTGGCGTTCGTGACCAGCCAGGGCGGGCACGTCCACCACAATACGTTCTATCTTCCCGAGAAGTGGCTGCTGCGGATCCTCCAGGAGATGCCCGCCCCCTTCAAACCCGCCGCCGGAGGGGTGTTCGAGAAGAACCTCATCGTCTACGACCGGCGGATGAACCCGACAGTGAACGTGGGGCCGCGAACGGCCCCTCAAACGTTCACCTTCCGCTCCAACGCCTGGTTCGCCACCCATGGCGCCCGCCCGCCGGGTCTTCCTGTGGCCGAGAGCGGCGGACTCTACCAGGTGGACCCCAAGCTGACCAGGCCGGGCACGAGCGAGATGAAGGCCGCGTCCGACGACCCGAGACTCAAGGATATCGGGGCCGACGCGTACAAGCCGGCCGCTCCGGAGGCCCCCTGACGTCGAGCGGACCGGGGGGGACCTGACGTGCCCGCGGCGACCCTCAATTCGCCTTGGTATCCGCCCTTTGCCCTAGTATGATTCTGCATTGGTCTGGAGGGACCGGCACGGCGGCCCGCCGGACGAGTGCCTGGAGCCACCGCGCGGAATATGAATAATCCAGGGCCGGTTAAATGCCGAAATAAGAGTGAATCGACGCTGCTGCCTCCCCGTCCCGCCTGGACGGGAGACGGCATTCCGTGAGCCGAAGGAATCCGCATGCGACCGCTACGAACGTTTACGATTCAACCTTCCCTGCCGCCGGAGTTGCAGGGATTGCTGGAGATCGCCTACAACCTGCGATGGAGTTGGACGGGTGAGGCCCAGGACCTCTTCCGCCGCCTGGACATCAAGGGCTGGGAGGAGCACTACCACAACCCCATCGCCATGCTCGGACGGATCGACCAGCAGCGCCTCCGCGAAGTCGCCGCCGACGAGGGTTTTCTCGCTCACCTGCACCGCGTTCACGAGGACCTCAAGGACTATCTGACCAGGCCCGGCTGGTGGCAGAAGACCTACCAGACCGGCAGGCAGCCTCTGGTGGCGTACTTCTGCGCCGAGTTCGGCATCAGCGAATGCCTGCCCATCTACAGCGGCGGCCTGGGCGTGCTGGCCGGCGACCACCTCAAGAGCGCGTCGGAGATCGACGTGCCCCTGATCGGCGTGGGCCTGCTCTACCAGCAGGGCTATTTCCGCCAGCGTCTCAACGCCGACGGCTGGCAGCTTGAGCTGTTCCCCCGTAACGACTTCGCCAACCTGCCCGTGCAGCTCGTCCGCGGGGACGACAACGCGCCGGTGACCATCAACGTCGAGATGCCCGACCGCCTGACCAAGGCCCAGATCTGGAAGGTCCAGGTGGGGCGGATCACGCTCTACCTCATGGACACCAATGTCCCGGAGAACAACCCCGAGGACCGCCACATCACCGCCCAGCTTTACGGCGGCGACCAGGAGATGCGCATCCGCCAGGAGATCATCCTGGGAATCGGCGGCGTGCGCCTGCTCCGGGCCATGGGCATCGTCCCCAAGGCCTACCACATGAACGAGGGGCACTCGGCCTTTCTGGGTCTGGAGCGCATCCGCCTGCTGATGGCCGAGCAGGGCGTCAGCTTCGACGAGGCCCGCGAGGTGGTGGCCGCCTCCAGCATCTTCACCACTCACACCCCCGTGCCCGCGGGCAACGACGCCTTCGAGCCCTGGCTGATCGACAAGTACTTCTCGCGCTATTGGCCGCAACTGGGGCTCTCCCGCGAGCAGTTCCTCTCGTTGGGTCGCCAGGAACCCGGCAACCGCGACGAGCCCATGAGCCTGACGGTGCTGGCCATGCGGCTGAGCACCTTCCGCAACGGGGTGTCCAAGCTGCACAGCGAGGTCAGCCGCAAGCTCTGGGCGGGCACCTGGCCCGGGGTGCCCGTCGACGAGATCCCCATCAGCGGCATCACCAACGGCATTCACGTTCGCACCTGGATCAGCCACGACCAGGCCCAGCTCTACGATCGCTACATGGGTCCGGACTGGCAGGAGAAGCCCGTCAGCACCAACGTCTGGCAGGGCGTCTACGAGATCCCGGATACCGAGCTGTGGCGCACCCACGAGCGGCGCCGCGAGCGTCTGGTCGCCTTTGCCCGTCGTCGGCTCGGCCTGCAGCTCGCTCGCCGAGGCGCCAGCACCGCCGAACTGGCGGCTGCCCAGGAGGCCCTCGACCCCGAGGCGCTGACCATCGGCTTTGCCCGGAGATTCGCCACCTACAAGCGGGCCAACCTCATCCTCAGCGACCTGGAGCGCCTGGAGAAGCTCCTCTCGCAGGCCGATCGGCCCGTGCAGATCCTCTTCGCCGGCAAGGCCCACCCGCGCGACAACCCGGGCAAGGACCTCATCCGCCAGATCATCCATACCGCCCGAAAGGACGCGTTCCGCCATTCGATCGTCTTCCTGGAAGACTACGACATGAACATGGCCCGCTACTTCGTGCAGGGCGTGGACGTGTGGCTCAACACGCCGCTTCGCCCCATGGAGGCCAGCGGCACCAGCGGGATGAAGGCCGCCGCCAACGGCGCCCTCAACATCTCCATCCTGGACGGCTGGTGGGACGAGGGCTATGAGGGTCAGGTCGGCTGGGCCATCGGCTCGGGCGAGACCTACGACGACCTGGAGTACCAGAACGCCGTCGAGAGCCAGGCCCTCTATGACCTGCTGGAGAAGGAAGTGGTCCCTCTGTTCTACGAGCGCGGCAGCGACCACCTGCCCCGCGGGTGGATCGCCCGGATGAAGGCCACGATCGCCACGCTGGCGCCGGTGTTCAACACCAACCGCATGGTCCGCCAGTACGCCGAAATGTTCTACGAGCCGGCCAGCCGGCGATGGGATCTGCTGACCGGTCAGGACTTGGCGCGGGCCAAGGAACTGGCCCACTGGAAGGCGCAGGTCCGCGACCGATTCGGCTCGATCCGCATCGAGTCGGTCAGCGACGACATGGACTCCAACGGCACGGGCGCCCGCGTGGGCAAGGACATCCAGGTGCAGGCCGTCGTGGACGTGGCCCAGCTTGACCCCCGCGACGTCCAGGTCGAACTGTATTACGGGCCGCTCAACGAGGACGGACAGCTCAACGAGGGCAGGGCCATCCCCATGGAACAGGTCAGCCAGGACGGCTCGAAGGTGCACTACTCCGTCAACATGCCCTGCGCCCGCAGCGGCATGACCGGCTACACCGTCCGCATCCTGCCTCGGCATGAGCTGTTGACAGACCCCCGTGAACTGGCCATGATTCGCTGGGCCTGAGGCGTTCTGGAATCCGGGACCTGACAGGTGAGACACAAGAGCAGCCGGCGACGACGAAAAACAATTGCACGTCGCCCGTACGGGTAGTACCGTATAAGATAGACAGACCGGCACACGCGGTTCACTGAACCTCTTGCGACGGCCGGTGCAGAAACATGACCGCTTCTCTGACGACAACGCCGAACTCGTAATGGCGGGCCGAGGGTCATCCCGGCCTGTGGGCGAGCGTCTGTCGATCAGACCCAAGAGCGGCATTCCTGCACCGGCCGTCGCTTTTGATCCCGACCACCGGTCGATGGCCAACCGCCAAGGGTCCGATGGTCAATAGACAATGGTCAATGCTATGAGCGTGAACATCCTGTTACCCGACGGAAGCAGCAAGAGCTACCCGCAGGGGGTCTCTCCGCAGATGGTGGCCGAGGACATCTCTCCGCGTCTGGCCAAGGCCGCGGTGGCGGCCGAGGTGGACGGGCAGGTCTGCGATCTGTCGATCGCCCTGGGCGCCGGCGAGCACCGGGTGCGAATCCTCACCGATCGCGACGAGCCCGCGCTGGAGGTCTTGCGCCACACCGCCGCCCACGTGCTGGCCCAGGCGATGATCCGCCTGTACGGGCCCGGCGTCCAGTACACCATCGGCCCGGCGCTGATGGACGACTTCCAGTACGGCTTCTACTACGACTTCGATCTGCCGGAGCCCATCGGGCAGGAAGACCTGGAGAAGGTCGAGGCCGAGATGCGCCGGGTCATCCAGGAACAGGTCCCGACCCGCCGGCGCGAGATGTCGCCCGGCGAGGCGATCGCCTTGATGGAGAAGCTGGGCCAGCGCTACAAGATCGAACTGATCGAGGATCTGGTCCGCGACGAGAAGGTCCAGCAGGTGAGCCTGTACGAGCAGGGCGACTTCACCGATCTCTGCCGCGGGCCGCACTTGCCCCACACCGGGATGGTCAAGGCCTTCAAGCTTTTGGCGGTGGCCGGGGCGTACTGGCGCGGCAGCGAGAAGAACAAGATGCTCACCCGCGTGTACGGGGTGGCGTTCTTCGACGAGAAGAGGCTGGCCGAGCACCTGACCCGGATCGAGGAGGCCCGCAAGCGGGACCATCGCGTGCTGGGCAAGCAACTGGGACTCTTCCTGATCAGCGACGCCGTCGGCCCGGGCCTGCCCCTGTGGCTGCCCAAGGGCACCCGCATCCGCATGGAACTGGAGGGCTGGCTGCGAGGCGAACTGCTCAAGCGCGGCTACCAGCCGGTCATCACTCCCCACATCGGCCGGCTCGACCTCTACCGGACCAGCGGGCACTACCCGTATTACCAGGAATCCCAGTTCCCGCCCCTGGTCGAGCGCGAGACGCTCGAGAAACTGGCCGGCGAGGGCTGTTCGTGCGTCGAACTCCAGCAGCGGATGGAGCGGGGCGAGGTGGACGGCTACCTGCTCAAGCCGATGAACTGCCCGCACCACATCCAGGTCTACAAGGCCGCCCAGCGGAGCTATCGCGACTTGCCCGTCCGGCTGTCGGAATTCGGCACGGTCTACCGCTACGAGCAGTCGGGCGAGCTTAACGGGCTGACCCGTGTGCGCGGCTTCACCCAGGACGACGCGCACATCTTCTGCACTCCCGAGCAGCTCGAGGGCGAGATCCAGTCGTGCGTCGAGCTGACCAAGCTGGTGCTGGCCACCCTGGGCCTCAGCGACTACCGCGTGAGAATCAGCCTGGGCGACCGTTCCAGCGACAAGTACGTGGGCGACCCGGAGCACTGGGCCCTGGCCGAAGAGAACATCCGCAGCGTGGTCAAGAAGCTGGGCCTGAGCTACGTCGAGGCGGCGGGGGAGGCGGCCTTCTACGGACCCAAGATCGACTTCATGGTCAAGGACTGTCTCGGGCGGGAGTGGCAGCTCGGGACCATCCAGGTGGACTACAATCTGCCCGAGCGGTTCGCCCTGGAGTACATCGCCGCCGACAACGCCCCGCACCGTCCGGTCATGGTGCACCGCGCCCCCCTGGGCTCGCCCGAGCGGTTCATCGGCATCCTCATCGAGCATTTCGGCGGGGCCTTCCCGCTGTGGCTGGCCCCCGTGCAGGTGGCCGTGCTTCCGGTCAGCGAGAAGGTGGCCGACTACGCGGCCAGCGTCCATCGCCGCCTGAGCGAGGCGGGGCTGAGAAGCGAGTTCGACGACTCCAGCGAGAAGATCGGCGCGAAGATCCGTCGCTCTACGTTAGACAAAGTACCCTACATGGCCGTCATCGGCCCGCGGGAGCAAGAGGCCGGCGCCGTCAGCGTCCGCAGCCGCTCGGCGGGCGAGCTGGGCGCCAAGCCCCTGGACGACCTGGTGGCGGGCCTGCGGCTCGAGGTGGACAGCAAGGGCGCCAGTCCGCTGTCCGGCGCCCCTGGGGCATAGAACGAAAGCCCCGCGGAAGGCCTTCCGCGGGCAGCGCAGAAAGAACGAACTGGAATGAACGAGTCGGCGGAGACCCGGCCCGCGGCGGGCCGGCAGACCCACCGGCAGAACCTGTACTAGAGGAGACGGATTATCAGCAAGAACCTTCGCTGCAACGAGCAGATTCGGATCTCCCCGATCCGCCTGATCGACGAGAGCGACCAGCAGATCGGAATCGTGGAGGTCCGCGATGCCCTGTCGAGGGCCCAGGCCGCGGGACTGGACCTGGTCGAGGTCTCTCCCATGTCCAAGCCGCCCGTCTGCCGCATCATGGACTACGGCAAGTGGAAGTACGCCCAGCGGAAGAAGGAGCAGAAGTCCAAGGCCCATCGCCACGAGACCGAACTCAAGGAGATCCGCATCAAGACGCCCAAGATCGGCGAGCACGACCTGGGCATCAAGATCAGCCATGCCCGGGAATTCCTCGAGCGCGGCGACCGGGTGCAGTTCAGCCTCCGTTTCCGCGGGCGCGAACTGGCCCACATCGACGAGGGCCAGAAGATCTTCCAGTCCATCCAGGAACAACTGGCGGAGGTGGCCAAGGTCGAGCAGCACTTCCGTCGCGAAGGACGCCGGATCACCATGCTGCTGGCCCCGTCAGGTGTGCCGAAAAAGCCGGAGGCCAAGCCCAAGGGCGAGAACAAGCCGCCCAAGCCCGCTTCGCCGCCGGTCCCGGACGCCCAGCCTGCCCAGGCGACTGCCGAGGAACAGAACCAGCCCGCCTAGGTCTGCCGGACCAGGCCGTTCCCTGGCCACGAACGATTGTCAGTTTTCAATCGAATGGGGCTTTACTTCCCGGCAGGCTTTGGTATACTGAGCGGTCTTTACGTCAGGCTGGAAACACAGATAGAGGTTTCGCAATGGCTAACGGCCCCAAAACCAGGAAATCGATCGCCAAGCGCGTCAAGATCACCGCTCGCGGGAAGGTCATGAAATATAAGCCCGGCTCGGGCCACCTGAAGTCCCGCAAGTCGCCCAAACAGCTCCGCAGCTACCGCAAGCCTCAGACGCTCAACAAGAGCTTTGAGGACCAGGTCAAGCGGATGCTGGGAATGTAATCGACAACCCGATTGTCGCGATGGGAGCCCCTTAGGGCGCAGCCGCCGAGAGCGGCTTTGGAACATCCAGCCCCGTGTCCGACCGGTTCGGACACCCCGCGTCTAGTCGACGCCGCCTCCGGGCTGGGGCCCATCCGACGCCAGTGAAGGAGTTGCACCATGCCACGCGTACGTAAGGGCGCCGCCCGCCGTCAGAAGCACAAGAAGGTCTTGAAGGCCGCTCGCGGGTTCCGCGGAGCGATGAGCCGCCGCTACCGGCTGGCCATCCAGCGGACCTGGCGGGCCGGCATGCACGCCACCGCCGACCGCCGCCGCCGCAAGCGCGATTTCCGCGCCCTGTGGATCACCCGCATCACCGCCGCCTGCCGCCAGAGGGGCCTTCGCTACAGCCAGTTCATGTTCGCCCTGGCCGAAGCGGGCATCACCCTCAACCGCAAGATGCTCAGCGAGATCGCCATCGCCGACCCGGCTGCCTTCGACCAGCTTGTCGAGGCTGCCAAGGCCAAGCTGCCCGCGCAGGCGACCTAGCAGGCTCGCGAGCCCCCGGAAACGGGACGAAACGAACAGCGAGCCCCAGCGGGGCGCCGACGATGTCGCCGCCGGCCTCTCGACGCCCCGCTCGGGCCGATCTCCGGTGAGGCTATGTCGTTCTTCGATGACATCCAGAACTTGATCGCCCAGGCCAGGCAGGAGTTGCAGGCCGCCCGCGACCCGCAGGCCCTGGAGACCTGGCGCATCCGCTATCTCGGTCTCAAGGGCGCCGTCAAGAGCGCCATGCAGAAGCTCAAGGACGTGCCCAAGGCCGACAAGCCCGCTGCCGGCAAGGCCGCCAACGAACTCAAGCAGATCCTCCAACAGGCCTTCGACTCCGCCCTGGCCGCCTTCGCCTCCGTGGCCCGCCCGCGGGTCCTGGCCGGCGTCGACGTCACCCTGCCCGGCAGCCGTCCGCGCATCGGGCACGCCCACGTCCTGAGCCAGACCATCGACCAGATCTGCGAGATCTTCGGCCGCATGGGCTTCACCGTGGCCTACGGGCCGGAAGTCGAGGACGAACGACACAACTTCGAGGCCCTCAACATCCCGGCCCATCACCCGGCCCGGGACGTGCTGGACAACTTCTACATCGACGAGCGGACGATGCTCCGCTCCCAGACCTCCACCGTCCAGATCCGCGTGATGGAGTCGCAGCAGCCGCCCGTGCGGATCATCGCCCCCGGGCGGGTCTACCGCCCCGACACCGTCGACGCCACGCATTCGTTCATGTTCCACCAGGTCGAGGGGCTCTACGTCGACGAGGGCGTGTCGATGGCCGACCTCAAGACGGCCCTGGACCAGTTCTGCAAGGCCTACTTCGGGCCCGACGTCCGCACCCGGTTCCGCCCGAGTTTCTTCCCCTTCACCGAACCGTCGGCCGAGGTCGATATCGAGTTCCACTACGACGACGGGCGCAAGGCCTGGATCGAGTTGGGCGGCTGCGGCATGGTCGATCCCAACGTCCTGGAGGCCGTCGGCTACGACAGCGAGCGCTATACCGGCTACGCTTTCGGCCTGGGCATCGAGCGGATGGTCATGCGCAAGCATGCCATCCCCGATATCCGCCTGCTTTTCGAGAGCGACGTGCGGTTCCTGCATCAGTTCTAGCCCGTTCCGCCGGCCGTTGCGTCCCCCCCGCAGGTCTATTGATGTGGACACGCGCCATCCGTTGCCCGTAGAATAGAGACACACTCCTTCTTGTGTTTCCGGGTCCCGTATGGTCGCGACAAGGACACGATGGCGTCGAGGCTTCACCCTGGTTGAACTGCTGGTGGTTATCGCCATCCTCAGTCTTCTGCTTAGCCTTCTGGCCCCCACGCTGAGCCGGGCCAAGGACCAGGTCCGCGTCACCGTCTGCATTTCCAACACCGGCCAGTTCAGCAAGGCCATGAGCATGTACTGCGATCACAACAAGGGGCGCTTCTGGCTGTTCAACCACATCTCCGGCTACTACTGGTATGACAACCTCATCCCGTACCACAACATCCATGAGATTCGCTTCTGCCCCCGCGTGGACAAGACGTCCACGGGCGGGTGGGGCGCCGTCGACACCAACTGGCGCCGCAATCCCTACACGGGCAGCTACGGCATGAACCTGTGGCTGACGCCCAACGATCCCGCCTCGGGCAGCGGGTCGTACTACAGCCAGTTCCTTCAGACCGACCCGGTCACGGGCCAGTCGTTCGAGACGTTCTTCTGGCGGACCCACGCCACCACCGCCCCCGACACGCCCACCGTCACCGATTCGCCCTGGGTGGGGCACTGGCCGCTGGAAACCGACCCGCCCCCGCGAAGCTACTGGTACGGGACCTCCGTGCACGTCTCAGCCGTGCGAAGCTGCGAGTTCATGGGGCGGGTGATGATCGACCGCCACGATTTCGCCGTCAGCAACGGCTTCTGCGACGGCTCGGCCCGGCGGGTGCCCCTGCCGGAGCTGTTCCTGCTCAAGTGGGCCCGCTACTTCCAGCCCACCGTACGGACGGACATCGTCAGGCCTCAGTAGCCTCCCATGCCGCACGGTCCGCCGCGTGTCCTGCCGGTTCGCCCGGCTCTCGTCCCCGGCTGGCACGTTCGCCGGGTCTTCTTTCGTCAGAGGGGTTGGGCCGGAGGGGGGACTCTTGGTATGATGGTGCAGTGGAAGCGGGCACAGAGCGGCCGGGATGGCCGCCCCGGCGGCAAGAGTAGTGTAACTAGTTGTGTGTAAGTTTTGATGATCGTGTCACGCGGCGGAGCGGAGGCGAGCGCAGCGAGCCGAAGCGAAGACGCGTGACACGGCGCAAAAAGTTGGGTACGTACTGCTTCTTCA
>JAKJER010000076.1 GCA_022705325.1 Planctomycetota bacterium | reverse complement strand
GCGGGCCGATGGCGCATCCGTAGCGTGTCCGCCGGCACGGCCTGGGCCAGCCTATCGGCCAAGTCAGCCGTCCACTGGGGGTTGGGCGCCATGGTGTCGCCCACCTCGACCTCGACCTTGGCCTCCACCGTGTTGGCACCCTCCAGAGGAACGCACAGGTCCTCTCCGCAGACCTGTCCGGTCAGGCGAAGCGAGATCGTGTGCCTGCCCCTGGCGGCGTCGCTCGGTACGAGCACCGGGACGAACACCACGAACCGCCCCTCATAGCCGTTGTTGACGAACTTCTGGTCGCTGAACTGGTAGTGGTGAGGCTTGTCCATCGGCCAGAGCGGCTGGCGGGCTTCCAGGCCCGGCGCCTGCACGACCATTCCGGCGGGCGTAGGCTCGAACAGCTCGTTCTTGCCCGGGTCGGGGCTGTAGTAGAACCACTTGTCCGCGATGGTGGCATTGATGGCAACGTCCAGGCGCGAGCCCGGCGTCACCTGAGCGTGAGAGGCCAGGGGCCGTGCGGTCATCGTCGGCGGCGAGCCAGCGTCCTCAAGACCCGGAAGTTGCGCCGACGCGGCGGCCGGCGGAACCAAGAACCCCAACGCGGCGATCCACAATGTTCTGTTCATGAGCGATCTCTCCAAGCCCATTATAGAACAGGCATTGCGCTCGGTGAAGACCTTTGCCGTGGACGCAGCGCCCGCCGGCGGCTACAGTAGGCTCATGCGAGCATACCCAGCCCAACCCACCTGCGTCCGCATGATTATGCCCGTCCTGCTGCTACTGTCCGCCTTGCCCGCCGCGGCAGCCGACAACGCGGTCAGACCGACCAGGTTGGAACTGTCCGCCAACTTCAACGCCGCCAGCGTCTACGCGTTCTACGAAGGCGACGCCAATGCCAACGCGACCGCCCGCATGGAGTACCGCGCCGGCGGCGGCGACTGGCGGCCGGGGCATCCGCTGACCCGCACCGCGCCGGGCCGGCTGGCCGGATCGATCTTCCACCTTCAGAGCGACCAACCGCTGGAGGTCCGTGTGACGTTCGCGGACGGCGACGCCCCGGCCCGGATCGCGCCGCTGTCAGCCGCCACGCGGACCCGGAGCCACCGCTTCCCGGCCGGCACGGGCACGACGTGGTTCGTCGGCCGCAGCCGCCCCGGCGAGGCGAACGTCTGCGTCACCATCCAGCAGGCGGTGGACCGGGCCGGACCGGGCGACACCATCGTCCTCCGCGACGGCGACTACTTCGAGAGCGTCACCATTCGTCGCAGCGGCCGGCCGGGCGCGTACATCACGCTCCGCCGCGACGACGCGGAGCGGCTCGTCGGCGGCCCGGGGGGCCACGTCGAGCACCAGCGACCTCGCGTCCGGCTGGTCGGCTGCGACAACGCTGCGCGGCTGGGCGAGGCTCGCGCGAAGTCGCGGACCTGGCGACGCCACGCCGCCGGCGCGTTCGCCACCGACGAGAAACGCACCGTCGGCACGGTCACGTATCGCGGCGTCCGCCTGTACCATCACGATTCGCTCCAGGCCCTCGCGTCGGCCAGACCGCCCCTCGACCGCGCGTGGTTCCACGACGACAAGGCCGGAAAGCTCTATGTGCGGACGGGCGGCGAGTCGCCCCCGGAGGACCGCGACCTGGCCGCCGGCGTCCTGCCACTGGGCCTGTCGTTCCAAGACTGCGGGTACTGGGTCGTCGAAGGGCTGGAGTTCTGCTGCTTCGGCGGGGGCAGGTACTCCCGCGGCGTCGACGTGGTCAACAGCCGCAACATCGTCATCCGCGGCTGCACGTTCGAGGCCATGCGGACGGGCGTGGGCCTCCGCAAGCCGCTCACCCGAGACTGCCTGGTCGAACGCTGCACCTTCCGCGACAGCGGCATCTGGAGTTGGCCCTGGAAGGCATGCAAGGCCCACGACGTGGAGGGTTCGGCTATCTCCGTCCGCGGCGGGGCGGGCAATGTGGCCCGCTTCAACACGATCAGCGGCTTCTTCAACGGCATCGACGCCAGCACCTGGGGCGATCTCGAAAACGAGTCGCTCAACCGCGATCTGGACATCCACGACAACAGGTTCAGCGAGATCGGCGACGACCCGCTGGAGCCTGAGGGCGCCTGCATGAACGTCCGCTTCTGGAACAACCAGACGCGCGACACGCTCCAGGGCATCTCGCTGGCCCCCATCACCGTCGGCCCGGTCTATGTCGTCCGCGACCGCTACGTCAACTTCAAGCAGGGCGCCGTCAAGCTGTCGGTCGATTCCAAGGGGGTGGTCTACCTCTACCACGCGCTGGGCTGGACTGACCGCGACGACTCCTGCGCCACCAGCGTCTGCGGGCCGTGGGACAACATGCACTTCCGCAACTGCATCCTGCGGGCCCGCAAGTACGCCGTCGAGGACGCCCGCGAGCACCCCATCGGCTGTTCGTTCGACTACTGCGATCTGTTCGCCCCGCGGATGCCGTTCGTCAAGTGGAGCGGCAAGCGATACGACAGGCTCGAGGAGTTGCCCGCGCCCACGTTCGGCCGTCACCTCCTGTACGTCGAGCCGTACACGTCCGCGGGGCCCAGCCCCCAGTCGCTCGCCCCCGCGCTGATCGACGCCGGCATCGTCCTGCCTGGCATCAACGACGACTTCAAGGGCAAGGCCCCGGACATCGGGCCGGACGAAGCGAGGTGATGTTCGATTCGCGGTCCCGGCCTGGACCCGTCGCCGCCCCCCGGATCACCCGGGTTCACCGCGAACGTTCCCTCGTGCAGGCCTCCAAGAGGGCCAGCAGGGCCTCGTCTTCGACCTGCTCGAACAAGCGGTAGAACTGCCCCACCGACTGGAAGCACGGCGGACATCGCAGGCAGACGACCTCGTCGACACCCTTGGCCAGACGGCGCAGCGTGTCCTCCGGCGCGACGGGCAGGGCAATGACCACCTTGGCAGGGTTGTCGCGTCGTACGGCCCACGCAGCCGCCTCCATCGTCGACCCGGTGGCCACCCCGTCGTCGGTCAGCAGGACGTTGCGACCCGCGATGCCCACCCTGGGGCAGACCTGACGGTATCGGCCCGCACGGCGGGCGATCTCCGTCATGGCCCGCTCCTTTTCCATCCGGATGTACTCTCGGGAGGCGCCGGTCAGGGCGACGGCCTCGTCGTGAATGAAGGCCCGGCCGTCCTCGCTGACGGACCCGATGGCCAGTTCCGGGTTGCCCGGGGCCCCCAGTTTTCGGGCCAGCACCAGGTCCGTCTGGGCGCCCAGCCGCCGGGCCAGTTCCCAGGCGAGCACCATGCCCCCGCGGGGCACGCCCAGCACCACCGCGTTGACGCCGCGATACTCGTCCAGCGCGCCGGCGAGCATGCAGCCGGCCTCTACGCGGTCTTCAAACGGCTCCCCTGACCTGGACAGGACTCGAACGCTTCCCATGGCCACACCTCCCTGGATTATAGCGGGAGGAGACCGCGCAACCCACGCGACCCACGGGACTGCCGGCACCGGTTCGAGCCGCCTCGGTCACGTGGACCTCCGGGGACCCTCGGGCTGATTCCCGCGGACCTACAATGGCGTGAGGAATACAACGAATGACCACTGCCATGAAAACCCATAACGAAATCCACTGGGCTGACTGGTCGCCCGACACGTTCGAGCGGGCCCGTCGGGAAGATAAGCTCGTCCTTGTCGACAGCGGGGCCACCTGGTGCCACTGGTGCCACGTCATGGACCACGTGACCTACGAAGACGCCAACGTCGTGGATCTGGTCCGGTGCCGTTTCGTCTCCGTCCGCATCGACCGCGACCGCAACAGCGAGCTGGACGCCTACCTTCAGCGATCCGTTCCTGTGGTCCGAAGCCAGGGGGGCGGCTGGCCGCTCACCGTCGTCATGACCGGCGACGGCCACGTGCTTTATAAGGCCACCTTCCTGCCCCCGCGGGCCGACGCCCGTTACGGGGCGACAGCCGGGCTGATCGAGGTGCTGACCTCGCTGGAGGAGTACTGGCGGCGCAACCGCGCCGCAATCGCTGCCGCCGGCGAGGACATCCGCCGATCACTGGCTGGAACGCTCAGCCAGGCGTACTCCCGCCCCGCGCCGGCAACCGCCGATCAGGTCGGCCTCGTCTTGGCCGGCATCTACGCCGAGTACGACGAAACGCACGGCGGCTTCGGCCGGGAGCCCAAGTTTTTCAACACTCCGGCCCTGGAGTTGCTGCTGGAGCGAGGCTGGCAGGGCGACCCCCGGTCGCTGGACATCGTCGTCCACAGCCTGGAGTCCATGGCTCGCGGCGGGGTGTACGACCAGCTCGCGGGCGGCTTTCACCGCTACAGCGTCGACGCCCGCTGGCACGTGCCCCACTTCGAGAAGATGGCCTACGACAACGCCGCTCTGCTGGGCCTCTACGCCAACGCCTGGTCGCTGACCGGGCGACCGCTCTTTCGGAGCGTGGCCCTGCACACGCTGGACTGGGTCCGCGCGGTCTTGCTGGGCAACGACCGTCGCGGCTTCTACGCCAGCCAGGACGCTGACCTGGGTCCCGGCGACGACGGGGACTACTTCACCTGGACCGCCGCGAAGTTCCGCGACGCCCTCGGAGGCCAGGACGAGCAATTGATGGCGTCCTGGTACGACGTGGACGACGCGGGCGACATGCTCGCCCGGCCTGGGCGAAACGTGCTGCACACGCCCAAGACTCTCGCCCAGCAGGCCCGGATGATGCAGATCGGGGAGGAGGAGTTGAAACGCCGCGTGGAGGCCGGACGCCGCCGCCTGCTGCAAGCGAGGCTGGAGCGGCCCGCGCCGGCCGTGGACAGGACCGTCTTCGCCGACCTGAACGGGATGCTGATCGACGCGTGCTTGACCGCGTGGCAGCGGCTGGGTCGAAACGACGCCCGCGACGACGCGCTGGCCGCGCTGGACGCCCTGCTGAACGACCTTCGAGATGGGCGGGGCGTCTTTGCCCACTACCGCGACGAATGCGGGTTGCGACGGGTCGGAGCCCTGGCCGACCAGGCCTGGATGCTGCGAGCCCTGCTGCACGCCACTGCCGCAACGTCCGAGGATCGCTACCTGGAGGCCGCCCGGAAGCTGGCCGACTACGTCCTGGCCGAGTTGACGGAGAGCGACGGGGCGTTCCGCAACCTGCCCGCCGGCGCGACCGGCCCGGCGGCTGTGCCGCCCCTGCGGGCATGGGAGGACTCGCCCGTCCGCAGCGCCGCCTCGGTGGCCGCCCAGGGACTGATCGACCTGGCCCACCTGACCGGCCAGACCCGCTACGGCCAGGCCGGCCGACGAGCCCTGGACAGCCTGACGGGAGCTGTCTCTCGCCAGTGGGGCGCCTTTCTGGCTGGCTGGGCCCAGGCCGTCGAACAGGCCCTCCGCGGGCCCAGGACCGTCACCGTCATCGGCACGCCGGCCGACCCGATCGCGCGTGACCTGAGCGACCACGCCCGCCGCACCTACGTACCGGGCGGATACGTCATCGCGATCGACCCTGCACGCAACGACCATCTCGCGTTACTTGCCCACCTGGGCTACCAGGCCAACAACCGCCCCCTGGCCTACGTCTGTCGCTCTGGCGCGTGCCTTGCCCCGGCCCACTCGGCGGACGAACTGCGACAGCGGCTGGACGAACTCAAACGAGCGGGGGCGGATTGAAGCAGGCAACGAGAGTTGCGGGATCGACACAGACATCCTGCAGTGCCGATCGAACTCATCTTCCGCTCAAGTCGGCGATCGCCCTGGCCACCTGCTCGCGGTGACGCTCGATCGGCTCGGGCCTGCGCGTGAAGCGAGTCATGTCCTTGGAAATCTCCTCCGGAACGTCCAGGAGTGATTTCATTTTCGCCAGCTCGTCCGGCGAGAGCTTCTTGCCGGCTGGCCCGTCCAGCAGCCGGCGCAGGATCACCATGTACTCGTAATCCTCGATGCCGTCGCGGAGCATCTCCCATCGGATGGACTCGACAGGCCCGTCCAGCACGGGCCCGGCGGCCTTGGGGTCCACCGCGGCCGGCGGCGGGTAAAGGAATCGCCCATCGCCGTTGCCCCACGGCCGGCGGGCGCCCTTGGGCGTGCTGTAGCCGCTCACCCAACTCATGGGATCTTCGTAGGGGTTCTGCAACTCCTTGCCTGGATACGCCGTCGGGCTGTGCCAGTAGACCGTCTCCCAGACGAGGATGCCGTCGATCCGGCGCTGCCACGTCTGCCACAGCCACACCCGCAGCTCGACGGCGGGGTGGTCCAGGAACAGCGTCGCGTACGGGGCCTTGGGCCCGCAGCAGACGTACCACCAGAACCGCTCTCCGGCGGCACGGCGTTTCTCGGCCCGGTCGTGGTCGTAGTGAAAACTCACCGGGCACCACAGGTTCGGCCCGCCGATCAGGGCGTCCTCCACCTGCTCGGTCAACATCCGCGTCAGGTCCGGCCCGGCCGCCTTGAGGCGGGCGAAACCCTTGTTGACGAACTCGTAGTCCTTGGGGTCCGGCTCGTCGAACCAGTAGACGAACGCCCGGTCGAGCCAGCCCTTCTGGCGGAGGTGTTCCTGGACCTGGCGGCAATACGAGGTGAACAGGGCCTTGTACTCCGGATCGTTCTCGCCGTAGCCCAGCAGGCTCGGCTCGTACCGCTCATGGAACGTCCCGCCGCCCATGCCGTGGATCGGGACCATAAACGAGTTGAAGTGGTACTGCTCCATGGCGACCTTCATGGCCGCGTCCCAGTCGTCCCAGTCGATCCGCGGCTGGAGTTGCTCCGGCGAGGGTGGCTCGAAGTCGCCACCTTCGATCAGTTCGCGCTGGCTGTCCGGCTCGCGCAGCGACAGGTCGTCCAGCCACACCTTGCCCGTGCCCTCGCCCCCCTCCGACCACATGGCCGGATAGATATTCAGCGTAACCGACCTGGCTGCGTCGGGGAACTCCGTGATGGTGCGATCGAACTGGGCCCAGTCGCCGGTTCCCACGACCGCCAGCGTGAGGTTCCGTCCGCTCATCCACTCGCCCTTGGCGTCGTGGTGGTTGAGGGCGAACATGAACTTGTGCCCCGCTGGGGCCTTGTGCCACACCCGCAGGCGCAGCCCCTTAGGCGGGATCGCGATCCGCCCCTCGTACGAGGCCGACAGCGGGGCCTTGTCGTTGTCGTCCACCACCAGCAGCGAGCCGGCGCCGGCGTGCTTCTCGCCGCGGTCGGTCCGCCCGCCGCGCCACCGCGAGACCGCCTTGGGCCAATGCACGCGGAAGTGATCCATCGGAGCGGGGTCATAGGGCGAGATGTGATGCGATGCAAAACTGGCCAGGTACTTGCCCAGCACCTCGCGCCGCTGGGCGTCACTGGTGAGCCTGTGGTACTGCCACATCCGGTGCACGCCGAAGCCGAGACTCGTCTGGCAGGTCATGCGGTCAGGCAAGGCGAAGTCGAACACCTCCACGCGGAGAGGGACGATCGCGGAGTAGCCGTCCGCCTTCAACTCGATCCGGCCCTCGTAGGTTCCCGCCGCGGCGTCGCGCGGCGCCTTCACCCGGACCCACAGCGGCTGGTTCGTTCCCGCCTCGACGTTCAGCGGCCCGTCCAGCGGGGGCAGCGGATCGGGCCAGTCGCCGGCCACACTGCTGACGTCGGTCGGCACGGTCACGTCCAGGTACTGCACGCGCAGAATCTCGACGGTGGAGGGGTCTAACGCTGCCCCGCCGGGACCCTTCAACGCGGTCGCCCGGGCGGTCAGACCCTTGAGCGGCTTGGCGGGGCGGAGCACGACCTGGGCGGCCTCGGCCTCGTTGCGGGCCGTCCGGATCACCATCGCCTGGGACCCGGCCTTCGGCGCGGGGCGGAGCTTGCTGACCTTCCACCCGCTGGAGGCCCACCACAGGGCCACCGCCTCCGAGGACGACGGCAGGGCCAGACCGTACGAAGCGTTGTGCAGTTCGGGCACGTGCAGCGAAGTCACGGCCTGGAACTCCCCCGCCTTGATCCACAGGTCCCACGGGCCGGCGGTGGGCACGTCATACGGCGCGACCGCCCGCCCCTGGCGGACCTCCCCCGCCGTCCACCGCGTCGGCTGGACGCCGCTGGGGCAGACGGCGACCTCGAGCGAAGGCAGAACGGTAGCGCCCGCGGATCGAACCACCACCTGGTTGTCCGCCCCGGGCAGGCCCGTACCGACCGACTCGATCCGCACGTCTGCCTTCGCCTCGCCGGCCAGAATGCCGAAGTAGTGCGTCCGCCCGCGCAGCCGCTCCGGCGAACCGTCCACCGTCGCCCTGTAGCCGTAGTCGCTGATCTGGATCGAGCAGCCGCCCTTGTCGCCCTTCCGCTGCCCGCGCAGGCGGACCCACACGGCGTCGGCGGGCAGGAGCGAAGCAGGAACGGCGAACGTACGGCTGGAGTTGTCGCCGATCCGGCCGAGTTCCGTCCAGCTCTTGCCGTCGCGCGACGCCTCGACCACCAGTTCGCCGCCGGCGTAGTACGTCACGCCCAGGCTCAACTCGGCGGCTGTCTGCTTGCGCGAGCCGACCTGGTGGCGGTAGATCACGTCGCCGCCGGCGCCGAAGCACCAGCGGTTGGAATTGAAGAAGGTGTTGTGACTGTGGAGGGGGCGGCTGAAGTGTCGCCCGCGCCCGCCCAGGGGCGCGTGGAACCGGTACTGGTTGCCCTCCACGCTCTCGCCCTCGCCCAGTTCCAGGTCGCCCTTGCGCTCGTGGGCGGCCTGGGCGTGATGAACCTGGACGTTGTCATAGACAGTCGCGCCCTTGACCTCCCACTGGCCGAAGCGCAGGCGGGCATGATGCGGCGCGATCTCGCGCGGAGTGAAGAAGAAGCTCTCCAGGACCGTCCACTGGGGGCTGATCTTGCCCAGGTCCATGTTGCAGAAGGTCGTCCCGGTGGTGGGCGTGCCCCCGCTCCCGGCCCCGCGGGCCAGGAACGCCAGCACGTACAACGAGGAGGGCTTCAGTTCCAGCGGCTGGCTGAGCCAGGCGCCGCTGGCCTTGCCGTCGCCGCGGATGGTCAGGCACCCCTTGCCCTCGGCTGGGCGGTCCGTGCCGATGCCGCCGTCCAGACCCCCTTCGAGCGTCCAGCCGGGAACGTCTTTCTGCGAGCCCCGCTCGAAGTCGCCGTTGGGAACGGCCACAGGTTGAGCGTTCGCGGAAACCGTCAGCAGCAGCGCCATCGCGAAGAACGTGCATGGTCTCATGGAGGACTCCTGTGCTCTGAATCCCGCCGGGAATAAAGCCCACCGAAGGCCTTCCGCGGGCTTTCCGACGCGTTTATACTCGTATGGACCAACCTTACCGGAGTAACGCATGAAACGAGCGGCGGTTGTCATCCTGATGGCGGCGACGATGCCCTGGTCGGCGGACGCCTGGGGCGAGGAGAAGATTCCGGCGGTGGTGTTCAACTTCGCGGGGGGACGCTACGGCGCCCAGTTGGCCGACAGCGTCCGTCTGGGATTGCGCCGCCACGAGTACGACGTGCTGGACCGTATCTCCAGCGAGGAGATCGCCGAGGAAGGCCTGGGCAAGGAGACTGACCAGGCCAAGGTTGTCGAGATGCTCAAGGGACGGCTGAAGGCCAAGCTCGGCGTGTACGGCACGGTCGACAAGAGCGGAGACACGATCACCGCGGAGATCGTGGTGGTGGGCCTGGCCGACCCGGCCAAGCCGAGTTCGTGGACCAAGGCGTTCAGCGGCTCGGGCGAGCGGGCCCGCGGGGTGATCGCCGCCCAGGTCGTCGAGGCCATCCGCAAGCAGGCCAACTGGAAACCGCCCGAGTACGGCGACGACGCCGCGCCGACGAACTTCGGCAAGGCGATCAACCTTAACGGAGACTTCGAGACCGGGCATACCGGCTGGCAGGCGCCGGACCGGGCCACGACGTTCATCGTGGACGGTCCTTCAGGACGGGGCAAGGTGCTGAAGTTCGTCACCGACGTCGAGCGGGACAAGTGGCTGGAGTATCAGCGCAAGCTCCGTTTCGGACAGGCCAAACCCGAGGACGCCCCTGCCCTGGCCAAGGACACCAGCTACGCCAACTCGGTGGCCGCCCTGGAAGGCGCCCACTACCGCAGCGAGTGGATCCAGGCCCCGCCCGGCGCGCGGTACTGGATGGTCGCCGACATGAAGGGCAAGACGGCGGGGATCTTCTTTCCCAAGATCTTCGTCAAGGGCTACGCGGACTTCGGCGACCGCGCCGACGCGCTGCCCGAGCAGACGCTGGTGGAGATGAAGATGACGCCCCAGCAGTTCGCCCGCCTGCCGGTCGCCAGGCAGAAGCAGCTCATCGCGACCGACGCGGCCAGGAACCCGGACCGCTACCGGCGCGAAGTCTTCCGCTGGTACCTCGCCTGCCGCAACGAGGAAGACACCTGGCAGCACTACGCCGCCCCCTGCCCTCCCCGCGGAGGCCTGCCGGCCACCGTGAAGTACCTCCAGATCCAGGTCTACGCGTACTGGCCGCCGGGAACCTACCTGTTCGACAACGTCCACCTGTACGCGGATCCCAACCAGAAGGCCCCGCTGGACGAGGAGAAGGCCCGCACGCCCAACTTCGGGCGCACCAGCGACGTGATCGAGCGGGAGGCGCGGAAGAAACAGTAGCCTGTAGCCAGTGGCCCGTAGCCAGCAGCCTGTGGCGCGCGGCCAGTACCCGGTGGCCGGTTGCCCATGAGCAGCGGTCGCCAATCGCGGAGAGTGAGATGAAAGCTTGCGTGACGATGGTCGTCCTGCTGAGTGCGGCGGTGGCGTGGCCGGCCCAGCCGGCGCGGGCGGCTGACGAAAAGCCCAAGATCAAGATCATCATCTACGACTTCCACTGCGCCGAGGGCGCCTACGGGGCCAAGGTCTCCGACAGTCTGCGCCTGCGCCTGGCCCGCCACCTGGAGTTCGACGTGCTGGACGGGCCGACCACGCAGGACTTCTCCACGCCCACGCCCGCGGACGCCAGGCAGGAGGACGTGCTGGCCAACATGAAGAAGATGGCCATGCAGGTCGGCATCTACGGCACGCTGGTCAAGAGCGGCTCGACCTTCACCGCCGACGTACGGTGCATCGACCTGCGGAATCCCGACAAGAGCGACCAGTGGTCGCTCAAGATCAGCGACAGCACCGAGCGGGCCCGCGGCGAGATGGCCCGCCAAATCGTCGAGCGGCTGAGAGGCGAGAAGGAATGGGTGGCCCCCCAGGTGGGCGACGAGCTCGAACCGGACAAGTTCCCCGACCCGCCGGTCAACGTCAACGGCACGTTCGAGCGGGGACGGCTCGGCTGGGACCACCCCGACAACGTCAGCACCTTCCTGGAGCGGGGCCCGTCGGCTCGGGGCACGATCCTGCGCGTGCGGACGGACCTGGCCCGCGACCCGTGGCTGGAGTACACGCGGGCCTTGCGGCTGGGGCTGGCCAACCCGCTCCACCCGCCCAAGATCGCCACCGATACCAGCTACGGATGCGTGGGCGGGCTGGAAGGCGTCCACTATCGCAGCGACTGGATCAAGGCCACGCCCGGCCAGCGGTACTGGCTGACCGCCGACTGCAAGACGCCGGGCGGCAAGATCTTCATCAAGGGCTACCGCGACTGGGGCGACCAAGCCGACGGGCTGCCCGAGGTGTCGATGGTGCAGTTGAAGATCACCCCGCAGGCCTTCGCCAAGCTCCCGCCGGCCCGGCAGAAACAAATGATCCGCGAGGACTCCCGCAAGTACCCCGAGCGCTACCGGCGCGAGTGCTACCGCTGGTTCCTCAACCTGGGCGAGGGCAAGCCCATTGGCGACGGCTGGAAGCACGAGGCCGGCGTCGTCCCGCCCCGCGGCGGCCTGCCCGACAACGTGCAGTACCTGTCCATCCAGGTCTACTCGTACTGGCCGCCGGGGACGTACCTCTACGACAACGTCCACCTGTACAAGGACCCGCGGCAGAAGGCCCCGGTGGCCGTCGAGGCGGCCCGCACGCCCAACTTCGGCAAGACCAGCGATCTGATCGAGCGGGCCGACTCCATCAAGGACGACATCAAGGCCACCCAGGAACTGCTCCGCGCCGCCCAGAAGGACAGGCAGGCCGACAAGGTCCGCGCCCTGACCGCCCGCATCGCCGAACTCAACCGCCAACTCATCAACGTCCAGCGGGAAATGACCAAGTACCAGGACGGCGTGGGGACGCATTGAATTGCGAATCTGCCTGCCGGTAGGCAGGTTGCGGAGGCCGCATTCAGGAGAGCATCCGGGCGATCAGTTCGGCTGCGTTGCCGCTGGCGGTCTGGCCGGGCGGGGGCCGGAGTTTGGCGGTCAGGTCGAGCAGGGCCTGGCGGGTCTCGTACAGCCATCCCAAGTCGTTCATCAACTCCACCGCCAGGTTGGCCAGCCGTTTCACGCTGCCCGACCAGGGCATCAATTCGGGGACGACGCATCGCCCCCCCAGGATGTTGACCAGCGAGAGATACGGCGTGCGGAACATAGGCTTGACCAGGCGGTACAGCAGGGGGCTTTCGCGATAGACGATGAGCATGGGCACGCCGTAGTTGGCCACCTCGAGCGTCACCGTGCCGCTGACGGCCACCGCGAAGTGCGACTGCTCCAGCGTCTGTCGCGTCTGGCCGACGACGATCTCCAGGTCGCTTCGCCCGCTGTGCCGGCGGATGGCCTGGGCGGCGGCCTCCGTGCGGGCGGTGAAGACACACCGGGCGGCAGGCCAGCGATGGCGGATGGCGTCGGCGGTCTGGGCCAGGGCCCGGCTGTGGTTGCGCAGTTCAGCCGTCCGGCTGCCCGGCAACAGGGCCACGCGCCAGCTTCCCTCGGCCCAGGCCTCGACCAGGTCGGGCATGGGCTCGCCCGGCGTGGACAGGGTGTCGAACAGCGGATGGCCCACGTAGCAGGCAGGCACCCCGCGGTCGCGGAGGTATCGCTCCTCGAAGGGCAGGATGCACGCGACGAAGTCGCTCAGCCTCCGCAGCCGCTTGACCCGCCACGGGGCCCACGCCCAGACCTGCGGCGCGATGTAATGGAACACCCTGGCCCCGCAGTCCTTGGCGGCCCGGCACAGGTGCCAGTTCAGGGCGGGCGAGTCGGTAGGCACCAGCAGGTCGGGGCGCACCTCCCGCACCAGGGCCTTCAGCCGCTTGACCAGGCGAATGTAATACGGCAGTCGCTTGAAGGCCGCCCCCACCATGGAGGATTGCTCGGTGATGTCGAGCAGGACCTCACAGCCGGCGGCGGCCGTCTTGGGCCCGCCGACCCCCACCAGGCGGGCCTGGGGCAGGCGGCGGCGCAGGGCGGCGGCCAGGTGACTGGCGTGCTCGTCCCCGCTGGCCTCGGCGGCCGAGAGGAAGATCGTCGGCTCTCGCGTGCTGCGGTCGGTGGGGTCCATGCCGATGGCGCCTCGTCAATCACCTATGCCCAACGCCCCGCCGGAGTCCTCAGCGGCCGCGATGGCCGAGGCAATGGCGTGGGTCTCGATGTGACTGATGGAGATCAGGATGCGTGCCAGGCCTTGCTGGTCGGCCAGTTCCCGACAGCGCCCGCTGAGGTGGACACTCGGTTGGCCCGACGGGGCGTTGCGGACCTCGATGTCCGTCCAGTTGATCCCGTCCCGCCAGCCCGTGCCCAGCACCTTCAGGACCGCCTCCTTGGCCGCGAACCGCCCCGAGAGGTGCTCCATCTCCCGCTTCTTGCCCAGGCAGTACTCCTGTTCCAGAGGCGTGAACACGCGGTCCAGAAACCTCTTACCGAACCGCTCCACCGACTCTTTAAGCCGCTGGCAGTCCACCATGTCGATCCCGTGTGCGACGATTCTCATAGCCGGGACTATACCATCGGTGGGTCCGGGTTGTCGATTGTCCTGTATTCTCGCGGGGCAAGTTCCACCTCGCGCGTCCGGTTTTCCCCTATCGCGACGGCGGGTTTGCACCCATTTGGCGCCGGGCCTGAACTTCCACTTGACTGCCCCCGTATAATGATGAAGAAGCAACGCGGACTACCGCCTTGGAGGCCGTTATGAGTACAACACTGGCCGTGATCGAGGCACGGGGGCCGGCGCCCAACCGCAACGTGATCGAGCAGGAAAAGCACCAGCAGATGGAAGCCCTGGCCAAGATCCGGCGCATGGTCGCCTGGGTGGGCTCCGCCCCTCCGGTGCGATCCGGCCAAGCGGAACACCCCGAGCAGGCCCCATGCTGGGCAAGGGGATTGTGGCCCGAATTCAGCTATCACTAACCATACGTCCCGTTGGGCAGAACGCGGGCGCTTGCGTGGAACGCTTCGAGCGAAGAGCACCTCGAAGGATCACGCGGGCGCCCGCACTATTGGCACACGGGCGTACAGCCCTTCCGGGCCGCCAGGACCGTTGCTCCTGGTTCCCCTCTTCCTGGCCATTGCCCCCGCTTGGAGCTTGCGGTATCCTGCCGACTGGATTGCGGCAAAGGGCCGCGAGACGACCTTCCCAAGTGGAGTACTACGATGAAGCGACTCATCCCGTTGATCCTGGCCGGCCTGATCCTGGGCGCCGCCCCATTGGCAAAGGGCCAGGAGTCCGGCGCCGACAAGCTCGGCTGGCAGTTGGGCATCCACGCCTACACCTTCAAGAACTTCCCCTTCCCCGAGGCCGTCGACAAGACCAAGGCCCTGGGCATCCGGTACATGGGCGTCTCCGGCTCGATCAACCTCGGCGGCAAGCTGAAACGCACCCACCTGATGACCGACGAGGAACTGGCCTCGGTCCGCAAGAAGCTCAACGAAGCGGGCATCAAGCTGGTCAACTGGGGCGTTGTCCAACTGCCCGCTGACGAGGCCGCCAGCCGCGTCGTCTTCGAGATGGCCAAGAAGCTCGGCGTCGACACCCTGATCGCCGAACCCGACCCCAAGGCCATGGACACCGTCGAGAAGCTCTGCAAGGAGTACCAGATCAAGGTGGCCATCCACAACCACCCCAAGCCCAGCCGTTACTGGGACCCCGAGGCCGTGCTGGAGGCACTGAAGGGACGCTCGCCCCTGATCGGCGCCTGCGCCGACACCGGCCACTGGTCCCGCTCCGGCCTGGACCCCGTAGAGTGCCTCAAGAAGCTCGAAGGGCGGATCATCAACCTCCACTTCAAGGACGTCAACGAGAAGGGCGACGGCAAGACCAAGAGCAAGGCCCACGACGTGCCCTGGGGCACCGGCGTGTGCAACGTCAAGGCCATGCTCGCCGAACTCAAGCGCCAGAAGTTCCGCGGGGCCTTCTGCGTCGAGTACGAGCACAACTGGGACAACTCCTCGCCCGAGATCGCCGAGTCGGCTAAGTACTTCCACAAAGTCGCCGACGAACTGGCCAAGGAATAGACCCCGGCCTGGTCACTTCAGTGGTCCAGGAAGCGGGCGGGCCTGGCCCGGGCGATCTTGACGCAGACTCTGTCGTGCCACAGCGATTATGACACCCCTTAACGCCACAGCGATTATGTCATCCCTGCCGGGTATGATGCCTCCCCCCATGGAGGCATCGCGTGATCGCTCAGGAGTGTACGTTAACCGTGGCGCA